>NZ_CAJSLV010000035.1 GCF_907177275.1 Actinacidiphila cocklensis
GAGCCGGTGCTCGGCGCGGCGGGGGCCGCGGGGGTGACGGGGCCGCCGGCCGCCGGCTTGGGCGCCGGGGCAGCGGGACGGGCCGGCGCACCCGGGGTGGGGGCCGGCTTGGCGGGGACGCTCTTACGGGGTGCCCCGGGCTTCGCAGCGGACTTGCCTGCGCTGCCGTTGCCCGGTCCCTGGAATGCGTCGGTCAACTTGCGGACTACCGGCGCCTCGATCGTCGAGGATGCCGAACGGACGAACTCGCCGAGTTCTTGGAGCTTGGCCATGACGACCTTGCTCTCGACTCCCATCTCTTTGGCGAGTTCGTAGACCCGGACCTTAGCCACTTCGCTCCTTTTAGGTCCGGGGTGATCGTCCGCCGGACCGTCGCTACTTCATGGGCGTACTCATCGCGTACTCATCGAGTGCTCATCGCAATCTCGACCTACTTCCATCTCGCGAGGTACCTGATCGCACGGGATGACCCGTGCCGTACGTCTTCTTGCCTTCTTACGGTGTCGCCTGCTGCTCGACAAACCGGCGCAGCTCCGCGGTATCGGGCGCCACCGGGCCTCGGAAGGCCCGGCCGAACGCCCGGCGGCGGACCGCCAGGTCGAGGCAGGCAAGGGCGGGATGCAGATATGCACCCCGACCGGGCAGCGTACCGCGATGATCGGGAACGCAGGCGTCCCCGATCATCACCACACGCAGCAGTTCGTTCTTGGCCGCTCGCTGACGGCAGCCCACGCACGTACGCTCAGGGCATGCTGGCGACAGCGTCCGACCAGACACTCTTCAGTCTACCTCCCCGCGCGGACCTCACTCCTTCGAGTGTGCCGACGCACGGTTGTTCGTTTCATGTCAGCCGGGGATTCGGCCACACGTGGGTGGGGTTTCAGCCTTCCGGACGCGCCTGCACCGGTGACCCGGGGCCGGCGGGGGGCTGCTCGGCGCCTTCGGTGTCGGGGCGGATGTCGATCCGCCACCCGGTGAGGCGGGCGGCGAGCCGGGCGTTCTGCCCTTCCTTGCCGATGGCCAGTGACAGCTGGTAGTCGGGCACGGTGACCCGTGCCGAGCGGGCGCCGGCGTCCACCACCTCGACGCCGGACACCCGGGCGGGCGACAGCGCGTTCGCCACCATCTCGGCCGGGTCGTCCGACCAGTCCACGATGTCGATCTTCTCGCCGTGCAGCTCCGCCATGACCGCCCGCACCCGGGCGCCCATCGGCCCGATGCAGGCGCCCTTGGCGTTCAGCCCCGAGCGCGCCGACCTGACCGCGATCTTGGTGCGGTGGCCGGCTTCGCGGGCGATCGCCTCGATGACGACCGAGCCGTCGGCGATCTCCGGCACTTCGAGCGCGAAGAGCTTCCTGACCAGGTTGGGGTGGGTGCGCGACAGCGTCACCGACGGGCCGCGCACGCCCTTGGCGACGCGTACGACGTAGGTGCGCAGCCGGATGCCGTGCTTGTACTCCTCGCCGGGGACCTGCTCCTGCACCGGCAGGATGGCCTCCAGCTTGCCGATGTCGACCAGCACGTTCTTGGGGTCCTTGCCCTGCTGGACGACGCCGGTCACGATGTCGCCCTCACGGCCGGCGTACTCCCCGAAGGTGACGTCGTCCTCGGCGTCGCGCAGCCGTTGCAGGATCACCTGCTTGGCGGTCGACGCGGCGATCCGCCCGAAGCCGGACGGGGTGTCGTCGAACTCGCGCGGCTCGGCGCCCTCGGCGACCTCGTCGGGGTCCTCGGTCGCCCACACCGTGACGTGCCCGCTGGTGCGGTCCAGCTCCACCCTCGCCCGCCGGTGGCTGCCCGGCTCGCGGTGGTACGCGATCAGCAGTGCCGACTCGATGGCCTCGACCAGCAGGTCGAAGGAGATCTGCCGCTCCTGCACCAGGCCCCGCAGGGCCTTCATGTCGATGTCCACGGCTACGCCTCCTGCGTGCTCTCGTCGATGTCGCTGCCGCCGTCGATGTCGCTGCCGTCGCCGTCGTCGCCGTCGTCCAGGCCGTCGCCGAGGTCGTCCGGTTCACCGGCCTTGCGGTTGAACTCGACCTCGACCCGGGCCTTCGCGATCTCCGCGAAGTCCGCGCGGGCGGGCTTGGGCTTGCGGCCCTTGACGCCCGGCACCTCCAGGTCGAGACCCGTCTCGTCCACCGCCATGATCCGTGCGATCAGCTCGCCGCGCTCCTTGAGCGACAGCTTGACCAGCCGTCCGGCGTTCCGCCGGAAGTGGCGGGGCTCGGTCAGCGGCCGGTCGGTGCCCGGCGAGGTGACCTCCAGGACGTACTCCGCCTCGCCCATCACGTCCGAGTCGTCCAGCGCCTGGGATACCGCCCGGCTCAGGGCCGCCACGGCGTCCAGCTCCACCCCGTCCTCGGCGTCCACCACGACCAGCAGCTGGCGCCGCCGGCCCGACGCGGTCAGCGTGACCTCCTCCAGGTCGAGACCGGCCTCGCCGGCAAGCGGCTCAAGCAGCGCGCGCAGCCTCTCGCTTGGGGTGGTGCTCATCCGGGTGACTCCTCGGCCGCGTGTGCTGTTGTGATGGAAGGTCGTGTGTAAGGGCAAGGCTACCCGAGCCGGGGCAGCGCACCGCGCCACACGGGCACCCGTACACTCCCCCCATGATCCCGGAGGCGGCCGCTCGGCTGAGCAGGCGGAGTGTGGTGGCGGCGGCCGTCGTGGCGGTCGGCGCCGGGTGCGGCAAGGACGCTGACGGACCGTCGGGCGGGCAGGTGGGCAAGGCGCCCGCGGTACTGCCCGGGGTCGCGGAACAGGCAGCGGCGGTGCACGACAGCACCGAGCTGATCGGGCGTTACGACGCCGCCGCGGCCGCACACCCCTCGCTCGCCGCCCGGCTGCGGCCGCTGCGCGCCGAGGTCGTACGCCACGTCGAGGCCTTCGGCGGCAAGGCGCCGGCCCGGTCACCGGCGCCCGCGGCGGCAGCAGGCGGCACCCCCGCCCAGGCGCTGGCGGCCCTGGCCGCCGCCGAGCGGGCGCTGGCCGACCGCAGGGCCGCCGCGGTGCTGGCGGTGCCCGGCGAGCTGGCCCGGCTGATGGCCTCGGTAGCGGCGGCCGGTGCGGGCCACGCGGCACTGCTCGGCACCCCGGCCGGCGGGAAGGACGGACGATGAACGCGGTCATCAACGCGGTTCAGGCGGCGCTGGCCGCCGAGCACGCCGCGGTGTACGGCTACGGCGTGGTCGGCGGCCACTTGACCGGCTCCCGCCGGACCGAGGCCCTGCAGGCCTACGACGCCCACCGCGCGCGCCGCGACAGCCTGATGCGTACGGTCGCCGACCTCGGCGCCGCCCCGGTGACCGCGGCGGCCGGCTACGAGCTGCCCTTCCCGGTCGCCGACGCGGCCGCGGCGGTACGGCTGGCCGCCCATGTCGAGGAGGGAGTGGCGGGCGCGTACGGCGACATGGTCCGCGGCACGGTCGGCGACCTGCGCCGGGACGCGGCGAGCGCGTTGCGCGACGCGGCGGTGCGGGCCGTGCGATGGCGCGGCGGCAGCGTAGCCTTCCCGGGTCTGGCGGAACGCGGCTGAGCGCTGCCGCCAGGCCCAACCGCATGGAGGGCAGGGCACAGGATGGGTTCAGCAGCGCACCACGGGCGGCCCGCCGCCGCGGACCTCGAACCGCCCGAGCGGCTGGTCCGCACGGTCACCGCGTGGGAGGGCGACGCGGGCCGGGAGTGGCTGGCGCGGCTGCCCGGCCTGGTGGCGGACCGCCTCGACCGCTGGGGGCTGACCGTGGAGCGGGTCGTCGCGGCCGGCGGCCAGATCAGCATGATCCTGCTGGTCCGCGACGAGGACGGCGAGCCGGCGGTGCTCAAGGTCGGCATGGTCAACCGGGAGACCGAGCAGGAGCACGCGGCGCTCGCGCACTGGGCCGGGCGCGGCGCCGTACGCCTGCTGCGGGCCGAGCCCGCCGAGGGCACGATGCTCCTCGAACGCCTGCGGGCGGACGTCTCGCTGCGCTCGCTGGCCGAGCCCAAGGCGCTGCTGGAGGCCGAGGGTGTGCTGCAGCGGCTGTGGGTGCCGCCTGCCGAGGGGCACCCGTTCCGCTCGGTCGCCGCGGCCACCGGTGAGCTGGCCGCGCTGCTGCGGGAGCGGCGCGCGGCGCCCTACGCGGCGGACGCCGCCCCGATGATCGACGAGGCGCTCGCGGCCCAGGCCGAGCTGGCCGGCTCGGCGGACGCGGTGGAGACCGTGCTGCTGCACGGCGACTACCACCAGGGAAACGTTCTGGCGGGCGAGCGGGTGCCGTGGCTGGCGATCGACCCCAAGCCGCTCGTCGGGGAGCGGGCGTTCGACCTGGCCTGGCTGGCCAGGGACCGGCTCTCCACGCTGGCGGCGCAGCCCGGTTCGCGGGCCACCGCCAGGCGGCGGGTCGCGAAGCTCGCCGACGCGCTGGAGGTGGACGCGGGGCGGCTGCGCGGCTGGTCGGTCTTCCGCGCGGTGGAGGCGGGCGTCTGGTACCTGTCCGTCGGCGGCCGGGAGGACGGCGAGCTGCTGCTGGAGTTCGCCGGCTGGCTGTAGCGGCCGCCTCAGGTCAGCGCAGCAGCGGCAACGGGGCGCCCATCACCGCGTACGGCCTGGCGGCGCTGGGGAAGTGGACCGGGCGGGCCAGGTCGCGGTAGCCCAGGGCGTGGTAGAGCCGCCGGGCGGGGGTGTCGCCGTCGATCGCGGACAGGATGCTGCGCGGCTCGGCGGCGGTGTCGGTGATCGAGGTGATCAGCGCGCGGCCGATGCCGCGGCCCTGGAAGTCGGGCAGCACGTGCAACTCGGTGATGACGAAGGAGTCGTCGAGCCACTCGTCGTTGCCCTCCCGGCGCAGATAGGGCTGTACGACGCTGGACCACCAGTGCGTACGGTCGTTGGGCAGCCCGTAGACGAACCCGACCAGCCGGCCCCGCCCCGTTCGCGCCTCCAGCGCCCGCGCCCCGTCACAGGCCAGGTGCCGCAGGACGATCTGCCGCCGGATCGCCACCTCGTCGGGGCCGAGGCCGAAGGCGACCGCCTGCACGGCGAGCGCCTCGTCGACATGCGCGGCAAGATCGCCCGGCCCGATGACCACGTTCTCCATGGGCCGCGACACTACTGCCTATTGAGCCTCGCTCGCCTCCGGGCGCTTTCCGTCCGGAGGCGGGCGAGGCTGAAAGAAGCAGCTAGAAAAGAACGCTCATGAAGGCGCCGACCTCCGTGAAGCCGACCCGGTGGTAGGCGGCGCGGGCCGGGGTGTTGAAGTCGTTGACGTAGAGGCTGACCACCGGCGCGATGTCGCGCAGCGCGTAGTGCAGGACCGCGGCCATGCCGGATTCGGACAGCCGGCGGCCGCGGTGGGAGGGGGCCACCCAGACGCCCTGGATCTGGCAGGAGTGGCGGGTGACGGCGCCGATCTCCGCCTTGAAGACCACCTCGCCGTCCTCGATACGGGCGAACGCCCGCCCGGTGGAGACCAGTTCCGCGACCCGGGCCTGGTAGAGCAGGCCGCCGTCGCCGGCCAGCGGAGACACGCCGACCTCCTCGGTGAACATCGCCACGCACGCCGGCATGATCACCTCCATCTCGTCCTTGCGCACCCGGCGTACCAGGGGGTCCGGCGCGATGTCGGCGGGAAGGGCGCGGGTGGCCATCAGCGGCTGGCGGCGGCGGACCTCGCGGGCCGGCCCCCAGTGCGGTTCGAGCCGTGACCACAGCTCGGCTGTGGCCTCCGCGGGGCCGACGATGGACGAGCAGCGGCGCCCAGACCTGCGGGCCCGCTCGGCGAACGAGGCGACCGCCTCCGAAGTGGCGCAGATCGGTACGAGGTTGGCGCCGGCGTAGCAGAGCGAGGTGAGCTTGCCCGCCGCGTACCATCCCCACATCTCGCCGCCGAGCCGCCACGGGTCGAGCCCGGCGACGTTGACCCGCGAGGTGACGAAAGCGTTGGCGACCGGGTCGCTGTTCAGGACGGCCAGCGCCGCGTCCAGGTCACCGGGTTCCAGGACGCGGGCAGTCGAGTGGGTCAGCACGTGGACGCCTCACCGTCTTCGCCTTCTGGTCCGCTCGTGCAGGCGGGGGATGGTCTGCGCACTTTACCTCGCACGGGCGAGCCGAGCCCCGCGCCGGTGCCTCCCGGTCGCGGGGCGGACCGGTTTCGAGCCGGTCAGGAGACGCTCACCTGGGGCTCGCCGGAGGTCACTCCGGCGTCTTCCATCTGCTCCGCGAGCTTCATGGCCTCTTCGATCAGCGTCTCGACGATCTTCGACTCGGGGACGGTCTTGATGACCTCGCCCTTGACGAAGATCTGGCCCTTGCCGTTGCCGGAGGCGACGCCTAGGTCGGCCTCGCGGGCCTCGCCGGGGCCGTTGACGACGCAGCCCATCACGGCGACCCGCAGCGGCACCTCCATGCCCTCCAGGCCGGCGCTGACCTGGTCGGCGAGCTTGTAGACGTCGACCTGGGCGCGGCCGCAGGACGGGCAGGAGACGATCTCCAGGCGGCGCTGCCGCAGGTTCAGCGACTCCAGGATCTGGATGCCGACCTTGACCTCCTCGGCCGGCGGCGCGGACAGCGAGACCCTGATGGTGTCGCCGATGCCCTCGGACAGCAGCGCGCCGAAGGCGACCGCGGACTTGATGGTGCCCTGGAAGGCGGGACCCGCCTCGGTCACGCCGAGGTGCAGCGGGTAGTCGCACTTCTGGGCGAGCAGCCGGTAGGCGGCGACCATGACGACCGGGTCGTTGTGCTTGACGGAGATCTTGATGTCGCGGAAGCCGTGCTCCTCGAACAGCGACGCCTCCCACAGCGCGGATTCGGCCAGCGCCTCGGGGGTGGCCTTGCCGTACTTCTCCAGCAGGCGGCGGTCCAGCGAGCCGGCGTTGACACCGATCCTGATCGGCACGCGGGCGTCGGAGGCGGCCTTGGCGATCTCCCGGACCTTGTCGTCGAACTGCTTGATGTTGCCGGGGTTGACCCGAACCGCCGCGCAGCCGGCGTCGATCGCGGCGAAGACGTATTTCGGCTGGAAATGGATGTCGGCGATGACCGGGATCTGCGACTTCCTGGCAATCGTGGAGAGCGCGTCGGCGTCGTCCTGGGTCGGGCAGGCGACCCGGACGATCTGGCATCCGGAGGCGGTCAGCTCGGCGATCTGCTGGAGGGTGGCACCGATGTCGGAGGTTCGCGTGGTGGTCATGGACTGGACGGACACCGGCGCGTCGCCACCCACGGCGACGCTTCCCACCTGGATCTGACGGCTTTTGCGGCGTTCGGCGAGTTTGATCGGAACGTCCGGCATACCGAGCGAAATCGCGGTCATCTGCGTGGCTTCCCCAAGGTGTGACACTAGTCCCGGCGTGGGCGGGCTCCGCTTCGAGGTTACGGCACCCGCCCCGCGGCTCTCACTCGGCTCAGGGCATTACGAGCTCAGTTTGACCGGGTTCACCACATCCGCGATCAGCACCAGCAAGGTGAAGGACACGAAGATTCCGGCCACGATGTAGGCGACGGGCATGAGCTTGGCCACGTCGAAGGGACCGGGGTCGGGCCGGCGGAAGACCCGGGCGGTGTGCCGCCGCAGCGACTCCCACAGCGCGCCGGCCACGTGGCCGCCGTCCAGCGGCAGCAGCGGCAGCATGTTGAACAGGAACAGCGACAGGTTGAAGCCCGCGACGAGCATCACCATGGTGGCGATCCGGTCGATGGCCGGTTCCTTGAGCGAGAAGACCTCGCCGCCGACCCGGGCGGCGCCGACCACGCCCATCGGGGAGTCCGCCTTGCGCGGGGCGCCGTCGAAGGTGGCCCGCCACAGGTCGGGGATGCGCTGCGGCAGCCGCAGCAGCGAGTCCATGCCCTGCTTGGCCATGTCGCCCATGTGGCTCACCGAACTGGTGAAGCCCTGTGGCTGGATGTGGCTGGCCGGGCTGAAGCCCAGGAAGCCGGCGGTCACGGTGCCGTCCTGGACGTTGCCGTCGCTGTCGGTCTTCGCCACGACGTTCTTGGTGATCACCGGGTGCAGGGTGACCTGCTTGCCGGCCCGCTCCACGACGATGGTGGCGGGACCCACGCCGGTCCTGATGTCCTTGGACAGGTCGGCCCAGCCGTCGACCGGCCGGCCGTTGAACGACACGAACTTGTCACCGGGCTGGAAACCGGCGGTCTTGGCGGGGGCGACCGGGTCGCTGGGCAGGCAGGGGTTGTCCGGGCTGCGCTTGGCGGTGTCGGCCTGCGAGATCACGCAGTCGCTGACCGAGCTGACGACGGTGGTCTGCTCGGCGATGCCGATGCCCATGAAGACCGACAGGGCCAGCGCGAAGGCCAGGATCAGGTTCATGAACGGCCCGGCGAACATCACGATGACGCGTTTCCACGGCTTGCGCGTGTAGAACAGCCGCGTCTCGTCGCCCGGCTGCAGCTCCTCGTAGGCGGCGGAGCGGGCGTCCTCGATCATGCTGCGCCACGGCGAGGTGGAGCGGGCGGTGATCCGGCCGTCCTCGCCGGGCGGGAACATGCCGATCATGCGGATGTAGCCGCCGAGCGGGATGGCCTTGAAGCCGTACTCGGTCTCGCCCTTCTTGCGGGACCAGACGGTGGGGCCGAACCCCACCATGTACTGCGGCACGCGGATCTTGAACAGCTTGGCCGTGGAGAGGTGGCCCAGCTCGTGCCAGGCGATGGAGACCATCAGGCCCACGGCGAACACCACTATGCCGAGGACCGTCATGAGAGCGGTCATACGCCTGTTGCCTCCGATGCCCGGGCCAGTTCCACGGCCCGGGCGCGTGCCCAGGCCTCCGCTTCGAGGACGTTCTCGACCGTCAGGGAAGTTCCCGGCTCGGGTGTGCCGTGTTCCTCGACGACCTTCGCGACGGTGTCCACGATCCCGGTGAACGCCAGCCGGCCGGCGAGGAAGGCGTCGACGCACTCCTCGTTGGCGGCGTTGAACACCGCGGGTGCGGTGCCCCCGAGGCTACCCACATGGCGGGCCAGCGCGACCGACGGGAAGGCGTCCTCGTCCAGCGGGAAGAACTCCCACGTGGACGCCTTCGACCAGTCGAAGGCCGGCGCGGCGTCCGGCACCCGGTCCGGCCAGCCCAGACCGAGCGCGATCGGCATCCGCATGTCGGGCGGGCTGGCCTGCGCAATTGTGGAGCCGTCGACGAACTCCACCATGGAGTGGATGTACGACTGGGGGTGCACGACGACCTCGATACGGTCGAAGGGCACGTCGTACAGCAGGTGCGCCTCGATCACCTCAAGGCCCTTGTTGACCAGCGTCGCGGAGTTGACGGTGATGACGGGACCCATGTCCCAGGTGGGGTGGGCGAGCGCGTCGGCCGGGGTGACGGCGGCCAGCTCCGCCCTGCTGCGGCCGCGGAAGGGGCCGCCGGAGGCGGTGACGAGCAGCTTGCGCACCTCCTGGCGGCGGCCGCCCAGCATCGCCTGGAAGAGCGCGGAGTGCTCGGAGTCGACGGGCACGATCTGGCCGGGCTTCGCGAGGGCCTTGACCAGCGGGCCGCCGACGATCAGCGACTCCTTGTTGGCCAGGATCAGCACCCGGTCGGCACGCAGCGCGGCCAGCGTGGGCCGCAGGCCGATGGAGCCGGTGATGCCGTTGAGTACGGAGTGGCATTCCAGGGACGCGGCCTCGGTGGCGGCGCCGGGTCCCGCGATGATCTCGGGCAACTCGGCTCCGGGGCCGTACAGCTCGGCCAGCACCTCGCGCAGCGGGCCGACCGCCGCCTCGTCGGCAACGGCCACCGTCCGGACGCGCAGCTGGTGCGCCTGCTCTGCCAGCAGCCTGACCCGGCTGCCGGCGGCGGAGATCGCGGTGACGCGGAAGCGGTCCGGGTTGCGGACGACCACGTCGATGGCCTGGGTACCGATCGATCCGGTGGAGCCGAGGATCACGATGTCGCGGGGGCCGTTCGCCGGTTCGCCGGCGATGTGCGGGCGGTAGTGCGGGTCTGCGAGAGCATCCGTCATGGGGCCATTGTGTCGTGCGGAAGCTGTGCGCCGTCCACTGCCCCGCACAGGCGGGGACGGCGCACAGCCGCGGCCGGGCTCAGTGCACGGGCCGGTGCACGTTGGCGGTCTGCGACGGTCCGGGCTCGGCCGGAGCGATCCACGGGCCTTCCCTGCTGGGGTCGACGATGCCCGCTTCGAGCCACTCGTTGTCGCCCTTCAGCACCGCCCTGGTCAGGGCCCGGTCGGAGCTGTCGGTGTTGGTCCACAGCCGGGCGAACAGCTCGTCGGTACGCACCCGCGCCTGCTTGCAGAAGGTGTCGGCGAGCTGCCGCGCCTGCAGGCCGTGGTCGCCGTCCGCCGCGAGGTGCTGGGCGCGCACGCAGGCGGCGCTCATCGCGAACAGCTCGGCACCGATGTCCACGATGCGGGCGAGGAAGTTCTGCTTGGTCTCCATCCGGCCCTGCCAGCGCGACATGGCGTAGAAGGTGCAGCGGGCGAGCTTGCGGGCGCTGCGTTCGACGTAGCGCAGGTGGGTGGCCAGGCCGTCGAACTCGGCGTAGGAGTTCGGCAGCTGCCCGGGTCCCGCGACGAGTTTGGGCAGCCACTTGGCGTAGAAGCCGCCGGCCTTGGCGCCGGCCCTGGCCTTGTCACCGAGGGTGGCATCGGGGTCGATGAGGTCGCCGGCGACCGACAGGTGGGCGTCGACGGCCTCCCGGGCGATCAGCAGGTGCATGATCTCGGTGGAGCCCTCGAAGATCCGGTTGATCCGCAGGTCGCGCAGCATCTGCTCGGCGGGTACGGCCCGCTCGCCGCGGGCGGCGAGCGAATCGGCGGTCTCGAAGCCGCGGCCGCCGCGGATCTGCACCAGCTCGTCGGCGATCAGGCAGGCCGCCTCGGAGCCGTAGAGCTTGGCGAGCGCGGCCTCGATCCTGATGTCGTTGCGCTCCTCGTCGGCCATCTGCGAGGACAGGTCGAGCACCGCCTCGAGGGCGAAGGTGGTGGCGGCGATGTAGGCGATCTTGGAGCCGACGGCCTCGTGCTCGGCGATCGGCCTGCCCCACTGCTCGCGGGCCGCGGACCACTGCCTGGCGACCTTCAGGCACCACTTGGCGGCGCCGACGCAGCCCGCGGGCAGCGAGAGCCGCCCGGTGTTGAGGGTGGTCAGCGCGATCTTGAGTCCCGCGCCCTCGGGGCCGATGCGGTTCGCGGCCGGGACCCGCACCTGGTGGAAGCGGGTGACGCCGTTCTCGATGCCGCGCAGGCCCATGAAGGCGTTGCGGTGCTCGACGGTGATGCCCTCCGCGGCCGCCTCGACGACGAAGGCGGTGATGCCGCCCTTGTGGCCCTCGGAGGCGGGCACCCGGGCCATCACGACCAGCAGGTCGGCGACGACGCCGTTGGTGGTCCACAGCTTCACGCCGTCCAGCACGTAGTCGTCGCCGTCGGGGACCGCGGCGGTGGCGAGCCTGGCGGGGTCGGAGCCGACGTCGGGCTCGGTGAGCAGGAAGGCGCTGATGTCGGTGCTGGCGCAGCGCGGCAGGAACGCCTCCTTCTGCTCCTTGGTGCCGAACATCTTCACCGGCTGGGGTACGCCGATCGACTGGTGCGCGGACAGCAGGGCGCCGACCGCGGGGCTCGCGGAGCCGACCAGGGCGAGGGCCTTGTTGTAGTACACCTGGGTGAGGCCGAGCCCGCCGTAGGCGGGGTCGATCTTCATCCCGAGGGCGCCCAGCTCCTTCAGGCCCACGATCGTCTCGTCGGGAATGCGCGCCTCGCGGTCGATCCTGGCGCCGTCGACCGAGGTCTCGCAGAACTCCCGCAGCCGGCCGAGGAACTCCTCGCCCTTGGCGACGGCGTCGGGCGACGGCGTGGGGTACGGGTTGATCAGGTCGAGGCGGAAGCGGCCGAGGAAGAGCTCCTTGGCGAAGCTCGGCCTGTGCCAGTCCCGCTCGCGGGCGGCCTCGGCCACCTGACGTGCTTCGCGTTCTGAGACCTGGCGTGTTGCGGCGGGTGCGGACACGGTTGCGTCACCTCCGGGTAGCCGGTTACCGACCGGTGCTACCTGTCCGTACTACCCGATTTCCGCCGACCCCACCAGACGAGGCGTCAGCGCTCGGGACATTGCCGCGGCCTGCGGTGGCAGGTCACAGGTCCAGGCCGGTGAGCACCAGAACCCTTTCGTAGGTGTAGTCGTCCATCGCGTACTTCACGCCCTCGCGCCCGGAGCCGGAGTCCTTGACGCCGCCGTAGGGCATCTGGTCGGCGCGGTAGGAGGGGGCGTCGCCGATGACGACTCCGCCGACCTCCAGGTCGCGGTGGGCGCGGAAGGCCAGCTGCAGGTCGTGGGTGAAGACGCCGGCCTGCAGGCCGAAGCGGGAGTCGTTGACGGCCGCGAAGGCTTCCTCCGCGCCGTTGACCCGATGCAGTGACAGGACGGGGCCGAAGGCCTCCTCGGTGGCGAGCACCGCGTCGGCGGGAAGTTCGGCGAGGACGGTCGGGGCGTAGCTCGCCCCGTCGCGGGTCCCGCCGGCCAGCAGCTTGGCGCCCTTGGCGACGGCGTCGTCCACCCAGTTCCCGACGCGTACTGCCGCGGCTTCGTTCACCAGCGGCCCGACGTCGGTGGCCTCGTCGGCCGGGTCGCCGGTGGCCTGCTCGCGGACCTTGGCCACGATGCGCTCGGCGAGGGCGTCGTATATCGCCGCGTCGGCGATGACCCGCTGCACGGAGATGCAGGACTGGCCGCCCTGGTAGTTGGCGAAGGTCGCGATCCTGGCCGCCGCCCAGTCCAGGTCCGCGTCCGAGGACCAGTCGGCGAGCACCACGGCCGCCGCGTTGCCGCCCAGCTCCAGGGTGACGTGCTTGCGCGGCACCGAGTCGGCGATGGCGTGGCCCACGGTGTCGGAGCCGGTGAAGGAGATCACCGGCAGCCGCGGGTCCTGCACCAGTGCGGGCATCCGGTCGTTGGGCACCGGAAGGACGCTCCAGGCGCCGGCTGGCAGGCCCTGGGTCTCGGCCAGGATCTCGCCGAGCAGCAGCGCGGACAGCGGGGTCGCGGGCGCGGGCTTGAGGATGATCGGCACCCCGACGGCGAGGGCCGGGGCGACCTTGTGCGCCACCAGGTTCAGCGGGAAGTTGAAGGGCGCGATGCCGAGCACGGGGCCGCGTCCGAAGCGCCGGGTCAGCGCGAGCCGGCCCACGCCGCCCGGGTCGGTGTCCAGCCGCTGCGCCTCGCCGGAGTTGAAGCGGCGGGCCTCCTCCGCGGCCCAGCGGAAGACCGACACCGCACGGCCGACCTCGGCCCGCGACCATTTCAGCGGCTTGCCGTTCTCCGCGGTGATGAGCCGGGCGATCTCCTCGGCCCGCTCGCCCAGCCGCTTGGAGACGTGGTCGAGCGCCGCGGCCCGCACGTGTGCGGGCGTCGCAGAGAACTCCGCCTGCGCCGCGGCCGCCGCCGCGACCGCCTCCTCGACCTGGGCGTCGTCCGGCACGCTGACCCGGCCGACCGGGGCGCCGTCCCAGGGGCTCGTCACGTCGAAGGCGTCCGTGCCGGTGGCCTGGCGGCCTGCCAGCCAGAACGGGTACGGGGCTGCGGTCGTCACGGTTCTTCCGCCCTTCTGTCGCGGCTGTCGCTGCCTGCAACGGTAGGCGCGGGCGGCGGCCGGCCACGTTGTCCACCGCGGAGTAGGCGTACGCCCGCGCGCTACGGAATGGCCAGCGCCGCCGGCGGGCCGCGTGCGCCGGAACCCGCCCCGGCGGGCCTCCGGCGGCTCTATCCTGGCGCCCCGGCACGGGAGGGGACGGGCAATGGCGCAGACGGTCACGATCGAACTGGACGACGGCTCGACAGTGGAGGCGGAGATCGTCGGCGAGGTGCCCTTCCAGCACCCCGACGAGAACAGCGAATACGACGACGTGGGCGTGCGCTCCCGGGCCGCCGCGATGGGCTCCGCGGTCACCCTGACCCTGGAAGGGGTGCGCGACACCGTGCGCAGCGTCGGCCGCTGGGCCGCGCAGACCATCACCGAGGGCGGCGCCGCCGGCTCCCCCGACGCCTTCGAGGTGGAGTTCGGCCTCAAACTCGCCGTGAAGTCGGGGCAGCTGCTCGGCGTCATCGCCGAGGCCGGTACGGAGGCGGGCCTGACCGTACGGCTGTCCTGGGACCTCGCGGCCCGTAGGGCGGCCACCGCTGCTTCCGGCGGTACGGGGGCGGCGCCGACGCCGTGACCCGCGGCCCTGCGGCGGGCGTCAGGACGAGCCGGTCTCGGCCTCGGTCTTGAGCGCCAGCCACAGCTCCATGCGCACGTCGGGGTCGTCGAGGGAGCGGCCGAGGATCTCCTCGACCCGCCGCATCCGGTACCGCAGGGTGTGCCGGTGCACCCCCAGGTCGGCGGCCGCCGCGTCCCACTGGCCGTGGTGCGAGAGCCAGGCGTGCAGCGAGGCGACCAGGTCGCCGCGCGAGGTGGCGTCGTGTTCCCGCAGCGGCCGCAGCAGGCCCTCGGCGAAGGCCCGTACGGCGTCGTCGGCGAGCAGCGGCAGCACCGAGCCCGCGCCGACCTCGCCGTGCTCGACCAGGTTGCGGCCCCTGCGGACCGCGACGGCGAGCGCCCGCTCGGCCTGCCGGTGCGCCTCGGGCACCTCCTCGGGCGGCACGGCCGCCGACAGCCCCGCGGCGAGCGCGTCCTCGGCCTCGGCGAGGTCGGCCGCGGCGGCCAGCGAGGTGGCGTCCTGCGCGGCCAGCACGACCAGCCGATCGCCCTCGTGGACGGCCAGCAGCGGGTCGCCGGAGCGTGCGGCGGCCGAGTCGACCCGCTCGGCCAGCTGGGCCAGCGCCTCGGGGCCGCGCTGGGCGTCGGAGGGCTCCGCGATCAGCACCCGCACCGGGTGGTCGAGCAGGCCGCGGTAGAGGGTGCCCGCGACGCTGCGGGCATGGCCCGCCTCACCGGCGAGCAGCATCCGCAGCAGCGCCGCGGCCAGCCGGGTGTGCGCGTCCTGGAGGGTGCGGGACTGTTCGAGGGACAGCGTCAGCAGGGCCACCGCGGCGTGCACGACGTAGCGCGCCGAGGTGTCGAGGCGTTCCTCGGTGCCGACCGCGAGGTAGCCGCGGGGGCGGCGCCCGGTGCCGAGCGACTGGATCTCGACCCGGTCCTCGCTGCCCGCGGGACCCGCGACGGCGGCGCCGGCCGGCCCCTGGATGTCCCGCAGCCGGTCGATCTCGCCGGCCAGCCGGGAGGCGCGGCGGCCCGCCCAGTCGGGAGCGGCCGCCACCACCGCGCCCGAGGCGTCGTAGAGCGCGGCCCAGCCGTCGAGGTGGGCGGCCAGCCGGGCCAGCAGCGCGGCGGTGCCGTCGGGGGCGAGGGCCGCCCTGGTCAGCTCGCGCTGGGCGTCGAAGCCCGCGGTCACCGCCTTGTAGCGGTCGGCGGCGAGCGCCGCGGAGACGGTCTTGCTGATCGCGATGAAGGGCGTCCTGCGCGGCACTTCGAGCAGCGGCAGCCCGGCCCGCTCCGCCGCCGCCACCAGGGCCGCGGGCACCGTGTCGTGGCCGACCCCGACGCCGAAGCCGAGCCCGACGACCTTGGCCGCGGTCAGCCGCCGCACGTAGCCGCGCATCGCCTCCGGGTCGCCGACCTCCAGCTTCAGCCCGGTGGTCAGCAGCAGTTCGCCGCCCTCCAGATACGGACCCGGGTCGTCCAGCTCGCTGGTGTGCACCCAGCGGACCTCCGAGTCCAGCCGGTCCTTGCCGGCGAGGGCGGTCAGCTTGAGCGCCGAGTGCTGCACGAGGGACGCGAGGGTGAGCGGCATACGGACCAGATACCGGCAATCGCTGGAGACTTGGCCGACCGGGAGTGGTCGCCCCTTCAATTGTGCCGCACCGTACAGCCCGGCCCTCTCACCCCCGCAGATCCAGCAGGACCGGCGGCGCGTGCTCCCCCGCGGTCGCCGTCAACGACAGCACGGCGTGCCCGGTCGGCACCGCGTGCGCCAGGTCCGAGGCGGACCAGCGCTCCCGCTCCACCTCCCTGACCGTCACCGACTCGGTGGTGACCGCCTCACCGGTGAAGAGCTTCCGCACCCCGCGGCTCAGCCGCCGGGGCAGGCCGCCGGACTGGTCGGGGGTCCTGGTGACGTCCCTGGTCTCCACCCAGGTGGTTCCCCACGCCTCGGCGAAACGCCTCCCGTCCCAGGTGGTGACCCCGGACATCGCCATCCGGCAGCCCATCGCGCCGAGCAGCGCGGTCCGCAGGTCCTCCGGCACGTCGTCCAGGGTCCGCAGGGCCATCACCACCCCGGCGTTCGCCGAGCGCAGCCGGGCGAAGCCGCGTACCGACTCAGGAGTGACCGCGTGCGAGGCGTCGTCCAGCACCAGGCAGGCGAACAGCGAGCGGTCCCGGCGCGCGACGGCCGCCGCGGTGAACTGCGCGAGCACCAGCCGGACCAGGACCCTGGCGGCCTCGGCGTGGCCGTGCCTGGGCAGGTCGACGCGGACCCGCACCGGGTGTTCGAGCGCGCGCATGGAGAAGGGCCGGGTGCGGCCCGTGACGTCGAAGAAGCCGGCGAAGGCCGGCCGGTCGAACAGCGCGACCCGGTCGGCGAGCAGCGGGCCGATGTCGCCGCGCTGGCCGGTCTGCCGTTCGCGGGCGTTCAGCTCCCTGACCATTCCCGGAGCTCCCGCCGCATCCAGCGCCTCCCGCAGCGCGGCGAAGGCGTGCGGGGTGCCGTCGAGCAGTTCGCGCAGCTCCGAGACCGCCGGGAAGCGGCCGCGGGCGGCGGCGAAGGGACCGAGGATCTGGCCGAGGGCGGTCGCCGCCCTGCGGACGTCGGCGCTGCCGCCGCCGTGCTCGTCGACCAGCGCTTCCGCGAGCGTCGCCGCGGCCGCGTCGGGGTCGTCGGTGCCGTAGAGGTCCAGGTCGTAGCGGGACGCCGGGTCGGTGAGCGAGATGACCACGTCGTAGGCGTCTGCGGGGCCGAGGTCAGCCCCTGCCACGCCGACCACCACGACGGCCGCCTGCCCTGCCAGCGCCTGCAGGCACAGCGACTCGGCGACCGGCCGCACCACCTGCCGGGTCTTGCCCGAGCCGGACGGCCCGACCACCACGAGCCCGGTGCCCAGCAGCGTCGGGTCCAGTGCGATGCCCGACCCGCGGTGCTGGTACGGGTTGCGGTCGTCCTCGACGCCGCGGCCGATCCGCACCTGCCGGGCCAGCAGGTCGTGCGGCGCAGCGCGGTGCGGCAGGTCCCGGGTGCCCGACGGGTGCCCGCAGGCCGCTCCGCCCTCGCGCAGCACCCCGTCGGTGAAGGCGTCGAGCCGGCCGGGGTCGGCCACCGCGTCGTGCCACGCGCGGCGGATGCGGATGTAGTCGACGTCGTTCATCCGGCCGGTGCGCACCTCCGCGGCGAGGCGGTCGGCGAGGGCGTGCCGCTGCGCCGCCCGCAGCTCGGGCCATTCGACCGGGTCGGGCAGGCCGGCCGCGGCGGCCGGGGCGCCGGCCTCGTCGGGTTCGTCGACGAGCCTGCGCAGCGCCGGCGTCACGAAGCGCCGCCAGACCTGGCCCCAGTTGCCGACCCTGGCGCAGACCCAGGCGAGCGCGAGAGTGCACAGCCAGGCCCAGATACGGGTGACGACGTTGAACGCGTTGGTGTCTCCGCCGGCTCCGCTGCGCCAGTGGTCGGGCGTGACCCATATCGCCGGCCAGATCCAGAAGTCGAAGTAGCCGTCACGGAAGATCGACCAGACCAGCATCCCGACCAGCATGCTGAGCAGTGCTCCGCCGAGCAGCCGCCTGGAGGGCAGCCGCCTGGGGTCCGGCTTCGGGCGCGGAGTGTGCCCGAAGCCGTAGATGCCGGGGGCGTCCGCCGTGCGGGCGGTGCGCAGCCAGATCTCCAGGGCCGAGGCGGGCGGCGCCTTGACGGGCATCGGCGGCGGCGCCGCGGGCCGTGGCACCGGGCTGCCGGGCCTGGGCGGTACGGACGGCCGCGTGGGCGGGCCTGCGCCCGGCCGCCCGTGGCCGTAGCTCTGCGTGCCCTCGTAATCCATGGCATCCATGGCGCGTCTGCCCCTCGTCGCCGCCGATGCGCACAATGTAGTCGAGCCGCTACACCCAAAGAAAGGATCTTGGCCGCCCACGGGACACCGGCCCCGGGCCGCCGAAGGACAGTGCACTGGCCGATCCGGCGAAGACTCGCCGGGCAGTGCGACCCTTCGGCGTATGCGGGGGCGGCCGGCGGCGGCCTAGCCTCGGGGAGCGTCCGGATGGAGCAGGGTCGAGGAATTCGAGGAGAATGCCCGTCATGAGCGAATTGCCGCAGGAGCGCAGGCTGGTCACCGCCGTGCCGGGGCCGAAGTCGCAGGAGTTGTCGGCCAGGAAGTCCGCGGCGGTCGCGGACGGAGTGGGCGTCACCCTGCCGGTGTACGTGCGGCGGGCCGGCGGCGGGATCGTCGAGGACGTCGACGGGAACCGGCTGATCGACTTCGGCTCGGGCATCGCGGTCACCTCGGTGGGCAACAGCGCGCCCGCGGTGGTGCGCAAGGCCACCGAGCAGCTGGCCGACTTCACCCACACCTGCTTCATGATCACCCCCTACGAGGGCTACGTGGAGGTCGCCGAGCAGCTCAACGCGCTGACCCCCGGCGACCACGCCAAGAAGACCGCGCTGTTCAACTCCGGCGCCGAGGCGGTGGAGAACGCGGTGAAGATCGCCCGCTCCTACACCAAGCGCCCCGCGGTGGTGGTCTTCGACCACGGCTACCACGGCAGGACCAACCTGACGATGGCGCTGACGGCGAAGAACATGCCGTACAAGGAGGGCTTCGGCCCCTTCGCGCCCGAGGTCTACCGGGTGCCGCTGGCGTACGGGTACCGGTGGCTGACCGGTCCCGAGCACGCGGCGGAGGAGGCCGCGGCGCAGGCGATCGACATGATCACCAAGCAGATCGGCGCGCAGCACGTCGCCGCGATCGTGATCGAGCCGATCGCGGGCGAGGGCGGCTTCATCGAGCCGGCCAAGGGCTTCCTGCCGCGCATGGCGCAGTTCGCCAGGGACAACGGGATCGTCTTCGTCGCCGACGAGATCCAGACCGGGTTCTGCAGGACCGGGCAGTGGTTCGCGTGCGAGGACGAGGGCGTGGTGCCCGACCTGATCACCACCGCCAAGGGCATCGCGGGCGGGCTGCCGCTGGCCGCGGTCACCGGACGGGCCGAGATCATGGACGCGGCCCACGCGGGCGGCCTGGGCGGCACCTACGGCGGCAACCCGGTGGCGTGCGCGGCGGCACTGGGCGCGATCGAGACGATGAAGGCGCTGAACCTGCCCGCGCGGGCGCGGCGGATCGACGAGGTCATGACGCCCAGGCTGCGCGCGCTGCAGGAGAAGTACCCGGTGATCGGCGAGGTCCGCGGTCGCGGCGCGATGATCGCGGTGGAACTGGTGCGGCCGGGCACCAAGGAGCCGGACGCGGCCCTGACGGCCGCGGTGGCCAAGGCGTGTCATGCAAACGGCCTTGTGGTGCTCACCTGTGGGACGTATGGCAACGTGCTTCGCTTTCTGCCGCCGCTCGTCATCGGGGAGGATCTGCTCAACGAGGGTCTCGACATCATCGAGGAGGCCTTCGCCGGGGTGTGAGCGGCGACAGGAGGCGGGGGTCGTGAAGAACGTGTGGGGGCCTGATGGCGGACGGGTGATCGGGCGCCTGCCGGCGGGCGCGGTGACGTACGGTTTCACCGGAACACCCCGCTCGCGGTCGACTCCTCAGGGGCCGGCGACGAGTGACAACGTGCCGATGATTCCCCATCACCGGCACGGCAGTGCCCTCGCGCACGAAACCGCCGGGTCCGATGGTGGCCCCGGTACACCTCGCCGATCGGTCCGCCGTTCGTCCCACACCCCCCGGGACGGGCGGTACGGCGATCGTCATGGCCGCCCCGGAACTATCCCCCCTGTTCCGGGGCGGCGTTCTGCTGCCTGGGCGCTGGGCGCCCTCACCGCGGTCTTCTTCGCCGGCGTCGCCCTCTTCGTGCTGCTCACCTGGCAGGTCTCGGCCGGCGGGCCGCTGGTGGACCGGGACTGGTCGGTGCTGGGCTGGTTCCAGCGCGCCTCGGCGGCGCATCCGGCGCTGAACGGCCCGGCGCAGACGCTGTCCGACGTCGGCAATGTGCAGGTGGCGGTGCCGCTGCTGCTGGCCGCGGTGGTGTACGCCGCTCTCCGTGGCAGGGCAGCAAGGCGTCCGCTGTGGTGGCTGCCGCCGCTGGCGGCCGCCGCGGCCATGGCGGCGGTGCCGCTGGTGGTGGGCGGGGTGAAGTCGGCGGTGGGCAGGCCCGCGCCCGGCAAGGTGCATCTGGGGCCGAACGGCTACGCGGGGTTCTTCCCCTCGGGGCACACGGCGACCTCGGCGGTCGCGATCGGCGCGGCGGCCCTCCTGGTGCTGCCCCTCGTGCCGGGTCCCGCGGTACGCAGGTCGCTGGCCGCGATGGCCGTGCTGCTGGCCGCCGCGGTGGGGGCGGCCCTGGTCTGGCACGGCTACCACTGGCCGCTGGACGTGCTGGCCAGCTGGTGCCTTGCCGCGGCGCTGCTGGCCGCGGTGGCGGCGGCGGGGGTGGCGGCCGCTGCGGCAGGGCCGCGTCACCCCGCCGCCGGCGGGTCAGCTGTGGGTGGGGAAGCCGAGGTTGATACCGCCGCTGGGGGTCTCCCCACGTGACGCAGGGGAAGGATCCAGCCAGCGCTGGGTGACGGCCTTGCCGCGGGTGAAGAACCGGACGCCGTCCTCGCCGTAGGCGTGCGTGTCGCCGAAGAGCGAGGACTTCCAGCCGCCGAAGGAGTAGTAGGCGACGGGCACCGGGATGGGCACGTTGATGCCGACCATGCCGACCTCGACCTCGTGCTGGAAGCGGCGGGCTGCGCCGCCGTCGTTGGTGAACAGCGCGGTGCCGTTGCCGTAGGGGTTGGCGTTGATCAGGGCCAGCCCGTCGTCGTAGGACGGCACGCGCACCACGGAGAGCACCGGGCCGAAGATCTCGTCGTCGTAGACGGACATGCCGGGCCGCACCTGGTCGAAGAGCGTCGGGCCGAGCCAGAAGCCGCTGTCGGCGGCGCCGGCGGACAGCGGGTGCTTGCGGCCGTCGACGGCCAGTTCCGCGCCGTCGGCGACGCCCGCGTCCAGGTAGGAGCTGACCTTGTCGCGGTGCACGCCGGTGACCAGCGGACCCATCTGGGAATCGGGGGCGCTGCCGGGACCCACCGTGAGGCCGGCGATGCGCTGCTTGATCCGCTCGACCAGGTCGTCGCCGATCGGGTCCACGGCGACCAGGACGGAGACCGCCATGCAGCGCTCCCCCGCGGCGCCGAATCCGGCGTTCACGGCGGCGTCCGCGGCCAGGTCGAGGTCGGCGTCGGGCAGGACCAGCATGTGGTTCTTGGCGCCGCCGAGCGCCTGGACGCGCTTGCCGTGGCGGGTGGCCGTCTCGTAGACGTAGCGGGCGATCGGGGTGGAGCCGACGAAGGAGACCGCCTTGATGTCGGGGTGTTCGAGCAGCCGGTCGACAGCGGGCTTGTCGCCGTGGACGACGTTGAAGACGCCGTCGGGCAGCCCGGCCTCATGCCACAGCGCGGCCAGGAAGTTGGCAGCGGAGGGGTCCTTCTCGGACGGTTTGACGACCACGGTGTTGCCCGCGGCGATGGCGAGCGGGAAGAACCACATCGGGACCATCGCCGGGAAGTTGAACGGTGAGATCACCGCGACGGGACCGAGCGGCTGGCGGAGGGTGTAGACGTCGATGCCGCTCGACGCCTGCTCGGTGAAGCCGCCCTTGAGCAGCTGCGGGATGCCGCAGGCGTACTCCACGACCTCGATGCCGCGGGCGATCTCGCCGAGGGCGTCGGAGTGCACCTTGCCGTGCTCGGAGACGATGATCGCGGCCAGGTCCTCGCGGCGGGCGTTGAGCAGTTCACGGAAGGCGAAGAGCACCGAGGTGCGCTTGGCGACCGACGCGTGCCGCCACTGGCCGAAGGCGTCGAGTGCGGCGCCGACCGCCTGGTCGACGACGTCGGCCGCGGCGAGGTCGACCTGTCCGCTCACCTGACCGGTGGCGGGGTCGTAGACGTCGCCGCGGCGCTCCGCGGTACCGGTCCAGGGGCGGCCGGCGATCCAGTGGGTGATGTGTTGGGGACTCGTCACGGGTTGACCTTCCGTTGTCGTACTCGTCAGTTTCACCACGCCGGGCGCCCGGCGACAAGCACCACGCTGCCGGTGGCCGGTGGCCGGAGGCGCTAGCCACCGGCCAGTTGCGCCGCCGCCTCGTGCATCGCCAGTTCCAGCACCGCCGGGTCGGTGAGGTGCCCTGTGCCGTCCGGCGGGACGAGCCAGCGCACCCCGCCGGTGGGGCGGCCGGGGTAGGGCACCACGATCCAGGTGCCGCGGCCCACGGCCCGTACGCCGGTGCCCAGCCAGCGGGCCGCGGTGCCGGGCGGCACGAAGAAGCCGATCCGCGCGTCGCCGAAGTCGGCGAGCACCGGACCGGGCAGGTCCACCAGCCGGGTGAGGACGTCGAGGGTCGGATAGCCGAGCGCGCTGCCGAGGATCAGGACGTCCCACTTCCGGCCGGCGGGCAGCAGCGCCACCCCGAGCGGGTTGCCCTCCCACTCCCGGGCGACGGCGTCCGGGTCGTGCGCCACCGATGCCAGCCATTCGACCGCGCTCTTCCCTCCGGCACCGCCCATGCCGGGCCTCCTTCTGCTCAGTGACCACTACCGCCACGGGAGAGAGGGGCCAGGGGGGACGCTATTACGCGGGTTTCACTACCCGTTTGCAGTGAGACGGCTCACACGGCCGGGGCTCGCACGCGCTCCGGCGGCGCATCAGCTGTCGAAGCCGAGCCCGGCCCGGTCCATGGTGCGCAGCCACAGATTGCGCCGCCCCTGCGAGCGGTCGGCGCGGGCGAGCGACCACTTGGTCAGGCCGATCCCGGCGGAGGCCAGGGGCTCGGGCGGGAAGGGCAGCGGCTTCCTGCTCACCATCTCCAGCCGGGTGCGCTCGGTGGCGGCGCCGTCCAGCAGGTCGAGCACCACCTCGGCGCCGAAGCGGCTGGCGCCCACCCCGAGCCCGGTGTAGCCGGCCGCGTAGCCGACCCGGCCGGAGAAGGCGGTGCCGAAGAAGGCGGAGAAGCGGGTGCAGGTGTCGATGGCGCCGCCCCAGGCGTGGCTGAAGGCCAGGCCTTCGAGCTGCGGGAAGCAGGTGAAGAAGTGCTGGGCCAGGGTGCGGTACGTCTGCGGGCGGTGGTCGTATTCGGCGCTCATTCTGCCGCCGCGGGGATATACCGCGTCGTAGCCGCCCCACAGGATGCGCTGGTCGGCGGTGAGCCGGAAGTAGTGGAAGCGGTTGGCGCTGTCGCCGAGGCCCTGTCGCCCGCGCCAGCCGATCGCCCGGCGCTGGTCGGCGGTGAGCGGCCGGGTGACCAGGGCGTAGTCGTAGACCGGGACGGTGTAGGGGCGGACCCTGCGGATGAGCGAGGGGAAGGCGTTGGTGCCGAGTGCGACCCGGTGGGCCAGCACGCGGCCGTAGGGGGTACGTACGGCCATGCCGGCGCGGTGCCGGACGACGGCGGTGGCGGGGGTGCGTTCGTAGATCCGTACGCCGGCCTCCTCGGCGGCCCGCTGGAGGCCCCAGACCAGGCGTGCGGGGTTGACCATCGCGACCCCGCGCCGGTCGTACAGGCCGCCGTGGAAGGTGGGCGAGTCGACCTCGGCGCGGACCTGGTCGCGGTCGAGCAGTTCGACGTCGACACCGTTTTCCACGGCAATTGCCGCGGCTTCGCGAAGCTCGGCATATTGGTACGGCTCGGTGGCCACGTCGATCTCACCGGTGCGCTCGAAGTCGCAGTCGATGCCGTAACGGGCGACCGCTTCCTCGATGGCGTCGAGGTTGCGCTCGCCGAGCGACTGGAGCGTGGGGAATTCCCCCGGCCAGCGGGCCAGGCCGTTCATGGCGCCGTGGGTGAGGCTGGCGGCGCAGAAGCCGCCGTTGCGCCCCGAGGCGGCCCAGCCGACCCTGGCCCCCTCGACGAGCACCACGTCGCGGTCCGGGTCGCGCTCCTTGGCCAGCAGCGCCGTCCACAGCCCCGTGTAGCCGCCGCCGACCACCAGCAGGTCGCAGTCCTCCTCGCCGGTCAGCGCGGCCCGCGCGGCCGGCCTGGCGGGGTCCTCCAGCCAGTACGGCGTCTGCTCGGCGTCGGCGAGCGAGCGGGCGGCCGGGTCCATGCGTCCTCCGAGGGAATGTACGGGCGATGCGGCGGACGGTCAGCTGCGCGCCCCCCTGCGGCGGCCGCCGACCAGTTGCCCGGCCACCACAAGCAGCACCGCGACCACGAACATCGCCGTGCCGATCACGTTGACCTGCACCGGTGTGCCCCGCTGCGCGGATCCCCAGACGAACATCGGGAAGGTCACGGTGCTGCCGGCGTTGAAGCTGGTGATGATGTAGTCGTCGAAGGACAGCGCGAAGGACAGCAGCGCGCCCGCCGCGATACCGGGCGCCGCCAGTGGCAGGGTGATCCGCAGGAACGTCTGCGCGGGGGTGGCGTAGAGGTCCTGGGCGGCCTGTTCCAGCCGCGGGTCCATGCTCATGATGCGGGCCTTGACGGCGACGACCACGAAGCTCAGGCAGAACATGATGTGCGCGATCAGGATCGTCCAGAAGCCGAAGCGGATGCGCATGTTGAGGAAGAGGGTGCCGAGCGAGGCGCCCATCACCACCTCGGGCATCGCCATCGGCAGGAAGATCAGCATGTTGGTGGCCGCCCTGCCGCGGAAGCGGTAGCGGGCCAGCGCGAAGGCGGTCATGGTGCCGAGCACGGTCGCGCCGATGGTGGCGTAGACCGCGAGCCGCAGGCTCAGGGTGAGCGAACCGCACATGTCGGCGACGCCGCAGGGGTGCTGCCACGCGTCGGTGGAGAAGTGGTTCCAGGTGTAGTTGTAGCGGCCCTTGGGCTTGTTGAAGGAGAAGGCCAGCACCACCAGGTTGGGCAGGATGAGGTAACCGAGCGCGAGGACTCCCGCGATCACCACCACGTTCCTGCGCAGCCAGCGCATCGGACGCGTCTGCATCAGACCAGCTCCTCCGTCCCGGCCCTGCGGATGTAGACGGTGACGATCGCCAGGATGGCCGCCATCAGGATGAAGGACAGCGCGGCGGCCGTCGGGTAGTCCAGTACCCGCAGGAACTGGGACTGGATGACGTTGCCGATCATCTTCTGGTTGGTCGAGCCCAGCAACTCGGCGTTGATGTAGTCGCCGGAGGCCGGGATGAAGGTCAGCAGGGTGCCGGCGACCACCCCGGGCAGGGACAGCGGGAAGGTCACCTTGCGGAAGGTGGTGAAGGGCGTGGCGTACAGGTCGCCGGACGCCTCGTGCAGCCGCCCGTCGATCCGCTCCAGCGAGGTGTAGAGCGGCAGGATCATGAACGGCAGGAAGTTGTACGTGAGCCCGCAGACGACGGCCAGCGGGGTGGCGAGCACCCGGTCGCCCTGGGTGATGTGCAGCCAGGAGGTGGCGTCCAGGATGTGCACGCGGTTCAGGAACGACACCACGGGTCCCTGGTCGGCCAGGATCGTCTCCCAGGCCAGGGTGCGGATCAGGAAGCTGGTGAAGAAGGGCGCGATCACCAGCACCAGCACGACGTTGCGCCAGCGCCCGGCCCTGAAAGCGATCATGTACGCCAGCGGGTAGCCGATCGCCAGGCAGGCAGCGGTGGCGATGCCGGAGTAGAGCAGCGACCGCAGGAAGTGCGGCCAGTACTCGCGCAGCGCGTCCCAGTAGGTCGCGACGTGCCAGGTGACCCGGAAGCCCTTGTCGAGCGAGCCGGTCTGCACGGACGTCGAGGCCTGGTAGACCATCGGGGCGACGAAGAAGACCAGCAGCCAGGCGGCGCCCGCGAGCAGCAGCAGATACGGCGTCAGCCGGCGCCGTCCGGCAGCCCGGCGCAGTGCGGCGGGTACGGTCCCGGGTGCCTGCCGGGCGGGCGGCGGCCCGGCGGCCTGGGCGGTGGCGGCGCTCATACGGCGGCCTCCGCGGCGGTGCCGTCCTTGGCCGCGGAGTCCTTCCCGGCCCCTCCCCTGCCGGGTGCGGCCGGGAGGTGCGCGGCCTCCTCCGCGTCGGCGTCGAGCCCGGCGTCGATGTCCTGGGCGGCGTCGAGGCCGAAGGTGTGCGCGGGGTTCCAGTGCAGCACGACGGGGGCGCCGGGGACGAGCCGGCCGTCGCGTTCGACGTTCGGCACGAAGACCTCCAGCTCCGGGCAGACCGGGCTGTCGATCACGTACTGGGTGGACACCCCGATGAAGCTGGAGTCGACGATCCTTCCCGGCACCCGGTTGCGCCCCTCGGGTATCGCGTCCTCGTCGTCCCGGTGGGCCAGCGCGATCTTCTCCGGGCGGACCCCGGCGAGCACGGTGCCGCCCGCGGTGGCCTCGGCGGCGCAGCGGGCGGCGGGCAGGGTGAGGCGCTGCCCCGCCGCGACCAGGTGGACGTCGCCGCCCGAGGTGCCGGTGACCTCCGCCTCGATGAGGTTGGAGGTGCCGAGGAAGTTCGCCACGAAGGTCGAGCCGGGGTTCTCGTAGAGGTCGGCGGGGGCGCCCAGCTGCTCGACCCGGCCGGCGTTCATCACCGCGACGGTGTCGGCCATCGTCATGGCCTCCTCCTGGTCGTGGGTGACGTGGATGAAGGTGATGCCGACCTCGGTCTGAATGCGCTTCAGCTCCAGCTGCATCTGGCGGCGCAGCTTGAGGTCGAGGGCGCCGAGCGGCTCGTCGAGCAGCAGCACCTCGGGCTTGTTGATCAGCGCCCTGGCCACCGCGACCCGCTGCTGCTGGCCGCCGGAGAGCTGGTGCGGCTTGCGGCGGGCCAGGCCGCCGAGCTGCACCAGGTCGAGCATGTCGCCGACCTGCTGCTTGACCGACTTGATCCCGCGCCGGCGCAGCCCGAAGGCGACGTTCTCGTAGATGTCGAGGTGCGGGAAGAGCGCGTAGTTCTGGAAGACCGTGTTGACCGGGCGCTTGTACGGCGGCAGGGCGGTGACGTCCTGGCCGCCGAGGGCGACGGAGCCCGCGGTGGGGTCCTCCAGTCCCGCGATCATCCGCAGGGTGGTGGTCTTGCCGCAGCCGGACGCGCCGAGCAGCGCGAAGAAGGACCCCGCGGGGACGGCGAGGTCCAGCGGGTGGACGGCGGTGAAGGACCCGTAGGTCTTGCTGAGCCCGGAGAGGCGGACGGCGTCGCCGGGTGCTGCGGTGCGTGCGGTCGTCATGGCAGGTGTCCTCGGGTCAGGCGCCGATGAGCTTGGAGAACTTCTCCTCGTAGCGGGTGTCCTCGTCCTCGCTGAGGGAGCGGAAGCTGTGCGACTTGGCGTCCATCGCCGCGTCCGGGAGGATCAGCGGGTTCGTGGCGAGCGACGGGTCGATCTTCGCCAGATAGGGCTTGACCCCCGCGACCGGGCACACGTAGGCGATGTACGCCGACACCTGGGCGGCGACCTGCGGCTCGTAGTAGTAGTCGATGAGGCGTTCCGCGTTGGTCTTGTGCCGCGCCTTCGCGGGGATCAGCAGGTTGTCGGTCGAGAACAGGAAGCCGGCGTCGGGGAAGACGTACTCGATGTCGGGGTCGTCGATCCGCAGCTGCACCAGGTCGCCCGCCCAGGCGACGCAGGCGGCGATGTCGCCCTTGCTCAGGCCGTCGGTGTAGTCGTTGCCGGTGAACTTGCGGATCTGCTGGCTGTCGACGGCCTTCTGGACCCGGGCGAGCGCCGCGTCGTAGGTGTCGTCGGTGACCGTCTCCGGCTTGTGTCCCATGTCGAGCAGCGTCATGCCGATCGTGTCGCGCATCTCGGACAGCATCGCGACCCTGCCCTTGAGTGAGGGGTCGTCGAGCAGCTGCGAGATCGAGGTGACCTTCTTCCCCTTGGTGGCCTTCTTGTTGTAGGCGATGCAGGTCGCGATGCCCTGCCAGGGGTAGGAGTAGGCGCGGCCCGGGTCCCAGTCGGGGCTGCGGAAGCGCTGTTCGAGGTTGGCGAAGGCGTGCGGCAGGTGCGCGGGGTCGAGCTTCTGGACCCAGCCGAGCCGGATCATCCGGGCGGCCAGCCAGTCGGTGAGCACCATCAGGTCGCGCCCGGTGTCCTGGCCCGCGGACAGCTGCGGCTTGATCTTGCCGAAGAACTCGACGTTGTCGTTGATGTCCTCGGTGTACTTGACCTTGATGCCCGTGCGCCCGGTGAACGCCTCGAGGGTCGGGCGGTGTTTGCCGTCGTCCGAGACGTCGATGTACTCGGTCCAGTTGGAGAAGTCGACCGTCTTCTCCTGGGCCGAGTGGTCGGTGGACGCGGTGCTGTCGCCGGTGCGGCCGGCCGCGGGTATACCGCAGGCGGTCAGGCCCGCGGCGCCGGCCACGCCGAGTCCCGCGGCGCGCAGCAATGTACGCCGGCCCATCGCGCCGCGGCCGTTGGCCATGCTGCGCCGCAGGGCCGCGCGCAGCGGCGGGGGCAGGGGCTCGTACTGCTCCATGGGTGATGCCCTCCGCTCTCGGGGCGTTCGCGGGGTTGTCGCCGTCCAACGTGGCCAAATCCCGGATTGGTGGCTGATCCTGGCAGAGGGGCCGCCCCCCAACAAGGGATTCCGTTGTTGCCTTTTGGTTACGCGACGAAATCTGTGCCTGAAGGGGGAGAAGACGTGGTGGCGCCCCCTGGACGCCGCCCGCCGCCGGGCCGGCCGCGGGCGGCGTTCTACGATGAAGCGGCACCGCCGGCCGTATCCGCACCCGCCCGTCCAGGAGGACCCCGCATGTTCGACAGCGCTCCCGCAGGTGGCATCGACGCCTTCATCGCCGGGCTGCCCAAGGCCGAGCTGCACGTCCACCACGTGGGGTCGGCCTCGCCGCGGATCGTGGCCGAGCTGGCCGCACGGCACCCGGACTCCGCCGTGCCGGCCGATCCCGCGGCGCTCGCCGAGTACTTCAGCTTCCGCGACTTCGCCCACTTCATCCAGGTCTACCTGTCGGTGGTCGACCTGATCAGGGACGCCGAGGACGTGCGGCTGCTCACCTTCGAGGTGGCCAGGGACATGGCCCGGCAGAACGTGCGCTATGCCGAGCTGACGGTGACGCCGTACAGCTCGACCCGGCGCGGCATCCCCGAGCAGGAGTTCATGGGCGCGATCGAGGACGCCCGCAAGGCGGCGGAGGCGGAGCTGGGCGTCATGCTGCGCTGGTGCTTCGACATCCCCGGCGAGGCGGGGCTCGCCTCTGCCGAGGAGACCGCGCGGCTCGCGGTGGACCTGCGGCCCGAGGGGCTGGTGTCGTTCGGGCTCGGCGGTCCCGAGATCGGGGTGCCCAGGCCGCAGTTCAAGCCGTACTTCGACCGGGCGCGGGCTGCCGGGCTGCACAGCGTGCCGCACGCAGGTGAGACCACGGGTCCCGAGACGATCTGGGACGCGCTGCGGAAGCTGGGCGCCGAGCGGATCGGCCACGGCACCAGCGCGGCCCACGACCCGCGGCTGCTGGACCACCTGGCCGAGCACCGCATCCCGCTGGAGGTCTGCCCGACGTCGAACATCGCCACCCGTGCGGTCGCCACGCTGGAGGAGCACCCGATACGGCGGATGGTCGAGGCGGGCGTGCTCGTCACCGTCAACAGCGACGACCCGCCGATGTTCGGCACCGACCTGAACACCGAGTACGCGGTCGCAGCGCGGCTGCTGGAGCTGGACCACACCGGGGTGGCGGGGCTGGCGAAGAACGCGGTCGAGGCGTCGTTCCTGGACGCGCCGGGCAAGGCGCGGCTCGCCGCCGAGATCGACGCGTACGCCGCCGCATGGCGCTGACCGTCGCCCACCGGGGCGATCCGTACGTGCACCGCGAGAACACCCTGCCGTCGGTGCGCTCCGCGCTGCTCAAGGGCGCGGACGCGGTGGAGGTGGACGTCCGGGTGACCCTGGACGGGGTGCCGGTGCTGCTGCACGACCCGTCGCTCCAGCGCCTGTGGGGGCACGCGCAGGCGGTCGCCGGGCTCACCTCGGACGAGGTCGCCGAGCTCACCGGCGGGGAGCTGCCCGCGCTTGAGGACGCGCTCGCCGAGCTGCTGCGCCACGCGCGCGGGCGGATGCTGCTCGACCTGACCGGCGCTGACCAGGCGGCCCCTGCCCTGGCCGCGGTCCGTGCCGCGGGGGCGCAGGAGCGGGTGTACTACTGCGGCGCGGCGACCGCGATGCGTGCCGTGCGGGAGGCGGACGCGGACGCGGAGATCGCGCTGACCTGGAAGACGTCGGCGCGGCCCGCGCCCGCGCTGCTGGCCGCGGTGGCACCGCGCTGGCTGAACCTGCGCTTCGGCCTCGTCGACCCGCCGACCGTCGCCTACGCCCGCGAGCGCGGGCTGCTGGTGGCGGCCTGGACCGCCGACTGGCCCCGCTCGATGCGCCGCCTGCTGGCGCTGGGCGTCGACTCGGTGACCACCAACCGCCTGGCGGCCCTGCAGCGCCTGGCCGGGCCGCCGTCCGCCTGACCGGCCGCCCCCGTCACCGGGGGCGGCCTGCGGCGGCGCTAGTCCAGCGACGTCATGACGTGCTTGATCCGGGTGTAGTCCTCGAAGCCGTAGCCGGACAGGTCCTTGCCGTAGCCGGACTGCTTGAAGCCGCCGTGCGGCATCTCGGCGACCAGCGGGATGTGGGTGTTGATCCACACGCAGCCGAAGTCCAGCCGCCTGGACATCCGCATCGCGCGGGCGTGGTCCTTGGTCCACACCGAGGAGGCCAGCGCGTAGTCGACGCCGTTGGCCCAGGTCAGGGCCTGCTCCTCGTCGGTGAACGACTGGACGGTGATGACCGGGCCGAAGATCTCGCGCTGGATCATCTCGTCGTCCTGCAGCAGCCCGGAGACGACGGTGGGGGCGTAGAAGTAGCCCTCCTCCCCGACCCGGTGGCCGCCGGTCTCGATCCTGGCGTGCGCGGGCAGCCGCTCGATGAAGCCGCTGACCTGGTCGAGCTGGTGGGCGTTGTTCAGCGGGCCGTAGAGGACGTCCTCGTCGTCGGGCCGGCCGGTCTTGGTGTCGGCGGCGGCCTTGGCCAGGGCGGCGGTGAACTCGGCGTGGATCGACTCGTGGACCAGGACGCGGGTCGCGGCCGTACAGTCCTGGCCCGCGTTGAAGAAGCCGGCCACGGCGATGTCCTCGACGGCCCGCGGGATGTCGACGTCCTCGAAGACCACCACGGGGGCCTTGCCGCCCAGTTCGAGGTGGACGCGCTTGAGGTCCTTGGCCGCGGACCCGGCGACCTCCATGCCGGCCCTGACCGAGCCGGTGATCGACGCCATGGCCGGCACCTGGTGCTCGACCATCATCCGGCCGGTGTCGCGGTCGCCGCAGACGACGTTGAAGACGCCCTTGGGCAGGTGCTCGCCCAGGATCTCGGCGAGGAGCACGGTGGAGGCGGGGGTGGTGTCGGACGGCTTGAGCACCACGGTGTTGCCCGCGGCGATGGCGGGGGCGAACTTCCAGACCGCCATCATCATCGGGTAGTTCCAGGGCGCGACCTGCGCGCAGACCCCGACCGGCTCGCGCCGGACCATGGAGGTCATCCCCTCCATGTACTCACCGGCCGAGCGACCCTCCAGCATCCGCGCCGCGCCGGCGAAGAAGCGGATCTGGTCGACCATGGGCGGGATTTCCTCGGTCGTGGTCAGGCCGATGGGCTTTCCGGTGTTCTCGCTCTCGACGGCGACGATCTCGGCCGCCCGTTCCTCGATCGCGTCGGCGATCCGCAGCAGCGCCTTCTGCCGGTCGGACGGCGTGGTGTCGCGCCAGCCGGGGAATGCCGCGGCGGCCGCGGCCATGGCCGCGTCGACATCGGCGGCGCCGGACAGCGGCGCGGTGGCGTACGCCTGGCCGGTCACCGGGTTGACCACCTCGGTCGTCCGTCCGTCCGCGGCGGCACGGAACTCTCCGTCGATGTAGTTGCGCAGAGTACGGAGTTCGGTCACGGCGATTGCTCCCTGGTCGTCCGGATCGTGGTGCGGTGTCGGGTGTCCACACACTGAGACAGGACCCAGCTTAGCCGCAGGACTGCCGTATTCGACATACCCAACTCCCACCGACAACCGAATCGGTATCCAGAGCAGCTCTCAGCGACGAATTTCATCGTGCAGGGCTTGCGGGACCGTCGACCTCTCCTGCACAGTGGGGCGCGTGGCCACACGTGACATGAACGGCGCGTCGCCGTCGATAGACGCGGTGTCGAAGGCGATCATCGAGCAGCTCCAGGAGGACGGCCGCCGCCCCTACGCGGCGATCGGCAAGGCCGTGGGCCTGTCGGAGGCCGCGGTACGGCAGCGGGTGCAGAAGCTGCTGGACCAGGGCGTCATGCAGATCGTGGCGGTGACCGACCCGCTCACCGTGGGATTCCGCCGGCAGGCGATGGTCGGCATCACCGTCGAGGGCGACATCGACCCGGTCGCCGAGGCCCTGGCGGCGCTGGACGAGGTCGAGTACGTGGTCATCACCGCGGGCTCCTTCGACCTGCTGGCCGAGATCGTCTGCGAGGACGACGACCACTTGCTGGAGCTGATCAACAAGCGGATCCGCGCACTGCCCGGCGTGCGCTCCACCGAGAGCTTCGTCTACCTCAAGCTCCGCAAGCAGACCTACACCTGGGGAACCAGATAGCCATGAGCGCAGACCTGTCGAAGACGGCGTACGACCACCTGTGGATGCACTTCACCCGGATGTCGGACTACGAGAACGCCCCCGTGCCGACCATCGTGCGCGGCGAGGGCACGTACATCTACGACGAGCACGGCAAGCGCTACATCGACGGCCTGTCCGGGCTCTTCGTCGTCAACGCCGGGCACGGCCGGCACGAGCTGGCGGAGACCGCGTACAAGCAGGCGCAGGAGCTGGCGTTCTTCCCGGTGTGGAGCTACGCGCACCCCAAGGCCGTGGAACTGGCGGAGCGGCTGGCGCAGTACGCGCCGGGCGACCTGAACAAGGTCTTCTTCACCACCGGCGGCGGCGAGGCCGTCGAGACCGCGTGGAAACTGGCGAAGCAGTACCACAAGCTGACCGGCAACCACACGAAGTACAAGGTCATCTCACGGGCCGTCGCCTACCACGGCACCCCGCAGGGCGCCCTGTCGATCACCGGGCTGCCGGCGCTCAAGGCGCCATTCGAGCCGCTGGTACCGGGCGCGCGCAAGGTGCCCAACACCAACATCTACCGGGCGCCGATCCACGGCGACGACCCGGAGGCCTTCGGCCGCTGGGCGGCCGATCAGATCGAGCAGCAGATCCTCTTCGAGGGTCCCGAGACGGTCGCCGCGGTCTTCCTGGAACCCGTGCAGAACGCCGGCGGCTGCTTCCCGCCGCCGCCCGGCTACTTCCAGCGGGTCCGGGAGATCTGCGACACCTACGACGTGCTGCTGGTCTCCGACGAGGTGATCTGCGCCTTCGGCCGGCTCGGCACCATGTTCGGCTGCGAGAAGTTCGGCTACGTGCCGGACATGATCACCTGTGCCAAGGGCATGACGTCGGGGTACTCGCCGATCGGCGCCTGCATCGTCTCCGACCGGGTCGCCGAGCCCTTCTACCGCGGCGGCAACACCTTCCTGCACGGCTACACCTTCGGCGGCCACCCGGTCTCCGCGGCGGTCGCGCTCACCAACCTCGACATCTTCGAGCGCGAGGGCCTCAACCAGCACGTCCTGGACCAGGAGGCCGGCTTCTCCGGCACCCTCGGCCGGCTGCGCGACCTGCCGATAGTCGGCGACGTCCGCGGCAACGGCTTCTTCTACGGCATCGAGCTGGTCAAGGACAAGGCCACCAAGGAGACCTTCACCGACGAGGAGACCGAGCGCGTCCTGTACGGCTTCCTGTCCAAGGCGCTCTACGACAACGGCCTGTACTGCCGCGCCGACGACCGCGGCGACCCGGTCGTCCAGCTCGCCCCGCCGCTGGTCTCCGACCAGGCGCTCTTCGACGAGATCGAGGGCATCCTGCGGACTGTGCTGACGCAGGCCTGGGCGAAGCTGTGAGGCCCGCCGCCGAGCCGGGCTGACGCCGGCTCCGGCAGGCGCGGGCGCCCGCGGGCCGGGCTCACCCGTACGGACGGATCGGCGCGGCCGGCCGCCGCGCCTGCGGGCGTACACGGCCACCGCCTGCCTACGGTGCCGGGGAGTGACCGCCCACTCCCCGGCGTCGGCGACACACCGCCGCCCGCCGCCGGGGGACGACCTGCGGAGGAACGGCATGGTGGCACCGCCCGACAACGACGTGCTCTTCGCCCGCGCCCTGCAGCACTCCTACCGGGGCTCGCCTGCCCTGCTCGGCGTCTCGGCCGGGGTGCGCGAAGGGGAGATCCTCGGTGTGGTCGGGCCGCGCGGCTCCGGCAAGACGACGCTGCTGCGCTGCCTGTCGGGGCAGCTGGTGCCCGAACAGGGCGAGGTCTGGTTCAACGGCGGACCCGTCCACACGCTGGCCGCCGCCGCCCGCGACCAGTTGCGCAGGGAGCGCTTCGGCTGGGTCGGCAGCGAACCGCAGCTGCTGCCCGAGCTGACCGCGTGGGAGAACGCCGCACTGCCGCTGCTGATGCGCGGCGTCAGGTCACGGGCCGCCCGGGCCAAGGCCCAGGAATGGCTGGAGCGGCTCGACGTCGGCGGCGCGGCCCGCAAGCGTCCCGGCGCGCTGCTGCAGTCGGAGCGGCAGCGGGTCGCGGTGGCCCGCGCCCTGATCTCGGTGCCCGCGGTGGTCTTCGCCGACGACCCGGCCGCGCCGCTGCACCACTCCGACCGCGCCCAGGTGCTGCGCACCCTCATCAGCGCGGCCCGCTCGCACGGCATGACGGTGGTGCTCGCCGGCACCGACCCGGACACCGCCGGCTACACCGACCGTACGCTGCCCCTGCGCGACGGCCGATCCGATGCCGCGTTCGCCGTCACGGACCGCGAGACCCCCGACCCTGCCCCGGCGAACGCATGACGGCCGCGCACGGCGAGGCCGCCGCCCCCGCGCGGGGCACACGACCGATGGGCGCCGGAGCCGGGCAGGTGGCCGCATGCTGAGCTGGCGGGTGGTGCGCGGCGCGCGGATCGGGGCCATGGGGCGCTGGCTGACGGTGGTCGGGGCGGCCGGTGGTACGGGTCTGCTGCTGCTCTCCGCGCTCGGATGGGCGCTGGGGCACGCGCAGCCCGGCGCCGGCGCCGGTGCCGGGGTGCGGCTGGTGTGGTGCCTGCTGCCGGTCGCGATGACCGTGCAGCTCGCCGCTGTGGTCGGCCACGCCCAGCCGCTGGGGTGGTCGCGCTCGGGGCTCGCCGCGCTCGGGCTCGGCAGGACCGCGACCGTGCTGATCGGGGCGGCGGCCGCCGCGCTGGCCTGCGCCGCCGGCAGCGCGCTCGCCCTGCTGCTCTTCCTCTACCTGCGCGGCGACCTGGGCGGTGTGCCGTACGCGGGCTCCGCGTCCGGCGTGCTCGGCGCCGGGCACCGGCTGCCGGTCGCCGGCGCCGCGACGCTGCTGTCGGTGGTGCCGCTGGCCGCCGCCGGCCTTGCCGCGGCGGGGCTGTGGCAGCCGCGGCAGGCGAAGCCGGGTGCCCCGCCCGCGGGGCTGCCCTGGGGCGTCGCGCTGACCGCGGTAGGGCTCGCCGTCCAGGTGAGCGCGCCGCGCGGCGACACGCTGCCGCTGCCCAGTGGCCTGGGCTCGGTGTCACCCGCGACGGTGGCCGGCTGGCTGGTGGCGTCCGCGGGCCTGGTCGTCGCCGGGCCGGGCCTGGTGCACCTGTGCGGGCAGCTGCTGGCCCTGCACCGCCCGGGCGCGCTGCGGCTGCTGGCGGGCCGGGCGCTGCAGCAGGAGGCGCGCAGGATCGGCCGCCCGCTCGGCCTGCTGTGCGCGACGGCCACCGCTGCCGTGACCGTCTACGACCTGCAGAGCGGCGACGGCCACCGGCTCGGCCCGCTCACGAGCTTCGCCGCGGCCTTGATCGGCGTGTGCGTGCTGGCGATCACGGGCACCGCGCTGCTGGAGGCCAGGAACGCAAGGGCGCGCTCCACTGCCGCGCTGCGCGACCTCGGTGCCTCGCCGAGCCTGCTGCGCGGCGCGGTCGTGCTGCGCGCCGGTGCGCTGCTCGCGGTCGCGGTCCCCCTGACGGCCCTGATCGCGGGGCTCGCGACCGTACCGGCGACACGGTGAGCAGACCGGCGGGCTATCGTGCTGGCGTGCCTGCCGACGCCACCGCCCCGCCCGTACGTGAGATCGAGACCCTGGAGGAGTTCGACCGGGTCGCCCTGACCGGCTCCTTCGCCGGATACCGCCTGCAGGCCGTCGACCTGACGGACCGTACGTTCGCGCTGCTGGTCGCCGACACCACGCAGGCGGTCTTCCTCGGCTGCCCGATGGAGCCGCAGGCGCTCGCCCATGTCAGGGCCGGCGGCGCACTGGTCTTCCCACCGGTCCCGCATCTGCCGTTCGACCCCTACCGGGCCGCGCTCTACAGCCCCGCCGAGCTGTACGCGGATCTCGCCGGGGGCTACGAGCACACCCCGGACGCCCGTGCGTACGAGTGGTTCCGGGCGACCGCGGCAGGCGGCGACATACTGGCGTCGATGCTGCGCTCCATCCACGACGACGCCGTGGCCGACGCCCTGGACGAGCATCTGTCGGGCGCCCGCGTGGTGGGCGTGATGGGCGGCCACGCCATAAAGCGCGGCACCGACGCCTACGCGGGCGCCGCCCGGCTCGGCCGTGCCCTGGCGCGCGAGGGCCTGACGGTGGCCACCGGCGGCGGGCCCGGCGCGATGGAGGCGGCGAACTTCGGCGCCTACGCGGCACCGCACGACGACGTGATGCTCGGCAAGGCGCTGTCCGTACTCGGCGGGGCGCCGTCCTTCCGACCGTCGGTCAGCGAGTGGGCGCTGACCGCCTTCGAGGTGCGCGAACGCTGGCCCGAGGGCGGGACCTCGCTGGGGGTGCCGACCTGGTTCTACGGCCACGAGCCGCCGAACGCCTTCGCCTCGCACGTGGCGAAGTTCTTCGCCAACGCGGTCCGCGAGGACGCCCTGCTGGCCCGCTGCAACGCCGGTGTGGTCTTCCTGCCGGGTGCGGCGGGCACCGTCCAGGAGATCTTCGACGCCGCGACGCCGAACTACTACTCCTCACGCGGCGAGCCCACCCCGATGGTGCTGGTCGACCGGGCGCACTGGACCGAGCAGCTGCCCGCCTGGCCGCTGCTCAGCGCGCTGGCCCGCGACCACCCGATGGCGTGGCGCATCGCACTGGTCGAGTCGGTGACCGAGGTGCCGGGCGCGCTGGCCCGGCTGGCGGAGAAATGAGCACAGGGCGCCTGCTGGGCCGTCAGCCGGCCGCCGCGACCGCGTCCTCCAGCTCCCTGACCACGATCTTCTTCATGCCCATCATCGACTTCATCGCGGCCTGGGACCTCGCCGGGTCGGGGTCGGCGATCAGCTCCTGAAGGCGCCGGGGCACGATCTGCCAGGAGACGCCGAAGCGGTCCTTGAGCCAGCCGCAGGGACCCTCCTCGCCGCCGTTCCCGGTCAGCGCGGTCCACAGGCGGTCGACCTCCTCCTGGGACTCGCAGTCGACGGACAGCGAGATGGCCTCGTTGAAGGTGAACTCCGGCCCGCCGTTGAGCGCCAGGTAGCGCTGCCCCGCCAGCTCGAACTCCACGATCATCACGCTGCCGGGAGCACCGGGGCCGGACTCGCCGTACCGCTGCACGCTGACCGTCCGCGAGTCGTCGAACAGCGAGGTGTAGAAGGACGCGGCCTCCTCCGCCCGGCCGTCGTACCAGAGGAAGGTGGTGATCTTCTGCATGGTGTCCGCTCCCGGATCTCGTCGGCTGGAGGGCGTCCTCGCGCCTCCAGCAGATAGGACGGTTCGGGTCGGCGAAACTCATCGGTGCCGTTCGGGTGGTCCCGCGGGCCGCGGCGGCGGGCGCGGGAGCCGAGGTCAGCCGGGCAGGACGACGACGTCCTCGGGGTCGAAGTCGACGCCGACCGTCGCGCCCTCGCGCGGCGCGGCCCGCAGCGCGCACTCCGCCTCCAGCAGCGGCCCGCGCTCCGGCCGCAGGCGTACCGCGACATGGCCGCCGCGGAAGGTGCGGGCGATCACCTCGCAGCGCAGGGCGCCCTCGGCGGACAGCAGGACCCCGGTGGGGCGGACCAGCAGCCGGCAGGGGCCGTCGGGAGTACCGGCGGGCACCGGCAGCCTGCCCCAGTCGGTGACGGCGGTGCCGCCGGCGACCACGGCGTCGGCGATGGCGTCGAAGCCGAGGAAACGGGCGACGAACTCGTCCGCCGGGTGCTGCCAGACCTCCAGCGGGGTGCCGCTCTGGGCGATCCTGCCTTCCCGCATCAGCACCACCCGGTCGGCCAGCGCGAAGGCCTCGCCCTGGTCGTGGGTGACGGCGAGCACGGTGGTGCCGAGCCGGCCGAAGAGCTGCCGCAGCTCCACCACCAGGCGTTCGCGCAGCGAGCGGTCGAGCTGGCCGAGCGGCTCGTCCAGCATCAGCAGCCGCGGCTCGGGCGCCAGCGCGCGGGCCAGCGCGACCCGCTGCTGCTCGCCGCCCGACAGGGTGGCGACGGCGCGGGTCTGCGCGTCCGGCAGTCCGACCAGGTCGAGCAGTTCGGCCACCCGGCGCTGCCGCTGCTCGCGCGGCGCCTTGTGCATCCGCGGCCCGAAGCCGACGTTGCCGCCGACGTCGCGCTGCGGGAAGAGCTGGTGGTCCTGGAACATCAGCCCGACGCCGCGGCGGTGCGCGGGCACGTCGCGCTGGTCGGCGCCGCCGAGCAGCACCCGGCCGTCGTCCAGTGCGGTCAGTCCCGCGACGGCCCGCAGCAGCGTGGACTTGCCGCTGCCGCTGGGTCCCAGGACGCTGACGATCTCGTGTTCCGCGACGTCCAGGTCGACGGCGTCCAGCGCGGTCCGCGCCCCGAAGCGTACGGTCGCGGCGTCCAGCCGGAGCAGCGCGGTGTCCGCGGCCTCGGCGGCATCCGCGGTGGCGCGTGCGGTGTGTGTGGTGCGGGTGGTCACAACTCCCCCGATCCGGTGGTGCGCAGCGATTCGAGCACCAGCAGCGAGGCGGCGCAGACGACCATCAGGACGGTGCTCAGGGCCATCGCCTGGCCGTAGTTGAGCGCGCCCGCGCGGCCCAGCAGCCGGGCGACGGCGACCGGCAGGGTGGGGTCGTCGGGGCGCGCGATGAAGACGGTGGCGCCGAACTCGCCCAGGGAGACGGCGAAGGCGAATCCCGCGGCAATTGCCACGGCCCGGGAGACCAGCGGCAGTTCGACCTCCCGCCAGACCCGCCACGGGGACGCCCCGAGCACCGCCGCGGCCTCGCGCAGCCGCTCGTCGACGGCCCGCAGGACCGGCAGCATCACCCGCACCACGAAGGGCGTCCCGACCAGCGCCTGGGCGAGCGGCACCAGCAACCAGGAGTCCCGCAGGTCCAGCGGCGGCTTGTCGAGGGCGATGAGGAAGCCGAAGCCCACGGTGACCGCGGAGGTGCCCAGCGGCAGCATCAGCAGTGCGTCGAAGCCGCGGACCAGCCGCCCCGCCCTGCGCACCAGTGCCGCGGCGGCCAGCCCGCCGACGGCCAGTGCGATGACGGTGGCGATGGCGGCGAAGCGCAGCGAATTGCCCACCGTCTGCCACGGGGCGACGCTGAAGGTGCCGCCGTCGGTGGAGCCGAGCGCCCGGTAGAAGGCCAGCCCGTAGCCGCTCGGGGTGTCGAAGGAGCGGGCCACCAGCACGCCCAGCGGCAGCAGGATGAGCACCCCGACCACCGCGAGGACCGCGCCCAGCAGCGTGCGTTCCGCGGCCCCGCGCGGCCGGTGCGCGGTCAGCGCCGGGTCCACCAGCCGCAGCGCCGACTCCCTGCGGCGTACCGTCCAGCCGTGCAGCGCGAGGATCGCGGCGACGGCGGCGAACTGCAGCAGGGTCAGCACGGCGGCGGTCGGCAGGTCGAAGACCTCGGCGGTCTGCCGGTAGATCTCCACCTCCAGGGTGGAGTACATGGGGCCGCCCAGTACCTGGATCACGCCGAAGGAGGTGAAGGTGAACAGGAACACCATCAGCGCCGCAGCGGCCACCGAGGGGCCGAGCGCGGGCAGCGTGACCCGGCGCCAGGCGGCGAACCGGGACGCGCCGAGCATCCTGGCGGCCTCTTCCTGCGCCGGGTCGAGCTGCGCCCACAGACCGCCGACGGTGCGGACCACGACGGCGTAGTTGAAGAAGACGTGAGCGATCAGGATCGCCCACACACTGGTGTCGAGCCGCACCCCGAAAAGGGAGTCGGTGAAGCCGTCGCGCCCGAGCAGGGCCAGGAAGGCGGAGCCGGCGACGACGGTCGGCAGCACGAAGGGCACGGTGACGACCGCGCGCAGCAGGCGCCGCCCGGGGAAGTCCAGCCGGGCGAAGGCGTACGCGCCGGGCAGCGCGACCAGCAGCGTCAGACCCGTGGACGCGGCGGCCTGCCAGCAGGTGAACCACAGCACGTGGCGGATGCCGGCGTCGCCCGCCACGTCGGCGATCCGGCCGAACTGCCAGCTGCCGCCCTGGTGCAGGCCGCGGGTGACGATCGCGCCCACCGGATAGGCGAAGAAGGCCGCGAAGAACAGCAGCGGGAGCGCCATCAGTGCGGCGCGGACGCCGGCCCTGCGCACGCCCCCGGCGGCCGCACCGGTGCCGCGGGGCGTGCGGGTGCCGCGGTCGTACGCCGCGCGCAGCGCGCTCACCGTGCGGTCACTTCAGGACGATCGAGTTCCACGCGCCGACCCAGTCGTCGCGGTCGGCGGCGATCTTGTCCGGGGGAAGCGTCGCCGGGTTCTCGATCTTCGCGCCGTACTTGACGAAGACCGGCGGCTCGACGGCGTCCTTGCGGACCGGGTCGACGTACATCTGCAGCGGCATGTCCTGCTGGAAGGTCTTGCCGAGCATGAAGTCGATCAGCGCCTGGCCTCCAGCGGTGTTCTTCGCGCCGTGCAGCAGGCCGGCGAACTCGATCTGCCGGAAGCAGGTGCCGGTGGCCACCCCCACGGGTGACTGGGCGGGTTCGGGGCTGACGCCGACGACCTCGGCGGGCGGGCTGGAGGCGTAGGAGACGACCAGCGGGCGGTCGCCCTTGGCCTGCTTGCCGGCCGATGAGCCGGAGAAGCGGTCGTTGTAGGCCTGCTCCCAGCCGTCGACGACCTCGACGCCGTTGCTCTTGAGCTGCTTCCAGTAGCCCTGCCATCCCCCGTCGCCGTAGGTGGCGGCGCTGCCCAGCAGGAAGGCCAGGCCGGGCGAGGACGTCGAGACGTTCTCGGTGACCAGCAGGTTCTTGTAGGCCGGCTTGACCAGGTCGGCGAAGGTCTGCGGCGGCGCGAGGTGGTGGGCGGTGAAGTAGGCCCGGTCGTAGTTGACGCAGACGTCGCCGGAGTCGATCGGGGTGACCCGGTGCTCGGCCGCGTCGAGCTGCACGTCGGCCGGCACCTGGGCGAGGTCCTTGGCCGTGTACGGGGTGAACAGGCCGTTGTCGAGCGCCCGGGACAGCAGGGTGTTGTCGACGCCGAAGAAGACGTCGCCGCGCGGGTGGTCCTTGGTGAGGATGGCCTGGTTGACGGCCGCTCCCGCGTCGCCGCCGCGCAGCACCTTGACCGTGTAGCCGGTCTCCTTGGTGAACTCGGCGAGCACCTGCTTGGAGGCGGCGAAGGAGTCGTGGCTGACCAGCGTGACGGTCTTGGAGCCGGACGCCCCCGCGGCCTCGTCGGTGCCCTTGTCCTTCGAGTCGCTGCCGCACGCGGCCAGCACGGTGGCGGCGGCGGTGGCCAGGACCAGCGCGCCGACGGCACGCCGAGGTGTGGTTCTCATCTGCGGTGACTCCCTACGCCGGTATGACCCGGATCAGGTGGGAGGGTCTGCGGCCTGAGACCCCGAACGGGTCACTCGCCGCACTCTCAGCGCCGTCGCAGGCGCTCCCCTGTCGGAATGTTCTGTTGTACGACTCTACGACTGTACGTCTGCCGACGGTCGCCGACCGTACGATAGCAGCAGGTCAGCGCTCGGCTGCCGCGAGCTGCCCGCAGGCGCCGTCGATCTCCTGGCCGCGGGTGTCGCGGACGGTCACGGGCACGCCGTGCGCCTCCAGGGCGGCCACGAACGCCCGCTCGTCCTCGGGCCTGGACGCCGTCCACTTCGAGCCGGGCGTCGGGTTGAGCGGGATCAGGTTGACGTGCACCCGGTGGTTCTTCAACAGCCTGCCCAGCCGGTCGGCACGCCACGCCTGGTCGTTCACATCGCGGATCAGCGCGTACTCGATGGAGATCCGGCGGCCCGAGACCTCGGCGTAGTGCCAGGCCGCGTCCAGCACCTCGCGGACCTTCCAACGGGTGTTGACCGGAACCAGGGTGTCGCGCAGCTCGTCGTCCGGAGCGTGCAGCGACACTGCCAGACGGCACTTGAAGCCCTCGTCCGCGAAGCGGTACATCGCCGGCACCAGGCCCACCGTGGAGACGGTGATGCCGCGCTGCGACAGCCCCAGGCCGTCGGGCTCGGGGTCGGTGAGCCGGCGGATGGCGCCGACGACCCGCTTGTAGTTGGCCAGCGGTTCGCCCATGCCCATGAAGACGATGTTCGACAGCCGTGCCGCACCACCGGGGACCTCGCCGTCGCGCAGCGACTTCATGCCGGCGACGATCTGGTGCACGATCTCGGCGGTCGACAGGTTCCGGTCCAGACCGGCCTGTCCCGTGGCGCAGAAGGGGCAGTTCATGCCGCAGCCGGCCTGTGACGAGATGCACATGGTGACGCGGTCGGGGTAGCGCATCAGCACCGACTCCACGAGCGTCCCGTCGAAGAGCTTCCACAGCGTCTTGCGGGTGTCGCCGTCGTCGCACGTGGCGTGCCGCACGACGGTCATCAGCTCGGGCAGCAGGTCCCCGGCGAGCTTGCCGCGGGTCGCCGCCGGGATGTCCGTCCAGGCGGCCGGGTCGTCCGCGAACCGTGCGAAGTAGTGCTGCGACAGCTGCTTGGCCCGGAACGGCTTCTCACCGAGCGCGGCCACCGCCTCACGTCGTTCGGCGGGCGAGAGGTCGGCAAGATGCCGCGGGGGCTTCTTGGCCCCGCGCGGCACGGCGAAAGTCAGTTCTCCGGGTGCAGGCATGATTAGTCCAGTGTCGCAGACTCCGGGAGAGCCGTTCGCCGCAGGCAAAAACGGGGGCCTAGCCCTTGCCGACGAAGGCGACCAGGAGCAGCCAGACCACCGGGGCGGTCGGCAGGAGGCTGTCGAGCCGGTCCATGATGCCGCCGTGGCCCGGGAGCAGGGTGCCCATGTCCTTGATGTCCAGGTCGCGCTTGATCATGGACTCGCCGAGGTCGCCGAGAGTGGCGCTGACGGCCGCGGCCAGGCCCAGCAGCAGGCCCTGCCACCAGTGGCCGCCGTCGATGAAGTACTCCATCAGCAGGGCGCCGGCCACCATGGCGAAGGCGATGGCGCCGAGTAGGCCCTCCCGGGTCTTGCCGGGGCTGATGCGGGGGGCGAGTTTGTGGCTGCCGAAGCGCCAGCCGACCGCGTAGGCGCCGGTGTCGCTGATCACGGTGAGCAGCAGGAAGACCAGCACCCGGCGGGGGCCGTCGTCCGCGGCGAGCATCATCACCACGAAGGTGGCGAGGAAGGGGACGTAGAAGGCGGCGAAGACGCCGGCGGTGACGTCCTTGAGGTAGTCGTGCGGGGGTTCGGTCATCCGCCAGACCAGGATGGCCAGCGATGTCAGCGCCATCGCCACCCAGGCGCCGTCGGCGCCGCGCAGATAGCCGGCGACCACCATGGCGGCGCCGCCGACCGCGAGCGGGATCAGCGGGACCCGGATGTCCTTGCGCTCCGCGAGGCGCGAGGTCAGCTCCCACACGCCGACGACCACGGCGACCACGACGACGCCGACGAAGACCGCTTTGACGATGAAGAGCGCCGCGAGGACGACCACGCCGAGCCCGACCCCGACCCCTATCGCGGCCTGCAGGTTCCGCCCGGCGGACTTCTTCGCTGGGGCGGGAGGCTGCGGCGGCGGCTGGGGCGCCGAGGCCGGGGGTGGCGGTGGCATAGGAGGAGTCTTCCCCCTGATGCCGCTTTCCGCGGCGGAACCCGCCGTTGCCGTGACCGTGTCCTCGGGCGCTCCCCAGTGGCCGGCGCGTGGCGAAGCGCCCCAGGAAGAGTCGTTCACTGAGCTTCGCCTCGCGTCGTCGTCGGGGGTCGTGAGAGCCGGATTGGGTCGGGCGGCAGGTGCCGGGAGCGGGCCGGAGGTCAGACCTCCAGCAGTTCCGTCTCCTTGTGCTTGAGCAGTTCGTCGACCTGCGCGACGTACTTCGCGGTGGTGTCGTCCAGCTCCTTCTCGGCGCGGCGCACCTCGTCCTCGCCGGTGTCGCCGTCCTTGACGAACTTGTCCAGGGTCTCCTTCGCCTTGCGGCGGATGCTGCGGATGGAGATCTTGGCGTCCTCGCCCTTGGTCTTGGCGACCTTGATGTACTCCCGCCGGCGCTCCTCGGTGAGCTGCGGGAAGACCACCCGGATGATACGGCCGTCGTTGCTCGGGTTGACGCCGAGGTCGGAGTTGCGGATCGCCTCTTCGATGTTGCGCAGGCTGCTGCTGTCGAAGGGGGTGATCACCGCCATCCGCGGCTCGGGCACCGCGAACGAGGCGAGCTGGTTGATCGGCGTGACGGTGCCGTAGTACTCGGCCACGATCTTGTTGAACATCGCCGGGTGCGCACGGCCGGTGCGGATCGCCGCGAAGTCGTCCTTGGCGACGGCGACAGCCTTCTCCATCTTCTCCTCGGCTTCGAGGAGGGTTTCTTCAATCACCATGTGCTCCTGGTATTCAGAAGGCGGAGCCCTGGAGGCGCGGCCCCTGCGTGCGTCTGCTCTGCACGGTGTCCGACCGGCAGCGTGTTGTCCATCCCCCGAGGCGGGTTGCGGCTAGTCCCGGGTGCCGTGGGTGTTGACCAGTGTGCCGATCTTCTCACCCTTGACCGCCCGCGCGATGTTGCCCTCGGCGAGCAGCTCGAAGACCAGGATCGGCAGCTTGTTGTCCTGGCACAGGGTGATGGCGGTGAGGTCGGCCACCCGCAGGTCGCGGGCGATGACCTCGCCGTACTCCAGAGCGTCGAACTTGACCGCGGCCGGGTTCAGCTTGGGGTCGGAGTCGTAGACGCCGTCCACGCCGTTCTTGCCCATCAGCATCGCGGCCGCGTCGATCTCCAGGGCGCGCTGCGCCGCGGTGGTGTCGGTGGAGAAGTACGGCATGCCCATACCGGCGCCGAAGATCACCACACGGCCCTTCTCCAGGTGCCGTACGGCCCGCAGCGGAATGTACGGCTCGGCGACCTGGCCCATGGTGATCGCGGTCTGCACCCGGGTCTCGACGCCCTCCTTCTCCAGGAAGTCCTGGAGCGCCAGGCAGTTCATGACGGTGCCGAGCATGCCCATGTAGTCGGAGCGGGCGCGGTCCATGCCGCGCTGCTGCAGTTCCGCGCCGCGGAAGAAGTTGCCGCCGCCGACGACGAGCGCGATCTCGTAGCCGTCCGCGACGACCGCGGCGACCTCGCGGGCGATGGCATGCACGACATCGGGGTCGACGCCGAGCCCTCCGCCGCCGGCGAACGCCTCGCCTGACAGCTTGAGCAGGAAGCGGCGGCGCGGGCCACCGCTGCTGCCGGCGGCGACGGGTGCGGTGGTCGGGGCCTGTTCGGCGCCTTCGTTCATGGAGGTCTCCTCGTGCACGTACAAAGGAGGCCATTGCCGTGGGTCCTTGTGGGTTCCCGGTACGGCAATGGCCTCCTTGTCACATCTGCGGCCGGCCGGCGGGCGGCCGACCGCCTACGACCCTAGCGGGGCCGCCGGTCGTTCGCTGCCCGGTGGCAGCCGGTACCCGGTCTGCGGCCTGGCGGTCAGACGCCGACGCGGAAGCGCGCGAAGCCCACGAGCTTCACGCCGGCCTCGTCGAGCACCTTCTGGACGGTCTTCTTGGCGTCCTTGGCGAACGCCTGCTCCAGGACGACGTTCTCCTTGAAGAAGCCGTTCACCCGGCCCTCGACGATACGCGGCAGGGCGGCGTCGGGCTTGCCCTCCTCGCGGGCGGTGGCCTCGGCGACCCGGCGCTCGTTCTCGACCGTCTCCGCGTCGATCTCGTCGCGGGTCAGGTACTTCGGCGCGAACGCGGCGATGTGCTGGGCGACGTCCTTGGCGGTCTGCGCGTCGGCCTTGTCCAGCTCGACCAGCACGCCCACCTGCGGGGGCAGGTCGGGGCTGGTGCGGTGCAGGTAGGAGGCCACGTAGCCGCCGGTGAACTGAGCGAAGCGGTCGAGCACGATCTTCTCGCCGAGGGTGGCGTTCGCCGCGTCGACGAAGGCCTGCACGGTCTGGCCGGGCTTGATCTCGGACGCGAGCAGCGCGTCGATGTCGGCCGGCTTGCTGCTCGCCACGTGGGCGGCGACGGCGTCGGCGACGGCGACGAACTTGTCGCCCTTGGCGACGAAGTCGGTCTCGCACTTCAGCTCGACGAGGACGCCCTCGGAGTTGTCGGCGGCGATCAGGGACACCACAGCGCCGTTGGAGGCCGAGCGGCCCTCGCGCTTGGTGACACCCTTCTGGCCCTTGACCCGAAGGATCTCGACGGCCTTGTCCAGGTCGCCTTCGGCCTCCACAAGGGCGTTCTTGCAGTCCATCATGCCCGCGGCGGTCAGCTCGCGGAGCTTCTTGACGTCAGCGGCGGTGAAGTTCGCCATGGGTTTGAGTCTCTTCCCGAATGGTCGGTGGATCTACGGGTGGACGGCGGGGGCCGAGGCCCCCGCCGTCGTCACGCGTGGTGCCCGGCGGCTGTGTGCCGCCGGCGCCTGGTCAGGCCTGCTCGGCGTCGCCCTCGGCGGCCGGCGCGTCCTCGGCGGGAGCCTCGGTCGCGGGGGCCTCGGTGGCGGGGGCCTCCTCGGCGGGAGCCTCGGTCGCGGCGGCCTCGGCAGCGGGTGCCTCGGTCGCGTCGTCGGCCTTCTTCTCGCCCTCGAGCAGGTCACGCTCCCACTCGGCCAGCGGCTCCGCGGGGGCGCCCTCGGCCTTCTTGTCGCTCAGCGCGGCGCCGGAGCGGGCGATCAGGCCCTCGGCGACGGCGTCGGCGATCACGCGGGTGAGCAGCGTGACGGAGCGGATCGCGTCGTCGTTGCCCGGGATCTTGTAGTCGACCTCGTCGGGGTCGCAGTTGGTGTCGAGGATCGCGACCACCGGGATGCGGAGCTTGCGCGCCTCACCGACGGCGATGTGCTCCTTCTTGGTGTCGACGATCCACACCGCGCTGGGCACCTTCTGCATCTCGCGGATGCCGCCCAGGGTCTTCTCCAGCTTGTCCTTCTCGCGGGAGAGGACCAGCAGCTCCTTCTTGGTGAGGCCGGACGCGGCCACATCCTCGAAGTCGATCTCCTCGAGCTCCTTCAGGCGCTGCAGGCGCTTGTAGACGGTCGAGAAGTTGGTGAGCATGCCGCCCAGCCAGCGCTGGTTGACGTAGGGCATGCCGACGCGCGAGGCCTGCTCGGCGATGGCCTCCTGCGCCTGCTTCTTCGTGCCGACGAACATGATGGAGCCGCCGTGCGCGACGGTCTCCTTGACGAACTCGTAGGCGCGGTCGATGTACGACAGCGACTGGAGCAGGTCGATGATGTAGATGCCGTTGCGCTCGGTGAAGATGAAGCGCTTCATCTTCGGGTTCCAGCGACGGGTCTGGTGCCCGAAGTGGACGCCGCTCTCGAGCAGCTCCCGCATCGTGACGACGGCCATGGCCGTACTCCTTGATGTGCTCGGTTACCGCGGCCGCCGGACGACGGTCGCGCCTGACGCCCCGACGCGCCGTGCCACGAGGGACCGAGGGGCGCGGCCACCGTCCCTGTGAAGGGAGTGAGTGGCGGGGCGTGCGAAGTCGACCCGGTGACCCGGATCGCCAGAGAAAGTGTACGGGACCGGCGGAGCCACCGGCGACACCCGAGTTATCCACAGGCGGCGACCATGATCATCTCTTGCCGCCGGAATGCGGGATCGTCGTGTCATGGCATTCACGACGATGTGGCTCACGGTGATCGCGGCGCTGCTGGCCGGCGCGGGCGGCGGCGCCCCTGCGCCCGGCGGGCGGAGCTGGCCGGTGTCGGGGCACGGGCCGCGCGGGCGGCCGGAGGTGCTGCGGGCCTTCGAACCGCCGGCGACGACGTGGGGCGCCGGGCACCGCGGGGTCGACCTGCGGGCGGGACCGGGTGCTGCGGTGCGCTCGGCAGCGCCCGGCGAGGTGGTCTTCGCCGGGCGGGTGGGCGGCACGGGAGTGCTGGTCGTGCGGATCGGCCCGAGCCTGCGGATCAGCTACGAGCCGGTACGGGCGACGGTGCCGGTGGGCGCCCGGGTGGCGGCGGGGCAACCGGTCGGGGTGCTGGACGGCGTGCTCGCGCACTGCCCGGCGGGCTGCCTGCACTGGGGGCTGCTGCGCTCGGGGCCGGCCGGCGACGTCTACCTGGACCCGCTGTCGCTGCTGCCCGCCTGGATACGGCGCCCCGGCCCCTCCCGGCTGCTGCCGGTGTACGGGGTCCCGGCGGCGGCGTGAGACGCGGGCGGGTCAGCCGGTGACGCCGTGCAGGGCCATGGCTATCGCGGCCCGGGTGATCCGCTCGGGGTCCTCGGCGGCGCCCAGTTCGATGCGGCGGACGGCCGCGTCGACGACGCCCTGCAGCAGCATCGCGGTCAGCCGGGGCTCGTCGTGGCCGAGGTCGGACAGCGCCGCGACCACCATGGCCACCAGGCCGCCGTGTGCGGCGCGGATCTTCTCCCTGGCGCCGGGGTCCAGCTCGCCCGCGGAGATCGCCGCGACGGCGCGGTGCCTGCGGTCCCCGACCAGGGCCAGCTGGCTGCGGACGTACGCCTCGATCCGGCCCTCGGCGCTGTCCGCGGCCTCCATCGCGGCTTCCACCTCGGCCGCCCAGACCGGGAAGTCGACCGCGCACAGCTCCTCGACCACCGCGGCCCGGGAGCGGAAGTACTCGTAGACCGAGGAGCGGGCCAGTCCGGTCCGCTCGGCCAGGGCCGGAAAGGTCAGCGCGTCGGTACCGCCCTCGGACAGCAGCGAGCGGGCGGCGTCCAGCAGTGCCCGGCGCTGCATGGTGCGGTGTTCGGCCACCGAGGCCGCTCGAATCCTGGGCATCCCACCACTGTAGACAGTGCGGAGGTGCCCTCACCTGCCGACGTCGGCGAGCTTTGCCCGCAGTTGAAGCACGGACTTGGTGTGGATCTGGCTGACCCGGCTCTCGGTGACGCCCAAGACCTGCCCGATCTCCGCCAGCGTCAGGCCCTCGTAGTAGTAGAGGGTGACCACGGTCTTCTCCCGCTCGGGCAGGGTGTTGACGGCGCGGGCGAGCAGCCGGCGCAGCTCGCGGTCCTCCGCGACCTCGACCGGGTTGTCGGCGCCGGTGTCCTCCAGGGTGTCCACCAGGCTGAGCCGGTCGCCGCTCTCCGCGCCGACGTGCAGCAGCTCCTCGAGTGCCACCACGTTCGCCAGCGACAGGGCGCTGAAGACGCCGTGCAGCTCCTCCAGGCCGACGCCCATCTCCGCGGCGACCTCGGGCTCACTGGGGGTGCGGCGGAGCTTGGCCTCCAAGGTGGCGTAGGCCCGTTCCACTGCTCTGGCCTTCTGCCGCACCGAGCGCGGGATCCAGTCCAGGGCGCGCAGTTCGTCGATCATGGCGCCGCGAATCCGGGTGATGGCATAGGTCTCGAACTTGATCGCCCGGTCCGGGTCGAACTTCTCGATCGCGTCGATCAGCCCGAACACCCCGGACGAGACGAAGTCGGCCTGCTCCACGTTGGCCGGCAGTCCCACACTGACCCGGCCTGCCACGTATTTCACCAGCGGCGAGTAGTGCAGGATCAACTGCTCGCGCAGCCGTGCGTCCCCCGTGGACTTGTAGGTCCGCCACAGCTCGTCGAGCGAGGTGGGGGCGGCGGGCCGAGGGGCGGCGGGGGCGGTGGTCGCGGCCGTCGCCCGTTCGGACCCGGGGGTGTACTGGGGCATGCGTCGTTGTGCGCCGTTCTGCCGTGACGTGGACGGGAAATCGAGCCTCCGAGAGCGTAGCGTGACCATGGTGTCGCTTATTGCTACATCATCCGTATGGGACATGCGCAGATACGTTCCTCTACGGGTACACGGACGCCGGGCCGGCTCGCGGGGTCCGGCGCGGGGGCCGCCGAACGTCCGCATCGAGCCATCATGGGGTGCCGCCGGGGTCCCCGCTCCGCCTCCTGCGATCACCGCAGGTCATGAGCTTTCGTTGTCACCTGATGGTGTATCCGTCGCGTCAACCGGTGTGCCGCGCACGTCCGTCCCGTGCGGTACGGACCAACTGCCACCTCCCGTCCTGCCGTTCGACGAAGCCGAGTGCCTGCAATTCGTAGAGCCTGCTCAGCGTGTCGTCGCAGGTGGCCCCGGCCGCGTCGGCGATCTGCTCCGCGTCCTCGGCGCCCCTGCCGGGCACCGCCTCCAGCACCCGGGACGCGGCCGGCCCGAGCAGGTCGCGGGGCAGCACCGGGCCGCGCCGCAGCGGTGCGAGGTCGGCGCCGATCTCGCCGACCAGCTCGACGACCTCAGCCGCGTCGGTCACCACCGCCGCACCCCCGCGCAGCAGTTCGTGCACACCTTCCGAGAGCCCCGAGGTGCACGGTCCCGGCACCCCCATGGTGACCCGGCCCAACGCCGCTGCTCGTCGTGCGGTGATCAGCGAGCCGCTGCGGTAGCGGGCCTCGACCACGACCGTGCCGCGGGTCAGGGCGGCGATGACCCGGTTGCGCAGCACGAAGCGGCTCCTGGTCGGGTGGTCGCCCGGCGCCAACTCGCCGACCAGCAGACCGCTTTCGGCGATCCGTCCGATCAACTCGGCATTGCCCGGCGGATACGCCACGTCCACCCCGCTCGCCACCACCCCGATGGTGGCGCCGCCCGCCGCCAGGGCACTTCGGTGCACCACCCCGTCCACCCCGTAGGCCGCGCCGGAGACGACCACCCAGCCGGCCCGCGCCAGCCCCGCGCCGAGCCCGGCCGCCATGTGGGCGCCGTAGTCCGTGCAGGCCCGCGCCCCGACCACGGCGACCGACCGCAGCGCCCACAGCCGCAGGGACGGCCGCCCGCGCACCCACAGCCCGAAGGGGCGCTGCGGCCCGAGGTCGTCGAGCTGTCCGGGCCAGTCGCCGTCCCCGGGGCAGATAAAGCGCGCCCCTGCCCGGTGGGCGGCGGCCAGGTCGGCCACCGGGTCCGTGCGGGCGGCCCGCCTGGCGTAGGCCGCCGTCCGACGAGGGCTCGCCCCCGGCAGCGCCCGCCCGCCGCGCGCGGCCCGTAGCGCCCCCTGCACCCCGCGGTCCCGTATCGCCCGCCCCATCACCTCGTCTCCCGGGTCGGCGATCCGGGTCAGCGCCGCCCTGGCCAGCCGCTCCTCCCATCCTGCGTACTCCCCCAGGCCCTCGGCCGCCTCCTCGCCCTCTCCCCCGTAGTACCGCCGCACCGCCTCGGCCATGCCGTCCGGGTCGGGCCACGACTCCGCTGCCCCCGCCCAGCCGGCAGACCCGCTGCCCCGGTCCGACTGCGGCACGGCATCCACCAGGTCATCCATGCCGGCCGGCGGCACCGGCTCTCCCGCCGCCCGGGCAGGCGGCCAGCCGCGCTGGTCCGCTCGCTCCGTCGCCGCGTCCGCCTCGGGCGGCAGCCGCGGCGTCATCGGGCGCCGGCCGGGGTGGGGCCGCGGCCGACACCGGTGCGCAGCTGGAGTGCGGCTCTGACGTCCTCGGCGTCGGGGCAGAGGTGGCCGGCCAGGTCGGCCAGGGTCCAGGCGACGCGCAGGACCCGGTCCAGGCCGCGGGCGGTGAGCAGGCCGCGCTCCATGTCCCGCTCGGCCGGGTGCATCGCGCCCGGGGCGACCGGCCACCGGGTGCGCAGCTCGTGCCCGGGGATGTCGCCGTTGGCCCGCCAGGGGGTGCCGGCGTACCGCGCGGCGGCCCGCGCCCTGGCCTCCCGCACCCGAGCGGCGACGACCGCGGTGCTCTCCCCCGGGCCGCGGCCGATCAGCTCGGAGCGGCTGACCGCCTCGACCTCCACCCGCAGGTCCACCCGGTCGAGCAGCGGCCCCGACAGCCTGGCCTGGTAGCGCCGCACCGCGGTCGGTGAGCACTCGCAGCCCGCGCCCAGCAGCGAATAGCGCCCGCAGGGGCACGGGTTCGCCGCGAGCACCAGCATGAAGTGGGCCGGCAGCCGCATCACCCCGGCCGTGCGGGCCACGACCACATGCCCGGACTCCAGCGGCTGGCGCAGCGCTTCGAGCGCTTTCACGGTGAATTCCGGCGCTTCGTCCAGGAAGAGCACGCCACGGTGCGCGAGGGACACCGCTCCCGGTCTGGGCAGTCCGCTGCCGCCGCCCACCAGGGACGGCATCGTGGCCGAGTGGTGCGGTGCGCAGAAGGGCGGGGTGTCCACCAGCGGGCGGCCCACGGGGAGGATGCCGGCCACCGAGTGGACCGCGGTGACCTCAAGGGACTCCTGCCGGGTGAGCGGCGGCAGGATTCCGGGCAGCCGCTCGGCCAGCATGGTCTTGCCCGCTCCCGGCGGACCCTTCAGGTAGAGGTGGTGGGCGCCGGCCGCGGCGACCTCCAGGGCGAGCCGGGCCGCGGTCTGACCTGCCACGTCGGCCAGGTCGGGGCCTGCCGCCCGGCTGCCGTCCTGGCCGCCGGACGCCCCGCCGCCCAGCCCCGCGGGAAGCCCCGAGCCCACCCCGCCGCCGGGCGCGGTCAGCCCGGCCAGTATCGGGTCGGGGCGGCCCTGGCCGTAGAGGCTGTCGTCCTCCTCCTCGGGGACCGGCTCGTCGTTGAGCACCGCCACCAGCTGGCGCAGGCTGCGCACGCCGAGCACCGAGACGTCCGGCACGAGCGACGCCTCCGCCGTGGTGCGCTCGGGGACCACCACGTGGCGGTAGCCCGCCTCGGCCGCCGCCAGCACCGCGGGCAGCACGCCGCGCACCGGGCGGACCCGGCCGTCGAGGCCAAGCTCGCCGATCATCATCAGGTCGGCGATGGACGCGGGGGCGATCCGCTCGTTCGCGGCGAGCACCGCGCAGGCCACCGCCAGGTCGAACCCCGAGCCGCCCTTCGGCACGGACGCCGGGCTGAGGCCGACGGTGAGCTTCTTCTGCGGCCAGGTCTCCCCGCTGTTGACCAGTGCGGCGCGCACCCGGTCCCGGCTCTCGATCAGGCTCTTGTCGGGCAGGCCGACCAGCGTGAAAGCCGCGAGGCCCGGTTCCAGGTCGGCCTGGACCTCGACGACCACCCCCTCGACGCCGATCAGCGCGACCGAGCACGTACGGGCGAAGCCCATCACGCCACCCCCCGCACATGCTCCACCGCGGGGGCGCCGCGGTCGGGGAGGATCACGCCGACCAGGTCGATCCGCACTCCGCCCGGTGGCGCACCGCCGTGCTCCGCGGTCCATCGCTCGGCCAGCGACCTCAGCCGCTCCACTTTCGCCGTGGGCAGCGCCTCCATGGGGTGCTGGAACGGCCCTGCCCGCCGGGTCTTGACCTCGCAGACCACCAGGGCGTCGCCCTCGGTCGCAAGGATGTCGATCTCACCGCGGCGGCCGTGCCGCCAGTTGCGGCCCAGCACCGTCAGGCCTGCCGCCTGCAGGGCGCGGACTGCGACCTCCTCGCCGTACCGCCCCAGTGCACCTCGTGCGTTCATGGGTACCACCTCCGTCACTCACTGTGACAGAGAAGGACCGACCCAAGATGATCTTGATCGCAGCCTGTGGATAACTTTCCGCGACGCGGCCGACCAGACCGCCCCGGCCGACCAGACCGCCCCGGCCAACCAGACCGCCCCGGCCAACCCGCCGACCCCGCGCTACCGCCGCCCCGGCAGCCTCAGCTGTTGAAGCCCGAGTCGTCCGACGGCAGATCCAGATCCGCCTTGTTCAGCTCCTCAACGTTCACGTCCTTGAACGTGAGCACCCGCACCTGCTTCACGAAGCGGGCCGGCCTGTACATGTCCCAGACCCACGCATCGGCCATCGAGACCTCGAAGAACACCTCACCCTGCACCGAGTGCACCTGCATCTCGTAGTCGTTGGTGAGGTAGAAGCGCCGTTCGGTCTCGATCACGTACTTGAACAGGCCGACGACGTCGCGGTACTCCCTGTAGAGCTTCAGCTCCATCTCGGTCTCGTACTTTTCGAGGTCCTCGGCGCTCATCGTGTGTTCCCCTTCAGCCGTGCGTTCCCCCATTGTGCGTCACACGGTCTCACGCCCGCTCGGAAGTTCTCCGCACCCTGCACGTCCGCGGTGATCACCTGCGCCTCAGCAGCTTGGCCACCGGGTCGTAGGCGGCACCGCCCAGGATCAGCACGGCACCGGCGATGACCGCGAGCGTCAGCGGGCCGAGCGGCCCCTGCCCGGGCGACCCGCCGCCGGGGAGGACGTCGAAGGCGGAGGTGGGCGACAGCAGACCCATCCGGGATGCGGGCCAGGCCACACCGTCCACCCGGGCGCGGACGTCGGCAACCGGGACGGAACCGCCCTGGGCGTCGGCCAGGTGGATACGGGAGTCCTCGGAGACCGCCCGGTTGTCGCCGAGCAGGAATATCTGGCCGGCCGGGACCCGGCTGCTGAACTGGTCGAGGGAGGCGGGGCCGCCGCCCTTGAGGTAGGTCTCGTCGATCGGCTTGCCGTTCACCGTGAGCCGGCCCCGGGCGTCGCAGCACGCCACGACGTCACCGCCGACTCCGACGACCCGCTTGACCAGCGGCTCGTTGCCCCAGAGCTTGTCCTTGAAGATCACCACGTCACCGCGGTGCACGTCGGAGCCGGACACCTTCTGGGCCAGCAGCCGGTCGCCGGGCTGCACGGTCGGCACCATGGAGGTGGTCGGCACGGTGTAGGGCCGGTAGACCACCGCAGCCCAGATCGCGCCGCCCAGGAAGAGCACGCAGCCCAGCACGATCACTGCCCCGGACAGCCGGTGGCCGAGTCCGCCTCGCCCGCCGGCTGTGCCGCGTCCTACGGTGCTGTTCCCTGTGGTGCTGGTCATCGCACCGCTGCTGCTGCTCATGGACCGGAACCCTACCCGGCGGTACGGCCCCGGGTCAGCAGTCTTCCGTGCTCTCCTGCACCGGCTCGGCCTTGGACAGCAGCCGCCGCCTGCGCCACATCACCAGCGGCAGGGCGCCCGCCAGACCGGCCGCCACGGGGACGGATGTGCCCGCCGCGGCGTTGATGCCGGGCTGCGAGAAGGTCCCGGGGATGGACAGCACGTCCCAGCGGGTGACCGGCCAGGCCACCACGACCGCGCGCCCGACCACGTCGCTGTTCGGGACGGTGCCGCCGCCCGGGAGCGTGGTGTGGAAGCGGGAGTCGAGGGAGTCCTGGCGGTGGTCGCCCATCACCCAGATCCTGCCCTTGGGCACGTGCACGGTGAAGGGCACCTCGGGGCTGCAGGCGGTGTTGCCGGGGAAGATGTACGGCTCGTCCAGCGCCTTGCCGTTGACCATCAGCGGTCCCGTGCCCTTGCACGACACCGTGTCGCCGCCGACCCCGATCACCCGCTTGATCAGGTCCTTCTCGTCCGCCGACGGCATCAGCCCGATGAAGCTCAGGCCCTTCTGCAGCCCGCGCACCACCACGTTGCTGCTCGGCGAGGGGTTCTCCGGCAGCCAGCCGCCCGGGTCGTGGAAGACGACGACCTCGCCGCGGGTCGGCGTGGAGCCGAACCAGGGGGTGAGCTTGTCCACCAGCACCCGGTCGCCCTTGAGCAGGGTGTTGTTCATCGAGTCGGACGGGATGGAGAAGGCCTGCACCAGGAAAGTCTTGATCAGCAGCGCGAGCACCAGCGCGATGCCGATGAGCAGCGGCAGCTCCTTCCAGAACGACCGCTGCTTGCGGGCATGGGCGGCCCGCTCCGCGGACTCGTCGTCGTCCGGATCCCGCTCGGGCTCCGCGGGACCGACGGGGCCGACCGGGTCGCCGGGAACGCCGCCGGCCATCGCCGGAATGCCGTTCCCGGACAGCGCCGGGCCCGCCGCGGGGTCCGCGGCCCACACGCCGTTCGCCGGGTTGCCGCCCGGCGCCGGCTCATGCTCCGCGGGAGTCATGCCCGCGCCGTCGTCGTAGACCGGCCCCGCCGGGGGAGGTCCGGGGACCGCGGCGTCTGCCGCCGATTCGTCGGCCGGAGGCACCTCGGCATCCCGCTTCTCGGGCTCGCCGGGTCCAGACCGTGCGCCGACCACCAGGTCCCCCACATCCACTCCTCACTCCAGTCCGCCGCCCGCGCCCCATCCGGCGCAGGCCCGCCACTCCCATAACGAGCGAGAGTTCCGCAGGAGTCGGTAGCTGGCTCGTCCTTTGACCGTTGTTGGCCGAGCCCACCCTAGTGGGCTCGGCTGTGGCCGCCGCGGCAGCCGACCCCGGCGCGGGCACCGCCGAGAAGGTCGCCGGCTCCTTGAGTCGCGCCCAGTGGCCGATCGGCCAGCCGATCACGAAAGCCCGTCCGACCACCTGGCTCTCCGAGATGGTGCCGCCGCCGGGATCGTCCGTGTGGTACCGCGAGTCCGCTGAGTCGGAGCGGTGGTCGCCCATCACCCACAGCCGCCCCTGCGGTACGTGTTCGACGAATTTCATCATTGAGGGTGGATTTCCCGGGTACAGATAGGGCTCGTCCAGCGGCTTGCCGTTGACGAGCAGCCGGCCCTGGGCGTCGCAGCACTCCACCGTGTCGCCGCCGACCGCGATGACCCGCTTGATCAGGTCCTGCTCCCCGGTGGCGGGCAGCAGCCCGATGAAGGTGAAGAACTGCTTCACCTGCTTGATGACCACCGGGTCGGGTTTGGGCGTCGGCTCGCCCTTCAGCCAGCCGCCGGGGTCCTTGAAGACGACCACGTCGCCGCGGTGCGGCTGGGCGCCGAACCACGGGGTGAGCTTATCGACCAGCACCCGGTCGCCGATCTTGATGGTCTGCTCCATCGACCCGGACGGGATCACGAAGGCCTGCAGCAGGAAGGTCTTGAGCACCAGCGCGATCAGCAGCGCCACGAAGACCAGCAGCGGCACCTCCTTGGCCAGCGAGCGCCGCCGCTTGCGGCGGACCTTGCGGGCCAGCCGGCGCCGCTCGATCCTGGTGCTGCCGGACAGCCTGGGCGCCTGCCGGCCGTCGTCGGCCGCCGGCTCCTCCGCGGGACCGGCCTCCACCTGCGCACGGCCGCCGGCCGGGCGTGCCTTGCCGCGGTTACCCATGTGCGCCGGCCGGGGCGGGAACGGCGGCGAAGGTCGCGGGTCGGCGCAGCCGCGTCCAGTGGCCGACGGGCCAGCCGACCCATTCGGCGCGGCCGATCACCCGGCCGACCGGGACGGTGCCGCCGCCGGGATCGCCGAGGTGGTCGCGCGAGTCACGCGAGTCGTCGCGATGGTCGCCCATCACCCAGAGTCTTCCGTCCGGTACCACGATGTCGAACCGTACCCGGGACGGCGTGTCCCCGGCGTAAAGGTAGGTCTCGTCCAGCGGATGGCCGTTGACGAGGAGCCGGCCCTGCGCGTCGCAGCAGGTGACCCGGTCGCCGCCGACCCCGATCACGCGCTTGACGAAGTCCGTGCCGCCTCGCTGCGTGAACGACCCTTCGCCGTCGAACACGATCACGTCCCCCCGCCGCGGAGTGCCGCCGAAGCGGTACGCCAGCTTGTCCACCAGCACCCGGTCACCGATCCGCAGCGTGCCCTCCATGGAGCCGCTGGGCACCTGGAAGGGCTGCACCACGAAGGTGCTGACCAGCAGCAGCGCGGCCACAGCAGCGAGCGCGAGCAGGATCGTACGCCGCCAGTCGGCCCACCACAGCGGCAGCGACCGCGCAAGTCTCGTGCGCAGGACAACGGAACGCGACCGCTCCTCCGGTTCCGCCTGATCGGCGGCAGAGGAACGGTCGCGTTCCGGTACGGCTGCTTCGGTGTCCATCGAGGCCAGAGCTTATCCGGCCGCTGCCTGGATACCGCTACGCGCTCAGTTGTCGCGCTTCTCCTTGATCTTCGCGGCCTTGCCGCGCAGCTCACGGAGGTAGTACAGCTTCGCGCGGCGGACGTCGCCGCGGGTGACGACCTCGATCTTCTCGACGATCGGGGTGTGCACGGGGAAGGTGCGCTCGACACCGACGGAGAAGCTGACCTTGCGGACCGTGAAGGTCTCGCTGATGCCCGCGCCCTGACGCCGGATGACGACGCCCTTGAACTGCTGCACACGCGAGCGGTTGCCCTCGATGACGCGCACGTGGACGTTGACGGTGTCGCCGGGGCGGAACGCCGGCACGTCGGTGCGCAGCGAGGCGCTGTTGAGGCCGTCGATCAGGTTGGTCATGGTGGTGTCTGCTTCCTCGCCGATGCCACAGGTCATCGACGGAACATGGTGGTTCGTCATGGGGTCGGCCGCCGGTTCCGGTGGGCGTCGTTCCCCCTGTGGCAGGGGCGCGCGCCGGACGGGCAGCAGCCGCTCATTCTTCCACGGCGTAGGGGCTGGGCCCAAATCGCCCGTCGGGGCCCGGCTGCCAGCCGAGGATGCTGAGCATCTCCCGGTCCCGCCGGTCGAAGACGGCGGGGTCGCAACGCCGCACCAGGTCGGGCCGGTTGGCGACCGTACGCCGCAGGGCCTCGTCCCGCCGCCAGCGGGCGATCTTGCCGTGGTGGCCGCTGAGCAGCACCTCGGGGATGCCGCGGCCGCGCCACTGCGGAGGCTTGGTGAAGACCGGTCCCTCCAGCAGGTTTGCCATCGCGCCCGACGCAAAGGAGTCGTCGCGGTGCGACTGCGCATTGCCGAGGACTCCGGGCAGCAGCCTGGCGACGGCCTCGGTGATGACCAGTACGGCGGCCTCGCCGCCGGCCAGCACGTAGTCGCCGATGGAGACCTCGTGGACCGGCATCCTGGTGCGGTATTCGGCGGTGACGCGGCTGTCGATGCCCTCGTAGCGGGCGGGCGCGAAGATCAGCCAGGGGTGCGCGGACAGTTCCGCGGCGACTTCCTGGGTGAACGGCCGCCCGCTCGGGGTGGGGACGACCAGGGCGGGGCCGCCGGCGCCCGCCTCGTAACCGGCGGCCAGGGTGTCGTCCAGTGCCTCGCCCCACGGCCCGGTCATCATGACCATGCCGGGGCCGCCGCCGTACGGGGTGTCGTCGACGGTGTTGTGCCGGTCGTGCGCCCAGTCGCGCAGGTCGTGCACCCGGACGTCCAGGCGGCCCGCCGCACGGGCCTTGCCGACCAGCGAGACCTTCAGCGGTTCCAGGTACTCGGGGAAGATCGTGACGACGTCGATCCGCATCTCAGTCGCCGTCCACCGTGTCGTCGCCGGGGGCGTCCGCGGCGTCCTCCGCAGGCGCCTCGTCCAGCAGCCCGGGCGGCGGGTCGATCACCGCGCGCTGCTCCTCCAGGTCGATCTCCGGCACGATCTCGGCGACGAAGGGGATCAGCACCTCGGTCCCGTCCGGGCGGCGGACGACCAGCAGGTCCTGGTAGGGCAGGTGGCTGACCTCGGCGATCCGGCCGACCTCGCGGCCGTCGACGGTGACCACGTCGAGGTCGATCAGCTGGTGGTCGTAGAACTCCTCCGGGTCCTCGGGAGTCTCCTGCGGATCCACCTCGGCGATCAGCAGCGTGTTACGCAGCGCCTCGGCGCCCGTGCGGTCGCTGACGCCTTCGAAGCGCAGCATCAGCCTGCCGCTGTGCACCCGCCCCGTGGCGATGGTCAGCGGTCCGGTGGCGGCCGGGTCCGTGGCCAGGACGGCGCCCGGCGCGAGCCGCAGCTCCGGCTCGTCGGTGCGCACCTCGATGCTCACCTCGCCCTTGATGCCGTGGGCGCGGCCGATCCTGCCGACTACCAGCTGCATGGAGCGCTTCACCTCTCGTACGTGATGGGGGTGGGCCTTCGGTGGTACGTCATACGGCTCGGGCCGGGAGCGGCATCGCCACCCCCGGCCCGAGCCGGTGTTTCCGTGCGGTACGGCCGGTGCTCAGCGCACCTGGTCGACGTCGACCAGGTCGACGCGGATACCGCGGCCGCCGAGCGCACCCACGACCGTACGCAGTGCGCGGGCGGTACGGCCGTTGCGGCCGATCACCTTGCCGAGGTCGTCGGGGTGCACCCGGACCTCCAGCACACTGCCGCGGCGCAGGGTACGCATGTCCACCTGCACATCGTCGGGGTTGTCGACGATGCCCTTCACGAGGTGCTCAAGAGCCTCCTCAAGCACGCTCAGGCCTCGGTGGACTCAGCCGCGGCCGGGGCCTCGGCGGTGTCGTCGGCCTTCTTGTCGGCCTTCTTCGCCTTGGGGGTGATCGCCTCACCCTTGGGCTCGTCGGCGCTGTCCTTGGCCGCGGCCTCGAACAGGACGCGCTTGTCGGCCTTCGGCTCGGCGACCAGCAGCGGCGCGGGGGCCTCGAGGCCCTTGTACTTCTGCCAGTCGCCGGTGAGCTTGAGGATGGCGAGCACGGGCTCGGTCGGCTGGGCGCCGACGGAGAGCCAGTACTGGGCGCGGTCCGAGTCGACCTCGATGCGCGACGGGTTCTGCACCGGGTGGTACAGGCCGATCTCCTCGATGGCCCGGCCGTCACGGCGGGTACGGGAGTCGGCGACGACGATGCGGTAGTGAGGCGAACGGATCTTGCCCAGACGCTTCAGCTTGATCTTGACTGCCACGGGAGTGGGTTCTCCTGGTGTTGACGTGTTTGGGCACGGCGGACTTCCACGTGGGGTTGCGGGAGTCTTGCGCCCGATGGACGCGTCAGCCGAAGGAGAGAGGGTTCCTGCACGGCTGTCGAGTTCTCAGCTGGACATTCTGCCACACTCAGGCGGCGCCCACGACCTCCGGGATACGGAAGGGCTGCCCGCAGGCCCCGCACATGATGGGCGCCTGGGCCAGCACGGACGGCACGACGCGCACATTGCGCCCGCAGTCGCAGACCGCCTTGACCCGCACACCGCCGCCCGACGAACCGTGGCGTGCGGCCGGTCCGCGGAAGGAGCTGGCGGTGTCCGCCGTGGTGGCCACGCTGTGGGCCTTGAGGGCGCGCTGCAGCCGGTCGATGGTCACCCGATATCGCTTGCGGGTGTCCGGGCGCATCACCACGAGTGAGAACCCGCTGCTGGGATGCGGCTCCTCGGCATGGTCGAGGCCCATCTCGTCTGCAATGGCCAGGAAACGGCGGTTGTGGTAGCGGCCGGCACGCGAGGTGTCACGGATGCCGCGTGCTGCGGCGATCCCGTGCACTGCCTCGTGCAGCAGCCTTTCGAAGGAGAGTGCGTTGCCGCAGGCGGACGACGACTCTCCGATCAGGGACTCGGGGGCGGCCAGATCGGGCAGCTCGGGGTGGTGCCGTTGAATGTCGGCCCACGCGACTGCCAGCTCGGCGGCGAGAACAGGTGGTGTCGTGCTCACGCCGTGACAACGAGCCGGGCGCTCCCGGTGTTCCGATTCCGGGCCAGCCCAATTAATTTGCACTGATCGGTCAGTTCCGGATGATGCGCCGTGGATGGGCGTGGATGGGCATGACGCAGGGCGGGTGCGGAGGACAGTGGAGAACCCGCGCACCCGCCCCATCGTCGGACGAACCACGTATTACGTACATCGGTTTTCGGTCAGCGGACGCCGGCGGGCGCCGCGCGCGGGCTAGTAGGCCCGCGCGACGATCGCCAGGGTGCCCGGAGCGTCGTCGGAGTCGGGAACCCCGCCGTCCTTGGTGACCAGGCACCGCACGGAAACGCCCTGCTGGGCCAGCTCCTCCTCGCCCACCGGGCCGAGGTCGGCCCACGGGATGCGCGCCCAGCCGGTGGCCGCGGCCTCGACCGCCTCCTCGATGGTCGCGACGTCCACAGTGCGGGATTCCCGGCGCTCGCGGGACTCCCGCAGCAGCTGCGCCTGGTCCTCCTCGAGCACGGTCGGCAGCAGCGCGGCGAGGCTGTCGATCGCGACCGGCGTCTTGCCGCCGGGAATGCGCCGCGCCAGCATCGCGGTGCCGGCCTCCAGGTCGCGCGGGCCGATCTCGATCCGCACCGGCACACCCTTGAGCTCCCAGTCGACCGCGCGGCGGCCGAACGGGGTGTCGGTGCGGTCGTCCACCACGACCCGCAGCCCGGCGGCGGTCAGCTTCTCGCCGACCTCCCGCACCTTGGCCACGACCTCGTCGTCACCCTTGATCGCCAGTACGACGACCTGAACGTGCGCGAGACGCGGCGGCACCCGCAGCCCGTTGTCGTCGCCGTGCATCATGATCAGCCCGCCGACCATGCGCGTGCTGCTGCCCCACGACGTCTGCCAGACGTGCTCCTGCTCGCCGTCCGCGGACAGGTACTGCGTGTGGAAGGCCTTCGCGAAGTTCTGGCCGAGCTCGTGGCTGGTGCCGAGCTGCAGCGCCTTGCCGTCGCCCATCATGCCTTCGAGGGTGAGGGTGTTGATCGCCCCGGCGAAGCGCTCCTTGGCCGTCTTGCGGCCCAGCACCACGTCCATGCCCAGCACCTCGGCCATGAAGTCGGCGTAGACATCGCGGTGGATCCTCGCCGCGTAGTCGCGCGCGTCCTCGTAGGTGGCGTGCGCGGTGTGGCCCTCCTGCCAGAGGAACTCGGTGGTGCGCAGGAAGATGCGCGGCCGCATCTCCCACCGCACCACGTTCGCCCACTGGTTGATCAGCAGCGGCAGGTCCCGGTAGCTCTGCACCCACTTCGAGAAGTACTCGTTGATGATCGTCTCGGAGGTGGGCCGCACCACGACCGGCTCTTCGAGGTCCTTGCCGCCGCCGTGCGTGACGACCGCCAGCTCCGGCGCGAACCCCTCGACGTGCTCGGCCTCCCGGGTCAGGAAGGACTGCGGGATGAACAGCGGGAAGTACGCGTTCTGCGCACCGGCCTGCTTGATCCGTACGTCCATCTCCTGCTGCATCCGCTCCCACAGGCCGTAGCCGTACGGTCGGATGACCATGGTGCCGCGGACCGGGCCGTTGTCGGCCAGTTCTGCCTTGTTGATCAGGTCCTGGTACCAGCGCGGGAAGTCGTCCGCCTGGGGGGTGAGAACGGGAGCCTTTGCCATGCAGGCGATGGTACGTGGCGAGGCCGTCGCAGTGTGAATCGGTTACGCCCGCGGGACCGGCCGCGGAACGTGTGAAAAACGGCTCCCCCGGACCCTGGACGGCACGGGCAAACAGCAGTTGTCTGGCTCTCGGGGACGAAAGCGGCACTCATCCCACGGGGGAACACGGCGAAGCGTGGCTGATTGGGGCTTCGATGGCACCTACCCTCTATCGCGGATCCAGGCCGGCGACGGCACTCCAGGGCCGGGCACGGGACTGGGCCGAGATCCAGGAACGCATGCTCGTACCGCTCTACGACACCGTTCACGACCGGCTCGACGTCGGCCGCAACACCAGACTCCTCGCCCTGGACTGCGGCTCGGGACTTGCGCTGCTGCTCGCGGCGGCACGGGGCGCGGCCGTCACCGGATACGACCAGGACCCCGACCGGCTGCGGCTGGCGGCGGACAGGATGGCCGCACCGCAAAGGCTCGGCACATTACCGCGGGGCGCGCTCACGACGGATACCGAGGCATGTTTGCGGACCGGCGCACCGGCACCCGCGGATCTGCGCGCGGGCGGCTACGGCGTCGTCACCGCACTCGACCCGGCGACGCCGGCCGAGGTCCTGCGGCCCGCGCTGTCCGCGGTCGCCGCGTCGGCCCGTCCTGGCAGCGCGGTGGTACTGGCCGGCTGGGGGCCGCCGGAGCGCTGCTCGGCCGCCAGGGTGCTGAAGGTCGCCGCACGGCTGGCAGAACCGCGGGGCCAGGCGGTGCCGCCGCCGCGGCTCAGCGGCAGGGACGACCTGGAGGACCTGGCCAGGGGCGCCGGGCTGCGGCCCGACGGTTCAGGGCGGGTGTCCTGCCCGTTCGGCTACCAGGACCAGGCCAGTGCCGTACGCGGCCTGCTGTCGACCGGCCTGTTCGACCCCGCGGTGGCCGCCACCGACCAGCAGCAGGTGGAGAAGGAGATCGCCGAGGCCCTGCACCCCTACCGGCGCCCCGACGGCACCGTCCGGATGGAGAACGTCTTCCGCTATCTGATCGCCCGCGTCTGACCGCCCGCGCCCGGCCTGGTCAGGCCGGCCCGCACGGGGCGAGAAACCCGGTGGCCGCCGGTCGCGGCATCGGCAAGGGTGGAGGCATGTCCACCACTCCCCTGCCGCCCGGCGCCCCGGCGTCCGTACGCCTGGTCAAGGCCGGGCGCGAGAAGGTCAGCTACCCCGCCACCGTGGTCGCCGACGACGGCGTCCGCGTGACCGTGACGGCGCCCTGGTCGCTGCCGCACGTCCGCGACTTCGGCTTCGTGCGCTTCGAACCCGGCGACCTGTTCACCGAGCACTACTGGCGCGACCGGTGGTACGCGGTCAAGGAGGTGCGCGACGCCCGCGGCGTGCCCAAGGGCTGGTACTGCGACATCACCCGCCCGGTCGTCGTCGCGGACGGCGCGCTCACCTCGGAGGACCTGGATCTGGACCTGTGGGTGTCGGCCGACGGCAGCAGTGTGCTGCGGCTGGACGAGGACGAGTTCGCCGCCAGCGGTCTCGCCGAGCGCGACCCGGACGCGGCCGGGCGGGCGGCGCGGGCGCTGGACGAGCTGGAGGCGCTGGCCCGCCGCGACGGCGGCCTGGCCCCGCTCCTCGGCTGACGGCGCACGGATCGCGGCCCGTACCCGCCCCGGGTACGGGCCGCGGTCCGTACCCGGCTACAGGCCCGGCCACTCCTCCGCCGTCATGGCGAAGCGTTCGTGGTCGCGCCAGGCGTCGTTGATGAACAGCATCCGCGGTGAGAAGCCCTCGTGCCGGAAGCCGAGCCGCTTGGCCATGGCCACCGAGCGGATGTTGTCCGGCTGGACGCTGATCTCCAGCCGGTGCAGGCCCAGTCCGCCCGGCTCCGCGGTGAAGCAGCGGTCCACCACCAGCCGCAGGCCCTCGCTCATCCGCCCCGTGCCGTTGTACGGGACGTAACTGTCGTAGCCGAGGGCGGCGTTGCGGAAGCGGGCCATGACGATGTTGGCGACGTTGCACTTGCCGACGATGCCGCCGTCCGCGTCGTTGATGATCAGGAAGGTCCGCAGCCCGACGCCCTGCCGCCGCAGCAGCTCGGGCAGGCCGTCGGGCTCCACCGGATTCCACGGTGCAAGATGCTCCACCGACTGCAGCACCGCACTGCGGTGCGCCTCGACGTCGCTGGACCTGGGCTCTCTGATCGATACGCGCATACGCCCATCATCCCGCGAGGTCGGGACGCCCCCGCGTCAGCCCATGAACTTCTTGAACTCGTCGGGCAGTTCGAAGTCCTGGCCGCCGCCCGGCAGGCCGAAGGGGCTGCCGCCCTGGCCGGCGTCCTGGCCCTGCTGATCCTCGCGGCGGGCCGCGGCCGCGGCGGCGTCGGCCTTGCGCTTCATCGGGTTGCCGCTCTGCCGCTTGCCCTTGGCCTGCTTCTGCTGCTTCTTCTGCCGGCCGGGACCGCCACCCATGCCCGGCATCCCCGGCATTCCGGGCATTCCGCCGCCCTGCGCCATCCGCGACATCATCTTGCGCGCCTCGAAGAACCGCTCGACCAGGCTCTTGACCGCGCTGACCTCGACGCCCGAGCCCTTGGCGATACGCGCCCTGCGGGAGCCGTTGATCAGGTGCGGGTCGGCACGCTCGCCCGGGGTCATGGACTTGATGATCGCGGCGGTGCGGTCGACGTCCCTCTCGTCCAGGTTGTTGATCTGGTCCTTGATCTGCCCCATGCCCGGCAGCATGCCGAGCAGCTTGGAGATCGAGCCCATCTTGCGGACCTGCTCCATCTGGGCCAGGAAGTCGTCGAGCGTGAACTCCTTGGGACCCTTCGCCAGCTTGGCCGCCATCTTCTCGGCCTCGGCCTGGCTGAAGGTCTGCTCGGCCTTCTCGATCAGCGACAGCATGTCGCCCATGCCCAGGATGCGGGACGCCATCCGGTCCGGGTGGAACGCGTCGAAGTCGTCCAGCTTCTCGCCGTTCGACGCGAACATGATCTGCTTGCCGGTGACATGCGCGATCGACAGGGCCGCGCCGCCGCGGGCGTCGCCGTCGAGCTTGGAGAGCACCACGCCGTCGAAGCCGACGCCGTCGCGGAAGGCCTCCGCGGTGTTGACCGCGTCCTGGCCGATCATCGCGTCGACGACGAAGAGGATCTCGTCGGGGTGGGTGGCGTCGCGGATGTCCGCGGCCTGCTGCATCAGCTCCTGGTCGACGCCGAGGCGGCCGGCGGTGTCGACGATCACGATGTCGTACTGCCGCGACGTGGCGAAGTCGATGGAGTCCTTGGCGACCTTGACCGGGTCGCCGACGCCGTTGCCCGGCTCCGGCGCGTAGACCGCGACGCCCGCGCGCTCGGCGACGACGCTGAGCTGGTTGACGGCGTTCGGCCGCTGGAGGTCGCAGGCGACCAGCAGCGGGGTGTGGCCCTGGCCCTGCAGCCACTTGCCGAGCTTGCCCGCGAGCGTGGTCTTGCCGGCGCCCTGGAGGCCGGCCAGCATGATCACGGTCGGCGGCTGCTTGGCGAAGCGCAGCCTGCGCGTCTCGCCACCGAGGATGGTGACCAGTTCCTCGTTGACGATCTTGATGACCTGCTGTGCGGGGTTCAGCGCCTGCGAGACCTCGGCGCCGGAGGCCCGCTGCTTGACGTTGGCGATGAAGGCGCGCACGGCGGGCAGCGCCACGTCCGCCTCGAGGAGCGCGATCCGGATCTCGCGCGCGGTGGCGTCGATGTCCGCCTCGGACAGACGGCCGCGCCCCCGGAGGGTCTTGAAGGTATTCGCGAGGCGATCAGACAGAGTGTCGAACACGGTGGTCGCAGATCCTCGGGGTCGGGAGTGGAAACGTCGCCTCCCAGAGTATCCGTCCGGACGGGAAGCCGGACCTGCCCGCCGGATGCGGCGGGCAGGACCGGCTCAGCGCAGCGCCGCCTCCACCTGTCGGGCCACCTCCGCGGCTCTGGGCGGCGGCAGCGGGTTGCCGTCCTTGCCGACGACGTAGAAGGCGTCGACCGCGTTGGCGCCCAGCGTGGAGATGCGGGCCGAGCGCACGGTGACGCCGGTCGCGGTCAGGGCCAGGCCGATGCGGTGCAGCAGGCCGGGGGCGTCGTGCGCACGGACCTCGATCACCGTGGCGGTCTGCGAGGTGTGCCCGGGGGCGACGGAGACCCGGGGCGGCGGCGGGGTGATACCGCGCCGCCGGGGGTAGGCCGCCTCCCGCTCGGCGAGCCTGGCCTCGATGTCGAGGGTGCCCTCGAAGGCCCGTGCCAGGTCGGCCCGCAGCCTGGCGGTCTCGGGCAGGGCGCCGTACTCCGCCGAGACCCGCCAGCTGAGCAGCGCGACCTGGCCCTCGCCGATCGGGTCGACGGCCCGCAGGTCGGCGGCTCTGACGCCGAGCCGGTGCAGCGCCAGGACGCCGGCGGCCTGGGCGAGCAGCGCGGGCCGGTCGGGCACGGCGAGCAGCAGTTCCACGCCGAGCGCCTCGTCCAGGGCGTCGCCCTCGCCGTCGGGCTCCGCGTGGGCGTGCAGGGCCAGCACCGGGCCGCGAGTGCGGGCCGCCTCGACGGCGAGGCGCTCCTCCTCCGCGGTGGAGTCGCGCTCCGCGGCTTCCGGCAGCGCGCCGGTGTCCAGCGCCCCGGCGACCCGCTCGACCAGTTCCGCCAGCAGCGAGGCGCGCCAGGTGCTCCAGGCGGCAGGGCCGGTGGCAAGGGCGTCGGCCTCGGTGAGAGCGGCCAGCAGCTCCAGCGTGGAGGTGTCCCGTACGGTGCCGGCGACCGCGCGTACGGTCTCCGGGTCGTCCAGGTCGCGCCGGGTCGCGGTGTCGATCAGCAGCAGGTGGTGGCGTACGAGCAGGGCCAGGGTGTCGACGTCCGCACTGCTGAAGCCGATCCTGGTGGCCATGTCGCGGGCGATGACCTCGCCGGCCTCGCTGTGGTCGCCGGGCCAGCCCTTGCCGATGTCGTGCAGCAGGGCCGCGGTCAGCAGCAGGTCGGGGCGGCCGACCCGGCGGGTGAGGCCGGCGGCCTGCACGGCGGTCTCGACGAGGTGCCGGTCGACGGTGAAGCGGTGCACGGCGTTGCGCTGCGGGCGGCAGCGGACCCGGTCCCAGTCCGGCAGCAGCCGGGTGATCAGGCCTTCGGCCTCCAGCGCCTCCCACACCTGGACGGTGGACTCGCCGGCGCCGAGCAGCCTGACCAGCTGCTCACGGGCCTCCGCGGGCCACGGCACGGGCAGCGGCCGAGCGGCGGCGGCCAGCCTGCGCACCGCGTGCAGCGACAGCGGCAGGCCCGCCTGGGCGGCGGCCGCGGCGGCCCGCAGCGGCAGCACCGGGTCGCGGTCGGGCTTCGCGGCCAGCGCGAGCACCGCCTCGCCCTCCTGCTCCACGACGCCCTCCGCCAGCGGTACCCGCTCGGGCACGTGGCCGGCCGGGGCGCTTCTGCCGCGGCCGAGCAGCCGGCGGCGCGGCCGGGACTCGCGGGCCTGCAGCACCCTGCCGACCTCGCGCCAGGTGACGTCAGAGGCGTAGGAGATCCGCCGGGCGGCCTCGTAGACCTGGCGCAGCAGGGTGTCGGCGTCGAGCAGGCCGAGGGCGTCGGCGACCTGGTCCTGCTCCTGGAGAGCGAGCCGGTCGGTGGCCCGCCCGGTGACCAGGTGCAGGGCGTCACGGGCGTCGAGCAGCCGGGTACGCGCCTCCTCCAGGCCCTCGCGGGGCGCGTCGGCCAGCCAGGACGCGGCGACGGCCCGCAGCGCGGTGGCGTCCCGCAGGCCTCCGCGGGCCTCCTTGAGGTCGGGTTCCAGCAGGTAGGACAGCTCGCCCTGGCGCTCGGCCCGCTCCTGGCACAGTTCGAGCAGCGCGGGCAGCCGCTTGGGCGCCTGGTTGCGCCAGTCGGCCAGGACCGCGGTGCGCAGCGCGGAGCTGAGGGCGGGGTCCCCCGCGAGGTGGCGGGCGTCGAGCAGGCCGAGCTGGACCTTGAGGTCGTCGGCGGCGGCCTTGCGTGCCTCGTCGGGGGTGCGCACGGAGTGGTCGAGGGCCAGGCCGAGGTCCCACACCGGGTACCAGAGCCGGTCGGCGAGCGCCCCGACGGACTTCTCCGAGTCGTGCAGCAGCACCAGGTCCAGGTCGCTGCGCGGGGACAGCTCGCCGCGGCCGTAGCCGCCGACGGCGAGCAGTGCCCAGCCACCCGTGCCGGTCACCGCGGCGGCGTCGGCCGCCAGGCCGCCGAGCCAGCGGTCGGTGAGTGCGGCCAGTGCCGCGCGGCGCGGCGGCCCGGACCGCGCCTCCTCGGTGAGAAGGCGCAGCCGGGCCGCCGCGTAACTGTCGTCCTGCGCTTCGACGCTGTCGGTCACTCGTTCTCCAGCGCTGGGTTGGGGGTCAGAGCGCGTCGGGTCCGCGCTCGCCGGTACGGACCCGTACGGCCGTGTCGACCGGGAGGCTCCACACCTTGCCGTCTCCGATTTTGCCGGTTCTGGCCGCTTTCACCACGACATCGATGAGCTGGTCGGCGTCGGAGTCCTCGACCAGGACCTCGATCCGGATCTTCGGCACCAGGTCGACGGTGTACTCGGCGCCGCGGTAGACCTCGGTGTGGCCGCGCTGCCTGCCGTAGCCGCTGGCCTCGGTCACGGTCAGGCCGTGGACCCCGAAGGCCTGCAGTGCTTCCTTGATCTCGTCCAGGCGGTGTGGCTTCACGACCGCGGTGATGAGCTTCACGCGTCCACCTTCTTGCTCGCCGCGGAGCCCGCACCCGCCGGGGTCGCCGCGTGTCCTGTGCTGCCGATGCCGGAGAAGTCGTACGCGGTCTCCGCGTGCTCGGCCTGGTCGATGCCGCTGACCTCGATCTCCTCGGGGACCCTGAAGCCCATCACCAGGTCGATCGCCTTGGCGAGGATCGCCGAGACCACCAGGGAGTAGCCGAGTACGGAGAAGACACCGGTGGCCTGGACGCCCAGCTGGTGCCAGCCGCCGCCGTAGAAGACGCCCTTGACGTCCTGCCCGACGCCGCCGGTGGCCAGCAGGCCGATGAGCAGCGAGCCGACGATGCCGCCGACCATGTGGACGCCGACCACGTCGAGCGAGTCGTCGTAGTTGAAGCGGTACTTCAGACCCACCGCGGCGGCGCAGATCACACCGGCGATGACACCGACCGCGATGGCGCCCAGCGGGCTGACCGAGGCGCAGGACGGGGTGATCGCGACCAGGCCGGCGACCGCGCCGGACGCGGCGCCCAGGGTGGTGAAGGAGCCGTGCCTGATCCGCTCGTAGAGCAGCCAGCCGATCATGGCGGCGGCGGTGGCGATCTGGGTGTTGATGAACACCGTGGAGGCGACACCGTCGGCGGTGATCTCCGAGCCGGCGTTGAAGCCGAACCAGCCGAACCACAGCAGACCGGCGCCGAGCATGACCCACGGCATGCTGTGCGGGCGCATGGGGTCGCGCTTGAAGCCGACCCGCTTGCCGATCACCAGGATCACACCGAGGGCGGCCGCACCGGCGTTGATGTGCACCGCGGTACCGCCGGCGAAGTCGATGACGCCCTTCTTCATCAGCCATCCGCCGCCCCACACCCAGTGGGCGACGGGGAAGTAGACCACCGTGGCCCACAGGGCGATGAAGACCGACCAGGCCACGAACTTCACGCGGTCGGCGAGTGCACCGCTGATCAGCGCGGGGGTGATGATCGCGAACATCAGCTGGAAGGCGGCGAAGGCGAATATCGGGGTCCCGGTGGCCCCCCACAGGTCATCGGGAGCGATGTCGCGCAGGCCGAGCCAGTCGGTGCCGCCGATGAATCCGCCGTGGTCGCTGTCGAAGGCGAAGCTGAATCCGTAGCCCGTCCACAACAGGGTGATGATCCCCAGGCTGATGAAGCTCATCATCAGCATGTTCAGGGCGCTTTTCACTCGGACCATGCCGCCGTAGAAGAACGCCAGCCCCGGCGTCATCAGCATCACCAGCGCGGAGCTGAGAAGCAGAAACGCGGTATTGCCGGTGTCGAGCTTGGGCGCATCTGCGGCCAGTGTGAAGATGGCTGGTGCCATCGGCGTCTCCTCGTCGTCCGAACGGCCCGAGCGGGCGGTGCAGGGGTGGGCCGGTTTTCGCCATGAGATTGGCTGAGCCGGGTTTCACCCGATGCCGCAGGGTGTTTCGCCGCCGTGACGAAGAAGTCGCGTGTGTTACGCGGAGATGAACCGTCCTCCGGTTCGGTGAAAGATGTATACGGGTGGGGAAAGAGATCGCCTGGGCAGCGGCCTTCCCGGCTCGCGGCCCTCGGCTAGGCGGTCTCCGCCACCTCGGGCAGTTCGACCGAGAGTCGGTCGGCGAGCTTGACGACGTCGGGGACATCGCCGAAGTCGCGGACCGCGGTTCCGGTGGTTTTCCGGATTCGGGTGTTGACCCGTTCCGACCTGACCCTTTTCGCGACCGTCATGGCCTGGTCGGTGAAATACGCGGCCTGCTCGGGTTCGCGCTGCAGCAGGTGAACGCTGGCCAGGCCGACCAGGTTGAGCGCATAGGCCCGCTGGTGGACCGGGTCGTTGCTGAAGCCCTCGACGGCCTTCTCCATCACCGGGTGGGCCAGTGACGCGTAGGCGGGGCTGCGGCCCGCGACATAGGCCAGGTCGCGGTAGGAGTGGGCGTTCTCCGCGTGCAGCTCGGCCTCGTTGAAGAAGTTGATCCAGCTCGGGTCCTCGGCGGCGCGGGACTCGGTGAAGGTGTCCTCGGCGGCGCGGACCGCCCGGTGGCACTTGTTGACCTGGCCCATGTTGGCGTAGGCCCGAGCCTCCAGCGCGTACAGCATCGCCTGGGTCGTGGCGCTCGCCGACTCGCGGCTGCCGTACTGGGCGAGGTGGATCAGCTCCAGGGCGTCGTCGGGCCGGTCGAGGTGGATCATCTGCCGGCTCATCGAGGACAGGATGAAGGCGCCCAGCGGGCGGTCGCCCGCCTCCTTGGCCGCGTGCAGCGCGAGCACCAGGTACTTCTGCGCGGTGGGCTGGAGCCCCACGTCGTAGCTCATCCAGCCGGCCAGCGCCGCGAGGTCCGCGGTGACGCGGTAGAGGCGCTGCGCGACGGCCTCGGAGTGCGAGTCCTGGAGCAGGTCGGTGACCTCGTGCAGCTGGCCGACCACCGCCTTGCGGCGCAGCCCGCCGCCGCACTGGCTGTCCCACACGCGGAACATCTCGGCAGTGGACTCCAGCAGTTGCAGCTCCTGCTCGGACAGCCGGGACGGCCGCCCGCCGCCGTCGCGGGGCGCGGTGAGCACCGGGGGCGCCAGGGTGGCCGGCGAGGTCGGCACCAGCCAGCGCTGCATGGGCTCGATGAGCGCGGGTCCCGCGGACAGCACCAGGGAGGCGCCGAGGAAGCCGCGGCGGCCGAGCATCAGGTCGCTGCGGGAGAACTCGCTGATCATCTCGACGGTCTGCGGGCCGGTCCACGGCAGGTCCACGTCGCCGCCGGCCTGCGGCTGGTGCGCGGAGCGCAGGCCCAGGTCCTCGACGGGGACGACACAGCCGAAGCGCTCGGAGAACAGCTCGGAGAGGATGCGTGGTATCGGCTCGCGCGGCTGCTCGCCGTCCAGCCAGCGGCGCACCCGTGAGGTGTCGGTGCTGACGTGGTGCGCCCCGAGCTGGCGTGCCCTCCGGTTGACCTGACGGGCCAGCTCGCCCTTGGACCAGCCGCTGCGCAAGAACCACGAACTCAGCTGCGCATTGGGCTGCCTGTCTGCTGTGCCGCCCACGGTCAAGCCCCCATCCCGGTCTCGCTCGACCCCTCGCCCCAGTGATTACCAGGGTCCGTCGGGTCCTGTCCGCCGGTTGCCGAAAGTGTCGGCGGCCGGTCCGGTGGCCATGGACCGGACGGAGGTGCCTGTGGCACATGCACAGGCTGCGAACGGTTCACTGCCATGAACTCACGAACTGAAAGTAGTCCTACCTTCACTCGTCCGGCGCCCACGTGTGGGGAAACGCCACCATTCGCCACCCCATCGAATGAACTCGGTTGCGACTCCAGGCGATTCACTTGACACATGCCGGTCGCACGAGCAGGGACGGGCGCGTAACCATCGCGGCGGCGATCCGTTGGAGGTGTCATGGTGTTCACGATCGGCAGCATGAAGGAGACGCGGCAGCAGCGGAACGGCGTACGGGAGGTCCCCCGGGCGGGGGCGCGACCCGGAATGCGTGCCGGCGTGCGCCGGCGGACGCACGCGGGGGTGTGCACCACGGTAGGCGACTACGCCGGGCGCTGCGGTTGGGCGGTCGTACCCGGAGCGCGGGTCTCCCGCGGCGGCGGCCCCTGCTCGTGCGGGAACGCCGACTGCAGGGAGCCGGGCGCGCATCCGCTGCCCTTCGCCGACGAGATCCCGGCCGGCGCGTCCCCTGCGAGCGCCGCCGAGGCGTGGGCGCGGGTGCCGGGCGCGGCGGTGCTGCTGCCCGCCGGACGGTCCTTCGACGTGATCGAGGTGGCCGAGGGGCCGGGACGCCGCGCACTGGTGCGGCTGGAGCGGATGGGGCTGCGGCTGGGCCCGGTCCTGCTGACGCCCGCCGGCCGCGCGCAGTTCTTCGTCGCGCCGGGTGCCGCGGCGGAGCTGCCGCACCTGCTGTACCGCATGGGCTGGGACGACGCGGAGCTGGACCTGCGCTGCCTGGGTCCCGGCGACCATGTCACCGCTCCCCCGTCGGACCTCGGCGGCCGCGGCCCGGTGCGCTGGCTGCGCGAGCCGCTGCCGGGCGGCGCCCCGCAGCCCCCGGAGGCCAGGCTGCTGCTCGGCACCCTCGCGTTCGTCTGCCACCGGGACCGGGCGGCCTACGCGTAGCGGACCAGGCACATGCGTAAGGGGCGCCCGCCAGAGCGGGCGCCCCTTACGTTCCTGCTGACGTTCCTGCGGCCTGCGGCCTACTCGCCGATCAGCGCGTCCACGAACGCCTCGGGCTCGAACGGCGCCAGGTCGTCGGCGCCCTCGCCCAGGCCGACCAACTTGACCGGGACGCCCAGCTCGCGCTGGACGGCGATCACGATGCCGCCCTTGGCGGTGCCGTCGAGCTTGGTCAGCACGATGCCGGTGATGTCCACCACCTCGGCGAAGACCCGGGCCTGGACCAGCCCGTTCTGACCGGTGGTGGCGTCCAGGACCAGCAGCACCTCGTCCACCGGGCCGTGCTTCTCGACGACCCGCTTGACCTTGCCCAGCTCGTCCATCAGGCCGGTCTTGGTGTGCAGCCGGCCCGCGGTGTCGATCAGCACGGTGTCGGCACCTTCGGCGATGCCCTCCTTGACCGCGTCGAAGGCGATCGACGCGGGGTCGCCGCCCTCGGGGCCGCGTACCGTCCGCGCGCCGACCCGCTCGCCCCAGGTCTGCAGCTGGTCGGCCGCGGCGGCGCGGAAGGTGTCGGCGGCGCCGAGCACGACGCTGCGGCCGTCGGCGACCAGCACCCGGGCGAGCTTGCCCGTGGTGGTGGTCTTGCCGGTGCCGTTGACCCCGACGACCAGCACGACCGCGGGGGACTCCTCGTGGCTCTCGGTGCGCAGCACCCGGTCGAGTTCCGGGTCGATCAGGGTGAGCAGTTCCTCCTTGAGCAGCCCGCGCAGCTCCGCGGGCGTCCTGGTGCCGAGCACCCGCACCCGGGTGCGCAGCCGCTCGACCAGCTCCTGGGTGGGGGTGACGCCGACGTCGGCGGTGATGAGGGTGTCCTCGATCTCCTCCCAGGTGTCGTCGTCCAGGCGCTCCCTGGACAGCAGCGTCAGCAGCCCCTTGCCCAGGGTGTTCTGCGAACGGGACAGCCGGGAGCGCAGCCGGATCAGCCGGCCGGCGGTCGGTTCCGGCTGCTCGATGGGCGGCGCCGGCGGGAGCTGCACCTCCTCCAGGGCCTCGGGCGCGAGGGTCGCCCCCGGCAGGGGCACCTCTTCGATGGTCCTGCGGGATTCGTCCCGCGGGGCCTCGGCCTCGTCCCCGACGTGCGGTTCCGCGGGGGGCGCGGTGGTCTTCGGGCCGCTCGGCGGGGCGGTCGGCGGCAGCTGCCTCTTCTTGCGGCGGCTGCCCACCACCAGCCCGCCGGCCGCGAGGACCACGACCAGGGCGATGACTACGACAAGGATGACGATTTCCATAACCCCCCCAGTATCGGGTACGCGCGCCGCGGGACCCGCCCGATACTCCGAGACGGGTCGTCGGGCGGCGCGTCCCCGGGGTCTGGCAGGTCGGCGCGGCCTGGCGCCGGCCTAGCCCATCTCCTCCAGGCTCTTGCCCTTGGTCTCCTTCACGAAGATCAGCACGAAGGGGATGGAGAGCACCGCGAAGGAGGTGTAGATGAGGTAGGTGCCCGACAGGTCCCAGTCCGCGAGGGTCGGGAAGCTCGCGGTGATCGCCCAGTTGGCGATCCACTGGGCCGAGGCTGCCACGCCGAGGGCGGCGGCGCGGATCTTGTTCGGGAACATCTCGCCGAGGAAGACCCACACCACGACGCCCCAGGACAGCGCGAAGAAGAGCACGAAGACATGTGCGGCCACCAGCGCGACGGTGCCCTGCGTGTTGGGCAGGGTGTCGCCGCTCTTGGCGGAGAAGGCCCACGCTTCCAGGGCGAGCGAGACGGCCATGCCGCCGGAGCCGATCAGGGCGAGCGGGCGGCGGCCGATCCGGTCCACGAAGACCATCGCGATCGCCGTGCCGATGATGTTCACGATGGAGGTGGTGAAGGAGTAGAGGAACGAGCTCGACGGGTCGATGCCGACGGACTGCCACAGTGTCGAGGAGTAGTAGAAGGCGACGTTGATGCCGACCAGCTGCTGGAAGACCGACAGGCCGATGCCGATCCAGACGATGGGCAGGAAGTTGAAGCGCGTGCGCAGCAGGTCGGAGAAGACCGACTTGTGCTCGCGGTGCATCGCGGTACGGATCTCGTCGACCCGCGCGTCGAGGTCGGTGCCCTTGCCCTCGACCTCGGCGAGCACCTTCCTGGCGTCGGAGTCCCGGCCGACCGCGAGCAGGAAGCGCGGCGACTCGGGGATGGTCAAGGACAGCAGCCCGTAGACCACAGCGGGGATGACCATCACCCCGAGCATGACCTGCCAGGCCTCAAGGCCGATGATCTCGCCGCGCTGGTCGCCGCCTGCGCCCTGCAGGATGGCGTAGTTCACCAGCTGCGACACCGCGATGCCGAGCACGATCGCGGCCTGCTGGAACGAGGCGAGCCGGCCGCGGATGGCGGGCGGCGAGACCTCGGCAATGTATGCCGGGCCGATGACCGACGCCATGCCGATGGCGAAGCCGCCGATGATGCGCCAGAAGGCGAGGTCCCACAGGGCGAAGGGCAGGGCGGAGCCGACGGCGCTGATGGTGAACATCACCGAGGCGATCTGCATGCAGCGGATCCGGCCGATGCGGTCGGCGATCCGGCCCGCGGTGGCGGCACCGATGGCGCAGCCGATCAGGGCGATGGCGATGACCTGGGCGAGCGTGCCGGACCCGATGTTGTACTTGTCGCGGATCGCCTCGACGGCTCCGTTGATGACGGAGCTGTCGTAGCCGAAAAGGAAGCCGCCCATGGCGGCGGCGGCGGTGATGAAGATGATGTGGCCCAGATGCTCCGGCCTCGGGGCCTTCTCGCCCGTCCCTGAGACACCTTCTGCTGTTCTCGCCACATCAGCTCCTCGCCCCGGCGGTCAGCCCCCGCATGGGGACTGGATCTTCCAGTTTTGGCCGACCCGGCGGCGGCCACTACTCGAAGGGGGCCGGTCAGGCGGTCTTACGGCCGCCTTCCCTGAGTCGCTGGCTAATCACCTTGGACACGCCATCGCCTTGCATGGACACGCCGTAGAGGGCGTCGGCGACCTCCATGGTCCGCTTCTGGTGGGTGATGACGATCAGCTGGGAGCTCTCCTGCAGCTCCTCCATGATCCGGATCAGCCGCTGCAGGTTGGTGTCGTCGAGCGCGGCCTCGACCTCGTCCATCACGTAGAACGGGCTCGGCCGCGCCTTGAAGATCGACACCAGCATCGCCACCGCGGTCAGCGAGCGCTCGCCGCCCGACAGCAGCGACAGCCGCTTGACCTTCTTGCCCGGCGGCCGGGCCTCGACGTCGACGCCGGTGGTGAGCATGTTGTCCGGGTCGGTGAGGAGGAGCCGACCCTCGCCGCCGGGGAAGAGCCGGGAGAAGACCCCCTCGAACTCCCGGGCGGTGTCGTGGAAGGCGGCGGTGAAGACCTGCTCGACCCGCTCGTCCACATCCTTGACCACCTGGAGCAGGTCGGCCCTGGTCTTGCGGAGGTCCTCCAGCTGCTCGGTCAGGAACTTGTGCCGCTCCTCCAGCGCCGCGAACTCCTCAAGGGCCAGCGGGTTGACCTTGCCGAGCTGGGCGTACGCCTTCTCGGCCGCCTTGAGCCGCTTCTCCTGCTCGGGGCGGACATAGGGGCGCGGCATGTTGCGCGGGTCCTCGGGGTCCTCGGGCAGGACCTCGCCCTCGGCCGGCAGCGACGGCGGTACGGGCTGGTCGGGGCCGTATTCGGCGACCAGGCCCGCCGGCTCCATGCCGTGCTCCTCCAGCGCCTTGGCCTCCAGCTGCTCGATCCGCAGCCGCTTCTCCGCGCCCAGCACCTCGCCCTTGTGGACGTCGCCGGTGAGCCGGTCGAGTTCGCTCTTCAGCTCCCGGCCGCGGCGGCGCTCCTGGCCGAGTTCCGCCTCGCGCTCCGCCCTGGCCTGCTCGGCCGCCACGCGTTCGGCCTCCGCCCTGGCCAGCGAGACCTGGACGCAGTCCAGCAGCCCGCGCGCCCCGTCCAGCACGGCGGCGGCGACCGACGCCTCGTACGCCTGCCGGAGCCTGCGCCGCTCGGCCCTGGCCCTGGTCTCCCGCTCGGCGCGGGCGGCCCGGTCCAGGCCGTCCGCCCGGCCCGCCAGGCCCTTGACCCGCTCCTCGTGGGTACGCAGCTGGAGCCGCGCCTCCATCTCGGTCTGCCGTGCGTTGGCACCGTCGGCCGCGAGCCGGTCGCGCACCGAGGTGTCGGGCTCCTCCTCGCCCGGCTCCTCCTGAGCCTCGCTCAGCCGGTAGGACAGCTCCTCGAACTCCTCACGGGCCGCGGCCAGCGACTCCTGGCTGCGGCCGACCGCGGTCGCGGCCCGGTCCGCCTCGCCCGCCGCGGCGCGGGCCTGGCCGCCGAGCCGGCCGAGCTGCTGGGCGACGGAGGACTTGGCCTTCTCCGCGGCCCTGCGCCGCTGGCCCAGCTCGTCGACGGTCCTGGCGGCGGCGGAACGCCGCTCCTTGGCCTCCTGCTGGCGGTCCGCCAGCTGCTCGCACTGCTCTTCGAGGCGGGCCAGCTCCGCGGTCGCCTCGTCCACCTGCGCCTGCACCTCCAGCAGGCTCGGCGCCTTCGCGCTGCCGCCGACGGCGGTGTGCGCGGCCAGCAGGTCGCCCTCCGCGGTCACGGCGCTCAGCTCGGGACGCGCGCCGACGACGGCCTCGGCGTCCTCCAGCGACTCCACCACGACGACGTCCCGCAGCATCAGCCTGACCGCCGGCATCAGCTCCTCGCCGGCGCCCACCAGGTCCACGGCATAACGTGCGCCGGCCGGCAGCGGCCGCTGCCGCTGCTCGGGCAGCCCCGGCAGCGCCGCGGTGTCCTGCGCGGTTTCCTGCGCGGCGCCGCCGGACTGCGGCTCGGCCATGTGCTGCGGCGCGGCAATGTCCCTGAGCCTGGCGCTGTCCCGCGGCTCGGGAATGTCCCGCGGCTCCGCGCCGCCGCCCGGGCCGGCCGCCGATGCCAGGACCTGCTGCTGGCCGTCGGGCCTCGGCTCGGGAATGTCCCGCGCCTCGGCGCCGGTCCGCGGCAGGAAGTCGGGCGCTCCGGCGAGGAGGAGGGCCGCGCGCCCCGCGTCCTCCTTGCGGAGCAGCCGCAGGGCCTCGGCGGCGGCCGGCAGGCCGGTGACCGCGACCGCGTCGGCGGCGGCGCCCAGGGCCGCGGCGACCGGGATCTCGTAGCCGGGGGCGACCCTGAGCAGTGTCGCCGCGGAGCCGAGCACTCCGGCGAGCGGGCCGCCTGCGCCGTTCGTGCCGCCGGCCAGCAGTGCGCCGCTGCCGTCCTTGCGGCGCAGCGCGGGGGCCAGCGCGTCCCGGCGGGCGGCGACCGCGGCCCTCTGACGCTCGGCGGCGGTGGCGGCCTCGCGGGCCGCGGTGAAGTCCTCGTCCGCCGCCGCCTGGTCGGCGCGGGCCGCCTCGAAGCGGGCCTCCAGCTCGGAGTCGTCGGCGTCGAGGCCCTCGACCTGGGCGCGCAGCTCCTCGTACTCGGCCTGCGCGGACTCGGCGCGGTCGCGGGCCTCGTCGCGGGCGGCGGCGAGCCGGCCGATCTCGGCCTCGGCGGAGGATGCCTTGGAGCGGGCGGCGTTGACCTGGCCGCTGAGCCGGGCCAGGCCCTCGCGGCGGTCGGCGATGGCCCGTGCGGCGCTGCGCAGCCTGCCCTCCTCCTCGGCGAGCCGGTGCTCCAGCTCGGAGCGGTGGCCGACGGTGTCGTCCAGCGCGCGCTGCGCGGCGTCCAGGGCCTCGGTCAGCTCGGCCTCCTGCTCGCGGATGCGGGCGGCCTCGCGCTCCATGTCCTCGGGGTCGCGGCCGCGCCGCTCCTCCGCGGGCTGGCCCGTGGCGTGCCGGTGCCGCTGCTCGGCCAGACCGATCGTGCCGCGGACCCGTTCGGTCAGCTGGGACAGCGCGTACCAGGTGGCCTGGGCCTCGTTGACCCGCGGGGTGAGGTCGCGCACCTGCTCCTCCAGGCGGGCCTCGCGCCGTACGGCGTCGGCCAGTTCCGCCTCGACGGCCTCCTTGCGCTCCTTGAGCGCCGCCTCGTCCGCGACCTCGGCACGCAGCGCCTCGCGCAGGGTGACCAGGTCGTCGGCGAGCAGCCGCAGCCGGGCGTCGCGCAGGTCGGCCTGGATGACGGCGGCCCTGCGGGCGACCTGGGCCTGCCGGCCGAGCGGCTTGAGCTGGCGGCGCAGTTCACCGGTGAGGTCGGTGACCCGGGCGAGGTTGGCCTGCATCGCGTCGAGCTTCCGCAGCGCCTTCTCCTTGCGCTTGCGGTGCTTCAGGACGCCGGCGGCCTCCTCGATGAAGGCGCGGCGGCCCATCGGGTCGGCGTGCAGCACCGAGTCCAGCTGGCCCTGGCCGACGATGACGTGCATCTCGCGGCCGATGCCGGAGTCGGACAGCAGTTCCTGGATGTCCAGCAGCCGGCAGGTGTCGCCGTTGATCTGGTACTCGCTGCCGCCGTTGCGGAACATGATCCGCGTGATGGTGACCTCGGCGTACTCGATGGGCAGTACGCCGTCGCTGTTGTCGATGGTCAGCGACACCTCGGCGCGGCCCAGCGGGGGGCGCCCCGTGGTGCCCGCGAAGATGACGTCCTCCATCTTGCCGCCGCGCAGCGACTTGGCCCCCTGCTCACCCATGACCCAGGACAGCGCGTCGACCACATTGGACTTGCCCGATCCGTTGGGGCCGACGACGCAGGTGATTCCGGGTTCGAAGCGCAGCGTCGTCGCCGAGGCGAAGGACTTGAAGCCGCGCAGCGTGAGGCTCTTGAGATGCACGCCCGCCGACTCTACTAGCCGCCTCCGGTTTCACCATGGAATGTGCAGGGCACATCAGACGGTAAGGAGCGGCGAGGGGCCGGTCTTCAGGGGGAGGGTGCCACGACGAAGGGACGCCGAAGCGTCCCTTGCGGTTTCTGCAGTTCCTGAGGTGTCAGCCTGTGAGCTGCTGCACAGTCCCAGGCGGTGTCCTGGACGACCTGTTCCGGCGGGGTCACCGGATCAGGCGAGTACGGGCTCCGCGTGAGCGACGTCGATGCTGAGCAGCGACTCTTCGTGCGACGCGACAGTCAGCGCGTCGTTCTGGGCCTGCATCCGGATCAGCTCGGATTCCAGGTCCTGAACACGCTGCTGCAGCCTTCGCATCTCGGCGAGGAGTCGCGGGTCGGGACCGCCGACGTAACCGAGAAGCGCCTTTGCCATGATGGATGGTCCTCCACGCTGAGTGACCGACCGAAGCGGTTTGGGTCGTGGGTGAGGGGTACGCGCCCGCGCAAGCTTGGATGCCGTGACCGCCGCTGAGCATTCGTTGGAGCCACGTTGCGCGGGGCTTCCAGCGTCTCACCAAATAAAAGAACGGTCAACACGATCACAGCCCAGTCGTCGGGTCCGCCTCAGAAAACACGGCGCAAAAGGCGCCGCGGGCTGCCCGCGTGGCATCGAGATCATCCTCGTGGGGGCAGCCTGACACGACATCCGTCGTATGGCAACCGGTCGTACCGATCGGATCGCAAATCTTCGGCTACCCAGGTGGTGCGCTTCCGCGGCGCCTCGGAAGACCGCGGAGCGTCAGCGGATCTCGAATCCGTCGTATCCACCGCGCGGCTCGGACCAGATTTCGGTGACACCGTCGGCGCGGCCGGGCGTGTCGCCGTGCCGCAACCAGTCGAGGAGCTGCTGGCACTGGTCGCGGGCGCCTTCCGCGACGACCTGCACGCGGCCGTCGCCGAGGTTGCCCGCATAGCCGGACAGGCCGCCGATCTCCAGCGCGGTGGCCCTGGTACACCATCGGAAGCCCACGCCCTGCACCCGGCCCCGCACCCACGCGGTGAGCCGGACATTTTCGTTCATGCGGGGAGGTTATCCGGTCGGCAGGCCGCCGGTTGCGACCGGACCACCGCGCCGCGGAGCGCGATTCGCTACAGTCGCCCCGCAGCAGGACTTCACCCGAACGGGTGAAGCATGGTGAAGCATTGAGGAGCACCCGATGGGCCGACACAGCCGTCAGGCGCAGCCTGCCGCGTCGCAGCCCGGCCCGCGCGGCCATCGCGGCCGCCGCAAGCACCACCCGCTACGCACCGGGCTGCTGACCACGTCCGCGGTGATGGCGGTCGGCGCGGTCGCCGCCTCGTCCGGGCTGCTGTCCGGGGTGACCGGCGGGCTGACCCAGGACGGCGGCGGCAAGGACAACACGCAGGCCGACGGCCCGTCCGGCCCCGTGCAGGCCGGCAGCGACCTGCCCTCGCCGCAGGGCAGCACGGACACCGCCATACCCGGCTCCAGCAGCCCTTCGCCCTCGGCGACGCCCTCCCCGTCGGCGGCCACGCCCTCGGCGCGCGCCGGGTCGGCGACGCCGGTCAAGGCCAAGCCGTCCGCGAGCGCGTCCGCGTCGCCGACCCGTACGGTCCTCGTGCCCACCACCCCCGTGCGCACCCCCACCGCCACCAAGGCGCCCACCGCGAGTCCGACCAGCGACACGCTGACCTCCGCCAGGGCGGCGATCCTGTCGCTGGTCAACAAGGAGCGGGCGACCGCCGGCTGCAAGCCGCTGACCGCCAGCTCGTCGCTCGACGGGCTGGCCCAGGCGTTCAGCGACGACATGGCCGCCCGCGACTTCTTCGACCACACCGACCCGGACGGCCACACCCCCTGGGACCGCGCCAAGGCCCGCGGCATCACCAACCTCGGCGGTGAGAACATAGCCCGCGGCCAGGCCGACGCGGAGGCGGTGATGACCGCCTGGATGAACAGCCCGGGCCACCGGGCGAACATCCTCAACTGCGACTACACCACCCTGGGCGTCGGCATCCACTACGGCACCGGCGGCCCTTGGTGGACGCAGGACTTCGGCTTCTGAGGGAGCACTGGCGAAACGACAGCGCATCCGTTCGGGCAGCGCTGTGGCGGGGTACGCTCTGGCCATGGGCGAGGTAAGCGGGGAGCGGGTGGCGGAAGGTGCGGACGCCTTCGACGTCTTCGCACGGGACTGCCCGTCGCGCTTCACGCTGGGGCACGTGACCGGCCGCTGGGGAAGCCTCACGCTGGGCGCGCTGCGGGACGACACGCTGCGGTTCAACGAGCTGCGGCGCAGGGTCGACGGGGTCAGCGAGAAGATGCTGTCGCAGACGCTGCACGCGCTGGAGCGCGACGGCCTGGTCGTCAGGGACGCCCGGCCGACGAACCCGCCGCACGTGGAGTACCGCCTCACCGAACTCGGCGCGGACACCGCGGACCGGCTGCTCGCGCTGATCGGCCTGGTCGAGGACCGGATGCCGGAGGTGCTCGCCGCCCAGCGGGCCTACGACGCTGCGCGCGGCACGGGCTGACAGCGCGGGCAGAAGTAGCTCGACCTGTTCATCCACGCGCGGCGCCGGATCGGCGTACCGCAGCGGCGGCAGGGCAGGTCCTCGCGGCCGTAGGCGTCCAGCGAGCGGTCGAAGTAGCCGGACTCGCCGTTGACGTTGACGTACATGCTGTCGAAGCTGGTGCCGCCGGCGGCCAGCGCGTCGCCCATCACCTCGCGGATGTGCCGGACCAGTTCCGCGGTACGGGGGCGGGTCAGGCCGGCGGTGGGGCGCTCGTAGTGCAGTTTGCTGCGCCACAGCGCCTCGTCGGCGTAGATGTTGCCGACGCCGCTGATCAGGCTCTGGTCGAGCAGTGCCCGCTTGACGGTGGTGCGCTTGCGGCGCAGGGCCTTGTGGAAGGCGTCCTCGTCGAACTCCGGGTCCAGCGGGTCGCGGGCGATGTGCGCGAGTGCCTGCGGCAGGCCTTCGGGGTCGCCGGGGACCGTGTCCTGGATCGACAGTCCGCCGAAGGTGCGCTGGTCGACGAACCGCAGGTCCGTGCCGTCGGCGTCGGCGAACGTCAGGCGCACCCGCAGGTGGGTCTCCGGCGGTGCCGTGGCCGGGCGGATCAGGAACTGCCCGCTCATGCCGAGGTGGGCGAGCAGGGCTGCCTCCTCCGTGACCGGCAGCCACAGGTACTTGCCCCTGCGGTGCGGCTCGCCGAGCTTGCGGCCCTTCAGCCGGGCCGCGAAGTCCGCCGCTCCCGCGGTGTGGCGCCGCACGGCCCGTGGGTGCAGGACCTGCACCGTCTCGACGGTTCGGTCCGCTGCCCAGCGCGCCAGTCCGCGCCGCACCACTTCCACTTCCGGCAGCTCCGGCATGACCTTCCCTCCACGGAAGACGGTGCGACACAGGGGCGCGGGGGGGGTACCCCCAGCGCCCCTGTCGGGCACCCCCTGTGCAGGGGGACCGCTCCGTCAGCTCGCGGCGGCGGAGGTCTTGCGGATGGAGCGCCAGGCGGCCTCGGCCGCCTGCTGCTCCGCTTCCTTCTTGCTGCGGCCGGTGCCGGTGCCGTACTCGACACCACCGACGCGGGCGGCAGCCTTGAAGGTCTTCTCGTGGTCGGGTCCCGACTCGGAGACGACGTATTCCGGTACGCCCAGGCTCTCGCTCGCGGTCAGCTCCTGGAGGCTGGTCTTCCAGTCCAGGCCCGCGCCCAGGTTGGAGGACTCCTCGATGAGCGGGTCGAAGAGCCGGTGGACCAGCTCGGAGGCCGCGTCGAGGCCCTGGTCGAGATAGACGGCGCCGATCACCGCTTCGAGGGTGTCCGCAAGGATCGACGCCTTGTCCCGCCCGCCGGTGCCCTCTTCGCCCCGGCCCAGGCGGATGAACGCGCCGAGGTCGAGCCCCCGGCTGACGCCCGCGAGTGCCCGGGAGTTGACCACCGCGGCCCGCAGCTTGGCCAGTTGGCCCTCGGGAAGGTCGGGGTGGGTGCGGTAGAGGGTGTCGGTGACCACCAGGCCGAGCACGGAGTCCCCGAGGAACTCCAGCCGCTCGTTGGTGGGCAGCCCGCCGTTCTCGTACGCGTACGAGCGGTGGGTGAGCGCACGCACCAGAAGGGCGGGCTCGAGGTGATACCCGAGCCGCCCTTCCAGAAGCGTGTGGGACGAGGCTGTTTCCGTCGCGGCGTCCGTCGCGGCCTGCTTCGGCGCTGAGGCGTCTGACATGGAGCCTGTCACCTGCCGATCAGACGTCGAGGACCTGACGGCGGTTGTAGGTGCCGCAGTTGGGGCACGCGATGTGCTGCAGCTTCGGCTCGTGGCAGCGCTCGCACGCCACCAGGCTCACGGGCGCAGCCTTCCACTGCGAACGGCGGTGGCGCGTGTTGCTGCGCGACATCTTCCGCTTGGGAACAGCCACGGCTACTTCTCCTGATCGTCGTCGGAGCCGTTTCCGGCACCGTTCTGCTGGGTCGTCGGATCCACGGTGAGATCCTGCAGGGCCGCCCACCGGATGTCGGTGACCGCGTGGTGGTGGTCCGGGTCGTCCGCGAGCCGGGCTCCACAGGTGGAGCACAGGCCCGGGCAGTCGTCCTGGCACACCGGCTGCATGGGCAGTGCGAGCACCACCGCGTCGCGCAGCACGGATTCGAGGTCGAACAGGTCGTCCTCTAGTTCAAGCGCGTCCTCGTCCTCGGCGTCGTCACCGGCTTCGTCCCTGCGGGCGGTCCGGGTGTCGGCGTCGGGGTAGGAGAACATCTCCTGGAATTCCGCGTCGAGCTCGAGCTCGACGGGCTCCAGACACCTTACGCACTCCCCCGTGACCGGTGCATGGGCGGTGCCGGTGACCAGCACGCCCTCCATGACCGACTCCAGGCGGAGGTCCAGCTCGACGGTGACGCCCTTGGGCACCCCGATGACGCCGGCGATGCCGAGGTCGTCCGGGGCCGGCACCGAGCGGGAGACCTTCTTCATCGCGCCCGGACGCCTGCCCAGCTCGTGTGTGTCGAACACGAGCGGGTTGCGGTGGTCAAGGCGGGTGTTCAGGGCTCCTGCTTTCCTCGGTCTTGCCTGCCGCGTCCCGAGTGGGCGGGCAGGCAGAAGCGCCGGCGATTCACACGGCTGGAAGTGACAGGATACTGGACGCGCAGCCCCCGCCCAAACGGGCCGGTACCGGCCCTACGGGCGCGGACCGGTCAGCGTCCCTGCTCCAGCTCCCGCAGCCGGTTGAGGTCGATCATCCCGGTGTCGAAGAAGCTGGTCTCGTCCAGCGCCGCGGCGGGCTGGGCGTAGCCCTGGCCCTGCTGCTGGTACGGGATCTGCGGCGGGTACTGCTGCTGGTCGTAGCCGGGCTGCTGCTCGTAGCCCTGCTGGCCGCCCTGGCCGCCGTAGTCGTAGCCCTGGTCCTGACCGTAGCCGGGCTGCGGGGCGTACGGGTCCGCGTAGCCGGCCTGCTGGGCGTAGTCCTGCTGGTAGCCGTCGCCGGGCTGCTGGGCATAGTCCTGCTGCGGGTAGGCCTCCGGCTGCGGCGGGTAGCCGTAGCCGGGGTCCTGCGCGGGCTGCGGCTCGGCGGGCTGAGGCTGCGGGTCGTAGCCGTACTGCGCCAGGTCGGCCTGCTCGGGCGCGGGGGCGGCCAGGCCGGCCAGGAAGTCGGCGTCGGACTGCTGGTGGTGGTGCTGCGGGTCGCCCTCGGCGCCGTCCGCCGCGGCGATCTGCGCGGCCAGGTCGTCGATCGGGTTGTGCCCGGTGAGCTTGAGCCGGCCGCGGCCGACCGCCTCCAGGGTCTTGCTGAGCACCGCCTCGAAGGCGCCGAGCTTGGTGTCGACGTACTCGTCGGCGCGGCGGCGCAGCGTCTCGGGGTCGGTGCTGCGCTCGGGGGCGTCCGGGTCGTCCTCCGCGGGGAAGCCCTGCTCGTCGAAGTCGGGGTGGCGGCCGAGCAGCTTCTCGCGGCCGCGGTCGACCGAGCCGATGGTCTTGGTGAGGACCACCTCGAAGTTCGCCAGCTTGCTGTCGACGTAGTCGTCGGCCTCGGCGCGGATCTCGTCGGCCTCACGGCGGGCCTCGGCGACGATCCGGTCGGCCTCGTCCTTGGACTGCCGGGCGATATGCGTGTCGGAGACCAGCGAACCGCGTTCGGCGTGCGCCGACTCGATGATCCGCCGGGCCTCGGCCCTGGCCTGTTCGACCATCTGCTCACGGTCGCCGAGCAGGTCCTCGGCCTGGGCAAGGGAGTCGGGCAGCGCGGCGGACACCTCGTCGAGCATGGCAAGCAGCTCGGCCCGGTTCACCACGCAGGAGGCCGACATCGGCATCGACCGGGCGTTCGCCACGGTGGCCGCGATCTCATCGAGCTTCTTCTGGACGTCCACGCCCACGACTCTAGCGCTGCCGCAGCTTGGTGTTCAGCGCGTCGAGAACCGGGGCCGGAACCAAGTGCGAGATGTCACCGCCCCATTGGGCGACTTCCTTCACCAATGACGAGGACAGGAAGCTGTACGCGGGATTGGTGGGCACGAAGAGCGTCTCGACACCGGACAGGCCGATGTTCATCTGCGCCATCTGCAGCTCGTAGTCGAAGTCGCTGACCGCCCGCAGGCCCTTGACGATGGCCGGGATGTCGCGCTGCTTGCAGAAGTCCACCAGCAGTCCGTGGAAGGACTCCACCTGCACATTGCCCAGGTCGGCGGTGACCTCCTCGATGAGCGCGATCCGCTCGTCGATGCCGAACAGGCCCTGCTTGGACTGGTTGATCATCACCGCGACGTGCACGACGTCGTACAGCCGGGAGGCGCGGGCGATGATGTCGAGGTGTCCGTTGGTGACCGGGTCGAAGGACCCGGGACAGACTGCGCGGCGCATTGCTGGCTCCTCGCTCTGCGAACGGGCGTTACGCGGGTTCATGACCCGGCGGTAACTTGGGCGGCGCGACCGTACCAAAGAGTCGCCTCGCCGTACCGCCGGGAGCGCAGCGGTGCGAATCCGGCGGGCCAGTCGAACTCGCCGCCCCGGGTCCTGCGTTCCACGGTGACCAGTGTGTCGGCCGCGAGCCAGCCGCCGGCCGCGAGTGTGAGCAGGATCTCCCGCAGGTCCGCGTCCGCGGTGTCGTAGGGCGGGTCGAGGAAGACCACGTCGTACGGCTCGGCAGGCGGCGGTCCCGCGACCACCTTCTCGGCCTTGCCGGCCCGCACCTCGGCGCCGGGCAGGCCGATGGCGTCGGCGTTCTCCCGGATCGTGCGGGCGGCCCGCGGGTCGGCCTCGGAGAGCAGCACATGGGCGGCGCCGCGCGAGAGGGCTTCGAGCCCGACCGCGCCCGAGCCGCCGTACAGGTCCATGACCCTGGCGCCCTCCAGGGTGCCGCGCAGCGACTGCAGGGTCGAGAACAGCCCTTCCTTGGCCCGGTCCGAGGTCGGCCGGGTCGCGGTGCCCGGCGGTACGGCAAGCCGCCGGCCGCCGGCCGCCCCGGCGATCACGCGCGTCATCTGCTGCCCACCCTTCGCCTCACGCTTCGCAGCCTATCCGGCCGCGACCGGTCGGCCCCGCCCGCGCACCCGTCCGCACGGCAGGGGCCGCGTCCGGGCCGCCGGCTCAGCCCTTGTCCAGATACTGCTCGCGGTCCGCGTCCAGCAGGCTGTCCAGGGCGCTGCGCAGATCGGGGTGGCCGGACAGCTCGGGGTCCGCGGCGACCACGGCGACGGCCTCCTGCCTGGCCTGCTCGATGACCTCCCGGTCGTCGATCACCGTCAGCATCCGCAGCGACGAGCGGCTGCCGGACTGCGCCTGGCCGAGCACGTCGCCCTCCCGGCGCTGCTGGAGGTCGATCTCGGACAGCTCGAAGCCGTCCAGGGTGCCGGCCACCGCGTCGAGCCTGCCGCGCGCCGGGCTCGCCTCCGGCGCCTCCGAGACCAGCAGGCACAGGCCCGCGGCGGACCCTCGGCCGACCCGGCCGCGCAGCTGGTGCAGCTGGGAGACGCCGAAGCGGTCGGCGTCCATGATCACCATGGCGGTGGCGTTGGGCACGTTGACGCCGACCTCGATCACCGTGGTCGCCACCAGCACGTCCACCTCGCCGGCCGCGAAGCGCCGCATCACGTCGTCCTTGGCGTCGGGCGCCATCCGGCCGTGCAGCGCCTCGACCCGCAGGCCCCGCAGCGGACCCGCGGCGATCTGCTCGGCGATCTCCAGCACCGCCAGCGGCGGCCTGCGCTCGCCGTCGTCGGCCTTCTTCGACGCCGCCTTGGCGTCCTCGTCGTCGCCGATCCGCGGGCACACCACATACGCCTGGTGCCCGCCCTCGACCTCCTCGCGCACCCGCTCCCAGGCCCGGCTGAGGAAGTGCGGCTTCTCGGCCGCCGGTACGACATGGGTCGCGATCGGCGAGCGGCCGGCGGGCAGCTGGTCGAGCACCGAGGTCTCCAGGTCGCCGAAGACCGTCATCGCGACGGTGCGCGGGATCGGGGTCGCGGTCATCACCAGCAGGTGCGGCGGCTGCGGCGCCTTGGCCCGCAGCGCGTCGCGCTGCTCGACCCCGAAGCGGTGCTGCTCGTCGACCACGACCAGCCCGAGGTCGTGGAACTTCACCTTGTCCTCGATCAGCGCGTGCGTGCCCACCACGATCCCGGCCTCGCCCGTCACCAGGTCCAGCAGCGCCTGCCGGCGGGCGGCGGTGCCCATCGAGCCGGTCAGCAGCACCACCTTGGTGCCCAGATCCGAGCCGCCGAGCATGCCCGCGGACTCGGCGAGCCCGCCCATCATCTCGGTGATGGAGCGGTGGTGCTGCTGCGCGAGAACCTCGGTCGGCGCGAGCATCGCGGCCTGCCCGCCGGCGTCGACCACGCCGAGCATCGCCCGCAGCGCCACCAGGGTCTTGCCGGAGCCGACCTCGCCCTGCAGCAGCCGGTGCATCGGGTGGTCGGTGGCCAGGTCGGCGAAGACCTCGGCGGACACGGTCTCCTGGCCCTCGGTGAGGGTGAAGGGCAGCTTCGCGTCGAAGGCGGCGAGCAGCCCGTCGGCGGCGGGGCGGCGCGGCACCGCGGGCAGCGCGGACTCCGCGGCCCGGCGCCGCGCCAGCGCGACCTGGAGCACGAACGCCTCGTCCCAGCGCAGCCGGTCCCTGGCCGCGGCGATGTCGGCCTTCGAGCGCGGCCGGTGCACCTTCTCCAGCGCGTCGGGCAGCGAGGCCAGCGCGCGGGTCTCGCGCAGCTGGTCGGGCAGCGGCTCGCCGACGCCCTCCCAGCCGGTGCCCTCCAGCGAGTTGAGCGCGGTCTCCACGGCCTGCGCGATCTTCCACGAGGTGATCTGCTTGCACGCCGGATACAGCGGGATCAGCCGGTTGGCGAAGGCGTCGACGGCCGCCTCGCCCGCGTCGTCGGCGTCCAGCAGCTGGTAGTCGGGGTGCGCGAGCTGCCGGGTGCGGTTGAAGACCGACACCTTGCCGGAGAACATGCCGCGCCGCCCGGGGATCAGCCGGTGCGCGTGCGCGTGGGCGGCCTTGCTGAAGAACACCAGGGTCAGCGTGCCGCTGCCGTCGCTCACCACGACTTCCAGGCGTACGCCGGAGCCGCCGCCGTACGTCCGCTTGTCCGCCTTGGAGATCTGCGCCACCACGGTCACGTACTCGTCGACCGGCAGGTCGGCGAGGCGGGTCAGCTCCCCGCGCTCGGCATATCGCCGCGGGTAGTGGTGCAGCAGGTCGCCTGTGGTGTGCAGGTCGAGGTGCTCGCCGAGCACCTTGGCGGTGCGGTCGCCGACGAGTTTGCGCAGCGGTTCGTCCAACGGGTTGCCAGTCATCGCCTCCCATCTTGGCGCACGCCCCTGACAAACCGGCGGCTACTCCACACCGATCAGCAGCGGGCAGTCGCCCTGCCCGCCGTCGTACGTCACCGTGTCCACCGCCAGGTGGCTGTCGCGGACGTGCGACTCCAGCCGGGCGGCGAGCCCGGACGGCGCGGCGGCGCCCAGGACGAGGGTGACCATCTCGCCGCCGGCCGCGAGCATCCTGTCCAGCACGTGGACGGCCGTGTCCGCGACGTCGGCGCCGATCACCGCGACGTCGCCGTCGATCAGGCCGAGGACGTCGCCGGCCTGGCAGACGCCCGCCATGGTCCAGGACTCGCGCTCGGCGACGGCGACCTCGGCGTAGTGGGTGGCGCCGGCCGCGGACGTCATGGCCACGACGTCCTCGTCGAAGCGGCGGGACGGGTCGTGGACGGCGAGGGCGGCGATGCCCTGGACCGCGGAGCGGGTGGGGATCAGGGCGACGCGTACGCCGTCGCCGCGGGCCTGCTCCACGGCGGCGCCGGCCGCGTGCCGCAGCTCGGTGTCGTTCGGCAGGAGTATCACCTCGCGGGCGCGCGCCCGGCGGATCGCGGCGGCGATCTCGCCGCTGGCCGGCTGCTCACCGGGTCGGACGGCGATCACCGTGGCGCCGGCCTGCGCGCACAGCTGCGCCATCCCGTCGCCCCCGACCAGCGCCACCACCGCCCGCTCGTGCCGCTCCGCGGTCCGCCTGACCTGCTCCCCGAAGTGCGTGACGCGGATGCGGTACGGCCGGCCGGCCTCGATCCCCGCCTCGATGGCGGCGCCCACGTCGTCGACGTGCACATGCACGTTCCACAGCCCGTCCCCGCCGACGACGACCAGCGAGTCGCCGAGCCCGTCCAGCCGGTCCCGCAGCACGGGGACCGCCGCGGCGGGCGCCTCCAGCAGGTAGATCACCTCGAAGGCGGGTCCCCCCACGGCCCGGCAGTCCCCCGGCACGTCGAAGGCGGCGACGCTGTCGGCGCTGGTGGCGGGGAAGGGCGTGGTGTGGAAGGTGGTGCCGGCGCCCGGGGCGGTCGCCGTGCCGGTCGGGGAGTCGCCGGTCACCGCGTCGGACAGGGCGGCCAGGACGGCGACCAGGCCCAGGCCGCCGGCGTCCACGACGCCGGCGTTGCGCAGGACGCCGAGCTGGCCGGGGGTCGCGGCCAGCGCCGCGCGGGCACCGTTGTGGGCGGCCCGCACGACTTCGGCGAGGCCGTCGGGCGAGGCCTCCGCCGCGGTGGCCGCGGCGCTCGCCACGGTGAGCATCGTGCCCTCGGCGGGGTGGGCGACCGCCTCGTACGCGGAGTCCGCCGCCGACCGCAGGGCGCGGCGCAGGGCCGCGGCGTCCGGGACGGTGCCGGCGGTGAGCGGCTCGTTCATGCCGCGCAGCAGCTGGGCCAGGATCGTGCCGGAGTTGCCGCGGGCACCGATGAGGGCGCCGTGGGACATCGCCCGGAACGCCTCGGGCAGGGTCGGCCCCACGACCGGGTCCGCCGCCGCGTGGGCGTCGAAGACGGCTTCCACGCTCTGCGCTGCGGACTCGACGGTCAGGAAGAGGTTCGTGCCCGTGTCGCCGTCGGCGACGGGGTACACGTTGATCGCGTCGATCTCCTCGCGGGCGCGGCCGAGGGCTGCGAGGGCGAGCCGGCACCAGGTGCGCACCGTGGGTGCGTCGAGCGAGGGCGGCACGAATCCTCCTGCGGAGAGCGATTTCTCCGAGCGTAGCCGTCTCTTGGGCGGCGGCGTCCCCCACCGCCCTTGCCCCTGGGGGCCGTCCCCGGGATCTTTCCCGCGCCCTGGGTGGGTGCCCCTTGCGATGGGCTCGCACCTTTCCCGCCGTCGTGGCCGGGCGCGCAGTTCCCCGCGCCCCTTCAGGTCCTGCCCCTTGCGGGAGGTCGCATCTTCCGGTGCATCGTGGCCGGGCGCGCAGTTGCCCGCGCCCCTCAGGGGCTGGTCCCTTGCGGCGGGCTTGCACCTTCAGGCCTCGGAGGCTGGCGGGGAGGTGGGTGGGGGCATGGTAGTTTCGTGGTGTGGGAGCAGGCGTTGTATGCTGCTCCGGTTGCCTGGGGTTCTCCCGGGCTTTTCCTCGTAAATGCATCTGAAGTCTTTGGAGTGTCCCGTGGCTGCCAACTGCGACGTCTGCGGCAAGGGGCCGGGCTTCGGCAACAGCATTTCCCACTCGCACCGCCGTACCCCGCGTCGTTGGAACCCCAACATCCAGCGGGTGCGCGCGGTCGTGGGGAAGACGCCGAAGCGGCTCAACGTCTGCACCTCGTGCATCAAGGCCGGCAAGGTCTCGCGCTAGCGAGTGACCCCCCTCCGCCCCTCGGGGCGGAAGGGACCCGGTCCGCGCTGAGGCGTCATCTCGCAGCGGCGCAGCCTTCCGGCTCCGGATAAGCCGGTCCACCTCGCGGTGGGCCGGCTTTTCAGCGTGCTCAGGCGGACCTGTCGCGCCAGCCGTGGTCGACCGGGCCGATGCCGGCGCCCAGCGGGAAGCCGGCGGCGATCGCACCGGTGACGTAGGCCTTCGCCAGGCCCACCGCGGCGGGTACGTCGTGGCCGAGTGCGAGGTGGCAGGCCAGCGCGCTCGCCAGGGTGCAGCCGGTGCCGTGGGTATGGCGGCCGGGGTGCCGCGGGGCGCGGTACCAGCGCTCGGTGCGGCCGTCGGAGAGCAGGTCGGCGCATTCGCCGCCGGGCAGGTGGCCGCCCTTGACCAGCACCCAGCGCGGGCCGCAGGCCAGTAGGGCGTCCGCGGCGGCCCGCATGCCCTCCTGGTCGGTGACGGTGATCCCGGTGAGCTGGGCGACCTCGTCCAGGTTGGGCGTGGCGACGGTGGCCAGCGGCAGCAGCCTGGTGCGGACGACCTCGGGCGCGGATCCGCGCAGCAGGTCGTCGCCGTGCTTGGAGACGCCGACCGGGTCGACGACGACCGGCACGTCGAGCCCGGTGAGCAGGTCCGCGACGGTGCCGGCCAGCGCCGCGGAGCCGAGCATGCCGGTCTTCACCGCCTGGACCCCGATGTCGTCCACGACGGCCCCGAACTGCGCGCGTACCGCCTCCTCCGGCAGGTCCCAGATGCCGTGCACGCCGAGCGAGTTCTGCGCGGTGACCGCGGTGAGCACGCTCATGCCGTGCACGCCGAGGGCGAGCATCGTCTTGAGGTCGGCCTGGATGCCGGCACCGCCGCCGGAGTCGGACCCGGCGACGGTGAGCACCCGGGCGGGTGCGGCGGGCGGCGGGCTCACGCGTCGACGCCGAAGTGGTCCCAGCCGCCGGCCTTCTCCCAGGGCGCGCCGTCGACGGTGACCTGCGGGGTGCGGCCGCCCCGTGTGGTGACCTCGCCGATGACCCGCCAGCGGGCGGGCAGTTTCACGTCGGGCGGGAAGGTGGCGACGATGGCGTGGTCCTCGCCGCCGGTGAGCACCCAGTGCAGCGGGTCGACGCCGACGGCCTGCCCGATGTCGGTCATCTGCGCGGGTACGTCGATGGCGGCGGACCGCAGGTCGATGTCGGCGCCGCTGGCGGTGGCGATGTGCCCGAGGTCGGCGACCAGGCCGTCGCTGACGTCGGTCATGGCGGTGGCGCCGAGTTCCGCGGCGGCGGGACCCGCGTGGTACGGCGGCTCGGGGCGGCGGTGGGCCTCGACGAAGGCGCGCGGGGAGCGGAAGCCGCGGGACAGGACGGCGAGCCCGGCGGCCGACCAGCCGAGCCAGCCGGTGACGGCGACGACGTCGCCGGGACGCGCCCCCGATCGAGTGACGGCGGCACGGTTGCGCAGGTCACCCAGGGCGGTGACGGCGACGGTGATGGTGTCGCCGCGTACGACGTCACCGCCGACCACGGCCGCGCCGGCGACCTGGCACTCGTCGCGGATGCCGTCCATCAGCTCGACCGGCCAGGCGGCGGGGAGTTCCGCGGGTACGACCAGGCCGAGCAGCACGGCGGTGGGGACGGCGCCCATGGCGGCGATGTCCGCGAGGTTCTGCGCGGCGGCCTTGCGGCCGACGTCGTACGCGGTGGACCAGTCGCGGCGGAAGTGCCGGCCCTCGACCAGGAGGTCGGTGGTGGCCACCACCCGCCGGTCGGGCGCGGTGACGACGGCCGCGTCGTCACCGGGGCCGATTTTCACGGCCGGGGTCGAGGTGAGGCGGGAGGTCAGTTCCCTGATGAGCCCGAACTCCCCCAACTCGCCCACAGTCCCCTTCATCTCATCGTCCCCTTCGGTCTCGGCATTCGCCGGATCTGCTGCGTGATTCCCGTCAATACGGGGGTCAGGTACCGCGCGGGTCTCCCCGCTGTGCGCAACGACGCGATAACGTGGCGTCCCCCTTCCCACATGATCCTCGTAGCCGCCCTGGAGGTTCCGTGGTACAGGCCTACATCCTGATCCAGACCGAGGTCGGCAAGGCCTCGGCAGTAGCGGAGGTGATCTCCAAGATCGACGGCGTCATCCAGGCCGAGGACGTCACGGGTCCCTATGACGTCATCGTCAGGGCCCAGGCGGACACGGTCGACGAACTCGGCCGGATGGTGGTCGCCAAGGTCCAGCAGGTGGACGGCATCACCCGAACCCTCACCTGTCCCGTCGTCCATATCTAGCCCCCGATATGCTCGCCCGGTGGCGCTGTATCACCGGGTCGTCCTCATCAACGTGGCCGCCGTCGCGTGCCTTGCCGCGGCGGCGGCCTACGGCTTCGCCATGTCCGGTAGCGGTGACGACACCGTCGCCGTACCGGTTCCTGACGCGCGTACCGCCGGTTACTGCCGTGCGCTGGACGGCGCGCTGCCACAGCGGGTGGTCGGGCTCTCGCGGCATGATGTGGGGTCGCGCTCCGAGCTGGTCACCGGGTGGGGGGACCCGGCGATCGTACTGCGCTGCGGGGTGCCTCGGCCGCTGGTCGACGACGATCCGGACGCCGACGGTGTCGACGTGGACGGGGTGGGCTGGTCCGTCGAGCAGGGCTCCAACGGGTCGCTGGTGCTCACCACGACGCTGCGCCAGGCGTACGTCGAGGTACGGCTGCCGAAGAAGTACGCCGGCGATCTCGGCCCGCTGACCGATCTCGCCGGCGCCGTCAGGAAGACGATCCCCGAACTGTGACGCCCCGCGGCCGCCCCGCGGCGGCGCAGGGACGTTTCAGCGCAGCCCGGTGGAGCGGCGCAGTGCCGCCTGGATGAGCCGGTCGACCAGTTCCGGGTAGTCGACGCCGCTCTCCTGCCACATCCGCGGGTACATCGAGATCGGGGTGAAGCCCGGCATGGTGTTGATCTCGTTGATGACGAACTCGCCGCTGTCCAGCAGGAAGAAGTCCGCGCGCACCAGGCCCTCGCAGGAGGCGGCCTCGAAGGCGGCCACCGCGAGCCGCTGCACCTCTGCTGTCTGCTCGGGGGTGAGCGGCGCGGGCACGACGCCCTCGGCGGAGTCGATGTACTTCGCCTCGAAGTCGTAGAACGCGTGGGTGGTGACCGGCGGGATCTCGGCGGGCACCGACGCGCGCGGGCCGTCCTCGAACTCCAGCACCCCGCACTCGATCTCCCGGCCGCGCAGCAGCGCCTCGACGACGAGCTTCGGGTCGTGCCTGCGGGCCTCGGCGATGGCCGCGTCCAGCCCGTCGGGCCCGTCGACCTTGCTGATGCCGAAGGAGGAGCCGCCGCGGGCGGGCTTCACGAACAGCGGCCAGCCGTGCTCGGCGGCGAAGCCGACGATGCGGTCGCGGACGGCGTCCTGGTCCTGCTCCCACTCCCGCGGGCGGACCACGGTGTAGGGGCCGACGGCCAGGCCGAAGGAGGTGAAGATCCGCTTCATGTACTCCTTGTCCATGCCGACGGCGGAGGCGAGCACGCCCGCGCCGACGTAGGGGACGCCGGAGAGTTCGAGCAGGCCCTGCAGGGTGCCGTCCTCGCCGTAGGGGCCGTGCAGCAGCGGGAAGACGACGTCGACCTCGCCCAGTGCCTTGGGCACCGAGCCGGCCTCGGTGTAGACGACCTCGCGGTTGGCCGGGTCGACGGGGAGGACGACGGCGCCCTCCTGGTCGGTGACCTGCTCCACGGTGGGCATGGTGCGGTCGGAGATGGCCATCCGGTCGGGCGCGTCCGCGGTCAGCGCCCAGCGGCCCTCACTGGTGATGCCGATCGGCAGGACGTCGTACTTGGTGCGGTCGATGGCCCGCAGCAGGCTTGCCGCGGTCACCACCGAGACACCGTGCTCGGAGCTGCGGCCGCCGAAGACGACGGCGACCCGGGGCTTGCGTGCGTAACCGGACGGCGTCTGGCGGGCGGCGGGCTCGTCGGGTCCCGGGCTCTGGGGAGAAGGCAGGTTGCTCATGTCGCGTTGACCTTACCTTTCGGACTTCGCGGAGCGTGACATCAACTCCCGCACGGCCACGACCGGCGGCTTTCCCTTGTGCACGATATCGACCACGGTCTCGGTGATCGGCATGTCCACGCCGTGGCGGCGGGCGAGATCCGCCACCGATTCGCAGGACTTGACGCCCTCGGCGGTCCGCCGGGTGACCGCGATGGTCTCGGCGAGGCTCATACCGCGGCCCAGGTTGGTGCCGAAGGTGTGGTTGCGGGACAGCGGCGAGGAGCAGGTGGCGACCAGGTCGCCCATGCCGGCCAGGCCCGCGAAGGTGAGCGCGTCGGCGCCCATCGCCAGGCCCAGCCTGGTGGTCTCTGCCAGGCCGCGGGTGATCAGCGACGCCTTGGTGTTGTCGCCGAGCCCCATCCCGTCGGCGATGCCGACGGCGAGCCCGATCACGTTCTTGACCGCGCCGCCCAGTTCGCAGCCGACCACGTCGGTGTTGGTGTACGGGCGGAAGTACGCGGTGTGGCAGGCGGCCTGGATGCGGCGGGCGACGGCGTCGTCCCGGCAGGCGACGACCGAGGCTGCGGGCTGCCGCTCGGCGATCTCCGGTGCCAGGTTGGGTCCTGACAGCACCGCGACCCGGTCGGGGCCGGTCTTGGCGACCTCCTCGATCACCTCGCTCATCCGCTTGGCGGTGCCGAGCTCGACGCCTTTCATCAGGCTGACCAGCACCGCGTCGCCGCTCAGCAGCGGCGCCCACTCGGCGAGGTTGCCGCGCAGGGTCTGCGAGGGCACGGTGAGGAACACCAACTCGGCGTCGTGCGCGGCCTCGGCCGGATCGGCGGTGGCGGTGACGGCGGCGGGCAGTTCGAGCTCGGGGAAGTACTCCGGGTTGTGCCGGGTGGTGTTGATCGCGTCGACCAGGGCGGGCCTGCGGCCCCACAGCGACACCTGGCAACCGGCGTCGGCGAGCACCATGGCGAAGGCGGTGCCCCACGAGCCGGTGCCGTAGACCGCGCAGCGCGCCGTCACTTGCCCTCCCGTGCCTTGCGCGGGTCGAAGAGCCCGTCGGGCGCGGGCTCGCCGCGCAGTTCGGCGAGCAGTTCCGTGACGCTGCGCATGATGGCCTCGGTGACCGCGCGCAGCGTCTCCGCGGTGGGCTCCTGGCCGTAGAAGGCTTCGAGGTCGACGGGCGGTCCCGCCAGGACGCGCAGCGTCTTGCGGGGGAAGAAGCGGAACTTCTTCTCCTTCGCGTACGGCGGCATGGCCTCGTTGGCGCCCCACTGGGCGACCGGGATGACCGGCGCCTTGGTGAGCAGTGCGACGCGGGCGACGCCGGTCTTGGAGACCATCGGCCACATGTCGGGGTCGCGGGTGAGGGTGCCCTCGGGGTAGAAGGCCACGCACTCGCCCGACTCGATCGCGGCGACCGCGGCACGGAAGGCGTTGGCGGCGTCGGTGGACTCCCGGAAGACCGGGATCTGGCCGGTGCCGCGCAGCATCGTGCCGACGAACGCCGGCTTGAACAGGGCGGCCTTGGCCAGGAAGCGCGGCACCCGCCCGGTGTTGTACTGGAAATGCGCGTACGACAGCGGGTCGAGGTACGAGTTGTGGTTCACCGCCGTGATGAATCCTCCGTCGGCCGGAATGTGCTCCATTCCTCGCCAATCCCGCTTGAACAGCACAATGAGCGGCGGTTTCGCGATGACGGCCGCCAGGCGGTACCAGAAACCGATTCTGCGGCGGGACACCCGGACTCCTCTTGGTTGCGATGGCGCTGCCGCTCAGCATCGCGGCTACCAGAGACTAACGCCAGGTCCCGGGGCGCCGAGGGGCACCTCTGGCACGCGGTGACAATGGTGGGGTGGATGTGACGGGGATGTGGTCGCTCGTGGTGCCGCTCAAGCCGCTCGCGGTGGCCAAGAGCAGGCTTGCGGGGGCGGCGGGGGCGGTACGGCCGGCTCTGGCGCTGGCTTTCGCGCTCGACACGGTGGGCGCGGTGCTGGCGTGCGCGGAGGTGGCGGACGTCACTGTGGTCACCGACGATCCGACGGCGGGCGCGGAAGTGGCCCGGCTCGGGGCGTTCGTGGTGGCCGACGTACCGGCGGCCGGGCTGAACGCCGCACTGCGGTACGGCGCCGACCTCGTACGGCAGCGGCGCCCGTCGGCGGCGGTCGGGGCGCTGAACGGCGATCTCCCGGCCCTGCGGTCCGCCGAACTGGGTGAGGTGCTCAGGGAGGCCGCACGGCTGCCGGGGCGCGCTTTCCTGGCCGATACGGCGGGTCCGGGAACAACGTTGCTCACCGCGTCGCCCGGTGTCGCGCTCTCCCCCGGTTTCGGCGGCGCCTCCCGGGAGCGCCACCTGGCCTCGGGGGCGCGCGAGATCACGCTGCCGGGGGTGCCGTCCGTGCGGCAGGACGTGGACACCGCGGCGGACCTCGACGCGGCCAGGGAGCTGGGCCTCGGCCCGCGCACCTCGCTGCTCTTCCCCACCCGCACCGCCTGACGCCCGCGGGCCCTACGCTGGTGCCATGCAAGCGACGGCGTTCACCTTTGACCCCGGCACCCGGGCGGGCAGTGTGCTGCTGGACGACGGGACGCCGGTGGCGTTCGACGCCGCGGCCTTCGACGCGGGCGGCCTGCGGCTGCTGCGGCCGGGCCAGCGGGTGCGGATCCGCACCGAGGGCGAAGGGGACGCGCGGCGGGTGGTCTTCGTGACGCTGCAGACGTATCCGGACCCGGGCGCGTAAGCCCGGCCGGAACCGGGCAGGCACCCGGCGGGAGAACGGCGCGGGCCGGGCCACCCCTTGCGGGATGCCCGGCCCGTCGCGGTCCTCCGGCGGCGCCGGAGGTCTACCTCGCGGCGGCCCGCTTGGCAGTGGTCTTGCGCGCCGAGGTCTTCTTGCCCGGCGTCTTCTTGGCGGTGGCCTTCTTGGCCGGCGCCTTCTTGGCCGCGGTCTTCTTGGCCGCCGCGGCCTTCTTGGTGGCGGTCTTCTTGGCCGCGGTGGTCTTCTTCGCGACGGTCTTCTTGGCCGTCGTGGCCTTCTTCGCCGCAGTCTTGCGGGCGGTCGTGGCCTTCTTGGCCGCGGCCTTCTTGGTGGTGGTCCGCGCGGTGCTGGAAGCACCACCGCTCAGGCTGCCCTTGGGGGCCTTCTTGACCGAGACCTCGCCGCCGCGCGGGAGCTTCTTGGCCCCGCTGACCAGGTCCTTGAAGCCCTGTCCCGCGCGGAACCGCGGCACGGAGGTCTTCTTGACCCTGACCCGCTCCCCGGTCTGGGGGTTGCGGGCGTAGCGGGCCGGGCGTTCGACCTTCTCGAACGATCCGAATCCGGTGACCGAGACCCGGTCGCCGGAGACCGTCGCGCGGACGATCGCGTCGAGAACCGCGTCAACCGCGTCCGCGGCGGCCTGCCGGCCGCCCACCTTGTCGGCAATCGCTTCTACGAGCTGCGCCTTGTTCACGTCTTCCCCTTCGGAAACTTGCCCGGCGAATGAGTGCGGGCCTTTTCGCACGCTAGGCGGATATATACCGCAAATCAAATACGAAACGGGCGAATCACCCTTGTGCCGCAACGAACTCGGGGGCCTGCGCGATCAGCGATCGGGGATTCCCAGCTCGTCCAACTCGGCCGTCAGCACGTCCAGGCGCCGTGCCGCGTCGGCGAGATCGTGCTTCGCCGCAGCGGTCACCGCGAGCAGCCTGCGGGTCAACTCCCGCCGGGTCTCATCAGGGACTTCGGCATTGGCCACCCGCGTGTGCGCCTGCTTCAGACGCGCGGCGAGAACCCCGTAGAGCCGGAGTTGGCCGTCACGTTCCATGCGTCGATTGTGCCATCTGCGGCGAGTTGTCGGCAGTGACAGGGCCAACCGGGTGTTCCGGGGTCTTTCCACCGGACTTTTGGACGGCCCCGGCGACCCCGCGGCCGGCACTGCTGATCGCCCTGCACACCCCGCGGGAACACGCGAAAGCGCCCCCCGCGAGTTCGCGGAGGGCGCTTCCTGGGCCGTACGGGAAGTGTCAGGCCCTGACGGTGCTGGGCTTGTAGGACGGCCGCCGGCTCTCGAACGCGGCGATGTCCGGCTCGTTGGCCAGCGTCAGGCTGATGTCGTCGAGCCCTTCGAGCAGCCGCCAGCGGGCGTTGTCGTCCAGCTCGAACGGTGCGGTCACACCCTCCGCGCGGACCTCGCGGGCCACCAGGTCCACGGTGATCTCCGCGGTCGGGTCGGCCTCGGTCAGCTGCCACAGCTGCTCGATGGTCTCCTGCGGCAGCACCACCGTGAGCAGGCCGTTCTTGAGCGAGTTGCCGCGGAAGATGTCCGCGAAGCGGGACGACAGCACGGTTTTGAAGCCGTAGTTCTGCAGTGCCCACACGGCGTGCTCGCGGGAGGAACCGGTACCGAAGTCGGGTCCCGCGACCAGGACGGTGGCGCCCTTGCGCTCGGGGGCGTTGAGCACGAAGGACTCGTCCTTGCGCCAGGCCTCGAACAGCCCGTCCTCGAAGCCGTTGCGGGTGACCTTCTTGAGCCAGTGCGCCGGGATGATCTGGTCGGTGTCGACGTTGCCGCGGCGCAGCGGGACGGCCCGGCCGGTGTGGGTGGTGAAGGCTTCCATCGGGCTCAGACCTCCGTCAGGACAGGGGCGTCGGACAGGTCGGCGGGCGAGGCGAGGTGGCCCAGCACCGCGGTGGCGGCGGCCACCTGCGGCGAGACCAGATGCGTACGGCCGCCCTTGCCCTGCCGTCCTTCGAAGTTGCGGTTGGACGTGGACGCGGAGCGCTCGCCGGGCGCCAGTTGGTCGGGGTTCATACCCAGGCACATCGAGCAACCCGCGTGCCGCCATTCGGCGCCGGCCTCGGTGAACACCTTGTCCAGGCCCTCGTGCACGGCCTGCAGCGCGACCCGTACGGACCCGGGTACGACCAGCATCCGGACACCGTCGGCGACCTTGCGGCCCTGCACGACGGACGCCGCCGCCCGCAGGTCCTCGATCCGGCCGTTGGTGCACGAGCCGACGAAGACGGTGTCCACGGCGACCTCGCGCAGCGGCTGTCCCGCGGTCAGGCCCATGTACTCCAGCGCCTTCTCCGCCGACAGGCGGTCGCCGGGGTCGGCGAAGGACGCCGGGTCGGGCACCGACGCGCTCAGCGGCACGCCCTGGCCGGGGTTGGTGCCCCAGGTGACGAACGGCGTCAGCGTGCCGGCGTCGATCCGCACCTCGTGGTCGAAGACCGCGTCCCCGTCGGTGTGCAGCGTCCTCCAGTACTCCAGCGCCGCGTCCCAGTCCGCACCCTTGGGGGCGTGGTCGCGCCCTTCCAGGTAGTCGAAGGTGATCTGGTCCGGGGCGATCATGCCGGCCCGCGCACCCGCCTCGATCGACATGTTGCAGATGGTCATCCGGGACTCCATCGACAGCTTCTCGATGGCGGAGCCGCGGTACTCGATGACGTAGCCCTGGCCGCCACCGGTGCCGATCTGCGCGATCACGGCGAGGATCAGGTCCTTGGCGGTGACGCCCTCGGGGAGTTCGCCGTCGACGGTGACGGCCATCGTCCTGAAGGGGGCCAGCGGCAGCGTCTGGGTGGCCAGCACGTGCTCGACCTGCGAGGTGCCGATGCCGAACGCCAGCGCGCCGAAGGCGCCGTGGGTGGAGGTGTGGCTGTCACCGCAGACCACCGTGGTGCCCGGCTGGGTCAGGCCCAGCTGCGGTCCCACCACGTGCACGACGCCCTGCTCGACGTCGCCCAGCGGGTGCAGCCGCACGCCGAACTCGGCGCAGTTCTTGCGCAGCGTCTCCAGCTGCGTGCGCGAGACCGGGTCGGCGATCGGCTTGTCGATGTCGAGGGTGGGGGTGTTGTGGTCCTCGGTGGCGATGGTGAGGTCGGTGCGGCGCACCTGCCTGCCGTTCATCCGCAGCCCGTCGAACGCCTGGGGGCTGGTCACCTCATGGAGCAGGTGGAGATCGATGAAGAGCAGATCGGGCTCGCCTTCGGCGCGGCGGACGACATGGTCGTCCCAGACTTTTTCCGCGAGTGTCCTACCCATCGCTGTCCCTCCGGCCCCGGCCTTCTTCGCCCCAGGCCAACTCGGTGTGTGTTCGCGCTGTGAGTTCCGCGCTTGCTTCCCCAGCCTGACGGCTTCCCGGGAAAATTGAACTTGCGTTTCACAGTGTGAGACGCGAGTATCGTTGCATGGACAACTCTAGCGGCGTCGGCGTTCTCGACAAGGCTGCTCTGGTGCTCAGCGCACTGGAGTCAGGACCGGCCACCCTGGCCGGGCTTGTCGGCGCCACGGGCCTCGCCCGCCCCACCGCGCACCGGCTGGCGGTCGCGCTCGAACACCATCGCATGGTGGCCCGCGACATGCAGGGCCGCTTCATCCTCGGCCCCCGGCTGTCGGAGCTGGCGGCCGCGGCGGGCGAGGACCGGCTGCTCGCCACGGCCGGGCCGGTACTGACGCACCTGCGGGACGTGACCGGCGAGAGCGCCCAGCTCTATCGCCGGCAGGGCGACATGCGGATCTGTGTGGCCGCCGCGGAAAGGCTGTCCGGACTGCGGGACACCGTCCCGGTGGGCTCCACGCTGCCGATGAAGGCAGGATCGGCCGCGCAGGTGCTGATGGCCTGGGAGGAGCCGGAGCGGCTGCACCGCGGCCTGCAGGGCGCGCGTTTCACCGCCACCGCGCTGTCCGGGGTACGCCGCAGGGGCTGGGCGCAGTCGATCGGCGAGCGCGAGCCGGGCGTGGCGTCGGTGTCCGCGCCCGTCCGCGGCCCGTCGAACCGGGTGGTGGCCGCGGTGTCGGTGTCCGGGCCGATCGAGCGGCTGACCCGCCACCCGGGCCGTATGCACGCCCAGGCCGTGGTGGACGCCGCCGCCAGGCTCTCCGAGGCCCTGCGCCGCTCCGGCTGAGTGCGGCGCCCGGGCTCGACCGATCTGCCCGCCGCCGCGGCCCGCGCCGTCCCTGCGGGCCGCGGCGGCGGGTGCCGGCGGCGCCCGGGTCCTGCGGCACGGCGGATGCGGCCGGAAAACACCGAAGCCCGTCGCGACTGCGACGGGCTTCACACTTTCCTGGTGCTGAGTACCCCCGACCGGATTCGAACCGGCGCTACCGCCTTGAGAGGGCGGCGTGCTAGGCCACTACACAACGGGGGCGAGCTTTGGCGATCCTCGCGTCGTCAGGTCCGGGAGCGACCCGGAGGAGACGGAATGAAAGGATCTGTACCCCCGACCGGATTCGAACCGGCGCTACTGCCTTGAGAGGGCAGCGTGCTAGGCCGCTACACAACGGGGGCTTGCATACATATGCGCTGGGGTACCAGGACTCGAACCTAGAACAACTGAACCAGAATCAGCCGTGTTGCCAATTACACCATACCCCACCAAAACGCAACCCCTGCGGGTCTTGTTCGGCTACGCTCCCGGCCGGGCCTTTCGGCCCTCTCGGGCGGCGCAGGAAGAACATTACCCGATCAGGGACACCGCTCCAAAACGGGTATCGGAGCGCAGCAGCCCGGGCAGCTCGTGCAGTCCGGTGATCCGCGCCAGTTCCGGCCGTCCGCCGACCCCGTGCCGGTCCAGCCAGATGCCCAGCAGGCCCGCCTCCGCCGCGCCGCGGGCGTCGATGTCCGGCTCGTTGCCGACGTAGGCGACCTCCCGCGGCTCCAGGTCCAGCGCGCGGCAGGCGGCGTGGAAGGCCTCGGCCTCGGGCTTGGAGACGCCCAGCTCGGCGGCGCACAGCAGCACCTCGAAGCGGTCCCTGACGCCGAGCGTGCGCAGCTTGCGGTCCTGGTGGGCGAAGGCGGAGTTGGACAGCACCGCGTGCCGGTAGCCGTCGGCCAGCCCGTCGAGCGCGGGCACGGTGTCGGGGAAGAGCGCCCAGGCGGCCTCGTAGTGGACCATGTGCCGGCCGAACCAGGCCTCCGCCTCCTCGTCGGACAGCGGCAGCCCGAGGAAGTCCCGCACCCGGTCCCTGCGCTGCCCCTCGAAGTCGCACTCGCCGTCGGCGAAGCGCCGCCAGTGCTCGACGGTCAGCTCCCGCCAACGGTCGAGGGCCTGCCCGATGCTGTCGCAGCTGTCGGGCAGGCCCTCGTGGTCCAGGTGGTGCCGCATGCCGGTGCGCTCGGCACCCGCGTAGTCGAAGATCGTGTCGTCGATGTCCCAGAGCACCGCACGGATCGCCATACGGACAAATCTAGGGCCTGCCGTGCGGATCTCCAGGGCGTTGCGGAGATCCGGCGGCAGGGTCCGTGCGGCCTCAGCCCGCCAGGCGGGCCAGGGCCGCGTCGATCCGGGCCAGGGCGCGGTCGCGGCCCAGGACCTGGAGGGACTCGAACAGGGGCAGGCCGACCGTGCGCCCGGTGACCGCGACGCGGACCGGGGCCTGGGCCTTGCCGAGCTTGAGGCCGTGCGCCTCGCCGGCGGCCAGCACGGCCTCCTTGAGCGCCTCGGGGCTCGACCAGTCCGCGCCGTCCAGCTTCTCCCGCGCGGTGCGCAGCAGCGCGTCCGAGCCCTCCTTCATCGCCTTCGCCCAGGACGCCTCGTCGGCGGCCGGCTCGGGCAGGAAGAGGAAGTCGACGTTGGCCGTGATGTCGGACAGCACGGTCAGCCGGGTCTGCGCGTACGGCGCGATGGCCTGCCAGGCCGCCTCGTCGAAGTCCTCCGGCGCCCAGGGCGCGTGCGGGGCGCGCAGCCACGGGGTGCAGGCCTCGGCGAAGGCCTCGGGGGTGAGCAGCCGGATGTGGTCGGCGTTGATCGCCTCGGCCTTCTTCAGGTCGAAGCGCGCCGGGTTGGCGTTGACGTCGCCGATGTCGAACTTCGCGACCATCTCGGCCGGCGAGAAGACGTCCCTGTCGGCGGAGAACGACCAGCCCAGCAGCGAGAGGTAGTTCAGCAGCCCCTCCGGCAGGAAGCCGCGCTCGCGGTAGAGGTTGAGCGAGGACTCCGGGTCGCGCTTGGACAGTTTCTTGTTGCCCTCGCCCATCACGTACGGCAGGTGCCCGAACTCCGGGATCTGCTTGGCGACGCCGAGGCCGATCAGCGCCTCGTAGAGGGCGATCTGCCGCGGGGTGGAGGACAGCAGGTCCTCGCCGCGCAGCACGTGCGTGATGCCCATCAGGGCGTCGTCCACCGGGTTGACCAGGGTGTAGAGCGGGGCGCCGTTGGCCCGGACGATGCCGTAGTCCGGCACGTTCTCCGGGGTGAAGGTCAGCTCGCCGCGCACCAGGTCGGTGAAGGTGATCGCCTTGTCCGGCATGCGGAACCGCACGATGGCGCTGCGGCCCTCGGCCAGGTAGGCGGCGGTCTGCTCGGCGGTCAGGTCGCGGCAGTGGCCGTCGTAGCCGGAGGGGCGGCCCTCGGCGCGGGCGGCCGCGCGGCGGTCCTCCAGCTCCTCCGCGCTGCAGTAGCAGTCGTAGGCGTGCCCGGCCTCCTTCAGCCGGCGGGCGACGTCGGCGTAGACGTCCATCCGCTGGGACTGCCGGTAGGGCGCGTGCGGGCCGCCGACCTCGGGGCCCTCGTCCCAGTCCAGGCCGAGCCAGCGCAGCGAGTCCAGCAGCTGGCGGTAGGACTCCTCGGAGTCGCGGGCGGCGTCGGTGTCCTCGATCCGCAGCACCAGGGTGCCCTGGTGGTGGCGGGCGAAGGCCCAGTTGAACAGTGCGGTGCGGACCAGGCCCACGTGGGGGTTGCCGGTCGGCGAGGGGCAGAAGCGGACGCGTACGTCCGTGGAGGGTGCGCTAGCCACGCGAGATCACCTTGTTGGTGAGAGTGCCGATGCCTTCGATGGTGACGGCGACCTCGTCGCCGGGGTGCAGCGGGCCGACCCCGGCCGGGGTGCCGGTGAGGATCACGTCGCCGGGCAGCAGGGTCATCGCCTCGGTGATGTTGACGATCAGGTCCTCGATGGAGTGGATCATCTGTCCTGTGCGGCCGGCCTGCCGCAGTTCGCCGTTGACGGTCGCGGTGACCGCCAGGTCGGCGGCGCCCGCCAGGTCGATGCCGGTCTCGATCCAGGGGCCGAGCGGGCAGGAGGAGTCGAAGCCCTTGGCCCTGGCCCACTGCTTCTCGGTCTGCTGGGTGTCGCGGGCGGTGACGTCGTTGGCGCAGGTGTAGCCGAGGATGACGTCCTTGACCCGTTCGCGCGGCACCTCGCGGCACAGGCGGCTGATGACGACCGCCAGCTCCGCCTCGTGGTGGACCTCCTGCGAGAACGTCGGGTAGACGATGTTGTCGCCCGGCCCGATCACCGAGGTGGAGGGCTTGAAGAAGGCCCAGGGCGCGGCCGGCACCTCGTTGCCCAGCTCCGCCGCGTGGGCGGCGTAGTTGCGGCCGATGGCGACGACCTTGTTGGGCAGGACCGGCGGCAGCAGGCGGACCTTGTCCAACGGCACCTTCGTACCCGACAGTTCGAAGTCGGCGAAGGGGACGCCCTTGATGATGTCGAGGACGAGCCCGTCGAGGCCGCTGGGGCCGTCGTTGCCGGTCGGGTCGCCCTCGACCGCGCCGAAGGCGACATTCCCGTCGATGGAGAACCTGGCGATGCGCATGGACTCAGCTTAGTAGTCCGGCACCGCTCCGCCCGCCGCCGTGTCGCCGCAGGTCAGGCCGCCGCGGGGTGGTGCTCAGCGGGTGACGGGGGCCTTCGGCAGCTCGTTGAGCACCGTACGGCGGGGGTTCGCGGTGGACTGCGGCAGCTCCCGTACGGGGGCGTCGGCGGCCGGCTCGGCCGGGGCGACCCCGAGTTCCGTCGCGTCCTTCAGATGGGCGAGAGTGGTACGCCGCGGGTTGGCGATCATCTGGCGGAACATCAGGGTGGTCTTCATCGGCCGTCGGGACCTCGGGGACTCGGCGCTCCGCGCGGGGCGGATCGCGGTTGACAGAAATGTGCCTCGTGTAAAGCACCACGCTAGCGGCGGCCATTCCCAGTGCCGGGCTGTCCAGACATCTGACAGGTTGTGATTTTGCTCACCAAGTGAGCGGCAATTCCGGCATTGCGGGCGCTCGCCCCCGATGCCCGAATCGGACATCAGGAACCGAACGCCAGGAAACACCCACCGGCCGACTACCGGGGGCGACCCGCGCGACCTGTGCGACCTTGACCCCAAGGTCCGCAATGCGGTGATTTCGGCGAATCCTGGATCGACGGAAAGTGCGGGCCGCTGGACAGTCAGTCACGGAATCCAACAGGTCGGCTACGGGCCTTGTTGGGAGATCCAGCACTGTGCTGGAATTCCCCGGACCGCCGCATCTCCACCGAGCCGGCGCGCAGGGGGCGCGTACGAGCACCGAGCGGCGGTGAAGGGCTTCCACGGCCTCCTCGCAATCCGGGGCGGTCCGGGCAGGCCCCCATGACTCGACACCGTCCTGTCCGCTTCATCGCGGGGGACGCCTGGTCCAGAGGTTGCGACGCTAGTGCAGGGACGTTTCAAGAGGGACAGCGGCGCGGCGGGCGACCCGGAGCAGCAGCCCGGCGGGACCGGCAACGGTCCTGCCCAGGCTGCTGGTGACTCCGGAGGCGCCACGCCGGGAACGGCTGCGGCCACCGGACGGACGAGCACGCCCAGCGGCATCGAGGCGGGCCGGATCACCGGCCTTGACGGCAAGCCGGGATCGCGAATACTGATGCGCAACTGGCGCATCAGCACCCGTCTGGTGTCACTGCTGGCTCTGCCGGTGGTCACCGCCGGCGCGCTCGGCGGCCTGCGCATCCACACCTCGATGCAGAACATCGGCCAGCTGCAGCGGATGAACTCGCTGACCGACATCGCCGAGCACGCGACCGACCTGGCCGACGCCCTGGCCGAGGAGCGCGACAGCTCGGCCGGTCCGCTCAGCGCGGGCAGTCCCACCGACGCGGTCGCCGCCTCCCGGCAGACCACGGACCGCGAGTACAAGCTCTACCGCGACGCGAGCGACAACATCTCCTCGAACGACTCGCTGTTCAGCGGCGTGCGTTCCAGCCTGATCGCGATCGACACCCAGCTGACCCAGCTCAGCCAGCTGCGGGACCAGGCCTTCACCAGCCAGTCCTCGATCGCCCAGACCGTCTCCTCCTACGACGGCCTGATCCAGTCGCTGCTCGGCCTGTCCGTCGACATGGCGCAGGCCACCCAGAACTCCGAGATGGTGACCAGCACCCGTGCTCTGGCGGCGTTCTCGTCCGCCAAGGAGTACGAGTCGATCCAGCGCGCGGTGATCAGCGCCGCGCTGGCCAAGGGCGGCCACCTCGACCTCGGCGACTACCAGTCGGTGAAGTCGGCGGCGGCCAACGAGGACATCAACCTCACCCGTTTCACGTTCCTGTACGGCCCCAAGAGCGCCGAGCTCATCAAGCCGATCTCGGGCGGCAACGACACGATCAGCGCGCACGACACGATGCGCGAGCGGATCGCGGCCACGCCCGACGCGATCGACGGCATCAACATCTCGTACCTGGACTGGGACGACGCCGCCAGGGCGAAGATCGACGCGATGAACCGCATCGAGCGGTCGCTGCTGAACGAGATGCGGCAGAAGTCACTCGAACTCCAGAGCACCGCCAAGCAGGACGCGCTGATCGCCGGTGCGATCATCCTGCTGGTCCTCGGTGTCGCCGTGGTCGGCGCCTTCGTCGTGGCCCGCTCCATGATCCGCTCGCTGCGCCGGCTGCAGCAGACCGCCCAGGACGTCGCCCAGAAGCGGCTGCCCGAGCTGGTCAAGCAGCTGTCGGACACCGACCCGCAGGACGTCGACACCTCGGTCGAGTCGATCGGCATCAACAGCCGCGACGAGATCGGCCAGGTGGCCCGCGCCTTCGACGAGGTCCACAGCGAGGCCGTACGGCTCGCCGCCGAGCAGGCGCTGCTGCGGGGCAACGTCAACGCGATGTTCACCAACCTCTCCCGCCGCAGCCAGGGCCTCATCCAGCGCCAGCTGTCGCTGATCTCCGAACTGGAGTCCCGCGAGGCCGACCCGGACCAGCTGTCCTCGCTGTTCAAGCTGGACCACCTCGCGACCCGTATGCGCCGCAACGGTGAGAACCTGCTGGTCCTCGCCGGTGAGGAGCCGGGCCGCCGGTGGACCCGGCCGGTCCCGCTGGTCGACGTGCTGCGCGCCGCGGCCTCCGAGGTGGAGCAGTACGAGCGCATCGAGCTGACCTCCGTGCCGTCGGCCGAGGTCACCGGACGTATCGTCAACGACCTCGTCCACCTGCTCGCCGAGCTGCTGGAGAACGCCACGTCGTTCTCCTCCCCGCAGACCAAGGTGCGGGTCACCGGTCACGCGCTGCCCGACGGGCGGGTGCTGATCGAGATCCACGACACCGGTATCGGCCTGTCGCCCGAGGACCTGGCCGACATCAACGAGCGGCTGGCCAACCCGCCGACCGTGGACGTCGCGGTGTCCCGCCGCATGGGCCTGTTCGTGGTCGGCCGCCTGTCCCTGCGGCACGGCATCCGCATCCAGCTCCGCCCGTCCGACTCCGGCGGTACGACCGCGCTGGTCATGCTGCCGGTCGACGTGACGCAGGGCGGCGCAGGCCCCAAGGGCAACGCCATGGGCGGCGCGCGCGCCGGTGCCACTCCCCCGGCTCCCGCCGCGGGCGGCGGCTCGGGTGTGGCGGCGGCCTTCGGCAGCGCGCCCAACGCGCAGCAGGTCCCCAAGGCGCCGCAGCGCGGCCAGGTCGGCGGCGGCGCGCAGCGCCCGGCGCTGGCCCCGGGCGCGGGCCGGCCCGGCGGCGCCGCACCGCAGCAGCCGGGTACGCCCCGCTGGGCGGCGCAGGACGGCTCGCAGGGCTTCCCGGCGGACGACAGGGGGCTGCAGGACACCCCGCGCGGCCACGAGGACGTCGAGGCGTCTCCCGCGTTCGACGCCTTCGACGGCAGCGGCCAGGACACCGGCGCCAGGGCGGACTTCCGCCAGGGCGGCACCGACGACGCGTTCGGCGCCCCGCAGCAGGGCGGCCAGGGCGGCCCCGGCGGCCAGTTCCCGTCCCAGCCCCAGCCCCCGCAGCCGCAGGGCACCGGGCCGAGCGGCTTCCGCTCCGACGTCTTCGGCGGCCGGCCGGGTCCGCGGCAGGGCGGCGGCACCGACCAGCAGCGCCCGCAGGGCGGCCCCGGCGACACCGCGCAGTTCCCCGCGGTTCCCGCGGCCCGCGACGACTTCCAGCAGGGCGGCACGGGGCAGTTCCCGCCGCAGCGCGGCAACGACGGCCAGGACTTCGGCCGCGGCCCCCGCACCCCGCAGGAGACCTACGGCACCGGGCAGTTCCCGGTCCAGGGCGGCCCCGGCGACAACGGCCAGTTCGCCCGCCCCGGCCATGGACGCACCGACGGAACGGGCCAGTTCCCGGTCCAGGGCGGCCCCGGCGACACCGGGCAGTTCGCCCGCCCCGGCCAGGCACTCAACGACGGCACCGGACAGTTCCCCGTCCAGGGCGACAACGGCCAGTTCGCCCGCCCCGGCCATGGACGCACCGACGGAACGGGCCAGTTCCCCGTTCAGGGCGGCCCCGGCGACACCGGGCAGTTCCCGGCCCAGCAGCAGCCCGGGCAGGGCGGTCCCGGTGACACCGCGCAGTTCCCCGCGGTCCGCGCCGACGACACCTTCGGCGGCGGCACCGGGCAGTTCGCACCGCCCGCCGGCGGCCGGCCGCAGGGCGGCACCGGCTACCGCGACGGCGGCGTGCCGCAGTCGCCGTTCGACACCACGGGCCGGCCGCAGATGCCGGGCCAGGAGCGTACGGACGTCACGGGACAGCACCCGGTCGCACCGCAGCAGGGCATGCCGGGCACTCCGTTCCAGCAGCGGCCCGGGCAGCAGCCGCCCCAGCCGCAGCAGCCGTCCGAGCCGATGGCGCTGCCGCCGGCACAGACCAGGGGCGACGAGCCCACGCCGATCTTCTCGGCGATCGAGTCCGACTGGTTCCGCACCGGCCAGGCCGAGCGGATGCAGCAGATCCACGTCGAGCAGAGCGCGCGCGGCCAGCAGGCCCCGGCGGCGCCCCGCCCGGTGGGCCGCACCGCACCGCCGCAGCGGCCGCGTACCGAACGCCCGACCCCGGCCGGCCCGCAGCGGCCCGGCAGTGGTGCACCGCAGCAGCAGGCGCCGCAGTCCGCGCCCGCACCGGCGGCTGCCGCCGCGTCGGCGCCGCCCGCGCCCTCTGCGCAGCCGTTGCCGCGCGAGACGCCGAACTGGCGGACCTCGCCCAACGACGCCCTGCGCCAGCGGGCCGAGGCGGTCCGTGAGCCGTCGGCCGGCGGGGTCACCCCCTCCGGGCTGCCGCGCCGGGTCCCGCGGGCGAACCTCGTCGCCGGTGGCGCGGCCCAGCCGACGCAGCCCCAGCCGGGCGGCCCGCAGGTCTCCCGTTCGCCCGACGACGTGCGCGGGCGGCTGACCAATCTCCGGCGGGGTATTCAGCAGGGCCGGGAGGCCGGCGGCACGACCGATGGCCGCGGTTTCGGTACGAATCATCAGGAGCGTTAGTTGAGTGCGATGAGCCAGGCGGCACAGAACCTGAACTGGTTGATCACCAACTTCGTGGACAACACCCCCGGGGTGTCCCACACCGTGGTGGTCTCCGCCGACGGCCTGCTGCTCGCGATGTCCGACGGATTCCCCCGCGACCGCGCCGACCAGCTCGCCGCCGTCGCCTCCGGCCTGACCTCGCTCACCGCCGGAGCCTCCCGCATCTTCGAAGGCGGCAGCGTCAACCAGACCGTCGTCGAGATGGAACGCGGCTTCCTCTTCATCATGTCCGTCTCCGACGGCTCCTCCCTGGCCGTACTCGCCCACCCCGAGTGCGACATCGGCCTCGTCGGCTACGAAATGGCCCTGCTCGTCGACCGCGCAGGCACCGTACTGACCCCCGACCTCAGGGCCGAACTGCAGGGCAGCCTCATGCATTGAGTCCCTCCCGGCGACTGCTCGCACGATCCGCCCATCCGCCCGCTCGTTCCCGTTTTTCCGCACCGCGACATGCACTGCCCGGACACGGAGGACCCTCATGACCCCGCCACCCGCCTCGCCGGGCCAAGGCCCGTACGGCGCGTCCCACCACGCGCCGTACGGAGTGGAAGGTGATCAGCCGCTGGTGCGGCCGTACGCCATGACCGGTGGCCGGACCAGGCCGCGCTATCAGCTCGCGATAGAGGCGCTGGTCAGCACGACAGCCGACCCTTCGCAGTACGCGGGACTGCTTCCCGAGCACCAGCGGATCTGCCACCTGACGCGGGAGATCAAGTCGGTGGCCGAGATCTCGGCGCTGCTGGCCATCCCGCTGGGTGTGGCCCGGATTCTCGTGGCCGACCTCGCCGAGGCCGGCATGGTCGCCATCCACCAGCCCGGCAGCGGCGAGGCCGGCGGCCAGCCTGACGTGACACTGCTTGAGAGGGTGCTCAGTGGACTTCGGAAGCTCTAGGGCGCAGTCGCAGCCTGCGTACGGTGCGGCGCCGCCGGCGCGTTCGACCACCTCCGCGAAGATCGTGGTGGCCGGCGGGTTCGGCGTGGGCAAGACGACCTTCGTCGGGGCCGTCTCCGAGATCAACCCGCTGCGTACCGAAGCGGTGATGACCTCGGCGTCGGCGGGGATCGACGATCTCAGCCACGTCCAGGACAAGACCACCACCACGGTGGCCATGGACTTCGGCCGTATCACGCTGGACGACGACCTGATCCTGTACCTGTTCGGCACGCCGGGCCAGGACCGCTTCTGGTTCATGTGGGACGACCTGGTACGCGGCGCGATCGGCGCCGTGGTGCTGGTCGACACCCGCCGCCTGGCGGACTGCTTCCCCGCGGTCGACTACTTCGAGAACAGCGGCCTGCCGTTCGTCATCGCGCTCAACGGCTTCGACGGCCACCAGCCGTACCGCCCCGAAGAGGTGCGCGAGGCGCTGCAGATCGGCCCCGAGGCGCCGATCATCACCACCGACGCCCGCCACCGCGGCGAGGCGAAGAGCGCGCTGATCACGCTGGTCGAGCATGCGCTGCTGGCACGGCTCAAATAACTCGTGCCGCTGGCAACTTGCCACGTCGAAGGCCATGGGGGCCGGTTGTGTCATCGGACACGGCCGGCCCGCCTTCATAACGTTTCGACAGAGTTTCCACCGGCTGAGAACACGGCTCGCGCTCAGCCGGTGCCGCAGCGCACACACTATTGGGCACCTATGCCCGGCTTTGCCCTCTTCTCCCGTTCCGCTTGCCGCCGAACACGCGTACGCGCACCGGTGCCGGACGTTTGGCCAGCACCCCCTTGGCGTGCTGAAATTCGCAGAACCCGAGCGTAGGAACGGCCTTCGTTGTGCCGTCGCCGAGAGGTTGTTGGTCCAGTGAGGAACACGAGGCGAGCCGAGGCGGGTGCCCAGCACGGCCCGCGCGGGAATTTCACGCCGCCGCAGCGTGCCGGGGGCACTCCCGCGGACCGGCCGGCCGACGCCCCGGTGCTGCCGGACCCCGGCGGCCGGCTGAGCCTGCGCAACTGGCGGGTGGCCACCCGGCTGAACGCGATCCTCCTGATACCCGTGCTCGTCGCACTGGTCTTCGGCGGATTCCGGGTCAAGAGCTCGGTCGACACCTGGCACCAGGCCGACGACGCCGTGCGCACCGCCGACCTCGTCAGGGCCGCGGCCACGTACAGCAACGCACTGATCAACGAGCGCGACCTCACCGTGGTTCCGCTGCTCGCCGGCAAGCGCACCGACCCGGCCGTCACCACCTCGCGGGCCGCCACCGACGCCGCCGCCCACGCCTTCGACGACGCGGCGGCCCGGATGCCGCACGAGGCGGGTCTGGAACGCCGGATGGCCAACTTCCGTACGGTGGAGCCCGAGCTGGCCAACCTCCGCAAGGCCGCCTACACCCGCCAGCTCTCCGGTGTGCAGACCGAGGAGTGGTACGTCAAGATCCAGCACCCGCTGATGGAGCTGGCCAACGAGCTGGGCTACGGCACCAGCAACATCACCGCCTACGGCCGTACGCTCTACGCCGTCTCGCTGTCGAAGGCCGCCGAGTCGCTGACCCGGTCGATCGGCATGCACATCCTGGTGGAGGACAAGCCCTCCCCGACCGAGCTGGCGCTGCTGAAGACCTCGCTCGGCTCGTACCAGTACCTGGAGGGCATCGCCCTCGAGGAGTACAACGGCGGCGGCACCCCGGCTGACGTGCAGCGCCTGAAGGACGCGCAGAACGCGGCGCTGCAGAAGGGCCGCGACCAGGTCGCGGCGGCCAAGGAGAAGGCCACGGCCGCCGGGCAGGCCTTCGTCGTGCCGCCGGACCTGATCAAGATGGTCACCGAGATCGCCACCCCGGGCCGCACCACCGCCCAGCTCACCGCCGAAGGCATCACCCCGCAGACCTACTTCGGGGCCTCCACGCTGTCCTTCGACGCCTACCGCACCGTCGAGGTACATCTCGCCGACCAGGCCGCGAGCGACGCGGCGAAGATCGCCTCCAACGCCAAGCGGGACGCGATCGTCAACTCCGCGATCGTGGTGGTCGCGCTGATCATCGCGTTCATCGTGGCCGGCATGATGGCCCGCTCGATGAGCCGCAGCATGCGGCGGCTGCGCAGTGCGGCCTTCGAGATCGCCGAGACCCGGCTGCCCGGCCTGGTCGACCAGCTGTCGCGCACCGACCCGGGCCGGGTGGACACCTCGGTGGCGCCGATCCCGATCAACACCCAGGACGAGATCGGCGAGGTCGCCAGGGCCTTCGACCAGGTGCACCGCGAGGCCGTACGGCTCGCCGCCGAGCAGGCGCTGCTGCGGGGCAACGTCAACGCGATCTTCACCAACCTCTCGCTGCGCAACCAGGGCCTCATCCAGCGCCAGCTCACCCTGATCACCGAGCTGGAGAACAACGAGGCGGACCCGGACCAGCTGGAGAGCCTGTTCAAGATGGACCACCTCGCGACGCGTATGCGCCGCAACGGTGAGAACCTGCTGGTGCTGGCCGGCGAGGAGCCGGCCAGGCAGTGGAACCAGGCGGTGCCGCTGGTGGACGTGCTGCGGGCGGCGGCCTCCGAGGTGGAGGCGTACGACCGCATCGAGCTGGTCGGCATCCCGGACAGCGACATCCACGGCAGTGCGGTCAGCGACCTGGTGCACCTGCTGGCGGAGCTGCTGGAGAACGCCACCACCTTCTCCTCGCCGCAGACCAAGGTGCGGGTGACCGCGACCCGGCTGCCGGACGGCCGGGTGATGGTCGAGATCCACGACAAGGGCATCGGGCTGACCGCGGAGGACTTCGCGGACATCAACCACAAGCTGGCGGAGCCGCCCACGGTGGACGTGGAGATCGCCAAGCGGATGGGCCTGTTCGTGGTCGGCCGGCTGTCCGACCGGCACGGCATCCGGGTGCAGCTGCGCCCGTCGGGCGAGCAGGCCGGCACCACCTCGCTGGTGATGCTGCCCGAGCCGATCACCCACGGCGGTGGCGGCGACGAACTGGGCGATGGCGAGGGCGACTTCACCGTGTCGCGGATCGTGCCCGAGGCACCGGAGCAGCCCGCGCACGGCCGCTCCCACGAGTCGGCGGAGCTGGGCCGGCGCACCGCCGCGGAGCTGGGCTTCGACGACTCCCGGTACGACCAGCCCGCGGCGCTCGAAGCCGACGGCACCCCGGCCCTCGACCCGGTGGGCCGCTCGCTGCGGCGCGAGGGCCGCAGGGCGCAGCTGGAGGCGGCGGTCTCCGGCGACCGCGACGACGAGCAGCTGCAGCCCGAACACCCTTACCAGCAGCAGCAGTTCGAACAGGCGCAGCAGCAGGCGCAGGCGCAGCAGCCGCAGCCTTTCGAGGGTTTTGAGCCGTACGGGCAGCAGCAGGGGCCGATCGAGCCCGTCGGGATGCCGCAGCAGGCCCAGGAAGGCCCCTACGAGCCCCACAGCGGCTACGAACCCTCAGGTTCGTACGACCAGAGCTTCGACTCCGGTTACCAGCAGCAGACTTACGAGCAGGGCTTCCAGGGTGGCTACGCCCAGCAGGGCTATCCGGCGCAGGCCGAGGGCGCCCCGTACGAGCAGAACGGATTCTTCGCTCAGCCGTACGGATCACCTGGCGAGCAGCCGGAAACGGTCTACGACCCCGGCTACGACCGCAACTTCGGTTCCGGCGACTTCAACGGGCTCCCCGAGCAGCCGTCCGAGAGCGTAGGCTCCCCCTCGCTGACGGACGCCGGCCTGCCGCGCCGGGACCGGACGCAGCGGAATGCACCTCAGGAACAGCCTGCTCAGGAGACGCCCGAGCCGCAGAACCAGCCGCAGAACCAGCCGCAGCCGGACGACTCCGGATGGCGGTCGAACAACGACGAGAACTGGCAGCGGGCCGAGTCGGTCCGCGAGCCGAAGGCAGGCGGGGTCACCCCCTCCGGCCTGCCACGGCGGGTGCCCAAGGCCAACCTGGTCCCGGGTACCGCGACGCAGACCCCGCAGGGCGGCCCACAGGTCTCCCGCGCACCCGAGGACGTCAGAGGCAGGTTGAGTAACCTGCGGCGTGGCGTCCAGCAGGGGCGCACTGCTGGAACTGACACGAACGGACAGGCCACCGACCGCAACTTCGGCGGCCCCCAGAACCAGGAGCGCTAAGTTGAGTCCGATGAGCCAGGCGGCACAGAACCTGAACTGGTTGATCACCAACTTCGTGGACAACACCCCCGGGGTGTCCCACACCGTGGTGGTCTCCGCCGACGGCCTGCTGCTCGCGATGTCCGACGGATTCCCCCGCGACCGCGCCGACCAGCTCGCCGCCGTCGCCTCCGGCCTGACCTCGCTCACCGCCGGAGCCTCCCGCATCTTCGAAGGCGGCAGCGTCAACCAGACCGTCGTCGAGATGGAACGCGGCTTCCTCTTCATCATGTCCGTCTCCGACGGCTCCTCCCTGGCCGTACTCGCCCACCCCGAGTGCGACATCGGCCTCGTCGGCTACGAAATGGCCCTGCTCGTCGACCGCGCAGGCACCGTACTGACCCCCGACCTCAGGGCCGAACTGCAGGGCAGCCTGCTCAACTAGCTCAACCAGCGAACGGGCGTGCGGGCGCGCCCTGGCCTCTCCCAGAGGTCCGGGCGGTGCGCCGCAGCCGTATCAGGAGGAGGACTCGTGAGCACCACTTCCGGCGCAGAGCCGTATGGCAGCCCGCACCAACCGCCTGTGCACCACCCGTACTTCCCATCGGCACCGGCCCCCGAGCCGGAGCCCTACCGGCCACCCCGGCAGCCGCACATCCAGCCGTACCAGCCGCCGCAGGCGCCGGCCCCGCAGGGCGGCGGCCAGGGTGCGGCCGGCGGCGGGCAGGGCGGCGGGGCCAGGGGTCGGCGCTCGCAGACGCCGACGGGGTTCGTACGCCCGTACGCGATGACCGGCGGCCGCACCAGGCCGCGATACCAGCTCGCCATCGAGGCACTGGTCAGCACCACCGCGGAACCCGACCGCCTGCGCGGGCAGCTGCCGGAGCACCAGCGGATCTGCCTGCTGTGCCGGGAGATCAAGTCGATCGCGGAGATCTCCGCGCTGCTGACGATCCCGCTCGGTGTGGTCAGGATCCTGGTGGCGGACCTGGCCGAGGCCGGCCTGGTCACGATTCACCAGCCCGGCGGCGACGAGTCCGCCGGCGGACAGCCAGATGTGACATTGCTTGAGAGGGTGCTCAGTGGACTTCGGAAGCTCTAGCGGCCCAGCGCGCGCCACTACTTCCGCGAAAATCGTGGTCGCGGGCGGATTCGGCGTGGGCAAGACCACGTTCGTCGGTGCCGTGTCGGAGATCAACCCGCTGCGTACCGAAGCCGTGATGACCTCCGCGTCGGCCGGCATCGACGACCTGACGCACGCGCCCGACAAGACGACCACCACGGTGGCCATGGACTTCGGCCGCATCACCCTGGACCAGGACCTGATCCTCTACCTGTTCGGGACGCCCGGCCAGGACCGCTTCTGGTTCATGTGGGACGACCTGGTACGCGGCGCGATCGGGGCGATCGTGCTGGTCGACACCCGCCGGCTCGCGGACTGCTTCCCGGCCGTGGACTACTTCGAGAACAGCGGCCTGCCGTTCGTCATCGCGCTCAACGGCTTCGACGGCCACCAGCCGTACGGGCCCGAGGAGGTCCGCGAGGCGCTGCAGATCGGTCCCGAGGCGCCGATCATCGTCACCGACGCCCGCCACCGCGGCGAGGCGAAGAGCGCGCTGATCACCCTGGTGGAGCACGCCCTGATGGCCCGGCTGCGCTAGGCACTGGACAGCGCGAAGGCCCCGCACCGTGCAGGTGCGGGGCCTTCGTCGTGTGCTGCGCTGTACGGTCGGTCAGCCCTGCCAGGAGTGCGGGGCGCGGAAGCCCGGGGTGCGCTCCAGGCGCCGCCATCCGGCGGTGGACCTGACCGGGTTCTCCGGGGTGCTGTCGCTGCCGGCGGCGGCCCTGGCGAGCAGGATCGCGGTGATCGCGGCCAGCTCCTCGGGGGCGACATGGCCCTTCTCGACGCGCACGAGGGAATCGGCGGGAGTGCTCACAGTGGTCTCCATGGCTACTGGGGAGGATTACCGTGCTTACGCGACGGTAGATCCGCGTGCTTGGTGCGGAGCATGGACAGCGAGCTGATCAGTACCTCGCGGGTCTGCGTCGGGTCGATGACGTCGTCCACCAGGCCGCGTTCGGCGGCGTAGTAGGGGTGCATCAACTCGGACTTGTACTCCTTGACCATGCGGGTCCGCATGGCCTCCGGGTCGTCCGCCTCGGCGATCTGCCGGCGGAAGATGACGTTGGCCGCGCCCTCCGCGCCCATCACCGCGATCTCGTTGGTCGGCCACGCGTAGGTCAGGTCGGCGCCGATGGACTGGCTGTCCATCACGATGTACGCGCCGCCGTAGGCCTTGCGCAGGATCAGCGAGATCCTCGGGACGGTGGCGTTGCAGTACGCGTACAGCAGCTTCGCACCGTGCCTGATGATTCCACCGTGCTCCTGGGCGACGCCCGGAAGGAAGCCGGGGACGTCCAACAGGGTGATGATGGGGATGTTGAAGGCGTCGCACATCTGCACGAAGCGGGCCGACTTCTCGGACGCCTCGATGTCCAGCACACCGGCCAGCGACGCCGGCTGGTTGGCGACGATGCCGACCACCTGGCCGTCGAGCCGGGTCAGCGCGCAGATGATGTTGGTGGCCCAGCGCTCGTGGACCTCCAGGTAGTCGCCGTCGTCAACGATCTCCTCGATGACCTTGTGCATGTCGTACGAGCGGTTGCCGTCGGCCGGCACCAGGTCCAGCAGGACGTCGGAGGTCCGGTCGACCGGGTCGTGGCACTCGACGGCGGGCGGGTTCTCCCGGTTGTTCTGCGGCAGCAGCGAGAGCAGGTAGCGGACCTCTTCGAGGCAGGTCTGCTCGTCGTCGTAGGCGAAGTGCGAGACGCCGGAGACCGCGGAGTGGACGTCGGCGCCGCCGAGCCCGTTCTGGGTGATCTGCTCGCCGGTGACGGCCTGGACGACGTCGGGTCCGGTGATGAACATCTGCGAGGTCTCGCGGACCATGAAGACGAAGTCGGTCAGCGCCGGGGAGTAGGCCGCGCCGCCCGCGCACGGGCCGAGCATCACGCTGATCTGCGGGATGACGCCGGAGGCACGGGTGTTGCGCTGGAAGATGCCGCCGTACCCGGCCAGCGCCGAGACGCCCTCCTGGATACGGGCGCCGGCGCCGTCGTTGAGCGACACCAGCGGGGCACCGGCCGAGATGGCCATGTCCATGATCTTGTGGATCTTCGTGGCGTGCGCCTCGCCGAGGGCACCGCCGAAGATCCGGAAGTCGTGCGCGTAGACGAAGACCGTACGGCCGTGGACGGTGCCCCAGCCGGTGATCACACCGTCGGTGTAGGGCCGCTTGGCCTCCAGGCCGAAGCCCGTCGCCCGGTGCCGTCGCAGCGGCTCCACCTCGCGGAAGGTGCCCTCGTCGAGCAGCAGGTCGATACGCTCGCGGGCGGTGAGCTTGCCCTTGGCCCGCTGCGCCTCGGTGGCCTTCTCGCTCGGCCCGCGGACGACCTCCGCGCGGATGGCGTGCAGCTCTGCCACCCGCCCGCGGGCGTCGTTCACCTCTGCGGGCACCTCTTGAGATGTGGTCATGCAACGACAGTACGAGCCGCGAGCCGGAAAACGGGCCATCGACTTCGTACAGTGTCCGTCGCCGCTTCATGGCGGGTCCCGACAGAAACGCACGACGGCGGGGTTCCGCTTCACGGCTGCGGCACCCCGCCGTCGATCTGCCGCCACCGGGCGGCCGTACGCACGTGCGTCAGCGGCCCTCCACCGCGGCGGCCAGCGCCAGCACCCGCCGTGCCTCCTCGACATGCAGGTTCTCGATCATCCTGCCGTCCACCGTGACCACCCCGCGGCCCTGTGACGTGGCCTGATCGAAGGCCTCGATGATCCGCCGGGAGCGCTCCACCTCCGCCGCGGCGGGGGCGAAGACCCGGTTGCAGGGTTCCAGTTGGCGGGGATGGATGAGCGTCTTGCCGTCGAAGCCGAGCTGCCTCGCCTGGAGGCATTCCGCCTCGAAGCCGGACAGGTCCTGGACGTCGTTGTAGACACCGTCCAAGATGACCTTACCCGTGGCGCGGGCCGCCAGCAGGGCCATGGACAGGGCGGTGAGCAGCGGCTCCCGGCCCGGCACATGCTCGGCGTGCAGTTCCTTGGCGAGGTCGTTGGTGCCCAGGACCAGCACGGTCAGCCGCGGGTCGGCCGCGGCGATCCGCCGCGCGTCGAACATCGCGGCGGGCGTCTCGACCATCGCCCAGACGGCCGTGCGGTCGGGGGCGCCGGCCGCCTCCAGCGCGGCCACCACGGCGGCGACCGTCTCCGGCGCGTCGACCTTGGGCACCACGACCGCGTCGGGACCCGCCTCCGCGGCCGCCCGCAGGTCGTCGGCGTGCCACGGGGTGCCGGGAGCGTTGACCCGGATCGTCACCTCGCGGTGCCCGTAGTCCCCGCCCGCGGCGGCCGCGGCGACCCGGTCCCTGGCCTCCTTCTTGGCGTCGGGGGCCACCGAGTCCTCCAGGTCGAGGATCAGCGCGTCGGTGGGGAGGGTGCGGGCCTTCTCCAGGGCGCGCTCGTTGGCGCCGGGCATGTAGAGGACGGAGCGGCGGGGGCGGGGCGCGTCGGTCATCGCCTGGCCACCTTGTCCGCCGCGGCGTAGGCCGCGGACAGCTGGGGGTCGCGGGCGGCGAGCGCGTCGGCGAGGCCGACGACCACCTGGCACTGCTTGTAGGTGGCGTCGTCCTGCATCTTGCCGTCGATCATCACCGTTCCGGTGCCGTCGCCCATCGCCTCGATCACCTGCCGCGCCCAGGCCACGTCCTCCGGCGCGGGCGAGAACACCCGCTTGGCGATGTCGATCTGGACCGGGTGCAGCGACCAGGCGCCGACGCAGCCGAGCAGGAAGGCGTTGCGGAACTGGTCCTCGCAGGCGGTGACGTCCTGGATGTCGCCGAAGGGGCCGTAGTACGGCAGGATGCCGTGCGCCGCACACGCGTCGACCATCCGGGCGATCGTGTAGTGCCACAGGTCCTGCTGGTGCGTCACCCGGGGCGCGTCCCCTTGCGGGTCCTCGCGGACGAGGTACCCGGGGTGGCCGCCGCCGACCCGGGTGGTCTTCATCCGCCGGCTCGCGGCCAGGTCGGCGGGGCCGAGCGAGATGCCCTGCATCCGGGGGCTGGCCGCGGCGATCTCCTCGACGGCGGCCACGCCGGCCGCGGTCTCCAGGATCGCGTGCACCAGGATCGGCCTCCGCAGGCCTGCCCTGGCCTCCAGCTGGGCCAGCAGCCGGTCCACGTAGTGGATGTCGTGCGCGCCCTCCACCTTGGGCACCATCACGACGTCGAGCTTGTCGCCGACCTCGGTGACCAGGGTGATCAGGTCGTCCAGCGCCCAGGGCGAGTCCAGGCTGTTGATCCGGGTCCACAGCTGGGTGGCACCGAAGTCGGTGGACCGCGCGACGGAGACCAGCCCCGCACGGGCCGCCTCCTTGCGGTCCGCCGCGACGGCGTCCTCCAGGTTGCCCAGCAGGACGTCCACCTGCGGTGCCAGGGCGGGGACCTTGGCGGCCATCCGCTCGTTGCCCGGGTCGAAGAAGTGGATCATCCGCGAGGGCCGGAACGGCACCTCGCGCGGGGGCGCGGGCGCCCCCACGGCCAGCGGGCGGAAGAAGTCCTTCGCCGAGCGCATGCGATCTCCCGGAGGGTCGGGGTGAGGGTTCGCCGCTCACCCTATGACCGCCTGGGCGCGGAGATTACCCGTCAGTACCTGTGCTGTTGGTCACCGGCTGCCAGCGCATCGTCAGATCCGGTTCGTTCTCCATGTTGCGCGATCCGTCGTTGCTGTCCACGACGGTGAAGCCGTGGCGCGCGTAGAAAGCCCTGGCACCGGTGTTCTTCTGGAAGACGGCGAGCGTCAGCCCGCCCGGCCGGTACGCCTTCGCGGCGGCGAGCAGCGCGCTGCCTATGCCCTGCCGCAGCACGCCGGCCAGCAGGTAGAGGGCGTCCAGCGTGTCGTCCTCGACGGCCGCGTAGCCGACGACCGCTCCGCCGCGGTCGACGGCCACCCACACCGCGGCCCGTCGCATGACGATGTCCCGCACCCACGCCACCACCTCGGCGTCGCTGCGCCGCCTCGGCGGCAGGTACGGCATCGTCACCTCCCGCGAGGCGATGTGCACGTGCGCCACGGCGGCGGCGTCCTCGGGCGCGGCGGCCCTGATCCTGAACGGTTCGTCGGTCACGGCCGCACCATAGGGCTCCGCCGCCCGGGGACGACACCGGTTTTCCCGCGGCCCGTCGGTGGGTGCCACTTGGTGTGGCGGTACGCCTCTCCCGGTGGGGGCCGGGCGCTCCGTTCTCCCCCTGAGCTCCGCCCGGGTGTACCCCCACGCGGCCCGTCGGGTCCTGCTCCCCGCGGTGAGTTGCTTGTCTGCCGCGCCGTCATGGCCGGGCGCTCCGTTCTCCCCCTGAGCTTCGTCCGGGTGTACCCCCACGCGCCCCTTCGGTGGGTGCCCCTCGGTGTGGCGGTACGCCTCTCCCGGTGGGGGCCGGGCGCGGTCGGCGTCTTGTGCGGCCGGCCGGGTCAGAGGGGTGGGAGGTGGAGGGGGCCGGTGGCGTCGCGGATGTCGCGGAGGACCGTCGGGTCACCGACGAACGTGCCGTCGAGGTCGGTGGTGGCGGCCAGGGCGTGGTTGCCCTGGGGAGGGTGGGGCTGCTGCGGGCACTCGTGGAAGACCACGTGGACCCGCACCCGGTCCACCCGGCCCGGCACCAGCCGGGTACGGCTCATCACCGCGCTCACGCCCGTGCCGGGCAGCGCCCCGGCCAGCCAGGCCGTCGCGCTCGCCGTGACCGCGGCCTCGTACCGCTGCCACAGCGCGAAGGGGTGCACGATGCTCATCTCGGGCGAGCCCTGCGCGCCGAAGGAGGCGCGGTAGTACGGCCGCCGGCCGCTCAGCGCGGCCAGCCTGCGGGCGGCGTTGAGCCGCAGCAGCGTCGGCAGCGACGGGTCGCGGTCCCGCGGCAGCGCCCGTAGGACCGCCGGGTCGGCGATCATGACCGCGACCGGCAGCACGTCCGGCTGCCGCCCGGCCAGGCATTCCTGGAGGCCGGACAGCAGGTCCTCCACCGTGTCGTTGGAGGGTGCCGCCGTGATCCACGGGTCGGCGACGACGCGGCCCAGCGCGTGCACCTCGTGCCCGCCTTGGCGCAGGGCGGCGGACAGCGCCCGCCAGCGGGCGGCCGCTGCCAGGGCTTCGTCGACGGCGTCGCGGACCTGGGCGACCGCCGGCGGCGCACGGTCCACGCGGAGGCGGACGAACGCGTCCGGGTCGTCCGCCACCCGGAGGAGGATCTCGGCGCCGCCGGAGGCGGGGAAGCAGGGCCGCGCCGAGATCACCGTCAGCCGGGCGGGGTGTGCGGTCTCGGCCGCGTCCTCCGCCAGCCGCTTCGCGCGGCGCGCGGCGGGCAGGCCGGCTGCTCTGCCGAGCAGCATCACCGCCGAAACGATCATGGTTTCCGCACCCCCTGCGACCTCGGCTGCGCCGAGGCTATGCGGGGGGTGGGGGGTGGCGCCTGAGCACCCGTACTCATCTCTCGTACCTGAGGTCCGTGCCCCTTGCGGTGCGTGCGCACCTTTCGGTGCGTCGTGGTTGCGCGCGCAGTTCCCGCGCCCCCAGGTGGCAGCCCCCTTCGCATCCTTCGGTGCGTCGTGGCTTGGCGCGCAGCGCAAGGAGCGCGCGCCCGGGAAAGCTATTCCGCCAGGTGGCGGGTGAGGGGGAGGTGGCGGAGGGCTCGGGTGGGGAGCGCAGCGCTGAGGAGCGTCGTGGTGATCGCGCCGGCGACGGTCGCCAGGGTCGGGAGGACGGCGGCCCGGGAGATGTGGCCGGCGAAGACGGCGTACGCCGAGAGGCCCACCGCCGCACCGGCGACCGCGCCGGCCACCGCCATGACCGCCGCCTCGGTCAGGACGAGGCGGGTCACCGCACGGTCGGGCCACCCCGTGGCGGAGAGCAGCGCGTATTCGGCGGCGCGGTCGCGGATGTTGAGGTAGAGCACGTCCGCCACCGTGGCGGCACCGAGCAGCGCCGCGATGACCGCCGCGGCGTAGTCGGAGCCGCGCACCTGGACCGACACCGCGTCGCCGAGCAACGTGCCGGTGACCGTGCCGTCGAAGGCCGTGCTGATCGCGGCCAGCGCGACCAGCGCCGCGACGCCGATGGCCAGGGCGAGCGTGCCGAGCAGGGCGCGGCCGGGCACCCGGCGCAGGTTGGCCAGTGCCAGCCGGGTGATGCCGGCGCGGCGTACCGGGCGCCGCGGCGCGCTGACCGCGGGGAGCACCGCGGCGCCCGGGTGGGACCTGGACGCCTGGAGCGCGGGCCGGCTCGCGGCGAGGACCGCGAGCAGCAGCGCCGCGGGCACGGCGAGCACCGCCCGGCCCGCGCCGACGTGCAGTCCGGACAGCCGGCCGAGCGGGATCGCCAGGCCCGCGCCCAGGACCCCGGCGACCGCGCCGAGCCCGGCGACCTCGGCGACCACCAGGGCGAAGAGCTTGCGCGGGGGCCAGCCGAGGCAGGCCAGTACGGCCAGTTCGGTGCGGCGGGCGCGGACCGCCGCACCGGTGGCGCTGGCGACGAAGAGCGCGCAGACGACCAGCACCAGCACGAACATGATGAGCGACTTGCGGTCGACCGCGGCGACCACCGTGGCCGCGACCCCCTTCTTGGACCACATCTCGTGCAGCGTGAGCGCCGGTCGCCCGTGCGTGCCCGCGGGGTCGCCGACGGCGACGGGCGTGGGCGACGAGCCGCTGGTGATGTCGACGTCGAGGCCGGTCAGGTCGTGGATGCGCTGCGCGGTCAGCCTGACCCGCTCGCGGGAGAGCGCGTCGAGGCCGAGTGCGCCGGTGAGCCTGACCCGGATGACGCTGATCGGCGCCGCGGCGTTGACGCCCCTGCCCGCGCCGGTGTTCGTGAAGTAGCGGGCGTCGTCGAGGGTCTGCAGGCCGGCCAGGCTGGTGACGATGGACGGCGGCACGGACAGCAGTCCCGCGACGTTGCCGTTGGGCAGCAGCGACCTGCCGCCGAGCGCCTGGACGGACGCGGGGTCGGCGCCGGTGGCCTGCGCGGGGAAGTACGTCTCCATCGGCACCGCGCCGAGCCCGGAGGCGCTGACGGAGAGCTCGGAGCTGTCGAACTCCCCCACCATCTTCAGGTGCACGTCGTGCGCGATGCCGTTCCACGGCCCGCCGGCCGGGTGGACGACGGCCTTGCGTACGGGGGTGTCGTCGAGGTCGCGCGGGTAGGTGCCGTCGATCTGCTCGTAGTCCAGCCGCAGGTTGGGGTCGGGCTGCCGCGGCTGCGCGGTGAGGCCGTCGCCGGCGCTGCCGTACCGGACGGGCTGGGCGGTGGTGAAGGCGCTGACCCAGACGGTGCCGCCGTTGCCCGCCCGGTAGGTCTCGCGGACGTCGCCGGAGCGCAGGCCGTCGAGCAGGGTGCGGTAGGCCTGCTGGACGTCGACGGTCGTGGTGGTCACCGGGGTGCCCGGGGTGTGCGGCAGGGTGGCGCCGAGCGTGGTCTTGTCGGTGCCGGCGGCGACCTGATCGGCGGCGGAGGCGGGCAGCCGGCTGACCGCGACCTGCAACTGCTCGTCGGCGGCGGCCCTGTCGGCCATCAGGACCGGGATCTCGGTGACGCCGACTCTGCCCGCGGCGTTCGGGTCGCCGGTCAGGTCGGCGTACGTCCTGGTGCCGCTGGTCGGGCGCCGGCCGGCGTCGAGGTAGCTTCCCCAGGTCACGGCCTTGTCGAGGCCGGCGAGGCGGGCTTCCGACGCCGGGTCGACCGCCTCGATCAGCAGCGGCACGGGCCAGGCGGTGGTGGTGGTCGCGGCCGGCTGCGCGCTGCCCGTGGCGTGCGGGTTGGCGGGTCCCGGCTGGTTGTAGGTGTCCTGCGGGTTGGTCGTGCCGCAGTTCAGGACGACCTGCGGCCCGGTCGCCGCGGTCTTGGCGGTCGGGTCCACGCACACCGGGTGCGCGGCTCCCGCGCCGTCCACCTCGTAGGGGTCCTTGCTGCTGTGCGCGCTGTCGGTGACGCCGCGCAGCGGCCGGTCGGTGACGTAGGTGTACGACTCGCCCGCGGGTATCCGGGTCAGGCCGCGCTCGGAGACCTGGGTCATGGCGGCCCGGTAGAGCTGCCGGCCTCCGCCGGCGGCCGCCGCGGGCAGGTCGACGGGGGCGTCCATCCTGGTCAGGACGTAGCCGACGACGGCGACCGGTGCGGCCACGTCCACCTCGGGGAGCTTGCCGATCTGCTGCCACTGGGCGGTGGTGATACCGCCGTTGAGGTTGGCGAGCGCGGTGGAGGCGACCAGGCCCCTGCCGTCCTCCAGTGCCGAGCGGGCGCCGGCCGGGCGGACCAGGATGTCGTAGCCGCCGCGGGCGTTGGCGGTGACGGTGCCGACCACGGAGAGCCGCTGGGTGCGGGCGGCGCCGGTCAGCACGGAGAACGACGTCACCGCCACCAGCAGCGCGCCCACCAGCGCGGCCGCCCTGCCCTTGCGGTAGCGCAGCTGCGCGAGCACGAAACCGAGCATGTCCACTTCCCCCGAGGTGTCCCGCGGCAGCCGGAACGTCTTCCGCGCCTCCGCAGGCTGGCACAGTCGAAACCTTGCCGTCAATCATCCGGGTCTTGCAAGCAGGTAGTACTGGCGCCATAGCGCCACAATGCGCAATTCACCGCCCAGAACCCGGCTATCGCAATTATTTTCTTCATCACACTGGACACTTTCGCGATCGTGTACAAGTCTTGCCGTCGCACGTTGAAGTACCACGCCGAACTGCAAGGTTCGTGCACGGAATGAACAGCTCAGAGAAAGGCTGATCCACGATGATGAGCGTCATCGAGCGCCTGGGCGACCGCATCCTGCGGACCGTCGTCCCCGAGGCCCCGGCCGCCGCATGCGGCACCACCAAGACCCTCAAGGGGGTCCTCAGCTACGTGACCTACTACGACCTCTACAACTCGTGCAACGGCGCGAAGGGCTGCTACGCCGACTTCCACACCTACACGTCGACCAGCTGGAACGGTTACTGCCTCACCTGATCCCGCGGCGCGAAAGGTGCGTGGGGCGAGTCGAAGTCGCCCCACGCGCCACCGCGATCATCCCACATTCGGAGTGCCGAATTCCCTTTCGGCCGGACGGAACACCGAATTCCGCCGGCCGTTTCACGAACGGATGGCTTCGTGGCCGTACTCACCGCCGCGGTGTGTGTCCTCGCCGTGGTCCTCCTTTTCAACCTCACCGTCACAGCGGGCCTGGTCCGCCGGCTGCGCGAGCAGGCGCCGGCCGCTCCCGCCTACGACGCCGGCGGCCCCGCGGTCGGCGCCGCCGCCCCCGCGGTCACCGCGCGGACCGCCGGCGGCCGCGAGGTCGAGGTCGCCGCGGCGGGCCGGCGTACGCTCGTCGCCTTCTTCGCCACCTCCTGCACCGCGTGCAGCCGCGAGGCGCCCGGATTCGCCGCCCGCACCGCGGAGTTCCGCGAGAGCGGCCTGACCGTGGTCACCGTGCTCGACCGGCGCCCCGGTGACGACGCGGGAGCTCTCACCGCCGCGCTGGAGCCGGTGGAGCACCTGGTCGTCGAGGACATGCCCGGGCCGGTGCTGAGCGCCTTCGAGGTCGCCGCCACGCCGGCCTTCTTCCTGGTCGCCGCCGACGGCACCGTCGAGAGCAAGGGCCAGTACCCGCCGCCGGCGGTACCCGCGCCGGCAGCCGTCGGACGTGGCTAGCGGCAGGGCCGCGGCGGCGGTACGCGGCCTGCGCACCCTGACCGCGGCCCTCGCCCTCTACACCAGGGCCGCCCCGCTGCTCGCGGCCCTGCGGCTGGTGATCGTGCTGGCCACCGGGCTCGCCCCGGTCGCCACGGCCTGGCTGACCGCCGCCCTGATCGACGACCTCACCGCCCAGCGCACGGGCCGCGTCGGCACCCTCGCGCTGCTGCTCGCCGGGGTCGGCGGCGCGGCCGCGCTGAGCGGCTACGTCACCGCCTTCGTCGAGCGGGAGATCGGCCGCCGGGTGTCGCTGGCCGCGCAGGAGCGGCTGTTCGCGGCGGTGAGCCGGCAGCGCGGCCTGGCCCGGCTGGAGGACCCGGGCTTCCACGACCGGTTGCGGCTGGCCCAGCAGGTCAGCGGCGCCGGCCCGGCCGCGCTCGCCGAGGCCGCCCTCGGGGTGGTGCAGGCGCTGCTGATCGTCGGCGGTTTCACCGCGAGCCTGCTCACGCTGTCCCCGCTGGTGACCGTCCTGGTGCTGGCGTCCACCGCCCCCGCGCTCGCCGCCCAGCTCACCCTGGTCCGCAAGCGCGGCGCGATGGTCCTGGACACCGCGCCGAACCTGCGCCGCCAGACCTTCTACACGCTGCTGCTGATGGACCTCAGGGCCGCCAAGGAGATCCGGCTGTACGGCCTGGGCGGCTACTTCCGCGGCCGGATGCTGACCGAGCTGCGTACCGCACAGCGCGGCGAGTCCCGGGTGGACCGCGCCACGCTGCTCACCGACGGGTCCCTGTCGCTGCTCACCACCGGGATCGCCGCCGCCGCGCTCTACGGTGTCGCGCTGCGGATCGCGCACGGCCACGGCACGGCGGGCGACCTCGCGGTGCTGGTCGCCGCGCTGGCCGGACTGCAGGGCGCGCTGGCCGGCGTGCTCGCCCAGATCGCCGGCGCCGGGCAGGTCTTCACCGTCTTCACGCACTACACCGCGATCCTGGACGCACCCGCCGACCTGACCGGCACCGACGCCCCGCCGCCCGGGCTGCGGGACGGCATCCGCTTCGAGCACGTCTGGTTCCGCTACTCCGCGGCCGGCGACTGGGTGCTCCGCGACATCGACCTGACCATCGGCGCCGGCCGCTCGCTGGCCCTGGTCGGGCTGAACGGCGCGGGCAAGTCGACCCTGGTCAAGCTGCTGTGCCGGTTGTACGAGCCGACCCGCGGCCGCGTCACCTGGGACGGGGTGGACATCCGCAGCCTGGACCCCGACCTGCTGCGGGCCAGGATCGGCGCGGTCTTCCAGGACTTCATGTGCTACGACCTCAGCGCGTACGACAACATCGCGCTGGGCGGGCTCGACCGGGCCGCCGCCGACCCCGGCGCGGTGGAGCGGGCCGCGACCCGGGCCGGGGTGCATCCCGAACTCGCGGGCCTGCCCGCCGGTTACGACACCATGCTCAGCCTGGTCTTCCAGGACTCGCGCACCCCCAGGGGCGTCCCGGCCGCCGGGCGGTTCGGCGGGGTGTCGCTGTCCGGCGGGCAGTGGCAGCGGGTGGCGCTGGCCAGGGCGCTGCTGCGGTCCGACGCCGACGTGCTGGTCCTGGACGAGCCGTCGTCGGGCCTGGACGCGGAGGCGGAGGCGGAGATCCACCAGCGGCTGCGCGAACTGCGCTCGGGCCGGACCAGCCTGCTGATCAGCCACCGGCTGGGCACGGTCAGGGACGCCGACCGGATCGTCGTGCTGGACGGCGGCCGGATCACCGAGGCGGGCGACCACGCGTCGCTGCTCGCGGCGGACGGCACCTACGCCCGGCTCTTCCGCTTGCAGGCCGACGGCTACCGCGCCGCCGGCACGCCGGGTGCGGGGCCGCGGGAGGGCGCGGCCCCGCCGGTCACGGCAGGTCAGCAGCCGCAGCTGTAGTACAGGGCGTCCCAGTGGGTGCCCTCGTCCGCGTAGATGTTGCCGGACGCGGCCTGCCACTGCGGGTATCCGTCGCCGCGCAGGCCGATGTAGCTGAAGGAGTTGTGGACGTAGTTGTTGAGGCAGGTGTTCTTGCTGTAGTCGAGCTTGTAGCCGTTCCAGTGCGAGTACGTGCCGCTGGCGTGGCCGGTCTCGGTGCCGCCGGTGATGTTGATGGCGCAGCCGCTGGCGTGCTTGAGGGTGACCGCGCCCTGGGCGGTGGCCTGGTTGAGCTGGTCGAAGGACGTGCAGGTCGACACGTTGCGGTTGGAGCAGCCGCCGGACGACGACCAGGTGATGCCGGCGGCGCTGAACATGGCGGTGGCCTGGGCCTGGGTGAGCTTGGTGACCGCGAAGGCGTCGGTGGACGTGGCCAGTCCGACGCCGGGGGCGAAGAGCGCGGTGCCGACGAGGGTGAGCGTGCTCACCGCGGTACGGATACGCATGCGCATGCGGTTTCCTCCTGCTGGTTCCGCTGGGGTGGGCGTGGTGCAGGTGGCGCAGGAGGAGTGTGCCCGACGTCTACGCGCGTCGCCAGTGTTTTGGGAAATGAACATGACACACCGGTGGCCCGGCGGGAGAGCTCCCGCCGGGCCACAGGGCCGTGCCTCCGCTTACTCCTGCGGGTCGAGACCCGCCCGCAGCAGCCCGTACGCGTAGGCGTCGTCAAGTGCCTGCCAGGACGCGGCGATCACGTTGTCCGCAACCCCGACGGTGGACCACTCGGCCTCGCCGTCGGTGGTGGTGATCAGCACCCGGGTCGTGGAGTCGGTACCCGATGTGCCCTCCAGGATGCGGACCTTGTAGTCGACCAGCGCGAACTCGGCGAGCTTGGGGTAGATCCGCTCCAGCGCGCTGAGCAGCGCCCGGTCCAGCGCGTTGACCGGGCCGTTGCCCTCGGCGGTGGCGACGATCCGCTCGCCCTTGGCCCACATCTTCACCGTCGCCTCGTTGGCGTGCGTGCCGTCCGGGCGGTCCTCGGTGATGACCCGCCAGGACTCGGTACGGAAGAACCGCTGCGGGCCGCCGTTGATCTCGGACCGCAGCAGCAGCGCGAAGGAGGCGTCGGCGGCTTCGTACGTGTACCCCTTCAGCTCGCGCTCCTTGACCCGCGCCACCACCCGGCCGACCAGTTCGCGGTCCTCGCCCAGGTCGATGCCCAGCTCGCGGCCCTTCAGCTCGATCGAGGCGCGGCCCGCCATGTCGGAGACCAGCATCCGCATGGTGTTGCCGACCCGTTCGGGGTCGATGTGCTGGTAGAGGTCGGGGTCCACCTTGATCGCCGACGCGTGCAGGCCTGCCTTGTGCGCGAACGCCGACACCCCCACGTAGGGCTGGTGGGTGGACGGCGGCAGGTTGACGACTTCGGCGATGGCGTGCGAGATCCTGGTCATCTCGCCGAGCGCGCCCTCGGGCAGCACCCGGCGGCCGTGCTTGAGCTCCAGCGCGGCGACGACCGGGAAGAGGTTGGAGTTGCCGACCCGCTCACCGTAGCCGTTGGCGGTGCACTGCACGTGGGTCGCGCCGGCGTCCACCGCGGCCAGGGTGTTGGCGACCGCGCACCCGGTGTCGTCCTGGGCGTGGATGCCGAGCCTGGCGCCGGTGTCGGCGAGCACCAGGCCGGTGACGGCCTGCACCTGGGCGGGGAGCATCCCGCCGTTGGTGTCGCACAGCACCACGACGGAGGCGCCCGCGTCGTGCGCGGTCCGTACGACCGAGGTGGCGTAGGCGGCGTTGGCCTTGTAGCCGTCGAAGAAGTGCTCGCAGTCCACGAACACCCGGCGGCCCTGGGACACCAGGTACGAGACGGTGTCGCCGACCATCGCCAGGTTCTCCTCCAGCGTGGTGCGCAGCGCCAGTTCGACATGGCGGTCGTGCGACTTGGCGACCAGGGTGATCACCGGGGCGCCCGATTCGAGCAGGGCCTTGACCTGGGGGTCCTCCGCGGCTTTGGCACCCGCCCTGCGGGTCGCGCCGAAGGCCACCAGGGTGGCGTGCTTGAGGTCCAGCTCCTTGGCGGCACGGGCGAAGAACTCGGTGTCGCGGGGGTTGGCTCCCGGCCAGCCGCCCTCGATGAATCCCACCCCGAAGTCGTCCAGGTGCCGGGCGATCGTCAGCTTGTCGGCGACGGTGAGGTTGATCCCCTCACGCTGGGCGCCGTCGCGCAGCGTGGTGTCGAAGACATGGAAGCTGTCGTCCGGTTCGGCGGTCATGGCTGTCGTAACTCCTGTCGGGTGAGTGGGTTGCCGCCGGATGTCCTGACATCCGGAGGGTCCAGCTCCACTTGCCCCCATCATCCCTCGTGCGCTTCCGCCTCCGGCGCGGGTGGTCCGGGAAACGAAAAAACCTCTCGCGGATGCGAGAGGTCTGCACGCGGGTCTGGGACACGGTGACGTTCCACTGGGGTCAGGGGGGCGTCACTGCGGACCGGCGTGCCTGCTGCCAATAATGCGGGCGTACAGGTGCACGCCAGGAGTCTGCCACACTCCGCGGCTCCCGCCGCAGGGGTCTCACCATGTGGTCCGCGGTGCCCGAAAGGGGCGCGGGGAACTGCGCGACCGGCCCACCACCCACGCGCGGGTCGTCACCGGCCCAAGGGGGCAGTTCGGTCCGTGCCGGACCGCCGGACGGTGGGTGGCGGGTCGCGCCCGCGCGGCGCCGGCCGCAGATCAGACGCAGCCCCGCGCCCCTGTCAGGCACCCCACTACGCACCCAGCGGGTGCATCCAGCCGTGGGGGTCCGGGGCGTGGCCGGTCTGGATGTCGAGGAGCGCGGCCCGGAGCCGCATGGTGACCGGACCGGGGGCGCCGTCAGCCACCGGCCAGCTCGCCCGGGTGGACTTCACCGAGCCGACGGGGGTGATGACCGCGGCCGTGCCGCAGGCGAAGACCTCCGTGAGGGTGCCGTCGTCGTGCTGGCGGCGCCAGTCGTCCACGCTGATGCGGCCCTCGCCGACCTCGTAGCCGAGGTCCGCCGCGATGGACAGCAGCGAGTCGCGGGTGATGCCGGGCAGCAGGGAGCCGGACAGCTCAGGAGTGACGATTCTGTTGCCGTACACGAAGTACAGGTTCATGCCGCCCATCTCCTCGATCCAGCGGCGCTCGATCGCGTCGAGCCAGACCACCTGGTCGCAGCCGTGCTCGATGGCCTGGGCCTGCGCGACGAGGGAGGCGGCGTAGTTCCCGCCGGTCTTGGCCGCGCCCGTGCCGCCGGGCGCCGCGCGGACGTACTCCTCGGACAGCCAGACCGAGACCGGCTGGACGCCACCGGAGAAGTAGGCGCCGGCCGGGGAGGCGATCACCAGGAAGAGGTACTCGTTGGCGGGGCGGACGCCGAGCCCGACCTCGGTGGCGACCATGAAGGGCCGCAGGTAGAGGGACGCCTCGCCCTCGCTGGGCACCCACTCCTTGTCCTGCCTGACCAGCAGGTCGCAGGCCTCGACGAAGGTCTCCACCGGGAGCTCGGGCATCGCCAGGCGGCGCGCGGACGCCTGGAAGCGCTCGGCGTTGGCCTCGGGGCGGAAGGTGGCGACGCCGCCGTCGGGCTGCCGGTAGGCCTTGAGGCCCTCGAAGATGGTCTGCGCGTAGTGCAGTGTCATGTTGGCGGGGTCGATCGACAGCGGCGCGTACGGGACGAGCTGGCCGTCGTGCCAGCCGCGGCCCTCGGTCCACTTGATGGTGACCATGTGGTCGGTGAAGTGCCGGCCGAAGCCCGGGGCGGCCAGGATCGCGTCGCGCTCGGTGGCGGACAGCGGGTGCGCGGACGGCTTCAGCTCGATCGTGGGCGTCGTCATGTGTGTGTCCTTCACCGTGTCTCGTCTCTCGCTGCCGACTTGTGCCGCCCCCACTAATAGGACGTCCAAGTTTCCTGTCGTCACGCGGCCCCGCCTCTGTCGATTATCGCAGCGGCGGGGCCGGGTACCTACCTCAGTGTCCGGTCAGCGGGAGACCCGGGCGGCCAGCGCGTCGCCGATCTCGACGGTGGACCGTACGGGCAGGTCCGCGCGTCCGGCGAGGTCGGCCTGTACGGCGGCGTCGATGCGGTCGGCCTCGGCCTCGTAGCCCAGGTGGCGCAGCAGCAGCGCCACGGACAGCACGGTCGCGGTCGGGTCCGCCTTGGACTGGCCGGCGATGTCGGGGGCCGAGCCGTGGACGGGCTCGAACATCGAGGGGAACTCGCGGCCGGGGTTGATGTTGCCGCTGGCCGCGACGCCGATGCCGCCGGAGACGGCAGCGGCGAGGTCGGTGATGATGTCGCCGAAGAGGTTGTCGGTGACGATCACGTCGAAGCGCTCGGGCTGGGTGACCAGGAAGATGGTCGCCGCGTCGACGTGCAGGTAGTCGGTGCTGACCTCGGGGAACTCCGCGCCGACCTGCTGGAAGATCCGGGTCCACAGGTGGCCGGCGTGCACCAGCACGTTGTTCTTGTGCACCAGGGTCAGCTTCTTGCGCGGGCGGGCCTGCGCGCGGGCGTACGCGTCGCGCACCACCCGCTCGATGCCGAACGCGGTGTTGAGGCTGACCTCGGTGGCGACCTCCTGCGGAGTGCCGGTCCTGATGGAGCCGCCGTTGCCGGTGTAGGGGCCTTCCGTGCCCTCGCGGACGACGACGAAGTCGATCTCCGGGCTTCCCGCGAGCGGGGTGCCGACGCCGGGGAAGAGCTTGCTGGGACGCAGGTTCACATGGTGGTCGAAGGCGAACCGGAGCTTCAGCAGGAAGCCGCGCTCCAGCACGCCGGACGGCACCGAGGGATCGCCGATGGCGCCCAGCAGGATCGCGTCGTGCTCCTTGAGCCGGTCCAGGTCCTCGTCGGTGAGGGTCTGGCCGGTCGCGTGGTAGCGCTTCGCGCCGAAGTCGAACTCCCGGGTCTCCAGCTTGACGTCCTGCGGAAGCACGGCGGAGAGGACCTTGAGGCCCTCCGCGACGACTTCCTGGCCGATTCCGTCACCGGGGATCACTGCGAGGCTGAGGCTTCGAGACATGTCCGGCACCGTACTCCCCATCCCAGCGGGTGACATCGCATGTCCGCATGTCGGACACGATGTCCACCGGACGGGGTCTTCCGGTCAGCGCGACTCGTGACCGGTGCTGCCGCCGTTGTCACGGCGGTCCAGGCTGCGCTGCAGGGCGCGCAGCGCGTTCTCGCGGGCGGTGTCTTCCATGCGGGCGGTGTCGTCCATGGGGATCAACTCCTGGGAAAGCAGGCGAAAGCCGGGGTAAGCGGGCAGAGGAAGGTGCTGCCGCGGAACGGGGCGGGGGTCCTGGCGGCGGGGGGTGACCCGCTCGGTGACTGCTCAGGACGCGCATCCGCCGCTCACCGGATGAGGCGAGACGTTCGGCTCTCTACAAAGTTAGGACAGCGAGGTCGTCCTGTCGCCACAATTACTCGGACTTCCTACTATCTGAGACAGACGATCACCCGTTCGCGGCCGCCGGTGGCTGCGAACGGGTGATCGTCCGGTGTCGCTCCAGGTCAGCCCTGGTGCGGGTACCGGTAGTCGGTGGGCGGCACCAGGGTCTCCTTGATCGACCGGGTGGACGTCCAGCGCTGCAGGTTCTGCGCGGCGCCCGCCTTGTCGTTGGTGCCGGACGCCCGGCCGCCGCCGAAGGGCTGCTGGCCGACGACCGCGCCGGTGGACTTGTCGTTGATGTAGAAGTTCCCGGCCGCGTCCCGCAGCCGCTCCATCACCTGGGCCGCGGCGACCCGGTCCCTGGCGATGACCGAACCGGTCAGCGCGTAGTCCGAGACCGATTCCATCTGGGTGAGCATCGCCTCGAAGTCGGCGTCCTCGTAGACGTGGATGCCGAGCACCGGGCCGAAGTACTCCTGCCGGAAGATCTCGTTGTCCGGGTCGGTGGAGACCAGCACGGTCGGGCGGACGAACCAGCCGACCGAGTCGTCGTACGTGCCGCCCGCGACGACCTCGACGGTCGGGTCGGCCTTGGCGCGGTCGATGGCCGCCTTGTTCTTGGCGAAGGCCCGCTCGTCGATCAGGGCGCCGACGAAGTTGGACAGGTCGGTGACATCGCCCATGGTGATGCCGTCGACCTCGGCGGCGAAGTCCTCCTTGAAGCCGGACTCCCAGATCGAGCGCGGGATGTAGGCCCGCGAGGAGGCCGAGCACTTCTGGCCCTGGTACTCGAAGGAGCCGCGGGTCAGCGCGGTCTTGAGCACCGCGGGGTCGGCCGAGGGGTGGGCGACGACGAAGTCCTTGCCGCCGGTCTCGCCGACGATCCGCGGGTAGGTGCGGTAGCCCTCGATGTTCTCGCCGACCGCGCGCCACAGGTGCTGGAAGGTCCTGGTGGAGCCGGTGAAGTGGATGCCGGCCAGCTCCCGGTGCGGCAGCGCGGCCTCGGAGACGGCCAGGCCGTCGCCGGTGACCAGGTTGATCACACCGTCGGGCAGCCCCGCCTCGCGCAGCAGCCGCATGAGCAGCACCGCGGAGTGCGTCTGGGTCGGCGACGGCTTCCACACCACCACGTTGCCCATCAGCGCGGGCGCGGTCGGCAGGTTGCCGGCGATGGCGGTGAAGTTGAAGGGCGTGATCGCGTAGACGAAGCCTTCGAGCGGGCGGTGGTCGAGCCGGTTCCACACCCCGGGGGCGTTGGCGACCGGCTGCTCGGCGAGGATCTGCCGGGCGAAGTGGACGTTGAAGCGCCAGAAGTCCACCAGCTCGCAGGGGCTGTCGATCTCGGCCTGCTGCACGGTCTTGGACTGGCCGAGCATGGTGGAGGCGACCAGCGTCTCGCGCCAGGGGCCCGCCAGCAGCTCGGCGGCGCGCAGGATGATCGCGGCGCGGTCGTCGAAGGCGGTCGCGCGCCACGCCGGGGCGGCGGCCAGGGCCGCGTCGATGGCGTCCCGCGCGTCCTGGGCGGTGGCGTTGCCGTACGTGCCGAGGACGGCGCCGTGGTTGTGCGGCTGGACGACGTCGAAGCGCTCGCCGCCGCCCATGCGCTCCTCGCCGCCGATGAACATCGGCAGGTCGACGGGGTTGCCGGCCAGCTCCTTGAGCTTGGCTTCGAGCCTGGCGCGCTCGGGGCTGCCGGGGGCGTACGTGTGCACCGGCTCGTTGACCGGAGCGGGGACCTGGGTCACGGCGTCCATGGGGCGTGTCTCCTGGTGAGAGTCGGGGTGCGTCAGCGGCCGGCGGGAACGAAGGAGCGCAGGAAGAAGGCGAGGTTGGCCGGGCGCTCGGCGAGGCGCCGCATGAAATAGCCGTACCAGTCTGCGCCGTAGGGGACGTAGATCCGCATACGTTCGCCTTCGTCCGCGAGCCGCCGCTGCTCCGCGGTCCTGATGCCGTAGAGCATCTGGAACTCGTAGTCGCCGGCCGGGCGGTGGTAGCGGGCGGCGAACTCCTGGGCGATGGAGATGATGCGCGGGTCGTGCGAGCCGACCATCGGGTAGCCCTCGCCGGCGAAGAGGGTGCGCAGGGCGCGGACGTAGGCCTTGTCCACGTCCCTCTTGTTCTGGAAGGCGACCCTGGCCGGCTCGTTGTAGGCGCCCTTGACCAGCCGCACCCGGGAGCCGGCCACGGCCAGCGCGCGGGCGTCGTCCTCGGTGCGGAAGAGGTACGACTGCAGGACCGCACCGGTCTGCGGGTGCTCCTTGCGCAGCTCGGCCAGCACGGCGAGCGTGGAGTCGACGGTGGTGTGGTCCTCCATGTCGAGGGTCACCGTGGTGCCGATGCTGGTGGCCAGCTCCGCCACCTCGGTCACGTTCGCCAGCGCGACGTCGTGGCCGCCGTCGGGAAGGGCCTGGCCGAAGGCGGACAGCTTGACCGAGACCTCGGCGCGGGGGCCGAGCCGGTCGTCGCGCAGCGTCTCCAGCAGCCGCAGGTAGGCGTCCCTGGTGGCGCGTGCGGTGGCCCGGTCGGTGACGTCCTCACCGAGGTGGTCGAGGGTGACGTCCAGGCCGCTCGCGGTGAGCGCCCTGACCGTGTCGAGCGCCGGGTGCAGCGCGTCGCCCGCGACGAATCGGTCGACCACCGGACGGGTGACGGGCGCGGCGGCGACGACGCGGCGCAGACGGTCGCTGCGCGAGGCGGCGAGCAACACGGGACCGAGCACGGGGTGTCCTTCCAGACCGGGCGGAACGGGATTTTCGGCGAACAGGCTCCGACACCGTGAATCTAGGATTCGTCTACCCGTCGGACCATCGACACCTGTCACGCATCGACCCGCCGTCCCTCATACAGATGTATGAGGGACAATGGCCGCGTGCGTGCTGAGTACGGGGACTACGGCGATTTCCAGGACCTGGTCGACGAGGTGTCGGCGCTGCTCGGCGCCCCCGCGACGCTGGAGGACCGGGATTTCCGGCTGATCGCCTTCGGGGTGCACGACAGCGACGACGACGCGGCCATGGACCCGGTGCGTACCCGCTCCATCCTGACCAGGCAGTCCACCGCCGAGGTGCGCGCCTGGTTCGAGCGCTTCGGCATCGCCCGCGCCACCGGCCCGGTCCGCATCCCCGCCGCCCCCGACGCGGGCGTGGTGCGCGGCCGGCTGTGCCTGCCGGTGCGGCACGCCGGGTTCGTCTACGGCTACGTATGGCTGCTGGACGAGGCCGAGCACTCCCCCGCGCAGCTGGCGTCCGCCATGGCGGTCGCCACCAGGATCGGCGAGCGGCTGGCGGCGATGTCCCAGGCCGGCGCGGAGACCGGCCGGGCGCTGCGGGGCCTGCTGACCGCGGCGACCAGGGCCGACCGCGACACCGCGGAGGACGCGCTGCGCCTGGCGCTGGGCCGGGACGCGGACGAGCCGCACGCGCTGGTGTGCGTGCGCGCGCCGGAGCACGCCCCGGCGGGTCCGCTGCCCGGCCTGCGCACGATCCCGTCCGCCGCCGCGCTCGCCCGGGTGCCCGAGCGGCGCCGCGGCGAGCTGATCGCGCTGCTGGTACGGCTGCGGTCGCCGCAGGTGCTGGCCCCGGCCCGCACCGCGGCGGCCCGGCTGCTCGACGCGGTCGGCAGCCAGGGCGCGGTCGCCGGGCTCAGCGCGGGCCGCCGCACCCTGGCCGAGCTGCCGGGGGCCTGGTGGGAGGCGACCGCCGCGGCCAGGGCCGCGCACGCGCAGCCGATGCTCGGCCCGATCGCGAAGTGGTCCAACCTCGGCCCCTACCGCCTGCTGACCGCGCTGCCGCAGGACACACCGCCGGACCCGGCGGTCGCCCCGCTGCTCACCGCGGCCCACCAGGAGCTGGCGCACACCGCCGAGGTCTTCCTCGACCACGCGGGCCAGGCCGGGCGGACGGCCACCGCGCTGGCCATCCACCGGCAGACCCTCTACTACCGGCTGTCCCGTATCGAGCAGCTCACCGGCCTGGACCTGGCGGACGGCGAGGCGCGGCTGCTGCTCCACATGGCCCTGAAGGCGGCCAGGCTCTGACGCGAACGGCGCCGCCCCCCTGGTGGGAAGCGGCGCCGGACGGCGTACGCGGTCGGCCGCTCGGGCGGCCCTCGGTCAGTCGGTCAGGTTGACCGCACGGGCCGAGGTGGCGCCGATCTCGCCGGCGATGTCGGTGAGCACGCCCGCCGGGATGCTGGAGTCGACGGTCAGCGCGACGAGCGCGTCGCCGCCCGCGGCGGCCCGGGCGACCTGCATGCCGGCGATGTTCACGCCGACCTCGCCCAGGATGCGGCCGATGGTGCCGACGACACCCGGGCGGTCGGTGTAGCGCAGGAAGGCCATGTGGTCGGCGAGCACCAGGTCCACGTCCTCCTCGCCGACCGCGACGACCTTCTGGACGTGCTTGGGGCCGGCCAGCGTGCCCGAGACCGAGACCTCGGTGCCGTCGGACAGGGTGCCGCGGACGGTCACCACGTTGCGGTGGTTGGGCGACTCCGAGCTGGTGGTCAGCCGGACCTCGACACCGCGCTCCTGGGCGAACAGCGGCGCGTTCACGTACGACACCGTCTCGTCCACGATGTCCTCGAAGACGCCCTTGAGCGCGCTCAGTTCGAGGATCTTCACGTCGTGCTGGGTGACCTCGCCGCAGACCTCGACGTCGAGCCGGGCGGCGACCTCGCCGGCCAGCGCGGTGAAGATCCGGCCCAGCTTCTCGGCCAGCGGCAGCGCGGGCTTGACGTCCTCGGCGATGACACCGCCCTGGACGTTGACCGCGTCCGGGACCAGCTCGCCGGCCAGCGCGAGGCGCACCGACCTGGCGACCGCGATACCGGCCTTCTCCTGCGCCTCGTCGGTGGACGCGCCCAGGTGCGGGGTCGCCACCACGTTGTCGAACTGGAAGAGCGGCGAGTCGGTGCAGGGCTCCTTGGCGTAGACGTCCAGGCCCGCGCCGGCCACCCGGCCCTCCTTGAGCGCCGAGGCGAGCGCCTCCTCGTCCACGATCCCGCCGCGCGCGGCGTTGACGATCCGCACCGACGGCTTGACCTTGTGCAGCGCCTCGTCACCGATCAGACCCAGCGTTTCGGGGGTCTTGGGCAGGTGGACGGTGATGAAGTCGGACTGCTCGAGCAGCTCGTCCAGGGTCAGCAGCTTGACCCCCATCTGGGCGGCGCGCGCGGGCTGCACGTAGGGGTCGTAGGCGACGACGTTCATCCCGAAGGCGGACATCCGCTGCGCCACCAGGACGCCGATCCGGCCCAGGCCGACCACGCCGAGGGTCTTCTCGCTCAGCTCGACGCCGGTGTATTTGTTGCGCTTCCACTCGCCGTTCTTCAGCGCCGAGTTGGCGGGCGCGATGTTGCGGGCGGTGGCGATGAGCAGGCCGCAGGCCAGCTCGGCGGCGGTGACGATGTTGGAGGTCGGCGCGTTGACGACCATCACGCCGGCCTTGGTGGCGGCGGCGACGTCGACGTTGTCCAGGCCGACGCCTGCGCGGGCGACGACCCGCAGCTTCCGTGCGGCGGCGACCGCCTCCGCGTCGACCTTGGTGGCACTGCGGATCAGAATGGCGTCGACATCCGTGATCGCGGACAGCAGTTCGGCTCGGTCCGCACCGTTGCAGTGCCGGATCTCGAAGTCCGGCCCGAGCGCGTCCACCGTGGCGGGCGACAGCTCTTCTGCGATGAGTACGACAGGCTTCTGGCTCACGTGGTCCTCACTTGTCCTTCGTGGGCGGCCGGTCCCGTGGCCGCTTCAGGGAGGCGGGGATGGCGGGCTGACGCCTGATCTCGCGCAGTGATCGGCCGAGGCACGAGGCCGTCCGCCAAGCGAGTGAACAGGAAGCCCGCCCGTCAGGGGTGGCATGCCGCGTGGAAGACGCACGACGCTGTGAGCCTGAACGCGCTTGTTCAGCGAGTGTATCGGTGGGATGAATCCGCGCCTTCGCCGAAATGGAAGGATCACCCGGAGGGGGGCGTCGCTTCGTACAAAGTGCGTACCAGATGCCGGTCAGACCGTGTACGAAGCGACGCGCCCGGGAGGCTTACGCCTCCTCGTCGACCCAGCTCATCAGCTTGCGCAGCTTGCGGCCCGTCGTCTCCAGCAGGTGGTTCTCGTCGGCCTTCTTGTACTCGTTGTACTTGGGCAGGCCGGCGTTGTACTCCGCGATCCAGGCGTTGGCGAAGGTGCCGTCCTGGATCTCGCCGAGGATCTTCTTCATCTCGGCCTTGGTGGCGTCGGTGATGATCCGCGGGCCGGAGACGTAGTCGCCCCACTCGGCGGTCTCGGAGACCGACCAGCGCATCTTCTCCAGGCCGCCTTCGTACATCAGGTCCACGATGAGCTTCAGCTCGTGGAGGCACTCGAAGTACGCGATCTCCGGCTGGTAGCCGGCCTCGACCAGGGTCTCGAAGCCGGCCTTGACCAGGGCGGAGGTGCCGCCGCAGAGGACCGCCTGCTCGCCGAAGAGGTCGGTCTCGGTCTCCTCGGTGAAGGTGGTCTTGATGACGCCTGCGCGGGTGCCGCCGATGCCCTTGGCGTAGGACAGCGCGAGCGCGAAGCCCTTGCCGGTGGCGTCCTGCTCGACGGCCGCGATGCACGGGACGCCGCGGCCCTCCTCGTACTGGCGGCGGACCAGGTGGCCGGGGCCCTTCGGGGCGACCATGCACACGTCGACGCCGGCCGGCGGCTTGATGAAGCCGAAGCGGATGTTCAGGCCGTGGCCGAAGAACAGCGCGTCGCCGTCCTTGAGGTTGTCCTTGATGGACTCCTCGTAGACGCGGGCCTGGATCGGGTCCGGCACCAGGATCATGATGACGTCGGCCTCGGCGGCCGCCTCGGCGACCGGCAGCACCCGCAGGCCCTGCTCCTCCGCCACCGTCTTGGACTTGGAGCCCTCGTGCAGGCCGACCCGCACGTCCACGCCCGAGTCGCGCAGCGACAGCGCGTGGGCGTGGCCCTGGCTGCCGTAGCCGATGACCGCGACCTTGCGGCCCTGGATGATGGACAGGTCGGCGTCGTCGTCGTAGAACAGCTCGGCCACTTCGGGTTCTCCTTGGATCGGTTTGTGCGGCCCACCGTACGACGGGTGGGCGGATGGGGGTTTCGGGGTCTCGCTATGCGGATCGGACGCGGCGGCTACGCCGAGCGGTCCAGCGCGCGCAGCGAGCGGTCGGTGATGGAGCGGGCGCCGCGGCCGATCGCGATGGTGCCGGACTGGACCAGCTCCTTGATGCCGAACGGCTCCAGCATCTTGAGCATGGCCTCCAGCTTGTCGGCCGCGCCGGTGGCCTCGATCGTGACGGCCTCGGGGGAGACGTCCACGGTCTTGGCGCGGAAGAGCTGGACGATCTCCACGATCTGCGAGCGCGACTCGTTGTCGGCGCGCACCTTCACCAGGACGAGTTCACGCGCGACGGCCGCCGAGGGGTCGAGTTCGACGATCTTCAGCACGTTGACCAGCTTGTTGAGCTGCTTCGTCACCTGTTCGAGAGGCAGTTCGTCGATGACGTTGACGACGATGGTGATCCGGGAGATCTCCGGGTGCTCGGTGGTGCCCACCGCGAGCGAGTCGATGTTGAAGCCGCGGCGGGAGAACAGCGCGGTGATCCTGGCCAGGACGCCGGGCTTGTTCTCCACCAGGACGGAGAGCGTGTGCTTGGACATTCTCGGTGCTTCCTTCTCTCGCTCTGCCGTCAGTCGTCCAGGTCGTCGCTGAAGTCCGGGCGGACGTCGCGCGCGGCCATGATCTCGTCGTTGGAGGTGCCGGCCGCGACCATCGGCCAGACCATCGCGTCCTCGTGGACGATGAAGTCCACCACGACCGGGCGGTCGTTGATGGCGTTCGCCTCGGCGATGACCTTGTCCAGCTCGTCGGGGGACTCGCAGCGCAGGCCGACGCAGCCCATCGCCTCGGACAGCTTGACGAAGTCCGGGACGCGGGTGCCGCGGTTCTGGATCGAGCCCACGCCCTGCGTGGAGCCGGGGACGTGCTCGGCGCCGGAGTGCAGGACGGTGTTGGAGAAGCGCTCGCCGTAGAAGAGGTTCTGCCACTGGCGGACCATGCCCAGGGCGCCGTTGTTGATGATGGCGACCTTGATCGGGATGTTGTTCAGCGCGCAGGTGACGAGTTCCTGGTTGGTCATCTGGAAGCAGCCGTCGCCGTCGATCGCCCACACGGTGGCGTCCGGCATACCGGCCTTGGCGCCCATCGCGGCGGGCACCGCGTAGCCCATGGTGCCGGCGCCGCCGGAGTTGAACCAGGTGCCGGGCTTCTCGTACTTGATGAACTGCGCGGCCCACATCTGGTGCTGGCCGACGCCCGCGGCGAAGAGCGTGCCCTCCGGGGCGAGCTGCCCGATCCGCTCGATGACCTGCTGCGGGGACAGGCTGCCGTCGGTCGGCACGTCGTAGCCGAGCGGGTAGGTGTTCCGCCAGAAGTTCAGGTGGTTCCACCACTCCGAGTAGTCGCCCTTGTGGCCGGCCTCGTGGTCGGCCTGGACGGCGACGATCAGGTCGGCGAGCACCTCGCGGGCGTCACCGACGATCGGCACGTCGGCGATCCGGTTCTTGGAGATCTCGGCCGGGTCGATGTCGGCGTGCACGACCTTCGCGTTCGGCGCGAAGGTGTCGAGGCGGCCGGTGACCCGGTCGTCGAAGCGGGCGCCGAGCGCGATGATCAGGTCCGACTTCTGCAGTGCGGTGACCGCGGAGACGTCGCCGTGCATGCCGGGCATGCCGACGTGCTGCGGGTGGCTGTCGGGGAAGGCGCCGAGCGCCATCAGCGTGGTGGTGACCGGGGCGCCGGTCAGCTCGGCGAGGATGCGCAGCTCCGCGGTGGCGCGGGCCTTGACGACGCCGCCGCCGACGTAGAGCACCGGGCGGCGGGCCTCGTTGATCAGCCGGGCGGCCTCGCGGATCTGCTTGGCGTGCGGCTTGGTCACCGGGCGGTAGCCGGGCAGGTCCGCCTGCGGCGGCCAGCTGAAGCTCATCTGGTTCTGCAGCGCGTCCTTGGCGATGTCGACCAGGACCGGTCCCGGGCGCCCGGTGGCGGCGATGTGGAAGGCCTCCGCGATGGTGCGCGGGATGTCGGCGGCGTCCCTGACCAGGAAGTTGTGCTTGGTGATCGGCATCGTGATGCCGCAGATGTCCGCCTCCTGGAAGGCGTCGGTACCGATGGACTTCGAGGCGACCTGGCCGGTGATGGCGACGATCGGCACCGAGTCCATGTGGGCGTCGGCGATCGGCGTGACCAGGTTGGTCGCGCCGGGCCCCGAGGTCGCCATGCACACCCCGACCCTGCCGGTGGCCTGCGCGTAGCCGGTGGCGGCGTGCCCCGCACCCTGCTCGTGCCTGACCAGCACGTGCCGGACCTTGGCCGAGTCCATCAGCGGGTCGTACGCCGGCAGGATCGCACCGCCCGGGATGCCGAACACGGTGTCCGCGCCTACGGCCTCGAGGGAGCGGATGAGCGCCTGGGCGCCCGTCATGCGCTCGGCGGTGGCGGCGGGGACCGCGTTGCGGGTCCGCGGCTGCGGATGGTGGGACCCGGTGGCCTGCTCGGTCATCTGCGTTCTCTTCTCTCGAAGATGAGGGTGGTGAGGGTTTCGCCCGGTTGCCGGACGGGTGCCGGACGGTGCCGGGCAACAAAAAACCCCTCGTGCCGTGAGGCAAGCGAGGGGAGCGCGCCGGTGCGTGTGCGAGGCGGTGGAGAGGCCTCGGTCAGCCGACGCGCTTTCCAAGTACGAGAATTCGGGTGCGCATGGCGTCGACCTTCCTCCGGGACCCCTTCGGGTGTCAAGCGGGTGGGACACGCGTCTCATTATGTGAGCGACAGGACGGCAGCTGCACGGTACGGGAACCGACCTGCTCACGGGCTGTTTCCTGCGGTACGGAACGGCCGCCGGACGGCGGCTCGGAGCGGCCGGAATCACCCGGAACGGGGTACCCGCCGCGGGTCAGGGAGCCGCGCAGCCGGTGCTCGTCGAGCAGCCCGGAGAAGGCCATGCCCTGGCCCTCGCCGCAGCCCAGCTCGCGCAGCGCGTGCACCTGCTCGGGCCGGTCCACCCCGTCGGCGACGGTGCGCACCCCGAGGTCGGCGGCGATACGGAGCAGGCCGCGGGTGATCTTGTGCAGCCGGCCCGACTCGACGACGCCCTCCACGAAGCCCCGGTCCAGCTTCACCGCGTCCACCGGCAGGCTGCGCAGCGCGCTGAGCGCGGCATGGCCGCTGCCGAAGCCGCCCAGCGAGATCCGCACCCCGACCTTGCGCAGCTCGGTCAGCCGGCGCTCCAGCTCGTCCAGCGCTATCCGCGGGTCGCCGCCGGTCAGCTCGACCACCAGGGCGCCGGGCGGCAGCTCGTGCCGCTCCAGCAGGCCCTCGACGGCGCCGGCCGGCAGGTCGCGGTGCAGCAGCCGGTGAGCGGACAGCTTCACCGTCACCGGCACCCGGTGGCCGGCCCCGTAGCGCAGTGCGGCCTGCGCCACCGCCTGCTCCAGCTGCCATCTGCCCAGGTCCGAGGTGCGCTCGACGTCCTCGGCCGCGCGCAGGAACTCGGCGGGGGTGAAGAGGATGCCCTGCGCCGAGCGCCAGCGGGCCTGCGCCTCGACGCCGGCGATCCGGCCGCCGGACAGTTCCACCACCGGCTGGTGCAGCAGCGTGAACTCGCCGTCGTGCAGCGCCTGGTGCAGCCGGGTGGCCAGTTCCGTGCGCCGCACGACGTCGGCCTGCAACTGCGGGGCGTACAGCTCGACGCGGCCCTTGCCCGCCTGCTTGGCGCGGTACATCGCCAGGTCGGCGTTGCGCATCAGCTCGCCCGCCGCGCTGCCGGGCTCGGCGAAGGCGACGCCGATACTGGCGCCGACCCGCACCTCGCCGCCGTCCACGCGGTACGGCTCGCACAGCGCGGCCCGCAGCCTTTCCGCGATCTCCCTGACCTGGTGCTCCAGGGCGCCGCAGACCAGCACCGCGAACTCGTCGCCGCCGAGCCTGGCCGCGGTGTCGCCGGCCCGCAGCGCGTCCTGGAGCCGGCGGGCGGCCTGGGTGAGCAGGTGGTCGCCTGCCTGGTGGCCGTTGGAGTCGTTGACCGCCTTGAAGCCGTCGAGGTCGACGTAGAGCACCGCGGCCCGCCCGTCGCCGGCCCGCCGGCCGCCGAGCGCCCGGCCGACCCGGTCGAGGAAGAGCAGCCTGTTGGGCAGGTCGGTGAGCGGGTCGTGCGAGGCGTTGTGCTGCAACTGGGCCTGCAGGCGCACCCGTTCGGTCACGTCTCGGCTGTTGAAGATCAGCCCGCCCTGGTAGCGGTTCACGCTGGACTCGACGTTGAGCCAGCCGTCCTCGCCGTCCTCGCCGTGCGGGCCGCCGCGCCGCCCCGACCTGATGCGGCACTCGATCCTGGTGGCCGGCTCGTCGCCGGGCGGCGCCGCGAGGAAGCGGCGCACCTCGTGCACGACCCGGCCGAGGTCGTCGGGGTGGATGTGGGCGGACAGCTCGGTGCCGACCAGTTCCTCGGGGTCGCGCCCGTAGACGCCGACGGAGGCGGGGCTGACGTACCGCAGCACCCCGGTGGGGGCGGCGATCATGATGACGTCGCTCGACCCCTGGACCAGGGAGCGGAAGTGGTTCTCCTTCTGGGCCAGTTCCTGGGTCAGCGCGATGTTGTCGAGCAGCATGATGCCCTGCCGGACGACCAGCGCGAGCACCACCGTGCTGCCGGTGAGCAGCACGACCTTGTCGCACTTCCCGCCGGTGATCACGTCGTAGAGGATGCCCAGGGTGCAGACCGCGGCGGCCAGGTACGGCGTCAGCGCGGACAGCGACCCGGTGACCCGGCGGGTGGTGGTGCCGGGGCGCAGCAGCGGCTGCTCGCGGCGGCCGACCCAGGGGGCGTACGCCATCAGCATGCTGCCGGCGAACCAGCCGGCGTCCAGGATCTGGCCGGAGCGGTAGTGCTCGCGCAGCAGCGGCGAGGTGAACAGCGCGTCGCACAGCACGGTCAGCGCGAGTGCGGCCAGCGCGGTGTTGACCGCGGAGCGGTTGGCGGGCGAGCGCCGGAAGTGCAGCGCGAGAACCATGCTGACCAGCACGATGTCCAGCAGCGGATACGCCAGCGACATCGCGACCCTGGCCGTGCTCGGGCCGTCGAAGCGGGCGGTGCGGGCCAGCGCCAGGCTCCACGACAAGGTCAGCAGCGACCCTCCGATCAGCCAGGTGTCCAGGCCCAGGCACACCCAGCCGGCCCTGGTCACCGGCCGCTTGGCCAGCACCAGCAGGCCGATCACGGCGGGCGGCGCGAACAGCAGGAAGCAGAAGTCGGCGGGCGAGGTCTGCGGCACCGGGCGGTGCAGCACGACTTCGTACCACCCCCAGATGCCGTTGCCGAGCGCGACCATCGTGGAGGACGCGGCGAACAGCAGCCAGGCCGCCCGGTGGCCGGCGGCCGCCCTGCGGGCGTAGAGCAGCATCGAGACCGCGGCGGCGGCCGCGGCGGCCGACAGCCCGAAGTCCCCCATGAAGTCCGCGACATCGTCGGCGCCCCAGCCCAGCACCGCGCCGGTGGTGTAGCCGCCGCACAGCAGCGCGAGCACAAGTTGCGGCAGCAGGCCGGTGTGGGCCTCCCCCGCCGACGGCCCGCCGAGCACCGCCTCGGTGGAGGTCACCGCGCTCTCCCGTACCGCGGGGCCGGCCGGCGCCCGGCGCGCTGCCGGTGCCCGGTCGTCGGCCGGTCGGGTCGTGCGGTGCGCTGGGTGCTGCTGCCCGGGAACCGCCTCGGTCCTCGCATCGCCCGTCGCCCCCCTTACTCGCTCGTCGTTCTCGTCGCAGTCGTCGGCTACGGGACTGCGGCGTGCCCCCCGTTTCGGGACGATACACCAGATTGGTCACTCAGCGATAGGTGCCCTCTACTGAGCGTAACCATATGGGGGTTGCCGGACACCGCGCGGAGTCACCCGGTGCCGGCCGGCGGCCGGCCGGCGCCCGGGCGGCTGCCGGCCGCCGCGGTCAGCCGGTCACCTGGACGACGTTGGCCAACTCCTCACCACGGGCGAACCTGACCAGCTGGGACCGGATCAAACGCTTGGCGCGGGGCAGGAAAGCGGAGGTGCTGCCTCCCACGTGCGGGCTGATGAGCACGCCGGGCGCGTGCCACAACGGGTGCCCCGGCGGCAGCGGTTCGGGGTCGGTGACATCCAGTGCCGCCGTCAGCCGCCCCGACTCGGTCTCCACCAGCAGCGCCTTGGTGTCCACCACGGCGCCCCGCGCCACGTTCACCAGCAGCGCGCCGTCCTTCATCGCGGCCAGGAACTCCGGTCCCGCCAGGCCCCTCGTCCGATCGGTCAGCGGGGTGGTGAGCACCACGACGTCGGCGGCCGGCAGCAGCCGCGGCAGATCGGCCAGCCCGTGCACGGGTCCGCGGGGCACCTCGCGTGCGGTGCGCGCGACCCGGTCCACCTCGCATTCGAAGGCCGCCAGCCGGTCCTCGACGGCGGCCCCTATCGAGCCGTAGCCGACGATCAGCACCCGGCGGTCGGCCAGTGCCGGGTAGAAGCCGGAGTACCACTTCTCGGTGTCCTGGCCGCGAACGAAGCGCGGAATGCCGCGCAGCGAGGCCAGGATGAGCGTGAGCGTCAGCTCGGCGGTGCTCGCCTCGTGTACCCCGCGGGCGTTGCAAAGGCGCACGCCCGGCGCAAAGTGGTGGAGGTGGGGCGCAATGTGGTCCACACCGGCGCTCAGGGTCTGGATGGCGCGCACGCCGGTCATGTGCGGCAGCGGAAGGGCACCGGCGGTCGGCCCCTTCATGTAAGGCACGACGTAGAAGGCGGCGGCTTCGGGATCGGCGGGGAAGTCTCCGGTGCCGTCCCAGTACACGTACTCGAACGCGTCGGGCAGTCCGTCGATCTCCTCGGGCGGTAGGGACAGCCACACCTGCGGGCGGCCGCCCGCGGCGGGGTCCTGGGTCATGTCGGTCATGGTCAGGAGGCTATGGCACAGTGTTGCGTCTCAGGGAGGTCGGCACGGTGGAGCGCAGGACGGTCGGCGCGGCAGCGCTGGCAGTGGGGGCAGTCGGGCTCGGCTGCATGCCGATGAGCTGGGGGTACGCCTCCTCCCGGCAGGACGGCGAGGAATCTCTGCGGGCCGTGCACAGCGCGCTCGACCACGGCACGACGCTGCTGGACACCGCGGACATGTACGGGCCGTTCACCAACGAGCTGCTGCTCGGGCGGGTGTTGAAGGAGCGGCGGCGGGACGCGTTCGTCGCCACCAAGTGCGGGCTGCTGGCCGGCGAGCAGCACACCGTGGCCAACGGCCGCCCCGCGTACGTCAGACGCGCCTGCGACGCGTCGCTGCGCCGCCTGCAGACCGACACGATCGACCTCTACCAGCTGCACCGGATCGACCCCGAGGTCCCCGTCGAGGAGACCTGGGGCGCGATGGCCGAACTCGTCGCCGCCGGCAAGGTGCGGGCGCTCGGCCTGTGCGCGGTCGGCGCCCGCGGGCACCGCCGCACCGGTGCCGCGCTGCACGACGAGACGCTGCGCCAACTGGTGCGCGCCCAGCAGGTCTTCCCGGTCAGCTCGGTCCAGGCCGAGCTGTCGGTGTGGGCCGCGGAGGCGCTGGAAGAGCTGCTGCCCTGGTGCACCGCGCACGGCGTCGGCTTCCTGGCCGCGATGCCGCTCGGCAACGGCTTCCTCACCGGGACGCTCACGCCGGGCGAGGGCTTCGAGCCGGACGACCTGCGGGCCAGGCATCCGCGGTTCACCGCGGACATGATGGCGTCGAACCAGCCGATCGTGGTGGGGCTGCGGCGGGTGGGCCGCCGCCACGGGGCGACCCCGGCGCAGGTCGCCCTCGCCTGGGCGCTGGCCCAGTCACCCGCCGTCGTCCCCATCCCGGGCACCAAGTCCGCCCGGTGGGCCGCCGAGAACGCGGCCGCCGCAGGGCTGGCCCTGACCGCGGAGGACCTCGCCGAGATCGCCTCCCTGCCCCCGGCCCGCGGCTCCTGGGACTAGAGCCCGTCGTTACCGCGAAGGCCCAGCTACGGCTGCGGGAGACCGCGGGGGTGTGATGTGCTTGGGGCGGAAGAAGGAGTGGCTACCGTGCGAGGTCGGACTGTGAGGTCGGGGGGGACGGGCGCGGCCCGTCGTGCGGTCGGGGGTGTCGCCGCGGCAGCGCTGGCCACGGTCCTCCTCGGCGGGTGCAGCGACGGCAAGCCGCTGGGGGCGTCGTCGTCCGCCACCACCGCCCAGCGGACCTCGGGTGCCCAGGCCGCCACCCCTTCCTCGGCCGCGCCCGCGACCACCACCCCGTCCGCCACCCCCGCCCCGGCCAAGGGCACCGCCCAGGTGACCGCCACGCTCGCGACCGGGCTCGCCTCGCCCTGGGGCGTGGTGCAGCTCGCCGACGGCACGCTGCTCGTCGGCTCGCGGGACACCGGCAGGATCACCCGGGTCGACCCGGCCAAGAAGACGTCCACCGTCGTCGGCACGGTCCCCGGCGTGGCCCACACGCAGGGCGGCGAGGCGGGCCTGCTCGGCCTCGCCCTCTCCCCCGGCTTCGGCACCGACCACCTGCTCTACGCCTACTTCAGCACCGAGTCCGACAACCGCATCGCCAGCATGGTCTTCGACCCGACCCGCGCCCCCGGCGACCAGCTCGGGGCGCCGGACACGATCCTGCGGGGCATCCCCACCGGTGCGATCCACAACGGCGGGCGGATCGCCTTCGGCCCCGACGGCATGCTCTACGCCGGAACCGGCGAGACCGGGCAGCGCGGGCTCGCGCAGGACATGTCCTCGCTGGGCGGCAAGATCCTGCGCATGACGCCCGACGGGCAGGTCCCCAAGGACAACCCCGTTCCCGGGTCCCTGGTCTACTCCCCCGGCCACCGCAATGTGCAGGGCCTCGCCTGGGACCCGCAGGGCCGGCTCTGGGCCTCCGAGTTCGGCCAGGACACCTGGGACGAGCTGAATCTCATCGAGCCGGGCAAGAACTACGGCTGGCCGGTGGTGGAGGGCATCGCACACCGGGCGGGATACGTCGACCCGGTCGCCCAGTGGCACACCGACGAGGCCTCCCCCAGCGGTATCGCCTACGCGGCGGGCTCCATCTGGATGGCCGCGCTCAAGGGCCAGCGCCTGTGGCGCATCCCGCTCGACGGCACCAAGGCGGCTGCGCCGCCGCAGGCGTTTTTCACCGACGTCTACGGGCGGTTGCGGACGGTTGTCGCCGTCGACGACCACACGATTCTCGTGAGCACGAGCAATACGGACGGGCGTGGGACGCCCAAGCCCGGCGACGACCGCATCCTCCAGCTCAAGGTGAGCTGACCCCCTGGGCGGGTGCCACTTGCCCATCGCGGCGCGTCTTCCCCACCGTCGTGGCTTGGCGCGCAGTTCCCCGCGCCCCCGGGGTGGGTGCCCCTTGCGGTGCGCTCGCACCCTCCGGTGCGTCGTGGCCGAGCGCGGAGTTCCCCGCGCCCCTGATGGCTTGCCCTCTGCGCAGAGGGTGAGCGTTTTTCAGGGCGCGGGGAATCCTCAGGTCGCGGGCGCGAAGAGGTGGAGGCGGTGGGCCAGGGCGGCGGCCTCGCCACGGGTGGAGACCGTGAGTTTGGCCAGGATGTTGGAGACGTGGACGCTCGCCGTCTTGGGCGAGATGAAGAGCTCCTCCGCGATCTGGCGGTTGGTGCGGCCGTCCGCGACCAGGCGGAGCACGTCGCGTTCGCGGGCCGTCAGGCCGAGGGAGTCGGCCGGGTCGACGGGCGCGGTGGCCGCCTCGACGGGCGCGTCGAGCGCCAACCGGGCGCGCTGCGCCAGGGCGGCGATATCCGCGGCGAGCGGCTTCGCCCCGGCGGCGGCCGCCGCGTCGTGCGCCTGGGCCAGCAGGCAGCCGGCCCGCTCGCGGGTGTCGGGGCCGCGGGCGAGCAGCGCCTCGGCGTACCGGTAGCGGACCCCGGACAGCTCCGCGGGCCGCTCCTCTCCGGCGAAAGCGGCCTCCGCGGCAGCCCAGAGCTCGGGTTCGTGCCGCCCCTCCGCGCGGGCCAGCTCGGCGTCGACCAGCAGCGCATAGGCCTCGTAGAGCGGTGCGGGGCGGGCCAGTTCGCGGGCGGCGGTCCTGATCCGGTCGAGCACCTGGCCGCGGGCGGGGTCGCCGGTGACCGTCCACGGGCCGTCCGCCTCGGCCGCGGCGCCGCCGGCGAGGATCGGCCAGGCGTAGCGGGCGGTGCCGTTGGGGAATCCGGCGTCGATGGCGGCCAGCATGGCGCGGCGGGCCTCGTCGTAGCGGCCCTGGGCCACGGCGAGCCGCACGGCGAGGCCCCGCAGGGGGATCTGGTGCTGCGGCTGCGTGTCGTGCCGGAGGCCGTCCGCGGCGGAGGCGTGGTAGCCGGCAGCGGCTTCCGCGTCGCCGACGGCGAGCGCCAGGAAGCCCTGGAACATGTCCAGGCCCGCGCACAGCAGCGGCCCCTCGACGACCCGCCGGGCGGCCGCGAACCGGGTCGCGGAGTCGGCGTAGCGGCCGAGCATGAACAGCGACTCGCCCTCGTTGCCGAGCAGCCACGCCCGCGTGGCGTTGACGACCTGGTCGCCGATGAGCGCCAGGCCCTCGCCGGCGATGCGTACCGCTTCGGTGGAGCGGCCCGCGCCTTCCAGGACGGACGCCAGGTTGCCGTAGGTGCGGGAGATGATCAGCGGCGCCCGCTGGTCGCTGACCAGCCGCCGTACCTCCTCGACGCCGGCGATACCGCCGTCGATGTCGCCGCTGTCGGCCTGGAGCAGGCCGAGGGTGACCCGCGCGTGCAGTTCGGTGTCGTGGGCGTCCGCGGTCCTGGCGAGTTCGACCGCCCGGCCTGCGATGGCGATGCCCTCGGCGCCGGACTTGTGGACCATGATCCAGGCGGCGGTCATCGCCAGGACCTCGGCGTGGGTGGCGGACGGCGGCAGGCCGCGTACCAGCTCGCGGGCCCGGGTCAGCTCCTCCCAGCCGTCGCCGCGGCCCAGCACCTCCATGACCCTGGAGCGCTGCGCCCAGAACCAGGCGGCCCGCAGCGGGTCGGGGCTGCCGCTGCGCTCCATCAGCCGCAGCGCCCGCTTGGCCATCGCATAGGCGCGTTCGCGCTCGCCGCTGAGCCGGGCGGCGACGGTCAGCTCGGCCAGCAGGTCGACGAAGTCCAGCGGGGTGCCCGCCGGGCAGTCGCACGGCGGATACGCCTCGGTGTAGTCGGCGGGGCGCAGCTCGGCGCGGATCGCCTCGGGGGCGTCGTCCCACAGTTCGAGCGCGCGTTCCAGCAGCCGGTACTGCTCGGCGTAGGCATGGCGGTGCCTGGCCTCGACGGCGGCGCTCAGCACCGCGGGCAGCGCCCTGGCCGGGTCGTGCGCGGCATACCAGTAGCTGGCCAGCCTGGCGGCCCGCTCGTCGGCGGGGACCAGCGCGGGGTCGGCCTCGACGGCCTCGGCGTATCGCCGGTTGATACGGCTGCGCTCGCCCGGCAGCAGGTCGTCGCCGACCGCCTCGCGGACCAGCGAGTGCCGGAAGCGGTAGCCCTCGCCGCTGTCGGTGGGCAGCAGGATGTTGGCGCCGACGGCCACCCGCAGCGCGTCCAGCAGGTCGTCCTCCGACAGCCCGGTGATCGCCGCGAGCAGGCGGTACTCGACGGTGCTGCCGCCCTCGGCGACGAATTTCGCCACCCGCTGGGCGTCCTCCGACAGCGCCTCGACGCGGACCAGCAGCAGGTCGCGCAGCGAGTCGCTGAGCCCGGTGGAGCACCCGCGGCGCAGGCTGCAGGCCAGCTCCTCGACGAAGAACGGGTTGCCGTCGGAGCGCGCGAAGACCTTGTCGACGACTGAGTCGTCGGGCTCGTCGGCCATGATCGAGGTCAGCTGGCTGCGGACCTCGGCCCGGTTGAAGCGCGACAGCTCGAAGCGCTCGGCCCGGCGCAGCCGGTCGGCCTCGGCCAGGAAGGGCCGCAGCGGGTGCCTGCGGTGGATGTCGTCGGCGCGGTAGGTGGCGGCGACCAGCACGCGGCAGCGCTGGAGCGAGCGGAAGAGGTACGCGAGCAGCTCGCGGGTGGAGCGGTCGGCCCAGTGCAGGTCCTCCACGACGACCACGATCGTGCGGTCCGTGCCCAGCCTTTCCAGCAGCCGGGCGGTCAGCTCGAACAGCCGCACCCGGCCGTCCTCGTCGTTCGGCTCCCTGCGGGCGCCGTCGGATTCTGCCAGTTCGGGGAGCAGCCGGGCCAGCTCGCCCCGCTGCCCGGCCGCGGCCTCGGTCAACTCGGGGCCGAGGGTGCGGTACAGGTCGCGCAGCGCGGCGGAGACCGGTGCGAACGGGAGGCCGTCCGCACCGATCTCCACGCAGCCGCCGACGGCGGTCACGGCGCCCGCCGCGCGGGCCGAGGCGAGGAACTCCTCGGTCAGCCGGGTCTTGCCGACGCCGGCCTCGCCGCCGATGAGCACCGCCTGCGACTCGCCGGCGTCCGCGTCGGCCAGCACCGAGGCAAGCCGTGCCAGCTCGGCGTCTCGGCCGATGAACACGGGGCTGAGCGACTGGGTCTGCACGCTTCCGAGCATTTCACGCCCTGCCCCGGATGCGACACCGGTTACTCGGGGCGCGGCACCCTGCGCGGTGGCGGCCCGGGGCGGGGCCGCCACCGCCTCAGCGGTCATGCCGCGCTGAACGGGTGCAGGAGGGTGCGCCTGGTGCGGGCGGGACTCTCCGCGCCCTCATGGTCGGTGCGTGCGGCCGACCTGGCCGGGGAGCGGCGGGCCGCCGCGCGGCGCCCGGCGCGTGCTGCCTTGGCCTGCTGGGCCAGCCGCCATTCGTCGGCGCTGCGCTGCAGTTCGTCCCTGCGGGACTGCTCGAGTTCGTAACCGAACATTGTCTTCTCCTTGGTGACGGTTTTCCCGATGCCCTTAGCTTCGTCTCCCAGGTGCCCCCGCCACATCGGGCACCTTCCCGAACTTGGCGCTGCGCGCGGCTTAGGCGCTGCGGTCCCCTCCTTAGGCCGCGCCTCCCCCTGCGGCTCCGCCGCCACCTTCCCCCCGTCGTGCCTGGTCATGGCCTCCCCCGGGCGCCTAAGGAGGGTGCACTTTGCGGTCCCCGGGCGCGTAAGGGGGTGCCCCTTGCGGTGGCGATGCGCCTGATCCGCCGTTCCGGCCGGGCTCGCAGTTCCCCGCGCCCCTTCAGAAACGCTCACCCCCCACCGAAGACGGCACCCCATAGGGCCGCGGGGAACTGTGCGCGCAACCACCCACCGGCAGGAAGGCGTCGCCTACCGCAGGGAGGACTGCCCCCTCGCCCCACAGCGGGGTGGCACAATCAAGTGCGCCTAAGTGCAGGGGACTTGGCGACCCCCCGGAGAGGGGAACCGTGCAGAGCGGGCTGTTCATCGGGCCGGACGGCACGCCGGACCGGTACCGCCTGCTGCGGTCCATCGGCCGGGGTGGCGAGGCCGTGCTGTACCTCGCCGAGCTGGAGCTGGGCGGGGCGACGGAACCGGTCGTCGTCAAGATGCTCGACGCCCAGCAGACCCTGGCGCCGGACCTGTTCGCGCGGGTCAGCGCGAAATGGCGTGAGCAGGCGGAACTGCTGCGCTTCGTGCACCGGCCGGGCGTCGTCGGGATCAGGGAGCACTTCGAGGGGCCGTCCGCGCATCCCGGCGGGCAGTTGCCGGCCGGCGGCGGCCGGGCGCTGTATCTGGTGATGAACCATGTGGACGGCCTGGACCTGCGCGACTGGCGGGCCGAGCGCACGCTGGAGCCGGCCGGGGAGCGCCGGGAGGCGGTGCGCTGCCTGGAGCAGCTGGCCGAGGTGCTGGACTGGCTGCACAGCGGTGCCGCCACCCCCTCGGGCCGCCGCGTGGTGCACGGCGACCTGTCCCCCGGCAACGTGATGGTCGACGCTCACGGCCAGGCGACCCTGGTGGACTTCGGGCTGAGCAAGCTGGCCGCCGACCACCGGACGGCCGAGGTGTGGTTCACGCCGGGTTTCGCGGCGCCCGAGGTCTTCGAGGGGACCAGGACCCCGGCCACCGACCGCTACGCGTTCGGCGCCATCGCGTACTTCCTGCTCAGCGGCGAAGCGCCGGCCCCGGTACCGGAGACGCTGCGGGCGGCGCTGCTGGCGCTGCCCGCGCTGTCCGGTCTCGACGCGGCCCGGGCGGCGCGCGTCGCGGCGATCTTCGCGGCGGACCCGGACGCGCGGCCGTCCTCGCTGACCGGGTGGGTGGGAGCTGCGCTCGTACGTGGTGTCGGCGACCCGTCCGCCGCGGGCCTCCGCGCCGGCGTCCGTACCGCAGATCGCTCCGCAGTCCTTACCGACGGCGGTGGACCGGCGTGTACCGCCGCCGCCGGTGCACGCGCCGCAGCCGGTCTTCCGTACGCCGGTGCCCACGGTCGGGATGCCGCCGGGCAGGAAGCGGCGGCTGGGGCGTACCGCACGGATCGTGCTGGCCGCGGTGGTGGCGGCGGTCCTGGTCGGCGCGGGCGCCGTCGCGGGGGTGGCGCTGTCGGGCGGGGGCAAGGGCGGCGGCTCGGCCGCGCAGAACCCCCCGGACCACTCCGCCTCGCAAGGCCCGACGACCGGGCCGACCGCGACGACCACCGCCCCCGACGCGGGCGGCGCCACCGGCACCGGCACGGACGCGCCGACCGACAGCGGCGCCCCGAGCGGCGAGCCGCTGACCGACCACACGCCGACCGACAACAGCCTGTTCACGCTGGAGCACGGCACCGCGGCCGTCAACGGGGTGCAGTACACGGACGTGCTGCGCACCACGAACTGCTACGGCGGCTACGTCGAGTACAACCTCGGGAAGTCCTACGCGAAGCTCGACGTGGTGATCGGCCTCGACGACAACAGCCCGAACGCCGGCCTGACCTTCAAGGTACTGGCGGACAACAAGCGGATCTTCCAGAACCTGGCCACCGTCGGGAAGCCGTTTCACCCGGTCTTCGACGTCTCCGGGGTGCTGCGGCTGCGCATCGAGTGGGATGCGGACGAATCCCAGTCCACCTGCGGCATCGGCGTGCTGGCCGACCCCACGCTGATCCCCTGATCCTCGCCGGTCGCGGCCGGCTGCGGGACGACCGGTACGACGACCGGCACCAGCGGCCCGGCAGGCGCGGGGCGGGCGGCGGTGGGCGCCTCGATGCTGATCCGCGGCAGCCGGCGGTCCAGCCAGCCCGGCAGCCACCAGTTGGCGTCGCCCAGCACGTGCATCAGCGCGGGCACCAGCAATGTACGCAGCACGAACGCGTCCAGGGCCACGGCGGAGGCCAGGCCGATGCCGAACATCGCGATCACCCGGTCGCCGCTGAGCACGAAGGCCAGGAAGACCGCGATCATGATCACCGCCGCCGAGGTGATCACCCGGCTGGTCTCGGCCAGGCCGACCCGTACCGCCCGGCAGTTGTCGCGGGTCTCGCGCCACTCCTCGTACATGCGGCTGACCAGGAAGACCTGGTAGTCCATGGACAGGCCGAAGAGCACCGAGACCATGATCACCGGCAGGAAGGGCTCGATCGGCCCGGCTCTGCCCAGGCCCAGCCATTCGCTGCCCCAGCCCCACTGGAAGATCGTGGTGACCACGCCGAAGGAGGAGCCGACCGCCGCGACGTTCATGGCCGCGGCCTTGATCGGGATGCCGATCGAGCGGAAGGCGACCAGCAGCAGGACGCAGCCGAGGCCGACGACGCTGCCGACGAAGAGCGGGAGCTTGCCGATCACGACGGCGGCGAAGTCGTCGTAGCTCGCGGTGGGGCCGCCGACGTAGACCTGGAGGCCGCCGCCCTTCTCCGCGGCGGGCAGCACCTCGTGCCGCAGCCGGTCGACCAGGTGCGAGGTGGCGCGGTCCTGCGGGGCGCTGTCCGGTACGACGGTGATCACCCCGGTGCCGCCGGACAGCTCGACCGGGCTCACCGAGGCCACGCCCGGGGTGTCCCGCAGGATGCCGGGCAGGTGGTCGAGGGCCAGCCGGGACTGGGCGCCGTCGGTGGTGGCGACCAGGGTGAGCGGGCCGTTGGTGCCGGGTCCGAAGCTGTCGGCCAGCAGGTCGTAGGCCTGCCGCGTGGTGGCCTTCGCGGGGCCGTTGCCCTGGTCGGAGGTGCCCAGGTGCAGGGTGAAGGTGGGCAGTGCCAGCACGATCATCACCACGGCGGCGAAGGCGCCCAGCACCTTGGGGTGGCGTTCGACGAAGGCGGACCAGCGGGCGGCCAGCCCGGCGGGCGGCTCGGGCCGCGGGCCGTGCTCGGCCAGCGCCCTGCGCTCGCGGCGGCTCAGCGCGCGCGGGCCGATCAGCGCGAGCAGCGCGGGCAGCAGCGTGATGGAGGCCGCCACGGTGAGCAGGACGGTCAGCGCGGAGGCGACCGCGACCCCGTTGAGGAAGCTCAGGTGCAGGATCAGCATGCCGAGCAGCGCCACGCAGACCGTGCCGCCGGCGAAGACCACCGCCCGCCCCGTGGTGGCCACCGCCTCCTGGGCGGCCTCGGCCACGCTCAGCCCGCGTTTGAGGCCTCTGCGGTGGCGGCTGACGATGAACAGGGCGTAGTCGATGCCGACGCCGAGCCCGATCAGCATGCCCAGCATGGGGGCGAAGTCGGCGACGGTCATGGCGTGGCCGAGCAGCACGATGGCCATGTACGCCGTCCCGCAGCCGACCAGTGCGGTCGCGATGGGCAGCAGCATGGCGGCGAAGGACCCGAAGGCGACCAGCAGGACGACCGCGGCCACGGCCACGCCGATGATCTCGCTGAGGTGCGCGCCCGCGCTCTCGGTGCTGCCGACGGCCTGCCCGCCGAGCTCGACCTGCAGGTCGCCGCTCTGCGCCGCCTTGGCGGTGTCCACCAGGGCCTGGGCCTGCGCGACGGGGACGCTGTCGGCGTCCTGGGCGTAGCCGACCGTGGCGTAGGCCGTGTGGCCGTCGGCGCTGATCTGCGCCGCGCCGTCCGCGGTGTACGGGCTGTCGACGGAGGCGACGCCGGGCAGGTGGCGGGCCTCGTCCAGCACCTTAGCCATGGTCTGCTCGACGCCGGCCGCGCGTACGGTGCCGTGGCCGGTGTGCCAGACGATGGTGTCGGTGTCGCCCGCCAGGTCGGGGAAGGACTCCCGCAGCAGGGCGGAGGCGTGGCCGGACTCGGTGCCGGGGGCCTCGTAGTGCCGGGAGTAGGCGGAGCCCGCTGCGCCGGCTGCCGCGGTCAGACCGACCAGGACGGCGATCCACAGAAGCACGGCGGTGATGCGGTGGTGCAGACACCACCGTGCGAGTGCGGCCATGAACCAGCTGCTCCTGTGTGCTCGACGTTCGCCCCACTGTGGCAGGAGAAAATGATCCTTTGGGACTTTCGTGCCGTTCCTCACAAGGGGTAAAAAGCAGATAAGGGCGACACCCCCAAAGGGGTGCCGCCCTTGCGACTGGCGTGTCGGATCAGCCCTGGACGCCCAGCTTCTCCAGGACCAGCTCGCGCACCCGCTTGGCGTCGGCCTGCCCGCGGGTGGCCTTCATCACCGCGCCGATCAGCGCACCGGCCGCGGCCAGGTTGCCGCCGCGGATCTTGTCGGCGATCGCCGCGTTCGACGCGATCGCGTCATCCACGGCCGCACCGAGCGCGCTGTCGTCGGAGACGACCTTCAGGCCGCGCTTGTCGACCACCTGGTCGGGATCGCCCTCGCCGGCCAGCACGCCCTCGATGACCTGGCGGGCCAGCTTGTCGTTGAGGTCGCCGGCCGCGACCAGCGCGGACACCCGGGCGACCTGCGCCGGGGTGATCGGCACCGCGGCCAGCTCGGCGCCGGTCTCGTTGGCGTGCCTGGCCAGCTCGCCCATCCACCACTTGCGGGCCGACGCGGCGTCCGCGCCCTCCGCGATGGTGGCCAGGATCAGGTCGAGCGCTCCCGCGTTGAGCACCGACTGCATCTCGTGGTCGGCGATGCCCCAGTCCTCCTGCAGCCGCTTGCGGCGCAGCCGCGGCAGCTCGGGCAGCCCTGCGCGCAGCTCCTCGACCCACTCGCGGGGCGGGGCGACCGGCACGAGGTCGGGCTCGGGGAAGTAGCGGTAGTCCTCCGCCTCCTCCTTGATACGGCCCGAGGTCGTCGAACCGTCCTCCTCGTGGAAGTGCCGGGTCTCCTGCACGATCGTGCCGCCGGAGGTGAGGACCGCGGCATGCCGCTGGATCTCGAACCTGGCCGCCCGCTCCACGCTGCGCAGCGAGTTGACGTTCTTGGTCTCGCTGCGGGTGCCGAACTTCTCCCGGCCGTGCGGGCGCAGCGACAGGTTGACGTCGCAGCGCATCTGGCCCATCTCCATCCGGGCCTCGGACACGCCCAGCGCCTTGATCAGCTCGCGCAGCTCGGCGACGTAGGCCCTGGCGACCTCCGGTGCCCGCTCGCCCGCGCCCTCGATCGGCTTGGTGACGATCTCGATCAGCGGGATGCCGGCCCGGTTGTAGTCGAGCAGTGAGTGCGAGGCGCCGTGGATACGGCCGGTCGCGCCGCCGACGTGGGTGGACTTGCCGGTGTCCTCCTCCATGTGGGCGCGCTCGATCTGCACCCGGAAGACCTCGCCGTCCTCCAGCTGGACGTCCAGGTAGCCGTTGAAGGCGATCGGCTCGTCGTACTGGGAGGTCTGGAAGTTCTTCGGCATGTCCGGGTAGAAGTAGTTCTTCCGCGCGAAGCGGCACCACTCGGCGATCTCGCAGTTCAGCGCGAGCCCGATCTTGATCGCCGACTCCACCCCGATCGCGTTGACCACCGGCAGCGAACCGGGCAGGCCCAGACACGTGGGGCAGGTCTGCGAGTTGGGCTCGGCGCCCAGCTCGGTGGAGCAGCCGCAGAACATCTTCGTCCTGGTGCCCAGTTCGACGTGGACCTCGAGGCCCATCACCGGGTCGAAGGACGCGAGCGCGTCCTCGTACGACAGCAGATCCGTGACGGTCACAGTCGTTCTTCCTCCTGCTCTGTCAGTCCGTCAGCGGGTTGTCGTCGCGTTCGCGCAGTTCACGAACCAGCAGCGCGACGCCGGTGGCCACCGCGGCCACCCGGATCAGACCGTCGACCAGCTGCAGGTTGTCGTGCTCGCCGCGCGCCGTACGGACCTTCTTGACGTTGCTGAACGCGGCGAAAAGCGTGCTGCCGATGGCCAGGTACGTACCGGCCTTGCCCTTCTTCTTGCCCTTGGTGCTCACAGCTGGGGTGCCTCCTCAAGCAGCGGGTGGCCCCACTTCTTCACGAAGGCGGCCTCGACGGCGGCGCCGACCCGGTAGAGCCGGTCGTCCTTGAGCGCGGGGGCGATGATCTGCAGTCCCACCGGTAGACCGTCCTCCGGCGCCAACCCGCAGGGCAGCGACATCGCCGCGTTGCCCGCCAGGTTGACCGGGATGGTGCACAGGTCGACGAGATACATGGCCAGCGGGTCGTCGACCCGCTCGCCGAGCGGGAAGGCCGTGGTCGGGGTGGTCGGCGAGACCAGCACGTCGACCGACTCGAAGGCCTTCTCGAAATCCCGGGTGATCAGGGTGCGGACCTTCTGGGCCGAACCGTAGTAGGCGTCGTAGTAGCCGGAGCTGAGCGCGTACGTGCCCAGGATGATCCGGCGCTTGACCTCGGCGCCGAAACCGGCCTCGCGGGTCAGCGCGGTCACGTCCTCGGCGGACCTCGTGCCGTCGTCGCCGACCCGCATGCCGTAGCGCATCGCGTCGAAGCGGGCCAGGTTGCTGGAGCACTCCGACGGCGCGATCAGGTAGTACGCGGCCAGCGCGTACACGAACGACGGGCAGGAGATCTCCACGACCTCGGCGCCCAGCTCGCGCAGCACCTCGACCGACTCGTCGAAGCGCTGCACCACGCCGGCCTGGTAGCCGTCGCCGCCCAGCTCCTTGACGACGCCGATGCGCATCCCGCGGACGTCACCGCTGCGGGCGGCCTCGACCACCGGCGGGACGGGCGCGTCGATCGACGTGGAGTCCAGGGGGTCGTGGCCGCCGATCGCCTCGTGCAGCAGCGCCGCGTCCAGCACCGTACGGGCGCACGGCCCGCCCTGGTCGAGCGAGGAGGAGAAGGCGACCATGCCGTAGCGGGACACCCCGCCGTAGGTGGGCTTCACACCGACCGTGCCGGTGACCGCGGCGGGCTGCCGGATCGAGCCGCCGGTGTCGGTGCCGAGCGCCAGCGGCGCCTGGTACGACGCGAGCGCCGCGGCGCTGCCGCCGCCCGAGCCGCCCGGAATACGCGTCAGGTCCCACGGGTTGCCCGTCGGCCCGTACGCGCTGTTCTCGGTGGACGACCCCATGGCGAACTCGTCCATGTTGGTCTTGCCCAGGATCACCACGTCGGCGGCCTTGAGGCGCTTGGTCACCGTCGAGTCGTACGGCGGCAGCCAGCCCTCCAGGATCTTCGAGCCGACGGTGGTGGGCACGCCCTCGGTGGTGAAGATGTCCTTCATCGCCAGCGGCACACCGGCCAGCGGACCCAGCGGCTCGCCCGCGGCGCGCTTGGCGTCCACCGCACGGGCCTGCGCCAGTGCGCCCTCCCGGTCGATGTGCAGGAAGGCGTGCACCTTCTCGTCCACGGCCTCGATCCTGGCCAGGTGCGCCTCGGTGACCTCGACCGCGGTCAGCTCGCCCGACGCGATCTTCTCCGCCGTCTGCGCGGCGGTCAGCCTGATGATGTCCGTCATCGCGATCAGTCCTCCCCCAGGATCTGCGGCACCTTGAAGCGCTGCTGCTCCTGCGCGGGAGCACCCGACAGCGCCTGCTGCGGGGTCAGCGAGGGGCGGACGGTGTCCGGCCGCATGACGTTGGTCAGCGGCAGCGGGTGCGAGGTCGGCGGTACGTCCTCGCCGGCCACCTCGGTGACGCGGGCGACCGCGCCGATGATGTCGTCAAGCTGTCCGGCGAAGTGGTCCAGCTCGTCCCCGGACAGTTCCAGACGTGCCAGCCGGCCGAGGTGAGCGACCTCCTCACGCGTGATGCCAGGCATGCGGTTTCGATCCTCTGCGGGGTGAGACGACGGTGTGGCCCCCAATCCTATGGGCCGCCGCCCCCATCCCGCGAAACACTTCCCCCTCCGGGGGGCTGCCCGGCTCCCCCGGCGCGGAGGACGCCCACCCGCGGGCCGCGGTGGCTGGGGGGTGCCTCTACGTCGGGCGGTGCCGCCCAGGGGCGCGGGGAACTGCGCGCGCGGCCGGCCACCGGCCGGTGGTCCGGCGCGGACGGAACAGCCCCTTTGGGTCGGTGGCGACCCGCGCGCCGGTGGGAGCTGGTGGCGCAGTTCCGCCCCCAGAGCCGCCTGGATGCGGTAGCGGTCCGTCGCCACACGACGCCCGGCGGGACGGCGCGCCCACGCGGCGCCAGCCGCAGACGCAGCCACGCGCCCCTGGAAGCTCGGCGCCGCCGAAGTGCTCGGCCCCGCCGAAGGGCTAGGCCCGTTCGACCGCAGGGACGGTAGGCGTGTCCGCAGGGACGGGCGGGAGGGCCGGGAGGGCCGGGAGGGGGCCGGCGACGGCGGCCGGCAGGGCGCCGCGTTCCCCTCGGGCGAGAAGCCACTTCGTGGCCTCGTCGGGCGGCATCGCGGCGGCGACGAGCCACCCCTGCACCGCGTCGCAGTGCAGGTCCCGCAGCCGCTCCCAGGTCTCGTCGTCCTCGACGCCCTCCGCCACGACCATCAGGCCGAGCGAGTGCGCGAGGTCGACCGTGCAGCGCACGATCTCCGCGTCCTCGGTGTCGACCACGAGCCGTGCCACGAAGGAGCGGTCGATCTTGAGCTCGCTGACGGGCAGCCGCCGCAGGTGCACCAGCGACGAATAGCCCGTGCCGAAGTCGTCGAGCGACATCTTGACGCCGTGGCCGGTCAGGCCGTTGAGCGTATCGGCGGCGCGCTGCGGGTCCTCCAGCAGGACGTGTTCCGTTATCTCCAGCTGCAGCGACCCCGGCGGCACCTTGTGCCTGGCCAGCCGGGCGGCGACGGTGCCGGCGAAACCGGGGCTGTGGACGTCGCGCGGCGAGACGTTGACGGCGACCGGCACGTCGAGGCCCATCCGGCGCCAGTCGGCGACCTGCGCCAGCGCGGTGTCCAGGACGTACTCGGTCAGCAGCGGCATCAGGCCGGACGTCTCGGCCATCGTGATGAATTCCTCGGGGTTGACCCGGCCCCGCTCCGGGTGCTCCCAGCGGACCAGCGCCTCCAGGCCGGCCACCCGGCCGTCGAAGCGCACCTTCGGCTGGTAGTGCAGCTCGACGTCGCCGGCGTCGAGCGCCCGGCGCAGGTCGCCGAGCAGGCCGAGCCGGTCGGGGGTGTTGCCGTCCCTGGCGGCCTCGTAGACCTCGACCCCGCTGCGGTCCCGCTTGGCCTGGTACATCGCCACGTCGGCCCGCCGCAGCAGCCCTTCCGCGTCCCTCGCGTGGTCGGGGAAGACCGCGACGCCCGCGCTGGCCTCCAGCACCAGCGAGAGGCCGTCGAGGCTGAGGGGCGAGGCGAGCGCGGCGACCAGTGTCCTGGCGATCCGCTGGGCGCGGGTCGGCGAGTCGCAGCCGGGCAGCAGGACGGCGAACTCGTCGCCGCCGAGCCGGGCCGCCTCGGCGCCGCGCGGCAGCGCGAGCCGCAGGCGGTCGGCGACCTGGACCAGCAGCCGGTCGCCTGCCAGGTGCCCGAGGGTGTCGTTGACGGAACGGAACTTGTCCAGGTCGATCAGGATCAGCCCGACCCGCCCGCAGCCGTCCGGCGGATGGGTGCCGCCACCGCCACTGCCGCCGCTGGCGGCCAGGAAGCCGGGCTCGGCCCGCTCGTAGTCCTCCTGGGCGTCGTCCAGGGCGGTCCAGGCCCGCTCCAGCAGCCACTGCCGGTTGGGCAGCCCGGTGAGCGGGTCGCGCAACTGCTCCTCGGCGCGGGCGTGCGCGATCCACAGCGTCGAGTCCAGCGCGATCAGGGGTACGGAGAACAGCGGCAGCAGCGCCGGCTTGTCGCAGGCGACGACCAGGATCAGCGGGGAGATGCCGAGCAGCGCGCCGCCGAACATGCCCTGCCGGATCAGCGCCGACCTGGCGACGGTGGGCAGTCCTGCGCCGCGGGGTGCGAAGGCGCACCACAGCAGGGCGCGGGTGGTGGCCAGGTAGGTCAGCGCCGCCAGGATGACGATCGGTACCGCGGTCACCGTCCAGTCCGCGGGGTGCCAGGGGTGTTCGACGCTGGGTCGGGTGCCGCACAGGGCCAGCATCAGGGCGCCGGCGCCGATGCCGAGGATGTCGATCGAGCCGTAGAGCACGGCCTGCCGCCAGCGGTGCCTGCGGGCGGCGCCGACCAGGGTGACCACGGCGAGGCTGACGAGTACCGCCGGCACCCAGCCGTGGACCATCAGCATGGCGAGGGTGAGGGCGGCGCCGGAACCGGTGCCGCCCCACCATCGGTCCCGCCCCATCGCCACCAGGTGGCCGACGATGATGCCGGTGAGGATCGCGAAGCCCCAGCCGGCGGTGCCGCAGGGGAACAGCGCGTGGCCGTGGCGCAGTACCCGGATGACGCCGGCCGCCAGGCAGACCGCGGCGGCCGGCGGTGCCGCGCGCCGCACCAGCGTGCGGGACAGCGACGGCGTGAGGGCCGGGGGCGCGACCGCGGGCGCGGGTGCGGGTGCACTCTGCGGCGGCGCCGCCCTGGCACTCTCCGTCGGTCGCATGCCTGTCCCTCTCGCAGCCCGTCTGGCAAGCAGGTCCATCGCGCCCTGCCCACGGTCGAGTTCCGCATGTGCTGCCGGAACGTTCATCCCGGCGGGCGCGCGTCTCAACACTAGGCCGCCTTGTGCCGTCCCGGGCACCGATCGACCGTGGTTGCCCGAATGCGACCAGGCACATCGACGTATTCTGATATAGGCCGATCGGGTGACATCCCCGGTCCATTCAGCCGGATTCACCGTCCGATTCCGCGTCAGGTGAGGCCTCGGCGGGGGTGTCCGTTTCCACGGGATTCACCGTGTTTCGCCGGGCTGCCTCCGGGCCGTCCGCGAGCAGCACCGCGAAGCCGTTCTCGTCCAGAACAGGCACTTTCAGCTGGACGGCTTTGTCGAACTTGGAACCGGGGTTGTCGCCGACGACGACGAAGTCCGTTTTCTTCGACACCGACCCGGTGACTTTCGCACCCTGGCTGCCCAACGCCTCTTTTGCGCCATCCCGGGTATAAGTCGACAGCGTTCCGGTCACGACCACCGTCAGCCCTTCGAGTGGCCTCGGCCCTTCGTCCGAGCCCTCCTCGGTGAAGACCACCCCGGCGTCCCGCCACTTGCGGAGGATCTCCAGGTGCCAGTCCTCGGCGAACCACTGCTTGACGGAGGCGGCGATGGTGGCGCCCACCCCGTCGACGGCGGCCAGCTCCTCCTCGGCCGCGTCCCCGATCCGGTCCAGGTCGCGGAACTCGCGGGCCAGCGCGGCGGCCGCGACCGGGCCGACATGGCGGATGGACAGGCCCGTGATGATCCTGGCCAGCTGGCGCTCCCGGGCGGCCGCGATGTTCTCCAGCATCGCCAGCGCGTTCTTCTTCGGCTCGCCCTTCTGGTTGGCGAAGAAGGTGACGATCTTCGGCTCGCCGGTCTCCGGGTCGCGCTTGGGCAGGCCGGTGTCCTGGTCCAGGACGTACGACCGGATCGGCAGCAGCTCCTCGATCGTGAGGCCGAACAGGTCGCCCTCGTCCTTCAGCGGCGGCTCGTGCGGCTGAAGGGGCTGGGTCAGCGCGGTGGCGGCGACGTAGCCGAGCCCCTCGATGTCGAGGCTGCGGCGGCCCGCGAGGTAGAAGACCCGCTCCCGCAACTGGGCGGGGCAGTAGCGGGCGTTGGGACACCGCAGGTCGATGTCCCCCTCCTTCATGGGCTGCAGGGCGGTGCCGCAGTCCGGGCACTCGGCGGGCATCACGAACTCCCGCTCGGTGCCGTCCCGCAGGTCCACCACCGGCCCGAGGATCTCCGGGATGACGTCGCCGGCCTTGCGCAGCACCACCGTGTCGCCGATCAGGACGCCCTTCTTCTTCACGACCTCCTGGTTGTGCAGGGTCGCGAACTCCACCTCGGACCCGGCCACCGTCACCGGCTCGACCACGGCGTACGGCGTGACGCGCCCGGTGCGGCCGACGCCGACCCTGATCTCCACCAGCCGGGTGTTGACCTCCTCGGGGGCGTACTTCCAGGCGATCGCCCAGCGCGGGGCGCGGGAGGTCGAGCCGAGCCGGCCCTGCAGCGGGATCTCGTCGACCTTGACGACCACGCCGTCGATCTCGTGCTCGACGTCGTGCCGGTGCTCGCCGTAGTAGGCGATGAACTCCCGCACCTCGGCGAGCGAGTCGACCACCTTGTTGTAGCGGGCGGTGGGCAGGCCCCATTCGTGCAGCAGCCCGTAGGCGTGCGACTGGCAGTCGATGTCGAAGCCCTCGCGGGCGCCGATGCCGTGCACCACCATCCGCAGCGGGCGCGACGCGGTGATCCGCGGGTCCTTCTGGCGCAGTGAACCGGCCGCCGCGTTGCGCGGGTTGGCGAACGGCTTGTCGCCCTGCTCGACCAGCCTCGCGTTGAGCTCCTCGAACTTCTCGCCGGGGAAGTAGACCTCGCCGCGGATCTCCACCAGCTCGGGCACCCGGTCGCCGGCCAGCCGGTCCGGGATGTCGGCGATGGTGCGCACGTTGGGGGTGATGTCCTCGCCGGTCCGCCCGTCACCGCGGGTCGCCGCCCGGGTCAGCCGGCCGCGCTCGTACGTCAGGTTGACCGCCAGGCCGTCCACCTTCAGCTCGCACAGGAAGTGGTACGGGCTGCGCTCGTTGTCCGGCGCACCCAGCTCGGCGGCGACCCGGTCGGCCCAGGTCCCCAACTCCTCGTCGGAGAAGGCGTTGTCCAGCGACAGCAGCCGCTCGCGGTGCTGGACGGACACGAACTCCGTCTCGTACGCGCCCGCTACCTTCTGGGTGGGCGAGTCCGGGGTGCGCAGGCCCGGGTGCCGCTCCTCGAGGGCCTCCAGGCTGCGCAGCAGCTTGTCGAACTCGGCGTCGCTGACGACCGGCGCGTCCTTGACGTAGTAACGGAAGCGGTGCTCCTCGACCTGCTCGGCAACGCGAGCGTGCTCCTCGCGGGCTTCCGCGGGAATCTCCGTGTCCTCCACGACCCCGTCCTTCCTCACTACTCAGGGTTGTCGACGAGCGAGCGCGCCGCCTTCGCGCAGTGCACGAGAGCGGCACGGGCATAGGCCGGCGAGGCCCCCGCCAGACCGCAGGAAGGGGTCACGGCGACGGAGGACCCCAATGCCCCCGGTGCCAGTCCCAACCTGCGCCACAGCGCCCGAACACCACTCACGCTACCGGCAGGGTCTGACAATGGGGCGTCCTCGCCGGGCACGACACCGGCGAAGAGTGCGGTGCCCGCTTCCGCGGCCTCGCCGAACTCGTCCCAGTCACGCTCGGTGAGCAGGTCGAAGTCGAAGGAGATGCCGGCCGCGCCGGCCCTGCGCAGCAGCGCGAAGGGGACGTCGGGAGCGCAGGAGTGGACGGTGACGGGCACGCCCGCCGCCGCGATCAGCTCGCGCAGCGCCGACTCGACGACCGTCCGGTCGACCGCGCGGTAGGTGCGGTAGCCGCTGGCGGTGCCGATCTGCCCGCGCAGCACCGCCGTCAGCGACGGCTCGTCCAGCTGCAGCACGACGTCGGCGCCCGGGACCCGGCGGCGGACGTCGGCGAGATGGGCGGTGAGGCCCTCGCTCAGCGAGCCCGCCAGGTCCCGGTAGGCGCCCGGGTCGCGCAGCGCGGCCTCACCGTGCCGGGTCTCCACCGACGCGGCCAGCGTCCACGGGCCGACCGCCTGGACCTTGAGCAGGCCCTGGTAGCCCTGGGTGAACTCCTCCAGGGCGTCCAGGTCCTCGCCCAGCCACGACCACGCCCGCTTGGTGTCCCGTCCCGGCCGGTCGCCGAACCGCCAGCCGCTGGGTTCGACCCGGGCGTACATCTCGGCCAGCAGCCCCAGGCTGCGGCCGATCATGTCCGCGCCGGGGCCGCGGGCGGGCAGTTCAGGGAGGAAGGCCATGCCCTGGGTCGCCTCGGTGGCGACCCGGGCCGCCTCGCGGGCGTCGCCGCCCGGCATGGACCCCACACCGGTGGCTGTGGCCTCGGGGAGTTGTACGTCGTTGCTCACGCCGGAAGGGTAAGCCCTCCGGGCTGCGGCGATCCGTCCCCACCGGACCGCACGGCCACCGAGGACAGTGCCTAGGCGCCCGGGCGGAGGGTGAGGTCGGTGAGTTCGGCGTCGCGGGGGAGGTCGAGGGCCGTCAGGAGGCTGGTGGCCACGGACTCGGGGGCGATCCAGCGGGCCGGGTCGTAGGGCTTGCCCTCCTGCTGGTGGACCTTCTGCTGCATCGGGGTCGCGGTCCTGCTCGGGTAGACCGAGGTGACCCGGACACCGGACGCGTGCTCCTCCGCGCGCAGGGCGTCGGCCAGCGCGCGCAGCCCGAACTTGCTCGCGCCGTACGCGCTCCACTCACCGCTGACGCTCAGCCCCGACGTGGAGTTGACGAAGACGACGTGGCCGCGGGACAGCCGCAGTTGCGGCAGCAGCAGCCGGGTCAGCTCGGCCGGACCCATCAGGTTGACGGCCAGCGTCTGCTGCCAGACCTTCGGGGTGAGGTCCCCGACCAGGCCCAGCTCGACGGTGCCCGCGATGTGCAGCAGCGAGTCCAGCCGGTCGGGCGGCGACTGGTGGCCCAGCGCCCAGGACAGCCGGGCGGGCTCGGCCAGGTCGCCGACCAGGGTGCGGGAACCGGGGTGGCGGTCGGCCAGCTCCTTCGCCCGCCCCGCGTCCCTGGCCAGCAGCCACACCTCGTCGCCGCGCTCCAGCAGCCGCTGAGCGACGGCGCTGCCGATGCCGGAGCCGGCACCGGTGACCAGGTGGATGCGCGGGCCGCTCACAGCTGCTTCCGGAGGTACGCGAGGGCGTCGGCGCCGTCCGCCGCGAAGTACACCAGCTCGGACAGCGGGAGCGGCAGGAAGCCCTCGGCGTCCATCCTGCGCAGCTGCAGCTCCAGACCGTCGTAGAAACCGGCGCTGTTCAGCAGCACCACCGGCTTGCCGTGCAGCCCGTGCTTCTTCAGCTCCAGGATCTCGGTCGCCTCGTCCAGGGTGCCGGTGCCGCCGACCATCACGACGACGGCGTCGGAGCGCCGCAGCAGCTCGGCCTTGCGCTCCGCGAGGTCGGCGGCGACGACCATCTCGTCGGCGTTGGTGCGCGCCTTGTCGTGGAGGAAGACCACCGAGACGCCGACCAGCCGGCCGCCGGCCTCCTGGACGGCGTCCGCGACGACCTTCATCAGGCCCGACTCGGAGCCGCCCCACACCAGGGTGTGGCCGCCGTCGCCGAGCAGCTTGCCGAACTCGCGGGCCGGCTCCGTGTACTGCTTGCCGAGGTCGGCGGCGGACAGGAAGACGCCGATGTTCATACGGTCACCGAGGGCTTCTCCTGGTTGCGGGTGGTGGCACGGTCCGTGGTGGCGATGGTCGCGGAGCCGACGACGCGCGTGCCGTCGTAGAGCACCACGGCCTGTCCCGGTGCGATACCGCGCACCGGGTCGGCGAAGCGCACGCGCAGCTCGCCGCCGACGACCTCCGCGGTCACCGGTACGTCCTCGCCGTGGGCGCGCAACTGCGCCGTGTACGCGGCGGCGCCGCTCGGCGGGGTGCCGCACCAGCGGGGGCGGATCGCGGTGAGCGCGGTCACGTCGAGGGCTTCCACGGGGCCGACGGTGACGGTGTTGTCGACCGGCGAGATGTCCAGCACATAGCGCGGCTTGCCGTCGTCCGCGGGGATGCCTAGCCGCAGGCCCTTGCGCTGGCCGATGGTGAAGCCGAACGCCCCTTCGTGGGTGCCGACCTGGGCACCGGTCTCGTCGACGATGGCGCCCTCGGCGCTGCCGAGGCTCTTGGCCAGGAAGCCCTGCGTGTCGCCGTCGGCGATGAAGCAGATGTCGTGGCTGTCGGGCTTCTTCGCCACCGCGAGGCCGCGGCGGGCGGCCTCGGCGCGGATCTCGTCCTTGGTGGTGAGGGTGTCGCCGAGCGGGAACATCGCGTGCGCCAACTGCCGCTCGTCCAGCACGCCGAGCACGTAGGACTGGTCCTTGGCCGCGTCGCTCGCCCGGTGCAGCTCACGGGAGCCGTCCTCGCGGGTGACCACCGTCGCGTAGTGCCCGGTGCAGACCGCGTCGAAGCCCAGCGCAAGCGCCTTGTCGAGCAGCGCGGCGAACTTGATCTTCTCGTTGCACCGCAGGCAGGGGTTGGGGGTGCGGCCCGCCGCGTACTCGGCGACGAAGTCCGCGACCACGTCCTCGCGGAAGCGCTCGGCGAGATCCCACACGTAGAAGGGGATGCCGATGACGTCGGCCGCGCGGCGGGCGTCCCGGGAGTCCTCCACCGTGCAGCAGCCGCGGGCACCGGTCCTGAAACTCTGCGGATTCGCCGACAGCGCCAGGTGGACGCCGGTCACGTCGTGCCCTGCCTCCGCGGCGCGGGCTGCGGCGACCGCGGAGTCGACGCCGCCGCTCATGGCGGCGAGCACGCGCAGCCGCCGGCGCTCGGGGGGATGGGGGAAGTCGTTCACCCGTCCAGGGTAACGGCCCGTCCGCGGCGGGCCGCCGGGTTATCCACAGGGGGCGGGCAGCGGTGCGCCCGGCAGCCCTCCGGCGGCAGGAAGCCGAGGCTGCGGGCGTCGACCTGGCTCGGTGCCACCGGCGAGCCGTCCACCGGGGGAAGCGTGGTCCGGCGATCGAGCGCGGCGCCGCACGGGCGGGGAATCCACTCCATCAGTGGGGCGCGCGATTTCGGTACGCCCGACCGGAAGAGATAAGCGGGCGCTCAGCGTTGTGCACTTCGGGCTCCTACCGGCCTGGACAACCCGCGCCTACTGATGGGTAACATCGACTCATGGCATATGCAGCGGCCCGTGCGGCCATCGAGGACAGCGAGTTCGACCGCGACACCGCGGTGGTGGCCAGGCCGGGCGAGCCCGGCACGTACGACGCCGAGCTGTCGGCGGGCTGGACGATCATCAGGGCCGTCAACGGCGGCTACCTGCTCGCCATGGTCGGCCGCGCCCTGCGGGCCACGCTGCCGCACCCCGACCCGATCACCATCACGGCGCACTATCTGACGGCGTCGGAGCCGGGTCCCGCCGTGATCAGGACCGAGACGGTGCGCGCCGGGCGCACCATGTCGACCGGGCAGGCCTCGCTCTACCAGCACGACGAGGACGGGCGCGAGGTCGAGCGCATCCGCGTCGTCGCAGCGTACGGCGACCTCGGCGCGCTCCCTGACGACGTCCGCACCACGGCGAAGCCGCCGGTGATGCCGTCCTACGACGACTGCGTCAGCTCGGCCGACGCGCCCGACGATGTGCCCGGGCCCGTCGTCGGCTCCACCGCGATCCTCGACCGGCTCGACCTGCGGCTCGACCCCGCCACCGCAGGCTGGGCGATCGGCGCCCCCTCCGGCGCCGGCGACATGCGCGGCTGGCTCGGCCTCGCCGACGGGCGCGACCACGACGCGATGTCGCTGCTGCTGGCCGTCGACGCGCTGCCGCCCACCGCTTTCGACCTCGGGCTCGCCGGGTGGGTGCCGACGCTCGAACTGACCGTGCACCTGCGGTGCCGGCCCGCGCCCGGGCCGGTGCGGGTCTCCCTGACGACCCGCAACCTGGCCGGCGGCCTGCTGGAGGAGGACGCGGAGGTCTGGGACTCCGCGGATCGCCTCGTGGCCCAGTCCCGCCAGCTGGCTCGCGCCCCGCGTCCCTGACCCCCCGGGGTGCCCCCGTCCCCCGCCCCGGGACCTTCCCCCGGTCCGTGGCCGGTCGTGCAGTTCCGCCCTCAGAGCTTCGCCTGGGGGTACCCCAGCGCCCCTGTTGGCCTGCGTCCTCCAACGCACAGCATTCGGCCCCTGCCGGAGGCTCGCCCTCCCCGCAGAAGGCAAGCCCATGGGGGCGCGGGGAACTGCGCGCGCAACCACGACGCGGCCGCAGGCAAGCAACGCAGCTCAAGGGGCAGGACCTCAGGGGCGCGGGGAATCGGGCGGCCAGCCGGAGCGGACCGGAACTGCGAACGCCACCGCACGTGGCACCCACCCAGGGCGCGCGGGGAACTGCGCGCGCAACCACGAACCGGGGGAAGGTCCCGGGGCGGGGGAAAGGGGCACCCCCCGGGGGGCAGGCGGGCGCGCAGCGCGAGGAGCAGTCACCGGGGCATGGCAGCACCCCAGTGGAACGTAGAATCGGGAGATCATGGCCTACTTCGATCACGCCGCCACCACGCCCATGCTCCCGGAGGCGGTCGAGGCGATGACCGCACACCTCACCGTGACGGGGAACGCGTCCGCCCTGCACGCGGCGGGCCGGCGTGCCCGGCGGACCGTGGAGGAGTCGCGGGAGGCCCTGGCGGCAGCCCTCGGCGCGCGCCCGAGCGAGATCGTCTTCACCGGCGGCGGCACGGAGTCGGACAACCTGGCCGTCAAGGGCCTGTTCTGGGCGCGCAGGGCGGCGGACCCGCGCCGGGTCCGCGTCCTGGCCAGCCCGGTGGAGCACCACGCGGTGCTGGACGCCGTCCACTGGCTGGCCGACCACGAGGGCGCCGTCGTGGAGTGGCTGCCGGTGGACTCCTACGGCAGGGTGCAGCCCGAGGCGCTGCGCGCGGCCCTGGCGGCGCGGCCCGAGGACGTGGCCCTGGTCACGGTCATGTGGGCGAACAACGAGGTCGGCACGATCCTCCCGGTGAGCGCCCTCGCAGAGGTATGCGCCGAGTTCGGCGTGCCGATGCATTCCGACGCGGTGCAGGCGTTCGGGCAGACCGGTGTCGACTTCGCCGCCAGTGGCCTGGACGCGATGACGGTGACCGGGCACAAGGTCGGCGGCCCGTACGGCATCGGCGCGCTGGTGCTGCGCAGGGACGACACCCCGGTGCCGCTGCTGCACGGCGGCGAGCAGGAGCGCAGCAGGTCCGGCACCCTCGATGTGCCGGCCATCGCGGCCTTCGCCACAGCCGGCGCAATTGCCGCGGAAAGGCGGGAGCAGTACACCGCGGAGGTCGGTGCGCTGCGTGACGAACTGGTGCGCGGTGTACGGGCCGCGGTGCCCGACGTGATCCTCAACGGCGACCCCTCCCCCGAGGGCCGCCTCGCGGCGAACGCGCACTTCACCTTCCCCGGCTGCGAGGGCGACGCCCTCCTGCTGCTGCTGGACGCCCAGGGCATCGCCTGCTCGACCGGCTCGGCATGCACCGCGGGTGTCGCGCAGCCCAGCCACGTCCTGCTGGCCATGGGCCAGCCGGCCACCCACGCCAGGGCCACGCTGCGCTTCTCGCTCGGCCACACCTCGACCGCGGACGAGGTCGCGGAGGTGGTCAGGGCGATCGGACCTGCCGTCACCCGTGCCAGGACCGCGGGCCAGACCTGACGCCGCGCGCGCAGTCGCCCGCTGTCCCGGGCAGACGGACGGCGGAGACGACGCTACGGTCGTGGGATGGATGATCGGCTTCGCGCGGTGTGCGACCTGATGATGCCCACCGTCCGCGAGATGGCCGGGCTGCACGACTACGACGGGCGCGTGCAGGACCTCTCCCCCGACGGAATACGCCGGGCACTGGCCGCGGTCGACAGCGCGAAGCGCGACTCCGCACCGCTGGAGGACCCGCACGACGAGGCTCACCTGGCGATCTTCGAGGAGTCGCTGCGAGTGCAGTACGGGGACCTCGAACTGCACAGGCGGGACCCGTACCCGCATCTGTCCAACCTCGAACTCGCCTGTTACGACCGGGAGTACGCGCCCCGCAAGGTACGTGCCGCCGCGCGCCGCAAACATCTGGAGCAGTGGCCCGACGCGGTGGACGCGGCGCTGGCCTCACTCGATCGGGTGAGCGCGCCCGTGGCGACCGCGCTGCTCGGGTCCGCGCACGGGCTGGCAGCCGACGTCGACGCGGACCAGGGCGACGTGGAGGCCGCGGCAATTGCCGCGCACGGCCGGCTGATCGCCCATCTGGAGCACGCCGCCCTGAACGGCGACCCCGACCCGCGGCTCGGCGGCCCTGCCCTTGCCGCCCTGATGGGCTCGCAGGAGGGCATGGAGGTGGACCTGGCGGCGCTCTCCGACGCCGCGGACCGGGAGCGGGTCAGGCTGGGCGAGCTGCTGACCGACGCGTGCCGGGTGCTCGACCGGGAGCGGTCGGTCGACGAGCTGATCCCGGAGCTGCTGGCCGACCATCCGGGCGCCGACGGCGTCATCCCGGCCGCCGCGCGGCTCACCGAGGAGGTCATCGCCTTCACCCGGGAGCGCCGCCTGGCGCCGTATCTGGACGGCGAGTGCCTGGTGGGACCCGCACCTCAGTCCCGCCGCTGGGCGATGGCGATGATGACCTGGGCGGGGCCGGGAGAGCCCGAGTCGCCGTCCTGGTACCACGTGACACCGCCCGAGCCCGACTGGCCGGCCCAGGAGCGGGAGGAGTGGCTGACGGTCTTCAGCCGGACGAGCCTGCCCTCGATCACCGTGCACGAGGTCGCGCCGGGCCACTTCGCCCACGGGCGGGCGCTGCGGCACGCGAAGAGCCCGGTCCGGAAGATCCTGCACAGCCTGGCGTTCTGCGAGGGCTGGGCACATTACGTGGAGGAGGTCTGCCTCGACGAGGGCTTCCGCGCCCGCGACCCGCGGTTCGCCATCGGCGTCGCCTTGGAGGCGCTGGTCCGGGTGACCCGGCTGACCTGCGCGATCGGTATGCACACCGGGGCAATGGACGTCGCCGAGGCCACGCGGCTCTTCATGCGGTACGCCCATCTCGCCCCCGCGGGTGCGGCCTCGGAGGCCAGGCGCGGCACCTTCGACGCGGGCTACGGCCGCTACACCTGGGGCAAGCTGGAGATCGCCCGCGCTCGCGCCCGGGCGGAGCGATCCGCGTCCTTCACGCTGCCGGGCTTCCACGCCGACCTGCTGGCGCTGGGTGCCCCGCCGCTGGGCCTCCTGCCGTAGCGGCCGCCAGGAGCCCGCCAAGGGCCGCGTCAGGGCCGCGGGGCGGGTCAGTAGGTGCGCGGCGGCGGACCCCAGGCCGGCGGCCCGGAGAAGGCCTCGCGGTCGAAGAAGGGCTGGGCGTTGGCACGCAGCCACATCGCGACCGAGTCGTAGGTGTCGGCCATGGCGACCGTGGAGACGGACAGGCCCTCCGGCACTCCGGAGGCGGCCTGCTGCATCATCAGGCGGACCGACTCGACGGCCTGCGGCGAGGAGTCGTAGACCTCGACGCCGATCGCGAGGTAGGCCTCGCCCACGGCCGGCTGGACCCAGGCCTGGCGCAGGGCGCGGACCGCGGGGGTGCGGTGCGCGGCCGTGGCGAGCAGGGCGTAGAACTGCGGGATCTGCAGGGAGGGTTCGCCGATCTGCAGCGGTCCCGCGGGCAGCAGGTCGAGGCCGCCGGCGATCCGCCGCAGGTCGGGCCAGGGGATGCCGACGCCGCCGCCGTTGGCGTGCGGGTTGAGCCAGAGTCCTGAGTGCTCGGGGAAGAGGGTCAGGGCGATGTCCCGCCCCGAGACGATCTCGTGGTCGCGGTTCCAGCCGCTGGCGGCCAGTTCCCTGGGGGAGGTGCAGCAGGGGGCGTAGCGCTGACCGCCGACGTCCATGGCCGCGTACTGCGCGTCGGGCGACCCCGGTGCGCCCTGCCAGAGCAGCATCCAGACCTGGCCGTCGGCCAGCGACGCGAGCAGGTTCTCGTATGCGTCGAACCGGCCGGGCGCCACCTGGAGCAGCATCTGCTCCACATGGCCGGCCGCCGCGCCGCCTTGCGCGCCCGCGATCACGTCGGACCGCCCCTTTCCCGTCGTTCGGTGTCCCGCCATCAAACCAGGTCGGCTGTTCCCGGTGGAATGCTGACCGACTCAAGCGGCGCCGGCTAAATGGCACGTATACGCCGGGTATACGCAAGCATCTTGCTGTGTACCCGAGTTGGCCCGGCGTGCGGTCTCAGTCCCGGCTGTAGAAGGGCCGTACGGCTTCCAGCATCCAGTCCCCCACCGGGTCCTGGGCGATGTCCAGCAGGATCAGGTGGACCGGCCAGGGCAGCGGCACCGCGCCCAGGGCACGGCCGAGCGCGTCCATGGCGAGGGCCTTGTCCTGGTCGCGCCAGCCGTCCAGTTCCACGCCGACGAAGAGGGCGGGCGGGTCCTCCTCGACGGCGGCCATGGCACGGCGGGCGCTGAGCACCACCGGGGTGACGGCGTACTCGGCTGCGGCGACGGCCAGGAAGTCCACCGGCTCGTCCTCCGGCGCCGGCTCCCAGAGCCGTACGCGGGCGCCGCTGGGGCTCTGCTCGCCGTAGGCACCGGCCCGGTCGTTGCTGCGGCACAGCTCGGCGACGGCGGCGGGCGGCAGCGGCACTCCGACGGCGCCGCCGGGGTTGACGGCGATACCGATCAGCGACGGCAGCCCGCGGGCGAACTCGCGCACCGGCGCGACCGTGCAGGACATGCCGTCGGCGGCCTGCCGGAACTGCTGCTCGGAGCTGAACACCGGCACATAGGGGGCACCGCCCAGTTCCAGGGTGGGCAGGTCGAGGCCCTCGGGTCCCGGCGGGCCGCCGTTGGGCAGCGGCACCCAGACATGGGAACGACCGAGGACTTCCAGCAGCCGGGGGGTCGCCGAGGGATTGCCGAGGCTCGCCGCGAGCACTTCCTCCAGCTCGTTCGCCGGCCATATGTACGGTGCCGGATTCTCCATGTCCACCCTTGTCCGCGCTTGTGCCACTGTCGGCGCCCGTGTCCTGCCCGGAAACAGTAGCGGCTGAGCGCCCGGGACGCCCGGGCATGCAATGATGGCCACACATACGCATACCGGCCGTTGGAGGCCGCGCGGGAGAGTTCCGGGCCCCTCACCAGGGGGTCAGGGCGCCGAAGGAGCAAGTCCTCCCTTGAATCTCTCAGGCACAGATACCGCGCGGGCGAGGCAGATCTGAAAAGCGGGCGGGCCGTCGTCACCGGTCCCGCCCCACCCAAGGTGCAAACCGCGGCCCGCAGGGGTCACGGTGAACCTCTCAGGTTCCGATGACAGATGGGGAGGCCGGGGTCAGTGCCCCGGCCGCAGTACGTGTCCCCGTCCGCCGCCTTTGGGAGCCCTTTCGATGAGCGAACCGTCGAACCAGCCGCTGAGCGCACCGCCCGCCGCGTCCCCACGCCGTACCGCCCTGGACGCGGTGCACCGCGCCCTGGGCGCGACCATGACCGACTTCGCCGGCTGGGACATGCCGCTGCGCTACGGCAGCGAGCGCGACGAGCACCAGGCCGTACGCACCAGGGCCGGGCTCTTCGACCTGTCGCACATGGGCGAGATCACCGTGACCGGGCCGCAGGCCGGGCAGGCGCTCGACCACGCCCTGGTCGGCCACCTGTCGGCGCTCGCGGTCGGCAAGGCCCGCTACACGATGGTCTGCGCGCCGGACGGCGGCATCCTGGACGACCTGATCGTCTACCGGCTCGCCGAGCAGCGCTATCTGATCGTCGCCAACGCCTCCAACGCGCAGACGGTGCTGGACACGGTCGCGGTGCGCGCGGCGGAGTTCGACGCGCAGGTGACCGACGACCGGGACGCGTACGCGCTGCTGGCCGTGCAGGGTCCCGCGGCGCCGGGCATCCTCAAGGCGCTCACGGACGCGGACCTGGACGGGCTGCGCTACTACGCGGGGCTGCCGGGGACCGTCGCGGGCGTGTCCGCGCTGATCGCCAGGACCGGCTACACGGGCGAGGACGGTTTCGAGCTGTTCGTCGCCCCCGCGGACGCCGAGCCGCTGTGGCAGGCGCTGCTGGCGGCGGGCGCGGACGCCGGGCTGGTGCCGTGCGGGCTGTCCTGCCGCGACACGCTGCGCCTGGAGGCCGGGATGCCGCTGTACGGACACGAGCTGACCGCGCAGGTCACGCCCTTCGACGCGGGGCTCGGGCGGGTCGTCAAGTTCGACAAGTCCGGTGACTTCGTCGGCCGCGAGGCGCTGACCGCGGCCGCGGCGAGGGCCGCGGACATCCCGCCGCGCAAGCTGGTCGGGCTGGTCGCCGAGGGCCGCCGGGTGCCGCGCGCCGGCTACACGGTCACCGACGCGTCCGGCGCGGTGATCGGCGAGGTCACCTCGGGCGCACCCTCGCCGACCCTCGGCGTGCCGATCGCCATGGCGTACCTGGACGCCGCCCATGCCGCGCCCGGCACGGAGGGGGTGGCGGTCGACATCCGCGGCAGCCGCGAGCCGTACCGTGTCGTGGCACTGCCCTTCTACCAGCGCGAGCGCTGAACCTCCGAGGTTTTCCACAGCCGGCAGGTTGTCCACAGGCTGCCGCGCCGACTCCGCCACCACCTCTTCGCATCCGGGAGAATTCCGTCATGAGCATCAATCCTGAGCAGCTGCGGTACAGCAAGGAGCACGAGTGGCTCACCGCCCCCGAGGACGGCGCCTCGACCGTCGGCATCACCTCGCACGCCGCCGACGCGCTCGGTGACGTCGTCTTCGTCCAGCTCCCCGAGGTGGGGTCGACGGTGACCGCGGGCGAGAGCTGCGGCGAGCTGGAGTCCACCAAGTCCGTCAGCGAGCTGTACGCCCCGGTGTCCGGTGAGGTCACCGAGGTCAACCAGGACGTCGTCGACGACCCGTCGCTGGTCAACTCCGCGCCTTTCGAAGGCGGCTGGCTGTTCAAGGTGAAGGTCTCCGAGGAGGGCGCGGACCTGCTGACCGCAGCCGAGTACGACGCCTTCACCGCGGCCTGATCCGACGCCCCCGCCCCGTCACACAGGGAAGATCCCATGTCGCTCCTGAACCAGTCACTGCACGAGTTCGACCCCGAGGTCGCCGCCGAGGTCGACGCCGAGCTGCACCGCCAGCAGTCCACGCTGGAGATGATCGCCTCGGAGAACTTCGCGCCGGTCGCGGTCCTCGAGGCCCAGGGCTCGGTGCTGACCAACAAGTACGCCGAGGGCTACCCGGGCCGCCGCTACTACGGCGGCTGCGAGCACGTCGACGTCATCGAGCAGCTGGCCATCGACCGGATCAAGGCGCTCTTCGGCGCCGAGGCCGCCAACGTCCAGCCGCACTCGGGTGCGCAGGCGAACGCCGCCGCGATGTTCGCCCTGCTCAAGCCGGGCGACACCATCCTCGGCCTGGACCTGGCGCACGGCGGCCACCTGACCCACGGCATGAAGATCAACTTCTCCGGCAAGCTGTACAAGGTCGCCGCTTACCACGTCGACGGCGAGACCGGCCTGGTCGACATGGCCGAGGTCGAGCGGCTGGCCAAGGAGCACCGGCCACAGCTGATCATCGCCGGCTGGTCGGCGTATCCGCGGCAGCTGGACTTCGCAGCCTTCCGGCGGATCGCCGACGAGGTCGGCGCGTACCTGATGGTCGACATGGCCCACTTCGCCGGGCTGGTCGCGGCCGGGCTGCACCCCTCGCCCGTGCCGCACGCACATGTGGTCACCACCACGACGCACAAGACGCTCGGCGGCCCCCGCGGCGGCGTCATCCTGTCCACCGCCGACTTGGCCAAGAAGATCAACTCCGCGGTCTTCCCCGGCCAGCAGGGCGGCCCGCTGGAGCACGTCATCGCCGGCAAGGCTGTCGCCTTCAAGGCCGCGGCCACCGACGAGTTCCGCGACCGGCAGGCACGTACGCTGGAGGGGGCGAAGATCCTCGCGGAGCGGCTGGGCCGGGAGGATCTGGCCGCCGCGGGCGTGGCGGTGCTGTCCGGCGGCACGGACGTCCACCTGGTGCTGGTCGACCTGCGGGCCTCCGCGCTCGACGGGCAGCAGGCGGAGGACCGGCTGCACGGCATCGGCATCACCGTGAACCGCAACGCGATCCCCAACGACCCGCGGCCGCCGATGGTGACCTCGGGCCTGCGGATCGGCACACCGGCGCTGGCCACCCGGGGCTTCGACGCCGAAGCCTTCCAGGAGGTCGCCGACATCATCGCGGCGGCGCTGCAGCCGGCCTTCGACGCGGACGCCCTCCGCGCCCGGGTCACCGCACTGGCCGAACGGCACCCGCTGTATCCGACGCTCGCGTCATGAACTGCTCCGCGGTGTGCGGCACCCCCCCCCGCCGCACACCGCGGAGCGCACCAGCACCAACCCGCGGACAACGGCGTCCGCGGTCAACCGGGAGCACTGAACGCATGGCAATCTCCGTATTCGACCTCTTCTCCGTCGGCATAGGCCCCTCCAGCTCCCACACCGTGGGACCGATGCGGGCGGCCCGGATGTTCGCGCAGCGGTTGAAGACCGAGGACCTGCTGACCAGGACGGCGGCGCTCAGGGCCGAGCTGTTCGGTTCGCTCGGCGCGACCGGCCACGGCCACGGCACCCCCAAGGCGGTGCTGCTCGGCCTGGCCGGCCACTCCCCCCGCACGGTGGACGTCGAGGCGGTGGACGCCGAGGTCGCCGCCGTCCACGCGGACAAGCGGCTGACGGTGCTCGGCGCGCACGAGGTGGCCTTCGACCCGGCCACCGACCTGGTGCTGCACCGCCGCCGCTCGCTGCCCTACCACGCCAACGGCATGACGCTGTCGGCTTTCGACGCCACCGGCGCGGAGCTGCTGGCGAAGACGTACTACAGCGTCGGCGGCGGCTTCGTCGTGGACGAGGACGCGGTCGGCGCGGACCGGATCAAGCTGGACGACACGGAGCTGCGCCACCCCTTCCGCACCGGCGACGAGCTGCTGCGGCTGTCCCGGGACACCGGCCTGTCGATCTCCGCGCTGATGCTGGAGAACGAGAAGGCATGGCGCTCGGAGGCCGAGATCCGCGCGGGCCTGCTGGAGATCTGGCAGGTGATGCGGGAGTGCGTGCAGCGCGGCATGACCCGCGAGGGCATCCTGCCCGGCGGCCTGAAGGTCCGCCGCAGGGCCGCCACCACGGCCCGCCAGCTGCGTGCCGAGGGAGACCCGGCGGCCCGCGCGATGGAGTGGATCACCCTCTACGCGATGGCCGTGAACGAGGAGAACGCGGCCGGCGGGCGGGTGGTCACCGCCCCCACCAACGGCGCGGCCGGCATCATCCCCGCCGTCCTGCACTACTACCGGGAGTTCGTCCCCGGCGCCGACGACGACGGCGTCGTGCGCTTCCTGCTCGCGGCCGGCGCGATCGGCATGCTCTTCAAGGAGAACGCCTCCATCTCCGGCGCCGAGGTCGGCTGCCAGGGCGAGGTCGGCTCCGCGTGCTCCATGGCCGCCGGCGGCCTCGCCGAGATCCTCGGCGGCACCCCGGAACAGGTCGAGAACGCCGCGGAGATCGGCATGGAGCACAACCTCGGCCTGACCTGCGACCCGGTCGGCGGCCTGGTCCAGATCCCCTGCATCGAGCGCAACGGCATGGCCGCGGTCAAGGCGGTCACCGCCGCCCGCATGGCGATGCGCGGCGACGGCCGCCACCACGTGTCCCTGGACAAGGTCATCAAGACGATGAAGGAGACCGGGGCGGACATGAAGGTCAAGTACAAGGAGACCGCCCGCGGCGGCCTCGCGGTCAACGTCATCGAGTGCTGACCAGATAGCCCCTGACCTACCGCTTCACCTCTTCAGCTCTGTCGGAGCCTTTCGTGCTCGTACGGCGGAAGTCCCTCGGAAGTCCCTCCGACAGAGCTGAAAGTCCCTGAGAAGTCCATGGAACGGCGCCTGCCTCCAGGAGTGCCTCATCCAGCAGCAGCACGCCGTACGCCTGCACCAGATCGCCCGCGCCGACGCCCTCCGCGGTGATGCCCCCGCTACCGCCCAGCACCACGCGGACACCCCTGCCCCGGTGCGGGACGACCTCGCCCGCGGGCGGGGCACCGAACCCCGCCCGGAGACCCCCACCCCGCCGGAGCCCGTCGGCCCGGCTCCGGCCGAGGTCCAGCCGGTCACAGAGGACGAGCGACTGCTCCTGGCCACGCTCACCGACCAGCCGAAGGGCATGGTCGAGGTCGTCGGCCGGATGCGGCCGGAGGACTTCGCCGTCCCGTCGCACGGCCAGCCCCACCACTGCCTCGGCGCCCTGCACCACCGCGGCGAACCCCTCGACCGCATGACGCTGCTGTGAGAAGCCCAGCGCCGCGGCCTACTCACCGCGGGCACCCTCATCGGCGAGCAGGCCCGCCCGTACGATCCGCGAACTCGCCGCAACCGATGCGCTGCAGCCAGCCCGGCCAGCTCATGAACCAGGCCCTCGGGGCACTCAGCTTCCTGGACGCCGTCCGGCGGCGCTGGGCCAGCGGTACCCGCCCGTCGGCACCATCCCCGGCGCCCGACTCCGCTTCCACCTACGCTCTCGGCCCGCTCCGCCAACCTGTACGACCGTGAGCGACATCACCGCACTGCACGACGTCAGTCGGCCATGTCGCGCAGTTCGTAGCCGAGCAGACCCCCGTCGAGCAGGGGGTAGACGAGATGCTCCACGTACCACGCCATATCCGTCATCTCGCGTGCACCCGGGACCTCCCGGCGGTAGATCGCAGGAGTGAACGCCACCGTGTTTCGGTCCGGGAAGAACAAGAGGTTCCCGCCCGTGGCGGCCTGCGGATGGTAAATGGCAAGCCCCACATGCGTTCCGCTGAGATCAGGCGCGTCCAGTCGCGCCACGACCTCCTCAGCCTGCTCCGGCTCCACCGACGTCCAGTCCCAGTCGTCGTCGCCCTCGAGCATGTACGACACGCCCAGCGGCTCCACGGGCCCCCACCCGTGGCCTGCCAGGGTGCCGAGCACCCCGGCGACGGTCACCGGGTACTCGAAGGTGAGGTCGATGTCGCTACTCCTGGACAACTCGCGCTCCTACTCCATGGGTACGATCTTCCAGGGGATGCCCCTGCTGAACCCGTCCCTCCCGCCGAGTTTCTTTTTCAGATGCTCCTCGTAATTGCGCCCGCGTTCCTGGGCCAGTCTGCCCTTCGATGGCTCCTCCTCCGGCGGTTCCTCTTCGGGTGGGGTGCGTCCGCCGCCGCCCCCGTCACCTCCCCTTCCTTCCGATCCGCACCCGCGGGCCTCGCCTCGGCCATCTCGCGGTCCAGCGCCTGGGTGACCTCCACGGTTTCGGCGTCGACTGCCTCGGCTTCGGGGACGCTCTCGGCGGCGGAGGCCAGCACGGTCTCCAGCCCGGCCACGCCTCTGCCGGCTTTGGCTTCCACCCCGTCCCCGGTCACCCGCTCTGTACGCGCTGGCCGATCAGCAGCGCGACGGACGCGAGCGCGCCACCCGCACCATTGTTCGCCGGGGCATCCCCGACCGGCTGACCCGCCGCCGCGGCCGCCGTACCTGCGGCCGCCCGTCCCCGCGGCCGCCGCGCCCGCGCCCCGTCCCTGACGGCGCACCAGCGGTGGTGGGGGCGGCAGGTCCGGGCGAGAGTGGCAGGGGGCGTGCCTGCCCGCGGCCCCCGGACCTGTCCACCGTCCCCCAGGAGACCGGATGTCCTCGCGCACCGAGCCCAAGCCCGCGCAGCCGTCGATCGCCGCCGCGAACCGGTCGGTCAGGGACCGCCTGCCGTTCGACGACCGGCAGGACGCGGAGGACGCCAGGCGCGGCTTCATGGGCACGGCGCGCGACAACCTGATCGCCGACGGCACCGGGCGCACGGTGTGGGACCTGGACGGGTACGGATTCCTCGACGGGGACTGCCCGGACACGGTGAATCCGAGCCTGTGGCGGCAGAGCCGGCTCTGCTCCGACCACGGCCTGTTCGAGGTGGCCGACGGCATCTACCAGGTCCGCGGCTTCGACCTGTCCAACATGACGCTCGTCGAGGGCGAGCGCGGCGTCCTGGTCATCGACCCGCTGCTGACCGCCCCGACCGCGGCGGCGGGCCTGGCCCTCTACCGGGAGCACCGGGGCGAGCGCCCGGTGACCGGCGTGCTGTACACCCACAGCCACGTCGACCACTTCGGCGGTGTGCGCGGCGTCGTCACCGACCAGGACATCGCAGGAGGCGTGCCCGTCCTCGCCCCGCACGGCTTCCTCGACCACGCGGTCAGCGAGAACGTCTACGCCGGCACCGCGATGGGCCGCCGCGCCGCGTACATGTACGGCGCCGCCCTTCCCAAGGGGGGGCGCGGCCAGGTCGGCGCAGGGCTGGGCCAGACCACGTCCACCGGCGCGGTCGGCCTGATCCCGCCGACCCGCGACATCAGCGCCACCGGGCAGAGCGAGACCGTCGACGGCATCCGCATGGTCTTCCAGCTCACGCCCGGCACCGAGGCCCCGGCCGAGCTGAACATCCACTTCCCCGACCGCGCGGCGCTGTGCATGGCCGAGAACGCCACCCACAACCTGCACAACCTGCTGACCCTGCGGGGAGCAGAAGTCCGCGACCCCCACGTCTGGGCGCGCTACCTGGCCGAGGCGATCGACCTGTTCGCGGGCGACTGCGACGTGGCCTTCGCGTCCCACCACTGGCCTGTGTGGGGCCGCGAGCGCCTGATCCGCTTCCTGGGCGAGCAGCGCGACCTGTACGCCTACCTGCACGACCAGACCCTGCGGATGCTCAACCAGGGCATGACCGCGCTGGAGATCGCCGAGCAGATGCAGCTGCCGCCCGCGCTGGAACGGGCCTGGCACGCCCGCGGCTACTACGGCTCGGTCAGCCACAACACCAAGGCGGTCTACCAGCGCTACCTGGGGTGGTTCGACGGCAACCCGGCCCACCTGTGGGAGCACCCGCCCGTCGAGGCGGCCCGCCGGTACGTGGACTTCATGGGCGGCGCCGACGAGGTCGTACGCCGGGCGCGGGAGTCCTTCGCGGACGGCGACTTCCGCTGGGTGGCGCAGGTCGTCCACCACGTGCTGTTCGCCGAGCCCGGCCACGCCGGCGCCCGCGAGCTCCAGGCCGACGCGCTGGAGCAGCTCGGGTACGGCAGCGAGAACGGGACGTGGCGCAACTTCTACCTGATGGGCGCGCTCGAACTGCGCGACGGCCCGGTCGGCACCCCCACCGCGCCCGTCTCCTCCGACATGCTGGGCGCGCTCACCCTCGACCAGCTCTTCGACTCCCTGGCCATCCGGGTCGACGGCCCCCGCGCCTGGGACGCCGACATCGCGGTCAGGTGGAACATCACGGGGCTGGACCCGGTCACCCTGCGGCTGCACAACGGCGTCCTGACCCGCGGCACGGGCGGCGGCCCGGCCGCCGTCGCACCCCAGGCCGAGGTCACCCTCGCCGAGGCCGACCTGCGCGCGCTGCTCGTCGGCGCGGTGTCCCCTGCGGACCTGGCCGCGCGGGAGGGCGTGCAGGTCACCGGGGACTCCGCCCGGATCACCGAACTCCTCGGCCACCTCGCCGCCCCGGACCCCGGCTTCGCCATCGTCACGCCCTGACGCCGCCGGTGGCGGCGCCCCCGCCGCACGCTTGTGTCACTACCGTTCCGACTGTATATAGTGTTCATGTACAGAATTCGAGGAACGGAGGCCCGTCGTGCGGGTGGTGCTGTCCAACAGCAGCGGCGTGCCGCTCTACCAGCAGATCAAGGAGCAGATCGGCGCCGCCATCCTGTCCGGTGACCTCGCCGAGGACACCGCCCTGCCCTCCGTCCGCGCCCTCGCGCGCGACCTGCGGATCAGCATCATCACCACCAACCGCGCCTACACCGAGCTGGCCGCCGAGGGCTTCATCGCCACGGTCCCCGGCAAGGGCGCCTACGTCCTGCCGCTGGACTCGGCTCTCGTGCGCGAGCAGCTGCTGCGCCAGGTGGAGGACGGACTGCAGACCGCTCTGGACGCTGCCCGGCGGGCCGGCCTCGGCCGCGCGGACCTCGTCGAGATCCTGGACGGCCTCATGCAGGCCGAGCGGCAGGAGAACCCGTCCGAGACCGGGAGGAACCACCGGTGACCGGGGATCTCGCGTTCGCCCTGCGGGGCGTCGGCTCCGCCGTCGGCGGCGGCTTCGCGTTGCGCGATGTGAGCTTCGAGCTGCCGGCCGGCTACGTCATGGGGCTGATCGGCGCGAACGGGGCGGGCAAGACGACGACGATCCGCTGCCTGCTGGGCATGCGCGGCATCGAGACCGGCGAGATCGAGCTGCTCGGCCACCGGATGCCAGGACCGGTCGCGCTGCGCCAGGACGTCGGGGTGGTGTTCGACCGCACCTACCTGGTGGGCGACTGGCGGCTGGCAGAGGTCGAGCGGACGCTGCGCCCCTTCTACGACCGCTGGGACGGCACGCGCTACCGGGAACTGCTCGACGAGTTCGGCCTGGACCTGCGGGCCAGGGTCAAGGACCTGTCCCGCGGCATGGCGATGAAGCTGATGATCGCCGTGGCGCTCTCGCACCGGGCGCGGCTGCTGGTCCTCGACGAGCCGACCAGCGGCCTCGATCCCGTCGCCCGCTCCGAACTGGTCGGCATCATCGGGGACTTCCTGCTCGACGAGGGGCACAGCGTGCTGTTCTCCACGCACATCACCTCCGACCTGGACCGGATCGGCGACTACGTGACGCTGATCCACGACGGCCGCGTCGTCAGGACGGGACCCAAGGACGAGATCCTGGCGGCCTACCGGGTGGTGCGCGGCGGGCCGGACGATCTGAGCGGCCTCGTCGGCGTCGAACTGATCGGCGTCAGGCGGACGTCGAGCGGGGCCGAAGCCCTCGTGCGCACCGAGGAGGCCGGCCTTCTCGGCAGCGGCGTCCTGGTCGAGGCGCCCACCCTGGAGGAGATCGCCGTCCCCGCAGCCGTCGACGCAGCCGACACAGCAGCCGGCACCGCAGCGGAACCGCCGGCGAGGGGTGAGCGCGTGAACGCCGTCGTCCGCATGACCCAGCTGCACCTGCGTACGGTCGCGCCCTACCGGACGCTGGGCCTCTGGTGTTCGGGCTGCTGACGCTGATCCTCGCCCGCAACCCCGACCACGTCGTACCGGCGCTCGCGGTGCTGCTGGCCCCGCTGATCGCCGTGCACCCCTTCGTGGTCGCCGACAAGGCGGACCTGAGGACGCTGTACGCGGTCCTGCCCGTGCCGCACCGCACGGTCGTGCTCGGCAGCTACGCCTGGGCGGTGGCCGGCTTCCTCGGCACCGTCGGCGCGGGCGCGGGCCTGGCCGCCCTCCTCGCGCGGGCCGAGGGCGTGCCGCTGCACGGCAGCGACCTGGTCACGCTGCTGGGGTTGTCCTGGGTGCTCTTCGCCGTCAACATCGGCGTCCAGTTCCCCCTGCTGATCCGGTTCGGATACGCGCGGATCAGCGTCCTGGGGACGGTCCTGCCGCTCGCGCTGGTGATGGTGGCCGTCGTCCGGCTCCACCTGTCCTTCCCAACCCTCCAGCACTGGCTGCCGCTCCTGTGCGCGGCCGGCCCTGTCGTGCTGGCGGCGTCCGCGATCCTGGCGGCGCGGCTGCCCGGTCCCCGGGCCTGAATCCCTCAGCCGGCGGATTCGGGGGACGAGCGGGGCGGGCGCACCACGACCTTGCCCGAGGCGAGGTCTATGGGGCCGCGGGCGGGATCGCCGTTGCCCTCCTCGTCGCGGAACAGCTCAAGGCGGTTGCGCTCGTCGTCGGTGTGCTTGCGCCCGGGCGCGAACAACTCTTCAAGGATGTTGAACACCGCGGACCTCCCCGGAAACCGGCGCTGTCCCGACCAGGTTACGCCCGCGCGCCGCCGGACGGCCCGGCCACCGTGGTGGCCCGACCGCCCGGCGACGGTGGGGGTAGCGCGGAGTTACGAGCTGGTCACAGCGACGTTGTCGAAGTCGGCCGTGGCGTCGAAGGTGCTCAGGCCGATCCTCCCGCTGCCGAAGGTGGAGTCACTGGCGCTGACGACGGACTGGCCGTTGACGTAGCCGGTCAGGCTGCTGCCCTGGGCCGACAGCCGCAGCGTGTACGGGACGCCGGTGCCGACGGTGAAGGAGACGCTGCCGAGCACCTTGCTCGTGCCGCCCGACACCCGGCGGATCTCGGCCTTGTTCGCGTCGCGCAGGACGAGGGCGTAGTAGTTCGACGCGTCCTGGACGCGGGCCAGGACGGCGACGTACTCACCGGAGCCCTGGAAGAGCGTCGGGGTCACCGCGGCCTGGACGCTCTGCGCCGACCAGGACGAGCCGGCCAGCGCGACCCCGGTGCTCGCCACGGTCGACTGGGTCAGCACGTGCGAGCCGCTGGAGCGGACCGCCCAGGAACCGCCGGTCGTGGTCCAGCCGTTGGCGTTGCCGTCCTCGAAGTCGTCGGTGAACAGCTGGCCGCCGGTGGGCGGCGTGGTCGGCGGCGTCGTGGGCGGCGTCGTCGGCGGGGTGGTCGGCGGGGTGGTGGGGGGCGTGGTGCCGCCCGTCGAGCCGCCGGTGCTGCCGCCGGTCACGTGGGTGCCGCCGAAGGTGACGTTCAGGACGCCGTCGGAGCCGTAGGACCAGCCCAGCGCGCCGCTGTAGGACGAGCAGCGGGACCCGTTCGTCCCCGCCCAGAACTGGTTCGAGCTGTCCGCGTCGCCGACGGTCTTGTCGTTCGACCCGCTGCCGCTGCGGCAGGAGGTGTTGCTCCGGAAGACCGACGTGCCCTCGTCGAAGGAGAAGTTGCGCTCCTTGTTGTCGATGCTGACGTTGCCGGAGATCGTCATCGAGCCCGGGTTGCTGTTGTACGTGAACCCGTGGTGGCCGTTGTTGTAGGCGATGTTGTTCCGGACGACGTGGTCGACCTTGATGTCCTCGCCGCCGAGCTTGAAGCCGTTGCGGTCGCCTGCGGCGTTCACGGTGCCGTCGGAGAGCGTCCCGTTGTCGTACGACAGGGAGTTCTCGATGGTCACGACGCCGATGGGTCCGGTGTCGGTCTTGGTGTAGAGGTCCCAGCCGTCGTCGATGTTGTTGTGGGAGACGTCGTAGCGGAAGACGTTGCCCGGTCCCGCGGTGAGCTTGGCCGCGAATCCGTCGGCGTTCTCACCGCCGGAGTCGGAGTTGTCGTGCGACTCCGAGCTGAGGACGAGGTTGTTCGACGGCCAGTCGCTCTGCGGGGTGGTGGAGGCCGTGCGGGAGATCTGCAGCCCGCTGTCGTGGTTGAAGGCGGTCACCGTGCGCTCGATGACGTTGTTGCTGCCGCCGACGAAGATGCCGTTGTCGCCGGCGCGCTGCACGGTCAGCCCGTAGAGGTGCCAGTAGTCGCCGTTGAGCGCGAGCCCGCGGTTGCTGTCGGCCTCGGGCATCGCGGAGAAGTTCAGCACCGGGGACTCGCCCGGGTAGGCGGACAGTTCCTTGAGCGCGCCGGAACTGCCGTTGTTGCCCTGCGCGATGCTGACCGTCGAGGAGTAGTTGTACGTGCCGCCGCGCATGTAGATCGTGCCGCCCGCGGTGATCCGGGTGATGGCGGAGGTGAGCGTCGTCGGCGCGGCCTCCGTACCGGCCGCGCTGTCGCTGCCGCTCGGCGAGACGTACAGCGCGTTGCTGTTGACCTGCGGCTGCGCGGCGGCCGAGATGGAGGGGTGGAGCGCGAGCAGCCCCGCGCCGGCGAGGACCGCCGCGCCGGCGGCGGCAGCGGCTTTCTGCCGGCGGGCAGGGGACATGGGGGTGTGTTTCACGGTGCTGAGACCTCTCGTCCAGAGGTGCGGTGGGGGGCCGCCGAGGGCGGCGTTCAGCGTGCATGAAAGCGGGTGGAGAAAGCGGTGGCATGAAAGCGGTTACTGACCCACACGCGCCATGAAGCAGGCGCAGCAGGCCCTCTCTCGTCATGTCAGGGCCGTGATGCGGACCACAAAGTAGCAAGCGCTTGCTGTCGCGTCAACGCCCTTCTCGCGCCATCCGGGACGGTCGCGCGCACCCCCGGGAGGCAGTCGAGGCCTTGACAGAGACACGGTGACCTGGGCTTATTTATGGGAGCGCTCCCATTCCCAGGCCCCCCACGGCCTCCCCCCACCCGGAGTACCCCGATGCCAAGAATCACCTTGCCCAGAGCGGGCGTCGCCGTCGGCGCCGTGCTGGCGATGCTCTCCCTCACGAACGCGGCGGTCAACGCCGACGCCGCCGCGCCGGCAGCAGCGCAGGCGGCAGGACTGCCGTACCAGGACCCGTCGTTGCCGGTCGCGCAGCGGGTGGACGACCTGCTGGCGCGGATGTCGCTCGACGAGAAGGTCGGGCAGATGACCCAGGTCGACAGGACCGCGCTGGCCGCCGCGCCCTCGGACCTGGCGACGTACCGCATCGGCTCGGTGCTCTCGGGCGGCGGGTCGGCGCCCGCCACGAACAACGCCGGCGCTTGGGCCGACATGTACGACGGCTTCCAGCGGACCGCGCTGGGCACCCCGCTGGGCATCCCGATGATCTACGGCATCGACGCGGTGCACGGCGACAACAACGTCTACGGCGCCACGCTCTTCCCGCACGACATCGGGCTCGGCGCGACCCGCGACCCGGCGCTGGTGCAGCAGGTCGGACGGGTCACCGCGGAGGAGGTGTCGGGGACCGGGATCGACTGGGACTTCGCGCCGTGCCTGTGCGTGGCGCGCAACGACCGGTGGGGGCGGACGTACGAGTCGTTCGGCGAGACGCCCGGCCTGCCCTCGCAGATGACCACCGAGATCACCGGCCTGCAGGGCTCGACGCTGGGCGGCCCTGCCTCGGTGCTGGCCACCGCCAAGCACTACATCGGCGACGGCGGCACGGACGGCGGGGTCAACGAGGGCAACGCGACCCTGTCGGAGGCGGATCTGCGGGCGATCCACCTGCCGCCGTTCAAGGCCGCCGTCGACCGCGGGGTCGGCTCGGTCATGGTGTCGTACAGCAGCTGGAACGGTGTGAAGGACCACGCCAACCACTACCTGATCACGGACCTGCTCAAGGGCGAGCTCGGCTTCTCCGGCTTCGTGGTGTCGGACTGGGCCGGGGTCGACAAGATCGACGGCAGTACGGGCTTCACCGCCGCCGAGGTGGCCACCGCCGTCAACGCCGGTATCGACATGGTGATGGTGCCCACCGACTACAAGGGCTTCGTCGGCGATCTGAAGAACGACGTGAACAGCGGCGCCGTGACGATGGCGCGGATCGACGACGCCAACCGGCGCATCCTCACCAGGAAGTTCCAACTCGGGCTGTTCGAGCACCCGTTGACCGACCGCTCGTACACCTCGACGGTCGGCTCGGCCGCGCACCGGCAGGTCGCGCGGCAGGCGGTGCGCGAGTCGCAGGTGCTGCTCAAGAACGACGGCGGTGTGCTGCCGCTGTCCAAGTCGGCGAAGGTCTTCGTGGCCGGCAAGTCCGCCGACGACATCGGCAACCAGAGCGGCGGCTGGACGATCAGCTGGCAGGGGTCGAGCGGCGCGGTCACCCAGGGGACGACGATCCTGCAGGGCATCAGGTCCGCGGTGGCCAACCCCTCGCAGGTCGCCTACAGCAAGACCGGTGACGGGATCGACGGCTCGTACGCGGCCGCGATCGCGGTCATCGGCGAGACCCCGTACGCCGAGGGCCAGGGCGACCGCACCGGCTCGATGGGCCTGGACCAGGCCGACCTGAGCGTGCTGGCCAAGCTCAAGGCCAGCGGTGTGCCGGTGGTCACCGTGCTGGTGTCCGGCCGCCCGCTGGACATCGCGGCCCAACTCCCGGACTGGAAGGCGCTGGTGGCCGCGTGGCTGCCGGGCACCGAGGGCAACGGCGTCTCCGACGTGCTCTTCGGCGACTACGCGCCCACCGGCAAGCTGCCGATGTCGTGGATGCAGAGCGCCTCGCAGGAGCCGATCAACGACGGCGACGGCAAGACACCGCTCTTCCCGTACGGCTACGGGCTGACGTACGGCACCACGACCCCGCCGACCACTCCCCCGCCGACGACCCCGCCGCCGACCACCCCGCCGCCCACAACCCCGCCGCCGACCACCCCGCCCGCCGGGTCCGGCTGCACCGCCCTGCTCAAGGTCACCAACTCCTGGTCGGGCGGCTTCCAGGCGGACGTGACCGTCGGCAACCCGGGGACGTCCGCGCTCGCCGGCTGGAAGGTCGGCTGGTCGATGCCGGGCGTGACCATCAGCAGCCTGTGGAACGGCACCCTGACCCAGAGCGGCGCGAACTTCACCGTCACCAACGCCCCTTACAACGGCGCCGTCTCGCCGGGCGCCTCGGTCTCCTTCGGCTTCACCGCCAGCGGTACGCCCGGCTCACCGGTCCCCGCACCGGTGTGCACGGCGAGCTAGCACAGGAGCCCCACAGCACCGCAGCGGGCGGCGGCCATGTGCCGCCGCCCGCACCGGTGTCAGGCCGCTGCGGCCGCACCCGCGATCTGGTCGGCGCTGGGCGCCAGCCGGGGCGAGAGCAGCGTGACCACGAACGTGCCGGCCGTGAAGGCCGCGGCCACCAGCAGCCCGCGGTGGAAGCCGTCCACCATTGCGTCGGACTGCGAGGCGCCGCCGGCCAGCGCGTGGGTGGTCCGCGAGGTCGACAGCGTCGTCACGACGGCGAGCCCGACCGCGCCGCCGACCTGCTGGAAGGCGGTGAAGACGCCGGAGGCGGCGCCCGCGTCGGTGTCGGTGACGTCGACCACCGCCGCGATCTGGGCCGGCACCGACACCGCGATGATGCCGAGCCCGAACAGGACGATCCCGGGCATGATCTGGCTCGCGTAGGAGCCGGTGGCGTCGGCACGGGAGAGCAGCAGCAGGCCGGCCACGCTCAGCAGGGTGCCGACGATCTGCACGGGACGGGTGCCGAAGCGGGTGATCAGCGGGGTGGCGAGCACCGCTGCGCCGATCGCGGCCCCGCCCATCGGCAGGAACTCCACCCCCGCCCGCAACGCGCTGTCGCCGCGCACCTGCTGGAGGAAGATCGCGGTCAGGAAGAACATCGACAGGAAGGCCGCGCCGGTCAGCGAGATCGCGGCGCCCGCGCTGCTCAGGGCGCGCGACCTGAGCAGCCGCATCGGCACCAGCGGGGAGGCGATACGGGTCTCGACCGCCAGGAAGGCGGCCAGCAGCAGCACCCCGCCGACCAGGCAGCCGAGGACCTCGCCCGAGGACCAGCCCAGCGGCTCCGCGCGCACGACGGCGTAGACCACGCCGAGCAGCCCGCCGGTGGCCAGGACCGCGCCGAGCGCGTCGAAGCTGCGGCGGCCCTTGTGCGGCGCGATGTGCGGGACGATCAGCGGGGTGGCGACCACCAGGGCGATCACGATCGGCACGTTGACGATGAAGACCCAGCGCCAGCTGAGCGCGTCCACGAGGAAGCCGCCGGCGACCACGCCCAGGGTGCCGCCGAGGCCGGCCAGGCCGCCCCAGACGCCCATGGCGATGTTGCGCTCCCTGCCGTGCGGGAAGGTCACGGTGAGGATGCCGAGCGCGGCGGGCGAGAGCATCGCGCCGCCGAGCCCCTGCAGGGTGCGGGCGGCGATCAGCAGCCCGGGCGAGCCGGCCAGGCCGCCGGCCAGCGAGGTCACGCCGAACAGGACGAGGCCGGTGACGAACACCCGGCGCGACCCGAGCAGGTCGGCCGCCCGGCCGCCGAGCAGCAGGAAGCCGCCGAAGACCAGGGTGTAGGCGCTGATCACCCACTGCAGGCCGTCGGCGGAGAAGCCGAGGTCGGACTGGATGTGCGGCAGCGCGACGTTCACGATCGTCACGTCGAGCACCACGATGAATTGGGCGAGGGCCAGCACGGTCAGGGTGGCCCGGGGACTGCGTCGCATAGCAACCTCAGGGGGATGTTTACAGCGTATGCTTACGGCGCAACCATACATGCATTGCTTACTTTGTACACATGACCCGGATGTGTACGCTGTACACCACAGTGGGGGGTGGCCGGCGAGCGAAGGGTTGAGCGGACATGGCAGCTCAGAAGCGTCTGAACCGTGAAGAGCTGATCACCACCGCACTGGCCGTCGCCGACGCCGAGGGGCTCGACGCGGTGACCATCCGCCGGGTCGCCCAGCTGCACGACGTCACCCCGATGGCCCTCTACCGGCACTTCCCCGACAAGGAGGGCCTGCTCGTCGCCCTCGCCGGACGACTGCTGTCCTGCGCGGTCATCCCCGAGCCCGACGACCGGCCCTGGCACGAGCAGATGCGCGACCTGCTCAGCGGCTTCCTGGACGCCCTGCGCCCGCACCCCAACGCGGCGCTGCTGGTCTTCAACGGCATGGTCACCACCGATTCGGGCCTCGCCATCACCGAGCGGGCGCTCGCGCTGATGGCCCAGGGCGGCATGTCGGTGGAGCGCAGCGCGGAGACCGCCAGCCAGATCCTCGGCTCACTGGTCGCGCTGGCCATCGCGGAACCGGGGCGCGACCTCGGCCCCGACCCCGAGGCGAACGAGGACGCGGTCCGCGCCAAGCGCACCACGCTGCTCGCCCTGTCCCCGCGCCGCTACCCGCACATCGTCGCCGCGGCCGACGCGCTCGCCGCCTGCTCCGACCAGGAGCTGTACTTCGACCGGGGCATCGACCTGATCGTCACCGGCATACGGGACGCCGCCCGCGCCGAGGCGGCCGCCGCGCACTGACCGGGCACCCGCCCCCGCCCACTGACCGGGCACCGCCCCCGCGGATCCGCGATACGGCAGTGGCGCACGTGACAGGCGGTCACCCGCGATCAGCCGGACGTATCGGCCGGTAAGGCGCGGGCGCGGCACACAACACCCAGATTTAACCTCAGAACTCCTTCTGCGACCGGATCTACGCGCGTATCTTGAGGCCGATCGCGCCCTCCCCCGGACGGGGGTGACGCGCCGTCACCACCAGTCGCTCCCCCCGAAGGAGAACCCCTCCGGTGTCGCACCCCTCTGAGGCCGCCGAGGCGTCAACCCGTCCCACCCGATCCCTTCCTGCCGGGCTCCGCAAGCGATTCCTGCCGATCGGCATAGCCGGTGCCATGGTGATCGCCGGGGTCGGCGTGCACGCCGCCTTCGCGGCGCCGTCCGCCGACGCGCTGATCGCCGAGGTCTACGGGGGCGGCGGCAACTCCGGCGCCACGTACACCAACGACTTCGTGGAGCTGGCCAACGCCGGTGCGGCCGCGGTGGACCTGGGCACCTACAGCGTGCAGTACCTGCCGGGAGCGCCGTCACCGACCTCCAAGTGGCAGGCCACGCCGCTGACCGGGTCGCTGGCCGGCGGCGGGCGCTACCTGGTCCAGGAGGGCGCGGGAGCCGGCGGCAGCACCGCGCTGCCGACGCCCGACGCCGCCGGCGCCGTCAACATGTCCGGCACCACGGGCACCGTCGCGCTGGTCTCCGGGGCCGACCCGCTGACCTGCCTGACCGCGGCGGACTGCGCGGCGGACCCGCGGGTCAAGGACCTGGTCGGCTACGGCACGGCGCTGGTGCACGAGGGCAGCGGCGCGGCGGCCGGCGCGAGCAACAGCGACTCCGTCACCCGCAGCGCGACGCTCACCGACACCGACGACAACGCGGCGGACTTCACCCCGGGCGCGCCCACCCCGCAGAACTCGGGCGGCGGCGGTGGCCCGACCCAGCCGCCCACCACGCCGCCCACCACCCCGCCCACCACCCCGCCGACCACGCCGCCCACCACGCCGCCGGCCGGTACCGAGGCGAAGATCCACGACATCCAGGGCGACACCCGCAACTCGCCCTTCGCCGGCAAGCCGATCACCGGCGCGACCGGCATCGTCACCGGCGTGCGGGACTACGGCTCGTCCAAGGGCTTCTGGATGCAGGACCCGAACCCGGACGCCAACCCCCGTACCAGCGAGGGCATCTTCGTCTACACCGGCGCGAGCCCGACCGTCGCGGTCGGCGACAGCGTGTCGGTCGCCGGCACCGTCTCGCAGTACTACCCGGGCGGCGCCGCCGCCGGCGCGCAGCCGATCACCGAGATCACCAAGGCCACGGTGACCCAGGAGTCCTCGGGCAACGCGCTGCCCGCGCCCGTGGTGCTGAACGACAAGAGCGTGCCCGACGCCTTCGTGCCCAGCGCCGGCGGCGGCAGCATCGAGGACCTGCCGCTGCGGCCCGACGAGTACGCGCTGGACCTGTACGCGTCGCTCGAAGGCATGAACGTGCAGATCGACGACACCCGGGTGGTCGGCGCCACCGACCCGTACTCGGAGCTGTGGGTCACGGTCAAGCCGCGGCAGAACCCGACCAGGCGCGGCGGCACCCTCTACACCGGCTACGACCAGCCCAACTCCGGCCGCCTGATGGTGCAGTCGCTGATCCCGACCGCCACCTCGCCCTTCCCGACCGCGAACGTCGGCGACACCCTGGGCGGGACGACCGCGGGTCCGCTGGACTACAACCAGTTCGCCGGTACGTACGCGCTCCAGGCCCGCACGCTGGGCACCGTCACGAGCGGCGGCCTGCAGCCCGAGGTCACCGCGAAGGCGTCCACGGACCAGGTGACCGTGGGCACGTACAACGTGGAGAACCTGGCACCCGACAACCCGCAGTCGAAGTTCGACGCGCTCGCCCAGGGCCTGGTGCGCAACCTGCGCTCGCCCGACATCGTGGCCCTGGAGGAGATCCAGGACAACAACGGCGCCACCGACGACGGCACCGTCGCCGCCGACCAGACGCTGACCAAGCTCACCGACGCGATCGCGGCGGCCGGCGGCCCGCGCTACCAGTGGCGGGAGATCGACCCCGTCAACGACAAGGACGGCGGCCAGCCGGGCGGCAACATCCGCTCGGTGTTCCTGTTCAACCCCGACCGGGTCGGCTTCACCGACATCGCCGGCGGCGACTCGACCACCCCGGTCGGCATCACCGGCACCGGCGACGCCACCTCGCTGACCGCCTCCCCCGGCCGTATCGCGCCCGCCGACCAGGCGTGGAACACCAGCCGCAAGCCGCTGGTCGGCCAGTTCACCTTCCGCGGCAAGAAGCTGTTCGTCATCGCCGACCACTTCGACAGCAAGGGCGGCGACCAGGGCATCGACAGCCACCTGCAGCCGCCGGTGCGCAGCTCCGAGGTGCAGCGGGTGCGCCAGGCGATCCTGGAGCACGACTTCGTGCGGCAGCTGGAGACCGCGGACAAGAAGGCGGACGTGGTCGTGCTCGGCGACCTGAACGACTACCAGTTCTCGCCGGCCGTCCAGAGCCTGACCGCGAACGGTACGGTGCTGACCGACCTGGTCAACACGCTGCCGGCGAAGGAGCGGTACTCGTACGTGTACGAGGGCAACTCGCAGGTCCTGGACCACATCCTGGTCAGCCCGAACCTGGACACGCGTGTCGACTACGACGTGGTGCACATCAACTCCGAGTTCGCCAACCAGACCAGCGACCACGACCCGCAGGTCATCCGCCTGCTCCCGTAGCCTTCTTCCCGCCCGGGGCGCCCCCTCTCCTGCCGGAGGGGGCGCCCCGCTGCGTTCCTCTGCGTGGGGGGCGCACGGCACGCCCCCGGCCCGAAGGAACCCGCGGGGTTGACGCGGGTCCGGTGCGGTACTAGAAAGCTCCTGCTCGAAGAGAGCGCTCTCAACGGTTGACCCGGGAGCGCTCAGCCACCCCACATGGCACATCGGGACAGGAGACCACGCATGTCCACCGGACACGCACCAACACCCCCCACCCGCCGCCGGCGCCTCCGGCTGAGCCTGGCCGCGCTGACCGTCGGCGCGCTGAGCCTGGCCGGGCTCGCGGTCACCGCGGCGCCCGGCGGCGCGGCCACCCCCGCCGCGGCGCCCGCGGCCGCACCCGCCGCCGCCCCGGCCGCGGTGCCGGGTCCGCCGGCCGGGTTCACCACCACCTGGAGCGACGACTTCAGCGGCGCCGCCGGCACCGGTCTGAACACCGGCAACTGGAAGTACGACACCGGCCCGGGCAGCAGCTTCGGCACCGGCGAGATCGAGACGATGACCAACAGCACGTCCAACGTCTTCCAGGACGGCAACGGGCACCTGGTGCTCAAGGCCCTGCACAGCGGCAGCGACCCGCGGTCGGGCTGGACGTCGGGACGCGTCGAGACGCAGGCGGCGACCTTCGGGGCGCCGGCCGGCGGCGTGGTGATGATGCAGTCATCGATCCAGCAGCCGAACCTGACGACCGCCAACGGAGCCGGCTACTGGCCGGCGTTCTGGATGCTCGGCTCCACGCTGCGCACCGGCACCACCTGGCCGACCTCAGGCGAGGTCGACATCCTGGAGGACATCAACTCCCGCAGCTCCGTCTTCGGCACCCTGCACTGCGGCACCAACCCCGGCGGCCCGTGCAACGAGTCCACCGGCATCGGCAGCGGCGAACGCGCCTGCTCCGGCTGCCAGACCGGCTACCACACCTACGCCGTGCAGATCGACCGCTCCGTGTCGCCCGAGCAGATCCGCTGGTACCTCGACGGCAGCAACTACTTCACCGTCAACTCCAGCCAGGTGCCCGCCGCGACCTGGACGGCCGCCGTCGACCACCCGTTCTTCATCATCTACGACCTGGCGATGGGCGGCGGCTTCCCGGACGCCTTCGGCGGCGGCCCGAACGCCGCCACCGTCTCCGGCGGCCAGATGAACATCGACTACGTGGCCGTCTACAACAAGGGTCCCGGCAGCACCACTCCGCCGCCGGCCGGCGGCAACCTCTCGCAGGGCAAGGCCGCCACCGCCTCCTCCACGGAGAACGGCAGCTTCCCGGCCGCCAACGCCGTGGACGGCAACACCGGCACCCGCTGGTCGAGCGCGTTCAGCGACCCGCAGTGGCTGCAGGTCGACCTGGGCGCCAGCCACACCATCAGCCAGGTGCAGCTCAACTGGGAGGCGGCGTACGGCAAGGCCTTCCAGATCCAGACCTCGGCCGACGGCACGACCTGGACCACCGTCTACAGCACGACCACAGGAACCGGCGGCAACCAGACGATCAACGTCAGCGGTAGCGGCCGCTACGTGCGCGTCTACGGCACGCAGCGCGGGACCGCGTACGGGTATTCGCTCTACGAATTCCAGGTGTTCGGCACCTGACCGCCGCCGCGGGCTGAGCATCGCCGGCCCCTTCCGAGGGGCGGGTCGGACCCGGGGTCCGGCCCGCCCTGCGGTGCCCGGGGGGTCAGGGCAGCAGGACGATCTTGCCGCGCAGGTGGCCGGCCTCGCTGGCGCGCTGGGCGTCGACCGCCTCGGCGAGCGGGTAGGCCCGGTGGATCGCCACGTCGAGCGTGCCGGCCGCGTGCAGGGCCAGTGCCTCGGCGAACGCGGGCGCACCGAAGTAGCCGTCAGGCCCCGCACCCGAGCTGAAGGCGACGCCGTACTCGCCCGCGGTGAGCGGGCTGCCGATGGTCAGGACCCGGTCCTTGGCGCCGGTCAGCTCCACCGAGGCGGCCAGCGACTCGGCCAGGCCGGTGGTGTCGAAGGCCACGTCGACCCCTTCGGGGACCGCCTCCCGCGCCCGGTCGACGAGCCCGTCGCCGTAGGTGACCGGAATCGCGCCCAGCCGGCGCAGGTGCTCGTGGTTGGCCTCGCCGGCGGTGCCGACCACCCGGAGCCCGCGGGCGACGGCGAACTGCACGGCGAGGATGCCGACGCCGCCGGCCGCCCCGTGCACGATCAGCGTCTCGCCGGGGCGCACGTGCAGCTCGTGGAGGGCGCGGTAGGCGGTCTCCGCGGCCACCGGCAGCGCCGCGGCCTCGGGGAAGCCGAGGGAGGCCGGCTTGGCAGCCAGTTTGGCGGCCTCGGCGAGGGCCAGCCCGGCGTACGCCCCGGTGACGGTCGGCCCGAAGACCTCGTCGCCGGCCGCGAGGCCGGTCACGCCTTCCCCGACGGACTCCACCACTCCGGCCGCCTCGATGCCGGGCACGTGTGGCAGCTCCACCGGGAAGACCGCGTTCATGTACCCGGCCCTGATCTTGTGGTCGAGCGGGTTGACCCCCGCCGCGCGCACGGCGATCCGCACCTGTCCGGGGCCGGGCTCGGGTACGTCGATGTCGAGCGGGTGCAACACGCCGGCTGGGCCGAACTCGTCGAAGGCGATGCCCTTGGCCTTGGTCATGGAACTCACGATCCTTGCAGCAGTCGGGACCCGGAGGTGTAGGGAACGGCGGTGCGCCGCCCGGCGTTCCCCATCCTTGCCGCCTGGCGCCGCAGCCGCTCGGGAACGCGGGCAACGCCCGGTGTCGCGAAGACCACATGCCGCAGCAGCAGGAACCGCGCTGTCCCGGCGAGCCCGGAGGCACCGAGGTAGACGCCCTGCCGCAGCAGCACTCCGCCACCGGGGTACAGCCCGTCGAAGGCGAGCATGGCGCCGGTGGTGAAGGCGTACGACAGCGCGACGGTCAGCCCGCTGGCGGCGTGGTCGCTCCATCCGGCCCTGCCGCGGCCGAAGGTGAAACGCCCGTGCAGCTCGGTGGCCAGGACCGTGGAGGCGACGGTGACCACGGCGTTGGCGAGCGCGAAGGGCACCCGGTGGCCGATCAGCAGCAGCACGCCGCTCGCCAGCAGGGTGACGCCGCCGCCGCAGATGACAAAGCGGACGAAAGCGGCGACGGGTCCGCTGCGTGCCGTCGGCGCGGCCATGGTCAACTCCTCGGTCGGGGGCGGCCGCTGGGCGGCGACCGGCTCATGGACGACTCTGTCGCGGCAGGCGGCCCCGGCCCATCCGGCGCATCCCCCATTGCGGGTTAGGGCTACCCCCACCCACACCTCAGGGTTTACCCGAGTCGCATCAACCCGAGAAAATATTAGAAGCCCATGAGGAGAATTTCCCGTGATTTTCAAGGCGCGTGGCGCACATCACCCACACATCGCTCGGCAGATTGCCGCTTATGTCTTATATGAGCACGATGCCGGTTTGCCTCGGCCGGGGTGCGCGTGCCAGAGTCGTGACAACGGCCGCACGACCCGAGCACAGCCGTTCCACAGGCGCCGCGGACCACACCCCCCTGCTCCGCGGCGGTCACGAAGAGGCCCCTCCCGCTGTCGCAACCCGACGCGAGGGGCCTCTTCGCATTCCGTCAACGGAACTACCGCTCGGGCACCCGCAGTTCGAACCAGCTGGTCTTGCCGCGCGGCTGCAGGTCGACGCCCCAGCGGTCGGAGAGCCGGTCGACGAGGAAGAGGCCGCGGCCGCTGATGTCCAGCTCGCGCACCGGCAGCAGGCAGGGCAGCGCCCGCGACGGGTCGCGCACCTCGACCCGCACCCAGCCGCGCCGCCGCCGCATCCGCAGCCCGAAGCTGCGGGCGCCGGTGTGCCGTACGGCGTTGCCGACCAGTTCCGAGACCAGCAGCTCCACGGTGTCGCCGTACTGCGGCAGCCCCCACAGGCGGATCACCGACAGCGCCAACCGGCGGGCGGTGGAGGCGGATTCGGGGCGCGAGGCCAGATGGACCTCGGCGACCGACGGGTCGCCCAGGAGGTCGAGGACGCCACTCGCGGCTTCCGCCGCGTCAGCCGCGTCCGCGGCGTCGTCGGCGGCGTCGGCGTCGGCGGCGGCGGCGGCGAGTACGGGCGTGGCACCCGCGGCGGTATTCGCGTTCACCCGCTGCGGCTGCTCGGAACCACCCCTGCCCGCCATGGGTTCATCATGGCCGCACACGTCACAGCCCGGGGTGCGACCGAGGGAATCAGCGAAGAGGAATGACCCGTTCCATCCCACTGTTTCGGCATATTCCGCTGGCAAGAATCACCCCTCGGCAGCCATCCCCGCCTGCGGTGTTGGTGAAGCCAACCATCCCGGTGATCGGTGGCGGCCCGAAATTCCTTAAGGCTGGCTTAAGACTGCCTTAAGGTAGGCCGCCACCGGCGGGCTACGGCCCTTCGAGCACCTGTACGGGAATCGTACAGATCTCGCGCGGCCTCCCGCTCAGCGGAATTCGGCCTTTCCGGGACCCTGCTCGATGAAGCTGCGCATCCCGGTCTCGCGGTCCGCGGTCGCGAACAGCCCGGCGAACAGCGCGCGTTCGAGGGCGAGCCCGCTGTCCAGGTCCGCCTCCAGGCCGGCGTCCACCGCCTCCTTCGCCGCCCGCAGCGCATAGGCCGGCCCGCGGGCCAGCCGCCCGGCCCAGGCCAGCGCGCGCGCATGCACCTCGGCCGCCGGGACCACCTGGTCGACCAGCCCGATGGACAGCGCCTCCGCGGCGCCCACCATCCGCCCGGTGAAGATCAGGTCCTTGGCCCGCGACGGTCCGACCAGCCGCGCCAGCCGCTGCGTGCCGCCGGCGCCCGGGATCAGCCCGAGCAGGATCTCCGGCTGCCCCAGCCTCGCGTCCTCGGCGGCGATCCTGATGTCCGCGCACAGCGCCAGCTCGCAGCCGCCGCCGAGCGCGTAGCCGGTCACCGCGGCCACCACCGGCTTGGGAATCCGGGCCACCGCCGTGAAGGCCTCCTGCAGCGGCCCCGAGCGGTCCACCATGTCCTCGTAGGACATGGCCTGCATCTCCTTGATGTCCGCCCCCGCGGCGAACACCTTCTCCCCGCCCCACAGCACCACCGCCCGCACGTCGGGCCGCGCCCCGGCCTCCCGGGCGACCTCCCTGAGGCGGTCCTGCATGGCACTGTCCAGCGCGTTCATCGGCGGCCGGTCCAGCCTGATCGTGCCGACACCGTCGTCGACTTCGAGGGTCACAGTCATCCCGCGAGCCTACGACGACGGCCCGCACCCCTGCGAGCAGGGCGCGGGCCGTCGACGGCAGGCAGGTGGTCAGGCCTTCCACTGGCTCCAGGTGAGGTTCCAGCCGTTCAGGCCGTTGTACCACTGGACCGTCTTGTCCTTGGAGTTGATGACCTGGACCACGTCGCCGAGGATCGAGTTGGTGTAGAACCAGGCCGCCGGGGTGCTGGGGTCGCCGGCGCCGCGGGTGTCGTGCAGGCCCACGCAGCCGTGGCTGGTGTTGCTGTTGCCGAAGACCGAGGGCGCCGCCCAATAGTTGCCGTGGATGAAGGTGCCGGACGTGGTCAGGCGCATGGCGTGCGGGACGTCCTTGATGTCGTACTCGCCGCCGAAGCCGACCGTGTCGCCGTTCATCCGGGTGGTGATGTACTTCTCGGAGATCACCATCTTGCCGTTGTAGGTGGTGTGCGCGGGGGCGCCGGAGGAGATCGGGATGGTCTTGATCGCCTTGTTGTCCCGGTAGACCGTCATCGAGTGCTTGGCCGCGTCCACGATGCTGACCTGGCGGCGGCCGATGGTGAAGTGCACCTGCTTCTGCTGCTTGCCGTAGACGCCGGGGGCGCCCTCGACGCCCTTGAGGTCCAGGTCGAGGGTGACCTTGGTGCCGGCCGCCCAGTAGTCGGCCGGGCGGATGTACAGCTCCTCGCTGCCGTTCCAGCGGGCCGCGACCGGGACGGACGGGGACGCGCTCACCCGGACGCCCTCCTCGACGGCCTTCTTGTCGGTGATCGGCCGGTTGAACTTGAGGTAGACCTCCATGCCGACGCCCACCGTGGAGCCGTCCTCGGGCGTGAAGTAGCCGACGAAGGTGTCCTTCGGGGTGACCGTGGTGAAGGTCGAGTGCTTGTCGGACTCGCGGCCCGCCGGGTCCTTGGCGGTGGCGTCGACCGTGTACTTGGTCGAGGTGTCGAGGTGCCCGGTCGGCGTCCAGCCGAGCCCGTCGGCACTGATCTCGCCGGGCACCTCGGTGCCCTTGTCGTCCTTGACCACGACGGTGGACAGCTTGCCGCCGGTCGCGGCGACCTTGAGGGTGCCGGTGGTGGCCACGTTGTCGGCGCCGTCGCCCGGCGCGATCGAGACGACCGCGGTCGAGGCGACGGTGTCCGCGGTGGCCGACGGGCTGCCGGCCGGCGCCTTGGGGTCACCGGCCGCGGAGCCGCCGCTGCCGCTGCCGCCGCCGCTGCACGCCGTGCCCAGCAGCAGCAGAGCGCCGAGCGCGAGCGCCGTCATATTTCTCCTGATGCCAGGCGCCACACCTATCGGCTTCAATTCCGCCACTCCCCTGCGCGCTACCCGCACTCACTGCCCTGGACTCCCCCGGACGGCGCTAGACAACCACACCTTGGGCGTGCTCGGGCACCCTGCTATGTCACCATTCCGTCCCAGACAGCTGTGTACCCGGGCACGGTGTGCGTCAGCCCCCGCGGCGCCGGCCGTACGGACGTGCGAGCCGCGGGCATATCGGGGCGAGCGGTGCGTCCCGGTGCGTTTCAGCCCTTGCGTGGGCCGGTCGGCTGGGACGGTCGGGGCTTCGGCTCGGTGCTGCACCCCATTTTCCGGCAGTCCGGGTTCGAGCAGGACATGGTGTCACTCCTTGCTGTCGTGCAGGCGTACAACCGTGCGCGCGGGCGCCGCGGGCAGGCTGCAGCGTTCGACACGTGGTCGTGAAGATCGACGCACGAAGGAGTGATTCGGTTCCACCTGGCGGGAGTTCAGCGGTTCGAATTCGATGAGAACGGGGTTCAGAGGGCCGAACCGGCCGTCCACTGCTGCCAGCTGAGGTTCCAGCCGCTCATGCCGTTGTCGGGGGCGACCGTGGTGTCGTGGGAGTTGACCACCCGGATCGGGTCGCCGACCAGGGAGTGGGTGAAGAACCAGCCGGCCGGGGTGTCGGCGCTGCCGCCCTTGGTGTCGAGCAGCCCGATGCAGCCGTGGCTGACGTTGGTGCGGCCGAAGACGCCGGGCTCCGACCAGTAGTTGCCGTGCACGAAGGTGCCGGAGCGGGTCAGCCGCATCGCGTGCGGGACGTCGGGGATGTCGTACTCGCCGCCGAATCCGACGGTCCTGCTGTCCATCCGGGTCACCGCGAACTTCTCGGCGATCACCATGACACCGTTGTACGTGGTGTGGTCGGGGGCGCCGGCGGAGACGTCGAGGCTGCGGACGACGCGGCCGTCCCTGCGGACGGTCATGGTGTGGGTCGCCGCGTCGACGGTGGAGCGCTGGTCGCGGCCGACGGTGAAGTGCACGTCCTTGGACTGGGTGCCGTAGACGCCGGGGGCGGCCTCGACGTCGCGCAGCCGCAGCCGCAGGGTGACCCGGGTGCCGGGGCTCCAGTAGCCGGCGGGGCGCAGGTCGAGCCGCTGATCGCCGAACCAGTGGCCGACGACGGTGGTGGCGGGCTCGGCGCCGACGGTGACGCCGCGTTCGACGGCGGCCCGGTCGGCGACCGGGCGGCTGAAGCGCAGGGTCACGATCATGCCGTCGCCGACGGTGGCGCCGTCCTCGGGGGTGAAGAAGCCGATCACGGTGTGCTGCGGCACGACCGTGGTGAAGACGGCGTGCTCGGCGGCGGCCCGGCCCTGCGGGTCGACCGCGAGGGCGTCGACCGTGTACTGCGTGGCCAGCGCGAGTTTCCCCGCGGGCCGCCAGCTGCGCCGGTCGGCGGAGAGGGTCCCGGCGACGGGGGTGCCGTCGGCGGACTGCGCGATGACCTGGGTGAGGCTGCCCTGCCGGACGGTGACGGCGAGGGAGCCGTCCGCCGGGACGTCCTTGGCGCCGTCGCCGGGCGCGAGGGCGATCACCGCCCGGGACAGCTGGGGCGCGGCGGTCGCCGTCCGGCCCGACGGTTTGGCGTCGGGGCGGCCGCCGCCGGCACCCGTACCGCAACCGCTGACCGCCGTCGCGCACAGCGCCGCAGCCATCCATGCACCCGCACCCGCGCGCAGCGCGCGCCTCACCGCTTTACTCACGCCCCGTCAACGACGCTACCGGCACCGGGGAAACGCGCCACGCGGCCCGTATCGGCGCGGCACCGGCGGCCGCCGGGGGTGAGTCCGGTGCCCCGGAGGGGAAGGTATGGGGCAGGGACACGGCTGGCCGCCGGGCACGGGACGCCCGGGCGGCGCCACAGCCGTGTCCGAGCCGCGGGAGGAAACACGTGTCGGAGACACGCGAGATCGGCGTATCCGGGTGGGCGCAGGGCTCCCCGCTGCCCCCCGCGGCGCCCGGGGCGGGGCCTGGCGCGGACGCCCGCAGACCGCCTGGCGGCAGCGGTGGCGGCGCCCTCGCCGCTCCGCCGC
>NZ_CAJSLV010000036.1 GCF_907177275.1 Actinacidiphila cocklensis
GCTGACCTGGGCGTCAACCGGGCGACCCTGCGTGAGTGGGTGCTGCGGGACCGCGAACGCCGTGGCGTCACAGCCGCGGCTGCGACGCCGGGCGCCCGGCCTCGGGAGGCCGTTGCGTCCGCTGATCCGGTCGAGCGTGTGCGGCAGCTGGAGGCGAGGGTGGCCGAACTCGAGGCAAGTGAGCGCAAGCTCGCCACCGAGCGGGACATCCTCCGCAAGGCGGCCAAGTATTTCGCCGGAGAGACGAACTGGTGAGGAGCCGCTTCCAGTTCGTTGACGACCACCGGGACACCAACGAGGTGAAGCGGCTCTGCCAGGTCCTGGACGTGAACCGGTCCAGCTACTACAAGTGGCTCGTCGGCGCCGAGGCCCGGGCTGGCCAGCAGCGCCAGGACCGGGTCCTGGCCGAGGAGATCCGTCAGATCCACGGCGAGTCCGGCGGCGCTTACGGCTCCCCGCGAGTGGCGGCCGAGCTCCGCGAGAAAGGGCAGCGGGTCAACGAGAAGCGGGTCGCCCGGATCATGCGGACGTTCTCCATCACCGGCATCCGCCTGCGCAGACGCGTGCGCACCACCGTCCCGGACCCGGCC
>NZ_CAJSLV010000037.1 GCF_907177275.1 Actinacidiphila cocklensis
AGGCTTCCTGGCCCTGGCTGTGCCACCAGCGGCGGATCGACTCCACGGCGAACGCTGCGGTGTCGTGGTCGGTGCCGACGTTGACCCAGCCGGTATTGGCTTCGATGTCGTAGATTCCGTAGGGGACGGCCTTGCCCAGTTGCGGGTCAGCGAAGTCGTGGACGCCGACCTGCACCGGGTCGCCGGCCGGCCGCCACTGGCGGCCGCTGTTCTTGAAGTCTCCGACGAGTTCCTTCTTCTTGGCATCCACGCTGATCACTGGTTGGCCGGCGTCCCGGTGCTCGCGGGCACGCTCGTTGAGATAGCGGAACTGGGCGTCACGATCCGCATGCTGGGCTCCCTCCAGGGTCTTAGCAGCTGCCTGCAGACTGAAGCCCTCCTCCCGCAGCAGGTCGGCGACGGTGTCGGCACTGACTTTGTGCCCGGCCAGGGTCAGCTCCCGGGCAAGGGCGCGAGTCGACTTCACTGTCCACCGCAGGGGGGACATCGGGTCTCCGCGCTCGTCCGGCTCGACCAGCGCCAGCAGGGCCGGGCGCAGGCCGTGGTCGAGGACGGAGATCCGCTTGCGACCTCCGCCCGGCCGTCG
>NZ_CAJSLV010000038.1 GCF_907177275.1 Actinacidiphila cocklensis
CGGAACTTACCCGACAAGGAATTTCGCTACCTTAGGATGGTTATAGTTACCACCGCCGTTTACTGGCGCTTAAGTTCTCAGCTTCGCCACACCGAAGTGTGACTAACCGGTCCCCTTAACGTTCCAGCACCGGGCAGGCGTCAGTCCGTATACATCGCCTTACGGCTTCGCACGGACCTGTGTTTTTAGTAAACAGTCGCTTCTCGCTGGTCTCTGCGGCCACACCCAGCTCACCGTGCAAGACGGATCACCAGACATGGCCCCCCTTCTCCCGAAGTTACGGGGGCATTTTGCCGAGTTCCTTAACCATAGTTCACCCGAACGCCTCGGTATTCTCTACCTGACCACCTGAGTCGGTTTAGGGTACGGGCCGCCGTAAAACTCGCTAGAGGCTTTTCTCGACAGCATAGGATCATCCACTTCACCACAATCGGCTCGGCATCAGGTCTCACCCTGTATGAGGAACGGATTTGCCTATTCCTCGGGCTACACCCTTACCCCGGGACAACCACCGCCCGGGCTGGACTACCTTCCTGCGTCACCCCATCACTTACCTAC
>NZ_CAJSLV010000039.1 GCF_907177275.1 Actinacidiphila cocklensis
AGCAAGCTCTTCTAACTGCCCCAGCCCTGGGGTTGCCAGATTTGACTAAGCCCTTTGAACTCTTTGTCGACGAGAAGCAGGGCTACGCCAAAGGTGTCCTAACGCAAAAACTGGGACCTTGGCGTCGGCCGGTGGCCTACCTGTCCAAAAAGCTAGACCCAGTAGCAGCTGGGTGGCCCCCTTGCCTACGGATGGTAGCAGCCATTGCCGTACTGACAAAGGATGCAGGCAAGCTAACCATGGGACAGCCACTAGTCATTCTGGCCCCCCATGCAGTAGAGGCACTAGTCAAACAACCCTTAAGCAGAATTTCTGTCATCATGGACAGCACGGAACGGGTGAAGCTGCGCCAGTTCTGCTCACTGCCGGTCAGCATCGCCGCCATATTCTGTGCAATACCATCAAAGGTCTGCGTGGCTGCACTTTTTACCTGCGACATACTGTCCGTGGCGCTCTCTTCCCACTCACTCCAGCCGGACTTCAGGCCTTTGCTCTTTCGCAAGTTTCTAGCTCTTTATCTTTTGTATGTTTGTCTCCAAGAACATTTAGCATAATGG
>NZ_CAJSLV010000040.1 GCF_907177275.1 Actinacidiphila cocklensis
GGGCCGGTGACACCTCGGAGCCGTAGACCTCCTTCAGGTGCGTGGAGATGTCACGGGTCGTCATCCCGCGTGCATAGAGCGACAGGATCATGTCGTCGACCTGTGCCAGGCGGCGCTTGCGCTTGGGCACGATGACCGGTTCGAAGGCCGCGTCGCGATCGCGTGGCACGTCCACCGTGACCGGCCCGGCCGTCGTCGTGATCGTCTTTGGGTAGGAGCCGTTGCGGTTGTTGCCGCTGCCCCGCCCGGCCGGGTCCCCAGCCTCATACCCCAGGTGATCGGTCATCTCGACCTGCAGGGCACGTTCCAGGACCGCCTTCATCATCTGCTGCAGGAGCCCGCCAGCGCCGTCCAGGCCGATCCCCGCGTCCGCGGCATCCGCTATCAGGCCGTCTATCGCCTGCGGCGAGAGCACCCCCGCGAGCCGCCGCGCGGCCTCCTCCTGCCGCCCCTGCGGCATGTGATCCTGCATCAACTCAGACTTCTCGATACTCACTGTGCGTAGCG
>NZ_CAJSLV010000041.1 GCF_907177275.1 Actinacidiphila cocklensis
CGCCGACGACGGCCGGTAGCGCACTCCGCGCAGGGCCAGCGGGATCAGCGCGATGATGATCAGGGCGTTGAAGATGATCGCCGAGGCGATGGCCGAGGTCGGGCTGTGCAACTTCATGACGTTGAGCTTGTCCAGGCCCGGGTAGGCGATCGCGAACATCGCGGGGATGATCGCGAAGTACTTGGCGACGTCGTTGGCGATGGAGAAGGTCGTCAGCGCACCGCGGGTGATCAGCAGTTGCTTGCCGATCTCGACGATCTCGATGAGCTTGGTGGGGTTGGAGTCCAGGTCCACCATGTTCCCGGCCTCTTTCGCGGCCGAGGTGCCGGTGTTCATGGCCACGCCGACGTCGGCCTGGGCCAGCGCCGGGGCGTCGTTGGTCCCGTCGCCGGTCATCGCGACGAGCTTGCCGCCGGCCTGCTCGCGCTTGATGAGGGCCATCTTGTCCTCGGGGGTGGCCTCGGCGAGGAAGTCGTCGACGCCTGCCTCCTCCGCGATGGCCTT
>NZ_CAJSLV010000042.1 GCF_907177275.1 Actinacidiphila cocklensis
CAGAAGGCCCCACCTCTATGCCGCGACGCCTCCACGATCACCCGGTCGGAAACCTCAGTTCGAGACACACCCCACACAGCCGGAACGACAACAGCGACTACGCCACCGCCTTGCGGCTGCTTCGAGGCATCCCGCCGCCGACAGCGCAGATCCCAAGGGTGATCGGGGTCGACGACTTCGCCCTCAAACGTCGACACCGCTACGCCACGATCATCATCGACGCCGAGACCGGTGAACGCCTCGATGTTCTGCCCGGCCGCGAGGCCGCCACCCTCACGGCCTGGCTGCACGGGAAACAGGGGATCGAGGCCGTTTGCCGGGACGGCTCGGCCACCTACGCCGAGGCCATCCGACGCGCCCTGCCTGATGCGGTGCAGGTCAGCGACCGCTGGCACCTGTGGAAAAACCCGTGCGACAAGGTCCTGGCCGAGGTCCGTACCCACGCCCCGTGCTGGGACACCATTAACCCGCCCCGGCCCGGCGGCGTCCGCGAGCAGACCACCCGCGAGCGCCGGCACAAAGTCCACACCCTCCTCGGCCAAGGTGTCGGCCTACTCGAATGCGCCCGCAGACTGAGCCTCGCCCTGAACACCGTAAAACGCTACGCACGCAGCCCCGAACCGCCAGCCGACCGCATCGCCCCCCGCTACCGGCCCACCCTGGTCGACCCCTACCGCCACCACCTGCGCCGGCGCCGGTCCGAGACCCCGGCCGTCCCCGTCACCCACCTCCTGCACGAGATCAGGAAGCTGGGCTACACCGGCAGCGCCAACCTGCTGGTCCGCTACCTCAACCAGGGCCGCGCCGAAGGCGACCGTCCCGTGACAACCCCCCGCCACCTCGCCCGGCTCCTGCTCACCCACCCCGAGCACCTACGGACCAAGGACACCGCCCTGCTCGGCCTCCTCACCGCAGCCTGCCCCGAGATGACCGCACTCGCGCGACTCACCGGCGAGTTCGCCACACTCCTGACCCCGGCCCAGGCCAACAACGACAAGCTCACCCAGTGGATCACCACTGCCCGCAGCGTCAACCTGCCCCACCTGCACAGCTTCTGCAACGGCCTCGAACTCGACCGCGCCGCCGTCAACGCCGGCCTCACCCTGCCCTGGAGCAACGGCCGCACCGAAGGCGTCAACACCCGAACAAAGAAGATCATGCGGCAGATGCACGGCCGCGCCGGTTTCGACCTCCTCCGTCATCGCATCCTGCTGCAATGACTGCCACCGACCGTCACCATCGACTACGAAACAGAGCCGTTGGCTGGACAGACCCGTGAACAAGGCCGTGGCAGGTCCGCACCCACCGGGGAGGGTCGGGCTCCTGTATCGGGGTGATGGTCGATCCAGTTCAGGCTGCCGCGGTTGAGGTGGTGGCGGGCGCGGGTGATGGCGACGTAGGCGAGTCGGGCTTCTGCGGTGTCGATGGGGCCGGGTACGGGGTTGCCGTTCTCGTCCCGCTGGTCGGTGTCTTTGGGCGGGTGGAAGTCGTCGGCGATCTTCACGTTCGGCCATTCGCGTCCTTTGGCCTTGTGGGCGGTGGAGACGGTGACCTGGGCGCCAGCTTCGTCGTGGAGGTGGTCGACAGCGTCGAGGATGTCGTCGGTGCCGTGGCGGTCGATGAGGTCGACGAACGGCTGGAGGTCGCCTCCTGAGGGGTCGTGGGCGGCGTAGTCCTGGACGGTGCCCCAGGTGGGGAACAGGACGAGTTCGGGGTGTGTGGTGCGGCGGCCGACTTTGAGGTCGCGTGCGGCCAGGGCGATGGCGCGCAGGGGTGCTCCGCCGCCGACGAGGGCGGTGCGGTGGCCGGTCCCGAGGAGGCCCAGGATCTCGGTCATGGCGCCGACGTTGGTGCGGCACAGCACCGCGTTGGGGGTGCCGGGAGTGTCGAGGGTGGTGGGGATGGTGTCAGTGCCGGTCAGGCGCAGTGGTGTGCCGGCGGCGGTCAGCCAGCGGTTGGCTTCGTGGGCGAGGGCGGGGCCGAAGCGGAAGGAGCGGGACAGGGTCAGGTGGGTGCCGTTGAAGCCTGTCATGACGTCTTGGGCGCCGCGCCATCCGTAGATGGCCTGGGCGGAGTCTCCGACCATGACGAGTTGGGCGTGGTCTTTCTGGTGGAGGAAGACCTGTTCGACGAGGGGGTTGGTGTCCTGGGCTTCGTCGAGGAGGAGGTAGTCGCAGTCGATGCGGGGGCGGGTCAGTGCCCAGATTTTGAGGTAGTGGTCGTGGTCGAAGCGTGTCCGGCCTTGGTCGGGGTCTTGGAGGTCTTTCCAGGCCAGGTTGGCGTAGGGCAGGACGGTGTGGGCGAGTTCTGTGTGGAGGTCGGGGTCGTCCAGGCCGCGCAGGGCGGGGACGTGGCGGCGGGTGATGACCGGGTCGGCGGAGTGGCAGAAGCGGGAGATGGTGCCTGTCACGGTGTGGGAGAGGGTGCGGGGGGTGATGTCGTGGGGGCCGATGCGGACGGTGGTCGTGATGCCGAGGTCCTGGCCGGTTTTCCAGGCGGGGCGGCGGGGTGCGTTCAGGCGGTGGCGGTAGCGGTGGCCCAGCGCCCGGTAGGCCAGTGAGTGGGCGGTGGTGCAGGTGACGGTGGGTGGGAAGCGGGTGGATGCGTCGGTGGCGGTCGCGCGGTTGTAGGCGAGGTAGCGGCCGCGGCGTGGGGTGCCTGAGGCGAGGAGGGTCAAGGTGGTGGTCTTGCCGGTGCCGGCTCCGGCTTGGATGGCCAGGTGCTGGCCGTCGTGGAAGGCCTCGGCGGCGGCGGTCTGTTCGTCGGTGGGCTGGTGCACAGGGGTTCTCCGGGACGCGGCGCGGTGAAGGGCAGGTCGCTGGGACAGCGCTGGATGGGCGGGCTGGGTCAGGTGTGGGTGCACCGGCGGGGGTGCCGGGTTCCGGGGCGGGCGGTGGGGTGGGAGTCCGGTAGTCGGGTGTGGATGTGCTCGCGGTGGGTGAGCGGTTCGAAGGGTTCCCAGTCGGTCATGGCCATCTCGGCGGTGGCGTGGGTGTGGAGGGGGCAGCGCTGTGCCCGCCAGCGCAGTTGCTCGGTCCCGGGCAGGGCGGAGAGGTCGTAGACGGCCATCAGTAGGCCTGTCGGCAGGGCGAGTTGCCCGACCATCGCGGTGGCCGGCAGGAGCCGCCAGATGCCGGCTGGCCGTTCGGTGTCGCTAAGAGTTCTGCGGCAGCGTGCCCGTGTGGTGGTGGCGCGGGCCAGGCAGGCGATCTCCTCGACGGGGCGGGCGGCCAGGTAGCGGATCCCGAGGATCTGCACGACCGGGCGGGATGGACGGCACACAGCCGGTTCTGCGGTTGCTGGGGTGGGGGTGAAGGTTCCGGTGTCGATCAGGCGGCGGGTACGGGCGGCCAGCGCCCGGCGCAGCCCGGACAGCTCCGGCAGTTCCGCGATCGGGGTGCGGGCTGGGCACAGGGCGGCGTGCGGGAGGCGGCACCAGGCGCTGCCGTCCGCGGTGGGGTAGGCGAGACCGGCGGCCACGTGCCAGCGGCGGCGCTCAGGAACGGTATGGGCGGGCAGTTCTCTGGGGTGCAGCGGTACCGGGCGGTGGTCGGGGCGGTAGTACCACTCGATGGCGTTGCCGCAGTCGCGGCAGCGTCCGGGCTGCCCGCAGCGCAGCAACCGGGTGCTGGCCCTCGGGCTCAGGTGCAGGCTGCGGGAGCGGTGGGCGGTGTTGCGGGAGCCGTCCCAGCGGCGGTTCGGGTGGTCAGGTGCAGCGGTCATGCCGGTGAAGATCGCAGCCGACACGCCAGACACGCCGGAGCATGGCGGGCACTGTCCCCCGGCCGGACGCCGCGCCTCGTACTGCAGCACGCGCATCGAGAAGGTGTTCGCACTGCATCACCGGTGCGGGTAGACCCTGCCTGCGGGTTATCCGGTGCCGATCACGGGGTGGGGCGGCCGGGTGGGGTGTGGTCGGTGCACAGGACACCGAGGAGGTCGTCGAAGGAGGCCCCCAAGGCGTGGGCCAGCGCGTGCCAGGTCTTCAGGGTGCCGATGGTGCGGCCCTGCTCGATCTCGATGACCGTGCGCCGCGACAGACCGGCGCGTTCAGCGAGCTGCTCATAGGTCAATCCCGCGGCCGCCCGCAGACGCGCCAGCTCCAGACGGAGCGCGTCGAAGTCCGGGTCGGGCAGGAAGATCGTCACCCGTCCATCCGACGGTGCAGACCCCTGCACTGTCAGTGCAGACCTCTGCCCTATCTGCGGGCGAACGGGCGAACCGCGAGAGGGCAGAGGTCTGCACTACGGTGTCGCCGGGCCACTACTCCCCCGGCCGCCCATACGCAGTTCGTTCCGTACCGACACCAGGAGGCCACGCACGATGGGGCCCGGCAGGCCTACGCCCTACCCGCCGCGGATCTGGACCGTCGACATCCGCACCCGCAATGGGACGCCGGCTGTGGAATGCCGCACCTGCGGGCAAGTACGCGATCACAGCGGGGGGACAACCGCCGTACGCCGCACCGTGATCAGCCATCTTGCCGGCCACGCCCGCCGCGACCTGACCCCAGACCACCTCAGGACCTGCCAGTGCGGCCATCGCGGCTGCCCCTGGCACCGGCCCCACCGCGGCTGCAGCGGATCTATCCGTCTCGCTCTGACCTTTGACGCAGCCTCACGCAGGTGGCGCTTGGCCGATCTCTGCAACCAGTGCTGCCAAGCAACCGCTGGGACGACGAGCGTCCCCCACCCACCGCCCTCCACAGCCCGGCCCCCATCGGCAGCAGACCCCGCTGCCAGCGCCTCTACGGACTTCGCAGACGAAGACCCACTGGTCTGGGACACCGCATGAAGTGACCGCGGGGCAGTTCGCCGACGCGTGCGCTCCTGAGCCTGATTTGACCTCACCCGGTAGGCCAGTTGCTCTGCCATGCAGGCCGGGACTTGATCAGGTTCTCATCTCTCGCCAAAGAACTATCAGATGATGATGTTCGCCGAGCCAGAGCCGTGGGTCATCGACGGCACTGTCCGCAGCCGACAAGAGGTGCTCGACCGCCAGCAGATCCGCCGTCCCACCGCTCGTGAGGCAGACGGGCAGTGGAGAGAGGGAGTGAGTTCCTGCAGGCTGACACCACTAGGGCACCGGACAATCCCCTCCCATTTGCGGCGGAGCGCATACGGCGACTACCGGAACCTGGGGTGAGCCCTTCAGGGGCGCCGACAGATCCGTGCTGCGCCTTGGCCCGCTGCTCCCAACCTGGCAACTGGCCGACGCGTGCCGCCGGTACTGCACTCCGATGCCGGGAGCAGCAGCTGTTACGGTCACGACGCCCGCCGCAGCGAGCCAGCCCTCCTTCCCGGTAGGCAGCGCCATCTGGACAGCGCCGCGCGGGGACGGCAACGACATCAAGGCCGGGGAGTCGCCCCCGAGGCTCCTCCCTGACGATCGCCTGAGGCACGGGCCAACCGCACTCCGGGCCGCTGGGAACTCGCCAGCGTGACGGCTGAGACAGTCGTGTCGCATGTTTCTGTCTGGTGCCACTTCAATACGCAGACTTATTCCGGCATGCCTGAATGGCATATGCGCTGGGCGCATGGGTGCCCCTTTCGAGGACCACGAAAGGACCGACTTGCCACCCTTTCCTCGCAGAAGCCACAGGGGAAAGGGAGTTCTGGTGCAGGTGTTTTCTCTGCCCCGTTGGCCAGTTTCTGCCATCAATGTGAATATTCCTGCGCGGATCTGGTTCTCCCGATGCTCCAAATGTCCGCCATTATGACTACGAGGCAGGGCGGGGCGCAGGCTTCCGACCTCGGAGGCAGGGCGCGTCTGACCTGGTAGTCTCGCATCTCCCGGGTGGGCGCGTTCATTTCCGCGGGCTCACAGCGTTGACAGGTACGCGGTAGCAGTCCGCCGGCGTGCGGAGGCAAAGGCAGGGTGGCGGGTTCTGGCTGGACGTTGAGAGTTCCGCAAGTATGATTCTTACCCGCAGGCTACTGGCCGGTTGTCGCATGCGGCAGACTGCGTCATGTTCCCTGGCGACATCTTGTGGGTATGCCAGATATCCGGAGGCCTGCCACGGATGTACCTCTGGGGCTTACGGCTTGCAGAAACGTGAAGTCTCCCCGCGCACTCGGTCCGGATCGCATATGCCGGATGCAAGGGTCTGCGGGGCGCGACCGCAGTAGAGCCGGCATCCGGATGGCCGGCCGGGGGAGGTAGTCCGAGTGCCCGAGGCACGAGAGGCGTGGCGCAAGAGCAGCTTCTGCGGCAACGAGACCGAGTGCGTCGAGGTCGCCCTGGGCGGTGGCCGGGTGAGGGCGCGCGATTCCACGGATCAGGCAGGGGCCGAGCTTGCCTTCTCGGCCGCCGCGTGGAGAGCGTTCATCGCCGCCGTGGTGTGCGGGGAGTTAGAGGTCTCGTGAACGCACACGGTACGGGAGCGTGGGCGCGGTGAAGGCGCTGACACCGGTGGAGGCGCCGGCAGGCAAGGGGCGGCGGCTTATCTCACGCCGTGCACGCAGTGCCGTGGTGTATCTGTCGTACGGTGCCGCTGCCATGGCGGTCGCGGCGGGGGCGTCGCTGCTGGCGGACGGCACTACTGCCAAGCGCGTGGTGTGGCTGGTGTCGGGAGTGGGATTCTCCGTGGCGGCGGGCATCGTCCACGCAGTGGCCCAGCCCCTCACGAGACGTCGGCCTGACTCTGACCGCCCTGTTGCCCTGGCGGTAGTTGCGTCTGCCGACCGCCCGGAAGCGGAGAAACGGTTTCGGTCCGTACCGGGTCGTCGCGTCGCATCGCATCGCTGACGGCGCGCCGGACTATCCGTGCGCGTATCTTTCGCCAGACAGCGGTGGCCACCCAGGCGATGGCGGCTAAGCCGGCCGTGCCCGCGGCCTTCGCCACGCCGGGTGACACCGGAAGGTGCATCCCCTTGATAGCGCGGGGGACGCCGAAGGCCCACAACGCGGCGACGAGGACGACCGCGCCTCCAACCCCCCAGGTCATCTTGTTCTGGAAGCGGCTGTTGATCTGCTCGGTCTGTGATCGGAGCAGGTCCTTGCGCTGTTCCGTCTCGGCCTTCATGTAGGCAATGTCGGCGTTCTTCTTCGCCTCGATCACCGCAGTGAGTCGGTCGGCCTTTGCGTCGTCTTCCATCGCAGCCCGGACCACACCTGGCGTGAGGAACGACGCAGCGGTTGCTTCCTCCTGGGGATCGGGGGCCGGTAGGGCGGGCGGTTCCTGTCCGCCTTGGGGTACATCGCCTGCGCGATGCCGGGTGAGCCGCCACATCGTGAGACCTAGGCCTCTCTGACTTGCGCCGCGAGCGCCGGTGACCAGGCCTCAGCGCCTTCCGCACTCCTCCTTGATACGGGTAATCAGTTCGGTTGCGGCCTCCCCCTTCACAGCCCTCAAGCTGATCGTCTCGAAGCACTCCTGGTACCGGGCCATGAGGTCCATGTCGTTCTGGTTGGTGAGGCTGCCGGTGGTGTGTTCGAGGTACAGAAGGTCGTCGTCGTCGGCGAAGCCGAGCAGGACGAAGCTGCCCAGGGTGCTGAAGTGGGCGCCGCTGTCGGCGGGCAGGACGGTGATGTCGACGGCCGACCGGGCGCTCATCTCCAGCAGGTGGTCGAGCTGCTGGCTCATCACGTGCGCGCCGCCGATGGTGCGGCGCAGGGCCAGTTCGTCCAGGACGAAGGAAGCCTGCGGGCCACCGTCGAAGATCCGCTTCTGCTGGGCCATGCGCAGGTCGACGACCCGTTCGGCTCGCTCGGGTTCGACCCGGGGCTCGAGTAGGGCCATCGCGTAGTCCTGCGTGTGCAGGTGCCCGGGGATGACGATCGGGTGGTAGGAGCGGATGGAGGTCGCCGCGCTCTCGAAGCCCAGGTACTGGGCGTAGGTGGTGGTGAGGACGTCGTTGTACGGCGCCCACCAGCTGGGGCCCTTGCTGCCGCGGGCAGCTGCCTCCAGCGCGGCGACCGCCTGCTGGTCATCGATCCCGTACAGCTGGAGCAGGGCGCGCAGGTCGGTTACGGACACGCTGACCGTGCCGGTCTCGATCCGGATGAGCTTGGACAGTGACCACTCGAGGGTCTGGGCGGCCAGGCGCTGGGTGAGGCCGGCCTTCTCGCGGGCCACCCGCAACTCCATGCGCAGTTTGCGGCGGTTGAGGCTGGGATCGACTGTGCTGGGCATCGTGTTCCTTCACGGGCGGAGAGTGTCGCCATACTTCCATATGATGTGCGTCATGCCGAACTTACCTGTCAGCTATGTTCATTGTGACACTGTCATCTAGAAGTACCCTATCCGACACCTGTCATCCCGGAGTGTGGGAGGCTCGGTCGGCTGCGGCGTCCACGCGCCGCCCGGCCGCCACAGCGCACGCCGGGGGACGCAAGACGGCGGGACGCCCCGGGGAACGTGCTCCGGTGCGGTAGCGCCCGTCACTGCTTCCTAGTCACCGTCAGGCCGCCTCCCTTCGCGGGGAAGCAAAAAAATATTCGTGCCGTCCCCCGAGGGGAAGCCCGCCCGGGGCGACTAGGAGCACACGGGCGGACGATGAGGCGTAGCGCTTCGAGGAGGAGTGCGTGGTCATCAACGAGGGGCCTCGCGCGGGAAGTCCCCGCACCGCACCACCGCATAGCCGTGCCCCGTCATGGAGCGCCGTGACCGGGATCCACACGCCGGGCGCGGTGACCGGCGACGGCCCGGCCGTGCAGGCACCGGCAGCCGGCAGCCGCGCGTCGACGGCGCTACTGGAGGCGGAGGGCATATCCGACGAGCAGCTCCTGGAGATGCTGCGGGCCTTCGGCCTCGACTCCCCGCTGGGACAGAAGGTGTACCAGCGGCTCCTGCGCTACGAGTTGGCGGCGCTCAACTCCTGGATGAGCAGCGGCCTGATCTGGGAGAAGATCGCCACCCTCACCTACGCCAAGTCCGGTGCCGCCTACCGCGGGCGCAGCGTGTGGACCAGGCAGGAAGGCGAGGAACTACGCAAGGACACCGTCGCCCAGGGCCTTCTTGAGCTGGAGAAGATGGTGCTCGGCAGCTGGGATCCCGCCCTGGGCGCGGGGTTGAAGACGTTCTTCACCACCCGATGCCTGTGGATCTTCCTCAACAACTACAAGAAGCTGCTGCGCACCAAGAAGATCGTGCTGGTGCCGCTGGAGGAGATGCCGACGGCGCACCCGAGCGACCCCCAGGACGTGGTGGTGGCGCGGGAGACCGCCCGCGAGGCGCTGTCGCAGCTCCCGCGGGAGATGCAGATGATCCTCCAGCTGCGGGCCGAGGACTACACGAACCGGGAAATCGCGGAACTGGTCGGCATCACGGAGAAAGCTGTGGAGGGCCGCCTTCACCGCTACTACGAGCGCAACCAAAGGGGGGGCTTCGATGAGCAGTGAGCACGGCTCGTACGGCCGGCACCCGGCACCCGGTATGTGGGCCGGGCTGCCAGGCTCCACCGCCATGGGCTCCCCCGAGCAACCGCCAGGCTGCGAGGCGGCCCCAGCCCGCACCGGCCACCCTGTACACGACCCCGGCAGCCCCCCGTACGCGTGGCACGGCCCGCACGGGACCGACCCGGCCGGGCATGAGGCCGAGCCCCTCGCTCTGCACGAGTACCTGCTCCTGCTCGGCGGGCACACCACCCAGGCCACCTCTTCACCGCCCGCCGGCACCGGGACCGTTCCACAGCCCGCCGGCCCGCCGCCGGCACCGGATACCGCCGACCGGCCGCTGACCGTCGGCCGGGGCCAGGAGCTCACCGCCGCCGAGGCCGACGCGCTGATCGCCAGCTCCTCACTGGGCACACCCGGCGTGGCCGACATAGCAGCGCGTACCAGCGAAGAAGACGCCGCCGACGTCATGCAACGCCTGCACGCCCTGCGACAGCCGCCAGCCGAACCGCCGCCGGCCGAGTACGCCTTCGAACGGTGGATCGAGAAGTCCCACAACCTCCCGCACGCACTGATGCGCATGGGGCACTCCTACGCGCGGCAGCACTTCAACCACCGCGCCGACCTGTGCTTCCGCGCCGCGATGGCCGCCGGGCACCCCGACGCCGAACAAGCACTGGCGGCACTGCCCCGCACCCGCGAAGGCCTCATCGAACCCGGCCGCGATCCCGGCGGGCATCGCACCGACGAGGCCCGCTCCCCCGCCGGCACGCACGACGTGCGCCTGGAGGACGACGCGATGCCTTCGGCCTTTGCCGACAGCCCCGGCAGCGCCGCACAACCGGCCCGAGGCCTGGGCTGGGCATCGGGCATGCAGGCCATCTGACCGCCTCCGGACGGGTCGCTCGGCGTGAGCGTCCAGGCAGCTGAGGCCGCGCAGGCCGACGGTGAGTTACGCAGCACGCACGGCTCGGATGCCACACCCGGGCCGCGGGCAGCATGAACTGCGGGAGGGGCACCGCCCCGCACAGCGACAATGCCGGGCCGGCACTCGGGCAGGACCGGGCGGGCCGGCGGCCTACTGCGGGCCACTGGGCCGGGCAGGTGCCGCGCACCGGTGAGCGCGGCAGTCAAGACAAGCAATGCCGGGAGGGCATCGATGAATCTGGTCAGCGGGCTGGCCGTGGCCGTGGTGGCTGCCGCCGTGTATGTCGGATGGCGCCTGTTCCACTACCCCGGCGGCTGGGACTTCGCCTTCGGCACGGCCCACGCCAGCGCCCGAGCCGACCTCGACCGCGCCCGCCGGCAAGCCGACACCCTCAAGCGGGAATCGGACAAGGAACTCAACGCCGCCCACGGCCACTTGAAGCGTGCACAGCACCAGCAGCGCGAGCAAGCGCGCGCCATCGAGCGGCGGATCGCCGGGCTGCTCCGCCCCGGACGCGGAAGCATGATCAGCCAGCTCGGGGACGTCAGCCTGCACGAGCACAGCGTCCTCGTCGACGACAAGGAGATCCCGCTGGCCGACCTGGTCGTGCGCCTCGATCACGCCCAGCACCAGCACTTCCTGTACCTCACCCCGGCCGACGGCAACGTCTGCCTACACCGCTACCCGCGCAGCGACCACGAAGAGGACATCGTCCGCCGCTTCGCCATCCGCCTGGAAAACGCCATAGCCGACGAGAACGCCTACCGCATCCGCGCCACAGCACAAGCAGAAGTCGCTGAGAAGGAACTCGCCGAGGTTCGCGCGGACACCACCGCCCAGGACACAGCACGCGCGCACATCTCTGAGGTAGAAGAACGCCAGCGACACGACACGCGGCACCACGACGCCCACCAGAACCTCGAAGCCGCACGCGACCGGTGGCAGGAGCTCACCGGGAAACGCCCCCGCTGACATGACCGGCCCCTGGGTGGAGGCCGTGCGACCACCACTCGATGCGCGCACTGGCGGCGTGCGAACGAGTTCTCCACACTGGGTAGCTACTCGAAGGAGCCCAAGGGGGGTGGCACGCTGCTTACGGAGATCATGATTGATAGCGGAACAGGCCAGGAGGCCGATCTGCGTTCGCTGGCCGACTGGTTACGACGCGAGCCTTCACTGCGCATGGCCCAGCTCTCCCTCAGGCAGGCGGACACGCAGCCGGGGAGCATGGGCGGCTGGGTGGAGGCCGTCCAGATGGTCACAGACAACGGGTGGCAGGCGGCTTCGTTCGTCTTGTCGCTGATGACGTGGCGACAGACCAGGCCCACCGGTCCACCGGTGACGATTCGCCGCGGAGATGTCGAGGTGGTCCTGACCTCTGGTGACCCGCAGGAAGCCGCCCGGATCGCTGAGCTTCTCCAGCGGACCGCAGATGCCGCAGGCCCCGAGGACCGCAACGTTCACGGCTCCCAGGGCGGTGCGGACGGCAACGACACCGGTACCGATGCCAGCACCGAGGACGTGGGGCAACAGCCGTGAGCAGCCGGCCGGATCCCATCGCTTCACGGGCCGTACTCGTCGGTGTGAGCCGTTACGCCTTCCTCGAGCCGTTGCCAGCTGTGGCCAACAACCTGCCCGCGTTAGCATCCTTGCTCACCGCAGCCAACGCATGGGGGCTGCCCGAAGGCCATTGCACGATCATTTCCGAGCCCCAGAGCGGCCAAGAGGTCGCTGACGTCCTCTGGCAGCAGGCACAGGAAGCTACCGACACCCTGCTGTTCTACTTCGGCGGGCACGGGCTCATCGACAGTCGCGGCGAGCTCCTGCTGGGCCTGGCAAGCTCGCGTCATGGCCGCAGCCACACGGGGATCTCCTACCAGTGGCTGCGCGAGGCCATGGGGGAAGGCCGATCCCAGCGCTACGTGGTGATCCTCGACTGCTGCTTCAGCGGCCGGGCGCTGGGCCTCATGGGCACAACCAACGATCTCGTCGACAGCGCGCAGATCGACGGCAGCTACCTTCTGGCCGCGGCCGGCGAGAACGCCCTCGCACTCGCCCCGCCCGGCGAGACCTACACCGCCTTCACCGGGGAACTGCTGGCCTGCCTGACATCCGGAATACCAGGCGGCCCTGCCGAACTCGACCTGGAAACCGTGTACCGGCACCTGCGCGAGCAACTCGCAGCAAAGGCCCGACCGGCCCCGCACAAACGCGACCGGAACACCGCCGGCGCCCTGGTACTGGCCCGCAACCGCGCCTACCGCCCCCAGGCCGCTCGCTCGGCGGTTCCCGACCCTCCGACTGCACCAGCATGGCCCGACCCCGCCTCCTTCACCACCGCCCAGGACTTCCTTGATGCCCTCGGACAGGTTCGGGCTGTCGCCGGCTTGCCCGTGCAGCACGTCGCCGGCAGCGCCGGCGTCTCAGCCAGCACCATCAGCACGCTGATCAACCGCACCACACTGCCTGCACGGTGGACCACGACCGGCGCCTATCTACTCGCCTGCGGCCTGACCGCCGAGCAGGAAGCCGAGTGGAAAACGGCATGGCAGCAACTACGAGCCCAATCCACAACGACCGCACCTACCGCTTCCTCGTCTCGGTCCTTAGCCGTTGAGACGAGCACAGGCCCTGCTCGCCCGCGCTGGTGGCGACGCAGTCAGACCAGCCGCGGCTAGCCACCGCGAATCTGACTGCCGCACGGACCCGCCACCAGAACGGGCCTGGAACACCAGCCCCGCTGGGCGACTAACGGCCCGCAGAGGCCGTTGGGGCCGGGCGCGGGGTGGAACCGTGCGCCGACCCATGCGAGAACAGCCCCAACCACGCCCCGACAAGCAGCAAGCCCACCACCAGTGCCGTCGAGGCCTGCTTCTTCCCCAACCGGCCGCCACGCGTACCCCCGGACTTGTTCACCCAGTGACCCGCCCGGTAATAGCGCCCAGAACCCTGCGACACAACGCCTCCCCTTCGGTCTGTCCGCGGTGAACCCCTCCACCACAGTCACACAGTGTGGCAAGTTCCCCATCGAAACACGACAAGATCACCCGGTTTGGCAGAAATTCATGCACTACCTAAAGCGACAGATGCGCCGCCCTGTGACATTAGTGCTGCTCGCCGCGGTACCCGCGTGCCGAGCTCTTGGCTGCGGCTGGAAGAGGTGACTGGAAGGCGCCGGACGGCAGGGTCGGTTCAGGTCTATCAGCAGGCGCTGACAGCCGAGTCCACCGACGGACGCGGCACACTGCCCCACGAAAATGCACACGCCTCACCGCGCGAGCACTGAAGCGGAACAAATCCGCGTACGAGACTTCCATCTGCGTCGCGCGGAGACGCACACAACGAGCGGTCGCATGGTGCATGTGATCGTCGCAAAGGAGCGGGGCCCGGTCCGGGACTGTTGGGTTAGCGCCGGGGCTGAAGGCCCTGCGGCATTTCCGGGGACAATGCGGGCGCTGGTCGTCGACCTTCACAAACGTCCCCATTGCCATCCGGACTCTAGACGCTCGACATCGCAGGCGAGTGTAGCGGTGAATCACTGCCCTCAGAACGACGCGCTCCTCCAGTAGAACGCCGACCAGTCGGCTGGATTCCTCTCGGCAGCGGGTCCCTGTAGCGCAGGAAGCCCGGACAGGCAAACATCCACAACGGTGGCCTACCTCGGGGATGTCGCTGCATCTCGAGGGTTAACTTGACGAGGCCGCACAGACTTGGTCTCAGGCCGGGTCGTCGAAGCCGTTCATCTTCCGCAGGAGCCAGAGCACTAGTTCCAGGCTGTAGGTGAGTTCGAGGTTCTCCTCCAACGCCTGCTTAAGTTCGTCGGTGAGCCCGGCCCATGCCCGGAAATTTCCGTGGCAGCCGGCGTCATCGATAACCGGGATGTCCTCGACTGAGGCCGCATCCCATACAGGATGGAACTTGTACACGGTCTCCAGGACTTCGTCGGGCGTGAGCGGGGTGAACTTGGTCCACAGCTTGATACGGCTCTTCCAAGCAGGGCGGGCGAGCATTCTGCGGCGGAAGTCGTGGGCGCCGACCATGACGATGGACAGGTGGAGGTCCCGTCTGTCGTATAGGGCGCGCAAGTAGTCCAGGCTCCGGTTGTCGAGCCGCTGAGCCTCGTCGCACAGCAGGGTGTGGGGGTGCTGGGCGAGGACCGCGAGGATCGCTGCATCGCGTGCGGTGTCGCTGGTCAGGTCTGCTGGGACGTTGAGGCCCGTGGCGAGGGCGTGTCTGAAGGCTTTGATGCCGATGCCCAGGGGCTGGACGGGCACGGTGGTGTTCGGGGCGAGGTCGTGCAGGGTCACGCCGACGGAGAGGGTCTTGCCGGTCCCGTAGTCGCCGTATACGCACATGACCTTGTGGCCCTGGACGGCTGCGTTCAGGGCTTTTTGGGTCCGCAGGACGGCTTGGGTGGGCACGAGTCTGGCGCCGGGGACTTTCAGGTATGCGGCCAAATCGAAGGTCGGTGCGGCCGGGGCTTGGGACATCAGTGGCTGCTCCTTGGGTCGGCAGCGGGAGGTGGTTCGGGGGGAGCGGCCCAGGAGGCGGTCGGGGGCGGCAGGAGCAGGAAGGGCTCGGCTCTGCCTTGCCGTAGTGGCCCCGGTGCCGGTTTGGCTTGTTCGTCGGGTGCCCAGGTCGGCGTGGGGGCGGGCAGAGGCAGCAGGTCGCGATACGGGGTGGGCTCGGCGGGTGGCTCGTCGAGATCTTCGAGGTACTGGGCGGCCTGGTCATGGGACATCGCCTCGGCGAACCGGGGTGGTTGGGGGGTGGTGGTCGGGGCGTGACGCTCGATGCGGAGCATTTCAGCGCGTTCACGCTTGCGGCTGATCTGCTTGGCTTTGCGGTCGGCGGCCTGGCGTACTGCGCGGCGCTCTTGCGGGGTCGCCTGGTTGGTGGCGACAGCGGAGCCGAGGTGCTTGCCGGTGGTCGCGTCGTACAGTTCGATTTCCCGGTCCTGGTTGGGCATGTGCCGCAGCATGACCATCGTGCCGGCCGATGCGTCGTCGTTCATCCAGGGCGCGGTGTAGCGGTTGTTCTTCCATTGAACGCCCTTGTTCGTGATCTTCCGTGGTTTGTCGGGGCCGGCGAGGGTGTAGGTGTGGAGTGCTTCTGCGTCGATGTTGAAGATGACGGTGAGGTCGTTGTCCCATGCCTGTGCCGGTGTGCGGTCGCCCAGGTGGGGTTTGGGCCACCGGTTGTTCCATTCGTCGATCCAGCGTTCGACCTTGGTGACGAAGTCCTTGAAGGACATCAGGCCGTCGGTGCTGGTGGGCTTTTTCGATCCGCTGGGCCGGGTTCGGGGCTGCTTGCCTGGCGGGGCGTCTTCGATGAAGCCGGGCAGGCCTTGGAATAGGTTCGATTTGACGGCGCTGTTGAGGCCCTCGACGGTTCCCTTGCGGTCGGGTCTGCGGGGTGGCAGCGGGTGCAGGGGAACAGCGAGGTTGCCGAAGGCCTGGCTGACGACAGTGCTGAGGAAGTCCGCGCCGCGGTCGATGCGGACGGTCTGGGGCCGGCCTCCGAAGGGTCCGTAGGGGCCGCCGCGGGCCAGGGCGGCGCGTGCGGCGGCCATGATCGAGCCGCTGTTGGGAAATCCCGGGGTGATGGATTTGCCGGGAACTACCTTGGTGGAGCCGTCGATGAACCAGGTGATCCACGGCTTGGCGGGCTGGCCGTCGACGTTGACCCACACGCTTGCCTGGACATGGTCGCCTTCCCAGACCTGGTTGCGGTGGTCGAAAATCTCTCGGCCGTGGACGGTGTAGCGGCGTGCCGCGCACTCTCCGTGGCGCAGGCCCTCGAGGAATGCCTTGTCGAAGGCGGCGTTGACGGCGCTGTAGAAGGTGGCCAGGCACGGCAGCGGAGGGTCGTCCTCGTAGGGGTGCGTGGTCAGGCGCTGCCAGGTGGCGTTGATGTTTCCGCGCTGGATAGCGACTTCGTCGATCATGTTGGCGGTAAGGGTGAAGCGTTTGCGCTGGGCGGGGGTGTAGGTGCCGCCGTGGGCGCGGGCGTTGTCCATCCACCGTTTCACGGTCTTTTCGTCGACGCCGTAGGTCCTGGCGACGGTCTTGCGGTGGGGTGCGGTGTCGGTGTTCTGCTGTTCCAGTTCCAGCAGGTGCCGGACGGATTCGGTGCGTAGTTCGATGTCCTGTGCGGGGATGTGTGCGGGCATGCGGGGTAGCTCCTGCGCTGGCTGGGCCAGGGGCGGGGTTGTCAGGCCGGGGCGAGGGTGAGCAGGCCGGCGCCGTAGGCCTTGGCCTTGCCGATGCCGCGGGTGAGGGTGTGGCGCAGCTGGTCGGCGTCGGTGATCGTGGCGTGGCCGTCGAACTGGATGAGGGAGTGGCAGGGGCCGGTGGGGTCGCGGCGATGGAAGGCGCGGATGGTGGCGTCGGTGGTGTGGATGACCAGTCCTGCGCGGGCGGCCCGCCGGGTCCACCAGGCGGTGGCGTCGGTGCCGTTGAGAGCGATGCGGCGCGGTGGCTTGCTGGGGTCGGTGGGGTGGGGTTGGAGAGTGATGGGGTTGGCGGTGATGCGGTAGCGGACGGTCATGCCGCAGGTCAGCAGGCGCAGGATCGGGGTGAGGTCGTGGACGTGGGCGGTGCCGTAGCCGCCCGGCAACTGGTGCAGCAGCGGGGGGTGGGTGGTCTGGACGATGAGCGTGGGGGCGGGGCCGGGCTCGAGGCGGAAGAGCAGGCCGGAGGATTGGCGGGGGTGGGGTCCGAGGTTGTCGGGGGCCAGGCGCATGACGGTCTTGTGGAGGGCGACGGTGTCGAACAGGTCACGGCGGGCGTGGGGGTTGCTGCGGCGCAGGCGGATGTGGGTGAGGGTGGCGGTCAGGGGGCCGGCGTCGAGGACGGCGGGCGGCATGGCGGCTCCTGGTCGAGCAGGTGATCGGGTGTGCGGTCGGTGTGGTGGTGGGCGTGCCGGTAGGCCGTCAGGGTGTGCAGGGGCTGGGGGCCTGCGTACAGGTCGGTCGGCAGGGGTTCGGTGGTGGACCACACCGAGTAGGTGGTGTAGGTGCGCTGACCGGGGGTGAAGTCGATGGGGCTGTGGGGCAGTTCGTAGTGGCGGCAGGCGACGGTGGTGTCCGGCTGCTGTTCCCAGATGAAGTCGACGGGCGTGGTGGCCGCCCCTGGCGGCGGGGGTGCGGTCAGGCAGAGGGGCACGGCGGCGCGCAGGGCTGTGACGGGGTCAGGGACCGAGGCGGCCAAGAGGAGGGGCTCGTCGGGGATGCAGCATCGGCGCCCGAGGTAGGGGGCCCAGACGGGGTGTTCCAGGGTGGTGGCGATCCGCTCCACCAGAGGTTCGGGGCCTTGAACGGCGACGGTGAAGACCGCGTCGGCGAGGTAGTCGCGTCGGGTGACCAGGGTGGAGCGGGCAGCGCTGCGATAGCCGCCTTTGCTCATGCGCAAGCCTTCGCCGTGGGGGAGGCCGCCGCCGACAGTGTGGAAGTCGGTGAGGAGAGTGCCTGGACGGTCGATGCGGATGGTGAAGGTCAGGTCGTGGTAGCTGGGCTCGTCCGGCAGGTCGTGGTGGGGGGCCAGGGCGCGCAGGCGAGGCCTGCCCTGGGCGGCGGCGAACATGCCGATCAGGGCGGAGCGGGTGGGATGGGGGTGGGTGCCGCGTCGGTGGTGGAAGGAGGATGCGCTGCCGTAGGAGCTGAGCGGTCCGGCCAGCCGCAGCAGCAGTGCGCTCACGATGCGGCGGCTGCCTGCGCGGGCAGCAGGGGGGTGTCGAGGCCGCTTTCTGCGGCCGGCTGGGGGGTGGGGGTGAAGGCGGCGGCGGTACACGCCGTGATGAGGTCGTGATAGCCGCGGTGTGCGGTGCCGAGCGGCAGTTCGTCTTCGTCGAGGGTGGTGTAGCCGTGGGCATGGCGGTGGGTGGTGCCCAGGAGCCGGTCGGTGGCGGCGGCGTAGGCGCACAGGCTCTGGATGGCGGGGGTGGTGTAGCCGCCGGCGCGCGGGGCTTTGACGGGCGGTTCGAAGGCGGGTGCGTAGGAGACGGGTCGGCGGTCACGGATGGTGTAGTGGACCAGGTGGGGCAGGGTGTGGGGGGCTGTGCTGGTGCGTTTGGCCTGCGGCATGCTGAGGATGAACGCCTCGGTGAACAGTGCGGTCAGACGGCGGGCGTGGTCGAGGTCTCCGGTGTTGCGCTGCAGGTCGGTGATGTTCAGGCAGGCGTAGCGGTACAGGGTCGCGGTGGTGAAGTAGGCGGTGTCCATGTGGGCGCTGCCGGATGTACCGGGGCGGGGCCAGTCCTCTACGGCGGTGAACCAGTCGGGTTGCGAGTCGGCGGCGTGGACGCTGAAGGCCGGTGCGAGGTCGACGGCGCCGGACACGGTGCCGCCGGGGATGTCGGTGAGCATCCGCCCGAGCAGGTTGATGGTGCCGGTTCGGTCGGTCAGCAGGGCGTTGACGTCGGCGGTGGGCAGCAGGCGCGTGTCCGGGGCGGTGCGGCGCTTCTTGCCGGCCGGTTTGCGGGCGGCAGGCGGGGGCGTGTCCGGGGCCGCCTGCGAGGCGCGGTCGGCTGCTTTCTTCGCGGCCTGGGTCAGAACGTCGCGGTGGGCCTGGCACAGGGCGGCAAGGCCGGTCAGGACGTCGGCAGGAAGATAGAGCATGGTGGACGTGGACTGCGGTTCTTTGCCTGGGGAGAGTCCTTTCGGTCCGGCGCAGCGCGCGACTTCTGCGGCGGCGTAGGCCGCGAGGTCGGGGGGCCAGCCGTCGGCGGTCAGGTGCTCGGTGAGGCGGTAGGGCAGGTTGCGGGTGCGGGTGGCGTACTCCTGGGCCTGCTCTTCGATGGTGTGGCGCACGGCGTGTTTCCAGCACTGGGAGGACACGCACGCGCGCACGACGTTCCCGTACGTCAGGGATTTGGGTTCGCCGTCCTCGTTGCTGTTGAGGCGGGAGGCGGGCACGTTGTGCAGGATGTGCAGTTCGAGGAAGCGGGAGGCCATCATGTCTCCGCAAGGTCGGTGAGGGCTGGGGCGTCGCCGCCCACGGCGAGGTGGAACGACAGCGTCCAGGCGCTGGTGATGCGGGCCCGGTCGGTGTCCCACCAGACCAGGTCGTCAAGCAGGACGGCGAAGTCGGTGTCGAGTCCGGCCTGGTCGAGGAGCTTGGCCAGGGCTGGCAGGCGCGGGTGGAGCAGGTCGGTGCTGAGCTTTCCCAGTGCCCGCAGCCGGCGGGTGGCGCTGTCGTGTGCGAGGGCGTGGCGCAGGACGGCCTCGGCGAGGGTGCGGCCCAGGTCGGAGCGGCGGTGCCAGGCATCCCATGCGACGCGAGCTGCCTCGTGCCCGCTGGCGGTACCACCGGCCGGTCCGGAAGCAGTGGTGCCGGCGGTGGCGTCTGCCGGGCCGCCTGCGGCGCCTGTGGGGGTGCGGGGGTGCGGGTCGGCGGCCGGTGGTGACGCTGGGGTGAGCGGTGGTGGTGTGCCTGCGGCGGTCTCGGCATGCAGGGGGGTGTCCGGTGGTGGCTGGTCGGGGGTGTGCGGGGTGCTGGTGGCGGCGATGAGGGCGGCCACCGTGTAGTGGGCGCGCGGTGCGTACTTGCGGATGGGGTGCCGGAAGACGTGCTCGGCCAGGTAGGAGTGGGCGTCGGCGCAGTGGCTCAGGCCGCGGCCGCGGCCGCGGCTGATCGCCCTGCGGGCACCGGGGTCCTGGCACAGGCCGCGCACGGTGTCGATGAACAGGTCGTGGTCGGCGCGGTGTTCAGCAGCTGTCGTCATACGGGGGCCTTGTGGGGTCGCCGGGAGGTGCGGGTGATTGTGGGGTCCCGCAGCAGGGTCGCGATAGCAGCGGCGAGGACCTCGCCGGCGCGGGCGTGCTGGGACAGGCTCGCGGCGGACACGGTGCGCAGGGCGCGCACCGCGTCGGCAGCGAACGCGGGTCGGACGGGGGCGTCGGGGGTGTCATGGATCAGGCGCCAGAACGTGGCTTCGGCCTGCGGCCAGTAGGCGGCGCGGGCGCGGGCGGACCACGCGGGGTTCTTCGCGCCGGGCTTGTGCGGGCGGGCGGTGGCGGCCGGTGGTGAGGTGATCTCTTTCCAGGCGCGGCCGGCGACCTTGCCCAGGAGGTCGCCGAGCTGCTCGGCGATGGTGCAGCAGTCGCGGATCCTGCGAGCGGTGTCCGGGTCGTTCTCCTGCGCCCAGTTCCAGATCGGCGGGGTCAGCGCGCTGTACCACAGGCGGTTCTTGACCATGCCGACGTCCTGGTCGAAGCCGATCACGCGGACCCGCAGCGCGTCCCGGACGCCTGCGGGCAGGTCGTTGAGGGTGGTGAAGGCGGTCGGGCGGGGGCCGGCGGAATTCTCCTCGCCGGCCAGGAGCAGCGCGTCCAGGTCACGCCAGACCGAGCGGCCGGTCTCCGCCAAGCGCGGGACACGGCGCGTTTCGACCGGTGCCTTGGGATCGGTGCGGTAGGCCAGGTAGGGGTCGGTTGCTTCCAGCCGTGGCTGCTGGGTGGCCCAGGTCAGGTAGGCGTCGGTGACGGTCGTGCCGTCGGCTCCCGGTACCAGTAGGACAGCGTGCCGGGAGCGGCCGGTCAGCAGCCTGCCGGGCCAGGTCACCGGTGGCAGCGGCGCCAGCGGATCGGGGGGGGCCGCCTCTTCCCAGGGGCAGGCGTCGACGGCGGTGTTCTCGTCGTCGGTCAGCGGCGGCAGGCCCAGGGCCAGAGTCTCCAGGACAGTGCGGCCCAGCGGGTGGAAGGACAGGGTGCCGCGCAGCGGCCCGGCCGAGCCCTGGCCGCTCGCGGTGCCGCCCGCGGTGCGTGGTGTCAGGCGGCCCGGGTTGCCGTAGTAGTGGTTGATCATCAGGTGCCACAGGGCCTGGTCGGTGGGAGCCGGTGCAGGGTCGGTGTCGGTGTCCGGTTCGAACCAGCACAGGCTGTCGCCCGAGGGCCGCCCCATGATCAGCGCGTTGATCCCGGAAGGTGTCCGGCACTGGTCGGCCAGCGACGCGTCCTGCATCCAGGGCCGCTCAACGTCGAAAGCGTCCCAGGTGTACTGGTCGAAGTAGGCGTCGATGCCGGCCGGGTCCAGGCCGCTCCGGGTGTTGAGCAGGTCGGTGCGACGCTGGTTCCACTCCTGCACGCTGGTACCGGGCTGGTCCAGCCCGGTCAGGCGGGCGAGGATCACGACGAGGATCCGCTGCAGGCCTGCGATGGCCGGGGCGAGGGGAAGCGCAAGATCATGGATCTGGTGGGCGCGGCCGAACAGTTCCCGCAATCCCACAGGCTCTATGTGCTTGCCGGTGCGGACCGGCACCCACGGGCGGGTGTCGACGGAATATCGGGGGCGGTCGGCGGGGGCTGAAGGGCGGGGAGGAATTGGTCACCTCCGTCATGCGGGAACCGGTGCGCGACCCGACGGGCCCGGCGTCGCGCGCTCGACCGCTCCCGAACTGCAGCCCAAGAGGCGATGGTTCGGGTGTGGCCAGTACGACAGCAGAGCCGAAAGTCGCACCCTGTCACGTTAGCCACATCAGTACAGATCCCCGCGAATCACTGTATAAATGAGAATTCTTCACCCCTGGTCTGCTAAGCGCACCCGTCGTGGGGGTCCCCCGCGCCCTGGCGGAGGCGCCGCGCAGCGGAGCCCGTAGGGGGCCGCTGCGCGGCGGCGCGCGGGGTCAGACGGCGGGGGTGCGCTGATGCACCAGGCCGAGTTCGGGGTCGAGGTGCAGCAGGTGGTCACCGAACGCTGTCGGCGCCCGCTCGGCGCTCAGGGGCAGCAGGACCAGGTCGCCCAGCAGAGGGTGGCCCCTCCAGGCGCTGGGCGGCCGCGGGTGGCCGGCGCCCGGGCGGGCCACCCACGCCGCGGGAACCGGCACGCTCCGGCCGAGGAGTGCCCGCACGTGCGCGGGCCGCAGATTCCCTTCGGGCAGTTCGAAACGGCCGGCCGCGTCCAGGGCCAGCCGACCGCGCGGCGTGCGGTAGCAGGGCAGCAGCGGGCGGGGCAGCATCCCCAGGCGGGTGGCGGCCGTCGCGGCAGTCAGCGGCTGGCGGTGCAGGTCGAACAGCGACGCCACGCGGTGCGGCGGCGGGATCAGCTGGGCGGCGCTGAGGTGCTCTTGCGCCCTCACTGTCGCGGTGTAGGCGCGGTGCAGTGCGGCGTCGACGGCGGCGCCCTTCTCGGTGTCCAGGGCGGCCTGTACTTCCTCCACCAAGGCGGGCACGGCGTCGGGCAGGAGCAGGGTCTGCCCGGCGGTGCGGGCGTCGAGGGCCGCGGCGGTGGCGTGGAGGGTGAACGCGGGGATGTGTGACCAGTGCCTGGGCACGTCCAGTGCGCCGTCCGGGCCGACGGGGTGGCACACCGTCAGGCACGCTCCGCTCTCGCGCGCCCACGCGGGGCGTCGTTCCTGCCCGGTCCAGGCGTGCTGGAACCGCCACAGCCGGCCCAGGCGCTGCAGCAGCCAGCTGATCGGGGCCAGGTCGCTGATCATCAGGTCAACGTCGATGTCGAGGCTGACGTCCAGGACGCTCGTGGTAACCACGACCATCCGCCCGGGATAGGGCCGGTTGCGGCCGAGGGCCTGCCGTATCCGGCGCATCAGCCGCTCGCGCTGCCGGCCGGGGAACCGGGCGTGGAGCAGCACCAGATCAGCGGCCTGCCCGCCGCCGAAATCCAGGGTGTCGCGCAGGTACCGGTAGGTCTCCTGCGCGTCGGTGACGGTCGCGGCCGTCACCGCTGCATATCCCCCGCCGGCCGCCACCGGGGCGACCAGTTCTCTGATCACCGCCAGTCGCTCCCCGGCCTGAACCTGCCGCGGCGCAGGCCCCAGCGGCCGGTACACCACGTCCGCCCGGGCGAGCAGGACGCTGCGGCGCTGCCGCCCGCGGTGCCGTTCGCGGTCGGCAGCTGCCATCACCGTGGTGGCGCCCGTGCCGCCGTCCGTGATCAGCCACCCCGGATACGGGGCCGCCAGCGGCCCGGCCGGGGTGGCGGTGCCAGCCCCGCGCAGGTAGGCGCGCACCAGCCGCTCCCCCACCCGGGCAGGCAGGGTCGCAGACAGCACCACCACCGGCGTACCGAACCCGCCCAGCCACACCAGCAGCCGCTCCAACTGCCTGAAAGTGAAAGTGTCCAGGACGTGCGCCTCGTCGATGATCACCGTCTTCCCCGACAGGGCCAGCATCCGCAACGGGCTGTGCCGCACCGGCAGGGCCGCCATCAGCGCCTGGTCCACCGTGGCCACCACGAACTGCGCCAGCAGCGCCCTGTCCCACCCGCGCAGCCACCGATCCGGGACCGTGACCGCCTCCTGCGGCCGCTCCCGCTCCTCCCCCTCGCCCTCGTCCCACACCGTGTCGTTCCACGGGGCGTCCCTCGTCGAGCCCTGGAGGTCCGCCGCGATCCGCTGGTCGGTATAGGCCCGGTTCAGCCACGGGTGGTGGTGCACCAGACCCAGCGGCGACCTGTCCGCGCCGTGCGCCTCCACATACCTCGCCGCCACGTCGTAGGCGGCATCCGCAGTCGCCGTCGTCGGCAGCAGCCAGCACCAGCCCGCCGTCCCGCAGGCCGCATTCAGCAACCGCGCCGCTTCCAGACCCGCCGCAGACTTACCACCGCCTGTACCGTCCGTGACCAGCACCATCGCACCCCCACCTCCCACCCCCGCCTTCCCCAGGCCCGTCATCAGCGACGCCTGCATCGCATTGGGCTCGGGCAGGCCGTGTGCCCGGGCGAATGACACCTCCGGCAGCACCACCCGGGTCAGCCCCGCACGGTCCACCAACCGTGGAGCATGCGCCCGAGAACCGGCCATATGCTCGGCCGCACCCACCGCCGGCGCCGATGCCCGCCGCGTCCAGTACCCGCGCTGACTCACCAGCCGGTCCGCGAGCATCACCACACCCGTGATCAGCACAGCCGCCTGCGCCGACATCCGCGACGGCACCACGTCCACACCCAGCAGATGGTGCACGACCCGCACATACCGACGCCGCAGGTCCGCCCACAGTGGGCCACCCAGCCTGCCGTCCTGCCTCAACTCACCGGCCACGTCCAACGCCAGATACCGGCCGTGATGGCCACCGGCGACCTGCGCCACCCGCACACCGGCACTCGCATTGCCCGCCACCTCAAAGCCCAGCTCCGCCAACACCGGCAACAGCGCCACCATCGACGCCCGACCGTGCGGCATCCACACCCACCCGCCCACATCAGCCCGCAGCGCCTCCCCCACACGCGCCCACGCCACCGGCTCACACGCCTGAAAAGCACTCGCTTTCCCGACGTCATGACAGGCCGCACAAAACGCCACCAGCCGGGCCGCCTGCTCCAGCGACACCCCCAACCCATCAGCAACGACCTGCCGCTGCCGCGCTGTTAGAAAACAACGCCACAACACCTCCGCCACCGCACCCGCATCCAGCAAATGGAACAACAATGCATACGACTCCCCGGAAGCGCTATCGAACTTCCCCCAGGGACCCAAAGGGATCCCCCCGCGCCCTACATCCTCCACCACACCCACCAGCACCCACCTCCACAAGCATCACCACGACCACCACCCACGATGAAGCCCGCACAACCAAGCACACCCACCCGAACAACACCGACAGAAAAACACTTGAATACGACCACAACAGACCCGTCTGGGTCACGACTCCGTCGACACCCGACCGACCCCAACACCCCCGCCGCAAACCGCTGGACAACGCGCCAACAAAAACCACACCATGAACCACACGGGACACAAACCCACCAAAACGCAGCGACAGTTCACCCAGAAACCAAGTAAAGAAAAAGCCAAGCCCACACAACCGCCCAGGTCAGAAAGCCTGCTCCCCCTGCACGTGGGGGTACCGCGCCCGTCGACACCTCAGCGACGCCCACCAGGACCTGCTCCCCCTGCATGTGGGGGTACCGCGTCGGCGATGACGTTCCACCACCGAGTCGAGGACTGCTCCCCTGGGCGAGGGGGTACCACGGTAGCGTCGCTGGTGGTCCCGGTGTTCCTGGCCTGTTCCCCCTACACGCGGGGGTACCGCGCAGGGCTTGTGAGGACTGGTCGATCACCGCGCCGGCTCCCCTACCTGGGGGTACCGCAGTGACCCGACGGACGTCCTCCGCAGGTTCGAGCTGCTCCCCCTACCCGTGGGGGTACGCCGCAGCCCGCGCGACGTCTTCTGGAGTTCCAGCCTCAGTGCCAAATTCGTGAAAGATCAACTGCCAGGAAAAACCACATGCCTGAGCTGCGGCGACAAGCCCCACGGCCCGGACACGTCGTTAGAAATCAGGCGGCAGACCATCGGAATAACCTGGACATCGAGCCTGTAGTTCACACCAGGCCGCGACGCGGTACGTGAAAGAGAACGGGGATCTGAAAGTTCCCTACGCCTATCTCACGCCGGAGGACTGGACTCCCGCTGACTTTCCTCTTGGAACGTGGATCGCTGATCAGAGGCGGTTTTACAACGCGGGTGAGATGAAGCCCACGCGCGTCCAGGAACTCGAAAATCTGGGGATGGTCTGGTCGCATTGGGACGTCGCTTTTGCTGAGGGGCTGTCAGCGGCGCAGGGGTGGGCAGCCGCTCACGGGCACTTCCTCCCGCCCACCACGGCCGTGTGGAACGGACACCCAGTAGGGGTATGGGCCAAGAATCTGAGGACGGCGGGCAGGAAGTTGGCGGAGATCGAGGCGCGGCGTGAGGCCGGCCTGCCGGTCGGCTCTACCGTGGGGGCGCTGACCGAAGAGCGCCGCGACGCCCTGGAGGCGATCGACCCGTCCTGGTGCCCGGCCTGGCCGGTGGCCTGGCAGCGCTGCTACAAACTCTGCCGCAACCTCATCGAGGCCGGCGCCCCACTGCCCGGGCCGGGAGAGGCCACGGCGCAGGGCGAAGACCTCGGAGCGTGGGCGCTGGCGCAGCGCCTGGACTGGGAGCAGCTGCTGCCCGCGCAGCAGTGGATGCTCGGGCACATGCTCCACCTGTCCCCCGCAGAGGCGTCGGAGCGGCCGCCGGCACCCCGTACGCAGGCCGACAAGTGGGCGGCGAACCTCGCAGCCGCCCGGCAGTTCCACGCCCGTGAGGGCCACCTGCAGCCGTCCAGGAAGGCCGTCGAAGTCGTGGACGGGGTCGAACACAAGCTCGGGCTGTTCGTGGACAACGCCCGCAGGCGGGCCGACAAGCTGAGCGCGGAACGGCGCGCGGAACTCGATGCGCTGGGGATGCGCTGGTAGACGGGGGCGTGGGCCGCATCGTGAGACCTGGAGCACTCACAGCGCTGCGATCACGAAAGTCAGGAACGCCAGTGAGAGTGTGGCGCAGCCGGCGAAGGCAACGGCTCCGCGCATGAGCGCCGTGGCGTACGTGGCCCCGTCGAGGCGGGCGAGCAGGCCGGCGGCCGTGCCTACGAGGGTGCAGAAGAGTACGACGATGGCCAGGAGCAGAAGGAGAAGCATCAGGTGAGTGGGTGCGGTGTTCATTCCTTCTCCCAAGGGGTTGGTGGGTCGCTGAGGAGAAGTTCGCCGGTTTGGTGTTCACCGGGGTTCGGCGCGAACGAAGATGAATGGAAACGGTCATCGGGGCGACGGAGCATCGGGACATGGCAGAGTTACCAGCGGATCCGCTGGCGGAGCTCGCACGGCAGTTACGGACGCTGAAGGCACAGCGAGGACTGCAGACGGGCGGCCTGCAGCAGCGGACTGGACTGGGACGGACCACGCTCAGTCAGGCGCTGAGCGGCCACAGGGCCCCGTCCGAAACGACGTTGGTTCTGCTTGCTAAGGCGCTGGGAGCTGATCCCGAGCCATTGCTGGCTCTGCGCTCGGCTGCCGCCCGCCCCCCCGTGTCCAGGGCGTCGCGAGCTGTAGGACCGCTTTCGTTCGAGCAGCGGTACCGCGCGTACGTGGAGCTGCGGCATTCCCGGCTGACTGTCGTGGGACTGGATCTCAGCCGCCCGGAGCGTGCTCACTGGCCGCTGGACGCGGCGTACCTGAGCCTGGAGCTGGCAGAAAGAACTGAGGGCTGGCCGGGCGGTGACGAAGCGGACCAGCCGAGGTTGGTCGTCAAACGCGCCGAGCATGCGCTGTCCGAGCGCCGGCGGGTACTTCTGCGGGGACTGGCCGGCAGTGGGAAGTCCACCCTGCTGCAGTGGCTTGCGGTGGCCGCGGCCCGGGAGGAACTGCCCGAAGAATTGGCGGACTGGCGGGGCCGGATCCCGTTCGTCCTGCCGCTGCGTTCCTTGGTCAGACGCGGCCCTCTCCCGGCGCCACAGGAGTTCCTGGCGGCAGTCGGCACTCCTCTGGCGTCCTCCCAGCCCGAAGGCTGGGCTGAGGGGGTGTTGGCCCGTGGTGAGGGTCTTGTGCTGGTCGATGGCATCGACGAGGTGCCGCAAGGGCAGCGCAGTGTCACGAGGGACTGGCTCGAGGAACTTCTGGCGGCTTACCAGGACTCGGTTTTTGTGGTCACCACGCGCCCTTCGGCTGTCCCCGAGGGATGGCTGGGAGCTTCGCGCTTCACCGAACTGACGGTACGGCCCATGAGTGCTGCCGACATCGGAGTGTTCGTGGGCCGCTGGCACGCTGCAGCTCGTCGCGGCACCGAGTCCGCGGAGGAACAAAGGCACTTGCACGAACTGGAATCCGCCCTGCGGATGACGGTGCGTGCTCAACGAGATCTAGCACAACTGTCCAGCACACCACTGATGTGTGCGCTGGTCTGCGCGCTGCACCGAGACCGCCGCGGTCATCTCCCGCACAGCCGCATGGAGCTCTACCAGGCCGCGCTGTCGATGCTACTGGTGCGCCGCGACCGCGAACGCAGCATCGACATCCCTGAAGGGATCCAGCTCACCGAGCACCAGAGCGTCAAGCTCCTCCAGCGCTTGGCGTACTGGCTGATCCGCAACCGCCAGACCGAAATGGACTACCCCACTGCCCTGGCTCTGATCAGCGACGCCCTACCCGCCATGCCGACCGTTGCCGAGCAGGGCCCGCCCGAGCAAGTCCTGGCCCACCTGATCGGCCGCAGCGGGCTCCTGCGCCAGCCCACCACCGACACTGTCGACTTCGTCCACCGCACCTTCCAGGACTACCTCGGCGCCAAAGCCGCCATCGAAGCCCACGACTTCCACCTGCTCATCAACAACGCCCAGGACGACCAGTGGGAAGACGTCATCCGCATGGCCGTCGCACACGCCCGCCCCGCCGAAAGCACCACCCTGCTCCGCCGTCTCATCGCCCGCGGCGACAACGAACCAAAACACCGCCCCAGACTCCACCTCCTGGCCCAGGCAAGCCTGCGCTACGCCACCGAAATCGAACCCGCCGCCCGCCAGTTGACCGAACAGCGCGCACGCGCCCTCATGCCGCCCCGTTCGCCAGAGGAAGCAGACACCCTCGCCGGTTTGGGGGCCGGTGTCCTAGACCTACTGCCCAGCAGCCCCGAAAACCTTGAGGTTGACGAACTCGAAGCCATTGTCCGCACGGCCGGCGCCATCGGCGGCGACCAGGCGTACGCCTTCCTCCAGGGATTCTTCAATCAATTACCCGAAAAATACAGAGGATGGGAACTAAATAACGCGTGGCGCAACTTCGACGTCATGCAGTTTGTCCGAGATTTTCTACCTCACCTCTCCGGGAAACCGATGCTGCACATAGAAACACGGGAGCAAGTCGCCGCTCTTCATTTGCTTTTGCCGGTTCAAGATGTGCAACTCGACCTCGACCTGACCGCCGAGGAAATATTAGGATGCCTAGACCCCGAACATGTCAAAAGTATTGGCATCTCGGGGAAGAATGTCAACGATCTTGAATTCATGAGGTCATTTCCACATTTACGGGAAATTTCACTAAGGGGTTGTGAAAAAATAACGAACCTTGGCGCACTGTCCGGACTCTCCCTGACCAGCATCCGCCTGAGCCACTGCCCCGAACATTTCTCGTTCGCCAGCCTGTCCCGCCTCCCCGCGCTCACGGATCTGTTCCTCTACTCGAAGGTTCCCTACGAGACTCTGGCGGAACTTCCATGCACAGAAAACCTGAAACTTCTATGGCTAGGCCCTGAAGTCAAGGCCAGCACTGTCGGAATAAGCAGATGGCAGCAGTTGAAGAACTTTGTCGCGAATAGAAGTCTCACGGCGGAAGAATGGGACGAAATATCGCAACTCAAGAATTTGGAGCTTGTGCAAGGGCTGCCGAACGTAGCGGGAGCCCCTTTGATGACGACCGTGAAAACATTGACCCTAGACGAAGCCACGGACGAGTCGCTCCAAGTTATCGCCATCAATTTTCCTCGCCTAAAGAACTTAACAATTCACAGGCAAGCAAGTCGTGCCGTGATCGACCTCAGCCGACTTCGCACCATGAGAGACCTGCGCGTGACACTCAACCGATCCGGAGAGAAAGTAAAACTGGGAGGATTTCCCGCAGAACGTCTCACAATCAAGCCCCGCCCGCGCGACGATTCCTGGAGAGCCTGACCGAACTGGTCGCCAGTGAAGTCAGCGATCGTGACGGAGCTCTTCACACGAACCCTTCCCGGCGTCGAGTGGACGCCTCGGAGGCCGTGGTCGGTCAGGTCATCCAGCAAATCCATCACGCGCACCCAGAGCAGCGCCTTGGCCTACATAGGCCCTGCAGAGCCGTCCAGGGACGCGGCTTTACTCTGGCACCCCGTTACGCTCCAGGACCTCCCCCGAGCGAACGCGAAGGGCTGGAGCGAGCAGCGCAGCGGCACTGTCGCAGCGGTGACACATCCGGCCCCGGCCACTGCCGCCGGGCCGACATGCGCGGGCCAGGGCTTCACCGCTCGTCTTCGGTCTTGGGCTCGTCCCACAGGCGGGCGAGCTTCTTCACCTTCCTCTTCCGCTTCTCGAACCACTCCGAGCGCTCCCACTCCTCATCCAGACGCTGCTGCTCGGCTGCCTTGCGGCGCTGCTTCTGGGCTTCGGCAGCCTCTGCCGCGCGTTCGCGTTGCGTGCGGCGCTGGCGGTACTCGGCTGCCGTGTGGGTGTCGGTGAGCGCCTGGAGCAACGGTTCAGGCTCCCGGCCGCGCTCCTGTGCGACGCGGAACCACACCGGTCCCATCGGGCCGTGCTGCTGCAGGCGGTCCAGGGTCGTCATCACCAGAGGGACCTTGCCGGTGAAGTCGAGGTAGAAGTCGCCGTCGTCGGCGGCGGTCGATCCGTAGCGGTAGTCGGCGTGCTCCTGCCCGGCCCAGAACTCGCGGGACAACTGGCCGACCGCGCGCATCCGGCTGTCCAGCGCGGTGGGGCCGGCCCCGGTCAGCACGATCGCCAACGGCGGCAGACCGGGCAGGCCGGTGCGGCGGTAGAGCGTCTCCCAGAACGGCACCGTGTTCATCTCGCCGATCGTGCCGCGCCCGGTGCTCGCAGGCAGCCCCGGGTCGCGGACCCGGCGGGCGTAGAAGTCGGCGTACGCGCCGACCTTGTCCGCCAGGACGTGCGCGGACTCCGTGGCCCGGTCGACCTCCACCATCAGCAGCGGCACACCTGCGTCCTTGTCCTGGAACACCGCGTCCGCGCGGACGTTGCGCTTACCCGAAGACGACAGCGGGTGCGCGACCTCGGTGCGCCAGGACTCGATGCCGCCGATCCCGGCAGGGGAGCCCGGCAACGTGCCGCCACGGGTGAACGCCACGACCGTGGCGTTCACGGCCATGGCGTGCGGTGCACCTCCCGTACCGGCGCCGCGGGCGTGGCCGCCCATCACGTCTGGCTCACGCTTCAGCTTGATGGCGGCGGAGTCCAGGCCGGCCTTCGTCAGGCCCCACAGCTTCTGCGACGGCTCGCCGCGCCGGTCCGGCGCACCGAACTTCCCCGCAGGCCCCGCGGTGCTGCCCTCCGAGATCACCTTTTTCTCTGTCTGAAGCACCAGCAGGGCGTTGCGGATCTGCTTGTTGTCCGACAGGTGCGGCCGGACCAGTTCCATGATCTGCGTCGCGGTCGCCACCTTCAGCACCCCCAGCACCCGCAGCACGTCCTCCCGATCGCGCACCGCCGACCGCGGCCGCCGCGCCTGCTTCCCCACCTTCACCCTCGGCCCGGTCACCGAGCCTGCCGTGTCCGCCACGTGCGCCTCCCCTGCGACGTTCTGCTGTGGAGGCTGTCCATGGTCACCGCAGCCACCGACAACCCGGCGCCGCCCCCTTTGGTCGGCCGGCGCATCAGCGGCGGCCAGCGGCCCGGCCAGCGGCCCGCCGGAGGCCGAAACCGGCGCTGGACCCCTCGCACCCTGCCACCCGCCTACGCCGCACCGTCCCCTTCCCCCAGGTACGGCCAAGGAGGGTGGAGGTCAGAGGGGTTGTCGGCATCCCCGGTGATGTCGGGACAAGGGGCCTGACCAGGGGAAACGATCCCGTCAGGAGGGAGGGGGTCGGGTGCATCCTTGGGTGCTGGCTTGGGGACACCCTCGGGGAAGCGGCGGTAGCAGATCCCATGCGGCCTGCCCCGAGACCGGCCGACAGTGCACCCGAACTCCGCCGGCGACCACCGGCCGGTGCCCGCCATGCCGTTCGAACCGACAGCAGTGCACTTTGCCCAACCCGCTGACCTGCCCGAACCCCGGTCCGCGCCGCGTCCATGTACTTTACCTCGCCGCAGCAGTGCACTCCCGCGCCGCTCCACAGGTCCCTCCAGGATGCACCCCGCACCGGCACCGCCGGCCACCGCCACGCACACGATTCCGCGCCTGCCACCGCAACTCCCTTCCGCCCACCGGCGCCCGCCGCTGGCGAGTCAGGTCGCAGCCTGCACACGCCCCCCTTGTCCGCGGGCTGCTCCCACCGGACAACCCCCGCTGTCCAGGACAAAGGCCGCTTCGGGACACTGATCGCCACGTGCCGCCTTGCAGCCGCGTCATGCGCCGGGAACGGCGGCGAAGGGACCGCCGCGATGCGGCACGACGGCGGTCCTGCGCGGGCAGCAGCACCGCCGGTGATCCCAGTGCCGGTGCAGCGGAGCGCCTCGGGCACACGATATCGGTGTGGGTCCGGGCCCGACTCGCCGTATGTGAGGCTTTGCTCTACATGTGAGAAGAGGCAGCATTCGACGGTCCGTCAAGGCAGGGGCTGCCTGCGGGTTCGGACCGACGAAAGCGAAGGTGGTTCCAGTGGACCAGGGAGAGCCGAGGCTTCCTCCGGCGGGGTCAGAGGCAGCGATGTTCGAGGCGCTGTTCGACCAGTCCGCAGTGGGCTTGCACCTGCTGGACACCGATCTGCGTGTCGTGCGGGTCAACCCCGCCACGCCCGCTATGCAGGGCGTGCGGGTGGAGGACCTCTTTGGACGCTCCTTCACCGACGTCTACGGCTTGGTGGACCCCGACCCGGTCGAGGCGCTGGCTCGCGGCGTGCTGGACAGCGGCGTGCCTGTGACCGGGCGCATTGTGGGGGCCCGGCACAAGTCCGATCCCTCGCGCGAGCGCCTCCACGAGGTCTCCGCTTCCCGTCTCCAGGCGCCCTCAGGTGAGGTGCTCGGCCTTGCGCTCACCGTGGTCGACGTCACCGACCGGGAAAAGGCCCGTGCCCGCATGCTCGTCCTGGACGCCGCCCGCGAGCGCGTGGGGCGCACCCTCGACGTGATGGTGACCTGCCAGGAACTCGTCGACACCACAGTTCCGCGCTTCGCCGATATTGCGGTCGTCGAGGTGGTGGACGCCGTGGTGCGCGGAGAGGACCCGCCTCTGTCTCCGCTTCCCCGAGACGTCCCCCTGCGCCGCGCCGCGTTCGGCAGCAGCGAAGGCGCGGGCCAGCCTCAGGCCCATCCGGTGGGAGACGTGCGCAGCCTCCCCACCCCGACCCCGTACACACAGGTGCTGTCCGATCTGAGACCCCGAGCGATCACCCTGGGCCCCGACCTGCCCTGGCTGGCGACCGATCCCGAACGGGCCGAGGCGATCCGCGCATCCGGGTCGCACACCCTCATCACGGCCCCTCTGGCCCTGCGGGGCACCGTGCTCGGACTGATCAGCTTCTATCGCAGCGGGCAGCCGGAACCGTACGACGAGGACGACGTCAATCTCGTCCTCCAACTGGCCGACCACACCGCCTTGTGCATCGACAACGCCCGCCGCTACACACGCGAGCACGCCATCGCGGCGACGGTCCAGCGGCATCTGCTTCCTCCCCGTCCCGCCTCTCACACCGCAGTGACCACAGCGCACTTGTTCGTGTCGTCCAACGGCGAAGGGGAGTGGTACGACACCATCGCCTTGCCCGGGGCCCGTACCGCACTGGTGGTCGGCAACGTCGCCGGAAGGGGGATCCACGCCACCGCGACCATGGGGCAGCTGCGTACGGTCATCCACTCCCTGGCCACGTTCGACATGGCGCCCGACGAACTCCTGGCACGCCTGAACGAAACCGCGACACACCTGGCCGCTGAACGCGCAGCCCTGCCGCCCGGCGACCCCCTGCACCGCGAGGCGTTCGCCGCCGACTGCGTATACGCCGTCTTCGATCCGTTGACCAGCACCTGCACCGTTGCCGGTGCCGGTGCCCCGTCCTTCGTCGTCGTTCGCCCCGACGGGACCACCGACATCCTCGAGGTGCCGTCCGGGCCCTCCCTGGGCAGCGCCGAAGGGGCACTGTTCGCCGCGGCGAACTTCGCGATCCCCGCGGGCAGCCTGCTGGTCCTCTGCGACTCCTCGATGCCGCCTGCGCAACCGTCCGGCGGTTTCGGCGCCGTCCGACGCGTGCTGACACAGGCCGGTCGCTCCCTTGAGGAGCTGCGCGACGACATCCTGTACGCGCTTGCGGCCGATGCCGGCGCGAGCCCCAATCTGCTCCTGCTCGCCCGCACGCACTCCTTCCCGGCCGAACGCGTCGCCACCTGGCAACTCGACGACACCCCCGCTGCCGCCGCCACCGCCAGACGCCATGCCCGCGAACAGCTCACTACATGGAACGTGGCGCCGGAGACCGCCTTCAACACCGAGATCATCGTCAGTGAACTGGTCACCAACGCCGTCCGCTACGGCAGCCCGCCTTTGCGGCTGCGCCTGCTCAACGACCGCACGCTCACCTGCGAAGTCCACGACACCAGCCCCGCCTCACCGCGCCTGCGCCATGCCGGTGTGGTCGACGAGGGCGGGCGCGGGCTGTTCATCATCGCCGAACTCGCCCGGGCCTGGGGCACCCGCTACACCGCCACCGGCAAAACCACCTGGACCGAGCAGACACTCCCATGACGACTTGCCTCACGGCATCCAGCGACCGCCATCGCGGGCAAGCGTCCGCAGGCCTGGAGGGGCCTTGACACCCCGGCTACGCGGGGGTTGCCGACCGCGTCGTCCAACGGCTGGAGGTCGGGGCGGCCGAAACGCCAGAAGGCGGGACCTGCAGCGAAAGCCCCCCGCCACCCGACGAAGGGACGGACATGAGGCGCACCCCGAGGATCGACCACCTGGCACGGCTGGTGGACAACCTGCTGGACGGCCTGGCCGCGCACGGCCGCCCGGCACCGACCGCACCCCAGATCCGCGCGGCCCTGTGAGAACTCCAGCGCGGCCGCCGCGGCCGCCGTGCCCACCGGCGGCCGAACGCCCGCCGGTAGCCCACCGGGGAGCGGCGGAGTTCCATCGCGCCGCGATTGCCCCGTTCCCCGCCGTTCCCCGCCCTTATCAGCGATTCCCCTCTGTTAAGTTCCGGCAGGAGTGCGGCGGGTGGGGGACCGCACCGGTTGCTCACCCGCTTGCGCCGCCGCGCCGCCTACCGCCGTTCCACGGCTGTGACCTGCGGTAGTGATGTCCGTGGAACGCCTGCCGGGTGCAGCGGGGCCGGGTGTTCCGCACGTGGAATCGAACGGGGAATCGAACTAGGTTGGAGGGATGAGCGACGACCAGGACCCGGAGCGCGGCGAGCGGCATCTGGCTGCGCTGCCGCAGGCCGATGGGCCTCTGGTCGACGTGACCCTCCCGGACGGGCAGCACCTGTTCGCCGTGGTGAAATCCCGCCGCCGGGAACCCGACGGCTGGTGGTACTACCTGCAAATCCACCTGCCCAGTCAGGGCAGCGACCGGGGCCGGCTCCTGGTCCTGCCTGCCCCGGTCGACTTCCGCGTCCCGGCCGCCCTGTGCGAGCCGATCGACGGCCAGCCGTACGACCAGGTGCCGACCGAGCGGCCCGGGGTCACCCCGGCCTGGAAGGTCGAAGAGCCGGTCTCCTTCGGTCCAGAACGTGGCCCGGCCCGCATCGTGCACCGCGGCGACTGCCGCGCCGCCCGCGACCTCACCCGCCCAGCCACCACCGAGCAGGCCCGCGCAGTCCTGACACGCGAGGACGCCGCCCCCTGCCCAACGTGCCGACCCGACCGGCCACTGCGCACCGCCGCGTAGCTCGGGGGCAGGCGGGTATTCACCGCTCCTGAGGGGCGCTCACAGTCTCAGCGTCTTCGGAGTGGTCATCTTCGGGGCGGTGTCTGAGGCCCCAGTCCTCGGCACGCCCCAGCACGAAACGTCTTTTCCTGGCTGCCTGGACCTCGGCCTGGTGTCGGTCTATCGGCGGGCGGGCACCCTCCCGGGCGGGCCTAGCGTCACCGGATTGCGCCCGTAAGGTTCGCGTTCTCCGCCCCCTCCAGGTTGGTGTCGACCAGGAAGGCGCCGGTGAGGTCCGCACCGAGCAGATTCGCACCACTCAAGTTGGCGTCGGTCAGGTCCGTGCTGCGCAGCTTGACATGCTCCAGGCGTGCACCGGACAGGTTCGCACCAGACAGGTCCAACCCGGACAGGTCCTGATCGGCCAAGAACGCACCGTGCAGATCTATCCCGCGCAGGTAGGCGCCATGCAGGTTCACGCTTATCAGGCTCGCGCCGGCCAGGGACGTATCGAAGAACAGGAACATGTCGGTTCTCAGGTCTATGTCCACAAGCGTCGCGCCGTACAAGGAGGCTTTCCGCAGGCTCGCACCGTGCAGATTCGTCTTGTCCAGGCTCGCACCGTGCAGGTTCGCCTTGTCCAGGGATGCGTTAGTCATGTTCGCGTCGTCCAATTTGGCGTCGGTAAGGTCCGCACCGAGCAGATCCGCGCCGCTCAGGTTCGCGTAGGTGAGGTTCGTGCCACGCAAGCTGGCGTCGATCAGTACGGCGTGGTGCAGATCCAAGTCGTGCAAGTCCATGTTGGCTAAGTAGGCGTCGTGCAGGTCCATCATTGCCGTGCCGTCGTAGTGCGTGTTTCGGGTGACAAGCGTGGCGAGCGCGACGGATACGTCATCGGGTGGCTGCTGCGGTCCTTGTTCGCCCTTCTTTGGTTGTGGGGCGTGGGTGCGGACGTAGGCGGAAAGAACACTGACGACGGCGGGCTGGTCGCGTTTGGAGTCCTGCATGATCCGTTGCAGGGCGTAGATGCTGCCGATGCGCACGTCGGGGGAGTCGCTGCCGAGATCGGCCACGGCGTTGTTGTATCTATCGGTGATCTGCCCTTCGCTGACCTGCCGGATGGAGACCCAGGTGAAGCCAGCTACTGCGAGGGTCGCGACGGTGGCCAGCAGTCCAGCAGCCTGCTGCAGTCGTGCCCACGTGTCGGGGCGTTCGCTGGCTGCATTCGACGATGGCGCCGCACCGGCAACGATTAACCGCAACCGTCCGGCGGCCCGACCGCGCTGACCCGGTCGTCGGGCACCTACGGGTGCGGAAGGGCGCCGTCGGGTAGGTCGGGCCAAACGCTGAGCTATGCGGCGCAGTTGCGCGCTGCGCGCCCCGGCACGGGGCGTTCCGGTAGTCATACGACAATTGGACACGACCAGCGAGCAGGCACGCTGACAGCGTTACAGAACCGTACGCATGATGCGCGTCGGGAAGCTGCTCATCGAAGCCGCCGATGAGGACTTCAACCTGCCGAAGCTACAGCGGGCAGATCCCGATGATGAACAAGGCCGGGGCCTCTCCGTCGTCAGCCGTGGCTTTGTTCACGAGAAGCGACAGCACCCGTGCTCGCCGATGCGCGGAGTGTCGAACCATGCGCGGGCGGCACCCGAGAGCTACTGGATGCTCCAGCGGTGCGGATGGCTGGGATCGGTTGGGCAGGCGAAGAGGTTGAGTTCGTCGAATCGGCCCACAGTGACTTCGGTGGGGGTGGCGCACCGGTGGGTGGGCAGGTCTTGGTCTTCCCGAGGCTTCCAGCTGCCGCTGCCTCCGTCCCACTCCGAGCTGTCGATGGTCAGCAGGAGGCGCATCGGCGTCCTGCAGGTCTGGCAGTCCATGGGGTACGGGTCGGTGGCGTGCCAGGAGGCGAAGCCGCCGACGCGCCAACCGGGCGGGATGGACAGGTCGTACTGGTAGCCAATCGGCTCGGCGGCGTTCCCGTCCGTCGATGGCCCGGCCTCCTCCTGGGCTTCGTCCCAAGCGTCGATCCGGGCGCACAGGTCCTCGGGCAGGAGGCCGGCGAACGGGTAGGTGACCACCTGCTCCGGGTGCAAGACGCAGGGCTCGGGAACGAACCCGTCCGATCCGACGACCACAGGCTGCGGCTGCGGTGTCAGCACCTCGCCAACCTCCGCCGACCGCCGCCAGCACAGCCGCAACTCCAGGCCGTAACCGCCCGGGCCGTGGGCGTTGAAGGGGCACCAGAACACCTGGAGCAGGTCGCAGCCGTCCGGCCCGTTCGGGAGGTCGGGGACATCCCGCCGGTACAGCTGCGCCAGGCCGATCATCGGCAGCGGATCCGTCTCCGATGACCCAGGGATCCGGTGCTCTCGGTGCAGCTCGTTCAGCAGCTCCCGTTCCTCCTCTGTCGGGCCGGCGACCTGGTTGCGGGCCCACGCGGTGGCCAGCACCCGCCGGTACCGGTGGATGTCGACCGGGCGCCGACCTCGCCCGCGGCCGTGCGCCTCACCGCACACCGGCCACGGCTCGTCCGCTGGCCACAGCATCGGACCGCCCACCGAGCTGGCCGATGTCTGCGGGCTGCCCGGCCGCGGGTGGAGCCGCGTCGTCGTGCCCCGGTAGGCAGCCAGTTCCGGGAAGAGCACCTCGACATCGACTGGGCGCGGGGGCGTGGTCCTCGTCATGGAAAGCGACGCTAGTCACTCGACGACCTCAGCCATCGAGCACCCCCGTCAGCAGCTTCGCAGTGCCAGTGCTGCTATCGAAATCTGTGAACATTTCGAATCGCTCGCAGAGTCAGATGCCTCCCAAACCGGGGTTCTGGTCCAACTTCTATGGTGTGCCTACTCCCTGTGACTGTTGATCTTGATGAAGCGTCCCGCGAGATCGTCTGGAAACTGCCGTGGCCGACCGCGTTCGGGCTGATGGTTCTGGGCTGTGCGCGAGGTACTGCTCCGGCTGGAAGAGCTGCTCTTCCTGGCGGATCCGGGGATCAGGGTGGAGACGGTCCAGGACGATGGCGAGGTGATCGGAGTCGGTGTCAGATGCCGGACGGCTGGGGCTCGGTGCCCGGGCTGCGGGAGCTGGTCGGGGCGGGTGCACGGCTCCTACCTGCGGTTTCCCGCTGACCTCCCCGTGGCGGGACGGCAGGTGATGCTGCGACTTCGCGTCCGGCGCTTCACGTGCCAAGACGCCTCCTGCGGGCGGCGGACCTTCGTCGAGCAGGTCGCGGGCCTGACCCGGCGGTACAGCCAGCGGACGGAGCGAATGCGGTCAGCCCTGGCCGAGGTCGGCCTCTCCCTGGCTGGCCGCGCCGGTGCCCGGCTGGCCGATGTCTTCGGGGCGAGGGTCAGTCGGAACACGATCTTGCGGCTGGTCCACGCTCTCCCGGAACCCCAGCTACAGGTCCCGCGTGTGGTCGGCGTCGACGAGTACGCGATGCGCAAGGGCCGTGTCTACGGGACCGTGCTGGTCGACGTTGAGGCCCGCAGACCGGTGGACCTCCTGCCGGATCGTGAGGCAGGCACTGTCGCGGCCTGGCTGGCCGAGCACCCGGGGATCGAGGTCGTGTGCCGTGACCGAGCGCCGTTCTTCGCCGAGGGCGCCAGGGTCGGGGCACCCACCGCGGTCCAGGTCGCGGACCGGTTTCACCTCTGGCGCAACCTCGGCGAAGCGGCCGAGCGGTGCGTCTCCCGCCACCGCCCGTGCCTCCGCGCAACCTCCGCGCAACCTCCGCCGAGCCGGTGCCGGAGAAGGTGCCGGCACCGGCCGAGAGCGGGACGCCGTGGCCCACCGGGCACCGGTTCGCCGACCGCACCCGCGCCAAGCACGCCACCGTCCACGCGTTGCTGCCTGCCGGCCACAGCCGACGCTCGATCCAGCGACAGCTCAGCATGACCTACCGCACCGTCCACCGGCTGGCCGACGCCGCGAGGCCAGAAGACCTGTTCCAGGGACAGTGGCAGAACCGCAGGACCAAGCTCGACGACTTCAAGCCCTATCTGCACGAGCGGTGGGCCGAGGGCTGCACGAACGCCTGGACCCTCTGGAAGGAGATCAAGACGCACGGTTACACCGGCGGCTACGGCGCCGTCCGCGCCCACCTCCAGCCGTTCCGCACATCCCCGACGGCACCGGCAGCCCGTCCGTCGTCCCCACGCACGGTCACCAGCTGGATCCTGACTCACCCCGACACCCTGCGGGAGAGCGAGCGCCTGAAGCTCAAAGTCGTCCTCGTAGGCTGCCCCGAACTGGATGCTCTCACCGGGCACGTCCGCGTGTTCGGAAAGATGCTCACCCAGCTCCAGGGCGACCAGCTCCCGCAATGGATCAAGGCGGTCCGCGCCGACGACCTGCCCAGCCTCCACACCTTCGTCAACGGCCTCGAACGCGATCTTGCCGCAGTCACCGCCGGCCTGACACTGCCGTGGAGCTCCGGCGTCGTCGAAGGCCACGTCAACCGGATCAAAATGATCAAGCGCCAGATGTATGGCCGGGCCGGCTTCGACCTGCTGCGGAAGCGTGTCTTGCTGGCCTGACCGCAGAGCTGTCGCTCGACGAACGGGTCGGTTCAGCTCATCGAGAGCGGCACGGGATCCAGGCCCAGCTTGCTCCGGCATGAATGGACGGCCCGGGCGACCCAGGCAGTCACGGCGTCGCGATCTGCCGCGAGCGCGTGCAGCTCACGTGTCTTCTCCTGGGCGTCGACCATCCACGGGGCCAGCGGGTCCTCTCGAAGGACTCGCTCGAAGTGATCGCGAGCCCTGTCCGGGTCACCGGCCAGGGCGGCCGCGATGCCGGCGTCGAAGCCGTCCCAGAGGAATCCCCGGCGCACCGGTCGGGATGCCAGGTATCGAGCGACGTCCGGCAGAGCTGGGAACTTCTCCCTCAGCGCGGTCACGTTCGCAGCCGCCTGTCGGCTGAGTTCGAGTGCCAGCGGTGTGAACTGGTCCTCAGCGCGGAACGACTCGGAGCCAACCCGGACTGCATCCACATGGAAAGCCAGGTGGTCCACGTCGTGCCACAGCCACATCGCACCGACGTGCAGACCGCTGCCAGCAGTCCGTGGCGGGGTGAACTCCACAACCCCCAGCCACCACGCGTGATCATCAATCCACAGCCGCGACCGCCCACGCTGGGCCACGCCGAGCGGCTTCAGGGACTCCCGCGCCGCCGAGGTGATGACCCGAAGAACCGGACTGCGATCTGCCATGACCGGCATTATCGACCCTCGTACCGACCCCCCCGTCGGTACTGAGCGTCACCGGTCCACAGAAGTTGGACCAGAGCCCGTTCTCGCGTACAGAGCCACGCTGTCGTCGTCATCAGTCGTCATACGGACACGTTCGGGCCGCCGGCCTGTGGACAAGCGCCAGCGATCCGGCGGCGACTATCCACAGGCCAGCGGCTGGAGCCTGTCGGGGAGGTCGCCGTGACCGGCATGGCGGCCGCCAACGAGCAGGAGACGCTGATGCCGTACCTGGTGCCGCCCCGGACCCCGCTGTGAGTAGGCACCTCTGTGACAGCCCGCAGAACCAGCCCTGGCCGGACCACGGCAGCCGCTTGGTCACCTCGTAACAGCAGACCGGCCCACACAACTGCCCGCCACCAGGCCAACAGCGCTTCCTACCGCTGACGCCCACCCGCTGCTACCAGGACGCCAACTCACACAAGCTGTCGCCGGAGCGGCGGGCGGAACTCGACGCGCTCGGGATGCGCTGGTAGAGGGTGCACCAGGCGTGACCGTTATTCGTAACCGCGCATGGACGGGCCCCGCCGATCCATCCATGTCGACGGGCCCAGACGATCCAGCGGCGCGGCGGTCGGCCCTTCTTTGTCCGGACACGTGTCCGGCGGGTGTGTGCCCGCCCTACGGTGCGGGGATTTCGGCGGTGAGGCGCGCGTTCCACGGGCACCAGTAGAGGCCCGGGAGGAAGGGCCCACCGGCTTCGTCGAGGTGGTCCTCGACGTAGCTGATGTTGTACCCGTCGCAGACCTCGGGGGGGTTGTCGGTGAAGGAGACGGTGTCGGGGTTGTAGTGGAAGTCCCACTGGGGGTTGTAGCTGGCTTGGGTCTTGATGATCCTGCCGATGACGGTCTTTCTCTCCGCGTTCTCGTTCGCGATGATGTCGCGGGCTTCCTGGATCACTTCCGGCCTGGTGATCTCGATGGTGAAGTTGGAGCCGCGTGTGTCCTGGAGGTTGAAGTACGCGGCGTTGGCGGCTCCGGCCTGGCCGGTCTGCCCTGCGGCCAGGGCGAGCAGTGTGGTGGCCGCGATGGTGCAGATCTTGGTGGCGATGCGTCGCATGAAGGCAGCTCCGTGCCTCGGGCTGTTCCTGATCACAGCCGTCCGTGACGCAACGTAACAAAATTATCACTTAAGGTTGATCATCATGCGCGGCGACGCCACCTCGTGCCGCGATGCGGCGGGGGCATCAGGAGCTCGAGCTGGTCGAGCCGGACGCACCGGGCGCTGCGTGGGGCTGCCCAATCGCCCGCATCCTGACGCCATGAGGGCGGTTCCGAAGAGGCCATCCGAGTGGCCGTGCCCGCCTGGATGCCCTGGCTCGGGCGACGTGGGAGCGTGCCGCTCACGACGGCGTAGTTAGCTGTGATCAAACAGCCCGGTCGGCACGGGGAGCACCATATGGCAAGGCTGGGGGTGTGGGCATGGGTAGGGAAGCGGAAACGCCTTCTGCCGGCCTTCCTGCTGCTTTTCGCCGTGGTGATCGACCTGGGCACGCCCCGCACCGTGAGCGCGGCGGCCCTCTACGCGGCCGCCGTTCTGTCTGCCGCCCCGCTGCTGTCGCAGCGGGGGACGATCGTCACCGGTGCGTGTGCCCTGCTCGCCGACTGGGCGATGTTCCGGTACTTCGGCTACCGCCGGGACCCCGTCGAGATCAGCGAACTGGCCATGGTCGCGGCCGTGACCGTGCTCGCGGCCTTCCTCAACCGCCTCCTGTACCACCAGAGGGAACAGCTGGAGTCCGTGCGCGACATCGCCGCCGCCGTCCAGCGTGCCGTGCTGCCCAGCCCACCCGGCGTCATCGGCTCACTCCACTTCGCCGCGTACTACGAGGCGGCCCAGACCGACGCGCAGATCGGCGGCGACCTCTACGCGGTCGTCGACAGCCCGTACGGGGTGCGATGCATGATCGGGGACGTGCGCGGCAAGGGCATGGACGCCGTCCGGTCCGTCGCGGTCGGCGTCGGAACATTTCGAGAGGCCGCCCTGGAGGAACCCTCCCTGGCCGGGCTGGTGGAGCGGCTCGAGCGGGCCGTCGCCCTCGAAGCCGAGCAGTCAGGGCACCTGATCGAGCTCGAAGGATTCGTCACCGGGGTACTCGCGGAGTTCCGAGACAGCGGCACCAAGGTCCAGCTGCTCAACCGCGGACATCCGGCGCCTCTGCTACTGGACGGGGACACGGCGAGCTACCTCGAACTCAGCGAGCCAGGCCTGCCCCTGGGGCTGGCCGCCCTCGTCTCCAGCCCCGAGCACGTGGACACGCTGCCCTTCCCGCAAGGGGCCGCCCTGTTGCTCTACACCGACGGACTCAGCGAGAGCCGTGACGCAGCAGGCCTGTTCTACGACCCCCTCACCAGGCTCAGGGGGCGTCGCTTCACCGACCCCGACGTCCTCTTGCGGACCGTGGTTGCCGATGTCCACCGGCACACCGGGGGCAGGAGAACCGACGACATGGCCCTGCTGGCCATCACCCGCCCGCATCACACGACATGAGGCAGAGCCTTGCCCATCCACGCCCTCGACAGCTTCCCACCCCCAGGCATCACGCAACGGGGCAACCGGTCCAGGCCCCAGAACCCGTCCTGCCTCGCGCCCAGGCCGCCCCCAGACCGGACCGGCCGGGCGGCCCACGCGGCCGATTGCGCCCTGTTCCCCCAGGCCTCCGCGCTTCCACTTCGCCGTCTTCCTTGTCCTGTTCGGCGTGGGGAGAGCGGAGGCCTGGGGGAAGTCCGCGGCCCCTGCACATTCCCGCCGCAGGTCAGACTCCCTTTCCCAGGGGGTTGTGTACCTGGGGGTTGGCGCTAGTTGCGCCCCTAGTCGCCCCTCTAGTTGCGCATCTAGCTGCCGCACGCTTCCGCCGCATTCCGCTTCCCACCCCACCGACACCCGGCACAGGCAGCCCGGCCCGGCCTTGGATGGTGCGGGTGGACAAGGGGGCCGGTCCTGCGACCCTGCGACCAGACAAGGGGGCGCGGCCGGGGTCGCCTGGCCCGGCCGCGCCGCCGGCCGTGCCCGAGCTGGCGGTTGCTCGCGGTCGCACGGAGCTGCCGACCATCATCTTCACCACGGCCGGTCCTGCCGCTAGCGGTGCCGCTAGACCTAGCACCCCATGCCGCTAGGCCCAACGCTCTGACCTGGGATCTAGCGCCTAGCGGCAGATCGGGGACCCCGGCAGCCGCCACTGCAGCCGGTTCCGGTGCCGCTCCCGGTGGTCGCCGCACCCCGGCTGGTCGCGCCCCTGGTCGCGTCGGATCCGTTTGCGAAGCGGGCGTAACAGCAGGTCAGCGCCGGGATCGGCGGGACGGCGGGCGCCGACTACTTCCCTGTGGACCCCTCCCGGCGCCGGGGGAAGAGCCGCCACCCCCGGCATCCGGCCGACAGACGCTGCGCTGCGGGGTTCGCCGCAAGGTCCGCGGCCGGGTTCCCCGGAAGTGCCGGCGGGCGTTGCGCGGCGGGTTCAACCGGCCCGGCCGGGACCGGCGCAGTTCCCCCAGGCCGCGCCCGGAGTGCAACCGCCGACCCCGTACCGACACCTCCCCCAGGGCCTGCCCGGGGGAGTCCATCCATGGGGGCGCGGCAGGGGATCGGCCCCCCTGGCCTCCCCCGGCCAGTGGCACCGCGACGACCACGGCCGCTCGGATCATGGGTGGCGGTGGCGGTGGTCACCGCAGCCGCCCTGGCCGCCCCTGTGGCCTGCCCGCCCCCACCGCTCGCACCGCACGAACCGGTGCGAGCCAGCAGGAGACCCAACCCGCCCGATCCCGCCCTGGGCTGGGCTGGCGGTCACAGCTGTTCCTGCTTGACTCCTGGGGGGAGGAGACAGGGCGTGAAGACTCCGAGGTTGAGAACTTCGGGGGCTTTGTAGCCCGCGACTCTTATGGAAAAGTCCTGGTCCGGGTTGTAAGCCTCGAGTACGACCGCGGGGTCCACGGTGTCGTCGTCGCGGAAGCTGGTGATCTCGTAGCCTCGTTTCTGGAGGTCGTCCCGGATTCTCGCGCCGGCGCTGCCCTGTTTGTGTGCTGGCAGCGGCACTTCCGCCCGGTATGTGAGGTAAAAGCGTCCATCGTGGGCGACTTCATCGTTTTTGCCCACACAGTCCGAGAACTGTGGCTTGACGCTGGTGGCGTCGATCGGCGCTCCAGCACTGCGAGCCATGGATTCGGCGAAGTGCGCGGCCCAGGTCTGAGCGTCCTGTCGGCTCATCCGGGGCAGCGGGGCGTTCGTGTCACCGTCGTTCGATGTCATGCAACCCTCGAGGAGTATGAGTGAGGCGAAAGCGAGGGCGAGCCGGGACCAACGGATTCCCCTCATGGCGGGGCACCTGCTTTCGTCTTTCCTGATGTACGTGCGGGATGTACGAGCGGGGGCGGGGGTCAGGGCACCGCGGGGTACATAGGGTGCAGGGGGTCCATGGGATCGCGGACCGGGGCCGGGTGCACGAGGGTGGGTTCCTTGCCGGCGATGATCGCGCCCATGTTCTCCAAGCCGATGCTTCCTCTGTCGAAGTAGCTGCTGTGGTCGCCCTGTGCCACCTGGAATTGGCTGGCGCCGAACTTCGGTGAGGCCGGGTCCTCGCCGAGGGAGAGTCCGGAGAGGTAGTGGGCTATGGGGTCGTTGTCGGATTTTCCGACGTAGACGTGGTCCCGGGGTATGCCGAAGTCGTGGGCGTAACCGTTCATTCCGGGGCTGCCCACCGCGACGATGTCGTCTGCGCCCAGCTGTCCGGTATTGGCGGCGGTGCCCACGACCGTCGAGCCGTAGCTGTGTCCGATCACCGTGATGTGGTGGTGGTCGGGGCCCTGGGCCGCGCGTGTGCCGGCGATGAAGTGCTGCAGGTCCGGTGCGCCGGCCTCGGCTCGCGTGCGGGTGGTGACGGTCTGGTCTAGTTCGGGTGCGTCGTAGCCCAGCCAGAACACGGTGGACACGCTGCCGTCCGGGTGGGCGCCCTCGGCTGCCTGCTGCAGAAGGTTGATGCGGTTCAGCGATCCACTGACGCCACTGAGCGTCGTCGACGTACCGGGAACGTAGACGCCCGTGTGGGTTGCCGTGTCGGGGTTGCCCTGGGCGATGACCACCTGCCCGTCGCCCGCGCCCTTGACGCTGAGGAGGTACAGCTCCTTGCCCGGCGCCGCGCCGTCGTTGGCGTCCAGCGCGTCCTTGAGCTTCATCATCGCCGTGTACCGGGGGTCGATGACGGCGCTGGTCCCGACTCCGTAGTCGTGTCCGGTCAGTAGCTCGGGGTCGTCGAGCTGCTCGTCCAGCGACAGCCGGTTGGCATTGTCCCGTACTGTCGATGGCAGCCCGTCGACGTTGCCGATGAGCTGGGGGTAGTAGAGGGTGTAGTCGCGCTGCTGCTCAGCGGTGAGGCCCTTCCACCACGCGGCCGCGGACTTCGGGTCCTTCGGGGGCTTCGGCGGATCGATGCCCAAGTACATCAGGGCGGCCTGGGCATCGAGGGACGCCTCGTTGAGTGCGTGCGGGCGGTACTGGGCCATGACGTCGCCATGCAGGGCCGTCAGTGCGCTCCGCCCGTCGTCCGAAGCTTGCCGGGCGGCGGCGATTGCGGACTCGACCCGGTCGCGGTATGCGGTGAGCTGCCCGGCGCCTTCCTCGGCCTCGTACCGGGAGGTGTGTGGCGGGGGGTAGACGGTGCCGTCGCCGGTGACGGTGTAGCCGTAGCCCTCTGCCTCCGTGATCACGGCCCGGAGGTCGCTCTTGGCCTTCGCCATGCGTTGGTGGACCGTGCTGAGCACGGTGCTTATCAGCTCCGCCTCGACTCGGCCGATCTCGAGTCGGGTCTCTACCCCGTTCAGGAAGAGGAAGGCGGAGGTGGCGGCTTCACCCGACCAGCCGGCCTTCTTCAGCGGGAGCGTCACCTGCCTGTGGTGCTGCGTGTGTGCGCTCTCCAGCTCCGCGGAGAGGTTGTGCCAGTTCTTCGCGGCCTGCGAGATGCCGTCGAGGTCCAGGTTCCACAATTGCGAGTACAGCTCCGGCATGTCTAGAGCCCCTCGAAGTCGCGGCCGAGGAGGGTGTCGTCCCACTCGTGCGTGGTGGCGCAGCCGCGAAGCGCGTCGGCGCCTGCGGACATCCGGTCCTGGAGGCCCTTCAGCGCTGGTCGCCAGGTGTTGGCCAACTCGTCCAGCTCTGCATGGATCGACCAGCTGCTCAGCAAGTCCGCGGCGGTGTCCGTGTCAGTGACGGCCTGGTTGATCTGGGCGTGCATGGCCTGGCTGTTGATGGCGTCGGCCATCTGTGCGGACACGCGTAACTCGTCTGGTTTCACATTTAGATCAGTCATGACCCAATCCCCCCACCAGTACCAACAATCGCAACGATCGTACGTATGTGAGAGATCGCGCACTGCCAGTCACCGATATTTGCTCGCCTTGGCGGGCAGGCGATGACCCGTCTGGACTGATATCCGCGTTGCTCAGAGCCGCGGTGGCGGCAGTGCGCCCCACCACGACGCGCTGGTGGTAGGTGGCTGCGGCAGGTCCCAAGTCGTGCTCGCCGTTCAAGATCCGCTGATGGTCCTCGTAGACGGCCTCGGCCCGGACAAGTGGGCTGCCGGCCCCGGCATTGCCGGTTGCACCGCCCGGCGACCCACCGGCCCGGCACGCCCCTGCCGGCCCGCCCGCGATCTCGCCCGCCCGGCGAGCACCGAGCAGGCCCGCGCCGTCCTGACGCGCGACGACGCCGCACCATGCCCGACGTGCCGACCCGACCTGCCGCTGAGAAGGGCCGCGTAGATGGCGAGGGACCGGATCAACGAAGGTTGGCGGATACCAGGTTCACCGCGAGCACGATGTGGGGGGACAGCGCTCAGTCACAGCTCCGCCGACCGCAGTGCGCATCACCCGCACACCGACGGCGCGGGCGGCCCGTTCGGGTCGCCCTGGGGCGACCAGGCATCGCCTGAGAGTCGGCTACGCCTGCTGTCAGTTGTCGCTCGGTTTGCGGAAGCAGCGCGAGTAGACGTGGAAGACGATCATCGGATCGCCGCGTTGGAGGTTCTTCTGCCAGGTGGCGTCGAGCTGCGTCTTCGTGGCCAGGTGGACGGCCTGTATTTCCTGGCTCCTGCTCATGCTTCTGTCCGGGCCGTTCTTCACGACCTTCCAGCCCTTTTCGGGGAGTCCCGCAGCCAGGTTGGCCATCGCCTTGCCGAGGACGGTGTTGTCCAGCCCGTGCAGCGACCACATGTTCAGCATCTCGCGGTTCGGGTCGTCGTCGTTGTCGTAGTTGCAGGAGACCTCGGTGGCGCCGCTTCCGGAGACCTTGCCCTTGACCTGCGTCATGGTGAGGACCGCGTCGGACTGCGTGGCGACCTCGTCCGTGACGGCCTGCGCGTCGCGGACCGGTGTGCCGTTCCCGCCGCAGCCAGCGGCCGCCACGAGGACACACACGAGCGCCGCGCTCCGCCAGGCGTACCGTGCGCCGGTTGTGGTCTGCATCAAAGTGGCTCCTGTACGGGGATGAAGAAGCGGGAGTAGACGGAGAAGAGGATCAGCGGCTCCCGCCCGTTGATGCCTTTCCTCTTGGTGGCTTCGAGTTGGGCGCGGGTCGCCATATGGACGGCCAGGATCTGATGATTCCTGCTCCTGCTGGAGTCGGGGCCGTTCTTCGCCACGGTCCAGCCGTTTTCCGGCAGGCGGTCGGCGAGAGCGGTCATTCCCGCCTCCAGTACCGTGTCGTCCACGCCGTACAGTGACCACAAATGCGTGATGTTGCAGTATCTGGCGGGGTCGTCCCCTTCGTCCCAGGGCAGTTCCATGGGAGCGCCCTCGGTGATCCTTCCCTGGACGTGCACTATGTCGAGGACGGAGCTCGACAGTGCGGCGATCTCCGCTGCCACTTCACCGGTGGGACGAACTCGCGGTTCGTACCCGAGTGTGTCGGACACATCGCTCCTCTCCTCATTGCCGCGGTGGTCCGTACGGCGACGCATACATGATCTGGACGTGGTCGTACTGGCCCACGATGACGTCCGCTTGGTTCTGCAGGCTGACCGACGGCTGGCCGTTGTGCGAGTCCCAGTACGCGCTGTGGTTGTCCGCGTCGGACCACATCACGTTGCCGCCGAAGGCCGGGTCTGTGGGGATGTTCCCGCCGCCGCCGAGTCCCGTGAAGCGTCCGCCGTCGCGAACGAGGTGGTCCAGGCCGCCGCCGCCCTCGGCCCACATGTGCGTGGGATCGAGGCCGAGGTCTCCGGGGTGCTTGGCCTGCATGCCCGGACTGCCGACCGCGACCACGTCGTCGACGGGCAGCGGGTCGACGGCCCCGTCGTGGTGCGGGTAGCTGTACTTGGCGGTGTCGCCGATGAGCGTGCTTCCGTAGCTGTGGCCGATGAGGGTGGTGTGCGCTCTGCCTCCGGTGGCTGCTTCGTGGGCCGCGGCGTTGCCGTCGAGGAAGCCTCGCAGCGCGGGCGCTCCGTCGTGCGCGTAGGAGTCGTGGATGGCGGCCGGGATGTTGTTCGGAGCGTTGTAGTCGAACCAGGTGATGGTGGAGATCTTGGCGTTCGGATCGGTCTCGCTGCTCGCCTGCCAGAGGCTCACCCCCCGGTTGATGTCGCCGCCGATCTTGTCGATCTTCGTCGTCGTGCCGGGTACGTATATGGCGGTGTGTTCGGCGGTGTCCGGGTTCCCGTTGGCGAGGATGACCTTGCCGTCGCCCTTTCCCTCCGGGTCGAAACCGAGGAGGTACGCCTCGGGCAGGCCGACAGTGCCGTTGGCGCCTGAAGTGCCGGTCGCATCGAAACGGTCCTGGATGGCATCCATTCCCTTCAACCGGTTCGGCACGGGCTGTAACGCGTCGTACTGCGATTTCCAGTACAGCCACTCGGCGGTTTTCACCCCACGCCCGGAGGGGTCCATGATGTTCTCGTACTCCGTCGGCTCCGGACCGATCGCGTCAAGTTTGGCCTGGTAGTCGCCGCGGGTCTCGGATAAGACCGTGCGGTTGGCCTCATCGCGGACGTCGGCGGGCAGGCCGTCCAGTGCGCCGATCCTGCCCGGGTAGGCCGCCAGGTAGTCGGCCTGGTCCTGCGGTGACAGGCTCTTCCACCAGTCCGCGTTGTCCTCGGGCCGACCGCCCTTGGGCGGGGGCTTGAGGTGGCTGAGATAAGTCTTGGCGTCCTTGTCGACGCCTGCCATGTCCTTCTGGGCGTCGGCCCAGTCCTCCGGGGAGACCGTCAGGTCGTCGTCGGCCATCAGCTTGCGCAACTGCGGCGCCCACCTGTCGTCGGCCGCCGTGGCCTCCCGCAGGGCGTCACAGATCCGGTCGGCGATGTCCTGGGCCACGGCGTGGTGGGGGTTGGGGTCGAAGTCCGCGTTCTGGCGGGCCACCGCGCGGTTCGAAGGATCCGCGAGACCCATCGCCGTGCCGCCCGTGGCCGGCTCGCCCTCCTCTCCGCCCCCTGCGGGGTAGGTGATGAAGCCGCTGTCCGCCACCGTGAACTTGTGGGCCGCAGCGTCCGCGATAGCCGCGTCGAACTTGGCCTTGGCCGGGGATATGTCCGAGACGAACGCCCGCAGCGCGGTACTGACCAGGCCGCATTCCACCTGTATGTAGTGGAAGTTCTCCGCCACCTCGCTGAGCTGCTTGTGTGCGGCGTCTGCGCCGAGGCCCGCGAGTTTCGCGACGCGCATCTTCGCGCTGATGCTGTTCTCGATGTCGTCCTTGCCCTGGCCGGCCCCGGCGCTCAGCGCGTGATAGCCGTCGGCCAGGTCCTCGAGCTGCGAGGTCTTGAGGAACTTCAGAGCTGGTAAGTCCACCGGCCGGCCCCTAGTCCTGACCGCAGGCGGCCGGCGTGTCCTTGTAGCCGTCGTCCAGCTTGTCGAACTCGGCCTCGGTGATCTTGTCGCTGACGCAAAGGGCTCCGCCCGCGGCCGTCAACTGCCCCTTAAGGGCGTCGCACCGGCTCATCAGGTTCTGGACGTACCCGCTCCACGTGGCGTGCAGTTCGTCCTGGGCCATCAGCATGTCGAAGGTCGTGTCGTAGAACTGCAAGCTGGTGTCCATGCCCTGGCGGGCCTTCAGCAACTCGTGGCCCGCCTTCGTCAGGTTGTCGGCCAGGGTCCCCACGCCCTGTGCCGCCGCCTTCCACGCCGCCATGCTCGACGCCACCCCCCGCGTCACCCCCCGTGACGTCCGGCGTGCCCCCGCCGCCTCCGGCGTCGGCGTGCGCCAGCGTCAACACCGGCCCGCCGGATACCTCCTGCTTGATCTGGGCCCATTCCGTTTCGAACGACATAGCACCCACCCCTCCCCGGTCACTTGTGACCCCTGATGGAACATCAGCCACACACTACTGTGAGTTTTCATTCCTGCGATATGAGTAGTCATACTCATATCGTCCGCCACCCGCGCCGCCACCCGAAGGCCCCTGAACCCCCACGTCCATCACCGCGACCCCGCAAGGCCGTCCAGCCGCTCATACAGCGCGCGGAGCAGGTGTGCGCGGCCCTGGACGCCGGCGGCGCCCTTCACCGGCACGGACAGCCGATGGCTCGCCTCCCCCAGGACGACCTCGGCCAGGATCCGGCGGCCGTCGTCCGGGGGAAGGCGAGCGGCGCGGCGGGCGACGTCGGCGGCAACCCCGCGTGCGTGCCCGGTCAGCTGCAGGGCGATCTGCTCGTAGTCGCGCGGGGGGAGGCCCGGCGCCGTCCACGCGAGCACGGCCGTGATGAGCGCCTCGTGCGGGGCGCGGTCGAACGGCAGGGCGGCCTCGATCAGTCCCATGGGGTCGTGCAGGGGGGTGGCCATCGGGTGCTGTCCGCACCGGGGCGCCGGTGGTGGCCTCCTCCGGGCCTGCGCCGTGGAGGAACCGGGCGAGTCCGCGGTCGGCGTCGTCCTTCGCGCACGGCCCGCACAGGCGGTCCTGTTCGCCGGCCCAGGAGGACTGCCGGACCATCTGCCAGCGGTCGTCGGTGAACTTCGCCCCGCACCGGCGGCACACCAGCCGCTGCGCCTCCCGCTCCGCGGCCTCGCGCTCCGCCTCACGGCGGCGAGCCCGCTCGTACTGGACGGCGTACAGCCGGTCGCCGTCGGGGTTGTCCAGGGCATCGGGCAGTGTCTGCCACTCATCGAGCCCGAGCCTGCGCCACACCGCGCCGCCGGCCCCGGCCGGGTCGGCGATGATCCGCTCCAGCTCGGTGACGACCACGGGCACCGCCTGGTGGTAGTTCACGGCCGTGATGCCCGCGTCCCGCCCCGGGTAGCGGGTGCCGGCGAAGCAGGCGCGGGCGGCCTGCTCCAGACGCCGCATCCGGCTCTCCCGCTGCGCCGCGGTCCTGCCCGTGAACACGAACGCGACGGGCACGTACCCCTCCCGGCCGGTCCCCGGGTACAGGCGCGACCACAGCCGGAAGGCGTGCACCGCCGCTCCCTGGTGGCGGGCCGCTTTCTCCCTGCAGTTCGTCCGCCGGGGCTTCCGCGCCGCACGCTGATGAGGACGTGGCGCTCCTACCGGGTCGCCTTGGCCGACGCCGGGGTCGGCGAGCAGGCTGGCCCCGGCCGCCATCCTCAGCGGCGCCTGCTTGCAGGCCTGCTGCCGGGAGCATCGCGGGTCGTGCGGACCGCCTCCCGCCTGGCAGCGACCTCGGCGAGCAGGGCGAGCACCGCCTCGAGGGCATCGGCCGCTTCGGCGGCTCCCGGCCCGGTCGGCTCCAGGCGGTCCTGGCCGTGTGGGGCCAGGACCGGGCGCAGGTTGTCCAGTGCTCTGGCGAGCTGGGGCCCGGTGGCGCCCGCGGCCAGCATGGCCGCCAGCATGTGCAGCATCGGGTCGTCCCGCAAGGCCGGCCACGCCGTTGAGATGCCGACAAGGCGCTCGCCGACCTCCCGGAACCGGTCCTGGTGCAGCTCACACCACGTGTCAGCGGAACGCTGACGCGCGTGTTCCAGGCGCTGGGCTCCGACGTCCCTGCCGCCGGTGCGGGTGGTGGCCCGCTCCAGTCGCAGCGCGCGGGTCTCCGCGGACTGACGGGTGGCCAGCCCCAGCGCGTCGGCGATCCGCTGCCAGGAGGCACGGCGGCGCCGGGCGGCCCGGATCAGATCCCGTTCCAGCGCGTCCAGATCGGCCTGGGCATCCTCGATCTGCGTCAGCGCCGCCAGCACCTCCTCCGAACCTGCCCGCTGGATGGGGCCGCATTCGCCCGCGTCCGCACCGCGGACATCACCGCCACCGGATCCAGGTACTCCCCGCCGCCGAAGCGAGCCCGAAGAAGGCGCTCGGCAGCCTCCAGCGTCTTCCGGACGGTCCGCGTGATCCATCGTCATGGATGTCAGCATTCCACTGACACCCGGTGCCTGCCGGGCCGTGGCCAGCGGCAGCGATCTGCTGCCGCCACTTCTCCGGCGGCCGTGACCACCAGAGGTTCACGGCCACTCGAAGACCCGAGCGGAGTAGCGTTCCCGCCCACACCGGAGTTGAGGGAACCAGCCGATGAAGTACACGACGACGCCCGACAGGACCCGCATCGCCTACCAGCTCCAAGGCCAAGGGGCGCCGCTGGTCCTGCTGGCGGGCCAGGCCAACAACCACCACTGGTGGGACCCGGTCCGCGCCGACTTCCACCCCGTCCGCAGCACCCTCACCCTCGACTACCGCGGCACCGGCGACAGCGACAAGCCCGATACCCCCCACAGCACCGAGCTGTTCGCCCAGGACGTCATCGCGGTCCTCGACGACCTCCGCATCGACCGGGCCGCCATCTACGGCACATCCATGGGCGGCCGTGTAGCCCAGCAACTCGCCGCCCGCCACCCGCACCGAGTCAGCGCCCTGATCCTCGGCTGCACCTCACCCGGCGGCCCACACAGCATCGAACGCGACAACGACGTCCGCCAGGCCCTGGCCCAGCCTCAACCCGAAGCCGCAAGACAAGCCCTGCTGGAGCTCATGTACACACCCCGCTGGCTCGCCGACCACCCCGGCCCGCACCACACCCTCGGCGACCCCCGCATGCCCGCCCACTCCCGGCGCCGCCACCTCGCAGCCAGCAGCCGGCACAACGCCTGGGACCTCCTGCCCGGCATCAGCGCCCCCACCCTGGTCATCCACGGAACCGACGACCTGCTCAACCCCACCGCCAACGCCCCCCTGCTCGCCGACCGCATCCCCGACGCCCGACTCCACCTGATCCCCGGAGCCCGCCACGCCTACTTCGAGGAAGGCCGCACCCACGCCAGCCCCCTCGTCCTGGACTTCCTCACCACCACCTCGCACCAGCCGTAGAAGCGCCAGGGCCGCCCGCGCAGCCCGGCCCGCATCGTGCGCGCGGCGACTGCCACACGGCCCGCGGCCTCGCCCGGCCCGCCAGCACCGAGCAGGCCCGCGCCGTTCTCGAGCGCGACGAGCCGCCCCGTGCCCCTCTTGCCGACCGGACCGGCCGCTGCGCATCGCGACGTAGGCCCGCCAGGGGTTGCTGCTGCGGTTGCCTCTGAGGTTGCTTCTGGGGTTGCCTCAGCCCCTTCGCCGGCGGTGGGCGCATCCACCCTCTGAGCTGGACCAGAGCCTGTCCGGCAAGGGTGGAGCGAACGCCCGACAACTCCCCTATAGAACTGCTCAGCCCATACGGAGAACTCCCCACGGTCCCGGCGGCCGGCCACGGCCACGTGGGCTTCCAGCCGGTTCAGCGACGCGGCCGGCAGCCCGGCCGGTGCAGCGGAGTGCTGCCGGTCCCGCCACGTCGCACTTTCGCCTTCGCCTTAGGCACATCCCGCGCGAGCTCACCGACCCGCCGCTGGAGCTCCCGCAGCCACTCCAGCCGCTCCGGGAAGAGCACCAGCTGCTGCTCCTGGCCCTCCTGGCCGTCGTCGTCCGCTCCGGCCGGGTCGGCGAAGACCAGCTGCTCATACAGCGCCACGGCGGTCGCCTGGTCGGTCGGCAACGGCTTGCCCGCGGGTGCGGCGGGGGCCGGTCGGACGGGTCCGGCCGGGGTCCTTGAGGTCCGCAGGAGGGCCTGGAGGCTGATGCTGGTGGCCACCGCCCGGGCGTGGACGCTCAGCTGCGGCACGGCGTCCTCCCCCGCCTCGGTGCCGCTTGGCCGGGCGGGCAGCGGCGGGTGCCAGGTGGCGGTGTAGGCGGTGTGCCCGGGCGGCCGCGACCGGCGACCCGCCACCGGGGTCGGGGTGATGTCGACGCAGTGCGCGCCGATCGCCGCGTCGGTGATCTGGTCGTCCAGGCCGGGTTCGGCGCGGCGGCCGCGCAACTCGCGGGCGATGCGCCGGCGGGCTTCGGCAAGCAGGTGCCGGCGGCGCCTCCATCTCCGCCTCGGACACCTCACCAGACAACCCCAGCAACCGCGCCCCGCGCCCGCTCCACTCCCCCGCCGGCATCCCGCCAACTCCAGGACGACCGGCAGCGGCACCTTTTGGTCCCGGCTGGTGTGTGCCATGCACAGACACCGTGCCCAGTGACACGCTCGTCCGCCCAACCGGTGGGAAGCGCGCGCCGCGGGTAGGCGAGGCGATCGAGGCTGCGGCGCCGGACACGACGCCCGACACGTCATGCGAACCAGATCATGCTGCCGATGCCGGCCACGAGGGAGTAGATCGCGAACGGGGTCAGCGTGCGGGTGGTGAACCAGCGGGACAAGAACCGCACGGCGGCGTACGCGCAGACGCCGGCGGTGAGGAAGCCCACGGCGACCTGGCCGTGGATGTGGTCGCCGGCCGATCCCGCCAGGGTGGGCAGTTTGAGGACGCCGGCCGCGAAGATGACCGGGGTGGCCAGCAGGAACGAGAACTTCGCCGCGTCCTCGTGGTCCAGCCCGCGCAGCAGCCCGCCGACCATCGTGATGCCTGACCGGCTGATGCCCGCGAACAGCGCCAGCGTCTGGAACAGGCCGATGACCCCGGCCTCGCGGTAGCTGAGGGTATCCAGCCGGCGCTTCGGCGCGCGCGCCTGGATGTCGCCCTTGGTGGCCGCGCCCGGCCCGGCGCTCAAGGCCGGCTCGGGGGCAGCGGCGCGGGCCACGGCGCCGCGGCGGAGGCGTTCGCCGACGTACAAGATCACGCCGTTGACGGTCAGGAAGGCCGCGGCGACCTCCGGCTTGGCGAACAGCGTACGGAAGGTGTGCTCCAGGGCCAGGCCGGTCAGGCCGACCGGGATGGTGCCCACGACCAGGAGCCAGGCGAGCCGTTCGGTGGACGTGGTCACTGTACGGGTGCGCAAGGTCGTGAACAGCGCCTTGATGATGGCCACCCAGTCCTTGCGGAAGTACGTCAGCAGGGCCAGGGCGGTCGCCACGTGCAGCGCGACGATGAACGCCAGGTACGGGGAGGAACCCGAATCCTTGCTGGCGTTCTCGGTCACCAGATGCTGCCAGGAGCCGCCGATCCAGGCCGGCACCAGCACGGAATGGCCCAGGCTGGACACCGGGAACAGCTCCGTCACGCCCTGCAGGGCGCCGATAGTGACCGCTTGGAGATAGGACAGATCAGACACTGGACGTCCTCAAGGGCAAGGGGTGGCAGGCGGAGTTGCCATGGGCGCGGTGACACAGAACCACTAGTGTCTACATCGCTGTAGACAGTCCAGGTGAACGTAAGAGAGGGCAAGGAGGAAAGCAAGAGAGAGCGGGTGAATTCCCACCGAATGGCGCATGGCGGCCACATGGCCTCAGTCTCTGTGAGTAGCCCAGCCCCCACCCTGCGCACTCGTCAGGAAGCGGCACGCAGCAGGCCGTTCAGAGAGCGCCCTGGTCAGCGAGTACGGCGTGCAGGTCCTCGACAGCGGGGGGATCGATATGGACGGTGATGGCCGTCAGGGCGGCACGGCCTGCAGGCCAGCGGCCGACCGGAGCTGGTCAGCCGCCACCGGGAGTGTCTAATAAACGGCGGATAGCTGGGTGCGTTCCACATCCTGCGCAGCGCGCCGCGCAGGCCGGGCTTCTCCCAGTAGTCCCGGCTCAACCGGCACACCCAGCAGTACGCCCCGTCCTCGGGCGGGATGGGGACAGGGGCGGTGGCTTCGTCGTCCATGGTGGGCAGCACGCTCAGGGGCCATCCGCAGTCCGGCGTCGCGCACAGCGCCTCTTCCAGCTCGTCTTCGTCGTCGTCCGGATCGTCGTCCCACATGCGCTGCATTGCGGCGTTGGCCGCTGCCCGCTCGACTTCCCCGCGCTGCCAGCGCTCGGCATCCCGCTGCTCCTGGCGCTCCCGGTAGGCCGCCGGTGTGTGGGCGTCGGTGAGCGCCTGGAGCAGCGGCTCGAACCCGGTGAGGTGCTGTGCGACGCGCCACCAGGCCGGTCCGTACGGTCCGTGCTGCTGCAACCGCTCCAGGGTGGTGAGCACCAGCGGCACCCGCTCGGTGAAATCGAGGGTAGCCGTCGCTGCCGTCACGGTCGGCGCGTTCCTCGGCTGCCCAGCGCTCCCGGGACAGGTGGGCGACATCCCGCATCCGGTTGGCCAGCGCGCGGGGGCCGGCGCCGGTGAAGACCATGGCCAGCGGCGGCCAGCCGGGCAGGCCGGTATCGGGGTAGAGCGTCTCCCAGAACGGCACCTGGCCGGTTCCCGTCATGCGCGCCGTCCAGTCGCTTGGCTCCCCGGGGTCGTTGACGCTGCGCCGGTAGAACGCGACGTAGGAGGCGAGCTTGGCGGCGACGCGTGAGACCGGCTCGGTGCCGCGGTCGACCTCGAGCATCAGCAGAGGCAGCCCGTCGTCGGGGGCGCACAGGACCGCGTCGGCGCGGACGTTGCGCTTGCCCGTGCTGCTGAGCGGGTGCGGTACCTCGGTGCGCCAGGAGGTGATGCCGCCGATGCCGCCCCGGATGATGGCGATGATCGTGGCATTGACGGCCATCGCGTGCGGCGCCCCGCCGCGGCCGACGCCCCGGGCGCTGCCGCCCATCTGATCGGCATCGCGCTCCAGCAGCCGCCTGGCCGCGTCCAGGCCAGGATCCGTCAAATTCCACAGCTCTGCGACGCCTCCCCGGTCCGGTCCGGTGCCCCGAACCTCCCCGCCGGGCCTGCCGTGTCGCCCTCCGAACGCACCTGGCCCGCCGCCTGACACACCAGCAGCGCGTTGCGGATCACCTTGTTGTCCGACAGGCCGGGGCGCACCACGTGCATGACCTGGGTGGCGGTGGCCACCTTCAGCACCCCCAGCACGTCCTCCCGGTCCCGGACCGTCGACCGCGGCTTCGCCATCTACTGCCTCCCCTACAAGTCATACATGGAGGCATTCCATGGTCGCCTGACACACTGACAGCCCGCCCGCAGCCCCTTCCCCGGGCCGTCGCAGCAGCAGCGGCCACGGCCGATTCATGGAGCGCGTGTTCGACCTGCGCGGTACCGGCTGAGCGATGCGGGCGCTGACCGCCAACGGGCAGCCCGCGCTCGCCGCCTACGCGCCACAGTCCGGCGGCGGGCATCGTGCGCACACCTTGCAGGTCCTCACCGTCACCGCGGGGCTGGTCGCGTGCAAGGTCGTGTTCGCCGACCCGCGCGTCTTCGACGTCTTCGGGCTGCCACGCGAGATTCCTCCGGGTGAATTCCGCCCGGGGCGATGAGTCGGGGCGGTGCCGCCGGTACGTACCGGTGAGCACCCAACCGAAGGGAAACCCCCGCATGAGCGTCATCGTCGTCGAATTGATCACCCTGGACGGGATCGTGTCCGACCCGGACGGGTCGCAAGGCACGCCGCTGGGCGGCTGGATGTTCCGGTACGGCGGGAAGGCGGTCGGCACGGAGGACAGATTCCGCCTCGGCCCCGCGCTGGACGAGGGCGTGCTGCTGCTCGGGCGCGTCACCTGGCAGCTGTTCGCGCGGATATGGCCCGGCCGACAGGATCCCTACGCCGCGCGCATGAACGCCGCGGCGAAGCTGGTCGCCTCCCGCACTCTGGCCCAGGCCGACACCTCGACCTGGGCCAACTCGAAGGTCCTGGACGACGACCTGGTCGACGCTGTCAGGCGCGAGCGGCGAGACGTGCTCGTCCTCGGGAGCCTCGGGATCGTGGACCGGCTGAGGAACGCGGACCTGGTCGACGAGTACCGGCTGCTGACCTTTCCCGCGGTCCTGGGAACCGGCCGCCGGCTCTTCCCCGCCAGCGGCCGGCCGGCGGACCTGGAGCTGCTGGATGTCGCGCACGTCGGTCCCGCCGTCCTCACCCGGTACCGGAGGGCTGCCCGATGACGGCACGCTTCGTCGCCCTGTACGAGACGCCCACGAACCCCGAGCGGTTCGAGCAGCACTACCGCGAGGTCCACATCCCGCTCGCGCGACGCCTGCCGGGGCTTCGCCGTTATACGGTCGGCCGGGACCTGGCCGCCACTGGCGGCGACTGCCCGTACTACATGGTCGCCGAGCTGGACTGGGACACGATGGACGAGTTGCGCGCCGCGTTCGCCTCACCCGAGGGGCTCGCGTGCGGCGCCGACGCCGCGCACCTGCGAGAACTCGCTCCCCTGCACACCATGACCTTCACCGTGCACGACAGCGTGCTGTAGGCGATCCCGGCAGGAGAACCCACCGGACGAGCGAGGCCGGCGCACCGAATAGGGCTACTGACAGTGAACAGACAACCGGCCGTACGTGGGGAATTCCAACTGGCCGCTGTCACGGGCCGCCCGGCAGTTCCACGCCCGTGAGGGCAGCCTGCAGGCTGTTCCCCGCAAGGCGGTTGAGCAGCTGGCCGAGCCGGACGGACGGTCACTGAGGTGCGGCTGGGCACCTTCGTGGACAACGCCCGACGCCGGGCCGACAGCCTGAGCGCGGACCGGCGCGCGGAACTCGACGCGCTGGGAATGCGCTCGTAGCAGCGGCGCAGCCAAGGGCCGGGCCCGGACCCCCCCGAGGGGTCCGGGCCCGACCCTTGTGCGCTGCTGTGGCTGCCCCGCTGACACGAGGTGGCCAACGGACCCGGCTGCTGACATCAGACCGCCACACGGGCGTACAGCGGCCTTCCCGGGACGCTTCCGGTCGTATCGTCGGACCAGCTCGTCTGCCGCATGTCCTGTCCCATTGGAGGGTGCACGCTCGACCGTCGTGACCAGCGAGGTGAAGAGTCAGGCTGCACGGCTGGCGTCGTGGTTGGTCAACCCGACCTTGCATCTGCGGCAACCGCCATCCCTCGGCGCGGGCCGGACCTGGCGGTTCGACGACCCCGGCGCGCGCGGCAACCACACCGGCGGCTCCGGCACCTTCGCCATCATGGACAGCGCCAAGTACGGACCTGGCGTCAGCGAGGACACCTCCCTGGTCAGCCCGGCCTACGACTTCAGCGGCGTGTCCGACCCTTTCATGTCCTTCGGCAGCTCCTACTGGGCCTACTCCGTCAACAGCACCGCGGACGTGGACCTCAGCCTCGACGGCGGAACGACCTGGCAGAACGTCAGCCGCTTCACGACCGTCAACCGCATCGGAGCACGCACCGAGATCGCGGACCTCGCGGCCGCCGCCGGCCACAGCGACGTCCGGATCCGCTTCCACTTCGCCGCCACCGCCGCCCACTACTGGCAGGTCGACGACGTCTTCGTCGGCAACCGGCCCTGCGCCCACGACGGGCGGCCTGGTGATCGGCCAGGTCCTGGACAAGAACACCGGCGCGGGCGTCCCCGGCGCCTCGGTGGTGTCCGCCGACCGTGCGGGCGAGGGAGCCACCTCGGCCGCCACGCCCGACGACCCGGCGCTGGGAGACGGCTTCTACTGGTTCGTGTCCACCCTCACCGGCCCCCACCCGGTCAACGCCACGAAGCTGCTGTACGAGGGCTCGACGGCCAAGCCGGACATCACCGCGGACAAGGTCACCACCGCCGACGTCGAGCTGGGCGCCGGCCGGCTGTCCGTCACCCCGTCCGGCATCGCCAAGACCGTCGCAGCAAGTCCGCCACCGGCACCGTGACCAACACCGGCACCGCCAAGGCGAGCCTGACACTGGGCGAGCGCGAAAAGGGCTTCACCCCGCAGGACCGGGCGGAGCAGCCGGCGGGCGCGGCGGTCCAGGACATCCCTGGCAGCTATTCGCCGGGCTTCCTGAACCCGGCCAAGGGCACGAAGGCCGCCACCGTGCCGGTGTCCTCGGCAGCCGAGCCGTGGGCCTCGATCGCCGACCTCCCGACCTCGCTGATGGACAACGCCGTCGCCGCCGGCGACGACGGCAAGGTCTACAGCGTGACCGGTGCGACCAGCTCCGTCATCACCTCGGCGGGCTACGTCTACGATCCGACCACCCTCGCGTGGTCGCCGATCGCCGACTCCGGCACCCCGCGCGAGGCAGGACAGGCCGCGTTCGTGGACGGCAAGCTCCACCTCACGGGCGGCTGGGACGCCTCCCAGGGCACCGTCGCGTCGCTGCGGATCTACGACCCGAGGACCGGCTCCTGGAGCAGCGGCGCCCCCAACCCGCGGCCGCTGGCCGGAGCGGCCTCGGCCGTGATCGACGGCAAGTGGTACCTCATCGGCGGCTGCACCACCAGTTGCGGCACGAACACCGTCGAGGTCTACGACACCGACACCGACACCTGGAGCAGCGGCGCCGCCTACCCGCAGCCCATCTCCTGGCTGGGCTGCGGTGCGATCGACCGGGCCCTCTTCTGCGCCGGCGGCACCGCCGCCTCCACCAGCACCAAGGCCGCCTACACCTTCGACCCGTCGGCCGGCGCCTGGACGTCCCTGCCGGACATGCCCTTCGACCTGTGGGGGACCGGAGCGGTGGGCGCCAACGGCAAGCTCCTGCTCTCCGGCGGCATCACCGACAACTCGGTCACCCTCACCAACAAGGGCGTCGCCTACGACCCGTCCACCGAGACCTGGAGCAACCTGCCCAACTCCAACAACGCCGTCTACCGCGGCGGCAGCGCCTGCGGCTTCTACAAGGTCGGCGGCTCGGTGAGCTCCTCCAGCCCGACCAGGAGCGCCGAACTGCTCCCCGGCTACGGCCAGTGCGGTACGTCGTCCGAAGCCTCCTGGCTGTCGGAGGACACCTCTGCGCTGACCCTCGCGCCGGGGGCGTCGAAGACGGTCACGGTCGACGCGTCAGGCCCGGAGATCGTCCAGCCCGGCACGTACACGGCGTGGCTCACGATCGCCCATGACACCCCGTACCAGATCGACCCGATCACCGTCGCCATGACCGTGAATCCGCCGAAGACCTGGGGAAAGATCAGCGGAACGGTCTCGGGCACCGACTGCACCGGCACCACCGCCGCCATCAGGAGCGCGACCGTCCAGCTCGACAGCTGGGCCGAGAGCGTCACCCTCAAGACCGACGCCGGCGGCGCGTACGCGATGTGGATGGACGTGCGCAACAACCCGCTCAGCCTCATCGTGGCGAAGGACGGCTGGGCGCCCAAGGGCGCCACCGTCAAACTGGCCAAGGGCGCCACGGTCAGCGAGGACTTCACCCTGAAGCCCGACCACAGCTGCCAGTAGCCGGACCAGGCACCGAGGGCCGCGCCAGGCCCGCCCTCTTCCCCCGCGTGGGCATCCGAGTGGCACCGCCATCGCGCACCGCCGCCGCCCCGCGGGGGGCGAGGGACCGCAGGATTCCGCGACGCGTCCCCGCCGGACCATCCAGAGCGTCGCCGCGACCATCGCCCGAACTGCGGGAGCGGTGCGCGGACCGCGAGGATGAAACTCGTGGAGGCGATCGCCAAGGGTCAAACAGGCAAACGCCCAGCGATTCCGGGCCTACGCAAAATCGCGAAAGCGGCGACCACGAGGGCAGTCCCAGAAAGGCGCTCAAGAAAAGGCAATGGTGGTTGACGGCCGCTGTTGCAGCTCCGCTTCGTTGGGCTGCACGGAGAGCGCAACGGCAACGACAGTCCGCTCACTCACCGCGTGCCCGTGGGAGCTGGCGCGTGTGAGCGGCCACCGCTATGGCAGCCGGTCCACCGCATCTTGGCCAGAGAGCAGCGGCTTGGTTACCTCAGGCAGCAGACCGGCACGCGACTACAGCGCACGACGTGTCTATCAGCCTCCGAGCACGGCTGACGAACAACCGCTGCCACGAGGATGCCCACTCACATCCCCGATGCGCCATGAACCGTGCCGCCTCGACCCCGCAAGGGGCGCAGGGAGGGACCATGCTGTCGCTCGCCCGTTGGCGCGCGGGCGCGGCGGGGCTCACGACTGTCCCTGAATCCGCCGCCGCGACCGGTCCCGGCCTGCCGGCCGTTGCTACGACGCGGCCTGCCTGACAGCCTCCGCGATGTCGGCCGGCGACCCTTGCCAGGGAGCACCGTGGCCGGGCAGTACCCAGGATGCCTGCAGGGCGGCCAGCCGTTCGAGTGAGGCCAGTGACTCGGCCGCGTCGTCGGTGAAGGGCGCCGGCTGCGGGCCTCCGCGCCCGGTCAGTACGTGCCGGGTGGTCAGCGCGTCTCCGACGAAGACCGCGTCGGCCAGCGGCACATAGACCGCGACGCTGCCCGGCGAGTGGCCCGGCATCGGCACGATCTCGGGGCTGCCAGGAAGGTCCAGGACGTCGCCGTCCGCAACTTCGACGACCTCGCTGAGATAGGTGGGACGCAAGCCGTTCTTGCGCAGGCCGTAGGAGAAGAAGCCGAGCGCGGGGCCGAGGCGCATGGGGCCGGCCGGGGTCTTGGGCTTGTCTCCGGTACGGGCACGGACGGCGTCGGCCGCGTGCACGTACACCGGCACCCCGTGCTCGCGCCGCAGTCGCTCGGCGAAACCGATGTGGTCGGAGTCCCCGTGGGTCAGGACCAGGCCGCGGATGTCGTCGGCGGTCTTGCCCAGCGAGCTCAATTCGGCCTGCAGGTCGCGCCAGTGCCCGGGCAGGCCCGCGTCCACGAGTGTGATGCCCTCCGCGGTGTCGATCAGGTAGCAGGCCACCACATCGTTTCCGAGGCGGTGCAGGTGCGGGCCGAGCTTCATGTGTTCCCCCTTCGAAGTCTCCGGATGCCGAGGACACCGGAGCGTACGAAGGCTACGATAGATAGGCATGATGGCTAAGAGCAATAGCTTATGGGGCGGAACCAACGATGCCAGCTCCTGAGAAGACGTCACTGGGCGCGATCGTCGCAGCGGGCCGGAGCATCCTGGCCGCCGGCGGCCAGGACCGCCTGACGATGCGGAGCGTCGCCGACCGCGTGGGCGTGCGCGCTCCCTCGCTGTACAAGCACGTCCGCGACCGCGCTGCCCTGCTCGCAGCCGTCGCGGAGGCGGCCGTCGACGACCTGACCGCCCGCCTGGAGGCGACCGACGGCTCGCTCGAAGCACTCGGCCACGCCTACCGCGACTTCGCCCGTCAGCGCCCGGAGGAATTCAGGCTGATGCAGTCTCCTGCCGCACCACCTGAAGCCCTCGCTCGTGCAGCAGGCCCGGTCCTGCGCATGGGCCGGGAGTTCGTCGGCGAGCAGGACGCGCTCGAAGCCGCGCGCTTGGTGACGGCGTGGGCCACCGGCTTTCTCTGGATGGAGATCTCCGGTGCTTTTCGGCTCGGCGGCGACGTCGACCGGTCCTTCGCGTACGGCCTCACACAGATCCGCCGTGCCCTGACCGCCGGCGACGACGGCGGACCGGCGCACAGCCGTGCTCAGGCTCCATGAGGGGCGTTGTCCCGCCGGGTCGCAGCCGTGGAACGGCGACTCCGGAGCCCTGCGGCTGGGCGCCGGCGTTCCCCGATGTACGCCAGGGCGAAGTAGCGCAGCCACAGGTAGAGGGCGGAGACCGCGAGGGTGGCGGCGGGGACGATCAGGCCGTAGCGGGTGAACTGCCAGGAGCTTGATGACCCCATCTGAGGCACGACGCCGGCGAGGCTGCGCGGCCCCTCCTCAGGTGCAGGACACTCATCCACAGCTATCTACGCGTTGGCGACAGCCGTGTCCACACCACCAGCACCACACTGACCGGAATGACCGCGACGCGCGCGGCCAGCGCCTCGGCGGGCGCTTCGGGCAGATGCTCCCGCAAAGCGTCCAGCAGCAAGAACCCCACCGCAATGCCCGCCACCACGGCGGCCATCCCCACCCCTATCGACAGCTGACGGCGCTTTCGCCAACCGCCCAGATACATCAACGCCGGCGCCCAGACCGCCAGGTTCGGCACGCCCAGCAGCCACAGCACAGTTACGCCCCACCCAGAACAGCCATACGACCGCGAGCAGCCGCAGCGCCTCCCCCACCGAAACCCGGCCCGCCGCGAACCCGCCCTTCCCCAACCCCGCCAAAATCAGCTCAAGGCTAACCAGCCCAGCAGATCACCAGACCGCCCCGTCCTTCCCCGCCGGCCGTCCCGGACCCGGCTAATATGCCCAGCGCTGTCGTACACGCCGTTGCCGGGCCGGCTCGCACGGGGGCCTCAGCCGACTCCGTAGTCGATGATGTCGTCGTCGGTGTAGCCCTCCAGGATCTCCTCAACGGCGTCTCGGAGCTGCTGCGCGATGGCGTCGGCGACTTCCGGAGTGCAGATGATCTCCACGCCGACGTACCGGAAGCCGGGGTCGTCTTCCTCTTCTCCGCCCTCACTGGCGGGGGCCGGCTCGGCGGCGTCATCAGAAGTCCAGCTCCACGTAGTCGATGTCGGTGAACTCCACCTCGAGGTCGGCCGCGCGGCGGCCGCGGTCCTTGAAGTAGATCTCCTGAAGTCCTTCGGCGGCGATGGCCTGGAACTGCTGCTCGGTGGCGCCGGCGGCCTGCGCGTCGAAGAGTCGGCTGGCGTAGACGGGCGGCAGGTGCTGGGGTGATCCGGCGGATCCGGCCGTCGTCCGTGCCGCCCGGTGCGGCGCAGGCCGGACGGCACCCCGGTGCGAACGCAGAGCGAGCGGGTTGAGATCCTGCGGCAGGAGCGCGGGCGGCGCGCCGAACGGCATGGCGCCACGCAACGGCGCGTCGATCCGGGGCCTGGCCGCTGCCAGTACCGGCTCACGACGGGCGAGCGTACTGGGGCGTGGAGGCGATCGCCGTCAGGGACGGCCTCGTCCACGAGGTCCAGGTCTTCCTCGGCGGCCGGACGGGATGTGGTCCCGGCGCGGGTCTCAGAAGGTCCCGTTGACCTTCCACCAGTCGCCGTTCTGCTGCTGGGGTGCGCGGAAGGTGCCGTGCCCGGCGCCGGGGCAGAGCCACAGCTTTTCGGCCGTGTCATGTGCCAGCAGGTCCGGGTGTTTGTCGCTGGTGACGTCGCCGGGGCCGGTGAGCGCGGTCATGGCGTTCCGACCGCTCCCGAGCAGGCGGCGCGAGCTGAAGTGGCTGTGTCCCGTCCCCGGGTACAGCCACAGCTTTCCGGTCCTGTCCGCGGCCAGGAGGTCGTTGGTCCCGTCCCCGGTGAGGTCGCCTGCGGCGGTGATGCGGGCCATGGCGTTCCACCCGCCGCCGACCAGGCGTCGGGACAGGAAGCCGCAGCGGCCGGTGGCCGGGTAGAGCCAGAGGTTTCCCGCGGTGTCCCGGGCGAGCAGGTCCTCGATGCCGTCGCCGGTGAGGTCCCCGTGCCGGGTCAGGGCCGTCATGCTGTTCCAGCCGCTGCCGATCAGCCGCCCGTTGTCGTCGTTGCCGGGCATGAACCACAGCCGACCTACCAGGTCCCTGGACAGCACGTCCGCCCGGGCGTCCCCGTCGATGTCACCGAAACCGGCCCTGACCGGACTCTTCTCAGCGTGCCACACGACGTACGCCGGATACCTGCACTCGCGCTCGGTCCGCACGAACTTCAGCGAACTGATCGTGCGTTGATCTCGCCCGGGTTCATCGGCCCGTCGTCCTCGGCGTATCCGGTCAGCGAGTAGGCGGGCTCGTTGTACAGGGACACCACGACGCTGGTGCGGTTGGCCGACGAGCGGATGCGGTTGTCCCAGGAGCCCATCGTGGGCATGTCCGTCTTGGTTTTCATCATGGTGCCGGTGGCGTTCTCGCCGCTCCACCCGCAGAAGTACCCCTTCGGGCAGGCGTAACTCCCTGAAGCCGCCTGCGCCGGCGCCCCCGTGGGCAGCAGCGACAGCAACGCCCCCACCGTAATCGCGGCCAATCCTCGCGCTGCCACCCTGCGACGCATCAGCACGCTCCCCCACCCATTCGGCCCCACCCCGGAGACGCAGAGCGCGAATCTATCCGATCCGCCGAACCCCCGTGCGAGCCCGCCCGGCTCCCCCGCAGGTCGGCCCGCTGCCGGACACCGTCACGCGTGGCGGCCCAGCGCGGATCGTGGGGAAACGTCAACTGGCCCACCAGCGACGACCGTTCCAGGGCGCCGATGACCACTCGCTCTCAGGCGCCCTGCCCCGTTCGCCGGTTACAGGGGCAGTAGCCTTCACCCACAACGGATTCACGCGGCGGGGCACATCGTGTGTCCGCTGCGGCCCCAGTCCCATCGCTCGTCAGAGCCTGGGGCGGCATCGTCCCCGCCTCACGCCGCGGGACACTGTACGGCCGCGACAGCGCGGGCGTGCTGTGGCAGCAGCAGGCCGCCAGGAGCGCGTATCACCCCCGCACTTTCGATCCGCGCACCCGCGTCGGCACCGGCTGGAACATCTACAACACGCTCCTCCGACCAATCCGCACCCCGTTGTGATGAAGGTGCTGGGCAGGCATCCCAGCCGCCGTCCCCTCGTCACCGAGGTCTTATGTCGAAGCGTTGCGACCTGCCCGCGACGAGCAATGCTCAAGACCTGTGGATGGTTTCGGGAAGGAACGCGGAGGGCGTACCTTCCCGAATGATCCTTTGAGGGTCTCCGAGTAGGCCCGCGTTGCACCGCGGGTCGGGAAGGAACGCCCGTGCTCAGCGTAGTCACCGACAACGGCTCCACCCGGTCCGGCTCCCTGATCGACGAGATCGTCCGCGAGGGCGCCCGCCGGATGCTGGCCGCCTCGCTGGAAGCGGAAGTCAACCGGTACATAGCCGAGTTGGCGGCCGAAACCGACGAGCGGGGGCGTCGCCTGGTGGTCCGCAACGGCCGCCACCGACCGCGGACCGTGGTCAGGGTGGCCGGACCTATCGAGGTCACCGAGCCCAGGGTGTACGACCGCCGCGTCGACGAGTCCAGCGGCGGGCGCCAGCGGTTCTCGTCGAGAATCCTTGCGCCGTGGTGCCGTAAGTCGCCGAAGGTCACCGAGGTGGTGCCGCTGCTCTCCCTGCACGGCTTGCCGTCCGGGGACTTCGTGCCCGCGCTGGAGCAGTTCCCCGGCTCAGCCGCCGGACTGTCGCCGGCCACCGTGACCTGGCTGACCAAGCAGTGGGGTGACGACCACGCCGCCTTCCAGGCCCGTGACCTGTCCGACCGCGACCTCGTCTACGTGTGGGCCGACAGGGTCCACCCCAAGGTCCGGCTCGGCCAGGCGCACTCGTGTGTCCTGGTCCTGCTCGGCGTCCGCGTCGACGGCACCAAGGAGCTGATCGCCCTCGCGGAAGGGCTCCGTGAGTCCACCGAATCGTGGGCAGACCTCCTGCGCGACTGCCGCCGACGCGGGGTGCGTGACCCGGAGCTGGTCGGCGGCGACGGTGCGATGGGGCTATGGAAGTCGCTCGCCGAGGTCTTCCCGACCGCCCGGCGTCAGCGCCACTGGGTCCATAAGGCAAGAAATGTCGCGAATGCCCTACCGAAATCCGCACAGCCGGGCGCGACGAAGGCGATGCAGGAGATCTGCAACGCCGAAGACCGCCCCCAGGCCGAGATGGCCATCGAGGCGCTCGCCCGCACCTACGGCACGAAGTGGCCCAAGGCCGTCGCGAAGATCACCGACGACCACGAGGAGCTGCCGGCTTTCGCGGCCCTCGCCATGGTGTTCAAGCTCGTCGAATCCGCGCAGGCCCGCCGGCACGCGATCACCGACGCCCACCTCGTTCACCTGGTCCGCGCAGGTGCCCGGTTCAAAAACTGCGTCCTGGTCGAGCGGGAGGGCGCAGCAGCGTGAGTGAGATACCCAGCCCCGGCAGCCGTCGTAGCAGCGTAGAACTGCAGATTGAGCGGGTCATCGTGGCATCCCTCGAACAGGCCACTGTCCATGTGCGCTGCCTGCGGGGACCGGTCCGTCGCGGTGCCCGCTTCAACCGGCTCAGCGGTTCAGACCAAGCGATCGACCTGACGCTGACGCAGGCCGCCGTCTACGGGTATCGAGTGGCCGAACTCGACACTGGCCTCACCGCCCTCGTGACGCTCCGAGGAGAGGGCGTTCAGCATCTCAAGACGGGAACCTTGGCCTCCAGGTCGCAGGTCATCGAAGGCGCCAACCCCTTGCCCTAAACCAGCGATCCACAGGGATTGGCAAGTAGCCCATCCCCACGACAGCCAGCCTGCCGTGACAGCGAAGCCCCCCGTAGACGTCCCTACGGCCATGCACTCAGCATCCGGCCCCGCTGACGCCCAGCCGATGCCACCACCGCGCCCACACACAGGGCCTCAGGGCCGGGGTTCGCCGGGCGGGGAGTTGAGGAGGGTGACGCCGACGACGGTGGGGCTGTGGAGCGCCGTGTTGCGACGACGACCCGGGTCCGGTCGAGGAGCGCGGCCAGCGGCGATCGGGCTCCCGGCGGTGCGGTCGGCTGCGCAGGCAGGGCGAACCGGGGTGCCGAGGGCTGATCGCGGCCGATGGGGTACCTGATCACGGGCTGCGGTTCGGCGTCGATGTCGATCGCGATTGCATCGGCGCCGAAGAACGAGGGCACGAGCAGCAGTCGGCGGCCCTCCAGGCGCAGGTCGCCGTCGAAGCCGGAGAGCGTCGCGATCTCCAGGAGGGGTGCGTTCCAGCGGATCCACGGCGGGTGGAGCGAGGCGGGCAGTGCCTCGCCGGTGGGCGGCGCCGGCGGCGCGTCTCCGCCGAACCAAACGGGGTGGCTGCGCGTCTGCAGGACGCGCACGGCGGCGCTCAGCTCCATCAACGGCGGAGGCTCGGCCACACGAGTCCGCGCCAGGTCCTCGACCGTGAAATGAATGCGGTAGGCCACGGTCTCCCCGAGTCCTGTACGGCAGTATCCCAGCCGATCCTTCCGGAAATGCCGAACCCCCTCCAGTGGCGTGCACACCGGTTCACCGGCCTGCACGCCCTTCCCACGTCACCGAGACAGCCGTCGGCGTCACGAAGAACTGGCCCTCGGACTTGCCAGGCACCACTGCCCGTTCGTTCCCCAGCGCCACGCCGAAGGCGTCGCCACCTTGACGACGAGTTCACCAGCCGTGGGATGCGGAGGCATCGGCCTGGCCGGGCCTCACCGCACGGGGTGGAGGAGCCGGAATCGGGAGGCGGGCGCCGGCGGATGTCGGTCGGCGGCCTGCGACGTCCCTCCATCACGTAGGGGTGCACCGTCGCGCGGCGAACGAATGTTCTCGGTTGCTCCCGCGGTCCGTGGCCCGATCTCCGGAGATTACCTGCGGGCGGTGGTGCGCCCACGGCGCCACTCGTTCGAAGGCGGCGGCGGCGCGCAGGACCGTACCGTCGTCGAGGTGGCGGCCGACGAGCTGGACGCCGATGGGCAGTCCGTCATCGGTGAAGCCGGCGGGCAGGCTCACGGCGGGCTGGCCGGTCAGGTTCGCCGGGTAGTTGAAGCCGATCCACGCGGTGTCGGCGACCTCGCGCCCGTCTGTCCGTTCCGGTCCCTGGATGCCCACGGGGAAGGGCGGTACGGCTGCGGTGGGGGTGACCAGCAGGTCGTAGCCCGACATCAGCCGCGCCATGCGGTTCACCACTGCCTTGCGGGTGATGTTGGCGTCGGTGAGTTGCTCGGCCGTCCACGGTCTGCGCATCCAGGCCACCAGGTGCGGCGACATCACGTCGGCGTGCGCGTCGGCCATGGCACGTATCCCGGACAGGTCGGACTCGGCGACGATCAGAGCCGCGAAAGCCTCCGCCGGGTCCGGCCACCCGGGGTCGACCGCGGTGACGTCCCACCGCAACTCCCGCTCCATGACACCCACCGCCGCCTCGACCACCTCCCTGACCCGGGGGTCCACGGCGAGGTAGCCCAGGTCGGGGCTGTAGGCGACACGCAGTCCCGGGGCGCCCTCGGCGGTGCCGCGCGACGCGGCGGCCCGCCAGTCGACGTCAGCGCACGGGATGGAGTGCCGGTCCCGCGGATCGGGCCCGGCAAGGACCGACATCATCAGGGCGGTGTCCGCGACGGTGCGGGTGAGCGGGCCGATGTGCTCCAGGCTCTCCCAGCCCGACATGCCGGGATAGCGTTCGTCGCGGCAGCCGGGGTAAGCGGGGACGCGGCCCATCGACGGTTTGTACCCGACCAGGCCGCAGTGCGCGGCCGGGACCCGGATCGAACAGCCGCCGTCCGTGCCCAGCGCCACCGGCCCCAGGCCCGCGGCCACCGCGGCGGCGGACCCGGCGCTGGAGCCGCCCGGGGTCAGCGCGGTGTTCCAGGGGTTGCGGGTGGCGGGGAACAGCGGATTGTGCCCCACGGCGCTGTAGCCGAACTCGCTCGCGTTGGTCTTGCCCAGGACGACCGCCCCGGCCGCCTTGACCCGCTGTACGGCGACGTCGTCCTCGTCGGGGACGAAGTCGGCGTAGACGGCAGAACCGCCGGTGGTCCGTACGCCTGCGGTGGCCAACAGGTCCTTGACGCCCAGCGGCACCCCGGTCAGCGGCCCGGGTGCGGCGCCCCTGGCCAGCCGGTCGGCACCGCGCCGGGCCTGCGCGCAGCGGGTCCTCCCAGACCTGGCATGGGCGCTCCGCGAGCACCTCGCCGGCATGCCCGCCTTCACCGCGCTCGCCGGCATCCCGATCGCCAACGCCACCGGAGCGCTGCTCGACCTCTCGCTCGACGGCCGGCTGGCCGACCTGCGCAAACGGGTACCTGCCGCAATACGGACACTCACCGACTCGCGACGCTGCCGCTTCGCTTGACCGTCCCCACCGCAGGGGTGGAAGTTCACCTGTGTCCGCGAGAATGATCGACCATGACCAACCTCAGTCGCCGCATCTTCATATTAGGCGGGCTCTCCACCGCCGGCACCGTCGGGCTCCAACTCGGGGCGCTGGCCCAGTCGTCGGCCGCGGCCTCCGCTCCCTTCCCCTTCACGCTCGGCGTCGCCTCCGGGGAACCGGACGACAGCAGCGTGGTGCTCTGGACGCGTCTGGCTCCCACACCGACCAACGCGGACGGTCAGGGCGGCATGCCCAACGCCGACGTCGCCGTCGACTGGCAGGTGTCGGCCGACCAGAGCTTCGCCACGCTCGTCAGCTCCGGTACGTTCACCGCCCGCTACGCCCAGGCCCACTCGGTGCACGTGCTGGCCGGTGGACTCGCCCCGGACTCGGAGTACTACTACCGGTTCCGGGCCCAGGGGTACATATCCCCGGTGGGCCGGACCCGCACCGCGCCGGCGCCGGCCACGGTCGGGCGTGACTTCACGATGGCCTTCGCCTCGTGCGCCCACTACGAGCAGGGCTACTACACCGCCTACCGCCGCATGGCCGACGACCGCCCCGACCTGATCCTGCACCTGGGCGACTACATCTACGAGGGCGGCGCCACCTCCGGCGCCCTGCGGCAGCACCTCGGCAGCGAGATCGTGTCGCTGGCCGACTACCGCCGCCGATACGCGCTTTACCACAGCGACCCGGACCTGCAGGCCGCGCACGCGATCGCGCCGTGGCTGGTGGTGCCGGACGACCACGAGGTGGAGAACAACTACGCCAACATGGTCCGGGCCGACAACAGCCCTGTGCTGACGGCGGCCCAGTGGACCGCGCGACGCACCGCCGCGTACCAGGCCTACTTCGAGAACATGCCGCTGCGGGCTGCCGCGACGCCCTCCGGCAACAGCATCCAGCTCTACCGCCGGGTCCGCTGGGGCACCCTCGCCACGTTCCACATGCTCGACACCCGCCAGTTCCGCGACGACCAGGCCTGCGGCGACGGGACGAAGGTCTGCGCCGACGCCGATCTGGCCGGCCGTACGATCACCGGCGCGGGCCAGGAGGCATGGCTGCTCGACGGACTCGGCCAGCACCTGAGCACCTGGGACCTCATCGGCCAGCAGGTCTTCTTCGCCCGCAACGTGAACTCGTCGGGCGCGATGAACATGGACGCCTGGGACGGGTACCGGGCCAGCCGGGCGCGGATCCAGCAGGGCATCATCGACCGGGCCGTACGCAACCCGGTCGTCCTCACCGGTGATGTGCACGCTTCGTGGGGCAACGACCTCAAGGCCGACTACGCCGATCCGTCGTCGGCGACGATCGGCTCCGAGCTCGTCTGCACCTCCATCACCAGCGGCGGCAACGGAAGCACCACCACGACGATCCCCAACGGATCGCTCAACCCGCATCTGCGCTTCTACTCCAATCTGCGCGGGTACGTCCGCACGCACGTCACGCCGTCGCAGCTCACAGCCGACTTCCGGTCGGTGGCGACGGTGACCGAGCACGGCGCGGCGGCGACCACCGCCCGGACCTTTGTCATCCACGACGGACAGCCGGGGTTGGCCGATGCGTAAGCTCTCAGTACTCGGCGCGACCGTCGCCGGCTTCGCCGCGGTTCTCGCCATGATCGCCCCGGCCTCGGCGGCGGGGCCCTCGTCCTGGGTGACCGCGAACAGCACCGCAACCGGTGACCAGGACTCCGCCTCGATCGCGGCCAACCGCCTCGGCGACGTCGCGGTGGTCTGGGAGGACGACCGCGACACGACCGACCCGGGCGACAACGCGCACAGCGACGTATGGGTGCGGATGTTCCGCAACGGCGCCTCGGCCTACGAGACGAAGCTCTCGGCCGGCGGGACCGCGGGCACAGCCTGGCGGCACCTCCAGCCCGACGTGGGACTCGACGACCGGGGCAACGCCGTCGTCGTGTGGGCGGAGGACCCGGACGGCAACGGGTACTACAACATCACCTACCGTGTGCTCTCCCCCACCGGTGCGGTCCTCGGCTCCGGTCAGGCCAACGCGAGCGCCGACGGCCAGCAGATCCATCCGCGCGTCGCGGTCGATCCGGACGGCGCGCCCAACAGCACCACCGCGGTCGCGTTCTCCGTGGTGTGGGAGGACGTCCAGGGCACCGCGGCGGCGACGGTGAAGGCAGCCGGGTTCACCGGGACGACCACGAAGGCCTACGAGGTGACGGTCAACGCGGCCGGCGGCGCGCACCACAACCCCGACGTCGCGACCTCCGCCTCGGGCGACGCCGTCGTCGTCTGGGACGAGGACACCGACAACAACGGCTTCTACCAGATCGGTCTGGTGAAGCTGGCCAAGGCGAACGGGGCCGTCACCCTCACCCGCCGCAGCGCCAACAGCCTCGGCAGCGGACAGCAGCAGCAACGCCCGTCCGTGGCCGCCGACTTCAACGGCGACTTCGCCGTGGCATGGGAGTCCGATCACACCGGCACCCGTGGCGTCTGGGCCCGGTCGTTCACCGCGACCGGCACCGCCGGCCCGGCCGAGGTCGAGATCTCCAGCGGAGCCGGAGCCGGCAACCCCATCGTCGGCATCGACGACCAGCGCGACGCCGTGGTCGGTTGGAGCGTCGCCGGCACCGATCCGGCGGTCTGGGCCAGGGGCCTCAACCCCGACGGCACCTTCACCGGCCGGCTGCCGGCCCAGTCCGTCAGCCAGGTCACGACCGGTCGGCAGGAGCAGGTCGCGGTGGCTTCCTCCCCGTTCGGCACGCTCGCGATGTCGTACACCGATGACAACGACGGCAACACCTTCGACCAGGTTCTGATGAGTCTGGGGGCGACCAACTCGGACTGGTGACGACCTTCCGATCCGTGGACGTCCTCCGGGCCGGCCCCGGGTGGGGAGATCCGACGGGCGGGGTCAACGCGGGCTGGGGCGCTGCTGATGCAGCGCCCCAGTCGCGGAACGTTGATGGCGAGGAGAGCGAAGGGACTATCGTCCGAGAGTTGATGAGAAGGAAGTCCGTTCATGGCCTCGCCGCATGGAACGCTAGCACTCACTCCGGGATGAGCGCTCGCAGATTCTGCGGCGTGATGACCACCGAGTCCGGGTGCAGGCCCTCGGGCCGTTCCATGCCGATGTACGTGACGGGACCTGCCGGCAACGTCGTACCGTCCCACCGTGTACTGACCGTGCCTGGCTGCGCGGCCATCAGGTCGGTGAGCCGGCGCACTGTCAGGTACTCCCGCTCGACGACGCTGCGCAGCAGCTCAGCCGCCGTGATCTTGTGCTCCTCGACCCGGTTGCCCGCGGGCATGCCCCGAAGGTAGAGGTGCAGCCACTTCGCCCGCCACTCGCCGTCCCGCCCGCGTACGAACGCCAGCGGGAGCGACGCCCGCCCGGGTCCGCGCAGCTCGGACTTCATCCGCACCGTCCGTGCCTCGAACGGCTGCCCCTGCTGCTCCCGGTCGCGCAGCATGAAGCCGAAGAAGGACTCCTCGACCTCGTCAAAGCCCTCGCCGGAGTAGATGTGCACCTGCGGGACGATGAAGGCGGCGCGCACCGCCGCCAGCCTGAGGTTGATGAACTCCGAGGCGCCGTCAGGGGCTTCGGTGATGTCGCCGGAGTGCTCGCCTTCGTACTGCGTGAGTTGTGTGTACGACAGCCAGGCCACTGTCCGGTAGTCGGCGTCGAGCAGTTGCGCGGACAGGTCGAAGTCGGTCCGCTCCTGGGCCTGTTTCCAATAGACGAAGAACCGCAGCAGGTCGCCGTCGACCGGCGACTGCGACCCGCGCGGCAGCACGCCGAAGCCGCTCGTGGTCGCCCGGCCGCTCAGTGGCAGCGCCACGTCCAGCATGTCCGGGTCGATCAGCAGCTGTTCGGGCCGCGGCAGCCGTCGCACGATCTCAGCGTCCAGCGCGTCGGTCACCCGCTCCAGCTCCGGCACCGGCAGGGGTCGGCGGTTGTCGCCGGTGGCCCAGCCGGCACCGCGCCGGTTGACGAAGACGCGCGTATCGGACGACGGTCGCCCGCGTCCCAGGAAATGCTCGCGCACCGCCAGCAGCACCCGCCCGGACGCGCCTGCCACGGCCTGCGAGGCAGCGGCCACCACGGCGTCCCGCCCGGCCAGAAGTGCCCGCCGTACCGGCCGCCCCACGCGCAGTCCTTCGTCCCCGAGCGGCGTGCTGCTCCCGGCCAGGGCCAGGTACAGCGCCCGGACTTCCTCCTCCAGCGGGCCGCCCAGATGCAGCACGGTCACCCGGTCGCCGGCCGCGGCCACCAACTGGCCATGCGCGGCAAGCATCTCCGCGTACGTGTGCTGGTACCGGCCGTAGGCCGGCAGTGGCAGCAGGTCGACCACCCCAGCGCTCAGCTGCTCACGGGTGGCCGCGCGTGTCGCCTCGTCCGCGAGCGCCCCGGCCACGCAGGACCACCAGAATTCCAGCGTGTCCGGCACATTTGCCGGGAAGTCGACGAAATACGCGTTGTGCCGCACGTGCGCGCCGGCCAGCTCACGTACCGCGTCGATCGTGCGCACCCCGGCGCAGGTGGCCAGCGGGTCCGGAAGTCCCGCCAGGTACCGGCGCGCCTCGGCGGACAGCGTGAAGCCGGCCGACAGCAGCGCGGCGTCCAACTGCCGCACCAACGGCCAGGCGTTGCCGATCGGCGTGGAGCCGCCGGACGCGGGGATGCGCAGGGTATGCCGTACGACCATGCGTTCGAGATCCTGGATCACCCGGTCATGCTCGCAGCAGCAACACCACGGCGCACTCGGATTCACGGGCCGGCATCGTGGCACGGCCGGTCGGCAGGGCCGGCACCGGGCACGGCCCGCGATCCTTGCCACCCCGTCACCGGTTCAGACGAGGCAGCAGCGCGGGCGCCGACGCAGCCGCTCCGGTTCCATGAAGCAACAGCCGCGGGCAGCGACCCGCAGACCGCCCCGCGGAGAACTACTGCTCGTAGGAGCCGCGGACCCGTAGGGCGGGTCGATCACGGCTGCGCCTCGCACGCCTTGTTGATGGCCGCTCGGCGCTGGAGCCAGGTGGGATCCTCTGCCGTTGCGGTGTAAACCGTTGCCAGATCGTCCGAGTTCCAGGTGCGGGTTCCGTCGGTGAGGACGAGGTGCTCTTCCAGGTCGCCGCCGTCGGGGACTTCGGACGTAGCGTCGAGGAACTCCCGGACCGCCGACGCTGCGGCCGTGGACGCGTCGGTGTCATGCGCAGCGCGGGTCTCCTCGGGGTCGGACCGCACGGACACGAGGATGAGCTCGCCGCCGCCGCTCGCGAGGACGAGCTCGCCTGTCGCCGTGGCAGCCAGCGCGGCCACATGCCAGACCGCGGTAGTCCGCGGCAGGGGGAACAGCGTCCGCCGCGGAGAGCCCGGCAGGAGTCCACTGCACCACGCCGTACTCGCCACCTGCCACCAGCAGCCGCGGCTCGTCGGGATGCCAGGCCAGTGCGGGCGTCCGCTCGATCCGCTCCCACCCGACCGCGTCACCGTAGCCATCCGACTCGGCACCGACACAGCCGAGCTCGCGCAACTGTCCCGCCTGGCAACTCCACACATGAACCGCCGGACGCTCCCCGCCCAGGCCCGCCACCAGAGGTAGACGAGGGTGGCACACCAAACGCTCGACACGGCGCCCGCTACTGACGCGCGCACGCGCCATGTCCTCAAGATCAGTCACGCCGACACCGTAACCACGGGCACTGACACACAAGCCGACGGGCGTGGCCACGGGGAAGCCGCAGTCCACCTCGGATGGTGCGATCAGGAGGTTGTGGGCAAGGCCGCGTTCGCTGCCCTCAGCGGGGCGCGGTGGCCCCGCCACCGGCCGGGGCGGGGCGCCGTGCGACGGTCGGGGGCTTGGCCGCAGCGTAGTCGCCGCGGTCCCGCGGCAGGTCAGGCCGGCTGAACGGTCCACAGCAGGTTGGGGCTGTCCTGCCACGGCCACTGCTTGCACACCGAACCCGACGCGACCGACCCCCCGCCGTCCAGGACGAGTCCGGTGGCGCGGTTGGCGATCGAGTACCGGCCCGTGCCGCGGTCGGTGATCACCCACTGCTGGTCGGTGCCGCCGTTCCAGGCCGACTGGCGGGCCGGGTCGCCCGCGGTGGTCGTGCCCCAGCCGTCGGCCGCCAAGCCGTTGGTGCGGTTGACCAGGCGGTAGTAGCCGGTGCCCAGGTCGATCACCTGCCACTGGAGGTTGGTGCTGTCGACGGGCGTCCACTGTTTGATGGCCGAGCCGGAGGCGACGTTGCCGCCGCTGTCGAGGGCGAGGCCGTCGGTGACATTGACCAGCCGGAAGTACGTGGCCGGGTTGAACGCCACCTTCAGCGAGACGATCGCGTCGTTGTTGCCGGTCTGCCGCAGGTCGGCGGCGTCGGCGGTGAACACCCAGGCCGTACCGGTGAAGTTGTCGCCGGAGTAGCCGATGACGCGGAAGCCGTCGGGGACCCGGAGGGAGGAGATCTGGGCGGGACCCACGCCCGCGGCCGTCAGTTGGGCGCCGGCGTAGTTCCCCAGGGCCAGGACGGCGTTGCCGCCCGCGTAGCCGGTGTCCTGGAAGACGGTCGCGCCGGAGGCGCCGGCCGCACTGCTCGCGGGCACACCGGTGACCGCGACGCACACCACGGAGTCGCTGCCGTTGGGCGCAGCGGCCGGCACGGTGACGTTGATCTGGCCGCTGCTGACGGTGTACGGCAGCGAGGCCGACGGGTTGTTCATCAGGTAGACCCGGCTGATGGTGTTGGTGAGGGCCGGGATCTGGAGTCGGCCGTTCGCGGGCCAGCTGAAGACGTGGGCGAACAGCGTGCCGTCCTTCTTCGTGGCCCGGCCCCAGGAGGGGTCGGTCGTATAGGGGCTGGCGGTCGTACCGTGGACGCTGTCGCCGTAGGTCGACATCCACGAGGCGAGGCCCTGCAGGATCGTCACGGAGCCGGGGGTGACCGTGCCGTCGCCCTTGGGGCCGATGTTGAGCAGGTAGTTGCCGTCCCGGGAGACGACGGTGACCAGCTCGCGGACGATGTCCGTCACGGACCGGTAGGAGTTCTCCGAGCCGGAGTTGTAGCCCCAGGCGCCGTTCATGGTGGCGCAGGTCTCCCAGGGCCGGGACAGCGGTGCCCCGGGCACGGTCTGCTCCGGGCACATGAAGTCTCCGAGGCCGAGGTTGCGCTTGACGCGCTCGTTCACGATGAGGCCAGGCTTGCGGGCGATCAGCCAGCTGTAGAGGTCGGCTCCGTCGGACTTGAGCCACCAGTCGTTCAGGGTGGGGCTGGCCGGCTCGCCGAACCAGTCGCCGTCGAACCACAGGACCGCCGGGTCGTAGCGGTCCAGCAGCTCCTGGAGCTGGGCCTTCATGTCGGCGATGTAGCTGGTGCGATCGGCCAGCGAGGACATGGTGGTCAGGCCGCCCCGGTCGGTCTGGGAGGGGTGGTTCCAGTCCAGGATGGAGTAGTAGAGCCCGAATCTGACGCCTCGCGCCTCGCACTCGGTCTTGAGCGACGCCAGCAGGTCGCCCTGGTAGGCGGTGTAGTCGTGCAGGTTGTACGCCTTGCCTGTGGTGTCCGTGAAGCCGGGGACGCCTGAGTCCCACATGGCGAAGCCCTCGTGGTGCTTGGCGGTGATCACGAGGTATTTCATGCCGGCGTTCGCGGCCAGGCTCGCGATGGTGGCGGCGTTGAAAGAGGCCGGGTTGAAGTGGGAGGACACCTGGCTCTGGTAGTTCGCCTTCGTCCAGCTCTCGTTGGTGAAGGCCCACTCGCCGTGGCCGAGGTAGGAGTAGGACCCGAAATGGATGAACATGCCGAACCGGGCCTGGTACCACCAGTTCATCTTCTCGGGGACGGTGTACGCCTGGGCCGGCGCGGCCCGCAGGATCTGCGGGAGCCCGAAGGCCACGGTGCCGCCGGCCAGTGCGGCGGCTTTGATGAGGGACCTTCGGCTCATGGGGAGTGAGGACACGGGGCGACTCCTGCGATGGGGGGGTGGAGTAGCGCGGGGTCTTACATCGGATGAATGTATAGAGGAGAGCGCGGGAGGTGTCCAGAGGTACGGCAGATTCTGCGACGTATGCGACCTGCTCACGACTCGGGAGCCGATGTTCAGCTTCGTCAGAGATCGGGTCTCTGCTCGTCTCGACCTGCCGGTCAGCGCGGCTCCAGACAGAGGGTGGCGGTGCGGAGCCGGTCGGTCAGGACGTCGTCGACGATGCCGGTGAACCGCCCGCGCCTTCGTACTCAGCCCGCCGCGGGAGCGCACGCGTCGTTCGACCCGGCCAGCCGCAACGACTTCCGCCGCTGCTGCCGGGTGCGCGGCCGCGAGCAGCCGGTGCAGGCGCTCCCACAGCCGTGCCCCAATCCCCTGGCCACCGGCCGCCTGCCGTGAGATCGTCCGCAGGTGACCGACGCTGCTGGTGGGGCAATGGCCTCGATACGACCGGACGACCGCGCTGCGTCCGCCCTGCGCTTCGCGACCGAACTCGTCGCGTGGGTGGCCACCCCCTGGGCGCTGGCCGGCCATTCGTGGTTGCTCGCCGCCCTGTCCGTGGTGGCCCTGATCGGCCTTCCCACGTTGTTCTCCACGCCGGGAGACAAGGCCAACGTGATCATCGCGGTGCCGGGCTGGGCCACGATCCTGCTGGTGCTGCTCCAGCTTGCCGCGGCCGTGGTCTCCTCGTGGCTGGCCTGGCCCCCCGGGGCGGCTGTCCCTGCGACCCTGCTGGCCGGCGCCACCCTCGTCACAGAGCGTCAGCGCTGGCAGTGGTTGGTTTCCAGGAACCGACTCGCCGGCTGAAGCGCTCACCCGCCAACGGAGCCGGGCAACAGGCGCTTCGAAGTCGACACCCCCGTTCGGCCTGCGGCAACGCAGGTCCTGGCGGGGTGCGGCCGGGTGTGGACGGATGCGTCCGTGGCCGTATGTGGCCAGGTGATCGGCCTTCCGGCTCCGTGTGGGCGGTGGCGATGCTGCTTGTCGTCAGCAGACCCACCGATCAACGGAGTTGTCGATGCTCAGATCCTCCAGAGTCCGCCGGGCGGTCACCGGCCTACTGGCCGCCTGCTCTCTCGGGTTCGGCTTCCTCACCGCGACCACCGGTTCCGCCCAGGCGGACACCACATGTGCCGGCAGCGTCTCCGTCTACGGCATTCTGTCCGACGGACAGCTGACGTACTCGGCCATCAACCCGTCCAACGGGGACCGGCTCAAGACGCTCATCGGGCCCGCTCTCGGCTTCACGCCGAAGGCGATGGCCACCTTGAACTTCAACACCGTCCTGGTCACCTCGACCTCGGGCGACCTCTACCGGGTCGACATCCAGACCAACGTCAACGCCCTCACCCTGGCGGGAGTGACGAAGATCTGGGACGGCGGCTGGACCGAGGACAAGCTCGCCTACGACGGACGCGGCCACCTGTTCGGTACGGCGGGCGGCACGCTGCTGCAGTACCTCGTCTCCGAGGACAAGCCGGCCGGCCCCGCACACATCGGCCAGCGGGCCATCATCGGCGACGGATTCGTCCTCAAGACCCTGACCGCCACCGGGCAGGACCGGCTGCTGGCCACCAGCTCCGACGGACGGCTCATCGACTACGCCATCGACAGCACCTCCACCACCAAGTGGGCGTCCCACACGCTGAAGTCCGACGGCTGGTCCGGCTTCAACCAGCTTCTGTCGCCCGGCGGCGGCCTCTACTACGGCCGGACCTCCGCCGGAGGCATGTACTGGTACAAGGACGCCAACCCGCTCGACGGCAGCGGCAGTGACATCGCCTACCACAACGACGACCCGGTGGACGCCTCCGGCTGGACGCAGACGTTCCTGTCCGCCATGCCGAACAGCTACTCCTGCACCAGCGTCCTCGACCGGGACAACATCACCGAGGTCAAGGCCGTCGGCCGCCAGATGATGAACGACTTCAAGTCGAGCTGGGCCACGACCTCGCAGTGGTCCTGCCTGGAGACCCTCTGGGACCACGAGAGCGGCTGGCGCTGGAACGCCGACAACCCGACCTCCTCCGCGTACGGCATCCCGCAGTCCCTGCCCGGTTCCAAGATGGCCTCCGCGGGAGACGACTGGCTGACCAACCCCGTCACGCAGATCGCCTGGGGCCTCGACTACATCAGTCAGGTCTACGGCTCCCCCTGCGCGGCGTGGAGCGCCTGGCAGAGCCGCGACCCCCACTGGTACTAGAGCCCGGCCGCGAAGCCGCTCCCCCAGCCTGACGTGGGCAGCCGGGAAGGCTCCCGGCTGCCCGGACCAAGGAGTTCCCATGAACCTCGCACGCGTCCGTAATTCACTGACCGGCGCCATGCTGGCCGCCGCCCTGTCCGTAGGATTCCTCACGGTCTCCGCCGGCGCCGCCCACGCGGCGGCGTCCTGCGGCGGTGACGTCTCGGTGTACGGGGTGCTGTCCGACGGCAGACTCACGTACACGGCCATAGCCCCCGACACCGGCAACCGTGTGCGGACCCTGATCGGACCGGACCTCGGCTTCACGCCGAAGGCGATGGCCACCTTGAACTTCAACACCGTCCTGGTCACCTCGACCACGGGCGACCTCTACCGCGTCGACATCCAGACCAACACCAACGCGCTCACCCTGGCGGGAGTGACTCAGATCTGGGACGGCGGCTGGACGTTCGACAAGCTCACCTACGACGGCCACGGGCACCTCTACGGAACGGTCGACGGCCAGCTGCACCAGTACGTGGTCTCCGAGGACAAGCCGTCGGGTCCCGCGCACATCGGTCAGCACGCCGTCATCGGCACCGGATTCGTCCTCAAGACGCTGGCGGCCGCGGGGGACGACCAGCTCATCGCCTCCACCAGCGACGGCCGTCTCCTCAGCTACAAGATCAATGGCGTGAACGACTGGGACCGCGGGGTGCTTGCGGCCAGTGGCTGGTCCGCAGTCGACTCCCTGTCCTCCCCCGGCGGCGGCATCTACTACGGCCGGACAAGCGGCGGCATGTACTGGTACACCGACGCCGATCCGTTCGACAACGACGGCGGGGACCTCACGTACCACTCCAGCGACCCCGTCGACGCCTCCGGCTGGACGCAGTCGATGCTCTCGGCCTCGGGCGGCAACTGCGCCTACGTCCCCGACACTCCGCCCGCCTCGACGCTGGGCGGCCCCATCAGCCGTAGCGAGGTGCTCGCCCGAGGCAAGGACTGGTACGACCGGGACGTGCCCTACGGCAGCGGCCTGAAGTCCTGGGATGTCAACCACACCCTGCTGTACCGCGACGACTGCTCCGGCTTCGTCGCCATGGCCTGGCACCTCGCCAGCACGGACTATTCGACCGAAACCCTCTACCAGGTCAGCTCCACGATCTCCAAGGCCTCCCTGCGCCCCGGCGACGCCCTGAACTACCCGGGCCAGCACACCGTCTTGTTCATCGGGTGGAAGGACCAGGACGCCGGGACCTTCTACTACTACTCGGAATCCAACCCGGTCCCGGACATGGAGTACGGCTCGGCGAACGTCAACAGCGGCAACATAGCCGGGCACTCTGCCTCGGGCTATGAGGCCATCCGGTACGACAAGATCGTCTGACCCCGCTGCCGGAGAACCCCTCGTACGGCCTCGGCCCCACCGCCCGCTGCGGCGGTGGGGCCGACGCGTGTGGTCCGGTGCCCGGGGTTCACGGGTGCGCGGCGGGCAGCCAGCCCTGCTGTGCGGCGCGGACACCGGCCTGGAAACGGCTGCGGGCGCCGAGTCGTTCGATGAGGTCGCTGGTGAGGCGGCGGGCCGTACGCGGCGAGACGCCCAGGCGCCGGGCGATCGCCTCGTCGGTGAGCCCCTCGGCGAGCAGCGACAGCGCCGTCTGCTCCTGGGGCGTGAGCCCGTGGGCGTCGCGCACCGGCGCCTCGCCCAGCGGCCGGCCGGCCGCCCACGTGCTCTCGAACAGGGCGCACAGCGCGGTCACGGTGCCCTGCCCGGTCAGGATGACGGCGCCCGCGGCGGTGTCGTCGTTACGGACGGGAATGACGGCGCTGGCCCGGTCGATGATGATCATCCGGGTCGGGAGCGTGGGCACGGTTCGGACCTGCCCGCCGTGCCGGGCCAGCCAGTCGGCGTGCGCGATGGTGGGCGGACTGTTGCGGATGCTGTCGAGGTAGAGCGTGCGCATGCGTACGCCCCGCTCCAGCAGCTGCTGGTCCAGCGGGCGGGCGGCGGCCATGCCCTCCTCGGTCGGCGGGCTCTTGGGGTTGAAGGCCATGACCTCCGTCCTGACCTCCCGGGTCAAGGTGGCCAGGCGGTCGCGTATCCGGTCGAGGCCCGTGAGCTGTTCGACCCCCGGGCTGTCCGTCTCGGTCTGCAGGTCGGCGTATTCGGCGATGAGCTGCGCGGCGGTGGCCCGGGACGCTTCCAGGCGCTGCTGCTGGCCGGCCAGTTCGTGCTGCTGACGGGCCAGCAGGAGTTCCAGGCCCAGGTCGGGCGATACGGCGCGCAGCGAGCCCTCGCGTTCGTGGGACGGACGGACCAGTGCCAGGGTGCTCAGCGTGTCGAGTGCGGCGCGGACTTGGTCCTCGGTCAGTCCCAGGGCCTCGCCGATGGCCGCTAATCCGTCCCGCGGCCGGGCGAGCATCGCCCGGTAGACCGCCTCGGCGTCGGCGTCGAGCCCGAGTGTGGTGAGCATGAGTGGTTTCCCCCCGCGTGAAGACCGTCTGCTGACCCCCTGCCTCTGCAGATAATCCCAGGATCGTGCTCCGGGCGCGACGGATTCGCGATGCCCCGGCGCTGGCCTGTTCCTGCCACGGCCGCAATGTGCCTGATCGACGGCATTGGCCGCCCGACCGCGGGGTTGCCACCGTGATCTCATGTACCTCGTGCATCTGCACCTGCGGCCCACCGGCGGCTCCCCGCTGATCGTCCTGCCGGACCGGATCGGCAGCGGGCTGCGCGCGGCGGCCAGAGCGGAGGACGGCGTGGAGCACGTCGTCGTGCACAGCGACGCCCGTCCCTACCCGGTGCTGGGGGTGTACGTGGTCGCCGACCGTCTCGAAGAGGCGGAGGCGAACGCGGCGCGCGTCTGGGAACGGGCGCGGACGTCGTTCCCGGAATTCAGCGGCTGGACCGTGGTCGAGGTCCGGACACCGCCGATCGCGTCCTTCTACGACGGGATCTAGCAGGAGTCCCTCCGAGGACTTCTGGACGCCCCCGCGGAGCCGCGCCGGAACCGGCCAGGACCCTTTCCGGCCACCGGAAACCCCTTCTCGGCCGACTGATCCGCCGGGAGAGTGGACCTGCCGGAAGGGACACCGCCCGGACGGCCACCGGAGCAGGAGCCCTCGCGGGCGACGATCCGGAGCACAGAGCCGGCATTCCACGCAGAACAGGACCCGCCATGCTTCACATCCGTGTCGCGTCAACGGCCCCTGGGGCCAGCCCGCCCTCAAGCCGCCGGTCCCTGGTGCTCCCCGGACGGGCACTCCGTGCGGGTGACCGCCGGGCGGGCATCAACCTGGCCTGCGAACACGGTGTTTCGATTTCGAGAACATGACGCCTGCCATGGCGTCGAAACACCCCACGTTGCGTGGCATATCGCACGTGGGACGTGGAGTGGAGAGGGTGGGAATCGGCAGAGCTGTTTGCTAGTTTCGGCTCATGGTTGCCCGAGTCGAGGTCCTCTGCGCGCGATGCCGTGCCGCTCTGCGGCATCGGGGCGCGTCCGGCTGTCGCGCCAGGTGAGGCGGGCGGAGCGCATCCGACCCGCCGGTTGAGACGGCGCAGTGTCGGACCCGCTCTTGAGGAAGATCCCTATGTCCCAGGACACACCATCACCTGTGGCGACTCTCCCCGTCCACGGCCTCCGGGCGGCCGACAGCGCCCGGCGCAGGACCAGCGCCAGTGCCGTGCTGCGCAGCGTCCTGGAGCACGGACCTGTCGCCCGCAGCACCGTGGCGCGGCTGACCGGGCTGTCCGCGGCGTCGGTGACCGACTACTGCGCCCACTTCATGCAGCTGGGACTGATCCGCGAGGCGCCGGGGCCGCTGCGGTCGAACAGCGTCGGCCGTCCGCACATCCCGGTCGACCTCGACGATGCCCGGCTCCTGGTCGGGGGCGTGCATGTGGCGGTGCCCTACACGACGGTCGCTCTGCTGGACCTGCGCGGGCGCGTGGTCGAGGAGCGACGCCTGAGCCATGACGGGACCGAACCCGGGCGGTTGCTCGCCAGGGCGGCCGACGGGCTCGGCGCGTTGCTGGCCGCGCAGGCGCCGGGCACCACACCGCTGAGCGTCGGCGTGGCCACGGGTGGCTGGGTCGACCGGGACTCAGGCACCGTGGTCGCGCACGACCTACTCGGCTGGCGCGACGTGGCGGTCCGCGACGCCCTGGCCCGGCACACCGGCCTCCCGGTCCACGTCGACAGCCACTCGCGCGCGCTGGCCAACGGTGAGCGGCTGTTCGGACACGCGCGGGCCCGTCAAAGCGTTCTGCACCTGTTCGTCGGCAATGTGGTGGACGCCGCTTTCGCCATCAACGACCAGGTGCACTACGGCCCCCGGTCGCAGGCCGGCGCGATCGCCCACCTGCCGGTACCCGGCGGTACGCAGCGGTGCCACTGCGGCCGGACAGGCTGCTTGCAGACAGAGGTGTCCGAACTGACGCTCTGCCGGCAGGCGCGCGACGCCGGTGTCATCGCGGACCGCGACCCGATGCTGGTGCTCCAGGCTGCCCGCGACGGCGACCCGGCCGCGGTGCGGTTGCTCGTGGAGCGCGCCCGGCTGGTCGGCCGCGCGGTGGGACTGCTGCTGGACCTGCTGAATCCCGACGCGGTCGTCGTCGTCGAACTCGGAGTGATCCACCGGCCGGACTGCCTGGCCGCTCTACGGGAAGAGGCAGCGGCATACACCTCGACCGTCGTCGACGTCGCCGAGGCCGTCATCCCGACCAGCTTCCCCGCGACGGTGCTCGCCACGGCGGGCGGCTCGGTGGCGCTGGACGTGCTGTACCGGGACCCGCTCGGCGCATCCGCGGCCCTGGCCTCGCCCGACCGCGTCCGAGGATGACAGCAGCCGGACCGAAAGCCCATTAATTCAAAAACTCCGAATATTGACACAGGTAGCCGCCGAAGGAGAGCATCCTTTCCGTGAGCAGAACGCAGGGAATTCCCCCGGTCGTCCGGACACGGCAGCGCCGCGTCCGGGCCGCCGTCTGCGCCTCGCGTCCGCTCCCGCGGCTCGCGCTCACCCGGTGCCGTGTCGTCGACCTGATGCGGGTCGGGCACACCCGCTGTTGCTGACACGCTGACCTCCGGAACGCCTCGTCCGAGGTGTGCCGGTGAACCTCGCCGCCGATGCCCCGCCCTGCGGCACGCGGCAGGCCGGCGGCGCCGCCCCGGGCACTCCCGGGTGTAGGCGCTCCCTCTTACGGACCCCATTCCTTGATGCCCGGCGCTGAATTCGGCCTGCCTGAAATCTGTTGCCTGCACTGCCGGTCCGAATTCCCGGAATCCCCGTGCCCGAAAAACGAAACGGAGTTCTTCGATGTCCCGCTCAGCCTCTCCAGCACCGGGTCTCAACCGGCGGCTCTTCCTGAACTCGCTGCTGGGCAGCGCGGCGGCGGCGGGGCTGAGCGCCTGCGCCGGCAAGGCCGCGGCCGGTCCCGCGCTGTCCTCCACCGCCGCGCTGCCCACTGCCGTCCCCACCGGTACCAGCCTCAAAATCGCCGCATACCAGGGCGCCCAGCAGCTGCAGCTCAAGGGGGCCGGTGTCGACAAGCTGCCGTTCACCGTGTCCAGTTGGGCGAACATCGGTGCCGGTCCCGACGTCATCAACGCCTTCCGCGCCCACTCCCTGGACCTGGCCAACAACGCGGGCATCCCGCCGATCCAGGCGCACTACCAGGGCTACGACGCGAAGATCGTCGCGATCAACATCACCCGCAAACCCAGCTACGTCTTCGCCACCGCACCGCACAGCGGCATCCAGGCCGTGAGCGGGTTCAAGGGGAAGCGACTGGCGTTCTCCCAGGGACAGGCGCAGGGCGTGGTCCTGCTGCGGGCGCTGAAGGAGGCCGGACTGGCGTATTCCGATGTGCACCTGGTGCCGCTGACAAGCAACCAGTTCCTGACCGCGCTGCAGGCCCGGCAGGTGGACATCGCACCGCTCGGGCTGAGCCAGGTCCCCGCCTATCTGAGCAAGTACGCCGCCAAGGGCGCGCACACGATCACCACCGACGTTATCGACCTGCTCAGCCTGCTGTGGGCGCCGGCCAGCGTTCTGGCGGACTCCGCGAAGGCCGCCGCGATCGCCGACTTCATCCCGCGCTGGGCACAAGGTCTGGTCTGGGCGTACGAGCACCCCGACGAGTGGAACCAGAGGTTCTACGTCGAGACCCAGAACCTCACTCTCGCCGAGGCCCAGGCGATCACGAAGCTCAGCAACAAGCCGCTGTTCCCCGCGAGTTGGGGCGAGGCGATCACCTGGGAGCAGCAGACCGCCGACCTGCTGGCCGAAGGCGGCTTCGTGAAGCCCTTCAAGGTCGCCTCGCTCTTCGACCGCCGGTTCGAGGGCCTGGCCGCCAAATCCGTCGCCGCGACCTACCGGAGTTGATACTCGTGACCGATCTCGCCTCCGAGGGCGTCACACCGGCGCCCGCCGCCGGAGCCCAGCGCCCGCAGGCGGTCTCCGTGGACCACCTCCCGCCCGATCCTGCCGGGACCCAGAAGTCGCCCGCCGAGCCGGTCGCCCGCCGCCGAGTGCGCAAGCTCGGCCCGGGCAGGCGGCTGCCGGCCTCACGGTTGATCGGCCCCCTTCTCGTCCTGGCCGTCTGGGCGATCGCATCCGCCACCGGACAGCTCGACCCGGGGGCGATCCCGGCGCCGTGGACAGTGGTACGGACCGGCGCACGCCTGTGGACCGACGGCACACTGTCCACCGATGTCACCACCTCACTGCGACGCGCCGCCGTCGGCTTCACGATCGGCCTGACCGCCGGAGTGGTACTGGCCCTGGCCGCCGGGCTCAGCCGCACGGGCGACGCGGTGATCGACGGCACGGTCCAACTCAACCGCGCGATCCCCACCCTCGGCCTGATCCCGCTTTTCATCCTCTGGCTGGGGATCGGCGAGACCTTCAAGTACGCGATCATCGCCATCGTCGTGTACGTCCCGATCTACCTGAACCTCCACTCCGCGCTCTCCGGCATCGACAAGCGGTTCGTCGAACTCGCGGAGGTAGTGGGCCTGAGCCGACTCCAGTTCGTCCGGGAGGTGGTCATCCCCGGCGCGCTGCCCGGGTTCTTTGTCGGGCTCCGGCTCGGTGTGACCGGTTCCTGGCTCTCACTGGTCGTGCTGGAGCAGATCAACGCCACCAGCGGCCTCGGCTACATGATGTTCCAGGCCCAGAACTACGGGCAGACCGACGTGATCATCGTCGGCCTGCTGATCTACGGCATCTTCGGCCTGGTCTCCGACAGCGGTGTCCGGCTGATCGAGCGAAGGGTGCTGTCATGGCGACGCACACTGGCCAACTGACCCCACCCGCCATCCGGATCAGCGGCCTGACCCGCTCCTTCGGCGCCCGCACGGTACTCGACGGGATCGACCTCGACATTCCGGCCGGCCAGTTCGTCGCGCTGCTCGGCCACAGCGGGTCCGGCAAGAGCACCCTGCTACGGGCCATAGCCGGCCTGGACCACGAAGTCACGGGCAACGGCGAACTGCGCACGCCGGAACGGGTGTCGGTGGTCTTCCAGGACTCCCGGCTGCTGCCCTGGCGCCGCGTGCTGGACAACGTGGTGCTCGGCCGACGAGGGAAGGACGCCCGCGAACGCGGGCTCAGCGCCCTCGCCGAGGTCGGCCTGGCCGGGCGGGAGGAATCCTGGCCGAACCAGCTGTCGGGTGGCGAGGCCCAGCGTGCCGCGCTGGCCCGGTCCCTGGTCTGGGACCCCGAACTCCTGCTGGCCGACGAACCGTTCGGCGCCCTCGACGCGCTGACCCGGATCAAGATGCACACCCTGCTGCGTGAGCTCTGGGAGCGCCACCGGCCTTCCGTCCTGCTGGTCACCCACGATGTCGACGAGGCGATCGTGCTCGCCGACCGGGTCCTCGTACTCGAGGACGGACGTGTCGGCCTCGACCTGGCCATCGACGTCCCGCATCCGCGCTCCTACCGCGATCCGCTGCTGAGCCGGTACGGCGAGCGGCTGCTCACGGCACTCGGCGTCAACGATTCCCCTCAGGACGAGACCCGGCAAGGAACCGCCATATGACCAGGCAGCTCCACCTCAACGCATTTCTGATGAGCACCGGCCACCACGAGGCGTCGTGGCGGCTACCGGAGAGCGACCCGCACGCGAGCGTCGACGTCGGCCACTACCGCAACCTGGCCCGGATCGCTGAGCGCGGAACGTTCGACTCGCTGTTCCTGGCCGACGGGCCGGTGCTGTTCAGCAGCGTCGGGCAACGCCCCTCCGGCACGCTCGAACCACTCACGCTGCTGACCGCGCTGGCCGGAGCAACCGAGCACATCGGCCTGATCGCCACCGCGTCCACCTCCTACAACTACCCCTACAACCTGGCCCGTACCTTCGCCTCGCTCGACCACGTAAGCGGCGGCAGGGCCGGCTGGAACATCGTGACCACCGCGGGCGCGGCGGCCGCGCGAAACTTCGGGCTGGACGAGGAACCCGCGCACACCAGCCGGTACGAACGGGCCGCCGAGTTCCTCGAGGTGGCGCTCAAGCTCTGGGACAGCTGGGAGGACGACCTCGTCGTCGGGGACAAGGCCTCGGGAGTCTGGGGAGACACGGCGAAACTCCATCCGCCCGAGCACCGGGGCCGCTACTTCAGGGTCGAGGGCGCCCTGAACGTCCCCCGTCCCCCGCAGGGCTACCCGCTGCTGGTGCAGGCGGGTTCGTCCGAGGACGGCAAGCGGTTCGCCGCGCGTTACGCGGAGGCGGTGTTCACCGCGCAGCAGACCCTCGGTGAGGCGCAGGACTTCTACGCCGACCTCAAGGCCCGTACCCGCGCGGCGGGGCGCGATCCGGAAGGGATCAAGGTCCTGCCGGGGATCGTTCCAGTCATCGGGGACACCGAAGCCGAGGCCCGGCGCCGAGAAGCCGAACTCGAAGAGCACATCGTCCACGAGCACGGGCAGCGTCAACTCGAACAACTCCTGAACGTGCCGCCCGGGACGCTCGAACTGGACGCGAAGCTGCCGGCCGACCTGCCACCGGAGAGCGCAATCGAGGGGTCCAAGAGCCGCTACACACTCGTCGTGGAACTGGCCCGTCGCGAGCACCTCACGGTACGCGAGCTGATCGGCCGGCTCGGCGGCGGACGCGGGCACCGTACTTTCAGCGGCACACCCGAGCAGGTGGCCGACACCATCGAGGACTGGTTCGGGGCGGGGGCGGCCGACGGCTTCAACATCATGCCGGCCGTGCTGCCGTCGGGGCTCGACCTCTTCGTGGACCACGTCGTGCCGATCCTGCGCGCCCGCGGTCTGCTGCGCACCGAGTACGTCCCCGGGCAGACGCTGCGCGAGCGCTACGGGCTGCCGCGCCCGGCGAACCAGCACGTGGGCGATCGGGCCGCAGCCCTTGCCGCGCGATGAACATCCGCACGAACGGACGAGCAACGCACCACTTTCGAGAGGAAACCTCAGATGACTTTGACCGCTGAAACCGTGACCGGACTGGAGATCCGAAAGGTCACCGCCAGGATCGGTGCGCAGGTGTCGGGCGTCGACATCAGCCGGGAACTGGACCAGGTGACCGTGGGCGCGCTGCGAGCGGCGCTCAACGAGCACAAGGCGCTGGTGTTCGACGACGTCGACCTCGACGACGAGGGCCAGCAGCGCTTCGCCCGGCACTTCGGCGAACTGACCACAGCGCACCCGACCGTCCCCTCCGTCGAGGGTGCCCCGAACATCCTGCCGGTCGACAGTGAACGGGGGCGCGCGAACCACTGGCACACCGACGTCACCTTCGTGGTCAACCCGCCCCAGGCCAGCACGTTGCGCAGCATCGTGATCCCGCCCTACGGCGGGGAGACGCTGATCGCGAACGCCGCCGCTGCCTACCGTGACCTTCCCGAACCGCTGCGGAACCTCGCCGACACCCTGTGGGCGGAGCACACCAACGACTACGACTACGCAGTGCCGCAGGAGAGCCTCGACGAGGAGAAGGCCGCTCAGCGCGCGCAGTTCACCTCGATCGAGTTCCGTACCGCGCACCCGGTCGTCCGGGTGCACCCGCTCACCGGCGAGCCCGGGCTGTTCATCGGCGGCTTCGCCCAGCGGATTGTCGGCCTGTCGGTCCCCGAGTCACGCAAGATCCTGGACCTGCTGGAAAGCTACGTCCGCCGGCCGGAGAACATCCTGCGGTGGCGCTGGTCGCCCAACCAGCTCGTGCTGTTCGACAACCGCATCACCCAGCACTACGCGATCGACAACTACGACGACCAGCCGCGCCGACTCAACCGCGTGACGGTCGCCGGAGACGTGCCGGTCGGAATCGACGGCAAGTCGAGCTACTCGATCAAGGGTGACGCCTCGCACTACACCACGGTCGCCCGGCCCTGAGCGGCCCCGGGGGACCCGGCCCTGCCGCACACGCGGCGGGGCCGGGTCCCGCGCCGCGACGGGCGCAGGCGGGCAACGGTGTCCTCGAGGTCGTCGACGGCGAACATGACGCGGTGCGTGCCCAGAATGCCGTGCGGCCGGTTGCGCGGCCCGGCGCTGACCACCGCGGGGCTGCGGTACGCGTCGCGGCGTGCATGAGGTCGTCCCGATCCGCCCGGCGGAACGCGGCACCGCAGCCTTCCAGCCGTTCGTATCCGTCGCCCGGCCCTCCGCCGCCCGCGTCCGGGACCGCCGAAACAGGCGGCGGACCAGCGAGAGCGAGGGTCGCGGGCCGGACACCGCGTTCAATGGTCATGGCCGAAACGATTCCGTCCGCCGCACGGGATGGGCCGAAGGCCGGACAGCAAGTCGTCACGTGGCGCAGGATTCCGGGACGTAACCACCAAATCCCGACTCAGGGGGGTTTCCATGGCCATGGCCGTCCCGCTCCACAACGTGATCGACCAGCGCATCGCGCAGTCCTCGCTGGCTCCCGTGCCGCCGGCGGCTCCGCAGTTCACCAACACCGTCGCCCAGGGAGTCTTCATCGACAACGCGTGGCCCACCATCAACGTGACCGGCATAGGCCGTCCCACCGGCCCCGGAAACGGAGCGGTCACGGTCAGCAAGACCACTGTCGACGGCAACGCGTTCAAAGCGGCGCTGTCCCCGCGAGAGCTCGCGGCCCTGGGCTGGTCCGCAGGTCGCCCGCCGGCCGCGGACGTGGACAGGGCTTACCTGGGTTGGGGCGCCGAACGCGCGCGCAGGAGACCGTTCTACGCGGTCTGCGACGGGTTCGCCTGCGCGACGATCGCCATGCTCGTGGCCACCAGGAACGGTCTGCCCATCGGCACGACGGTGGAGTGGTTCGGGATGTACTCCGGCGGCATGTCCGCGACCGGCCACGCCATCACCGTGGTCGACCGCCCAGCGGGCAGCCTCCCCGCGACCCCCGGCACCTGGGGCAACACCTGCGTGGTCGTCGACCAGTGGTACGCCCTCCAGGCCGGCGGCAACCCCTCCATCTACGTCAACGGCGCAGCGGCCAACGCCGCCTACGTCAACTGGCTCACCGCCCCCGGCAACACGCTCAAACTGATGGCCACCTTCACCGCCGGCACCTACAACTGGCTCCAGGTCCCCGCCATCTGAGAGGGCACAAGGCCTGTCGGCATCCCTGGTGACCTCGATACCAGGGATCCTGGCAGGGAAGACACCGCGGGGAGATCGATCCCTCGCACGACGCCGTATGAGGGGCGCTGGTTCAGCTGTTGCGGGTGCGGGACCAGCGGTAGCGCTGATCCAGTCCGTCATCGTTGGTGCCTTCCGTCAGGCAGCGGCGCGGGTGGTGGCTCCGCCGGCCTGCTTGTCCTTCACCGTCGCCTTGTGGCGCATCGCCAGTCAGCGGCGCCGCTGGTCGGCCTGCAGTTCGACGTCGCCGTAGCTGTTGTCGGCGGGGTTGACGGTGACCCCGGGGGCGACGATCTCGTCGATGCGGTCGAGGACGTCGGCCGGGAGCGCCACGTCGGCGGCGGGGAGGAACGCGTCGAGCTGCTCCATGGTGCGTGGTCCGATGATCGCGGAGGTGACGCCGGGGTGGTGGACCACGAAGGCGACGGCCAGCTCGATCAGGGTCAGGCCGCTCTTGTCAGCGAGGACCGCGAGTTGCTCGACGGCGTCGAGTTTGCGCTGGTTGGCGGGGCTGGTCATGTCGAAGCGGGCCTGCGGGCGCGCGGCGGAGGCCGGGCCGGAGGAGGAGTCCTTGCGGTAGCGGCCCGAGAGCCAGCCGCCGGCCAGTGGGCTGTAGGTCAGCGTGCCCATGCCGTGGCGGCGCACCGTGGGGAGCACGTCCTCTTCGATGCCGCGGACGAGGATCGAGTACGGCGGCTGCTCGGTGACGAACCGCTCCAGACGGCGTTCGCGGGAGGTCCACTGGGCTTCGACGATCTGGGAGCCGGAGTAGGACGAGGAACCGATGTAGCGGATCTTCCCCTGCCGCACGAGGTCGGACAGAGCGCCGAGGGTCTCGGAGATGTCGGTGTCCGCACTGGGACGGTGGACCTGGTAAAGGTCGATGTACTCGGTGCCCAGGCGCTTGAGGGAGTTCTCGACCTCGCGGATGATCCAGCGCCGCGAGCCTCCCCGCTGGTTGGGGTCGTCCTGACTCATCGGCATGAAGAACTTCGTCGCCAGGACCACGTTCTCGCGTCGGTCCTTCAGCGCCTTCCCGACGATCTCTTCCGAGATGCCGGCGGAGTACACGTCCGCGGTGTCGACGAAGTTGATGCCGGCGTCCAGGGCGCGGTGGATGATCCTGATGGAGTCGGCTTCGTCCTCGTTGCCCCAGGGGCCGAACATCATCGCGCCCAGGCAGAGCGGGCTGACCTTGACGCCGGTGCGGCCGAGCGGTCGGTAGTGCATGGAGTTGTTCTCCTCGTCGGGTGGTCAGTCGTTTCGGGAGGGTCTGGAGGGGACGACCGTGCCGGTACTCGCCCAGCTGGCCAGGAGGCTCAGGGCCTCCTGCTCTCGCGAGTCCGGCTCGGGGGTGTAGAAGTTCAGGCGCAGGCCCGGGTCGGACGGCAGGTCCATCGCCTCGTAGGGCAGTGCGAGATCGCCGACCAGCGGGTGGTGCAGGTTCTTCACGCCGCTGCGGTGGAACTTCACGTCGTGGCGGGCCCAGCGGCGGGCGAATTCGTCGCTCTTGGTGGTGAGCTCCCCGATCATGTCGGTCAGGGCCTTGTCGTGGGGTGCTCGGCCTGTCTCGGTGCGCAGGAAGGCGACGGAGTCGTTGGCGCCCTTGTCCCAGTCGGTCCAGAAGTCCTGGGCGGCGGGGTCCAGGAACAGGAAGCGTGCGGTGTTGACCGGGCCGCACTGGGCGAACAGCGGGGAGTCGAAGACCGGCGCGTACAGTGCCCGGCCCAGTTCGTTGGCGGCCAGGATGTCGAACCGTGCGTTGCGTACGTACGCCGGCACGTCGGTCATCGAGTCGAGCAGCCGCACGATGGTGGGCCGCACGCGTGAGGCGGTCACGTTGGGGCGCCGCCCTGACGGGGTGGCCGAGCGGGCCAGGTCGTAGAGGTAGGCGCGTTCGGCTTCGTTGAACCGCAGGGCGTGGGCCAGAGCCTCCAGGACCGAGTCGGAGACACCGCTGAGGTTGCCGCGTTCCAGACGGATGTAGTAGTCCACGCTCATTCCGGCGAGCAGAGCGACCTCCTCGCGGCGCAGGCCCGTGACGCGGCGATTGCCTCCGTAGACCGGCAGCCCGGCCTGTTCGGGGGTGATCCGCGCGCGCCGGGTGCTGAGGAATTCGCGGACCTCGGCGGCCAGGTTCTTCTTGTCGATGCCGGCCATGGTCAGATTCCGAAGACTTCTCTGGCGACGGTGATCATGCTGCGGTCGCGGGGGCTCATGAGCTGCCGGGCTGGTGTCGGACGGGAATCCTGGGGCACGAGTGGCTCCTCCTGATCGGCGTGAATCCTGTGCCGGCTCTTCCACCGTAGATCCGCTGCCCGCAGGGCTGCGAGGTACTGCCATTACCTGGAAGAGCAGTAACTCCCACCTGAGGGCCTTGGCGCGGTTGTCTGGAGGAAGACCGAGGGACTTGCCGTGCGAGACCAGGTCTGAGAGCCGAAACCGCCTCGAAGGGAAGACCGTGCGCGCAGCACTCATGTACGCAGCAGGCGACGTCCGCGTCGGGAACGTCGCCGACCCGAGCCTGAAGGAGCCCACCGACGCGCTGGTCCGCATCACGACGGCCTGCATCTGTGGCAGCGACCTGCACCCCTACCACTCCCTGTCCGCGTCAGGCGGCCCGGTCCGCATGGGCCATGAGTTCATCGGCGTCGTCGAGGAAACCGGTCGCGAGGTCACCTCGGTGCGCAGGGGCGACCTGGTCGTCGCCCCGTTCGCGTACTCGGACGGGACATGCGAATTCTGCCGGGCCGGGCTGCAGACCTCCTGCCTGCACGGCGGTTTCTGGGCCAGGAACGGCATCGACGGCGGGCAGGGAGAGGCAGCACGCGTGCCGCTGGCCGACGGCACCCTCGTCAAGCTTCCGGTCAGCGCGGACGACGCGCTGATCCCCTCCCTGCTCACCCTCTCCGACGTGCTGGGCACCGGCCACCACGCCGCCGTCTGCGGCGGAGTCAAGCCGGGCAGCACCGTCACCGTGATCGGGGACGGCGCCGTCGGCCTGCTCGCTGTCCTGGCCGCCGAGCGGCTCGGCGCCGAGCGCATCGTCCTCATGGGCCGGCACACCGCCCGTACCGACCTGGGCCGGGCCTTCGGGGCGACCGACGTGGTCGCCGAGCGCGGTGGCGAGGGCATCGAGAAGGTGCGCGAGCTCACCGGTGGCGGCAGCGCGATCGTCATCGAAGCGGTCGGGCACCGCCCCGCCTACGAGCAGGCGTACGGAGTGGTCCGCCCCGGCGGCACGATCAGCCGCGTGGGCGCGCCCCAGTACGAGCAGGCCCCGATCGGGTTCGGCAGCCTCTTCGGCCACAACATCACCTTGACCGGTGGCCCCGCCCCGGCACGCGCCTACACCGACGAGCTCCTGCCCGACATCATGGAAGGCCGTATCGAGCCCGGCCGCGTCTTCGACCGTGCCGTCGACCTCGACGGCACGCCCGAGGGCTACCGGGCCATGGACGCCCGGGAGGCCCTGAAGGTGCTGGTGCGGCCTTGAGAAGGCACTGTGAGATCACCGAGGCGGTCGGCGCGGTGCACCGTCTCGGCGCGCTGTCGACCATCCGGGTGACCACCGGCACCGCCGCGGCACACCGCGCGACCAGGCCTGCGATGTCGTGGCCACGACCACCGCGCAGCGCGCGCCGGCGCACGTGGCCGGGCGTGGTGTGGGTCAGCCGCCTGGACCTGCACCGGGCGCCGCCCTGACCGGCTCCGCCGTCCTGCTCGTACCGGCCCTCGCGGCCGTCCTTACGCTCTTCGTGCCCTCACAGGCCGCGCACAACGAAAGGACCGTGTGATGCAGACCCTCACCCTCAACAACGGCATCCAGATGCCCGCCCTCGGACTCGGCGTCTTCCAGACCCCGCCCGAGGAGACCAAGGCCGCCGTCAAGGCCGCGCTCGACCTCGGCTACCGGCACATCGACACCGCCGCCGCCTACGGCAACGAACACGAGGTCGGCCGGGCCGTCCGCGACTCCGGCGTACCGCGCGGCGAGATCTTCATCGAAACGAAGATCTGGATCAGCGACTACGGACGAGACGAGACGCTGCACGGCTTCGACAAGAGCGCCGCCAAGCTGGGGGTCGACCAGATCGACCTGCTGATCCTGCACCAGGCCCTGCCGTCGGACTTCGACCGGACCCTGGCTGCCTACCGCGCACTGGAAACGCTTCTGGCCGACGGCAAGGTCAGGGCCATCGGCGTCAGCAACTTCATGGTCGACCACCTGACGGCGCTGATCGAGGCGACCTCCGTCGTCCCCGCGGTGAACCAGCTGGAGATCCACCCCTACTTCCAGCAACGCTCCGTGCTCGACTTCGACGACGGGCACGGCATCGTCAACCAGGCGTGGTCCCCCATCGGAGGGATCACCTTCTACCCCGGCTACGGCCACGACCGCAGGAGTGTCCTGCAGGACCCGGTGGTCACCCGCATCGCCGAGCGGCACGGCAAGAGCCCGGCCCAGGTGCTGCTGCGCTGGGGGATCCAGCACGGTCGCTCGGTCATTCCCAAGTCCACCAAGCCGAAGCGGATCGCCGAGAACATCGATGTCTTCGACTTCGCACTCACGCCCAGCGAGCTCACCGCCCTCGACTCGCTCGAAACCGGCAGGCGTGGCGGCCCCGAGCCCGAGACCGTCACCCTCGCCGCCTACGGCCGCGCCATCCCCGAGAGCGCACCTGTCTCCTTGCTGAGCAAGGTTCCGCGCGGTTCGAAGCCGGCCGAGGAGTAGAAGCGGACGGCTCCCTCGTTCGGCGTGAAGATGCCGGCATAGACGACCAGGGCACCGCTGTCCGCGGCGGCTTTCTCCGCCGCCGTCAGCAAGGCGGCCCCGACACCCTTGCCTCGATGCCCGTCCAGGACGACGGTATGGATCTCGGCCGCGCGGCGCGGAGCCAGGATCTGATGGTCCGGGGGATCCGCGAGCAGGACGACCTCCACCATGCCCACCACCTCGCCCACCACCTCGGCAACCAAGATCACCACCTTGGACTCGCCGGCAAGCACCTCCTCGAAATGCCTGCGCACGGCCTCCACCTCGGGCACGCGGTAGATGACCGGATCGAGTTGGACATGCCTTTCAGCATTCGCGAGACGCAGGCAGACAAGCGCGGGCACGTCCTCCCGCTCTGCGGCCCTGACCAAGATCGGCATGACCAGGACCCTTCCAGCTCGCCCACCCCATCGCAAGGCACACCGGGCAAATCCAGCGGGGCGGACGTTGCCTGATGCGGCGCGAGACGGGGGGTATCCCCACGGCCACGAGTTGGATCGAACGCATCCATCGGGGAATTCCGTGCCGGCAACAGCAAAGTGGCGGCAGGGTCGAAGGCGCCCCCCATGGTGCTGGTGACCAGTGCCGGCCAGCGCACCGGCAGGGTCCCCACCCGCTACGCCACTTCCAAGGACGCAACCACGCCCACTCACAGGCGGCAAGGGCGTGGCCGGACGGTGTGACCGGCACCGCCGCATCTCCCGGGTTGCTCCCGGGCTGGGACCGACTGCGCACTGCCGGCTACGGAGACGGAGGAGCTGCGAGTCGAACTGCGGGCGCTGCGCGTGGCACTGGTCGGACCGCGCCCCTGCCGGGGGCCGACGAACTGGCCTTCTACGGCCGCTGCCTGCCCTACGCCATTGCCTTCGGCCTGAAGCCGAGCTGGGCACAGCGACTGGACATGCTCAAGGCTGCCATCCCCGACGTCGGCTCCGCCACCTTGTATCCCGACACGGACATCCTCGTGAGCTGGTGGAAGAACGACTTCATGGACCGGATGACGGGCGCAGTAGGCAACTGGTCCCACCACTACGGCGGATCCGGCGACGGTGCCACACGGCACCACGACAGCGGTCACAGCGACCACGCGGGTTTCGACTGCGGCCACCACAGCGGTCACCACGGCGGAGACAGCGGCAGCTCCTGGAAACCCTGCCAGCGACACCATCAGTCCGCCTCGGACGTACGGTTCTAGGGGGAGCCGCGCTCGGACCGCACGACCGGCACTCCTTCCGGCCGACAGCTCCTGGGGGGCAGTGATGGTGGTCAGTGAGCTGGTGCGCGCAGAGCTGCGACGGGTCGATTGGGCTTCGCTGGAGTGCGGCTGCGGCGATTCTGCGGAGCATGTGCCTCTGCTGATCGAGGCGATCATCACTGCTGAGACGCCGCGAGACATGATCGGGTACACCCTCGACGGTCACATCGAGGTGAACACGATCACCTTTGAGTGCACTCCGCACGCAGTTGGCGTGATCATGGCCGCGCTGGCGGGCGAACTCTCGGTACTCGCCCGAGGGGTACTCCTGGAGACCTTGTTGTTCGTGGCTGCGGGCTCCGACGACTACGCGCCGCACGCAGAAGGCGCGGGGCCGGGCGACGGATGCAGGCACCACGCTCAGGAGGGGTTCTGGAAGCTCGTCCAGATCGGGCTCACGGGTAGCGCGGACGACGCCGAGACGGTGGCCGACATCTGCGAGTACTTCGGGCTCGGCGGCGACAAGGCCGCCTTTTACCAGGCCCAACTGCGCGAGCGCATGCGTGCGAAGACCAAGCGTGGGCGAAGCACCTGATGTCCTGAGGATCACGGTGTTTGGACGTTGCGGCGTAGCGCAGCCGCCGCCCGCACCAGTGGATCATCCGAAGCCCGCGTTCACGGGTATTTCGACTTATGCCCGGGCGCTGTCTCCGGCAAGAGACCCCGCGCCTCCCAAACACATCAACATCACCCGACTCTGTTTCCGAGCACGGGGAGTTCGACGGCCTGTGAGTACGTCTCTGCCAGGGACGCCACGTCAGGATCGCCAAAGGACTTACGCAGAAGATTAAAGGTGTCGACCTTTTCATCTCCGAAACGAGCGACGTAGATGGCGTAGGCGTCGGCAGTGAGAAACTTCGGCGGTTTGGTCTTGCTGTGGAACTTGTCGGCGTACATCACGATCCTCTCCTCTGGAGTGACCGCCAAGTAGTCGGCCGGCGGCAGAGGTAGTTTCTGACGGATCACGTCGTCTGACGTCAGCCCTACACCCGTATGACAGGAACAGAATCGGCAGAGGACTTCCGAGAACCCTTCGGATTCCAGAATTTCGCGTCCGAGTACACCGTGGCGAACGTAGTTCCTTTGATCGATACTTCCATCCTCGCGGTAGAGGCGGTATACACCAATGTCGTGCAGGAGACATCCAGCCCGAACAAGATCCCTGTCGAAAACGTCAGCAGAGCGCTCTATGAGCTGCTCCGCGATGCGCCATACAATTTCGCAGTGACTGTACACAGTTTTGAGAGCCTGCCGCGACGGAGCATACCGCTCGTGCAGGTCCTGGATTTCTTCCACGGTTGGGATGGTCATTTCAGGATTATACCGATTCCTTCGATGATCTCGCTGCGATCGCAGCGGGTCGTTCTACCCTGCTTCATCCTCATGATTCGCTAATACTCCAGCTGTGGATGGTGATCTTCACTGATTCGAGGCTTGCCGGCGGTAATGACTGGCCTTGGATCGGGCCTGGTGGCGGCGTCGCCAGATGGACCAGCGGAGTCGGAGGGCCACGCTACGTATGGGTCTGACGACGAGTGTGATGAACAGTCGCTGGATCTCGTTGCAGGTAAGTGGAATTAGTCCGTCCGGGGCGGGCTGGCGGGTGTGTTCGTCGGCGCGGGGCACAGCGAGGAAGGCATGGGCGAGCATGGCCAGGGTGACCCAACGGGACCACGAGGTGAAGTGGCGAAGCTGGTGTTCGTCCAGGCCTGCCAGGCCCTTTCCTGCTTGGAATGCCTCCTCCACCCGCCATCTCGACCCGCCATCTCGACCCGGCGACCCGGCGACCCGGCGACCCGGCGACCCGCACCAGCGTCGGCAACGGCAACGGCGCAGGAGCAAATGACCAGCAGCGGTAGTAGGCCAGTTCACGTGTGGTGCGGTTGCGGCGGATCAGCAGCTGATGGCAGCCGGGACGCGGTTCGGCCAGGTCGATGACGGCCCAGTCGTAGAAGCGCTGGCCCTTGGCGCCTACCCCTGCTGACAACTTCTGCCAAGCCCGCTTTGGCAGCTTCGCGGCCAGGGCGTCCACGCGGAGCTTGCCCCCACGAGTGGTGATCTGGTGCGAGCAGGCGACGGCGAGCACGTAGCCGGCCTGGCGCTCTTTGAGGTAGCGCCCGGGGAGGTCCCCGACCTACTTGAGCGGCTTGCCGAGGTGCCCGACCCCCGCGATCCGCGCGGAGTGCGTCACGATCTTGTCGGCGTGCTTGCTCTGGCCGCCTGCGCGGTGCCGGCGGGTGCGAGCTCGCTGCCGGCGATCGGCGAGTGGATCGCCGACGCTCCGCCGCACGTCTTGGAGCGCGTCGGCGTGCAGCCCGATCCGCTGTTCCCGAAACGGCTCTTCCCTGCGGAGGCGACGGTTCGCAGGCTGCTGGCGCGGGTCGACGCCGACGTCCTGGACCGAGCGGTCGGCCGCTGGCTCGCGGACCGCCGCAGCCCGTCCCAGGGCCGTTGCGCGGCCTGGCGGTCGACGGGAAGAGCCTGCGCGGCGCCGCCAGGCCCGCAGGCCGCAAGATCCACCTGCTCACCGCCCTCGACCACACCAACGGCCTGGCCCCCGGAGCCCGCCAGGCCGCCCAGATCAAGCGCCGCCGCACCGACCGCAAGACCGGCAGCACCACCGTCAAGACCGTCTACGCCGTCACCAGCCTGACCGCCGGGCAAGCCACCCCGGCCCAGCTCGCCCGCCTCGTCCGCGACAATTGGAAGATCGAGGCCCTGCACCACGTCCGCGACACCACCTTCGCCGAGGACGCCTCCCATCTGCGGACCGGCAACGCACCCCGCGCAATGGCCACGTGGCGCAACCTCGCCATCGGCGCCCTCCGGGCAGCCGGAGCCACCAACATCGCGGCCGGCCTCCGCCGAACGCCCGCGGCCCCCACCGCCCCCGCGCGCTCCTCGGCCTCAGGTGACGGCAAATCGGGAGTCCCACCGCCATCCCGAACCTGCTGCCTTGGACATGCGCCCCGCAATGTCGGTGGTGTCTGATGGGATGCCCGCATGACAGATCAGTACCTGTTTGCCGAGATCAACGTGGAGTGGCCCGAACCCCCGGCCTACGAGGCGATGGCGCGCGCCTGGTTGGACGGGGGCTTTGCCACGCTGGCGGGCAGCCACCGACAGGCACTGGAGGAGGGACCGAAACTTCCCCCGGAGGCGATGCGCCGCAGCATGCCATGCGGGCCGCCGCACGCTGCCTGGGGTTTCGTCTCGATCACCCGCCATGACGGGCGGCAGCTACGCAATTCCAGCCGCGTGCTCTCGGCTCGAAGCATCTCGTGGTTCTTGCGGCAACTGGCCGATCCGCCGCGCACCGCGACGATCGGGCTCTCCGTTCTCGACGAACGCGGCTACCCGGGCAGGAGCCCTCTGCGGATCACGGTCGACCGCCCGGAGGCCCGGGTCTGGCCCGAGGCGATCGATTGGGCGGTGTTGTCCTGCAGGATTCCCGAGGGGGACTTTCTCGACCCTGCGCAGCAGGAGGTGGTGCTCGGCTTCCTGCGCGGCATCAGCGAAGCTCTGGACCCGTCTTTCGCCAATGTCACCTACGACGACGGGCTGGGCAAGACGGGTCTTGAGCGCACGCTCGGTCCTCCGTGGAAGTTCCCCTACGAGACGATCCCGACGAGCCGTCAAGTACTACGCGGATACGAGTGGTGGACGATCTGCCCAAAGGAATTGGCCGGGCACCTCGGCGGTGCGGACGCCCTGCGCGCCACCGGCGCGTTCCATGATGTGGTCCGCCTACCGTCGGGCGCGTTGTGGCTCCAGGCGACGAAGCATTACCGGGACTACGGCCCCGCCGCGTACGCAGCGGTGTTCCGCGCGCTGGCCCCGGCCCTCCCTCCGGGCGTGCCGAAGCGCTTCGATCGACGCAACGACGAACCGGCAGAGCGCATCGTCCACCTCGACGCGTCAGCCGTCAGACCGTGACGAACGCCCAAGGGCGACTGAGCAAGATCACGGTCAGTAAGAGCCGGGTGCCGTCGCCAGCCACGCGACTCCGCGCTGCACTCGGGAATGCTGATCCCGACCCGCGGACACGGTGCCGTTCGCCCTGGAGCCCGCCAAAAAGGCACCTGGACCAACTGTCCGAAGAGTTGTGGCCGACCCTCGCCCAGAACTCCGCGATCGTGGAAGCGATGCCTGTTGCGCTGCCCCGCAGCTGAGCTCGCAGAACATTACGAACCGGACAGCACGAGACTACGCCGAAGCCCTGGCCCGCGACCCAGCCCACGCGATGGCCGGCGTCAAAGAACCGGCCGATCATGCGGGCGGCCAGCTCTGGCTTGGTGGCGAAGGCGGTGTTTTCGTCGAGCCCGGCTGCCTGGCAGCGTTGCGAGTCATCGGTCCTCCACGAGCGTGGGGTGTACAACTCGCGGTCCACCACTGCGTGCCCGTGGCGTCCGGTGTAGACGAGGTAGACGGCGACCTGGGAGTTTTCGATCCTGCCCGCGGTGCCGGTGTACTGGCGCTGGACACCCACCGTGTGGGTGCCCTTCTTCACATCGCCGGTCTCGTCGACGACGAGGACCGCGTCCTGGTCGTGGAGATGGTCCAGCACGTACTCGCGCACGTCGTCACGCACGGCGCCAGCATCCCACTTGGCCCACCCCAGCAGGTGCTGCAGGCCGTCGGGGGTGGCCTCCCCGGCCCACTCGGCGATCGTCCAGCAGTTCTTGCGCGGTAGGTCCGACAAGGGTCCCATCATCAAGTTCCGTGCCCGACGACGGGGTTCGACACGCGCGAAACGGCCCGCTGCGCCCACTGCCGACTCTACTTTCGACGACGGTTGCCCAGTGCGCGTGAGAGTTCGCCGACCGGCGCGAGCACGTGTCCGCCATCGCCCACGCACCACCACACGGCCGTGCCGTCCCGTTCCGAGCCGTGGACGCCGAGGTCATGTCGGGGGCACACCGGCCAGACCCGCCAGGTCCACTCGAGCAGGCTCTCCTGGATCATGATCGCCAGGCTGGTCAGTGCCGTGGTCGGGTCGTCGCACATGCCCGGCAGGATGGGGCCGCCCCAGTTGAGCCGGTCGCCGTTGGCAAGACGGACACCGGCTCCCACCGGGAAGCAGTCCTCCAGGATCTCGATCTCCGGTTCGCCCTCGATCCCACGCGTGGGCAGGTCGCGGGCTATGACCCGTAGCGCGGCGCGCAGCGTCTCCGAACGCTCGGGGGCAATGTCGAAGCCGGGATCGAAGCCCACGTCGTCCAGAATTCGCCGGGCCAGGGCGGTCATATCCGCCGGTGACACGTCGACCGGGTTCCGCTCGACGACCTCCAGGATGGCATCGGTGTAGTGGAACCAGTCGAGTAGTTCGCAGGCGAGGGCGACGACGTCCTGCGGGTCGAGGTTGTCCTCGCGCAGACCGAGGTAGACCCTGCGCTCCAACTCTTCAGTATTCGCTTCGCGCTCAGCCATGGTGTTGCTCACCGGCCCAGTATCGCGACGCGGCGTGGCTCCGCGCTGCACGATTATCGGCATACAGCCGTGTGTGGCCGGAGCCAGGGCTGTGTAGCCGGCACCGGTCCTTCCCTCCACGCGCGATGGACCAAGGCCGATCTCACAAGCGGCCGCTACGATCGCGACACCCGACTGGTTGGCTTGTGCGGGAGCTGACTAGACTCTCAGCAGGCCCCGGGCGCACCTGTCCAAACCGACATCACCAGTTCAAGTTCAGTATCGACCGCCACGGCGTAGGGTCGGCGGGACGACGTGGTCAGTGACGCCGTCCCGCGGCCTGAAAGGGCATCGTTGAACCCGAACCCCACCTGCTGTTTCTGCTACCAGGTCATCGGTCTCGGCCAAGACGGGGCAGCGACCGAGCTGAGGCTTGGCGCCATGGACCCGGGGTGCGGAGGCCAGCTGCCCCCTTCACCGGGCTGAGCCCGCGGGCCTTCAGAAAACCGGTGACTGTTCTGCGGCGCGAGGGTGGGGACGCGGTTGGTAGGGGCAGGCCATGGAGCCTGCCTCTAGAGGATCGGACACTGTTGGTCGCGGCCCACTGGCGAACCAACTCGACCGCGCGGCAACTGGCCCCGCTGTTCGGAGTGTCGAAGTCAGCGGCAGACCGGAACATCGACCACCTCGGGCCGAGGCTCACTTTCCCGCTCCGCAAGCGGTTCCGCGAGGCCACCGTGGTCGTCGCACCTTGCGGGGCACCCGTGACGGCGAACGGGGTCCGCGGTCCCGGATCACCCTGCTGTCCGGTACCGCGGACCCTTCTCGCTGCGCCGGTGGGACCCGGCGCGGTCAGGAGTTGACGAACCTCTCCACGGCGGTGAGGGTCGGCGTGTCGGTGAGGTAGCCGATGTGGGTCACGCAGGGCACCAGGTGGTTGGCGGCGCCGTCCAGCTCGGTGCTGGTGTAAGGAATGATGATGCCGTCGCACGGCGAGTACCAGGTGGCGTACGCGGTGGAGCCGGGCGTCTCGTCGCCCGAGGTGACGGTGGTGATGAAGCTGGAGCCCGGGTACATCTCGACGCACGAGGTGTACACCAGGCAGCTGCCGGCGTAGGTGGTGCCGTGGTTGGCGCCGGCGATCGAGGCGAGGTGGCGGACGTAGGGCTGACCGCCGAGTTCCTTGATGTACCAGTCGCTGACCAGGCCGCCCATCGAGTGGTTGACGATGTCCACCTGCTGGGCACCGGTCCTGGCGAGCACCTGCTTGACGAAGGTGGCCAGCCCCGCGGCGCTGTTCTTGTTGGACTGCGTCCAGTCGTACTGGTAGGCGAACAGCTCGCCCGAGCTGTAACCGTTCGCGATGAACACCGACTCGGCGGTCGTCCAGTTGCTCGCACTGCCGGTGAACCCGTGGACGAACACCACCGGGGTGTGGGCGGTGGCGGCGTTCGCGGTGCCGGACTGTACGGCGGTCGCCAGGCCCAGAACGGTGAGCAGGGCGAACAGGACGGCGGAAATCCGTCGCATGAGGCCTCCTTGTGGTGGGGGGACCTCTGGAGTGTCGGGGACGGCCCGCTTCTCAAGTACCGGTGGAATCACCAGTCTTCGGCGACAGAGCGCGCCGGCCGCCCGGGCCGCCGCACCCCGTGGACAGCCGTGCCGGCGGGGCGCTCTGTCCGTCACCGTCATGGCGCGAACCGGCCCACGGGCTCTTCCTCACCGCGCAACCCAGGCGTAACACTGGCGTCATGGAGGCGGAGCAGGGCCGACGAGACACGCCCGCCCACCCGCTGCTGCGTGGGCGGGCAGGCGAACGCCATGCGCTGGCCGCGGCGGTGGCGGCCGCCGGTGCCGGGCGGGGGGCGACCGTCCTGGTGGTGGGCGAACCGGGCTCCGGGCGCAGCACGCTGCTCGCCGAGGCCTCGCGGGCGGCCCGCTCCCAGGGGCTCACCGTCCGGCGCGCCGGCTGTACGAGGGCCGAGGCACGAGTCCCATTGGCCGGGCTGCACGGACTGCTGCTGCCGCTGGCCGGCTGGCTGGACGAACTGCCCGATACCCAGAGCCGCGTCCTGCGGCGCCTCCTCGACGGGCGTCCCCCCGCCGGGAACACGCTCATGGCCACGGGGACCGCGCTGGTGCGCCTGCTGGCCGCGGCCTCGGCCGGCACGCCGCTGCTGTGGTGCGTCGACGACGCCCAGTGGCTCGACGAGGCGTCCCTGCGCGTCGTCGGCTTCGCCCTTCGCCGCCTGGGCGCCCTCCCGGTCGCGGCCGTCGTCGCCGCCGACGGCACCTCCCGCGCGGAGGACGTCCTGGAGGGCGCGGAAGTCCTGCGCCTGGCGTCCCTCGACGCCGCCACCAGCTTCCGCGTGATCACCGACCGCTGCCGCACCCGGCTCGGGGCGGCGGCCGCCCGCGAGGCGGTCGACCTCGCCTGCGGCAATCCCCTGGCCCTCACCGAACTCGCCGCCGCTCTGGACGCCTCCCCCGGCCGCGCGCCCCGCACCCTCCCCCCGTACGGCCGCCTGCGCGCGCACTTCCGCCTCCGGCTCGACCGCCTGACGCCGCCCGCTCGCGCGGTGGTCGCCCTCACCCTGCTCGGCGGCTCCCTGCGACCCCCCGTCCTCCTGGCCGCGGCGGCCCGCCTGGGCGCCGGTCCTGAGGCGCTGGACGAAGCCCGGGCGGCGGGGCTGGTGGCGCTACGGGAGGAGGCTCCGCCGCCCAGCGCAACGGGCACCGTGACGGGCCTGGGCGCAATCGGCCAGGCCGTACCAGGCAGGGTCGCCTGCGCCGGTGGGGACGGGGAGTACGTGGCGGCCGGGGACGGCGCGACCGTCGCGGTAGCCGGGCGGCTGGCGCGGGCGTGCCTGGGCGACGAGGTGGGGTTCGCCGCGCAGCAGGCCGCGCACGCGGCCCTCGCGGACACGCTCGGGCAGGGAGCCCGGCTGCCGACGGCCGTGCACCGGCTGGCAGTCGCCGCACAGCCGTCGCAGCGGCTGATCGCGGAGATGGAAGCCGCCGCCTCCGATGTACGGCAGGCCGGCGACCCGCGGGGCTGCGCGTCCGCTCTGGAGCGGGCCGCGGAGGTGACCGCCGAACCGGGGGTGCGAGCGCGCTGGCTGATCGCGGCGGCGGCCGACCGGCTGACCGGCGGAGAGGCCGGACGAGCCCGCGGCCTGCTGGACCGGGTGCTGCCGGGCGGCACCGACCCGGACACCCGGGGGCTGCGCATGCTGGTGCGGGGCGAGATGGAGTTGCGCGACGGGGTGCCGGCCAGGGCACTGCACGAGTTGACCGCGGCCGCAGCCGCGTTTCCCGCCGCGCGGCGCGACCTCACCACCCGCGCCCTGATGCTCGCCGGCGAGGCCGGCTGTCTCGGCGGCGACTTCGCCGGCTACTTCGCGCTCGCCGAACGGGTGCGCCGGCTCGGTGGAGCCGGCGATCCTCCCGCCGTACGGCTGGTCCTCGGCCACTTCGCGGGTATGGCCGCCACTTTCCGGGGACGCCACGACGAAGCCGGCAGATCACTGCGGCAGGTGGTGGGACTGACCGACAGCGTACGGGAGCCGGAGGCGCTGGTCTGGGGCAGCCAGGCGGCCTACACCCTCGGCGACGCCGCGCGGGCGCACGCCCTCGCCGGTACGGCCGTGCACCGGGCACGGGAGCTGGGGGCCGTGTCCCTGGTACCCGCGGCGCTGGTGTACCAGGCCCTGTCCGCCCTCATGCTCGACCGGTACGCGGCCGCCGAGGCCGCTGCCCTGGAGGGGCTGCGTACCGCGGGGGCGCTGGGGCAACGCAACGTCGCCGTGGACCACCTCGCGATCCTCGCGCTGCTGGCCGCGCTCCGGGGCGACGCGGCTTCGGCCTCGCTGCGGCTGCGCACCGCCGACGACGGGATCGCCTCCCGCGGTCTGGGCCGCCCCGGCGCCTTCGTCTGCTGGGTCGCGGCCTGCGTGGATCTCGCCGAGGAACGCCCGGCCGACGCCCTGGACCGCTTCCGCCACATGACGGCCGCCACCGGGCAGGTCAACCTGGCGATCAGGGGCATGGCCGCACCGCACTTCGTGGAGGCCGCCGTGCGATGCCACCAGCAGGCGAGGGCCGCGGGCGCCCTGCGGGGCTTCGAGGATTGGGCGGTGGCCTCGGGCAGCACCGTCCGCCGGGCGCTGGCCCACCGATGCCACGGGCTGCTCGCAGAGAAACACGCCACCGCGGAGGAGCACTTCCAGGAGGCCCTGCGGCTCCACGACGGCGGGGAGACGGCCCTGGAACGGGCCAAGACCGAACTCTTCTACGCCCATCGCCTGCGCCGAGCCCGCAAGCCGGGAGCGGCCCGCGGTCTTCTGCGCGACGCCCTCACCACCTTCCGGCAGGCGGGCGCCCGCACGTGGGCGGACCGCGCGGCCGCAGAGCTGCGCGCCGCGGGTGCCGCCGTGGACCCCCTCGTCCCCCGCCGCGCCCCCGACCTCACCGCCCAGCAGGAGCGCATCTGCGAGCTGGTGACGCAGGGGGCCACCAACCGGGAGATCGCCGACCTGCTCGTCCTCAGCCCCCGCACGGTGGACTACCACCTCCGCAACATCTTCGTACGCCTCGGCGTCCGCTCCCGGGTCGAACTCGCCGCGCTCCTGCGGTGACCGCCGAAGAGGAGTTTCGCGACGCCGACCTCGCGTTCGCCGTGACCCGTGCTGATGCCTGCATGACACCGCGGGCCGGAACCGGGATGCCCCGGGCCAAGGCGAAGACCGCCGCGGTCAAGCCGTTCGCGGAAGGCCTGGGCGGTTCCACTCGGTGGACCCGCCCAGGCCTTCCTGCTCGCGCAGGTGTCCGGTGCCTTTCGCAGAAGGGCCGCCCACAGTGAACGGCCGCGCGGGCACCCTCGGGAAGAACCTGCGCGCCGCTGTCGATTCTGCCGGGTCCCGTTCGACATCCTGATGGAGGGCGTATCGCCCTGCGAGGAGGCGACAGGACCTGATGAGGGAGCACATGGATCAGCTGCTGCGAGTGCAGAACTTCACCATCTCGAGCGACGGCGTCGCCGCCCGCGAGGACCAGAGCCTGGAGCGGCCTTTCGGCAGCGACATCGATCCGAGAAAGCTCTTCGCCTGGGCCGGCGCCACGGCGAGCTGGTCGCTGCGCACCGAACCCGGGGGAAGCCGTGGCCTCGACGACTACTTCATCCGGGACTTCGGCCACGGCATCGGCGCCGAGATCATGGGCCGCAACAAGTTCGGACCCCAGCGCGGCCCGTGGAGCGACCACGAGTGGCGCGGCTGGTGGGGTGACGAGCCGCCCTTCCACACGCCGGTGTTCGTCCTGACCCACCACGAGCGGCCGTCGTTCACCCTCTCCGACACCACGTTCCATTTCGTGGACGGCGATCCCGCCACCGTTCTCGCGCAGGCGCGGGAGGCCGCGCACGGCAAGGACGTCCGCCTCGGCGGCGGCGTCAGCACCATCCGGGAGTTCCTCGACGCCGACCTCGTCGACACCCTGCATGTGGCCGTCGCACCCGTGAAGCTCGGGGCCGGGCTACGACTGTGGGACTCGCCCGACGAGCTGCTGGACCGGTTCCACATGGAGGTCGTGCCCAGTCCGAGCGGCGTGGCGCACCACCTTTTCTGGCGCAAATGACGAGATGACGAGAGGGACAACGCGGGAACCTCAGCACTGCGGACGCGAGCCTTCGGGCAGGTGAACGCGTGGCCGTGGGCGAGTCGCCACTGCAGATCCCGGCACTCGCCCACACCCGCGGACCGGCGCCTCGCCGGAGGTCCGAGCGCCCGTTCCGGACGCGCCGGGCGACCGGCTGACGTTTCGCGATTTCCGGCGCATTCGGTCGATGTCACATAATCTTGGGGCGGCATCAGAGCACCCTCTCGGCATCTGACCATGATCTCGGAGGTACGGCGATGAAGACATCGAGAAGGCGGCGCGTCGCAGGCTTAGCCGCCACCGCTGCAGCGGCACTCGGCGGACTCCTGGTGGCCCCCACACCGGCGCACACCACCGTGAGCAAGAGGTGGGTGGGGACGAACCCGTACTGATGCGAACGCCGCAGTGTCCTGCGGCGCGCCACGGGCTGCAGCGGTGACCGCGGCCGTCCAGTGGAGGGGCGGTTGCGGTGACCGGCGGGAAGGTGATGGGCGGGCGGACCACCGGCGCGGTACTCGCCGGGCGCCGTCGCGGAGTGTGCCCATCAACGTGGCAGGTCGATTTCCAGCAGGGCGTTCTCGACCAAGCTGCCGAGGTAGAGCCGTCCGCCGCTGGCGCAAGCGCTGGTGACCATCCGGTAGTGCAGGTCGTTGCGCTGCATGTCGTGGACGATACGGCCTTCGGCGTCCACTGCGAGTGCCCAGGCAGTAGGCCGCGCGTCGGGCTGCAGCCGTTGCGGCACGCGCCACAGTGCCTGCCGCAGCACCGGATGAGAGCGGTGGAGCTGGTCCAGGAGTGGATCGCGGGGTGCTGCCATGGCGATCCAGATCAGACCGTCGGGGCCGGTGGAGAGGTTGTCCGGGAAGCCGGGGAGATCGCCGATCAGCGTATCGGCCTGTCCGGCGCGCGGACCGGTGAGATGGACTCGTCGCACGCGGTAGCCGCCTGATTCCGCGACGGCCACGAAGCTGCCGTCGGCGGCCAGGGTGACGCCGTTGGCGAACTGCAGGCCGTCCAGAACGACCTCGGGTTCCTCCCCCGGGGACAGTCGGACGAGACGACCGGTGCCGGAGTGTTCCAGCAGGTCGCCCTTCCAATGATCCAGGCCGAACCGGCGGCTGGAGTCGCTGACGTACGTCGTTCCGTCGGCGGCCGTGGCGGCGTTGCTGCAGAACGTCAGCCTTTCACCACGTACTTCGGTCAGCAGGGTTTCCATGTGGCCGCTGCCGGGGTCCATGCGTAGCAGTCCGCGCTGGGCGTCGCAGACAAGCAGGCGCCCGTCGGGCAGCCGATGGAGCCCCAGGGGGCGGCCACCGGTATGGGCGACCGGACGTACGGACGCTGTCTCGACGTCCACGGCGAGGATGCTTCCGTCGTCCAGGCCGGTGTAGAGCGTGCCGTCGTTGTCGGTGACCACGTCTTCCGGGCCTGTACCCGGCACGGGAATGCGACGCAGGAGCGTCATCGTGTCGCTCCCTGTGCGCTGCACAGCTCGTTGGGAGCGAAGTGGCGGGCGCCAGCGGACCGGCCGCAGCCCGGGTTTGGCCGTCATCGCCCAGCCCTGGGGTCGTCGGCTCGTTGCGGAGGCGTTCCCGTTGGCACAGAACGAAGCGTAGAAGTTGCTCGGTGTAAGGCGCAACCACGAACGCAGTGACCGACACGGACCCCAGGCGGCAGTTGCGGGGCAGTCTTTGGCCTTGGGCCTACTCCAGCGAGGTCGCGCACTCGTTCTCGAGGGTCGTGCCGTCGTCCGATCAAGGGGTATTTCTGCCAGAATATAAATATTTGTCCGTGAGGGGTGTACCCACCAGGAGGAATCGTCGGTGGAGGGAATCCGGTACACGCCTGTCAGAACTTCGTGGGGGCTTGCCGCCCTCGCTCTCATAGCCGGCGCTCTGCTGACCGCGTTCGCGCCTCAGCCGTACATCGGACTGCCCCTGTTGGCGGCTTCGCCGCTGGTCGCCGGTGCGATGCTGTCCTTCCGTTTCACGACGGGCTTCGCATGCGCCGCGGTTGCCGCCTCGGTGGGCCTGGATGTGTATCGGGGGCGGCCGGCGTCAGCACTCGTCGTGGATCTGGCGGTGGTCGGCCTGATCGGGATCCTGGCCCTGGCGGTGAACGTCCTGCTGGAGCGACAGGGACGTGATCTCGCACGGTCCAGAGGGGTCGCGGAGGCAGCGCAGTTGGCGATGCTGCCGCAACCCGCTGCCCGTGTCGGCCCTTTGGCTGTCGCGGTCGGCTACGCCGCGGCCCATGCGGAGGCCCGGATCGGCGGCGACCTCTTCGCGATCCATGACACCCCGTTCGGCGTCCGCATGCTCATCGGGGACGTGCGGGGCAAGGGGCTCCAGGCGCTCGCCTCGGTGTCCGTCGCGGTCGGCGCCTTCCGCCAGGAGGCGGAGTACTCCCCCGGCCTCACCACCCTGGCAGAACGGATGGACGACGCACTCTCCAGGGGCGACGAACGCAACCTGCTGGCCGACATCTCCACCGAGGACTTCACCACGGCACTACTGGCAGAGGTGTCCACCGACGGCGGCGTAGTTCGGCTGATCAACCGCGGGCATCCGGCGCCGTACCTGGTCCACGAAGGACGACTGAAACGGCTCGACCCGAGCGTCGCGCAACTCCCTTTGGGCATGGGGCTGTCCGAGATCTCACCCCGGTCCGGCGCGGACGTTCCCCTTCCCGACGTCCTGCCCCTGCCCGTCGGGGCCTTGCTGCTCATGGTCACCGACGGCGTCACCGAGGCGCGGAACCGCGACGGCGTCTTCTACGACCCCTGCCTGTCCCGACTGGTGGGACGCCGCTTCGGGAACCCCGAGTCCCTGGTCAGCGCCCTGATCGCGGATGTTCACCGGTGGACCGAGGGCGGGCAGCAGGACGATATGGCCATCCTCGCCGTCACCCGGATCGCCACCGCCGGATGAGACCCCCCGCTACGACCGAGCTCAACCTGCAAGGATGCGCGTCGACGAGCGCGGCTCACGCGCTCGCCGACGGGCTACGGGTCAGGCAGGGGTGCGGTGTTGAAGACTCGGTGGACGATGGTGCTTGCTGCGGCGTTCGCGCTGGTGAGTGCCGCAGCCTGCTCATCTTCCGGACAGGCGGCCCCCCAAGGCGTGCCGCATGCGCCAGGGCCGGGGTCCACTCACGGACCGGCCTCCGTAACGGCGAAGGTGCCCACCCGCGCGCAGTTGGCCAAGATGCTCATTACGGAATCGGACCTGCCGGCGGGATCGCTGGTGTCCCATCAGGACATCAGTCCGCGCGGGAAGGTGACGGCGGACGACCCCGCGTGCCAGCCGCTGGTGGACTCCATGCTGTTCACCTCCGCATCAGCCGGCCCGCCCGCAGCCGCGGTGAACCAACTGGTGACAGCGACAGGTGCCGGGGCCGGGGCGGCCGGAGTTCGGACCGCCCTCGTCGCCTACCGAGACCGTGGCGCTGTACTGGCCATGGACGGTCTCCAGACCGCCGTCCAGGCCTGCGCTGCAGGCTTCACGGCAACCCTCAACGGCGCCCGGACCCGGTTCACCGTCGCGCCCGACAACCAGGCCGGCGGTGGGCAGCAGGCAACCGGCGTGGTCCTGACCGACACCATGGACGGCTCGCCCGAGTCGAACGACGTGTGGCTGGTCCGCAGTGAGAATGTCGTCGCCTACTTCGTGGCCGTGGGACTGCCCGGTAGCAGCGTGCCGCGAGCGGCGATGACCGCGGTGGCGGTTCCGCAAGTGCGCAAACTGTCCTGACGGCCGGGACCAGGCACCCGTACACCTCGGTTGTTCGCACGGAAGTGCGTCGGGGCTACCCGCCTTCTGCCCTGTCCCGCCGGCGGGGGCCGTCCTGAGGGCCGGGGCTCGCCTTCGTCGGCGAGGGCAGCGGCCGGGCGCGTCAGCCGAAGCGGAGGTCGCCCTCGATGGTGCCGGCCTGGATCACGGTACCGCGGATGTCGCCTCCGCTGACGGTGTTGTGCACCGTGGCGACCTGCTCCGGGGGGTGTCCTGCCGCCGCCAGCAGGGCACGCAGCCCGGCCTCTGCCTCGGGATCCTCGCGGAGCAGAAGCAGCAGCCGCGCCTGCCATCGGGACTCGATCTCGGCGAGGGCCGCCCGGTCATCGCCGTTCGCGGCCACAATGACCGCAGCGCGGACCTCTTCCAGCTCCACGTCCGCCGTCTGCGTCAGACCGGGCCTGTCACGCCCGAACAGCGCTCGCACTCGATCCCTGGCTGTGGCCCACGCGTCGCCCGCCATCAGCTGCACCAGGGTCGTCGCCCCGGACACGGCCAGCGCGGTCAGTTCGGCCTCCATCCCGCCACCCTCCGCTTCCCGCTGCTCAGCCCCGAACTTCGGGCGTTCCCAGCCTACTTGGAACGCTTCGGGGACGCCGCGCCGCGCTCGGAGGGGTCGAGGCACCACCTCGCATGCGCTCGCTGAGCTGAACAGGAGAGCAGTCCTTGCTCGGGATGCTCATCCGGCCAACGCGAGGTTGTGCAGGCGGGTCTGCCGCGGGCTCAGGCGCTGTTCTGCCTCGACTTCGCCCCAGGAGTGCAACGTGCCCCGGGCCGGTTGGTACGGGAGGGCAGGAGGCTAAGGTGTGCCGGTGATCTTCAAGAGGAAGCAGGCGGCTTCGGGCCTTGCCGCTGTCGTGTCCCAGCTGGAGGAGGCGGTTGCCGCACGCGACGGCGACCGTACCGGGCGTGCGTTCACCGCCGTGATGAAGGGTGTGCAGTCGGCGTCGGACGCTGAACGCATATCGGCGGGGCCCCGATTGGCCGCGCTGCTCCCCGCCTTCCCGCCTACCGGGCCGCGGCCGATGCTGGCGATGGCGGCCGGCTTCTGCGTCGAGCGCGGGGCCGATCCTGTGGCCTGCGCCGAGCCGATCCTCGACGCCGTCCACCGGGACCTGCTCGATGCCCTGGAGTTCGCCCGCCGCTGGACGGCCGCCGGCGAGGTCGGGGACGAACTGCCGGAGCCGGACGAGAAGATCATCGACGACGCACTGCCGGCCCGCCTCGGCCACGACGCTTACGAGGCCACGCGGCTGGCCCTGGCCTGGTGCTCGATCCAGGACTGGCAGCCGCCCGCGTTGGCCGTGCTGTGCCGCAGTGCCGAGGTGCGCCGTCGTCACGCATCGACGCTCCTCCCCGCCTGTCGCGATCTGGCGGCCCTGCAGCAGCACGACCTCAAGTGCCTGGCCTACGCGCTGGCCGTCCTGGACGACGAGCCCCTGGTGGTGCTGCACAAGCCCACTGGGACCGGGTTCGAGGTGCGCATCGGCGGCATCGGAGACAACTTCCAGTTGCACACGCTGCTGGCCCATGTCCTTGTCGGCGGCGGCCACGTGCCCGGCACTCCGCCTTCCGCGCAGAGCGTCCACCTGGCCACGGACCCCGAACCCGCCCGAGGACGCACCGCGGTCGTCGCGACCGGGACGTTCGAGCTTCTCGCCCCGGACGGTGCGCCGATCTGGAACGAAGGGTTGCCCGACGACATACCCGTGGTGGAGGGACGCCGCCTGCTCGTGCTCGACGAGCCGACGTACCAGCGCAGTTGGAACGCCGACCGGTTCTTCCCCCATCTCCCGGGCACGGCCGAGCCGGCCCGCGTACTGACCCCGGACGAGACGCGGACCTGGTACGCCCGCACGTCGCTGGGCAACGGGACCCGCCGGCCTTCCTGACTCGGCGGAGGTGGCCGGCCGTCGCCGCGCCGCCGGAGACCCCGGCGGCGGAGCCGCGGGCCGCCCGGGATCTGAAGCGCCGGAACTTTGTGCTCAACGCGGCACCCGCGGAGTGCCCCGGTGGGGGGCCGGGGCACGGGAGTTCTGCGGGGGTCAGAAGCCGGTGCCGTCCTGCCTTGCGACGGTGGCGGTGTCGTTGCCCTGGTCGACGTCGGTGACGCCCGGAGGCAGGGAGACGACCGTTGCGACCCCCGCCACGCGGTGCCAGGGCGCGTAGTGGCCGACGGTCCAGCGGTACGTGACCGCCTCACCGGGGGCGAGGTCCCTGGTGGTGATGATTACCCACGGGGGCACAGCGTTGTCGATGACCGGGGCAGGCAGGGCGGTGGTGCCGTCCCCGCCGGCCACGCCGACGGCGTGGATTTCGCTGCACATCCGGCTGGTATCGCCATGTTTGCAGATCAAGGGGGGTACGGCGAGGTTGCGGACGGTGAAGTACACCCTGACACCCGCGGGGATGGTGGTATCCCCCGTGTTCGTGATCCAGCCCCGGCCGGACCCGCCGAGGACGCTGTTCGGCTCCCCGGGCCGCGGCGAGTCCAGGGCCAGGGAGACGGCGATGTCGGGACCCGTCGCGGCGGATGCCAGCCCGCCGGCGAGCAGGCTGCCGAGGACGGCGGTCGCTGATGCCAGGGCGATCCGGCTACGCTGCCGTGCCGGGCGTTTGGCGTCGGTTCGCGTGTGGTGTGTCACGGGATTCCTCTGTGTGGGGGTGTGCCGAGGGAAGGATCTTGCCGTACCGGGATGACGCGACGCCGGAGGGAACCGCGGATTCAGCGAACACGACTCCCGCGGGTGACACCGGGCCTCGGCCACCTGGCAGATCGACCAGAAAGCGAGCAGCGTCAAAGCACCCGCCAGGCGCGTCGCGGGCTGCCGGCTGCCGGGCACCGGATCGAATAGCGGCTACACCCCTTCGCCGTCCTGGCCGTGGCTGCTGCCCTGCCCGAAGGGGGCCGAGGGGCCGAAGTCCGGCCCTGAGAGGCCGGCACTCCGCGATGCCGGGTGCGGTGTCAGTCCACGGATGGTGTCTGCGTGCGGTCTCGCACGACGGTCTTGCCGGTGTTCTCGCCGCGCAGCATTCCCAGGAACGCGTGCACGATGCCCTCGAAGCCGTCGACCACCGTCTCGTCCAGGGCGAGCCGACCGGTCTGCAGATGCGGCACCGCGAACTCGTACAACTCCTCCTGCAGGTCGCGGTAGTTGCTGACCAGGAAGCCCTCCATGCGGAGGCTCTTCTCCACGATTTCCGCGTAGTTGAAGCGCGGCAGCGGCGCGTCGGGGGTGTTGTACTGGCTGATCGTGCCCACGCGGACGATGCGCCCGAACTCGCGTAGCGCCCCCACCGCCGCGGCCAACTGCTCGCCCCCGACGTTGTCGACGAACACGTCGATGCCGCCCGGTGCGACGTGGCCGAGCAGGTCGGCGGCCGGCCCGTCGTGGTAGTCGAAGACGGCGTCGTAGCCCACCTGTCGCACAAGATGGGCGGCCTTCGTCGCCGATCCCGCGCTGCCCACGAGCCGTCCGACGCCGAGCAGTCGGGCGAACCGCCCGGTCGCCGTGCCGACCCCGCCCGCCGCGGCCGACACGAACAGATCCTCGCCTTCGTGGAGCCGGGCGATCCGGGTGAGGGCCACGTAGGCGGTCAGGCCGGTGCCGCCCAGGGTGCTCAGGTACGCGGTCAGGGGCACTCCGTCGAAGCGGGGCAGTTGCCGGACCTCCTCGGGCGTGACCGCCGCATGCGTACGCCAGCCCTGCCGGTGGAACACGATCTCGCCCTCGGCCAGCCGAGGCGTGCGCGAGGCGATGACCCGCCCGATGGCGCGGCCCTCCAGCGGTGCGTCGAGCGCGAAGCCGCCGCGTACGTCGTCCATCAGCTCGCGGTGATACGGGTCGACGGACCAGTAGAGGTTCTCCACAAGGGCGCTGCCGGCCGGGGTCACGGGAAGCGGTGACTCGACAAAGGCGAAATGCTCGGTCGTGGGAAAGCCGTGCGGGCGGGCCGTCTGGTGCACGGTGATCGCGGTCTCGTTCATGCCCGGACCGTACGGCGGGAATGCGCCACCCGGGCAGCCGGTTGGGTGCATGCGAAACACCCTTCCATGAGCAGCTCTCATACCGTGAGGTGAACGCCCCGTGACCCGCACGACCGACTCCGACCTCGCCCCGCAGGAACTGCGCGTCCTGGTGGCGGTCGCGGACGCCGGCTCCTTCTCTGCCGCGGCCCGGGCTCTCGGTCTGACGCAGTCCGCGGTCTCCCACTCGGTGCGCGGCAGCGAGCGCAAGATCGGTGCCGTGCTCCTCGACCGCGGTCGCGTCGGCGCCCGCCCCACCCCCGCCGGAGACAAGGCCGTGGCGCACGCCCGCCGCGTCCTGCGCCTCCTCGACGTCCTGACCGCCGAGGCACGCGGTGCGGCCCGGTGCGACGTGGCGGAGGGGCCACTGCGGATCGTGGCCTTCCGCAGCGCGGCGCTCCACCTGCTGCCGCCGGTCCTTCAGCAGCTACGGGCCCGGCACCCCGGCATCGAGCCGAGGGTGCGGATCGTACGCGACATGGGGCGCGGCACCGTCGGCGAAGTAGCCGACGGGAAGGCCGACCTGGCCATCGCCACGCTGGGCGGCTCCATGCCGCTCCCACCGGGTCTGGTCGCGCACGGACTCCTTGAAGAGCCGTATGCCCTGGTCCACCCGATCGGCCACACCGCCCCGCGGACACTGCCGCTGATCGATTGGGCCGAAAACTGCGGCTCCCACACCCGCGGCTGGTGGGCGGCACAGGACTGGATCCCGAAGGCGACCGTCGAGGCCGAGGACGACGGGGCGGTGCTGTCCCTGGTGAGCGGAGGTCACGGAATGGCGATCATGCCGGCGCTCTCCCTGGCCGGAACAGCACACCCCGTCGCGATCACCGACCTCGGCAACCAGCGCCCCATACGCCAGGTCGGTTACGTCACCACTTCCGAGCTCGCCGGAACCGCCGTCGTACGCGCCTTGGTCAGGGAACTGCGGGCGACGGCCCCGCCGGTGATGCCCTCGACGTCGGTGAACGGCAGCCGAGCAACTTCTCGATGAGGCCGTGGACACGCGCAGAGTCCTCGTGGTAACACGCGGGGATCCCGGTGATCGACAGGCGGTCCCAGAAGAAGGCCGGCGCGAACTTCCCATCGAGCAAATCCGTGAGCTGCGGTGGTGCGGGAACCTGACGGCCCATCTGCACAACCTGGTCGGTTACCTGGAACCTGGCCCGGTCCGTGAGCGAATCGTCACCTGGGCCGCGACCCGACAGCGTCGGCCTTGACCTCAACTGATCCAACCTCAAACGGGACGCCTGGGGGCGACGACCCGTCACCGCCCGACCGCGGTGGGCCGTCGGCGCGGTGTTCCGGTACGGTCCGACGCGGACGGCGACAGAGCGGGCCGCCGGCCCTGAAAACCAGGTGCCCTGGCCGCCGCCCCTCCCTACGCTCCCGCCATGGACAGCACCAGGACCGAGCGCCTCGTCAACGTCGTGGACGTCGAAGCGACCTGCTGGGCAGGCTCCCCACCGCCCGGCGCGGTCAGCGAGATCGTCGAGATCGGACTGACCGTCATCGATCTGGACGCGGGTGAGCGCCTCGCACGGCACGGGATGCTGGTCAGGCCCGACCGGTCCACCATCAGCGAGTTCTGCACGGAGCTGACCGGCCTGACCCCGCACGAAGTCGAGCAGGGGCTCAGCTTCGCCGAGGCGTGCCGAATGCTCGCGGCCGAGCACCTCGCAGGCGCCCGGCCGTGGGTCAGTTGGGGCGACTACGACCGCCACCAGTTCACCCGGCAGTGCCAGGCCACGCCGACGCCCTACCCCTTCGGCCGCCACCACACCAACGCCAAGGCGGTCTTCACCCAGGCCTACGGACTGCGCAAACGCCCCGGCATGGCACAGGCCCTGGAGATCGCCGATCTGCCGCCCGAAGGACGCCACCACCGAGGCGAGGACGACGCCTGGAACATCGCCGCCCTCGTGCTCCACCTGGCCGAACTGGGCGCCTGGCCGGCCACCGACGAACGCCCCTCCTGACCCACCCACCGCCCGCGCCGGCAGAGCCATCCGACCTGACCGGGGCCGTACCCCGCGAGGCGGCATGCAGCCACGGCCCCACCGCCGCGTCCCTCAGCTGCTCAACACCCGGCCTCGCAAACCCCTGAGTGGGGAGATCCCGGCCCAGTCATTCGCCACCGCTCCGACACCATGAGCCTGCAGCATTGCGACGGTTACGCGAATTCGCCTTCAAACCCGAGCACCGGACGTGGATCTCGATTCACGCGTCGCCGACAGTCCGCCATGACTGGCAGTGGTACGACTGCCGAGCGGGCAGGCCCATCCGCGCCGAAAGAACTCAAGAATCCCGTCACGCCTACGTTTAAATCCTATGGGCCTGGAAAATGACCACGGATCGCTCGCGAGTTCGGACCCTCCGGGCCAGCGGTGAAGCAGGGGAGGCCGAACCCCGTCGCTGCAGATCCTGACGTGCCGCACGGACTCGTCCGGGAGCGACCCGTACCGACCCGCACACAAGTCCGCATCCTCCGTAGCGAACAAATGCATGCACTGCTCACCCGCTGGCAGAAAACGCCTTACCGTCCATCGCCCTTCCGGGCATAATAGCCCTTGAGTTCAGCCGAAAAAACGGGCCTTCCGAAAATGGATGGCCGAATTCCGTATTCCCATGAGGAAAGGAAAAAGAGTGGGCATCTCAAGGAGGGGGACGGCGACGGTGCGGACGAGGCTTTCGCTCGCAGCGGCCGCCGTGGGGGCGCTCGTCGGGGCGCTGGCGCCGATGGCATCCGCGTCGGCCACCGGACCTGACGTGCCGTCGGGGCTCTTCACCAGTCCCAGCTCCGGTGCCGACTGCGGTACGAGCGCCCCGTACACGACCATCGACAACACCGACATATCCCTCAGGGGCACCTTCTCCGACCCGGCCGGCGGCGTGCTGAGCGCGCACTTCAAGATCTGGCCGACCGGCTACGGCACGGGTGCCGACGTCGCCGACACCACGATCTCGGTCGTCTCGGGCAGCGTCGGCACACTCGTGGTCCCCAGGTCGGTCATCACGCAGCTGCTCGCAACCGACGGCATCACCGGCAACGGTACGTTCAGTTGGACTGCCAGGATTGAGCACGGATCGCTGGCGAGCGACTGGAGCGCGGAGTGCCACTTCGTCTTCGACGGCGTCCGGCCGACTCCGCCCAGCGCGGTGTCACCGCAGTTCCCCGACGGCTCCAACGGCTGGCCGGCGAACACCGGGCAGGCCAGGACGCCGGGCACCTTCACCCTTTCGAGCGGTGGTGTCAGCGATGTCGTGGCCTACGCCTACTCCACAGGGTGGGACCCCACCGTGCGGACGGTCACGACTACCGCGGGCGCCTCGGTGGACGTGACCCTGACCCCGCCGTCGTCGGGGTCGTGGACGCTCACGGTGTACACCCTTGACGCGGGCGGCAACCGGTCGGACTCCTTCATCTACCGGTTCTACGCCAACGCCTGATCCCGGTCCGGCCCGGCGGGGCGCCCGCCCCGCCGGGCCGGCCTGGTCATGCCCGTCGAGGAGCACCTTGCGGAGCTGGTGCGGGGCCTGGACGCCGGGTGGAAGCAGCTCGCCGAGCGCCTGGAGGAGGCGGGGCCGGCTACGAAGGTCTCCATCGAGGTACAGGACGACGGGCGGGTGAAGCTGAACCTCGACAAGCTCGGCGCGCTCGGCGAGCCGAAGTCCCTGACCTGGCTGCGCAAGCGGGTCGAGAAGATGCTCCCGAAGATCGACCTGCCGGACCTGCTGTTCGAGGTGAACGCCTGGACCAGGTTCCTCGACTCCTTCGTGCACCTCGGGGACGGCACCACCCGGATGAAGGACCTGTCCACCTCGGTGGTCGCGCTGCTCGTCTCGGAGGCGTGCAACATCGGCGTGGCCCCGGTGGTGAACCCCGGCTACGAGGCGGTGGCCCGGGCCCGGCTCGTGCACGTCGGCCAGTACTACTACGCGCCGATACCATCGCCGCGGCGAACGCCACGCTGATCGCTGCCCAGGCCGCCGTGCCCATCGTGAAGTTCTGGGGCGAGGGCCTGCTCGCCTCGGTGGACGGGCTGCGGTTCGTCGTCCCCGTCCGCACGATCAGCGCGGCGCCGTCGCCGAAGTACTTCGGCTTCAAGCGGGGCATCACCTCAACGCCGTCAACGACCAGGTCGCGGGCATCGGGCAGATGATCGTCCCCGGCACCCCGCGCGACTCCCTGCACATCCTGGAAGCGCTGCTGAACCTGGACGGCGGCGTGAAGCCGGAGATGGTGGCCACCGACAACGCCTCTTACTCCGTGCGTCGAGACCGGCAGCTACGGCGCGGTGGAGGACCTGGCCCGCAACCGGGTCAACCTGAACAAGGTGATCGCGCGGTGGCCGGACATGCTGAAGGTCGCCGGTTCCCTGGTCACCAACCAGGTCCGCGCCTACGACCTGCTGCGCATGTTCGGCCGCGACGGGCGCCCGACCCCGCTGGGATCGGCGTTCGCCGAGTACGGGCGGATCGCAAAGACCGAGCACCTGCTGCGTGTGGTCGACCCCGTCGACGACACCTACCGCCGCCAGATGAACCGCCAACTCACCGTGCAGGAATCCCGCCACAAGCTGGCCCGCGACGTGTGCCACGGCAAGCGAGGCACCATCCACCAGGCCTACCGCGACGGCATGGAGGACCACCTTGGCGCGCTCGGCCTGGTTCTCAACGCCATCGTGCTGTGGACCGCGCGGTACCTTGACGCCGCCGTAGTCCAGCTCCGGGCCGAGGGCCACGAGGTCCGGGAGGAGGACATCGCCCGGCTCTCTCCGCTCAAGCACCGCAACCTGAACCTGAACCTGCTCGGCCGCTACAGCTTTACCGCCAGTGTCCCTGCCGCCGGCGCCCTGCGCCCGCTGCGCGACCCGGACGCGCCGGAACTGGACGAGGACGAGGACAACTTGCCGACCTGACGGTGTGATGGGCTCAGACCGCGGTGAAAGCGACGCGGGAGGCTCTCATCGCGCGGTATAGCCGCCGTCGACGGGGAGAGCGATTCCGGTGACGTAGCTGGCGCCGGGGCTGCACAGCCACAGGACTGCCTGGGCGATCTCCTCGGCGGTACCGAGGCGGTCGATGGCCTGGCCCGCTTCGGCTTGGGCGCGGTCGAGTTCTCCGCCTTCGACCATGGCGTCGACCATGGGGGTGGCGATGGTGCCGGGGCAGACGGCGTTGACTCGCACGCCGCGGGGGCCGTATTCGAGGGCGGCGCTCTTGGTCAGGCCGATCACGCCGTGCTTGGTGGCGTGGTAGGCGGCGCGGCCGGGGTTCCCGACGAGGCCGCCGAGGGAGGAGCAGTTGACGATCGTCCCATTGCCCTGGGCGCGCATGTGGCGCAGTTCGTGCTTCATGCTCGCCCAGATGCCGCGCAGGTTGATGGCGTTGACGCGGTCGAACTGGGCGGCGCTCTCGTCGGCGGCGTCGGTGGGCGGGGGCATGATGCCGGCGTTGTTATAGGCCATGTCGAGGCGGCCGAACGCTTCGACCGTGCGGTCGACGGCGGCGGCGACCTGTTCCTCGTCGGTGACGTCGCAGACCAGGGCGAGGGCACGGTGGCCGGCGTCGGTGAGCTCCTTCGCAGAGGCGTTGACGGCGCTCTCGTCGATGTCGGCGAGGCTGACGGCGGCGCCCGATTCGGCGAAGGCACGGGCCGTGGCCAGACCCATGCCGGAGGAGGCGCCGGTGACGAAGGCGACCTGGCCGGTGAAGTCGTAGGTGGGGTTCATGGGGACGGCTCCTCACATGGGGTTTCGCCGGAGTGCGGGGTTTCGACGGGGGCTTGTCATACGGGGGTGCCGGTGGGGTCAGACGGTCTGGCCGCCGTCGACGACGAGGGCGGCGCCGGTGGTGAAGGCGGCGTCGGTAGAGCACAGCCAGAGCACGGCGGAGGCGATCTCCTCGGGTTTGCCGAGACGGCCGACGGGTTCGTCGGCGATGAGTCCTTCGCGTCCGCCGGGCCGGGTGTCGCCGAAGCGGCGGATCATCTCGGTGTCGATGATGCCGGGGCAGACGGCGTTGACGCGGATGCCCTGTGCGGCGTGGTCGAGCGCGGCGGAGCGGGTGAAGCCGATGATCCCGTGCTTGGCGGCGGCGTAGGCGGCCTGGCCCTTGAAGCCCTTGACGCCGGCGCCGGAGGAGACGTTGACGATCGCGCCGCCGCCGTCCTGGAGGAGCATCTGCCGGATCTGGGCGCGGGTGCACAGGAACGCTCCGGTGAGGCTGACGCCGAGGATGCGGTCCCAGTCCTCCTTGGCGGTGTCGGCGGCCGACTGGACGGGCTGCTCGACACCGGCGTTGTTGAAGGCCGCGTCCAGGCTCCCGAAGCGTTCGACGGTCCGCTCGACCGCGGCCTGGACGTCTTCCTCGCTGGTGACGTCGCAGGTGAGGACGAGGGCTTCGCCGCCGTCTGCCTCGATGAGGCGGGCGGTCTCGCGCAGGCCGTCGGCGGACAGGTCGGCGAGGGCGACCCGTGCGCCCGCGCGGGCGAAGGCGAGGGCGGTGGCGCGGCCGATACCGGAGGCAGCGCCGGTGACGAACGCGGTCCTGTCGTGGAAGTCGTAGGTGGTGCTCACGCGTGTTGTCCCATCGGAAGGTGGGCCGTCGAGGAAGGAGCCCCGGGGGGTGGGTCAGTGCCGTGAGGGCACTGGTGCGGTGGTGCCGTCGGGTACGCGGTCGGGGTAGTGCACTGGGCCACGATCCGGTTCGGGTTGCGGGTGTGGGGAGGGGACTTGGGCGTTCGCCCAGGGTCAGGGGTCAGGAAGCGGCTTCGATGGTGATGCGCGTCGCCCGGCCGAGCTGGTCGGCGCTGACGTCGAGGTGGCCGAGGATAATCAGGTCGGCGGAGGGGGCGGGCCCATCCTGGTAGAAGAGGGCCAGGTTGCCCCAGGGCGCGTAGTAGGCGATGTCGCCGACCTTGGCCGCGGCCGGTTCGGGGGCGCCGGAGGTGTCCAGCTTGCGCGGCAGGTCGGCGACCCGCTCCGTGCTGTGGAAGTCCTTCAGGTCCAGGGTGAGCGGGAGCAGTTCGGTGAAGTCGCGGGCGGCGGGGCTGTTGTTCATGGTGGCCTCGACCGGGTGGCCGTCGAGGGTGACCCGGATGCCCATGGCAGTGCGTCCCGGAGTGATCAGGCGGGCATGGGTTCGGCGTAATGCCGGAAGGTGCCGCCTTCGGTGTGGATGCCGTACAGCCGTTCGGCCAGTGCGTCGGGGCTGGAGTGCTGAGCGTCCGGGCGGATCGCACCGGGAACGATCAGCTGTGCGACGTGGATGTTCTCGGGCGCGAGCGCGTCGTGGAGCATCGCCGCATAGGCGCTCTCGGCGGCGAACGCGATCGAGGTACCGGCCACCTTCGGGTTCGGGCGGACGGCGCTGCCGCCGTTGACGAACAGCAGCGTGCCCCGGCCCAGCTCCCGCATTCCGGGCAGGACGGCGTTCACGCAGGTCACCGGGCCCTTCACGGAGAAGGCCACCGGGTCGTCCAGGTCGGCGGCAGTCGTGTCGAGGACCGGCTTCATGAAGTCGCCGCGGGGCACGGGGCTGAACTGGAGGACCTCGACGGGACCCAGCGTGTCGGCGGCTTCGTGCAGAGCCGCGGTGAGGGAGGCGGGGTCGAGGACGTCTGCGGTGAACCCGCGGGCGTGGACGTCGTCCCGGGCCAGCTCGGCGGACACGGCGTCCTGGTGCTGGGCGGTGCGTGAGATGAGGGCGACGCGGTGGCCGGCGGTCCCGAAGCGGCGGGCGGCGGCCAGGCCAAGGCCGGGGCCGGCGCCGATGAGGGCGAAGGTGGTCACGGTGTTCCTCCTCGTTCAGGCGGTGGCAGGGGTGGCGTGGTACTCCTCGTCGGTGACGGGGTCCAGCCAGTGCACGACGTCGTGGTCGTCGTCGCCCTCGTTGATGGCCAGGTGGACCATCAGCCGGTTCGGTGCGGCACCGTGCCAGTGCTCCTCGTCGGCCTCGAACAGCACGCGGTCACCGGGCCGGATGACCTCCACCGGCCCGCCCCGGCGCTGGCACAGGCCGACCCCTTCGGTGACGAAGACGGTCTGCCCCAGCGGATGGCGGTGCCAGTGGGTACGGGCGCCGGGCATGAAGTGGACCAGGTTCGCGGTGACGCGGGACGGGGCCGGAGCGGCGGCGACGGCGTCGATGTAGACGTCGCCGGTGAACCAGTCGGCCGGCCCCTTGGCGGTGTCGATCGAGCTGCGGGTGATCTGCACGGTTGCTCCTTCGGGCGGTGGGAGGGTCAGGGCTTGAGGAGGGTCTTGATGGCGCGGCGCTCGTCCATCGCCCTGTAGCCCTCGGCGACCTGGTCCAGGGGCAGGGTCTGGTCGAAGACCTTGCCCGGGGCGATCCGGCGGGTGAGAACGCGGTCGATGAGGTCGGGGAGGTAGCGGCGCACGGGGGCGGGGCCGCCCCGCAGGCCGACGTGGGAGAAGAACAGCTCCTGCCCGTCGATCGCAACCTCGTGGGGGACGCCGACGAAGCCGACGTTGCCGCCGGGCCGGGCCGCGTGCAGGGCCTGCCGCATGGCCTCGGCGGTGCCGACGCACTCCAGCACGCTGTCCGCGCCGATCCCGCCGGTCAGTTCCTTGATCCGTTCGACGCCCTCCTCGCCGCGCTCGGTGACGATGTCGGTGGCGCCGAACTCCCGGGCGAGCTTCTGGCGGCTCTCGTGCCGGGACATGGCGATGATCCGCTGCGCGCCCATCTCCTTCGCGGCGATCACCCCGCACAGGCCGACCGCGCCGTCGCCGACGACCACGGCGGTCGAGCCGGGCTTGACCTCGGCGGCGTCGGCGGCCCACCAGCCGGTACCCATCACGTCGGACACGGCCAGCAGACCCGGCCAGAACCCCTCATCCGGCACCTCGCCGGTGGCGACCAGAGTGCCCTGGGCGTTGGGGATGCGCACGTACTCGGCCTGGCAGGTCGACATGAACTCGCGGTGCAGGCAGTTCGACTGGAAGCCGTTGCGGCAGTTCACGCAGGTGTTGTCCGAGGTCGCGAAGGAGCCGACGACGAACTGGCCCGGCTTCACCGAGGTGACCTCGGGGCCGACCTCCTCCACGAAGCCGACGTACTCGTGGCCCATCGGGTGCGGGTCGCCGATCGGCTCCGCGCCACGGTAGGGCCACAGGTCCGAGCCGCACACACAGGTCACGGCCGTCCGGATGACCGCATCGGTGGGGTGAACGATCTTGGGGTCGTCCACGGCCTCGAACCGGACATCGCCGGGAGCATGGATCACTGCGCCGCGCATGAGTAGGACTTCCTTTGCGTGCCGAGGCGTACGGCCGCCAGATGACCGGGACCGTCGCCGTGTACAGGGCGGGGTGCACGCCCGTCGTGATGGGACGGGCGGAAAGCACCACGTCATCCAGGTAACCCGGTCCTCGCGGGCGTAGCGAGACACCATCAAGGGGTGTACTGCCAGTACACCCCTATGGACGCGGGCAGGACGTACCGTCGAAGGCGTGGACAACCAGGCAGAGGTCCGCGAGTTCCTGACCTCGCGGCGCGCGAAGATCAACCCCGAGCAGGCAGGACTGCCCGCAGGCAGCCGCCGGCGAGTGCCCGGCCTGCGCCGCAGCGAGGTCGCCGCGCTCGCCGATGTGAGCGTGGAGTACTACGCCAAGCTGGAGCGCGGAAACCTCGCCGGAGCCTCCCCGGCCGTCCTCGAAGCCGTCGCCCGCGCCCTCCAGCTCGACGACGCCGAACGCGCTCACCTCATGAACCTGGCACATGCCGCCGACGGCTCCGAGGCCCTCACCCGGCCCCGCCGCCGCGCCACCCGGGCCTGGACCGCGCACCGGAGCGTGCAATGGGTGCTGGACGCCGTCACCGCCGGCCCGGCCTTCGTCCGCAACGGCCGCATGGACATCCTCGCCACCAACCAGCTCGCCCGCGCCTTCTACGACGACGTCTACGCCACGCCCGGCAACCAGGCAAACCTGGCCCGCTTCCAGTTCCTCGACCCCGCCTCGCGCCGCTTCTACCCCGACTGGGACCTGGCCGCCGACATCGCCGTGGCCATCCTGCGCACCGAAGCCGGCCGCAACCCCCACGACAAGGACCTGCACGACCTAGTCGGCGAGCTGTCCACCCGCAGCGACGACTTCCGCACCCGCTGGGGCGCCCACAACGTCCGCCACCACGGCACCGGCACCAAACGCTTCCACCACCACACCGTCGGCGACCTCACCCTCGCCTACGAGGGCCTGGAAATGGCCGCCGAACCCGGCCTCACCCTCACCATCTACACCGCCGAACCCGGCTCACCCTCCGAAGAGGGCCTACGCCTGCTCTCCTCCTGGGCCGCCACGCCCCAGGCCCTCGCACCACACCCAGGCGACTGACGATCCCCTGCCAACCGTGACCGTGCTCACCATGACGCCCCTGTCGTTAAACGATCGTTTGACGACAGGCAGCCGACGCGTCCAATGAACCTCTGCAATCCGGGGGTCCGCGGCGGCGCGAATCCAATCGGATCCGATGGTGATTGCTGACAGGGTTTGACGACAGATATAGGGTCCGACCCTCCGCACGGAAGCGGCCCTCGGTGGCGAACCTGGTCTACAAACGGGTCTCGACCGACCAGCAGTCGACCGCCCGGCAGAACCTCGTCCTGGACGAAGCCGGGATCGAGGACGCGATCGTCTTCGAGGAGGACCCGGGCACCTCCAGCTGCCTCCACCCCCGCCAGCCCCTGAAGTTCCGCGAACTGCTCATCTACGCGCGCCGGGGCGACACCGTGCACATCTCCGAGATCTTCCGCCTCGTACGCGGCACTGGCCACATCCTCGACGTGCTCGACGTCCTCCACCGCGAGCAGGTGGCGCTGCGCATCCACGACGGAGCGTTGTCCGCGATGGACCTCACCGCCCGCCACCCGCGCACCGGAGAGCTCTGTCCACCGTGAAGTTCATGGTGCAGACCCTCGCCGCCGCCGGCGAACTCCAGCGCGACGTCCAGCGCGAGCTGACCTACGACGGACTGCGCGCCGCCGAGGCCAAGGGCAGCAAGGGCGGACGCCGCCCCGCCGTGGCGGCCGCGAAGACCGACACCGTACGCACCGCGTACCTGGAAGGCCGCTCCATCGCCGCCCTCGCCCGCGACCACCACGTCAGCCGCGCTGCCATCCGAACCGCCGTCGCCGACCTCCTGCCCGACCACACCGCCATCGAGGAGGACGCCCCCGCCCTGGAGCTGCCGGTCACCCTCGACATGCCGGGCAAGGTCGTCGGCTACCTCCGCGCGGCCGACCTGGAGCCCGCCGAGCGCGCCGCGCTCGACCAGGGGGCGACCGTACGGCGCGGCCAGGGCTACACCCTGCGCGTCACCGCCGTCCCCGCCGTGCACCGACAACTCCTTGCCCGCTGCCAGCCGCTCGACGGCGGCCAGGGCGTCCCGGCGGTCCCGGCCCAGCGCAAGGCCCGCCGCGAGTACGAGAACCGCGTCAGCACCCTCACGCCGACCGGACCATGATCGTTCTCACCGATAACCGCTGTACCGCTGTTCCCCGAGGCCGGGTTCCCGGTGACAGGGGCAACGGACGCGACCGACCCGTCGCGTCGCAAGCCTGAGTGCTCTCACCGAAGGGTGAGCACCGAGTCGCGCGAGAGCGAGGTGGGAGGCCGAGCGGGCAGGGTGGGCACTTCCGGGTCTCACCGAGCGATGGCCATGGCGAAGGGCACTGGTCCCAGCGCACGGACGAGGCTGCCGACCATGAGCACGAAGGCCTCGGGCACCCGGGCAGTCGTCACGTCTCCGAGGTCGATGATCCACTCCGGCGGCCAGCCCAGGTCGCCGAGCAGACTGCCGACGACCTGTTTGGCGTCGGCGTCGTTGCCGGAGACGAATACGGAGGGGGCGATGGTCAGTTTGCCCGGGTCGGCCATGACCGAGTCGTGCACGGTGTTGAGGGTCTTCACCACGCGTACGTCCGGTAGCGCCTGCTGAATCTCCTCGGCGAGGCTGCTGCCCGGGTAGAGGGGCACCGATGCGAAGCCGGCGGAGTCGAATTCGGCGGCGTTCGCGATGTCGACCAGGACTTTGCCCGCCAGCTGTGGCGCAAGGCCGGTGAGCACAGCCAGCGACGCCGAGCCGGGCGTGGTGTTGATGACCACCTCGGCCGAATCGGCCGCGTCCTGCCGGCCAGTGACGCGTATTCCGGAACCGGCCCAATCGGCTGCCGTGTTCTGCGGGGCGCGGGAGCCCACGATGACCTGGTGCCCCGCGTCGTGCAGTTTGCCGGCGAGTGCCCGGGCCACGTTGCCGGAGCCGAGGACGGTGATCGTCGTCATGCGCTGTTCGCTCCTTGATCGGGTGGGGATTGCTCACGAGCGAAGTTTGGCGGGGCTACCGTTGAAAGGGAGTACGCACTTCAAGGTGGCCAGCGCACGCGAAGGGATGCCATGACCACGCGCACCGCCGCTCAACGACATGCCGAGGCTCGCATCTCACACCAGGCCCGCTTCAGCGACTGCCCGACCAACCGGCTTCTGGACCGCATCGGCGAGAAGTGGGTCGCTCTCATCTTCAAGGAGCTGGCCGAGGGCGGCCCGCGCCGCTACGGCGAGCTGGCTGATGCGATCGCAGGGGCGAGCCAGAAGATGCTCACCCAGACGCTGCGTCGCCTCGAACGCGATGGCCTGCTCTCGCGTACCGTCACGCCGGCTGTGCCGGTACGCGTGGACTACGCGCTTACGCCGCTGGGGCAGAGCCTCGTGCCCGTCCTACTGGCCGTGACACGTTGGGCCGAGCAGAATATCGAACAGATCGACGTCGCTCGCGAGGCACACGATGCCCAGCATCATTGAGTGACCGGCTGCTGGCAGACGGGGTGTCGACCAAGATCAACCTGTTTGCACGGAGCTTCACGCGCTTGTCTGCCCGTCGGGGATCGATCTGTCCGGCGCAGCCCTGCGCTATCTGTCCGGTCTGCTGGCCGCCCGGCACCGGGAGCGCGGGACACGATGGCGCCGGCTCAGTACGGACCGGCGGGCCCCGCTGGTCCTGGCCCACTTGCGCTTGGTCATGGGAGCAGCATGCCACGCCGCGCAAATCCGGGGGGCTGCTGCTGGACCTCGGCAGTAGGGTCCGCCCGCTCATCACGCCCGAGCGGGCGGACTGGCTAGGAGGCGTCGGGCAGGAGCGGGCGCATGAACGTGCGCTCGTAGCGCAGTACGCAGCCGCTCTCGTCCCTGATCCGGTCCGCCTCGACGAACTCGGGATCCTTGCCGAACAGGGTCCGGTACTCCTCGTACGCGGCAAGGCTGGGGAAGCTGAACAGGGCCAGTGCCTTGTCGCTGGCACCCTCGGACGGCAGGAAGTACCCGTGATGCACACCCCCGTGACGGCCGACCAGGTCCATCCAGCGACCCGCGAAGCGCTCGAACGCATCGATCTCCGCCGGGTCGATGACGTATTCGACCACGCAAGTAATCATCCTTCGACACTAAGGCTTGTCCCCCGGTCCAGTAGAAGAGGCCGGCTACGCAGATCCAGCGCGGTCCACATCTCCGGCCCAGCGGCGGTTGTCCCCGTCAGGGTCGGCCCGAGCGGCATTGAGGGTGGTTTCGAACAGGTTCTGCAGTCGTGGTGGGTACGCCTCACGCGACACGGGCCGCATGCGCATCACGTGGTAGCGGAGCTCCGCGTCCGTGGTCTCGGCGTAGACCCGCATCGACACCTCCATCCACGCTTCGGCCGCCTCCTGCGAGGCGTCCAGCGAGGCCGCTCGGGTCCCGTCCGGCGCGTAAGCTGCGGACCGGTCCGCGCGAAGCGGCATGCCCGCCCAGTACCAGGCCCGCGTTGCGCCCGCGCGCTCGGCATCGGTGCCTGACCGCAGATACTCGACAAGTGCTTCCAGCACGCGGCGGCGGCCGAAGCCGTAGAGGGCGGGTTCGACGAACCAGCGGCAGAAGCTCGGGTCCGGGTCGTGCACGGCGGCGGCCATGAGGGGCGCGAACAGCTCGTCTGCCAGGCGCGGGCTTTCGAGAAGCGGGCGTCTCACGGCATGGGCCAGGTTCCGAGCCCTCCTCATGGCCGGCGTGCCCGGCGCGTCGACGTCGACCCCGAGGAGCCGCGCCACCTCCGCGGCGCACGCCAGAAACGCGCGCTGCCTGTCCGTGTCTTCTGCCTTGTCGGTCACGGCAGCATTCTGTACTGGCGCGCTGCCGCCCGTGCGGCGCGAAGCCGCCAGGCGGAGCGCCTCATACCAGGACCACGATCCGACGGCCGCCGTTAGCATCGGCGCATGTCAGACGACAGGGAAAAGAGAACTGCCCTCACGTCCGAGCGCGAGGCGCTGGAACGTTTCCTTGATGCCCAGCGCGAAGGACTGATCCGGAAGATCGAAGGGCTCGACGACGAGACGGCGCGAAAGGCGCCGACGGCGAGCTCGTTGTCGCTGCTGGGGTTGGTGAAGCACGCCACGGCCTGGGAGCGCCGCTGGTTCCAGGTCATCGTGTGCGGACGCGAATCCCATGAGGAGTGGCCCACCGTCACAGAACGGCACGACACCACCTTCATGGTCGGTGAGAACGACACGGTGGTCCACTGGGTCCAGAAGTACCGGGAGCAGATCGAGGAGTCCCGAACTGTCGCGGCTTCGATGGATCTCGACAGCCCCTGCGCGCGTACAGACCTCATCAAGTGCAACGTGCGGTACGTCCTGTTCCATATGATCGAGGAGACCGCACGCCATGCCGGCCACGCCGACATCATCCGCGAGACCCTCGACGGCTCACGCGGAATGTGAGGAATACCCCGCGTCACCGGCGGCCGAGGAAGTGCCGGACATCGCCCGCGAGGGCGGACATCTGCTCGCCGGCTTCCAGCCAGGTGGTGACGGAGGCGTCCCAACTGCCGAGGGACGTCCGCCTCGGGCGAAGTACCCAGGTCAGCCCGACATGACCGCCCGAGCGGAAGACCGCCTTGATGGTGAGGTCGCCTTCGTCGGTCTGCCAGACCCGTTCTCCGTCCCAGCCTCGAAAGTCCCTGGCGAGGCCCTCCAGGAAGGAGGTCAGGTCCGCGTCCCAGTTCCAGACCGCCACGCCGTCGAGGCGGGCGTTCAGGCCGGGCGCGCTGGCCTCGATGGCGTAGTGCACGCAGTCTGCGTCCTCAGCGAAGAGGTCGCAGAGCCTCGCACGGACCGCCCGGTCGTCCTGGCAGCGGACGATCAGTTCAGTGGATTCACCGAAGACGGCGTCATGGGCGCTCATCTCGGAACAGTAGGTCGACCCGTCGTCTGCCGTCACTGTGATCGAGGGTCAGGCAGATGATCGGGGTCGACGTGGTGAACGAGACAGACCATGGCGGCCCCGGGATCCATGCTGGTGGCCGGGAGCTGAGGGTCCGTCAAGGAGGCGGCACGGCACCGGCGGGAACGCGCCGCTGTGTCGGACCGCCCGGCTGCGCACCCGAGCAGCTCGGCGGACCCGCGCCCGTGCTGCCACTCGAGTTCTGAAGTTCCTGCAGCGAGAAGCCCGTTCGTCAGTTGCCCTGTTGCGGGCCGGCCACCCGGAGAGTTGAGTACGGCACGCGGGCTGTCTGAGTACGAAGGCACTGCCCGGTCCTGGCGCTGTGGTGTGGGATCGGGGCATGAATCCAACAGCACCCGTTGCGGCACGTCCCGGCCAGGCGGCCGCGGGGAAGGACCGATCGCGGCTTTGGGGCGTCGTGTGCGCCGTCTTCTTCCTGCCGGCGGCGCTCGCCGCAGGCGTACACGTGTTGTCCTCCGAGCTGGCGTCCCGCTGTGTGGAGTACGGGGAGCAGTGCGCCCACGGACTGCCCTGGTGGGTGTTCAAGGGGGCAGCCGGGGTCGGGGCGGTGGCACTGCTTGCCGTCCTGGCAGCGGCCACCACGCGGGTGCGCCAGGTGGCACTCGGCGTCCAGATCTTCGCCGAGGCTGCCGCGTTGCTGGTGATCCTCAGCAACGCCTGACCGGGCAGGTGGTCGGCACGATCGCGTCCGCGGCCGGCCGAACGTGTCCGGCAGTGTTCGCGGCGGCCGTACGTGGGCGCAGTCAGTAGCGCGCCCCGCCCGGGTCTGCCGGGCGGGGCGGGGACGGGAGCGGGTCAGTGGGCCTGGCCGTTGTTGCCGGCGAGGGCGTCGGGGGTGAGGGGGCTCATCGCGGTGACGTCGCGGGGGGCCAGCTGGAAGCCCTGCCAGTGCATGGGCATCGGGGTCTGGTCCTCGTCGCGGGGGATGTGGTGGAAGCCCACGTTGACCCACATGACCGGGTGGGTGAGGGTCTCGCCGTTCGTCCACCTGTCGACCGACGTGCCGCGGCCGGCGCACGCGGGGTCGCTGTTGCCGCTGGCCAGTTGCTCGCAGGCGCGGTACTGCGTGAAGTACACGTCCTTCGAGGTGTAGGCGTGGGCGTCGTAGTGGTCCGAGTGCTGCTGTACGAGCTCCCAGGACCGCGGGTGCTGATCAGTGTTCTTGCCCGCCGTGGACACCACGCGCCACCAGCGGCGCAGCGCCGAGGTGGCGGCCAGCTCCTTGGTGACGGCCGTCCTGGTGGTCTTCAGGATGGCCGAACCGGTGCCGAGCCCCGCCTTGGCGGTGTCGTACTGCTCGACCTTGGCCTTGGACGAGCCGTCCAAGGCGAAGTCCAGGCGCCAGAAGACCGAGTGGTAGTGGCTGGTGGCCCGGTCGTGGTCGCCCTTGCCGATCGGCCAGCCGGTGCCTTCGCCGCTGTAGTCGTTCGGGGAGAGGTCGCCGGTGGCGCCGACCTTCGCGGTGATCGTTCCGTCGTCGGAGAAGTTCCACTGGGTGACGTACTCGTACCAGCCGAGCTGGGAGACGGAGAAGACGACCAGGTCGCTGCCCTGCGCGGTGTACTTCTTCGGGTTGCCGTGGGCGTCGTAGTCGTCGCTGCGGTAGGCGTAGCCGTGCGGCGCGGTGGTGACGCACAGCGCCTTGACGTTCAGCTCCTGCTGCGGGATGTACACCGAGCTGATGGCGCCGCCGGGGCACTCGGACGGGCTGATGTCGACGGCGGTGTTGCCGAAGCCGATGTCCGACAGGTCGTTGTACTCCACCTCCCCCGAGTCGTAGGGCACGTTGACCTGGGCGAGTGCCGCCGAGGCCAGCACGGTGACGGGCTTGGGCTCCTTCTTCGGCTGGTAGGCGATCTTCTCCAGGACCAGGCCCTTCGTGCCGCTGATCCGCCAGCACATGGTCCACCTGGTGCCGCTGGGCAGCGTCTTGGTGATCGGCCGTGCGGTGCCGCAGCGGGCCGCGTCGGGAGCCGCGTCGGGGGCCGCGTCGGGGGCGGCTGCCGCACTGCTGGTCATGGCCCCGGTGAACAGGGCGGGCAGCAGCAGGAGCGCCGAGGCCGCGCCCAGCGCGCGGCGGGCGTTGAGGATGTGCGTCATTGCCTGTTTCTCCGCTCTCAGTTGATCCGGCCGACGGTGTGGTCGCTCAGGTCGATGACGTAGTCCGTCGTGTCGATCCAGGGACCGTTCTTCACCTGCGTGAACAGCCGGACGCAGCGGTTGGCCCCGCACTTGTCGAGGCCGGCGGGTGCGGACTGCTCGCCGGTGTTGAAGGACAGGCCGCGCAGCCGCAGTTGGTCGGGCGAGGTGAGGGTCTGCCCCTTCGTGGCGGCCGTGAAGTCGGTCCGCAACCCTTGGCCCAGCGGGTCCTTGATGAGCAGCGCGGCCGCCTGCCGGGTCTCGTCGCCGGACGGCGGCGGCTGCACGCCGGTCGCGGTGTCCGTGCGCTCCACCGCCCCGGTGCCGAGGTTGACGGTCTTCTTCACCAACTGGTCGTGCCCGTAGTCGTAGAACAGCACCTCGACGCGGCGCGGCGTGCCGGCCGTGGCGGCCGGGTCGTCCACCAGATCGGCGTCCAGGTACTCCGCGCCCTGCTTGCCCGCGGCGGTACGGAAACTGCGCGGTGTGCCCTCCTGGAGTGCGATGGACTTGGCCCGGTCGACCTCGGCCTCGGTCAGTGGCCCGATCCCGGTCTGCGGTCCCTGCGGTGCGGCGTTCTCGGTCACCGGGCCGGTGCCGGCGCCGCTGCTTCCCGGCGCCGCCGTCGACGTGGCGCCGGCGGTGGCGTTGTCGCCCTGCGCCGAGGCTCCCCTCGGTACCGTGACAGCGATCAATGCCGCGGTGGCGGCGACGGCTATGCCGGCGCCCCACAGCGTCCGCCTGAGCGTGCGTGCCCTCGCTCCGTCCTGCTTTCCGGAGCGGTGGTCTTCCCCCTGCTCTGTCACCTGTGACTCCCCTGTGTGTGGTGCGGTCACAGAGGCAGATGCGAAGCCGGCTCCCGAAGTTGGTCCCGATTTCGTCACAGGCGCACGCCTGGCTGATCCCCCCGGCGCCACGCCCGCCACGGCTTCCGGCGGCGCGCGTCCTGCGACGGGGTCCGGGCTTCGGCGGCGGGCGGTGAGGCGGCGGCGGTCGCAACCCGACGGCGGCCCCTGGCGCCGTACCACTGACGCGTGGGGCACCCGCCTACGCGCGCGATACTTGGGCGATGGACGGCTACGAGGGGACCGCAACGCTTTGAGTGGTGGGCGAACGCGTCTACGTGCCTGGCCAGGCTCGGCGTGCGGTCGCGGTTCGCGTCAGCGGCGACGACTGGACGTGCGACGCCGTCCTCGAACCACCCCTGAACGGGGAGGACCGGGAAAGCCTCGACTTCCTGATGGCGCTCGATCCGCTCTTCACCCTGTGCTTCGACGGGGAAAGCCTGCTGGATGTCAACGTCGTCGCAGCAGAAGACGACGGACGACTCGCTCTGACCGCCTATCAGGCAGAAGCCGCGGAGCCGGCAGGTACCACCAGGCAGCTGCCGCAGTAGCAGACCCGTCCGGCGGAGAGTGCGGGCGACCAGGTCCAGCACGGGTCGCGGGGCCGGGTGCGGCGATGGCGGTCGGGGGCGCGTACGTGCCGCCCCGGTAGGCGGTGGCACATCGACCAGGTGCGGCCGCCGCCAGATCCGGGGCAACCCCGGTCGGGGCAGGTCCGGTCCTGCGCTGGGAGCGGTGGTCCTACTCGGACGTCACCGAGTGGCCGGCGTCCGGGACGCGGGATGCGAGGCGGCGGTTGAGGGGCCTGCCGATGAGCGTTCTGCGGCTCCCCGGGAGATGGTCACGGGTCCGTCGGCGGTGACGTCGCGCGGGCTGGTCGTCAGCCTCTGCGCGCGCCTCGGGTGGGCGGTCCCGGCGGAATGGTGCGAGGGGACCGCGCCGGTCGCCGTGGCGCCGGCCGCGATGACGAGGCCAGTGATGAGCTTGACGGCACCGCCGGTCATATCGGGCATGCTGGTATCCCCCCGTCACAGCCCCGCCGGGTCCCCCTTTTGGCCCGGCGGCTGCTCGCGGCCGAAGCCGCACGTACAGGATCGGCTCCGCGACACCGGGCGGCCAGGCTTTTGCACGAGAATGCAATGGTTCGACGAAACGGGTGCTCCCCCGCTCCGGCGACACAGGCCGGTCTCGCAACAGCTGCACACCTGACGCCGGTTCAGCTCCGAACGCCCCCGCCGACCGCCGACCGCGGTGTGTGTTGCAGCACCTTCCCGTACCTGGCAGAGCGTCAGCGAAAGCGGCCCCGCCCCTGCTCCGGTGCAGGTCAGCGGCGGCAAGCGGACGCCCCGGGGCGGTCCGGTGCCGGCGCGGCCCCGCAACGCCCGGCAGGCGCCGCGCGTGCGGGCCACTTAGTATGAGCCGGCTTGTCTTGCTTTGGTACCGAGTGCGACGACACCCGAAGGGCACGTCGTCGCACGCCAAGAGCCGGGTGCAGGCCCCGGGCGGGGGACGAGGGACGAGGAGCGCATGAATCTGAAGGTGCAGAGCGACCCGCTGGAGGACGTGGACGTCCTCATCGGCGAGATCGGCGAGATCGGCGAGATCGGGCAACCCGTCACCGAGTACGCCCATTTCGCGGGGCGCCAGGCGGCCGGTCCGCGGACCCTGGTCGATGTGTTCACTGCGACCGTCCTCGCCCACCCGCTGGAGCCGGCGCTCGACGACGGCCGGACGGCGCTGACGTACCGCGCGCTGGCATCCGAGGTCGAAGGGCTGCGGGGCAGGCTGGCGGCGGCCGGGATCGGCGCGGGCGACCGGGTCGGCGTCCGGGTGCCGTCAGGCAGCAACGACCTGTACGTATGCATCCTGGCCGTGCTCGCGGCGGGCGCCGCCTATGTGCCGGTGGACGCCGAGGATCCCGACGAGCGGGCGGAACTGGTGTTCGGCGAGGCGGGCGTGGCCGCCGTTCTGGGCGCCGGCCGCACTCTGACTGCGACGGGGTCCGGCCGCGCGCCCACCGCCCGCAGCCGCCCGGGCGCCGACGACGACGCCTGGATCATCTTCACCTCCGGCTCCACCGGCCGCCCGAAGGGGGTCGCGGTCACCCACCGCAATGCTGCGGCCTTCGTGGACGCCGAGGCCGCGCTCTTCCTGCAGGAGGAGCCGATCGGTCCCGGCGACCGCGTGATGGCGTCCCTGTCGGTCGCCTTCGACGCGTCCTGCGAGGAGATGTGGCTGGCCTGGCGCAACGGCGCCTGCCTGGTTCCGGTGCCGCGCTCGCAGGTGCGCGGCGGCGGCGACCTGGGTCCGTGGCTGATCGAGCAGGAGATCACCGTGGTCTCCACGGTGCCCACGCTCGCCGCGCTGTGGCCGGCCGAGGCGCTCAACGAGGTGCGGCTGCTGATCTTCGGCGGCGAGGCCTGCCCGCCCGAGCTGGTCGACCGCCTGGTCACCGAGGGCCGCGAGGTCTGGAACACCTACGGCCCGACCGAGGCCACCGTCGTCGCCTGCGCGGCGCTGCTGACCGGCGAGGGGCCGGTACGCATCGGCCTGCCGCTGGACGGCTGGGAGCTGGCCGTGGTGGACGAGGCGGGCGAGCCGGTGGCCATGGGCGGGAGCGGCCAGCTCATCATCGGCGGCGTCGGCCTGGCGCGGTATCTGGACGCCGAGAAGGACGCGGAGAAGTACGCGCCGCTGGCGTCGCTCGGCTGGCAGCGCGCCTACCGCAGCGGGGACCTGGTCAAGGCCGAGCCCGAGGGGCTGCTCTTCCTGGGCAGGACCGACGAGCAGGTCAAGCTCGGCGGCCGCAGGATCGAGCTGGGCGAGGTGGACGCCGCCCTCCAGGCGCTGCCCGGCGTCGCGGGCGCCGCCGCGGCCGTGCGGACGACCCGGCGCGGCAATCAGCTGCTGGTCGGATACGTGCTGGCCGGTGAGGGATGGGACCGGGCCGCGGCCGTCGCCGAGCTGTCCGCGCGGCTGCCCGCCGCCCTGGTGCCGCTGCTGGCGACCGTGGAGACGCTGCCGACCAGGACCTCGGGCAAGGTGGACCGGGCCGCGCTGCCCTGGCCGCTGCCGGAGTCCGCGGGACCGGCCCCAGGCGAGGAGGCCGCCGAGGCGCTGCAGGGCACCGAGGCGTGGGTGGCCGAGCAGTGGACCGAGGTCCTCGGGGTGCCGGTGGTCCAGGCGCGCGACGACTTCTTCGCCATCGGCGGCAGCAGCCTGGCCGCCGCCCAGCTCACGACGCTGCTGCGTACGCGTTTCCCGTCGGTGGCCGTCGTCGACATCTACCAGGCGCCGACCGTGCGCAAGCTGGCGCGGATGCTGGACCGCTCGGTACGGGACGACCGGCCTGCCAGGCAGATCGCGCCCGTCCCGGCCTCGGCCAGGGCCGTGCAACTGCTCGCCCTGCTGCCGCTGCACGCGCTGGCCGGGCTGCGCTGGACGACCGGCCTGCTCGTGCTGGGCAACCTCCTGGCCCGTACCGGCCACTACCCGTGGGCGCCGACGGCCTCCTGGTGGCTGGTCGCGTCCGCGGCCGTCCTGCTCTTCACGCCGCCGGGACGGCTCGCGCTGGCCGCGGCCGGTGCGCGCCTGCTGCTCCTCGGGCTGAAACCGGGCAGCCACCCGCGCGGCGGCAGCGTCCACCTGCGGCTGTGGGCCGCCGAGCGGCTGGCGGAGGCCACCGGCGCGACCTCCCTGTCCGGGGTGTGGCTGATCCGCTACGGCCGGGCGCTGGGCGCCCGCATCGCCCCCGACGTGGACCTGCACTCGCTGCCGCCCGTCACCGGCATGCTCAAGCTCGGCCGAGGCTGCGCGGTCGAGGCCGAGGTGGACCTGTGCGGCTACTGGCTCGACGGCGACCGGCTGGAGGTCGGCCCGGTGAAGGTCGGCTCGGGAGCCGTGGTCGGCACCCGGAGCATGCTGCTGCCGGGGGCGCGGATCGGCAAGCGGGCACAGATCGCGGCCGGGTCGACCGTGACGGGCCAGGTGCCCACCGGCCAGCGCTGGGCCGGGGCGCCCGCGGTCAAGGTGGGCAAGGCCGAGCGGCGCTGGCCCAAGCAGCGTCCCCCTCGGCGGGCACGCTGGGCGGCGGCGTACGGCGTCAGCGGCGCGGGCCTGACACTGCTCCCGGCGGTGGCCGCGCTCGCCGCCCTGGCCGTCGCGGGCGCTCTGGTGCCCACCGACAGCGGCCTCGCGGCCGCGATGAGGGGTGCGCTCATCGCCCTGGTGCCCGCCACGCTCGCCTTCGGCCTGGCATACGCAGCGCTGCTGCTGGCCGCGGTCCGGCTGCTGAGCCGGGGCCTGCGGCCCGGCTGGCACCCGCTGCACAGCCGGGTGGGCTGGCAGTCCTGGACGGTGACCCAGCTCATGGACGCCGCCCGCGACATGCTCTTCCCGCTGTACGCGAGCCTGATCACCCCGGTATGGCTGCGCGCGCTGGGCATGAAGGTCGGCAGCGGAGCGGAGGTCTCCACGGTGCTGGCCATCCCCAGCCTCACCACCGTCGGCGACGGCGCCTTCCTCGCCGACGACGTGCTGGTCGCCCCGTACCAGCTCGGCGGCGGCTGGCTGCGGATCGGCGAGGCCGAGATCGGCGAGCGCGCGTTCCTCGGCAATTCGGGCATGACCGCGCCGGGGCGCGCGGTACCCGATCGCGGGCTGGTGGGCGTGCTGTCGGCCACCCCGAAGAAGGCCAAGGAGGGCCGCTCCTACCTCGGCATGCCGCCGGTGCGGCTGCCGCGGACCGCGGACGACGGCGACCAGAGCCTGACGTACCGTCCGCCGGCCCGCCTGGTGTGGGCACGCGGCCTGGTCGAGGTCTGCCGGCTGGTGCCGGTGCTGGCCTCCGCGGCGCTGGCCACGGTGCTCCTGGCGGCGCTGGCCCGCCTGGCCCGGCACGGGACCCTGGCGGTGGCGCTGTTGTCGGGGCCGGTGCTGCTGGCGGCCGGCGGCGCGGCCGCCGTGGTGTCGATCGCCGCGAAGTGGCTGCTGGTCGGCCGATTCCGGGCCGTCGAGCGTCCGCTGTGGAGCGCCTTCGTATGGCGTAACGAACTGGCCGACACCTTCGTCGAGGTGCTCGCCGTGCCGTGGCTGGTCGGCGCGGTGCCAGGCACCGCCGTGATGAGCCTGTGGCTGCGCGGGCTGGGTGCGAGGATCGGCCGGGGCGTGTGGTGCGAGAGCTACTGGCTGCCCGAGGCCGACCTGGTCACGCTGGAGACCGGGGTGAGCGTCAACCGCGGCTGCGTGCTGCAGACCCACCTCTTCCACGACCGGATCATGCGAATGGATACGGTGGTGCTCCGCGCGGGCGCCACACTCGGTCCGGGCGGCATCGTGCTGCCGGGCAGCGAGGTCGGTGCCCGCAGCACGCTGGGGCCCGCGTCGCTGGTGATGCGGGCCGAGTCCATCCCGGCGGACACCCGCTGGCTGGGCAATCCGGCCGAGGCGTGGCACGACGGCAAGCCGGGCCGGGGCGGCGCATGACGGAGGGTCCGGTGGGCACATGGCCGCGGCCCCTGCGGCATGACGGCGTGTCCGGCACGGGTACGGCTTGACGAGGGACGAGACCGGGAGCTGCGCGGGGCCGGTCCGTCCTGCGACGGCGAAGGAGCGAGGACCATTGGCCCAGAAGCGAGCGGCGGCGCCGGAGGCGGACCCGTATTTCCCCGCTCACGGCGACACCCGCTACCGCGTGCACCGCTACGAACTGACCCTGGACTACCGCCCCGCGTCCAACCGGCTGCGCGGCACCGCGCGGCTCACGGCAGTGGCAGGCGGTGCGGCGCTGCGCGAATTCGCCCTCGACCTGGCCGACTTCCGGCTCCAGCGGGTCGTCGTCGACGGCCGGCCCGCGCACTACGTCCACCGCGCGGGGCGGCTGCGGGTCCGCCCCGCGAAGGCGGTGGAGGCGGGCGCCACCTTCACCGCCGAGGTGCACTACACCGGCAATCCGCAGCCCATCGCCAGCCAGTGGGGCGGCCTGGGCTGGGAGGAGCTGACCGACGGCGCACTGGTGGCCAGCCAGCCGGTCGGGGCGCCGTCGTGGTATCCGTGCAACGACCGGCCCGCGGACAAGGCGGCCTACCAGATCTCGGTGACCACCCCGTCGGTGTACACCGTGGTCGTCGGCGGCAGGCTGCTGTCCAGGACCACCAGGGCGAGCAGCACCACCTGGGTCTACGAGCAGGCGGCGCCCACCTCCAGCTACCTGGTGACCGTCTCGATCGGCCGCTACGACGCCGTGCAACTGGCGGGCGGCGGCTCGGTGTTCACCCCGCGCCGCCCGGTGCCGCAGACCGGGTACGTACCGGCCGGGCGGCGCGGCGAGTTCGCTGTCGACTTCGGGCGGCAGACCAGGATGATGGACTTCTTCGAGGACGTCTTCGGCGCGTATCCCTTCGACGAGTACGCGGTGGTCGTCGCCGACGAGGAGCTGGATGTGCCGGTCGAGGCCCAGGGCTTGGCCACCTTCGGCACCAACCACCTGGGCGGACGGCGCCAGTTCGAGCGGCTGGTCGCCCACGAGCTGGCCCACCAGTGGTTCGGCAACAGCCTGTCGATCGGCGACTGGCGGCACATCTGGCTCAACGAGGGCTTCGCCAAATACGCCGAGTGGCTGTGGTCCGAGCACACCGGCGGCCCGACGGCCGCCGCGCACGCCGCCACCGCGTACGACCGGCTGGCCCGCCTGCCGCAGGACCTGACGCTCGGCGACCCGGGCCGCCGGCTGATGTTCGACGACCGGCTCTACCAGCGCGGCGGCATGGCGGTGCACGCGCTGCGCGGCGCCCTGGGCGACGGCGCTTTCTTCCGCATGCTCAAGGGCTGGACGGCAGTGCACCGCCACGGCGTGGTGACCACGGCCGGCCTCGCCGCGCACGCCGCGCAGTACACCTCCCGCCCCCTGGACGCGGTCTTCGACGCATGGGTCCACCGCGCGGCACTGCCGCCGATCAGCGAACTGGCCGTCTGAGAAAGGGCCTTCACCCACCCGGTGGCCGCGAGTCCCCAGGCGCCGGCACGCCTGAGGCGTTCGACCCCGTCCTCGTGGAGGCGCTCGCCAGGACTGCTCGCTCGGCCGCTGATGTGTGCGGGTGGGGTTCTCGACGAGGCACCGCTCCAGTCCGCTCACGGACTGCCGCCCGAGCAGCCGTAATCGAGTTGTGCTCCGGCCGACGAGCGCGACACGCTGCCCTCGTGATGGACGACGGCGCGTACGCCGACCCGCATACGTTGCCCGGCCAACTCCAGCGTGGCAGGGGCCTCGGTGCCCGCCAGGCTCTGACCCACCCCGGCGCGGCCGACTTCGTGTACGCGTGCGTCGTCACCGATCACCGCTGGGACCGGCAGACAGAGCAGCGCGACTCCTACCTGGCGCGGCTGATCCACCGGCTGGACCTGTCGCTGACACCGATCGAAGGCCACCTTTTCGGTAGCGGCGGCGATGACGATGCACAGGAGATCGAGCTCGCCCTGCACGTGCTCGCGCTGCTCCCCTTCACCGGCCGCTTCGACGCCGTGCCCGTCCTGCGCCGCTACGCAACGGAAGGCCGCCACTGGTCCTCGGCAGTCGAAGCGGTCGAGGAGACCGGGGTACGGAAGATCCCGGAGGTCTGGGCCGGACTCGACGCGGACGTCGTCGCCGCCCACGACGACACGGAGCTGGCCGCCCACGTCTACGGCGCCCGGGAGCCATGGAGTTCATGGGCACGGACCCAACCACGCATCCGGCGCATCCTCGACGGGCACACCACGCGGCACACCACCCCGCCGCCTCCCACCCCTCCCCCCGGCGGCTGCGCCGATACCGGCTCCTCGGTCCTGGCCCAACGTGTGGCGGCGGGCGCCGGCCCGGAACGCCGTTTGGCCCTGCAGGAACTCGGCAGACGCGGCGAACCCGTCATCCTCGACCTCGCCGAAGACCCAAGCCTGCGCAACCCGGCAGGATGGACCCCCGGAATGCCCCAGGCACTGCACCACCTCGGGAACGCAGCCGTCCCGCGCGCACGCATCTGGGCCGCGGGCAGCGACCGCACCCTGAACGAACTCGCCCTCACAGTCCTGGCCGAGTTCGGGGACCCGGACGACGGCCCGTACCTCCTGGACGCACTCACCGCGGACGCCACGGCCGGCGCCTGGTGCGCGATGGAGACTCCGGCGAGGGGCCTCGGACGACTCCGCGTCGCACAAGCCGCCGACGCACTGGCCCACGCGTGGGAGGCGACGGTCCATTCCTCTGCGCGGGCAGCCGTTCTGCAAGGCCTGCTCGGCTGCGCACCCACAGCTGCCAACGGCTACGCCGTCGAAGCACTCGACGACTGCGAACCTGCCGTCCAACAACAAGCATGCGCCGCCGCCCCGGGCACGGTGCGCGTCCGCACCCGCCTCCACGCCCTGGGCGACGACCCCCTCGCCCCGGAAGTCCACGACGCCGCACGACAGCGTCTCTCCCACTTCTCCGTCCCGGAGAACGTCCCATAGCCCAGAGCAGCACGGCGCTGCCGCCCCGTCAGCCCCCTGTCGCACACGGCGGCGACCGTCATGCCCAGCGCCCACGTCCCGCCGGCCGTCGACTCCTCGGCCCTGCGGCGCTCCGCCCTGGATGTGAGCCCGCGTCCCCCCGGCCCCCAGCGGTGCGGCGCGGCGTGCTGCGGTGCCCGCCGCTGGCACCGCCATGATGGGGCCATGCCCCAGATGACCGAACCCGAGTGGCGGGCCTTCCTCGCCCACGGCACTCGCACCGCCAAGCTCGCCTCCACCCGCGCTGACGGCCGCCCGCACCTGGCGCCCGTCTGGTTCCTGCTGGACGGTGACGACCTCGTCTTCAACACCGGCCGCGACACCGTGAAGGGCAGGACGCTGGCCCGCGACCCGCGGGTCATGGTCTGCGTCGACGACGAGCGGCCGCCGTTCTCCTTCGTCCTCGTCGAGGGCACGGCCGCCCTCTCCGACGATCTGGACGACGTCCGCGACTGGGCGGGCCGGATCGCCGCCCGTTATATGGGCGAAGACCGGGCCGAGGAGTACGCCGCGCGCAACGGAGTCCCCGGCGAACTGCTCGTCCGCGTCCGCATCGGGAAGGTCATCGCACAGAGCAGCCTCGCCGACTGAACCGCCGCCGCACCCCCTGCGGAGAGCTGCTCGCAGCCTCGCGGTAGCGGGGTGAGGATGGCTGATCAGACGTTCTCCCGGCAGAAGACGTACGTGCCTGCTGCCAGCGAGAGGGCGGCGAGGCCGAGGCCGACCGCGAGGCCTTCGGCGACGGTGGCCGTGGCGAAGCGGCCCACGAACGCGTCCCGGATGGCGTCCACGAGGTAGCGCAGCGGAGTGAGGCGGGAGACGTCGTTCAGCCAGCTCGGCGCCAGGGACATGGGCAGCAGGATGCCCGACAGCAGGAGCAGCAGCACGGTGGCGATGTTGAGCATCGGGGAGAAGGCCGTCTCGCGCTTGACCGCCAGCCCCAGCCCGTAGGAGAGCGAGGAGAGGCTGCAGGTGAGCAGGGCGACGAAGAGCAGGCTCAGCGCGATGCCCGCCAGGGGCGCGCGCAGGCCGAAGACGACCGCGGCCAGGATCAGCACCACGCTCTGCGCCAGCAGCACCGCCACGTCGTGCAGGACGCGGCCCATCAGCAGCGCGAACCGGCTGACCGGCGTGACCCGCATCCGCTCCATCGATCCGGTGCGCCAGTCCGCGATCACCGTGAAGCCGACGAAGGCCGCGCCGAACAGGGCGAGTTGGACCAGCAGCCCGGGCACGTACACCTGCCAGGCGCTGCCGGTCCTGCCCTCGTCCGCCCGCAGGACCCGGGACAGCATCGGGCCGAAGAACGCCAGGTAGAGGATCGGCTGCGACAGCCCGATCAGCAGCCAGACCGGGTTGCGGGTGTCCTGCCGCACCTGCCGGCGGAAGATGAGCGAGGTGTCACGCGCGACGGACACCCAGGGCTCCTTCGTCGGCGGGATCGGCGGGATCGGCGGGATCGGCAAGGCCTGCTGGGACGGCCGCGGCGGGCGCGGGAGGGACCGGCGGGTCGGCGTGCAGGGGGTGGCCGGTGGCGGCCAGGAAGACCTCGTCCAGGCTCGGCCGCCTCACCTGGATGGACTCCAGCCGTACCCCCGCCCCGCCGAGCGCCTGGACCAGCCCCGACAGCGCCTGCTCGCCACGCGCCACCGTCAGCCGCAGGGTCCTGTCGTCGACGGCCAGCGCCAGCACTTCGGGCCGGGCACGCAGCACCGCCTCGGCGGGGGCCGGGTCGTCCGCGACCTCGACGCTGATCACGTCACCTGCCACCTTGCGTTTGAGTTCCTCCGGGGTGCCCTCGATCACGATGCGGCCCCGGTCCATCACCAGCACGCGGTCGCACAAGGCGTCCGCCTCCTCCAGGTAGTGGGTCGTCAGGAAGACCGTGGTGCCCCACTCGTCGCGCAACCGCCGTGTGTGGTGCCACAGTTCACGTCGGCTGTGCGGATCGAGGCCGGTCGACGGCTCGTCGAGGAAGACCAGTGGCGGGGAGTGCACCAGCCCCAGCCCGATGTCCAGCCGGCGGCGCTGGCCGCCGGAGAGCGTCTGCACCTGCCGGTCCAGCAGGTCGGCCAGGCCCAGCCGCCCGGCCACGCTCGCGGCCCGCTCCCGTGCGGCTGCCCGGGTCATCCGGTACAGCTCGCCCTGGAGCAGCAGCTCCTCGCCGACCAGCGCGTCGGGATGGGCACCGCCGCCCTGCCCGACGTACCCGATCCGCCTGCGCACCCCCGCGGGGTCCCGGCGCAGGTCGGCTCCGGCCACGGTCGCCCGGCCCGACGTGGGCCGCAACAGCGTCGCCAGCATCCGCAGGGTGGTCGTCTTGCCCGCGCCGTTGGTGCCCAGGAAGCCGACGATCTCACCCGCGCCGACCTCCAGGTCCACCCCGCGGACCGCCTCGACCGTGCGGCCCCGGGTGCGGAAGGTCCGCGCGAGACCCTCCGCCTTGATGATCGCCACGTCAACTCCTCGGTCTGGGGGGGTTCGAAGGGTCCCCGCACGCGGGGTCCGCACGCCGGCCGGGTCCGTACGGCCGGCGGGGCGTCGCGGTCAGTCGGCCGGCGCCGCGGGCTCCGCTCCCCTGCCGGTGCCGCGCGCCAGCACCGGCAGTTTCCGCCAGGACGCCTCGTCGCCCGGGTCGTCCGGCTCGCCCGCGCAGACCACGTACGAAGCCGGGGCCATGGCCGCGTACCGTCCGGTGAGTTCCGCGAGGAACGCCTCGTGCAGGTCCTCGGGCGCGGGGGCGGCCTGCGGGTCGCCGGTCCAGGCGGCGTATCCGGTCAGCAGCGGGTCCGTTCCGCCCTGCGCAGGGCCGCCCTGCTCCGTGTCGCCCGGTTCCGCTGCCGGCGACCCGACGACCGCCACCGGGCCGGCACCGGCCGCCGCCGCGGCGGCAGCCAGGACCTCGGCCGTCGCGGCGCGCTCCACCCAGCAGCCGTCGATCCGCATCCACTGACGGCCGCGTTGCGGAGCGCTCAAGCCGGTGGCCGCGGGCGCGTCCGCCAGCTTCAGGTCCTCGGCGGCCGCCGCGACGAGCAGCCGCTCCACCCCCCTCAGCAGGCCCTCCACATCGCGGCGCGGCAGGACGGCGGAGTCCGCCCACAGCGCGAGGACCAGTTCCCCTACGACCTGGCGGACGCTCAGGTAGGCCGCCACCGGGTAGGACTCGTCGGGAAGGGAGGTCAGGCGGGTCTCGGCGAGAGCCTCGTGCACCTCCGCAAGGGAGACCGGCGGCGGGGCGGAGACGGCGGCGGCCGCGGTGTCGAGCGCCGAGAAGTCGTTGTAGACCACGTCGCGGTGGAAGGCCGTGCCGCGTGCCCTGCCCACGCCGTCGATCACCCGCCACAGCTCGTCCGCGTCGAACTGGCTGTACCGGTAGGCGTTGAACGCCGCCGTGCCGGCCCGCTTGACCACCGCGTCGAAGTGCTCGGCCCGGACGTCGACCGACAGCAGCGCGTCCTGCGCCAGGTTCCCGACGTAGCCGCGGGTCGCGCCGCGGATGCGGTTGCCCGCGACCGAGGTCACCACGCACCTGTCGTTGCCGGTGCGCAGCGCGGTGCACACCGCGAAGGCCGCCAGCACCACGGTGGAGGGGCCGATACCGGTCCGCGCCACGACATGGCTGATCGCCAGCGCCGCCGCGCGGGAGCGGAAGGTGGTGCGGCGCCGGCGGCCGGGCGGCGACGGGTCGGGCGGGACGGCGAACATCGCCTGGGGGGCCGCTGCCAGCGTGGCCTCCCAGTACCGCAGCGCCGCCTGTGCCCGGCGGCGCCCGGCCGGTGTGCTCTCCGCGGCGGCCAGGTCCAGCGGCTGCAGCGGCTCGGGGCCTGGGGGTACGGACGCCGGGTCGGCGAGCAGCGCGGCGAACTGCTCGCCGAGCAGCCGTACCGAGCCGACGTCCACGGCCATGTGCGAGATCACCAGGACCAGCAGGAACGGCTCACCCGCGCGGGTGGCCACCGCGGCCCGCACCGGCAGCTCGCGCACCAGGTCGCCCTCGCCGCCGGCCAGCAGGCGCTCCAGCACCGAGCGCGGGTCGCGACCCGAGGAGCCGAACTCGTGGCTGGAGACCCGTAGCGTGCCGGCGGCCGCGACGGTCTGCGCCGGCTCCCCACCGGGAGGGTCGACGTAGGTGGTGCGCAGCGATTCGTGGCGGGCGATCAGGGTCGCCAGCGCCTCGGTGACAGCTGTCAGTGAGGTGCCCGCGGGGATGTCGAAGAAGGCCGGCACGGTGGCCGAGCCCCGGTCGGCGGGCTTGCGTATCCAGCGCAGGACGTTGCTCTGGCCGAAGGTGAGCGGCCCGCTGCGCGAGCGCCCGCCGCCGAAGGCCACCGTCCGCGTATCCGCGGCGGTGGCCGGTGGGTCGGCAGCGTGCTCCCCTGCGTCACGATCGGCTGCGGTGCCTCCAGCGGCGGCCGGCGGGACGACACCGCGATCGTCTGCGTCCCTTTCCCCGGCGGTGCGTTCCACGGCGGTGGGGTCCACGTCGGCTCCTTGCGGTCCGGCAGGGCGGCGGGTTGCCGGCCCCGGCGGACGGGCTCGGGGCGACACCGACCGTATCGAGCGGCCCGGAGGCCGCCCAGCGGGGAAATCCCTGGTTTCACGGGCCGCGGGACGGTTCCGGGAAACCCAGGGATTTCCCGCATGACCCGGTCCGCGGCAGCTGCCTAGCCTCATCTCGCCCCGCCGCTCCGCCCCGTACCGCGTCCCCCCCGTCATGTCCGGCGCCCGCAGCGCCGGACCGCAGCCCGCCGAGGCAGGAGCCCATGGCCATGCGACCCACCGTGCTGGAGCGCGTCGAGGCGTACCTGCCCGCCAGGTCCGTCGACGTCCAGCAGGTCGCGGCGGACATGGGGCTCAGCCGCCATCAGGCGCGGCTGATGCACCGCGTCCACGGGCTCGACGTCCTGCACGACGATCCCGGCCTCGGCCTGTACGACCTGGTGCTGGAGCCGGCCCGGCGGGTGCTGGCCGCGCTGCCCGACCCTTCGGTGGTGCGGTACCTGCTCTACGCGCACACCATCCAGGAGGTCACCCCCGCGCACGTCGACGCGGCGGCCGACCTCGGCCGCCTGCTGGGCCTGCCGGACGCCGAGTGCTTCGCGCTCACCCAGCAGAACTGCGCGAGCGGCCTGGCCGCGGTGGACGCGGCGGGCGAACTGCTGCGGGCCGACGGCGATCCGCAGGCCAAGGCGCTGGTCGTCACCGGGGAGAAACCATTCTCCAAGCTCGCCCGGCTCATCGCCAACACCACGGTCATGGGCGAGGCGTCGGCCGCCGCCCTGGTGGGCCTCGCCCCGCGGGGCTTCGCGGTACGCGGCTACGCGGTACGCACCGACGGCCGGTTCTGCGAGGGCGTCCGGATGACGACGCAGGCCGCCCAGGACTTCGGCGACAGCTACGCCGCCGGTCTCGCCGCGGTGGTCCACGAGGCCCTCGGCCAGGCGGACCTGGGGCTGTCCGACCTCGTCACGATCGTGCCGCACAACGTCAACCGCTCCTCCTGGCTGCGCGTGGCCAAGGAGCTGGGCATCGGCCCCGAGCGGATCCACCTGGACGGCGTGGCCCGCTACGGCCACTGCTTCTGCAGCGACCCGTTCCTCAATCTCGTGGCGCTGCGCGAGCAGCAGGGCCTGGTCGAGGGCGGTCACTACCTGTTCGCCGCCGTCGGCCTGGGCGCGACATACGCGGCCATGGTGATCGAGCACCTCGGAGGTTAGGAGACCACGTGGAAGGCTCATCGAGCGCGGCCCGCGAAGACGGCCGCTATCTGCGGCGGCTCAAAGCCGCGAGCACGGGGGCCGCCGACGCGCGGCTGGTGTTCCTGTGCAACTTCGAGGCCGAGGAGCAGTGGGCGGTCGGCCACACGGGCCTGCCCGCACCCAGGTTCCCGGTGTCGGCGGCGCTGGTGCGGCGGATGGAGGAGCTGGGCGCGACCCTCGCGGGACCGCGTGACGTCCTGCTGCTGTCCGCACCACTGGACGAGGACTTCAGGGCGCACGCCCGGGCCGCGGGCGCGGCGCTGCCGGAGGTCCTGGTGCCGGAGCGGGCCGCCGGCAGCGCATCGACGGCGCAGGCCGTGCTGGACTCCCCGCGCGCGCTGGCCGAGCTCACCCGGCTGGCCGCCGAGGGCGCCTGGCTGATGCCGATGGGGACCTCGCCGCTGGAGCAGCGGGTCGCCGAGGTGACGGGACTGCGGCTGGCGGTCCCCGACTCGGCCACCTTCGAGCGGGTGAACAGCAAGATCTACGGCCGCAGGCTCGCCGCCGAGGCCGGGCTGCGGGAGGTGCCGGGCGAGTGCTGCGTGCAGGTCGGCCAGCTCGCCGACGCCCTGCGCAGCCGCTACCCGGCCATGGCCGAGGGCCGGCCGGTGGTGGTGAAGGACGCCTACGGCGTCTCCGGCAAGGGTCTGGTCGTCCTGGAGAGTCCGGAGAAGGCCGAGCGGCTGCTGCGCATGGTCGGCCGTCGGGCGGAGCGCACCGGCAACCACCGCCTGGAGGTGGTCGTCGAGGAGTGGCTGCCCAAGCACTGCGATCTCAACTACCAGCTGACCATCGACCGCGACGGCCGGGTGGAGTTCGACTTCGTCAAGGAGGCGCTCACCGAGAACGGGGTGCACCGCGGCCATCTGATGCCCTCGCGGCTGGGCGAGGGCCAGGTGGCGGAGCTGCGCGAGGCGGCGGCGGCCATCGGCAAGGCGCTGTACGCCGACGGCTTCACCGGCATCGCGGGGGTGGACGCCGTGCTCGGCGGCGACGGCGTCCTCTACCCGATGCTGGAGATCAACGCCCGGCTCAACATGTCGACCTATCAGGGCGGCGTCACGGAACGGGCGCTGCGACCGGGCCATGTCGCGCTCGCCCGGCACTACGCCCTCACCCTGGACGCCCCCTGTCCTCTGGACCGGGTGCTCGGCGCGCTCGGCCCGCTGGCCGACCCCGAGGGCGACCCGGCGTTCGGCGGCGCGCGGCTGGTCATCACCTGCTTCGGGACGCTCAACGCTCTCGCCGGCGAGAGCACAGGGGCGCCGTTCACCGGGCGGCTGTACGCGGTGCTCTTCGCCCCGGACCGGGAGCTGCTGGCAGCCGCGGACGCCGCAGCCGAGAAGGCCCTTTCCCGTATCGCCTCCCGAGGAGAACCGTCGTGACCGAGCAGCACCCGTCCGAGCACACCGTCCAGGGCATACCGGTCAGCGCGCTGGCCGAGCAGTTCGGCACCCCGCTCTACCTCTACGACGGCGACCGGCTGCGCAGCACGTACCGGGAGCTGCGGGACCTGCTCGACCCGCGGATCGACATCTTCTACTCGGCCAAGGCCAACCCCAACGTGAGCGTCTGCGCGGTGCTGCGCGCCGAGGGCGCCGGCATCGAGGTCTCCTCGCTCGCGGAACTCGTGACCGCGCTGCGGGCCGGCGCGCGGCCGGAGGACGTCATCTTCCTCGGCCCAGGCAAGTCCGCCGAGGAACTGCGGGCCTGCCTGGACGCCGGTGTGCACGCGGTGGTGTGCGAGTCGCTGGAGGAGCTCACCGCCCTGGACGCGATGGCCCCGCCCGAGGGGGTGCGGGTCCTGCTGCGCGTCAACCCGGTGTTCAGCAACAAGGGGTCGCGGCTGTCGATGGGCGGCAAGCCCCGGCAGTTCGGCATCGACGAGGAGATCCTGGACGGCGCGGGACCGCTGCTGCGCTCGCTGTCGCGGGTCCGGGTCGAGGGCGTCCACGCCTATATGGGCACCCGCATCCTGGACGCCGACGCCGTCGCCGCCAACACACGCGGCATCCTCGCACTTGCCGGGCGGCTCTCCGCCGAACTGGGCTTCCCCCTGCGCACCGTGGACATCGGGGGCGGTCTGGGGGTGGCGTACTTCGACAACGAGAAGGACCTCGACGTCGCGGCGGCCGCCCACGGGGTCAACGCCGAGGTCGCCGCGTTCCTCGGCGAGCACCCCGGCTGCCGCGTGATCACCGAGCTGGGCCGCTACCTCGCGGGCTGGTGCGGCCTGTACGTCGTACGCGCCCGCTACGTGAAGCAGTCGCGCGGCGAGTGGTTCGTCGTCGCCGACGGCGGCACCAACCACCACATGGCCGCCGTGGGCATCGGCAGCTTCGTCAAGCGCAACTTCCCGATCCGCTCGCTGACCCGCCCCGAGGAGCCCGGCCGCCGCCCGTACACCGTCACGGGGCCGCTGTGCACACCCAACGACGTCATCGGCAAGCAGGTGGAGCTGCCGGACGTCGAGCCCGGCGACCTGCTGGGCGTGGAGCGCTCCGGCGCCTACGGGCCGAGCGCGTCCCCCGTGCTGTTCCTCAGCCACGGCCACCCGGCCGAGGTGCTCGTCCTCGACGGAAACGCGCACCTGGTGCGCCGTCGCGACACCGTCGAGGACCTGCTCGGCCGGCAGATCCTCGTCGAGGTGTGACACCGGCGGCGCACCCGCCCTCCCGCACGCCCTACGACCTCCGCGACTCCCCCGCAGGACCGACCACACCGACCGCCACAACCGCACCGACCACACCGACCACACCGACCACCGCAACCTCCGTCACGCCGCACAAGGAGTGCACCCGTGGACCGTTCCGAGACCATCGCCGTCATCGAGAAGTGCCTCACCGAGGTGCTCAAGCACGAGGTGACCGGGCTGCGCGAGGACCTCAGGCTCTTCGACGACCTGCACCTGGACTCCACCTCAGTCCTGGAACTGCTGATGGTGCTGGAGGACGCCGTAGGCCTGGAGATCGACCCGGAGAACCTCGACATGGACGACTTCCGCACCGTCGGCACGCTCGCGGACTTCGTCGAGCGCAGCCTTGACGGGGCAAACTGACCGTGCCCGCGCTTCCCGCCGCGCTCGCGCTGGAGTCGGCCGTCTGGCTGGTGGCCGACCACCGCAACCCGTACGGCTACGACCAGGAGCTGCTGGACTACCACCGGGACCTGATCGCCCCCCACGGGCTGCCGCTGCGCGGGGACCTGGTCCGCTCCGGGACCGGCGTGTCCTTCACCGACCTCGCACACCGCCTGGTCGGCGCGGCACACCGCTCGGGTCTGCCGTGGCCGCAGGGACCCGACCTGCTGGTACTGGCCTACGCCCTGCCGGACTACCACCCGCTCACCACCGTCAGCGCGGGCGTCAACCGGCTGCTGGGCGGCGGGGCGCGCAGCTTCGCGGTCTCCGAGCAGGGGCTGCGCGCGCCGTACACCGCGCTGCGGCTGGCACGGGCCTACGCCCGGTCCGGCCGCTGCGCGCGCCTCGCGCTGCTGGTGCTGGAGCAGACGACGCTGCCCTACGCCGAACCGCTGCTGGAGCAGAGGCGGCTGGCGGACTCAGGGGCGCTGCTGTTCTTCGGCCAGGACGGCGGCTACGGGCCGGCCTCGCCGCCGGCGGCCGTGCCGGAGGGCCGACTCGCCGGCGCCCTTGCCGCGGCGGCGGACGGCGTGCCGGAGCGGGACGTGCTGGTGGTGGCCGGCCCGGGGGCGGACGCGGCGGAGCTGGCGGCCGCCGGCCTGCCCTGCCACCGGGCCGGCCCGGGCTCGTACTGCACCGGCGTCTGGCTCGACCTGGCCCGGCACCACCGGGACTGGGCTGCGCGCTACCGCGCCCTGGTGCTGTGCGACACCGACCCCAGGACCGGCCGCAGCAGCGTCCTGGCCCTGCACTACAGGGGCGCCGCCCCGACCTCCGCCCGACTGCCGGCAAGGAGCGCACACCGATGAGCCCGACCGCTGTACCCACGCGACCCGGTCAGCAGGCTGACCCCGCGCCGGGCGTGCCCCCTGCGCCCTTCGGCTTCCCGCGGCGGCTCGACGCGCTGCACGCGCAGGTCCTGCGGGAGGACGCCGGCGGTCCGCCGGCCCGCCGCGTGCCCTCGCCGGAGGGGCTGGTGCTGCTGGCCGCGGCGGACCCCGACGGGTCGTCGCCCGGCCGCTTCGGGCTCGCCTGCCGGCCTGCGACGCCCGAGGAGCTGGCGGTGCCCGCGCCGGCCCGTGCGGCCTTCGGAGCCGGTCTTCTCGCGCTGCACTGCGACCTGGTCGAGCACACCCTGCGGCACGCCCTTGACCACCTGGCCGCCAGGACGTCGGGCGGGGCGGACCTGCTGTCGCGCCAGCTGGTCCAGGCCGGCCTGGCCGACGCGGCCCTGGCGCTGCTGGAGGAGCGGGCGGGCGGCCCGCCGGCCGGACAGGACGCCCTCGCACGCGCGCACCTGCGGCTGGTCGCGGCGGGACGCACCCTGCTGCGGCTGCTGGGGGCCAGCGGCTTCCTCGCCGACGGTCCCGGCGGTGAGCTGCACGCGGCCGAGATCGCCGCGAACGTCTACGCCCACCCCGGTACGGAGGGATGACATGTCTGACACCGGCGGCCTCGCCGCACCGCCCGCGGTGACCTACCCGACGGTCTACGCGCCCCCGGCTGCGCCGCTGGCCGGAACCGACCTCGACCCGCCGCTGCGCGCCCTGGACCGCCACTGCCGCGAGCTGTCCGAGGGGATGCGGGAGGCGGGGGCCGCGGTCGACCGCGATCCGGACGCCATCGCCGGGCTGCTCCACCTGCCCGCCGTCGGCTTCCAGGCGCAGGGCTCGCTGCCGCCCGAGTACCGCGACACCGGCGCCCACCCGGCCGGCCCGGTACAGGCCAGCGCCTCCTCGCTCGGCTGGGCCGTCACCGCGGAGCGCCTGGCCTACGGGGACGCCGGCGTGCTGCTGGCCTGCCCCGGCCCTTCGCTGTCCGGCCTCGCGGTGGAGGCCCTCGCGGACGACGCCCAGCGCACCGCGTACTACGAGCGCGTCACGTCGGCCCCGACCTGGACGTTCTTCGGACTCACCGAGCCGCGCAAGGGCTCGGCTGCCATGGAGCTGGAGACGTCGCTGGCCCCGGACGACGACGGCACGCTGGTGCTGAACGGTGAGAAGCGGTACGTCGGCACCGCCGCGAGAGCGCAGACAGGCGTGGTGTTCTGCCGCCGCGCACCGGGCCCCTGGGGCATCGAGGCGGTCCTCCTCGACACCGCGCAGCAGGGCTTCGAGGCCGAACTGCTGCCCATGGTCGGCCTGCGCGGCGCGCGGATCAGCCACATCCGCCTGACGGACCTGCGGGTGCGGCCCGAGCAGGTGCTCGGCCGGCACCGGCCGCCGAGCCGGCGCGGTCTGTACGGCGCGCTGCACGTCCTGTACCGCGGGCGGCCGGGCATCGCCGGAATGGCGCTCGGCGTGACCCAGGCGGTGTGCGACTACACCGCGGCGCACCGGCCCGCCATGCCCGCCTCGGCCCGCGGGCGCCTGGACGGGGTACTCGACCGCGCGGCGGCGCTGCGCCGGCTGGTGCACACCGTCGCGGGCGAGATCGACCACGGCGTGGTGGACGTCCCCAGGATCGGCGCCGTGAAGTCCAGGGCGGCCGCCCTCGCGGAGGAGACGACGCTGCTGGCCGCCGAACTGCTGGGGCCGGCCTCGCTGATCGAGCACCCGTGGCTGGAGAAGGCGTACCGGGACGTGCGCGCCTTCGAGTACATGGAGGGCACCGGCGCGGTGCACCGCCTCTCGGTCTTCCACGGCCTGGTCAAAGGCGACCTGCTGGGAAGCGGCCCGGTCCCGGAGCCGTACGTGACCCCGGCCGGCGTCTCCGCGCGGGCCGGCGGCAGGAGCGCGGGATGAGCCCGGCCCTGTCCGGCGTACCGCCCCACGCCCCGGGGCTGCGGCTCGGCGTCGACCTGCTGCGGGCCGGCGAGCTGGACCGCGTCATGGGCCGGGGCTGGTTCACCGCCTACGTCTACGCGCCCGGCGAGCTGGCAGAGGCCTCCTGGCTCGGACCCGCTCGGCGGCGCGAGTACCTCTCCGGCCGGTTCGCCGCGAAGGAGGCGCTGCTCAAGGTGCTCGGGCGCGGCCTGTTCCAGGGTGTCGCCCCCCGGGACATCACGGTGCTGCGCCGCCCGGAGGGGGCGCCCGCCGTGACGCTCGGCGGGAGCGCGGCGCGCGCGGCGGCGGACCTGGGCCTCGACGCCTTCGCCGTCTCCCTCAGCCACAAGGACGGCATCGTCGCGGCGGTGGCCGCCGGCTGGCGGGCGAGGCCGGCGGGCGATCCGCGCCAAACGGCCGGTGTCGCCCCGCTGCTGGCCGCCGCGATCGGCGCCGCGCTTGCGGAAGGCCCGCCCGGCTCCGCCGTGCCCTTCGGCGCGCATGAGCCGTGCCGGCCGCCGTCACCGTCCTCCCCCTCAGCAGCCATGCCCGCCCCACCCGCCGTCACCGCCACCTCGCAGGAGTCCTCATGACCGCCACCGGCACGCCCCGAGTCGTCCTGGGCTACAGCGGCCTCGACGGGTCGCAGGAATGCAAGACGCGCGAATTCCCCGGCCTGAGCACGCCGGAGAGCCGGCTCTTCCAGGGCCTGGACTCCGCCGCCGCGCTGCTGGTCGACGGCGAGCTGGTCGCCGCCGTACAGCAGGAGCGGTTCTCCGGCTCCAAGTTCGACCACCGCTTCCCGCGCGACGCCATCGACTACTGCCTGCGCTCCGCGGGACTGGGCATGGCCGACGTGCAGGTCGTCGCCCACAACTTCGACTACGGGCGCATGGCGGCCTTCTCGCAGGCGGACGCGTACTCCCGGCTGCGCTACTCCTCGGTGTACGACCCCGCCAACCAGACCCGGCTGCTGCACGCGAACCACCCGGCCGCCGCCGGGCGGCTGGAGGTCCGGCCGGTCAACCACCACCGGGCGCACGCGCTCAGCGCCGCCGTCCCGTCCGGCTTCGGCGAGGCGCTCGTGGTCGTCCTGGACGGGATGGGCGAACTGCACGCCGTCACCGTCCACCACTGGAAGGACGGCGAACTGCGGCGGCTGGCCGCGCTGGACTTCCGCAGCAGTCTCGGCCTGCTCTACGGGCTGACCACCTTGCACCTGGGTTTCTGGCCCAACAGCGACGAGTACAAGGTGATGGCCCTGGCCGCGTCCGGCGACCCCGCCCGCTTCCGCTCCGCGCTGCGCGAGGCCGTCGTCCTGGAGGCCGACGGGCGCTTCTCGGTCCCGCTGCTCGGCCTGAACCACGACCCCCGTGCCCGCGAGACCTTCTCCGGGTCGCGGCAACGGCTGGTGGAGTACGGCTGCCCGGCGCAGGAGCCCGGCCGGCCGCCGACGCCGCTGCAGACGGACTTCGCCGCGGCGGTCCAGGAGCGGGTCGAGGAGGCCTTCCTGCACGTGGTCGGCCACTGGGTGCGGCGGACCGGGGTGGCGCGCGTGGCGCTGGCCGGCGGCGTCGCGCTCAACTGCGTGGCCGTCGGCCGGCTGTGCGCGTCGGGGCTGGTCGAGGAGGTGTACGTGCAGCCGGCCGCCGGCGACGAGGGCACCGCGGTCGGCGCCGCCCTGGCCTTCGCCGCCGACCCCGCGGCGGTCCGCTGCCCGCCGATGACCTTCCTCGGCCCGGACGTCGACGAGACCCCGCCGCCGTCCGCGACGCCGTACTGGCACGCTCCGGCCGCGCCCGGGGTCGCCGAGGAGGCCGCCGCCGCGCTGCTCGCCGAGGGCTGCGTCCTCGGCTGGGCTCAGGGGCGGCTGGAGTTCGGGCCGCGGGCGCTGGGCAACCGCAGCATCCTGGCCGACCCGCGCGAGCGCGGAACGCGCGACCGGGTCAACGCGGCGGTGAAGTTCCGCGAGGGCTTCCGCCCCCTGGCGCCTGCGGTCAAGTCCGAGTCGCTGCACGCGTGGTTCGACGTCCCCGCCTCCGCGCAGCTGCGCCACATGACGGTCACCGTCCCCGTACGCCCCGAGTGCAGGGACCTGATCCCGGCGGTGGTCCACGACGACGGCAGCGCCCGCGTGCAGAGCGTGCACGCCGACGAGGTGCCGGGACTGTGGCGGATCCTCGACGGTTTCGAGCGGCTGACCGGCGTGCCCGTGCTGATGAACACCTCCCTCAACGTCAAGGGCCAGCCGACCGCGCGCGACGGTGCCGAGGCGTACGCCACCTTCTCGTCCTCGCAGTTGGACGTGGTGTTCATCGGCGGCACCGTCTACGCCAAACCCGCCTGGGAGCAGCGGGTCAAGGACGCTCTGGCCGCCGCCGAGCGGCCCGCGGCACCCGCGCGGGAGGCGGCGGGCGGACGCTGACGCCGGCCGGCCGACGCCACTCCTGGGACAAAGAGCCAGATTCGTGTCACGATCCCACTACGTCATAGGTGCAGACCAATAACAGGGCAAACGCTCGGTTCGGCGCGGTCCCGCGGGCAACCATGAGAAGCACTCGAAAGGTCTTGACTGTGAAGCCGCTGACCAGGCATCCAGGGGATGGCGCAACGAACACGCCGGGCGCCCGCGCAGGCGCAGGCGAGCCCTTCGTGGGACGGCGCAGCGAGTTACGGACGCTGGAACTCGTCCTGGGCGGGCTGAAGGACAGCCGCGGCCGGGTCCTGGAGATCATCGGCGAGCCGGGCATCGGCAAGACGCGATTACTCGGCGAGCTGGAGCGGGCCGCCGCCGCGCGCGGCCTTCCAGCTCTCACCGGCCGCGCCCCCGAACCCGAACGCCGCATCCTGTTCGGCCCGTTCGTGGACGCGCTCGACGACCGCCTCGCCGACCTGGCGACCGGCGGCGCCGCGCGGCCCACCCATGAGACGCTGCGGTCGCTCGGCTCGGTCTTCCCCTCGCTCGCCCCCCTGGTACCGGCCGCCGCCCCGGCCCCGGGCACCCACCCGGCGCCGCTGCCGCTGGGACTGCACGGCTTCTACCGCGCGGTGCGCCAGTCGCTGCACGCGCTGGCCGTCCCCGCGCTGGTCCTGGCGCTGGACGACATGCACCGGGCGGACGAGGAATCCGTGGAACTCATCGCCCAACTGCTGCGCCGGCCCATCGACACCCCCGTCCTGCTGGTCCTGGCCCACCGCCACCGGCAGACCCCCGTCCGGCTGCGCGCGGCGCTCGCCGGGACCGCGTGGGACCACGAGCGCCTCCAGCTCGGACCGCTCAGCGACCGCGACATGGCCGCCCTGCTCGGCGAGCGCACCAGCACCCCCTGGCACCGCGCGCTGTACCAGGAGAGCAGGGGCAACCCGCTCTACCTCAAGGCTCTGCACGCGTGCATGCCGCAGAGCCTGCCTGCCGACCCCTCCCTGACGCCGGGCGACGCCGGAGAGCTGCCGCCCGCCGTGGAGGCCGCGCTGCTGGCGGAACTCGACGCGCTCAGCCCGCACGGCACGCTGCTGGCCAGGGCCGCCGCGGTGGCCGGGGAGTCCTTCGACGTGCCGCTCGCCGCCGAGATCGCCTCCCTCGACGAGGCCGTGGCCCTCGGCGCGATCGACGAACTGGCCGCCGCGGACATCATCAGGCCCACCGCGGGCCCCCTCGACTTCTCCTTCCGGCACTCCCTGGTGCGCCGCGTGGTCTACGACAGCACCAGCCCCGGCTGGCGGCTGGGTGCCCACGCCCGGGCCGCGGTGGCCCTGCGCCGCGCGGGCCTGCCGGCCGCCGCCCGCGCCTACCACGTCCAGTGCACCGCGGCGGTCGGCGACCTCGACGCCGCCGAGGTGCTGGCCGAGGCCGCGCAGGCGGTACGCGTCCAGGCGCCGGCCACCGCTGCCCAGTGGCTGCGCACCGCCATCCGCCTCGTCCCGGCCGCCGGCGAGCACACGGCGCGCAGGCTGGAGCTGATGGTCCTGCTGGGCACGGCGCTGGGTGCCTCGGGCCACCTCCAGGCCGGCCGGGAGGTGCTGCACGAGGCGCTGGCCGGCTTCCCCGGCCGGCCGTCGGCCACCAGAGCCGAGGCCGCCGCGCTGTGCGCGCGCCTGGACCGCCAGCTCGGCCGGCCGGTGGAGGCCGGGGAGCTGCTCGACCGCGAGATCGCGGCGCTCAGGGGCGCGCCGGGGCTGGAGCGTGCCGGGCTCGAACTGGAGCGGGCGCAGGGCGAGTTCGTGGCGGGCGAGACCACGGCCGGCCGCGAGTGGGCCTACCGGGCGCTGGTGACCGTCCGCAGCCACCCGTCGGCGGCGCCCTTCCAGGCCACGGCCCTGGGCATCGCCGCGTCCGCCGCCTGCCTCGCCGCGGACCGCAGGGCCGCGGCGCGCGAAGCCGACCGGGCGGCGGAACTGCTGGACCGCATGCTGGACGAGGAGTTCACCCGGCGCCAGGACGCCGGGGCCTGGGTCGGCTGGAGCGAACTGCTGCTGGAACGCCCCACCGAGGCGCTGCGCCACGTCGACCGCGCGCTGGCCTTCGCCCGGTACGGCGGGCAGGCCGCGCACCTGCCGAACGTCTTCGTCGCCCGCACCCTGCTGCTGCACTCCCTGGGCCGCCTGCACGAGGCCAGGAGCTGCGCCGAGGAGGGCGTCGACCTCGCCCAGGCGTCCGGCGGCGGCGAGGAGCGGGCCGCCGCCCGCGTGCTGAACCGCTGGGCGGGCCTGTGGACCGGCGACCCCACGGCCCCGCCGGGCGCCGGCCTGCGCCCGGTCGAGCCGCGGTCCGGGCCGGCCGAGGGGCTCTTCGACTCGCTCTCGCGGTACATGCAGGCCGAGCACCGGCTGGAGTCGGGCGACGCCGAAGGCTGCCTGACCCTCGCACGCACGGGCGGCGGCCCCGGCTTCGAGGCCTTCGACCCGTGGTCGCGGGTGAGCTGGGGCGAACTGGTGGTGCGGGCCGAACTGGCCGCGGGACGCGGGGCGGAGGCTCGCCGCGCTGCCGACCTGGGCTCGGACGCCGCCGACCGGCTCGGCCTGCCCGGCCGCAGCGGCCTCGCGCTCCTGGGCCAGGCGCAGGCGCTGGCCGCCCGCGCACCGGCGGGCGCGCTGGACACGGCCAGGTCCGCCGTGGAGGCGCTGGAGGGCGCCGGCTCGGTGGTGGACGCCCTCCGTGCCCGGATGCTCGTCGGCACCCTGCTCGCGGCCCGCGGGAGGACGGACGAGGCCGAGGTCTGCCTGCGGGAGGTGCAGACCGCGTGCGCGGCCTACGGCGCCCGGCCGATGGCCCGCCGCGCGCTCGCTGCCCGCAGGGACCTGGGCTGCCGCACCGCCCCCGACCCCGACCCCGCCTCCGCGGGCGCCGCTGACGCGGGCCGGCCGTCGCTGACCCGGCGGGAGAAGCAGGTGGCCTCCCTGGTCAGCGAAGGACTGACCAACCGCCAGATCGCCCAGCGGCTCTTCCTCGCCGAGAAGACGGTCGAGATGCACCTGTCCCGCGTCTTCGCCAAGCTCGGCGTCAGCAGCAGGACGGCCCTGGCCGGCCTGCTGATCCGCGCCTCGGCGTCCGCGGTCCGGCCGGGCCTGCTGTGAGGGTCGGCGCCGGCTGCATCCCGGGCCGGCCGGCGCCCTCGTAGGCGGGTCCAGCACAGCGGGTCGTCGGTCACCGGTGCCCGGCGCCGTCGGACCCGACGAATACTGCCCAGCCGTGTGGTCCGACCTGGCCGGAGTCGTGCCCGGTCTCGGGGTCGGCGGCAAGTATGCGGGCGTTCTGGGTGAGTTGGAGCGGGTGGTCGGCGAGGTTGAGCGCGACATCGAGGTGGTCGGCGTCGTGCGTCATCCGGATGAGGTACTGCTGGTTGTCCAGGTGCAAGGTGGTGCTGCGGGCGTGGTGCAGCCATGGATGGCGGCGGCGCAGGCCTATCAGGTGCTGGTAGAGGCGGTGGATCGGCTGGTTGCCCGCCGGCAGCCCCGGGCCGTGGGCGGGGAACTCGGGCCGGATGGCGTCGTCGCCGCCGGGGCGGTGCTCTTTGACGCCTTCGAGGGCGAATTCGTCACCGGCGTAGACGCCGGGCGTGCCCCCGAGCATGGTCAGCAGGACGATCGCGTGGGGCAGGTGCCTGGTGTCGGCGATCTGCGTGGCGATCCGGGTGACGTCGTGGTTGCCGATGAACGTCGCGGGGACGAAGCCGGCGAGCATGGCGTTGTGGCGGCGCAGCGCCCAGTCCAGCTCGTGGAAGTTGCGGTCGTCGATCGACGACCAGATCGCTTTCCACAGTTCGTACTGGGTGGTCGCGTCGGCAGTGCTGTCGCGGACGAACGCGGCGTAGTCGCCGTGGAGGACCTCTGCTTCGAACCACACGTCCGGATGCGTGGCGCGGACCGCGGGAAGGGCCTGCGCCCAGAAGGCGGTCGGGACGGCGTAGGCCGCGTCGAGTCGCCAGGAGTCCGCGCCGCGGTCCAGCCAGTGGCGCATGACCTGCACGACGTGGGCCTGGACTTCGGGGTTGTCGTGGTTGAGGGCGACGAGCTGCTGGTGGCCCTCGAAGGTGGCCAGCTCGACTCGTTCCGACGACCCGACGGTGCGGAACCAGCCGGCCGCCTGTCCGGCCGGTCCGTCGCGAAGCGCGGCCTGCGCGAGCCGGTGGTCGCGGCTGACGTGGTTGAACACCCCGTCCAGCTGTATGCGCAGACCGCGTCGGTGGGCTTGCGAGACGAGCGCGTCGAAGTCGTGCTCGTCTCCCAGGCGCGGGTCGATGGCGAAGTGGTCGAGGGTGTCGTAGCCGTGCGTGGCGGCGGTGAAGATCGGGCCGAGTGCGATCCCGGACGCACCGAGTTCGACGGCGTGGTCGAGCCAGGCGATGATCCGCCGCAACCTGCGCTCCCCCGGCCCCGGTGCACCGGTCTGCGGCGGGGGGTAGGAGCCGACGAAACCGAGGGGGTACAACCGCCACCAGACCGCGTGGTGCACCCAGGCCGGCTCGGCGATGACGGCCTCGGGCGTCTCCGCGGACTCATCGTTCACTGGTCTCCCCTATCCGCTCGATGATCCCCGCCGCCAGCACGAGCACGCCCAACTCGGTGGTGGACAACCCCGTGAGGGCCTCGCTCAGCCAGCGGTCCCGCAGCGCCATATCCGCTGCCAGCGAGGCCCGGCCCGTCTCGGTGAGCGTCAGCACGCTCTGCCTGCCGTCCTTGCCGTCGGGACGGCGGTCGATCAGACCGCCGGCCTCCAGCTCGGCGAAGACCCTGGTCAGCGACTGCGGTTGCTGGCGTTCCTCGCGGCTGACGCGCAGCGGCGTGCTCTCGCCCACCCGAGCCAGGTGGCTGAGCACGGCCACCTTGGCGTTGCTCAACGCGGATCGGTCGCGCTCCACTCGCAGCCGGCGAGCCAGTCGCAGCACTCCCGCCCGCAGCGCTGGTGCCACCTCGGAAGGGACGATCTCACCATCCATAGGTACTACGCTATCACTTACCATCCTGCGTGCTACGTGTTTGCTGCAGCAGCCAACGGAGCCCAAATTACTCAGAATCAGCTGAGCACAACGGGCAGGACCGCGTGGCAGGGCGCGCCGGCCGGACTAGCCTCGCGACTGCCGGCGGTACCGACCGGGGGCCACGCCGTACTCCCGCTTGAACGCCTTGGCGAAGGCGAATTCGGAGGTGTATCCCGTGCGTTGCGCGACGGTCTGTATCGGCTTGTCGCTGTCGCGCAGCAGTCGCGCCGCCAGGGTCATCCGCCACCAGGTCAGGTAGCCCAGCGGCGGTTTGCCGACCAGCGAGGTGAACCGGCGGGAGAAGGCCGCGCGCGACAGTCCGGCTTTCGCGCCCAGCGCCTCGACCGGCCACTGCCCGGCGGGTTCCTGGTGGATATGGCGCAGCGCTGCGGTGATCGCCGGATCGCGCAAGGCCGCGGCCCACCCGGTGGCCGGGGCCGTCGTCCGCCTGCTCGTCGAACCAGGCCCGCAGGATGTACAGAAGCATGATGTCCAGCAGGGCCGACACGACCGCTTCGGTTCCGTGGTCGGGGTGCGCGATCTCGTCACCGAGCAGGTTGACGGCAGCAAGTAGCCGCGTGCGGTGGCCGAGACGTGCCGGAAGGTGGATGACCTCGGGCAGTTCCTAGAACAGGGGGTGCGGCCGGGTCCGGTCGATCGTGTACGCGCCGCACAGCAGGACCGTCGTGGCTCCCTCGCCCTCGTCGGCGCTCGGCGCAATCTCGCGCAGGGAGGCCGAGGGTGCGCCCGTCAGGGACGTCGCGGGGCTGTCGGCCAGAGCGTGCCCGCAGCCGTGCGGAAGGCACACCACATCGCCCACGCTCAGGGCGACCGCGGCGCCCGTACGAAACTGCCGGACGGCCTGCCCCCGGCAGTCGGTCGCGAGCTCATCGAGGCCACCCACCAGGTCTGCCCGTACTCCAACGCCACGCGCGGCAACATCCCGGTCGAACTGCTCGCCGGGTAACCGCCGCCCCGCTGAAGGCCACCTGTCCCGCAACCGTCGGAATCCGCGGTCCCCGGGCAGTCACCCCGACGGCCGCCGGGCGGTGACCGTATCGATGAAAGCGACCACCGCCCGGGTCGATCGGACGAAGGTCGACCGGACTGTCCAGACACTCATCGACCACGCGCTGTGCGGACACGGCCGGAGCCACTGCCGGTGGTTCGGCGCAGCAGGGGGATGAGGGCCGCTGCGACAGCGAGGTGGATCAGTGCCAGCGCGGCCTTGGTGCCGCCGGTGGCCTGCTCGACGAAGACCGGGACCAGGGAGAGCAGGGCGACGGTGACGGCCAGGGCCGTCCACCAGGTCGCGGCGCGCGCGATGCGGCGCTCCATGAGGGCGAGGGAACCCCAGCCCAGCAGCGCGAACAGCAAGGAGAAGGCCAGGACGACGGGCAGGCCGATGGTCGCGGTGCCCTGGGAGTCGGTGAGGACGAAACCGGCGCCCAGCGCGTGCGCCACCAGCCAGACCGCCGCCGGCAGCAGCGTGGCGGCCCCTGTGGCGACAGCCCGCGCCCGCCGCCTGGCGTGCACGGTCGTCGTCGTGCCGCCGGGAGTGCTCGGGGCCGGGTGCAATTGCGTCGTCATGGCAGTTCTCCTGTTCGGGGACGGGCAGCGCCCGCAGGGCGGGGAGCCGGCAAGGGCCGGTCGCGCTGTCACTGATACGTCGAACGGGACGTCGCGGAATCGACACGGCCGGGCAGAAGCCGCCGGATCGGCGCCGCCGCGGAAGTTCACGCGCGTACGCCCGGCACGCTGTCCAGCGGGGGCCGGTATCGGGCAAGCTGGGGCAAGCCTCTGATGTGTCCCAGCTCACCCCGAGGAGCCGCCATGACCGAGACCCTCCGCCTCGACCCGGCGAAGACCGCACTGGTCCTGATCGAGTACCAGAACGATTTCACCAGCCCGGGCGGGGTGCTCCACGACGCCGTGGCAGGCGTGATGGCGAAGACCGGGATGCTGGCGAACACCGTGGCCCTGGCCGAGGCCGCCCGCGCCGCCGGCGTCACCGTCATGCACGCGCCGATCGCCTTCGCCCCCGGCTACGGCGAGCTCTCGCGCCACCCGTACGGCATCCTCAAGGGGGTCGTGGACGGCTCCGCGTTCGTCAAGGGCACCTGGGGCGCCGCGATCACGGACGAACTGGCCCCGGCCGACGGCGACATCGTGATCGAGGGCAAGCGCGGCCTGGACACGTTCGCCAGCACCAACCTCGACTTCATCCTGCGCAGCAAGGGCATCGACACGATCGTCCTGGGCGGCTTCCTCACCAACTGCTGCGTGGAGTCCACGATGCGCACCGGTTACGAACACGGCTTCCGGGTCGTGACCGTGCGCGACTGCCTCGCCGCCACCTCGCAGGAGGAGCACGACAACGCGCTCGCCTTCGACTACCCGATGTTCTCCCTGCCGCTGACCTCGGCGGAGGTGATCGCCGGCCTGTGACGCCGGGCCGCGCCGGGGGCGCGGTGCCGTCCGGGGTCCGACCGGACCGGGTCCGGAGGCGGGGTCGAGGAGGACGGCGAGGACATCGAGGTCCTCGAACTCCCCTTCGCCGAGGCCCTCGCGATGACCCGCGACGGCCGCATCGCCGACGGCAAGACCGTCCTGCTCCTCCAATGGGCCGCCCTGGACGGTCCCTTCTGCCCCGCGGCGGCCCGCTGACGGCGCCGCCCGCCGGCCTCCGGGAACGCAGCCGGCCCCCGACCCCCTGCGCCCGGGCGGCGGGGGTCGGGGGCCGGTGCGACCCGAGGATCAACTAGGCAGGTTCCACTGCTGGTTGGAGCTGCCGAAGCACGTCCAGATCTGCAGGCGGGTGCCGTTCGCCGAGCTGGGTCCCGTGGCGTCCAGGCACTTGCCGGAGCTGGGGTTGACCAGTTCGCCGTTGGACTGGTGCTGCCAGGTCTGGGCGCCGGAGCCGTTGCAGTCGTACAGCTGCACGGTGGTGCCGTCGGCGGTGCCGGCCGACGTGACGTCCATGCACTTGCCGAGGGCCTTCACAGTGCCGTCGGTGCCCACGGTCCACTGCTGCGCACCGGTGCCGTTGCAGTCGTAGAGCTGCACCGCGCTGCCGTTCGCGCTGCTGGCGCCGGCCACGTCCACGCACTTGCCGCCGTAGCCGGTGATCTGGCCGGTCTTGCCCGAACCCGTTCCGCCGCCACCGGTGCTGCCGCCGGTGATCTTGTTGAAGATGCGGGAGTAGGCGTAGCCCGTGCCCTTGTCGTAGTAGTCGACCTCCCAGAACGCCAACTCCTGGACGCCGTTGGCGGCGGCGAAGCTCTCCAGCGTCTGCGCGTCGGCCTGCGAGAAGTACTCGTTGTCGTCGTTCTGGCCTGCGATCGGGGTGAGACCGATCCGCCCGTACGCCGCCGAGGTCGAGATGCCGTACAGGCCCGCGAGCTGGCTCGCGGACGAACGGGCCGCGGACTCGGCGTCGTTGAGGGCGTTCTCGCCGTCGCCGAAGTCCATCGTCATCAGGTTGACGGCGCTGACGTTGACGCCCTTGCTCTTGGCGTCGCTGAGGACGTTGTACTCCTGCGAGGGCAGGCCGCCGGGGTCCACGGCCAGGGTGTAGGCGACCTGCACCGACGGGTTCTGCGCCTGGAGGGCGGCCAGGGCCTGGTTGCGGCGCTGGTTGGCGGCGGTGTCGCCCAGGGTGCCGCCTTCGATGTCGAAGTCCAGGCGGTTGATGCCGTAGGTGTTCACGATGTTGGCGTAGGCAGCCGTCAGGGACGACACCGAGGTGCAGGTCTGGGCCAGTTCGCCGCCCTCGGCTCCGCCGAAGGAGATGATCACTGTGCCGCCGGCTGCTTTGAGCGCGTTGATCTGCGAGGTGTACGCGCCGACCGAGTCGCCGCTGCCCTCCCAGTACGGGGTGCAGCCGGATCGTGGGATGAGGAAGGCCAGCGTGTAGTACTTCAGGCCGGTGGCGTTCATGTCCGCGGCCATGTCGTTGGCGGTGTTGCCGTCGATCTGGAGGTAGGGGGCGGCGAAGTGGGCCGGCAGTGCCGGACCGGCGGCGTGGGCCTCACCGGTGACACCGACGAGAGCACCGGCTGCGGCTAGTGCCGTGGTGGCAAACGCCGCGATGCCGTGTTTGACGCGCATGTTGACTCCATTGGGCCGAAGGGCGTGGGGAGGAACTCGGCCTGGCTGGACGGGAGTTTGCGCGTGTACAGACAACCGCGTCAAGCCTTTAGACAGGAAACCTAACTACCGTTCTGTTACATCACCGCTCACCGGTATGACGCGCCCTGCGCTGACCTGTGCGTTCACAGGCCGTTGCAGGCAGGGGTGTCGATAGACTGCCGCACCATGGAACGGAGCTCTGTACGGGTTGGGTAGGCGGCCGGGTTCGCGGGTCACCGTACGGGCCATCGCCGCCGAGGCGGGCGTGTCGGTCGCCACCGTCTCCCGGGTGATCAACGGCCGTGACGCCGTGGCCCCCGCGACGCAGGAGATGGTGCGCCAGGCGGCGCGGCGTCTGGGCGACGGGGCGCTCGGCGCGCGGGAGCAGGAGCCGGCGGCTCAGCCGGTGTTCGTGTACTGCCCCTACCGGCTGACCGACTACTTCGGGCCGATCGTCACCTCCGTGGTCGAGGCGCTCGCCCTGCACGGCCGCGGGGCCATGGTGCAGGCGGGCAGGAGCGCGCAGGAGCAGAGCCCGTCCTTGCTCGACCTCCCCCGGCGGTCCGGGATCGCCGGGGCCGTGCTGGTCCTTCCGCCCGACTCCGGTGAGGACCTGGAGGCGCTGCACGCGCGGCAGTACCCGCTGGTGGTGATCGACCCGCGGGTCGAACTGCCGGAGGACGTGGCGTCGGTGTCGGCCGCTCATGCGGCGGGCGCGCGGCGGATCACCGGGCACCTGACGTCGCTGGGCCACCGGCGTATCGGATTCGTCGGCGGTCCCCGGGAGTGGCAGGTGACGCGCAACCGGCTGGCCGGACACGCCTCCGCACTGTCGGAGGTCGGGATTCTCGTCGACCCCGCGCTGGTGCGGCATGTCGAGGAGCCCACCGCGGAAATGGGCTACCGGGCGGCCCTGTCGCTGCTGGAGGGCGTGCCGGCGCCCACCGCGATCGTGGCGTTCAACGACAAGACCGCGGCCGGCGCCCTGCGCGCGGCCCGCGAGCGGAACCTGCGCGTCCCCCAGGACGTGTCCGTCACCGGCTTCGACGACAGCGAACTCGGCCAGTGCACCCTGCCGATGCTCACCACCGCACGGCAGCCGCTGGAGGAGATGGGGCGTATGGCGGTCTCGCTGCTGATGCGCCTGCTGGCCGGACACGCCATCGACACCCTGCACGTGGAACTCGCCACCCCGCTGGTCCTGCGGGATTCCACCGCACCGGCGCGCTGACCGCCGGACTCCGCGTCGCAGCAGCGCCGTGCGTCAAGGGCGCGGGCGCGGGGCGGTCCGGCAGGGACCGCCCCGCGCCTACGGCTGAGCTCTAGCGAAGAAGGCCCAGGTCGACGGCGTCGGCCAGCGCCTGCATGCCGGCCGCGTTGGGGTGGATGTGGTCGCCCGAGTCGAAACGGGGGTCCAGCTCCGCCGGGTCGGCCGGATCGGCGACGGCCTTCTCGAAGTCGACCACCCCGTCGAAGGCACCGCTGGTGCGGATCCAGGTGTTGGCCGCCTGCCGGAGCGCCTCCGCGGAGTCGCTGTAGTAGCCGTTGCCCTTGTCCGGCAGCAGGGTGGCGCCGATGATCCGGACCCCGGCCGCGTGGGCCTGGCCGACCAGGTTCCGGTAGCCGTCGATCAGGTCCTGTGCGGTGAGCGGGCGGCCGCCGGGTCCCGCGTTGTTGCCGATGTCGTTGATCCCCTCCAGGAGGATCACGTCGCGCACTCCCGGCTGGCCGAGCGCGTCGTGGGCGAACCGCTTGGTGGCGCTGATGCCCTGCCAGATGTTGGGTACGTCGGTCAGCACCCGGTTGCCGCCGATGCCCGCGTCCACCACGCCCATCGGGCTGGTGGACGCGAGCCGCCGGGCCAGGTCGTCGGGCCAGCGCTGGTACGCACCCGTCGGGGTGTTGTAGCCGTCGGTGATGGAGTCGCCGAAGGCGACGACGACGCCGCGGGCGACGTCGGGGACGACGTCGAGCCCGGACAGGTAGTACCAGGACGTGGTCGACGCGATGTAGCCGCCGTCGCCCGCCTCGGCCGTGTGGTCGCCCGCGGCGGACAGGTACGTGGTGTCGAACGCGTCGGAGTGCCAGGTGGCCGAACTGGTGGCGTTCGGCAGGTAGACGCTGGCCAGGATGCTCCGGCCGGCGGTGACGGTCATCGGGACCGGGTCGCTGACGGCCTCCGCCCCCGCGGGGATGGTCACCGAGGCGTGGTGCCCGAAGGTGACCGCGTGCGCGGTGCCGGGGACGGCGGTGGCCCGGTCGGCCTGGGCGGCCACGCTGGTCGCCCCGATCGTGAGCGGGGTGGTGCCGCGCAGGTTGGAGAGGTGAAGGCGCAGGGCGTGCCCGCCGATGCTGGGGTGGACGACCATCCGGATCGTCCGGTTGTCGAAGTTGGGACCGCCGATGGTCATGCTCGGCGACCATGCGGCCAGTCGCGGGCTGTCGGGCGCGGGGCGGCCCGAGCCCGAGGCGGGAGCGGCGCCCAGCAGCGCGGCCACGACGGCGGTCACCGCCGCCAGCACCGGCGTCGTTCGTGCCTTGAGGAGGAGCATTTTCTGCCTTTCTTCGGCCGGCACCGGCCGGTCAGCTGAGGGTGAAGCCGTCCACCAGGAGGTAGCTGCCGCTGAGCTTGGTCACCGTCAGCGTGTGCGGGGCGTCGGTCAGTCCGCTGGTCGACCAGAGCTTCTGCTGGGTGTGCCGCTGCGGGGTGTCGGCGCTGACCGTGCCCTGGGAGACGCCGTCGAGCGTGACGGCGATGTCGCCCTCGTCGGAGTTGGTCTCGGTGAGGAAGCCGATGCCGGTGCCGGTGAAGCTGATCGTGGCGGCCGCGCCGTTCTGCTGGGTGTAGTGCACCCCGTTGTCGAGGTCGCCGTCGCCGCGCGATCCGCTCGACGACCAGCTGCCGGTGTACGCGACCCGGAGGTCGTCGTCGTCCGCGGTCCCGCCGGGCAGGGTGCCGGGGCCTGCGGCCTTGACGATCGCCAGCGCCGCCGCCGGCCAGTTCCCGTCGGTCACCACGGTGGCCTGCTGGAAGGTGATACCGGTGCCGCTGTTGTTGAACGAGGCGGTGTCGCTGTAGTTGTCGTGGATCGAGTCATCGTGGATGCTCGGCGTCCACAGGTTCGTCCAGAGCGACCCGTTGCTGAAGCGCACCACGTTGTCGTGGGTGTCCCACAGCGAGCTTCCCTCGTCGTGGTAGATCATGTTGCACCCGTCGATGCACTCCGACAGGACGTTGCCGGTGAACTCCGAGGCCGCCGACTGGCCGCCGAGGGTGTAGATCGGACCGCCGTCGAACAGCGCGCCCATCACGCTGTGCACGTGGTTGCCGACGACGTGTTGACCGCCCGCGTAGGTCGTGCCGTGCAGGCACGGGTCGGGCAGGCCCTGCTTGGCCTGCAGGGTGCAGTCCGAGGCCCAGCCCCAGCCCCAGCCGATGGAGATGCCGGAGTACGGGGTGTAGCCGACGTCGTTGTGCGACAGCGTCGTGCCGCGGCTGTGGCCGACCCAGATGCCGACGGCGTCGGCGTACTCCTGGCCGGGGAACTGCACCACCGTGCGGGAGACCGTGTTACCGCTGGTCATCAGGCCCGGCTCGGTCTGGTAGTAGTCGTCCACCTCACCGACCGCGACTCCGGTGCCGGAGGTGTCGGTGATCGTGCTCCCGGTCACCGTGGAGTCCTGGGTCTGGTCGGCGAGGTCGATCCCGCTGGTGCCGGTGTGCGTGACGGTGTCGCCGCTGAAGGTGATCCGCTGGCCCCGGTGCACCTGGACGGCGGCCGGGATACGGGCAGGTGCGCGCGTCGTCGGGTCCCAGACGACGCCGGCCTGGTTGTCGACGTAGCCCTCGGCGGTGGGGGCGGTCCAGGTGGTACCCGTGAAGGTGATGCCGGAGAAGGTGATGTCGTGCACCGGCGCGATCGGGTCCGGGATCACCGTGAAGCCGTCGACCAGCAGGTACGATCCGCCGGTCTTGACCACGCGGACGGTGTGGGAGCCCTTGGGCAGTCCGGTGACGGAGACCATGGCCTGCTGGGCCAGCCGCACCGGCCCGTTGCCGGAGACCGTCGACACCTTCTTGCCGTCGACGTAGACGTCGGCGCTGCCCTCGTCGGTGTTGGTCTCCGAGAGCATCTGGATGCCGGTGCCGTCGAAGGTGTAGCTGACCGCGTCGCCGTCGGTGGACGTGTAGTGCACGTCGGCGTTCAGGTCACCGAGGTGCCGCCCGCCGGAGTTGCCCCAGCTTCCGGTGTAGACCGCCCGCCAGTCGGTGTCGTTGAGCGGCGCGAGATGGCCGGGGGTGCCGGAGACGTCCACCAGCTGCTGAGCCACCGGCAGTTCGACGTCGGCCGTGGCCAGGTCCTCGCCCGGTCGCGGCACGTAGTAGAGGTAGCCGGCGTTCTGGTCGAGGTAGAACTGGCCCGGGGTGCCCAGGAGTTGGTAGGAATTCTCCAACCAGGTGACACCGTCCATGGTGGGCAGGCCTGCGCCGTTGAACGGGAATCCCGGGTTGGGTACCGAGCTGTGGTTGTTGTTCCAGCAGCCGGGATCCACGGTCAGGTCGGAACCGCCGGACGCGGAGGCCGTGATGGAGGCCAGCGGGCAGCGCATCTGCTTCCAGCCGCTGTTGCGCACGACTTCGACCCGGGCGGGATCGGTCCATGCGGTGTATGACGGGTCCGCGGTGGTGAAGCCGGTGGCGGTGACGGAGAACCCGGACGGGTCCCGCGTGCCCCGGTCGCGGTCGGCCCGCACCCCGTTGACGAACAGTTCCCGACTGGCGGTGCCCGCCGGCACTTTGGCGCGGTAGACGTTCTTCTCCGCGTCGGTCTTGGTGAACCCGGTGACCTTCAGGGCGCCGGTGAGCACCGGTTGCTGCCCTGCGGCGGCCCGGTAGACCACCGGGTGCCCGGGCCGGCCGGAGTCCTGGACCCCGAGCCGGAACGGACCGGTGAGCCGGTAGGTGCCGCCCCGCAGTTCGACGACGACGTCCCCCTCGGCGTCCGGGACCAGTTTCCCTGCCTGGTCCCGCGCGGTGTCCAACGCGCACGGACTGAGCGCCGTACAGGCGGTCCCGCGCCCGTCGGGCGCGACGTGCAGCACATCAGTATGCGAAGCGGCCTCGGCCGGATGACCGCCTGACACCCCGAAGGTGGCGGCGGCGACGGCCGCAAGGCATGCAACAACAGCCCTGCGCATGATTTTTTCTCCAGACGGCGGGCGCCATAGGGGGGAGACGTCCCATGAATGTACGGGACAACACCCCTGCTTCCTAGGCCTCTTGCAGCTTTTCCCGCAGGAGATCGGACCTTTCGCCGAAGCTTGTCCTGACCGCCGTCGACGTCAACGTCCTCCCTAGGAGGGCGGAGTCAGGACGTTGTCGATGAGGTAGACCGTGGCGTTGCGGGTCTTGACGTTGCCGCAGACGATGTTCGCGGTGTTGTTGACCTTGAAGGTGGTGCCCGACCCGGACGTGGTCAGGTTGGCGCCCTCCAGCGTCTTGAACGAGCCGTTGGGCAGCTCGGCCGGCGTGATCCGCTTGTCGCCCACGACGTGGTACTGGAGGACCTTCTTCAGCTGGGACTTGTTCGACAGCAGCGATGCCAGCTTGGACGCGGACAGATTCTTGAACGCCGCGTTGGTCGGCGCGAAGACCGTGGCGTCCTTTGCCGAGTTGAGGGTGTCGAACAGTCCGGCCCGCTTGAGCGCCACGACCAGGGTGGCCAGTTGCGGGTTCGTGGCCGCGGCGTTGGCCACGTCGACGCGGGCCATCACGGCCGCACTGCCGGAGCAGCCGCTGCCGAACGTCCCGCCGGACGTGGTGGGGCTCGGCGAGGCCGAGGTGTCCTGGCCCGAGGGCGCGGGAGTGGCGGTGGCGGCGGTCGCGAACCCACCCAGCGAGAGGGGTACGGCCACGGCGGCCGCGGTCAGCACCACGGCGACTCGGCGGGAGATGCGGGTCTGCGTCATGTCGATTCCTCATTTCCGCTGCAGGTGTGCGTCACGCGGCGAGCACGAGGGAGGCCGTCGAGACCTGGCGGGGGCCGTGGCCCGGCGCCGGAGGGGAAGGGGGAAATCCGCATACTGCGGGCGGTGCCGGTTGGCACCGCCTCTTCGAGGGTCGCAGCGCCTTGCCGAGCACGCACCTTTTCCTCAGCCGGATTCGTACGCACGTGCGATTACGGCGCAGGCCCGCCGGCTCCCGGGCGCTGCAGATAGTCCCCGACTGGTCAGGCTGGGGATGTCGAGATCGTCCTGCCGGCTCCGTCCCAGGGGTACGAGCGGCCACGGACTGCCGCCCGACGACGCCGACGAAGGAGCGACCACCATGGAACCGTCCGAGGTCACCGAGATCCTGAACCGACCGCTCAGCCAGGAACTGCTGGCCCGCGACCTGACCCGCCTGGCCTACGTCGCCAAGGACGGCACCCCGCGCAGCATCCCGATCGCCTTCGCCTGGAACGGCTCGGAGATCGTTCTGTGCACCACGAAGAACGCCGCGAAACTGCCCTCGCTGCGCAAGAACCCCATGGTGGCCCTGACCATCGACACCGAGGTCCACCCGCCCAAGATCCTGCTCCTGCGCGGGCGGGCCGAACTGGACGTCGTCGACGGCATCCCGGACGAGTATCTCCAGATGAACGGCAGCTACGAGATGACATCCGAGCAGCGCATCGCCTGGGAGGCCGAGGTGCGCTCGCTCTACGACGGCATGGTCCGGATCGTCATCACCCCGACGTGGGCGAAACTCATCGACTTCGAAACCACCCTGCCCACCGCGGTCGAGGAGCTCATCCGGAAGCGGGAAGAACGCCGGCGCACCTGAATGCGACGACGGTGCCGCATCGCCTCGGTCGCCGATGATCGGCTGGCTCGCCGTCACTTCCCTCATGATGGGGATCTTCCCCGTCGCCACCACCGAGATCCTGCCGATCGGCCTGCTGGCACCCATCGGCGGCACCTTCGGCGTCTCGGACGGAACGGCCGGCCTGATGATGACCCTGCCCGGGATTCTCGCCGCCGTCGCCGCCCCGATCGTGACCGTCGCGACCGGACGGACGGATCGGCGCGTCATGCTCTGCGTCCTGATGCTGGTACTCGCACTGGCCGACGTCCTCGCCGCGGCCGCGCCCTCCTACTGGGTCATCCTGGTCTCCAGAGCCCTTGCCGGACTCGTCATCGGCGGCTTCTGGCCGATCGGCGCGAGCCTCGCCTCCCGCCTGATGCCCGAGGGACAGGTCGGCAGGGCAACCGCCGTGATCTTCTCCGCCGTCCCGCTCGGTTCCGTGCTCGGTGTGCCCGCCGGAGTCTTCATCGGGGATCTCGCGGGGTGGCGAACGGCCTTCATCACGATGGGAATCCTGACGCTGACCTGATCGTGATGGCGCACTTCGGCACGTACACCTATGTCACTCCCTTCCTGAAGGACGTGACGCGTGCCGGTCCTCGGCTCATCACGGCGTTGCTGCTGGCGTACGGCATCGCCGGGATCATCGGCAATCTCGTCGCGGGCACCATGGCGAGGCGCGCGCTGCGCGCAACGTTCACCGCCGCCGCGGGCATGCTCGCGACGGCGACCCTCCTGCTCCCCGCCATCGGTGCGGGAAAGCTCGGTGCGATGGTGCTGCTGATCCTCTGGGGTCTCGCCTACGGCGCGGTGCCGGTCTGCTCGCGGACATGGTTCGTGACGCCGGCGCCGCACGCGCCCGAGACCGCCTCGGTGCTCTTCACGTCGTCCTTTCAGGCCACCGTCTCCCTCGGCGCTCTGGCAGGCGGGGCTACGGTGGACTCCACCTCCACATCTGCGGTCATGGTGCTCGGCGGGCTGGCCGCCATCCTCGCGATGCTGACGGTGCAGATCTCCAGCGGGCCGGGTCAGCTCGGCTCGCCGGGGCACAACGGAGAACCAACGCCCGCTAGACCGGCCGTCGTTGCACGGCGTCGGCGATGACCGCTGTCACGAGCTTGCTGACGACCGCCGTGGCGGGCGAGCCGGGGTCGCGGTCGCGGTCTGCGAACAGGAGGTGCCCGCCGCCGACCAGGGAGAGGGTGAGCGAGTCGATGTCGGCGTCGGCCGCGATGCGGCCCAGCCGACGCTCGGCGGCCAGATAGGCGGTGATCGCGGTCGTGGCCTCAGCAAGGATCGCGATGCCGCCGCCCGGTCGCGCCTCCCGCAGTCGTGCGCGCAGCTCGTCCCGGAAGGTGATGAGCGGGATGATCGCCACCGGAACCGGTCCGAACAGGGTGGTCAGCGCGCCGGTGAGGTTGTCGGCGACCGCGCCGGTGCCGGCGGACTCCCCCAGCGTGCCCGCCTGCCGCTCGAGCTGTGCGGCCCGGTCGAGCACGAGGTCGGCGAGGAAGGCGTCGAAGTCGCTGAAGTGCCGGTGCAGGACGCCTTTGGCGCATCCCGCCTCGTCGGTGACGGCCCGGCTGGTCAGCCCGTTCGGGCCGTCCCGCAGAAGCACGCGTTCGGCAGCGTCGAACAGCTGCTGCCGCGCGTCGCGAAGGTGTACTCCGGTCGGCACCAACGGTTCCTCTCGTGCGGTCTGCCCGCCGGCATCCGTTGCCGAGTGGGCGAGCGCCCACTACGGTGGGCGCATGCCCACTCTACCGCGAGAGCAACCAGAACCGCCCCCGGCGGAACCGCATGAGGCCCGGCGGATGGCCGTGTCGTTCGGCGTGGACGCACAACGCTACGACCAGGCCAGGCCCGGATACCCCGACGCGCTGGTGGCGCGGATCATCGCCGGGAGCCCAGGGCCTGACGTGCTCGACGTCGGCTGCGGCACCGGCATCGCGGCCCGCCAGTTCCAGACCGCCGGCTGCACCGTACTCGGCGTCGAGCCCGATGCGCGGATGGCCGACGTCGCGCGATCGCGCGGCCTGCAGGTCGAGGTGGCGGCCTTCGAGGCCTGGCAGCCGGCCGGCCGGACCTTCGACGCGGTCATCGCCGCCCAGTCGTGGCACTGGGTGGATCCGGTCGCCGGCGCCGCGAAGGCGGCTCGCGTGCTGCGCCCAGGGGGGCGGCTGGCGATCTTCGGGCACGCGTACGAGCCGCCTGCCGAGGTGGCCGACCCCTTCGCCGCCGCCTACCGGCGGGCGGCGCCCGACTCCCCGCTCACCGGCCAGCCCGCCCGACGTCCCATCGGCTTCTACCAGGCGGCATACGCGAAGCTCGCCGACAAGATCCGCGAGACCGGACAGTTCAACGAACCCGAGCAGTGGCGATTCGACTGGGAGCAGCCCTATACGCGCGACCAATGGCTGGACTTGCTGCCCACCACCGGCGGCCTCACCCAGCTCCGCCCCGATCAGCTGGCCGAGGTACTGGATGCGGTCGGGGACGCCATCGACGCCCTGGGCGGACGCTTCACGATGACCTACACCACGCTGGCCGCGACGGCCGTACGCGCCGGCACCTCCTGAGGCCTTCACCTCCAGCGCGAGAGTACGGGTGCGTGTCTCCGGCGGGAGGTGCTCCTCTGCGTCGCACCTCGTCGAGCTCGGCCCCGAGGGACCGGTGCCCCAGGTGCCCGACCGTGGTGTCGAGGTGCGCGACGACCAGCAGCGGCCTGGGCCGCCAGTCGTCCAGCGTCGGGGTCTCCTCCGCACCCTCCTGCCCGGTGGTGCGCCGGGCTACCCGCCTGCTTCCCGAGCGGCCGCGCCCGGTCGCTCAGGCGGCGGCGCCCAGGTGCGTGGCGAAGTAGTCGGCCAGCTTGTCGACGGCGGGGCCGACGTACTCCTGCTTGTCGTACAGGTCGACGTGGCTGGCGCCCTTGATCCAGTGGATCTGCGCGGGGCCGGTGGCGCGGCGGTGGGCTTCCAGAGCCATCCACGCGGTGACGGCGTGCTCGCCGAGGATCTGCAGCATCGGGCGCGGGCCGATCAGCGGGACGGGGTGGAAGACGTCGCTGGAGGCCATCATGTCGATGCTCTTCCAGGCGAGGAACTTCGCGGAGCGCTCGTGGTAGCCGCGCTCGCCGCAGTAGTACTCCCAGCCTTCGACACCGTGCCGTCCGCCGAGCTCGCCGGCCTGCTCCGCGGTCTCGGGGAACATGGTCATCACCCCGGGGTCCTCGTCGCGGGCGGCGGCGGTACGCGCCTGGGCGGCGGCGTCCAGCAGGGCCTGGAAGACGGCCGGGGCCTGGGTGCCGTCGGCGCCGTAGCGGAACTGTCGGGCGGGTTCTGCGGTGGACACCGTGGCGACGGCCTTGATGCGGTGGTCGCCTGCGGTGGCGGCCAGCGAGTAGCCGCCGGAGGCGCAGATGCCCAGAACGCCGATGCGGTCGGGGTCGACCTCGACCCGGGTGACGAGAGAGGAGACAGCGGCCTTGAAGTCCTCCACGCGCTGGGCGGGGTCCTCAAGACCGCGCGGGACGCCGCCGGACTCCCCCTGGTAGGCCGCGTCGAAGGCGAGGGTGACGAAGCCGCGGTCGGCCATCTGCTGCGCGTACAGGCCCGAGGTCTGCTCCTTCACACCCGTGCCGGGGTGACCGACGACCAGCGCCGGGCGCGGGCCGGCCGCCGGGGTGTCCGGGAGGTAGAGGTGCGACTGCGACACCTGGACCAGCCCCGACCAATCCGGCCAGCGCCTGATGGTCCTGACCGCCGAGCCCGGCAGCCCGTCCCACGACGCCCTCCGCACTCTCACCCGCGCGAGCAACGCGCCGCGTCAGGACTGAGCGCACGAGTCACCGCACGGCCGCATGGCCGTCGCCGTCTTCGACGCCCTTGGCCGGCACCCGTGGGCGCCCGGACCACCCAGCACCGGGAAGAACTCGACCCCGCCGGCTGCCCCTTCCTCACCCGCACCACCGGCGACCCGCGCGACCACGACGACCGCAGCCGGTTCGCCACCGGCCCCGACATGCTCCTCGACGGCCGCGATACCGCCGCGGGCCCGGGCACAGGGACCTCTCGCGGGGGAATGGACAGGCCTGACGCCTGCGCCACCTGCGGGGCGGCCACGCCCAGGGGCCGGGCGGCCGGCCGCGGACGAGCATCGCGATGGGCATCGCCTGTGGCGCGTCGCACGTCTTGACGGACCTCACCGCTGTCCCTACCTTCTGGGAAGCGCTCTCTGCTCGTCGGCTGAACACCCCCACCCCGGTCCAGACAACGTTGTCATCGGAGGTCGCCCGTGCACCCCCTTCGCCTACGCTCACTTCGGCGCCTGCTGTCCGCCGCAAGCGGACTGGCGCTGCTGTCCGCCGCCGTGACCGGTGTCGCCACCGCTCCCGCGGCGCAGGCCGCGACCTCCACCGTCGTCGACGGCAGTGCCCGCTTCGAGGTGCTCAGCCCGACCCTGGTGCGGCTGGAGTACGCCGGGGACGGCGCGTTCCAGGACGGTACGACGTTCAACGCGGTCAACCGGAACTTCCCCGCGGCGCCGTACACCACGGATGTGACGTCCGACGGCTACCGGGAGATCATGACCAGCGGCCTGACCCTGCGCTACAAGCAGGGCAGCGGCCCCTTCACCGCGGCGAACCTGTCCGTCACGCTGGCCGGCACCGGCATGAACGCCAAGCCGGCCTTCCCTTCGTACTGCGCTGTGGGCGCCGCCTGCGAGGCGGAGAACGACCTGTTCGCCGGCCGGGCCGCGGCCGCGTACGACCACACGGGCCACACCGGGTCCGGTTTCGCCGCGGGCTTCGAGCAGACCGGCGCCGGCCTCACGCAGGACGTCTCGGCCGTCCCCTCCAGCGGCAACTACCGCCTCCAGGTGCGCTACTCCAACAGCAGCGGCAGCACCGCGACCCTGTCGACCACCGTCAACGGAGCGAGCGGTCCCGCGCTGAGCTTCCCGGCGACCTCGTCGTGGGACAGCTGGTCCACCGTGTCCACCACGGTCGCCCTGACCGCGGGCACCGACGCGCTGTCCGTGGTGCAGAAGGCCGCCGACACCGGCCGCGTCAACATCGACTCCCTGGCGGTCACCCCGGTCGCCACCACGACGTACCCGGCGGCGTCCACCACGCTGACCACCACGGGCTACGGTGCCGGGCCGACCAGCGTCCTCGGCGGCTGGTACCGGTCCCTGGACAACCCGGCGTCGCTGCCGGTCGCCGAGCACCCCGGGATCCTGGACCGCGACGGCTGGTACCTGCTGGACGACACCCGCACCGCGCTGCTCGGCGCCGACCGCACCGTCACCGACAGGTCCTCGCACGGCAGCCAGCCGTACCAGGACGGCTACTTCTTCGGCTACGGCCAGAACTACAAGCAGGGCCTGTCCGACCTGAACGCGCTGACCGGCGGGACGGATCTGCTGCCGCAGTCGGCGTACGGCGTCTGGTACTCCCGCTACTACGCCTACTCGGCCGCCGACTACGAGAACACGCTGCTGCCGAAGTTCCGCAGCACCAACACGCCCATCGACTGGCTGGTCGTCGACACCGACTGGAAGGCCCCGAGCACCTGGAACGGCTGGAACTGGAACACCGGCCTGTTCCCTGACCCCGGGGGCTTCCTGAACTGGACGAAGCAGCAGGGCCTTTCGGTGTCGATGAACATCCACCCGACGATCGACCAGGCCGACCCGAAGTTCGCGGCCGCCAACAGCGCCGCCGGCGGCCTGGCCCTGGACGGCGGGACGAGCTACAAGTTCGACTGGTCCAACCCCAAGCAGCTCGCCGCCTATCTCGCCCTGCACCAGCCGTTCGAGCAGCAGGGCACCCGCGAGTGGTGGCTGGACGAGTGCTGCGACTCCTCCACCGCGTCCGATCCGCACGTCGCCGCCGACAACCTGGTCAACCAGGCCTACGCCGACGACTCCACCGCCAAGGGCCTGCGCGGCTTCTCCTTCGCCCGCATCGGCGGCTCCATGCCCAGCGGCTACCCCAGCAACTTCCCGGTCGGTCCGTGGTCGGAGCGGCGCAACACCCTGCAGTTCACCGGGGACACCCCGGCCACGTGGGACATGCTCGCCTACGAGACCCGCTTCACCGCCGACGAGGCCGCGGCCGGCCTGAGCAACGTCAGCCACGACATCGGCAGCTTCCACGGCGGCCACCTCGCCGAGGACCTGTACGCCCGCTGGATGCAGTTCGGCGTGTTCCAGCCCGTCGACCGGATGCACTCCGACCACGGCGACCGGCTCCCGTGGAACTACACCGGCGCGGCCGCGGCCAGCGCCGAGTCCTCGCTGCGGCTGCGCGAGGCCCTGGTCCCGTACACGTACACCCTCGCCCAGCAGGCGAACACCACCGGCGTGCCGATCGTGCGGCCGATGTACCTGGACTACCCGACGCAGAACGCCGCGTACACCGCCACGGGTGAGTACCTGTACGGGCCCGACGTCCTGGTCGCACCCATCACCTCGCCGAACGACGCGAACGGCAACGGCTCGGCCTCGGTGTGGGTGCCGCCGGGCAGCTGGACCGACTACTTCACCGGCCGCACCTACACCGGCCCGGCCACCGTCACCATCACCGACCCGCTCTCGCAGCTGCCGGTGCTCATCAAGGGCGGCGGCATCATGCCGACCCGCACCGACTACGTCGACCACCAGGGCCAGAGCGCCCTCACGAAGCTCACCGTCAACGTCGCCGCCGGCGCCGACGGCACCTTCTCGCTCTACTCCGACGCCGGCGAGGGCAACGACTACAAGGCAGGCAAGTCCACCTCCGCGCCGCTGTCCTGGAGCGAGGCCGCGCGCACTCTGACCATCGGCGCCCAGAGCGGCGGCTTCACCGGCGCCCCGACCTCCCGCGCGTACACGCTGCGGCTGTCGAACTCCGCGGCGCCCACCGCCGTCTCGGTCGACGGCGTCCAGGTGCCCGAGACCGACTGGTCCTGGAACGCCAACCGCCGCACCGTCACCGTCACCACCGCCGCACTACCCCTCGGCTCGGCCCACACCGTGGCACTGACCGGCAGCGCGAGCGCCAACCCGGCCTCCGGTGAGGTGATCGGAGCCGGCGGTCAGTGCCTGGACGTCAACGGCGGCAACACCGCCGACGGCACCACCCTCCAGCTGTGGGGCTGCAACCACTCCGCCGCCCAGACCTTCGCTCACCCCGCCGACAACACCCTGCGCGTCTCGGGCAAGTGCGTGACGGTCACCGGCGCCGCCACCGGCAACAACGCGCAGGTCAGCCTCGCCGGCTGCACCGGTGCCGGATCCCAGACCTGGACCCACCAGACCAACGGCGCCCTGGTCAACACCGGCTCGGGCCGCTGCCTCGACGTACCCGGCGGCACCACCACACCCGGCGCCGCGCAACTCCAGATCTACGACTGCGACTCCGGGGCCGGGCAGGTGTGGAAGCTGCCGCCGGCGCCGCTGACCGGACCCGGCGGGCTGTGCGCCGACATCACCAACGGCGACCCCTCCACCCCCACACCCGCCCAGCTCTCCGGCTGCAACGGGACCGACGCCCAGCGCTGGGTCGCGCCCGGTGACCAGACCCTGCACGTCTTCGGCAAGTGCCTGGACGTGGCGGCCGGCGGCACCGCCAACGGCACCCCCACCCAGCTGTGGGACTGCAACGGCACCGGCGCCCAGACGTGGGTCACCCGCTCGGACGGGACGCTGTTCAACCCGCAGTCGGGTCGCTGCCTCGACGACAGCGGGAACAAGCAGCAGCCCGGCGACATCCTGCAGATCTGGGACTGCAACGGCACCACGGCACAGCGCTTCACCCTCGGCTGACGCCGTCCCCCGAGGCGGCGGCCCCAGGCTTGGGGCCGCCGCCTCACCATCCCGGCGGTGACGTGGTGGTGGGCGGAACGGGGGCTCGTGCATCGACAGGAGGCGGCGGGACTCCGCTCGGTCGACCCGGCCTGGTATCCCGGTGCCGACGTGGTCGACGTGGTCAGCGCCGACTCCTACCCGACGGCCGGCGACCACGGCCCGGTCGCGGTGACCTACGACCGCGAGCTGACGCTGACCGGTGACACCAAGGTCGCGACTCTCTCGGAGGTCGGCACCATCCCCGACCCGGACCTGCTGCGCGCCTACCAGGCCGACTGGTCCTACTTCGTGGCCTGGGCCGGCTCCGAGCAGGACGGCACCAGCAACTCCCTGGACTTCCTCAAGCGGGTCTACAGCGACCCGTACGTCGTCACGCTCGACGAACTCGGCGACTTCAAGCACTCCGGCGATCCCGACACGACCGCCCCCACCGCACCGACCGGGCTGGCCGGCACGGCGACGGCCTCAAGCGCCCTGCTGTCCTGGACCGCGGCCACCGACGACACCGGCGTCACCGCCTACGACGTCTACCGCGACGGCGCCAAGGTCGGCAGCACCGCCGGCACGGCGTACACCGACACCGGCCTGACGGCCTCCACCGCCTACAGCTACAGCGTCAGGGCACGTGACGCGGCAGGCAACGAGTCCGCGGCCTCCGCACCGGCCGCCGTCACCACGACGGCCGGCACGCAGAACCCGGGCTGCACCGCGAACTACACCACGACCAGCGCCTGGGGCACCGGCGTCAGGCGGCGGCGAGGGCCGACCGTGTGCGGCGCCGGTCGTGTGCGGCCAGGCAGGCCACGAGGACGGCGATCAGCACCGCGAGTACCAGGCTGACCGGTCCTGTGCCCCAGCCCAGGCCGCCGCGGCCGGTCGACACGCCCATCCAGTCCGCGAAGGAGGCGCCCAGCGGCCGGGTCAGCACGTACGCCCACCAGAAGGCCGCCACCGCGTTGAGGCCGGCGAGCCGGGCCAGTGCCGGGACGGCGATCAGGGCGGCGAACAGGACCCCGGAGGAGAAGTAGCCGAGGTGGAGGGAGGTGGCGGTGAGGTCGCCGGCCGCCGTACCCAGGGCGAAGGTGGCCAGCACGGTCGCCCAGTAGAACGTCTCGCGGCGCCTGGTGCGGATGCTGTGGATGGACAGGGTGCCCTCGCTCCGGTGCCAGGCGGTGAGAATGCCGGCCACGGCCAGGACGAACACCGCGGTGGACACGGCGTACGGGATGCCGACCACGTGCACGATGTCGGCGGCCATCGTGCCGAAGATGCTGACCATGACGATCGCCGCCCAGTAGGTCCACGCCGAGTAGCGGGGCGCGCGGAACTGCAGCCACAGCGACCCGACGAAGCCGATGAGCCCGAGGGCGCCGCCCACCGCGGGACCGAGCGAGTTCGCCAGGAAGTCGGAGGTGGTCTCACCCATCCCGGTGGTCAGGATCTTGGCCACCCAGAACAGGACGGTGACCTCGGGAACCTTGCTCCAGGCCTGCGCCGCCGCGACACCGGCCGGCTGCGGGCGCGGACCCGGCCGTGGATCGGTACCAGGTCCGGCGCCGGTTGCCGTGCCGTAGCCGTACTCGCTCTGTTCCATGGGCCCGCCGTTCTCCCGGCGCTGTCACGCGCCGCATCCATGATTGTCTACAGGACTGTAGACGATGGGAGGACGGATGGCGCAACCGGCCACGCCCCGCGCCGCCGGGGTGGTCAGGACTCCAGCAGGCCGCGGCCGAGCCAGTCGTGGGCGTCCCGTACACCGGGGAGGGCGTAGAAGTAGCCGCCGCCGACCGGGGAGATGTAGTCGACCAGCGGTTCGTCGATCAGCCGGGTCTGGGTGGCCTCGAACTGCCGTACCACGTCCTGCTGGTAGCAGCAGAAGACCAGGCCCATATCGAGGTTGCCGACCGCGTCGATGCCGCGGTCGTAGTTGTAACCGCGGCGCAGGATACGGGAGTCGTCGGTCCTGGCAGTGCGCGGGTTGGCCATCCGGATGTGCGCGTCCATGGGAATGGCGTAGCCCTGCGGGTCCTTGGCGTAGTCGGGCGCGTCGGTCTCGGTGGCGCCGTCCAGCGGGGCTCCGGTGTCCTTGCGGCGGCCGAACATCTTCTCCTGCTCGGTCAGCGAGACCCGGTCCCAGAACTCCACCAGCATGCGGATGACCCTGACCACCTGGTAGCTGCCGCCGCTCGCCCAGGCCGGCTCGCCCAGCGCGTCGGTGACCCACACCAGGCGGTCCATCTCGCGCCCCGAGCGCACGTCGGGGTTGACGATGCCGTCCTTGAAGCCGAGCAGGTTGCGCTGCGCGCCGGTGGGGCGCGCGGGGTTCTGGAAGCCGTCGACGCGCCACTTGATCTGCATGGCGCCGCGGGTGTGCCGTGCTATGTCGCGCAGGGCGTGCAGCACGGTGTCGGTGCTGCCCGCGCAGATCTGCAGGCTCAGGTCGCCGTGGCACATCTCCGGCTGGAGGTCGTCGTTGGGGAAGGTCCGCATCGGGGCGAGCCGGCGCGGCTTGGCGGCGGCCAGTCCGTAGCGGTCGTCGAAGAGGGAGGCGCCCACGCCGACGGTGACGGTGAGCGCGTCGGCGGGCACGACGGGGCCGAGCATTCCGTTGTCGGACGGCGGTGCGCCGACGCCGAGGTACGCCGGGGTGCCGCCGGCTGTCAGGAAGCGTGCCCGCTCGGTGATCGTCCGCATCAGGTCCCCGAGTTCGGCCCTGTTGTCCGCGATCACCCGGAGGGACACGAAGGTCGCCGCGGCGGGCTGCGGGGTGAGGATGCCGGCCTGGTGCTCGCCGTGGAAGGCCACCGCGGGCGCCTGGCCGCGCTGCGCGGCGTCGGAGGCCTCGGCGGAAGCCCCGCCGGCCGCGGTGGTCAGCGCGAAGCCGCCGCCGGCCAGCGCCGCGGCGCCGGCCCCCGCGCCGATCGCGTTCCTCACGAACGAACGCCGGCCGGTTCCGAAGCCCATCGGGCAGGAGGCCTCCCCGGAGGGAAGACCCTCGGGGCGGTGGGTGTCGGCGGACATCGGCGTTTTCCCTTCGGAAGAGTCGGACTTCGGGAGTGTTCGGACTTCGGGGGGGTGGACTTCGGGAGTGTTCGGACTTCGCGGGGAGGCAGGAGGACGGGGATCCGGAGGAGCCGGATGTCAGGCGGACTTCCTGATCTCCAGCAGGTCCGGGATCGGTGCGAGGTCCTCCAGGAGCTGGCCGATGGCGCCGTTGATCTTCGCCCGGGTGGTCGCGTCGAGCGACCCGAGCGGGGTCCACGCGGTCCCGTTGCGGGCGCCGTCGAGCAGGGCCTGCAAGCGGGCGATGCCGGCGTCGGCCACGGTCAGCTGCTGCGGGGCGCGCGCCGCGATCAGCGGGCGCAGCACGGTGATCAGCTCCCTGGTGCCGGCCAGGTTGGCGTCCGCGGTGGCCAGGTTGCTGCCGCTGCCCTCGTCGGTGTCGCCGGTCAGCTCGAACTGCAGGGTGTTCTCCAGGACCTCGTGGCTGCGCAGCGGCAGGTCCGAGGGGTCGAAGTCCTGGGTCGGGAAGGCCTTGCGCAGCCCGGTGACGTCGGTGGCGAGCCGGTCGGCGTACGGGCGCAGGGTCGCGGCGGACTGGCCGTGCCACAGGCCGTACTCGATCCGGTGGAAGCCGGTGAAGTCCTTGTCGTCGACCCCGCCGGGCAGGCCGTCGGCACGGCCGTCGATCCTGGCGTCGAAGTCGGCGAAGGTGCCGTAGGCGGCGCCGAGGGCGGCGTACTGGACGTGTGCGGCCAGCCAGGCCTGCCTGGCCTGGACGAGGTCCCCGGCGCGCAGGTCGGCGGCGAGCGCGGCGGCCCGGGTCTGCAGGGTCGCCAGGCCGGCGTCGACGTAGCCCTTGTAGGCGGCGAGCGGGCCGGCCAGGTCGGACTCGGACAGGGGCAGCACGGCGTGGACCGAGGTGCCGCCGCCGACGCGGACGACGGCGGAGGTGACGGCCTTGCCGCCGGTGGGGACGCAGCGCCAGGCGTACGCGCCACCGCCGACGGTCGCGCTGAGCGTGCGGGTGGTGCCGGGGGTGAGGCCCTCGATCTCGCCGTAGACGGCATTGCTCGCCGGGTCGATCAGATACACCTCGGAGGTCTGCGAGCCCGTGTTGTGCATCCTGAAGGTCTGCTGGCCGGGCTGCGGAGCGGTGAAGCCCTTGCCGCACTCCGTGGGCGAGACGGCGATGGTGGCGGTGACGGCCTCCTTGCCACCGGAGGCGGTGATGACCACGCCGGCTATGACCGCGGGGACGGCGATCACGGCGGCCGGGACGGCCCAGCGGGGGACGAGGCGCCAGGCCGGGGTGGCCTGCGTGGGCGCGGCCGCCTCTTCGCCGCCGGCGGACTCGGCCTGCGCAGTCCGGGCGGCGACCGGCTCGGCCGTGCTCGCCGGCCGGGGCTTGGGGGGATGCAGGCCGCGGACGAAGAGGGTCATCACCACGGCCAGGTAGGAGACATAGGCGCCGGCCTGCAGCCAGGTCATCTGCGTGGTGAGGTTGAACACCCCCTGGACCAGCTGCGCGTACCAGGCGTTGGCGTCGACCTGACCGGAGAGGTCGACCAGGTAGCTGCCGCCGCCCGGGAGCACCTTGCCCTCCTGCAGGTCGCGCAGGCCGTAGCCGAGGACACCGGCGGCGATGACGATCAGGCCGAAACCGGTCCAGGTGAAGAACCTGGTCAGGTTGATCTTCAGGACCCGCTTGTACAGCGCCCAGCAGGCCGCGGCGGCCAGCACCAGTCCGACGCCGCCGCCGATCAGCGGGCCGGCGCTGGAGCCGTGCGCGGTCTGCGCGTTGGTCCAGAGGAAGAGCGCGGTCTCCAGGCCCTCGCGGCCCACCGCGAGGAAGCTGGTGACGATCAGCCCTCCGGCGCCCATGGCGAGCGCGGCGTTGACCTTGTCCTTGATGTCGCCGGAGAGGTTGCGCGCGTTCTTCCGCATCCAGAAGACCATCGCGGTGACGAAGCCGATCGCGATGACGGAGAGGAAGCCGCCGAAGGCCTCCTGGGCGGTGGTGGGCATCTGCTGCGAGCTGAAGGTCAGCACCGCGCCGAAGCTCAGGGAGAGTCCGACGGCGGCGGCGACGCCGGTCCACACCTGGGGCAGCCGGGCGGTGTTGCCGCCGCGGACCAGGGTCGCGACCAGGATGGAGACGACCAGTCCCGCCTCAAGGCCCTCGCGCAGCCCGATCAGGAAATTGGGGAACGCGTTGTCCCACATCAGCAGCCGCCCCTCCGCGCGATCCCGCCCCGGGCCGCCCAAGTTAGTTGAGGCAAACCTTAGCATCGCGTCTACAGACTGTAGTCGTGAGGTCTCGCGCGAGCGGGGTGGCGACGCTACGGGTGGCGACCCCACCCCGTCACGGCTCCGTGGACCACCTCACCGGGCCGATCGATGCCGATGAGGCGGCGCCGCCTGCACGGTGCCGCCCGACAGCAGGAGCATCCTGGTGGCGCTGACGGCTTGGAGGCCTCGTCGCCGGAGGCCGTCGAGTATGCCCGGCAGCGCTTCGAGGGTGCCGACGTGGCCCATGTGCAGGCTGACGATCGAGCCGGGGCGGACGGTGCCCAGCACCGTACCCTGGATCGCAGCCGGGCCGGGATCGGTGTCGTCCAGGGAGTCCACGTCGTAGGACAGGCAGTGCGCGTACCCGGCCCTGCGGGCCAGCCGTTGCACCAGCGGTGTGGCCAGCGCGGTCTGCGAGGGGCGGAACCACGTGCCGATGGTGCCGGTCAGCGAACGCAGGCGCTGCGCACAGGCATCGATTTCCCGGTACGCGTCATCGCCGGTCATCGCGCAGATGTCCCAGTGGTGCTGCGTATGGTTTCCCAGGTCGTGCCCTCCGGCCGCGATGCGGGCGGCGATCGCAGGACAGTCGTCCAGCCATGTGCCGACCGCCAGGACGGTCAGACGCGCCCCGGCCTGTTCCGCGACCGCGAGAACCCTTTCGGCCAGGGCCGGTTCGCCCTGGCCGTGGAAGGTCAGCGCGACCATCGGCCGGCTGCGGGAGCCGTGGAGCACCTGGCCGGGAAGGTCTGCCGGGCAGAGCCCGGACATCGCCATGGGCGCTGCCATCTGCCACCGCGCCGCGGTGCGGGCCGGCGGGGCGCTCGGGAGCTGATCGAGCGAGCGGCTCACCACGGTCCGGGACGGACTTCTCGCGTCGTGTCGGCGTTCGACTGCCATGGCGGATACCTCGCAGGGTGAGGAGGCCGGCTGCGAAGTGCAGCCGGCTCTGGGCGCACAACTGACCGCCGGCGGACCGGACGGCCGGATGGTGACGACGGCGTGCGACAGCTCACCGCGTCGGCATGCGTCGTGCAGCGCCGGCTCCAGGAGCTGATGTCTACATCACTGTAGACAGTGAGGCGTGTCCGCGCGCTCTGCGCGGGTCCGTGCGTGTGACGTCCCCCGGACAGAGCGCAGCGACCTCTTCACCGGGGGAAATACGCGCGGTAGGCCGCGGAGCCGGACGGTACGGGGAGGGCGGCCGAGCGCCAGTGGCGGGCGAAGGCGGGCACCGGGCCGCCGCCCGCGACGAGGACCGCGACCGGCTGGTGGCGGGCCGCCGCCCGCAGCCCGCCCACCGTGATGCTCCGGTCCGCCCCCGCGGTCTCCCGCGACGCGCAGCCGGCGTAGAAGGCGAGGGGAACCGCCGAGTCCCCGGAGAGCAGGCACGGTGGCCGCACACCGTTCGAGCGCAGGCCGGCGGCCATGGCGTCGTAATCCCCGCGCGCCTGCCGGTTGTTGCCGACCGCGCCGGCCAAGACGCCGCCCTGGATCGCCAGATGGCCGCACAGGGCCAGGGCGACCACGGCGGTCGCGGTCGGACGCAGCCGGCCCGCGCCGTCGCGGACCAGCCACCACAGGCATTCGGCGACCGGGATCGCCAGCAGCGCGTAGGCGGGCAGCAGGAACCGCGGAGCGGCGTAGCCCACGCTGAAGAGATACGGCGCGGCAAGGAAGCCCGCGGTCACCAGCGGCAGCCACACGGCGGCCCGCCGGCCGCGCCAGGCCGCGGCGGCGCCGCCCGCGGCGAGCAGGGGCAGCGCGAACCACCAGGCCGAGTTCGCCCGATGCCGCCAGGGGACGTCGCAGGGGCGGCACAGCGTACGGCCGTCCAGCGCACGGACCTGGTCGTCCACGGCGAAGTGCAGCCCGAGACCGCCCTCGATCACGCTGGCCCGGTGCAGCCTGGCGGCCGGGCCGCCGTAGCGGGCGTACGCCTCGACCACCCACTCCGCGCAGCCCGCGAGCAGGCCCGCCGCCAGGACCGCGAACAGCGCGGGGCGGCGCCACCGGTGGACGGACAACGCGGCGCCGGCCAGCGGCAGTACGAGCCAGACCGCGTCCGGCGGGCGCATCAGCCCGACCAGTGCGACTGCGGCCGCCAGCCCGGCGAGGGCCGCGCGGTCCGTACGGTCGCGTGCCGCGCGCAGCAGACAGCCGACGGCGGCCAGCGCACCGTAGGCGCTCCAGAGGTTGGGCATCACCTGCGACCCGTACAGCAGGGTGATCCACAGCCCGGCGAAGAGGCCGCCGGCGAGGGCGAGCACCCGGGCGGGCAGCAGCGGACGCCACACGCGCAGCGCCACGAGGAGTCCGGCGCCGGACAGCACGGCGAGGTAGACCCGCAGGGCCGCGGTGGAAGAGGTCAGGCCCGCGACGGGTGCCGCCAGCAGGGAGATGCCGCGTGCCCGGGGCGCGCTGAAGAAGGCGGCAGGGACGTGCGCGGCGACCTGGCTGGTGTAGACGGTCTCGTCCCACCCCAGGCCGGAACCGGGCACGGCGAGGACCAGCTGGGCGAGCACGAAGGCGGCGCAGACCGCCGCCGGCCAGATGAAGGCATCCGGTGCGGCGGACGCGCCGGGGAAGGCGCGTGTGACCGGCAGCGGGCGGGCCGGCACGCGGAGCCGGTCTGACATCGGCGACCTCGCAGCGTCGTTGGCGGCGGCCGTGGGCGGCCGCCTTCCGTTGCCGACTCCGGTTGCGCGGGCGGATCGCGGCCACTCGGCGTGACGTCCGGCGGGACGCGAGATCGTGCCGCCGGGAGCCGTTCCGCACAAGCTACAACGCGTAGCGGCTTCGTCACGGTCGCCCCGCCGCCGGTCCCAAGGCACTCGCCCACCCACTCGTCCCCACCTCCGGCAACGGCCGATGCGCCAGGTAAGAGCAAGGGCGATCGCGAGCAGCGACTCCGCACCCGGCGCGCGCCTGGGATCTTCACACGGAACGGCCGCCGGCTTCGATCGGAGGTGACCTGGTCGCTTCCTAGGAGTCCTAGGCATATCCTAGGGTCCCTAGGAACTCTGGAAGGGGCGGAAGGCATGGCGCGCGCCGGACTGACGACGGAGCGGGTGACGGTCGCGGGCGCCGAGGTGGCGGACGAGGTCGGGCTCGACCAGGTGACCATGTCGCGGGTGGCACGGCGGCTCGGCGTGAAGGACGCAAGCCTCTACACCCACGTCCGCAGCCTGGAGGACCTGCGCGGGCGGATCGCGCTGCTGGCCGCGGACGAGAAGACCGTCCGCATCGCCGAGGCGACCGCCGGGCGGGCAGGCAGGGACGCGCTGATCGCGTTCGCGGGCGCATGGCGGGACTACGCCCACGAGCACCCCGGCCGCTACGCGGCGACGCAGGCCCCGATCCGGATCGACCCCGACCTGGTCGCGAAGGCGCCAGGACCCCGGCGCGCGATCGAGCTGACCTACACCATGCTGCGCGGCTACGGACTGGCAGAGCCCGACCTGACCGACGCCGTCCGGCTGCTGCGCAGCGCCTTCCACGGCTTCGTCAGCCTGGAGGCCGCCGGCAGCTTCGCGCACCGGCGGTCGCCGCAGCAGTCCTGGGTCCGCGCCCTCGACGCCCTGCACACCCTGCTGGAGCACTGGCCCCCGCCTGGAGAAGGAGACTCCCGATGACCGACCGGACCACCGGCAGCCTGCGCGTCGACGGCGCGACCCTGCACTACGACGTACGCGGCCGGGGGCCGCTCCTGCTGCTCATCCCCGGCGGGACGGGCGGCTCGGCCGCCTTCGACGGCATCGCCGACGCCTTGGCCGCCGAGTACACCGTGGCCTCCTACGACCCGCGCGGCATGTCCCGGAGCGCACTGGACGACCCCGAGGCCGAGCAGCACGTCAGCGAGCACGCCGACGACGCCTTCCGCCTGCTGGAACTGCTCTCGCCCGGGGCGCCCGCCCGGGTGTTCGGCGCCAGCTCCGGCGCGATCGCCGCGCTGGACCTCCTCACCACCTACCCCGGGCGCGTCGAACGCCTCGTGGCCCACGAACCGCCGGTCGTGGAGGTCCTTCCCGACGCCGACGAGCAGCGCGCGCTCGTCACACGGGTGCGGGACACCTTCCGCGCCCGGGGACTCGTGCCCGCAATGGCGGTCTTCGCCGCGGGGACACGCAAGGACGGCGCCGTCCCGGAGCCGCAGCCCGAGATCAGACTTCCACCGCAGGCGGCTGCGCGGGCCGAGCAGACGGTGGCGAACCTGCCGTACTTCGTCGGGCGCATCGTGCCCGCCTTCATGTCCTACGCACCGGACGTCACCACGCTTGCGACACTGCCCGACCGGCTCGTCCTCGCCGGGGGGCGGGACTCGGACGGCGAACTCCCCCACCGCGCGGTCGCCTCCCTCGCCGGGCTGTTGGGCACGGAACTCCTGCCCTTCCCCGGCGGGCACATCGGACTGACCACGCACCCGGCCGAGTTCGGCGAGACGCTCAGGAAGGCACTCAGCGCGCCCGTACCCGCGCGCTGAGGCTTGTGGCGACCAGCGGACCAGGCGGCCGTCGGTCACTCGGACCCGGCGCCGTCGGACGTCTGGCAGCGGATGCCGCAGAACCGGCGCGGTGCGGTGGTCGCCCACGCGATCCGGCGCGACACCGACGCGGTGGTCTGCCGGCTGCGCTTCCGCCTCGGGACGCTCTGAGGCCTCGCCACCGGATCCGGCAGGCCGGGCGCCCGGCGGCACGCCCTCACGCAGGGTCGGTACGGCGGTGCAGCAGCCGGCCGTGGGCGGCTTCGGCGTGGGTGACGACGTACACGTCGATGTCCTCGCCCGATCCTTCGATGATCGTCTCGCCGATACCGCGGGAGAGGACCCGCTTGAGCCGGCCGCGGCGGGTGGCGCCGATGAGGATGTGGCTGGCGTTGACCTCGCGCGCGAAGTCGAGGACGGCGCGGGCCGGGTCGTCGTCGGTGACGGTGTGGTAGGCGCCGCCGAGTTCCTCGACCAGATCGCGCTGGCGGGCCAGGAACCCGGGGGCGGCGGAGCCGATCGCGTCGTCGCGTTCGACGTGCACGGCGAGGAGTTCACCGCCCGCTCCGCGCGAGGCGGCCCGTTTGCCGCGCCGGATCAGGGTGTCGCCCTCCGATCCGCCGGACAGCGCGACCAGGATGCGCTCGCGGGTGGGCCAGGGCTGCTGGATGCCGTGGTCGCCGCGGTAGCGCAGCAGCGCCTCCTCCACGCGGTCCGCCGCCCACAGCAGGGCGATCTCGCGCAGGGCGGTGAGGTTTCCGGCGCGGAAGTAGTTGGCCAGCGCGGACTCGACCTTGTCCGGCGCGTAGATGTTGCCGTGGGCCATCCGGCGGCGCAGCGCCTCGGCGTCCATGTCCACCAGTTCGATCTGGTCGGCGCTGCGGACGACGTCGTCGGGCACGGTCTCGCGCTGGGTGACGCCGGTGATGTTCCGGACGACGTCGTTGAGCGACTCCAGGTGCTGGATGTTGACGGTGGAGATCACGTCTATCCCGGCGGCCAGCAGCTTCTCGACGTCCTGCCAGCGCTTGTCGTTGCGGGATCCGGGGATGTTGGTGTGGGCGAGCTCGTCGACGAGGGCGACCTGCGGGTGGCGGGCGAGGACGGCGTCGAGGTCCATCTCGGTGAACGTGCAGTCGCGATACGCCATGGTCCTGCGCGGCACGGACTCCAGGCCCTCGGCCATCCGGCGGGTCAGGGTCCTGCCGTAGTCCTCCGAGAAGGCGATGACCACGTCGGTACCGCGGTCGGCGCGGCGGTGGCCCTCGGCGAGCATGTCGTAGGTCTTGCCCACGCCGGGGGCCGCCCCGAGATAGACGCGCAGCCTCCCGCGCACCACGGCCACTCCCTTCGGGCGAGCCGGCCTTGCTGAGCCCTGCGGCCCGGCCGGCACCTCACCGCCCGGGCCCGGACCCGTACTCCTCCATCATCGTCCACAACGATGCTGCCGCAGCCGGAGCGGGTCCGCCGCCTCAGGCCAGGGCCTCCTCCTCGAACGCGGCGGGGGTGGCGGCCGGCAGCGACACCACCATCGTGAGTCCTCCGCCGGGGGTGTCCTCGGGAGTGAGGGTGCCGCCCATGGCCTCGGTCAGGCCGCGGGACAGGGCGAGTCCGAGGCCGAGGCCGGTGGCGTTGTCGGTGTCGCCCATCCGCTGGAACGCCTCGAAGACCCGGTCGCGGTCCTCGGCCCGCAGTCCGGGCCCCTGGTCGATGACCCGCAGTTCCACCCTCTCGCCGAGGGCACTGGCGCTGACCAGGACCTTCTTCCCCGGTGGTGTGTGCCGTACGGCGTTGGTCACCAGGTTGGCGATGACCCGTTCCAGCAGCGGCGGGTCCGCGAGGATGTCGGCGGCGTCCGCCACACCCTGGGTGACGACCGGTACGGCGGTCTCGGGGAGGCTGTCGAGGGCCGGCGGGAGGACCTCGGCGAGCGCGGTCGGAAGCAGGTGCAGGGTGAGGGCGCCGGCCTGGAGGCGGCTCATGTCGAGGAGGTTGTCGACCAGGCGGTTGAGCCGGGCGAGCGACTCCTCGGCGGTGGCGAGCAGTTCGTCGCGGTCCTCGTCGCTGAAGGCGACGTCGCGGCTGCGCAGGCTGCTGACGGCGGCCCAGCCGCTGGCTATCGGGGTGCGCAGGTCGTGGCTGACGGCTGCGAGCAGCGCGGTACGCATCCGGTCGGCGGCCTTGACCGGCTCGACCTCGGCGGCGGCTTCGGCCAGCCGGGCGCGTTCCAGGGCGGCGGCCACGTGGCCGGCGAAGGCGACGAAGACCCGGCGCTCCGACGCGGCGAGCCGGCGGCCGCGCAGCACGAGGACGTCGTCGGGGCCGACCGGCGCCGCCACCGTGTCGGCGTCGGTGTCCCCCGTGCCGCCGTCGGGGCCGGTGCGGCGTACCAGTTCCGCGGAGTCCATGCCGAAGGCCTCCCGCGTGCGGCGCAGCAGCACCTCGACGGTGTGGTCGCCGCGCAGGATGCTGCCCGCCACGGAGGACAGGGTCTCCGCTTCCGCGGTGGCGTTGGCGGCCCGCCGGGACAGCCGCAGCGACTGGTCGACGACGGTCGCCACGGTGACGGCGACGACCGCGAAGACGGCGAGCGCGAGGACGTTGTTCGTCTCGCCGATGGTGAAGCGGTGGATCGGCGGGATGAAGAACCAGTTGAGCAGCAGCGAGGCGGTGATCGAGGCGAGCAGCGCGGAGGCCACGCCTCCTATGCAGGCCACGCCGACCACTGCGAGCAGGAATAGCAGCGCGTCGGTGGTGAGGTTCAGGCTGTCGCGGGTGTGGCTGAGCAGGACGGTGAGCAGGATCGGGATCACCAGACCGGTGAGGGGTCCCGCGACCCTGCGCACTCGCGGCAGACTGCTGCTGGGGGTGGCGAGCAGCCGGCCGCGGCGGGCCCGCTCGTGGGTGACCATGTGGACGTCGATGTCCCCTGACTGCTCCACCGTCGTCTCGCCGACGCCCCGGCCGGTCAGGAAGTGCGCGAGCCTGCCGCGGCGGCTGGTGCCCATGACCAGCTGCGTGGCGCTCTCGGCGCGGGCGAAGTCGAGCAGCGCGGTGGGAACGTGGTCGCCCACCACGGAGTGGAAGGTGCCGCCCAGCGACTCGACCAGCGCCCGCTGCCGGGCCAGCGCCGCCGGCGAGGCGTCGGCCAGCCCGTCGCTGCGGGCGATGTGCACCGCGAGGACGTTCCCGCCGGCCGAGCGATCCGCGATACGGGCGGCCCTGCGGATCAGCGTTTCGCCTTCGGGGCCGCCGGTGAGGGCGACGACGACCCTCTCGCGCGTCTCCCACACCCTTCCTATGCCGTGCTCGGAGCGGTATTTCTGCAGGGCCTCGTCCACCCGCCCCGCCACCCACAGCAGCGCCAGCTCGCGCAGCGCGCTGAGGTTGCCGACCCGGAAGTAGTTCGACAGCGCCGCGTCGACCTTCTCCGGGGCGTAGACGTTGCCGTGGGCCATCCGGCGGCGCAGGGCCTCGGCGGGCATGTCGACCAGTTCGATCTGGTGGGCGCGGCGGACGACCTCGTCGGGCACGGTCTCGCGCTGCGGTACGCCGGTGATCTTCTCGACGACGTCGTTGAGGGACTCCAGGTGCTGGATGTTGACGGTGGTGATCACGTCGATGCCCGCGGCGAGCAGGTCGTCGATGTCCTCCCACCGCTTGGCGTGCCGGCCACCGGGCACGTTGCTGTGGGGTAGTTCGTCCACGAGCGCGAGCTGAGGGGCACGTTCCAGGACCGCGTCGGTGTCCATCTCGGTGAACGACGTGCCGCGGTAGTCGCGTACGGCCCGGGGCAGAACCTCCAGGCCGGACAGCATCTCCTCGGTGTGCGGGCGCTTGTGGCACTCCACGAAGGCGACGACGACATCGGTGCCGCGCTCCGCCCTGCGCCGGCCCTCGTCCAGCATCCGGTAGGTCTTGCCCACGCCGGGGGCCGCGCCGAGGAAGACCTTCAGCCGGCCGGGCCGGCCGTTGCCCAGTCGGCCCGCGATGGGGGAAAGCGTGGCAGGCGTCATGAGGCGCCCTCCTTGCGTGAAGTTCGGTGTCCGGTCCTCATGCGGTCTTGTCGAGGTCCACGTTGAGATCCAGGACGTTGACGCGCGGCTCCCCGAGGAAGCCCAGGTCGCGGCCGTGGACATGACCGGCCACCAGTCGGCGGACGTCCGCCTGGGACAGGCCGCGGGCCTTGGCGACCCGGGCGACCTGCTCGTAGGCGTAGGCGGTGGAGATGTCGGGGTCCAGGCCCGAGCCGGAGGCGGTCAGGGCGTCGGCGGGGACGTCCTGGGGGTTGACGCCGTCGAAGGCGGCGACCGCGGCCCCGCGGTCCTTGATGGCCTTGATCAGGTCGGGGTTGTTGGGGCCGAGGTTGGAGGCGCCGGAGGCGAGCGGGTCGTAGGAGCCGGCGGAGGGGCGGGGCTGGAAGTACTTCGGGTCGGGCCGTGCGGCCTCGTCCGGGTCGGCGGGGTTCTTCTTGGGCAGGTCGAAGGTCTGGCCCAGCAGGCTGGAGCCGACGACCCGGCCGTCGTGGTGGACGAGCGAGCCGTTGGCCTGGTGGTGGAACGCGGCCTGCGCGACACCGGTGACGGCCAGCGGGTAGAGCACGCCGGTGATCACGGTGAGCACCAGCAGCATCCGCAGGGCGACCAGGTGGGTGCGGACCAGGGCAGGAAAGGAGTTGGGCATGAGGGTTGCCTTCTGTCGTCGGTCAGCGCAGGCCGGGGATGAACTGGATGACGAGGTCGATGAGTTTGATGCCGACGAAGGGCAGCACCAGGCCGCCGAGTCCGTACACCCAGATGTTCCGGTTGAGCAGCGAAGCCGCCGACGACGGCCGGTAGCGCACTCCGCGCAGGGCCAGCGGGATCAGCGCGATGATGATCAGGGCGTTGAAGATGATCGCCGAGGCGATGGCCGAGGT
>NZ_CAJSLV010000043.1 GCF_907177275.1 Actinacidiphila cocklensis
CCGACGCGCAGCCGGGCCACCGGCCTGCCGACCATCAGACCCAGAACGCGAAACGGTCCACCAACTCCGTCGACAGACCGTCACGAAAGATCGAGGCTAGAGCCTGGCCGGTCGATCACGCATCGGTGTGTTGTAGCCTCCGCGTGGGGTGGAGGGGTCGGCTCGAACGTGCACGTCGCCGGACTGTAGGAGTGGGGCTGCCGTTCTGCCATTAAAGGCGAGAAATGGGAGTGTGTGCGCATTACGGGTGCTCATGACGGGGTAGCCGGGCCAGTTTTGCTGGAGTGCGACCCGACCGGATCGGGCGGGGGCTTCGTCTTGGTCTCGACGGAGGATGGGCGTGACGGGTTGTCCCGATGGGACGCCGAGACGGGTGCGCTGCTTTGGTGTTCGAGAACGGCATTGCAGGGTGTGAATGCGCTTGCTGCGGTGCGGGGGGCCGGAGCGGGGACATTGATCGCGGCGGCGGGCGAGGGAGGAGTCGATTGCTGGCAGGCATCGGACGGCGAACCCTTGGCGTGGCGGAGCTCGTACCGAGGAACCGTGTGGTCGGTGGCTGCCGCCTATTTGCCGGGTGGGCGAGCAATGCTGGTAGGGGCGGGACACGACAAGCGGGTGCACCGCTGGGGACTGGATACCGGAGCTCGCCCAGTTCCTGCGTTGGAGGGCCACAATGCCATCGTCACGTGCGTTGCTGCGAACAGCCTGCCTGACGGCACTGCATTGATCGCCTCGGGCGGGGACGACGGGCACGTGATTCGCTGGGATGCGGAAAGCGGACGGATGCTGGGAGCGCCGCTCCAGAGCCGTGGCTTCGCTGAAATCACCAACGTGGCTTTGTTGCGCTCGCCAACTGACAGGTTGCTGGTAGCGGCGGGCGACACCAACGGCACGTTGTACCGGTGGAACGCACTCACCGGCGAGCCGATTGGACGAGCCATTGAGATGGGCGCTACCGCAAGAATGCTCTGCACGATCCACCTTGACGGCAAACCGCTCGTAATCGCCTCCGGTGAAGATGAAGTGGTGCGCCGCTGGAACGCCGTCACGGGTGAGCAAAACGACCCACCTGTGACCGGCGTTGCCGTTGCTTGCGCACAGCGTGCCGATGGGACGGTTTTTCTCGCCACCGGGACAAACAACGGCGATGTCACAGTCTGTGAGCTAGGCCGTGCCTGGCCATGATGTAACTCGCAAGTTGCCGATCATGTTCGCAGCCAGATGACGAGCGCTGCGGCGGTGACGGTGCCGAGGTAGACGTAGCCGCGCTTGTCGTATCGCGTGGCTACGGCCCGGGACTGTTTCAGCTTGTTGACGGCCCTCTCGATGGTGTTGCGTTTCTTGTAGCGCTGTTTGTCAAAGCCGGGTGGCGTCCGCCGTGTGAGCCTTTGCGTCGGCGGGCAGCCTGGCTGTCGATCTTCTCCGGGATGGTGTGCCGGATACCCCGGCGCCGCAGGATCCTCCGGCAGGTGCCGTTGCTGTACGCCTTGTCCGCGGCGAGGCTGTTGGGTCTCTTGCGCGGCCTGCCCGGCCCGGTCCGCGGAACACGGATCTTGTCGAGCACCGGCTCGAGTTGGGTGCAGTCAGCCCGTTGACCGGGCGTGACCAGCAGGGACAGAGGCCTGCACCGGCCCTCGGCACTCAGGTGGATCTTGGTGGTGAAGCCGCCCCGGGAGCGGCCCAGTCCCTCACCTGCCTCACCGCCTCCACCAGGCGGGCTTGAAGGCTCTGCCAAGGTGGTTCGCCCTGGTGTTCGCCGCCCGTTTCCCCCTTTGACGTAGCCGGCGCCGGCGGCGCACTGGTGCGGGCCCCCGCCGCGTGCTGGTGAGCGCGCACCACCGTGGAATCGACCCCGATATCCCAGTCGATCTCCCCCGCAGCGTCCGCCTCTGCCTGAACCTGCTGGAGAAGACGCTCCCACGTGCCCTCGGCCGACCACAGCCGGTGCCGCCCATAGACCGTCTTCCACGGCCCGAACCGTTCCGGCAGGTCACGCCAGTGCACCCCCGTCCGCACCCGGTGCAAAATCCCGTCGATCACCTGCCGGTGATCCCGCCACCGCCCGCACCGACCATTGCCCACCGGCAGGAAGGGCCGAAGCCGTTCCCACTCCGCATCTGTCAGATCACCCCGCCCCATCCCCAGCCAACGACCAGACCATCAGACAGTCACGTGATCGACCGGACAGACTCTAGGCCACTCACGCGTGTTCCGCTGGGGTCGTGGGCAGTGACGGGGGCGTCCGGCAAACAGCAGATCGAGGTTGGGGAGGATCACCGATCCGCAGAGTCCGGCGTCTGAGCGAGTGGGGCCGCGGTAGAGGAAGAAGCGCAGTTTGTCGTCGGGTCCGGTGCGGGTGGCGAGGCAGTGGTCGGGCGGGGTGATGTCATTGACGCCCTGCGCGTGGATTCTTAGGTCGTCCAGGGGGCATGCCGCGTGACCGGGCCGGATGATTAATCGGCACCCACGCCTGTCCGGCTGCTCGCACCAAGGCCAGCGCCACCAACACCTGCTGTCCGCCGTCACCCACGCCCCCACCGTCACCCTGGCCCAGCGGGAGGTAGGGGCCAACACCAACGAGACGGCCGCCTTCCGCCCGCTGCTGGAACCACTCGGTCTTACCGGCACTATGGGCACCTTCGACCCCCTGCACAGCGTCAAAGACCAGGTGCGCTGGCTGGTGCAGGAGAAGAACGCCCACTACATCGCGGTGATCAAGGGGAACCAGCCGACCGCGTAACCCGACTCAAGGCCCTCCCATGGGACCAGGGTCAGTACGATCAGCGACATCATCGATGTGATGGCGCGCAGAGAGCAAGGCAAGTCCACTGCCGAAGACGGTAGTTGACAGGCATTCGGCCGTCTCGGCAGCCTACCTGCGGGTGTAGTCCGCCGGCAGGCCGGAGCACGGTCCGGCCCGCCGGCGAAGGATCAGCGCCGCCATGGAAGAGGAGCGCCACTTGACCATCGACCGGGGCCACAGACGGTTATGGAGGAGCTGTCGGCGCACGGTCGACGCTCTCGAACTGCCCGTGCCGTTCGACACCGCGGACTTCATCCGCGCCCTGGCCGCCCGCCGGGGCAGGCCGATCGAACTGATCCCCGTCTCGGCCCGCCCGCACCTCCCGTGCGGCGTCCTGGTCACCACCGCGGAGGCCGACCTCATCCTCTACGCGGTCGACACCACTCCCTTGCACCAGCAGCACATCCTGCTGCACGAAGCCGCCCACCTCCTGTGCGGCCACCACGACGACGGCTCCGCCCTGGCGGCCGCGGCCGGCATCCTGATACCCGGCCTCCCCACGGCGCTGGTCGAGCGCGTGCTGGGCCGCACCGTCTACACCGAGCCGCAGGAACACGAGGCCGAACTCGTCGCCTCCCTCATCCTCTCCCGCGTCACCCCGCAGCCCAGGCCGCAGGCCCGGACCGAGGCCGCCCGCCTGGAGGTCCTCTTCGGCCGTCCGGAACCGCCCGGACCCGACACCGGTTCCGGCCCCGGCTCCGGCTCCGGCTCCGGGAGCGGCGACCGGTGATCGACGCCACCGCGTATCTCGCCGCCGCCCTCTTCATCGGCTTCGCCGCCTGGCGGCTGTCGGCGGCCAGGGGCGTCAGCGCGCAGCTGTGCATCGGCGGCTTCGGGCTGTGCATCGGCGGCGCACTGCTGCTCAACGCACCGACCAGCATCACCGCCCTGGGCGAGCTGGTGCCGGACCGCCAGTTCCCCGTACTGCTGGTGCACCAGCTCAAACTCGGCGCCTTCAGCTTCCTCGCGCTCATCGCCCTGACCCTGCGCCAGCCGTCGGTCGACCGCCGTGCGATGCGGCGTCACAAGATCGCCGGATGCGCCCTCCAGGTGGTCTCCGCCGCGCTCTTCGCCAGCGCGAACGTCACCGTCACCGGTGAGGAGGTCGTGGTACCGGGAGAGCATGCGCTCTTCTTCGCCTGGAGAACCGGCGTGCCGGCCGCAAGCCACTGGGGGCGTCCGAGGCAGGCTGGCACCCCGCGGGACCTCCTCCGGTGTCCTCCGGCACGCTCGACGCGGAGACGACCTGGCTCCTCCAGGTCGCCGACGCGTTCGCACGCCGCCCCGAGATCTCCGAGGTCCGCCGCCGGCTGCTGGCCCAGGAGGAGCACCCCCGGTGAGGCCTTCTCGGCCGACAGCGCCGGTCCTGGGCTCCCAGCGGCCGAGGACCTTCGCGCGGTGGACGTGGGTTCACGGCCGCCTTTCGACGCGCCGCTGACCGACGCCGGACACTGCTCTGGAACCAGAGCCACCTTCTCCACGCGCTCAGCGAGTTCGAGATCTTCTCCAACGGGCATCGGCCCCGCCGGGCACTCGGTCAAGCCGCTCCACTCCGAGCACCCCCCGCTCAAACAACGAACCAGCCCAGATCAGACGTCCGAGGTCCGTCGATCCGACCGTCTCGGCGCTCAACCGGAATCGGCAGACGTCTCCGCTGTGATCCCTCTGAGCAGACCGGTGGACTGGCCCACCTCGATGAGATAGCCGTCGGGGTCCCGAAGGTAGCAGCGCAGCTCGGACCCGCGGTCGATGGGTGCGGTGAGGAATTCGGCCCCTCTCGCGACGGCATGCGAGTAAAAGGCGGCGATGTCGGCCACCCGCACGTTGAGAAAACTGGAAGCACGATCCCCGCTCGGGGGAGCTTCCAGCGTAACCCCCGGCTTGTCAGGCGTGGGCCCGCCCCCCGGATTCATGATGATCCAGCTGTTGGCGACTTTGACCATCGCCGGATTCTCTTCCATCACGACCTCGCCACCGAATACGTCGGCGTAGAAACCCCTGGAAACAGCGACGTTGCGCACCGTCAGGTAATGCGCAAGGAGGAGGCCGTGCTTCGGTGCGGGCAAATCTACGTCAGGTTTCATCATCCGTTGTCCCTTCGATGGCCCGGGCTGTGGTGGGGTCAGGTCAGCCGTTCCTGAGCCATTTCGCTCACACAGGCGCGGCGATCACACCCGCACATGCCTCATTGACCGAACAGGCACCTGAGCTGTGACACCGGCCGTCGTTCGTGTTCCGTCTGAGCGCGGACATCGGGGACTCCCCCGTCAGCCTGCTCGCGCCGTGTCCTCGCCCCTGGTGTCCACGGCCGGGGTACTCGCAAGGGCTCCCTGCAGCGCGCGGCGCGAGGTGATCCCGAGCTTCACATAGACCTTCCGCAGGTGCCACTCCACGGTATGGGGGCTGATGAAGAGTTCCGCGCCGATCTTCGCGTTCGTCAAGCCGTCGGCGGCGAGAGTCGCGACTTGTGACTCCTGGGGCGTGAGGGCGCTCGCCAGCATGTCCTCCCGCGCCCTTACGTGCTCACCGGTGGCGAGCAGTTCGCGGCGGGCCCGTTCGGCGAACGCGCTCGCACGCATCCCGTCGAACATCGCATGAGCGGTCCGGAGGTGCGTCCTGGCCAGCGATCGGCGCTGGCTGCGCCGCAGCCACTCGCCGTACAGCAGGTGGGTGCGTGCCACCTCCACCGTCACACCGCCGCGGCCGAACTCCTCGATCGCGGTGCGATACAGGCGATCGGCCTCGTCCCCGTCGGTGAGCAGAGCCTGGCTGCGGGCGCCGGCGCCGCGTGCCCAACCCGAATCGGCGGCCCGGGTGAGCTCGATGAGCCGGGCCAGCGAGGCGCGGGCCTGATCGAGTTCACCGCAGCGGGTAGCGGCCTCGACGTGTTCGACCAGCGACAGTCCGGTGAAGTTGAAGCCGTCGTGCTCGATGCCCGTGCGTGCGGCCTCCATCGCCTCCTCGTACCGTGCCAAGCCGTTGAACAGCACCCCCTGGATGTAGCCCATGGCTCCCAGCAGGGACACCTCGCCCCGCTGGTCGGCGCTGTGCTTGGCCTCGTCGATGATTCCGGCCGCGAGGTCCGCCTCGCCTCGCCATGCGGCCAGGACGAGCGCCGCGTACTTGTGCGGAGCGTGGCCGGTCGCGGCGGCGATCGCGTCGGCTTCGTCGATCATCCTGGCTGCCTGGTCGAAGTTGCCGTAGTGGATGTGCACACCACCTGCGTAGATAAGGGCCGGTGGCAGTGCCCCGAGCGCGCCGACGTCGCGGGCCAGGCGCACCGCCCGGTTCGACAGCGTGTCCCACGCGTGCAGGTCCCAGGCGTAGTGAATGAACGCTTCCAGCGCGACCGGGACCAGCAGAAGCCAGCGCATGGTGGCCTCCCGGGTGCGGAGCTCCTCGTGGGCGAGCAGTTCCAGCGCGCCGCGCAGCGCCGGGATACCGGTCTCGTAACCGTCCGTCAGTAGCGCGGCCACACCGTCCAGGAGCAGGTCGGCGGCCCTGGAGCCCGAGGGCGGCGCACCCGACCCGCGGGCCGCGATCGCGGCGGCACGGGCACCCGTGGGACCGTGGACCCGGCCCGCGAAGATGGTCGTGCTGATCGCTTCGAGGTACGTCTCCCGCGCCAGTGGCGACCCGGCCGCGGTGAACTGTGCGGCGGCGTCGAGGAGCAGGGGTGCCGCCTCGTCACTGCGGCTGCGGGCGAAGAGAATCCTGGCGCGCAGGCGTGCCAGGCGGGCGCGGTCCAGTGCGCTCAGGGGACACAGCTCGGCAACCGTCGCAAGCTCGGTGGCCCGGTCAGGCGCGGCGGCCGAGAAGTGGGCCTCGGCCGCCGCGAGAGCCCGGCGCCCACGCGGCCACCGGTCCGGCGTCACCTCGGCCGCGCGTTCCAGCAGCACCGCCTCGGCCGCGATGCCGCCGCGCTGGCGTGCGCGGTCGGCGGCCTGCTCCAGTCCCGCGGCCACGTCCTCGTCCGGCCCGTCGGCGGCCTCGGCGGCGTGCCAGGCGCGCCGGTCGGGGTCCAGAACCGGGTCCGTCGCCTCGGCCAGCGCCCGATGCACCGCTCGGCGCTCCTCGGGCTCTGCTCCGTGGTAGACCGCCGAACGGACGAGCGGATGCCGGAACCGAACCGACTCACCGAATTCGATCAGGCCGGCGGCCTTGGCCGGTGCGGCGTAGGGAGTGATCTCGAGCGAGGCGGCTGCGCGGACCAGAAGGCGCGCGTCACCGACCGGTTCCGCCGCGGCGATCAGCAGCAGTTTCCGCGTCGCCGCCGGCAGCGACGCGAGCCGGCCGGCGAAGTCCCGCTCGATGCGACTGGCGAGCGGGCCCTGGATGACCGGGTAACTCGCGGAGTCCAGGCCATAGGCCAGTTCGGCGGCGCTGCGCCCGCGGGAGAATTCGAGCAGCGCCAGTGGGTTGCCGTGCATCTCGGCCACGAACCGGTCACGGATCCGCTTCTCCAGCCTCCCGCCGACCGCGGCCTCGAGGAGCTCCCCCGCCGCGGTGGTGTCGAGACCGTCGATCCGCAGCTCCGGCAGACCGGTGAGTGCCGCCTGCCCCTCGGGGTCACGCACCGCGAACGTCATCGCCACCGCCTCGGCCAGCAGTCTCCGGGCCACGAACTCCAGGGTCTGCAGGGACGCCTGGTCCAGCCACTGGGCGTCGTCGACCAGAACGAGCACCGGCCGGGTCTCCGAGGCCCGCGTGAGCAGGGTCAGCACGGCGAGACCGACCAGGAAGCGGTCGGGCGGGTCCCCGGCTGCCATCCCGAACGCCACGCGTAGGGCGTCGCGTTGAGGTTCCGGCAACGCTTCGAGCTCGCCCAGGAACGGCGCACACAGTTGGTGCAGGCTCGCGTAGGGCAACTCCATGTCGGCCTCGATGCCGTGAGCCCACGTCACCTTCCCCGCTGACAACCGCGAGGCCACGTAATTCAGAAGCACCGACTTCCCGATGCCGGCCTCGCCACGGACGACCAGGACTCGGGACCCGCCTTCGCGCAGGCCGGCCAGCAGGTCGTCGAGCGCCGTGCATTCGCGATGCCGTCCAACCAGGTCCGGAAGCGGGCTGGCGATCATGCGACGTGGCTCCTTCGGGGACTCCGGGGGCGGAAAAGCTCCCACAGCGATTCTCGGAACGATCCTTGTCACGATACCTGGGATGGTCTCCACACGTTGTGCCCAGATGTTGTGATGGAATCCACGCCGAGAATGACCCCGCGGCTGTCACATCCGAGCCTTCTATCCGGTGGCCCACTGCCTATGGCGTGTCCGCCGCAGTCACGGGAGGTCCAATTTCTTCACTCGGACACCAACTCGCCACATCCGTCATCGTGGTGGGGGCCGGTAGCCCCGGACTCCGGGCGGCCGTCGAAATCGCCGACGCCGGTGTCGCGGTCCTGGCAGTGACCAGACACAGGGGCGATGAGGTTCACATGGCACACCCGCATCTGGCGTCGTGCGTCCGCACGTCGCCATGAGAACACCGGCGACGCGTTCCGCCTTGCCGTCACTGACGTGCAGGCCGATCCGGTGTGGTCTCCGAGGGCCGGGGGGCGCCGTGAACCGGTTCCGCCCATCCCCGCCGTCTAGCCGTGACTGCCGCGCCGCGAGACGGTGGGCGTGTCGGGTAGGTGGCGGGACGCCCATCCCGCGAGTTCGCCCAGGATGGGCATGAGAGCCGTCCCGTCCGGGGTCAGACGGTAGCGAACCGTGATGGGCGGGCCGGTCTTCACCTCGCGGAGGGTGAGACCGGCGGCGGACAGTTCGGAGAGCCGCTCCGAGAGGACGGAGTCGCTGATGCCTTCCACCGCGCGCCGCAACTCTGCGTAGCCCAGGGGTCCGTGCTGGAGGGTGGCCAGGATGACGCCGTTCCACCGCTTGCCGAGGAAGGTGAACGCCTTGGCCAGCGCACCGTCGCAGGCGGCCGGATGGTGCGACTCCGCACTCGCGCCGCCCGAGCGGGCCGACCGAGCGCCCTTTGCTTCCTCCATGCCTTCAGCGTAACCGGGTGCTACTCTGCAGGCCGCACGCTCTGTTTTTAGAAGCGACATGGATTTCAGTAGCCACTTCGCCATAACGAGCCCGGAGAATCCTCTATGTCCGTTACCGGAACCCTTCCCGGAGTCAACGACGATGCCCGCGCCGCGCTGTTCACCGCCGCGCGCACCGCTTACTCCTTCGCCGGCACGCCCGTCGACGACGAGAAGCTGACGGGTATCTGGGAGCTCGCCCGATGGGCACCGACCGCGGCGAACCTGCAGCCGCTGCGCGTCCTGTACATCCGTACGCCCGAAGGCAAGGAGCGCCTGCTGCCGAACCTCAACGAGGGAAACCGGCCCAAATCGGCCTCGGCACCTGTCGTCGCTGTCCTCGCCGTGGACGACCGCTTCCACGACCACATCCCGCACATCCTTCCCATCCGTCCCGAGATGCAGGGCCACTTCGAAGCCGATCCCGCCCAGCGTGACGGCATCACGTCCTTCAACGGGCCGCTCCAGGCCGGCTACTTCATCCTGGCCGTCCGCGCCTTCGGCCTGGCCGCCGGACCGATGGGCGGCTTCGACCCGGCCGGGATCGACAAGGAGTTCTTCCCGGACAACGGCTGGCGCTCCATCCTCGTGGTCAACATCGGCCACGCGGCCGGGGCGCCGGAGTTCGACCGCATGCCCCGCGTGCCCCACGAGCACGCCCTCGACTGGGCCTGACTCCCACAGCCGCGCCTACCGCCCCGGCAATTCGCGCGCGCGTCGGGCAGCTCTCCTGTGGGCGGCGCAAAGGCATCCTCGGCGGTTGCCCCGGGAAGCCACAGTGCCCGCTCGCGCCGGAGGCCGCGCAGCGCAGAAGAGATCCGCCCGCCTGCACCGATACGTCGGCCTCGGCCGCTCACGATGTTGTTAAGCTCGACGCGTGCGGGGATCATCGGGGTGAGTGAGGACGGTCCGGAGCGGCTGCGCGGCCGGCGCCGCGAGTGTGAGGTGCTCGACGGGCTGATCTCGGGCGTGGAGTCCGGAAGCAGTGCCGTCCTGGTCCTGCGCGGTGATGCCGGGATCGGGAAGTCCGCTCTGCTGGATCACCTGGCGGCACGCGCCGCGGGCTACCGCATCGCCCGCGGGGCGGGCGCCGAGTCGGAGATGGAGCTTCCGTTCGCGGGGCTGCATCGGCTGTGCGCCCCGTTCGTCGGACGCGCCGATTCCCTTCCGCCTCCACAGCGGGAAGCGCTGTCCACGGCGTTCGGGGTGAGCATGGGACCGCCTCCGGACCGTTTCCTGGTCGGTCTGGCCGTCCTCGGACTGCTCACCGACGTGGCCGCCGAGCGGCCGTTGTTCTGCCTCGTCGACGACGCGCAGTGGCTGGACCGCGTCTCGGCGCAGACGCTGGCGTTCGTGGCGCGCCGCATGCTCGCCGAACCGCTGGCGCTCGTCTTCGCCTCTCGCGAGCGGCGGGGACGCGACGAGTTGGCCGGTCTGCCCGAACTGGCACTCGACGGCCTCGACGACACCGACGCCCGCGCGCTTCTGGACGCGGCGGCGAACGGGCCGATGGACGAGCGGATCCGCGTCCGCGTCCTCGCCGAAGCACGCGGCAACCCGCTCGCTCTGCTGGAGCTCCCCCACGGCCGGATCGAGGCGGAACCGGCCGGTGGGCTCGGCCTGTCCGATCCCGGACCGGTGGCCGGCCGCATCGAGCGCAGCTACCTCGCACGGGTCCGCTCGCTGCCGACGGCGACGCAGCGGCTGTTGCTGACCGCCGCGGCCGAACCGATCGGCGACGTGACGCTGCTCAGGCGTGCCGCCGCGCGTCTGGACATCAGCCAGGACGCGGCCGGCCCGGCGGTCAGGGCGGGGTTGCTCGAGGTCGGGGCCATGGTGCGTTTCAGGCACCCGCTCCTACGCTCGGCGATCTACCGGTCGGCCGGGCTGGCGGACCTGCGGCAGGTTCACCGCGCCCTGGCAGAGGAGACCGATCCCCTCCTCGACCCCGACCGTCGCGCTTGGCACCTGGCGCAGGCGACGGTTCGGCCGGACGAGTCGATCGCCGCCGAACTGGAGGCGTCGGCGCAGCGGGCGCTGGCGCGAGGGGGCACCGCCGCGGCGGCCGCCTTCCTCGCCCACGCCGCGGCACTGACGCCTCACCCGGGGCGCAAGGCGACGCGTGCGCTCGCTGCGGCTCAGGCGAAACTCCGCGCCGGTGCACCCGCCGCGGCGCGCGAACTGCTGGCCCTGGCACGGAGTGGAGTCCTCGACGACCTGGGTCGCGTCCGCGTGGACCTCGTCCAGGCCCGGATAGCCCTCGCCTCCAGCCGCCTGGACGAGGCGCTCCCCCTGCTGCTGGCCACCGCGCAGCATGCGGTGCCGCTCGATGTCGGCCTGGCTCGCGAGACCTTCCTCGACACCCTGTCGGCCGCCATGTTCGCCGGGCGCCTCGCCACCGGCGTGAGCGTCCGCGAGGTGGCGTCGGCGGCGCAGAAGACGTCGGCGCCCACCACGAAACCGCCGGGCAACGCCGATCTGCTCCTGAACGCCTTCGCCGCACGGTTCACCGGCGGTTACCGCGTCGCGGTCGCCGCCTCGCACGACGCCCTACGGGCGTTCCGGCGGGAGTCCGACCCTGATGAGGTCCTGCGCTGGTCGTGGCTGGCCTCCGCTCTGGCGGCCGAGATGTGGGACTTCGAGGCGTGGACCGAGTTGGTGGCACGCCACGTGCGAACCGCCCGCGCCGTCGGCGCGCTGACCGAGTTGCCCCTCGCGCTCAACTCGCAGGTCGTCGTCCACACGTGCGCCGGGGAACTTGAGGCCGCAGCACTGCTCACTGCGGAGATCGACCGGCTGCAGGAGGCGGTCGGCAGCAACTTCGCGCCGTACGGCACGATGACACTCGCCGCCTGGCAGGGACGCGGACGCGAAGCCGCCCCGCTGATCGAGGCCAGCATGGAGGACGCGCTGCACCGCGGTGAGGGAATCGGCGTGGCCATCGCGCAGCGGGCCGGAGCGGTGCTCCACAACGGTCTGGGCAGGTACGAGGAGGCGTTCGGCGCAGCCCGTCTGGCGAGCGCGCATCCGCAGGACCTGGTCGCAGCCCACTGGGGACTGGTCGAACTGGTGGAAGCCGGCGTGCGCAGCGGTCGCCTCGACGCGGCCGAGGCCGCACTGGTCCGGCTGACCGAGACCACGGACGCGGCCGCCACACACTGGGCGTTGGGAGTCCAGACTCGCTCCCGTGCACTGCTGAGCCGGGGGAAAGCAGCAGAGGAGCTGTACCGGGAGTCGATCGAACGGCTCGGCAGCAGCCGGGTGGCGATGGAGACCGCCCGGTCGCACCTGCTGTACGGGGAATGGTTGCGGCGGGAGAGCCGCCGCGCCGACGCCCGGGAGCAGTTGCGCAAGGCACACGCGCTGTTCACGCGGTTCGGTGCGGGTGCGTTCGCCGAACGCGCCGTCCGCGAGCTGCGGGCCACCGGCGAGACGGTGGCCCGGCACGACGGTGCCCCCACGGCGACGCTCACCCCTCAGGAGACCCAGATCGCGCATCTGGCCCGCGAGGGGTTCACCAACTCCGAGATCGGCGCCCAGCTGTTCCTCAGCCCGCACACCGTGGAATGGCATCTTCGGAAGGTGTACGCCAAGCTCGGCATCGCCTCCCGCCGGCTCTTGCGCACCGCGCTGTGAGCGGCGTCTCATTCTCGAACGGAATCATCGGCGCAGCTCCGGTTCGACGTACTCGAACGTCGGCCCGGCGGTCGTGCCGTCGCCGTCCGGCATGTCCATCAGGGCCTGGGCCTGGGCCTTCAGCGCGTACATCGTGCCGGTCGCGGCCGCAAGTCTGTCCGGGCTGCCGTTGAACGCCTCCTCCAGCAGCTGGAGCAGGCCGCAGTAGGTGACGTTGAACTCCTCCTGGGCGGATCGGATCGCGCTGCCCGCCGGGTGATCCGCCACCAGCGGGTTGGGGCGCATCGGGCGGACGCCGGCCAGGTCGACCGTGACCGTTTCCCCCGTGGGGCCGGACAGCGGTGTGTCACCGCGCAGGTAGCGCCGGCCCAGTTTGAGCTCCTGGTACCGGTAGTAGTGCGAGACCTCATCGCGTTCGGGGTGGAAGATGTCCCGGTCGCCGTCCCACACTTCGCCCCGCGCTGTGCCCTCGCCCTGCTCGACGATCTCCTCCAGTGCCGCCAGCGCCGAGCCCAGGTCGTTGACCGCGGTCAGCTTCCCGCCCGTGTGGCGGAAGGGGCCGCCGGTGACCTGTCGGGCCGGGTCTCCGCAGAAGACCGCCGCATCGCCGAGTTCGGCGCAGAGGTGGCGCAGCCCGTCTTCGATCGCGTCGTAGAACTGGCCGATCGTCTGGTAGCCGTCGTCCTCAGCCGGCGCACCGGGCAGGGCCGGCTGCTCGAGCCGCAGGAACATCTCCACAGCCTCGGGCCCGAAAGGTACGAGGGACAGGCGCAGGGAGCGGTCGCCATGAGGCAGGGTCCGGGGATGCGGCTGCAGCAACTCCGGCGTGTCCAGGCGCGGCCGGCCGCCGACCGCGTTGAGGAGATTCGCCGCCAGGGCCAGATGGATCATCTCTTCCACGAAAACGCCGCCGACTGCCTCGACAGCGTCCGGGTTCAGCCGGGGATCGAGCGAGTAGAGCGCGCAGAGATAGGGCGGCAGCGTGGCGTGTTCCAGTTCCAGCGCCCACTGGAGGTGCTCGCGAAGGCTTTCGAGCGTCGCTATCCGCGTCGCCGAGGGTGCCTCGGCTGCTGCCGGCTGTTCCTGGTGGTTCACGAGTGTTCTCTCATTTCGTTTGTCCGACGTGGCCGTGAGCTGCGTCGGTTTCCGGAGCGGTTGCCGGTAGTGGGGTGCCGGGAGGCGTCGCGGTGCGGCTGATGCCGTCCGCGCGTCCGCGCCCCCCCCGCGCATCGCTCAGGGTTGACCGGGCTGGCGGTGGATCTGTGACAGTGGCAGCGCGAGCTCTTCCCACGCACAGCTGTTCCGTCTTCGGGCATCCGTCCTCAGTGTCACAACATGTGCACGCATGCGGTCGTAGATGTGCCGAGCGACGGGCGTCGCCGGCACATGGACGAAGAACTCAGCGGGCTCGTCGGCCCTGGAGGAGAAGAGACCCACATGCGAGTCGTTGTCGCGGGAGCCACCGGCCGAATCGGTTCCAGGACGGTCGTCCGGCTTCGGGACCACGGTCTGGAGGTCGTGCCCGTGTCGCGCGCCGAGGGCGTCGACGTCACCACGGGAAAGGGCCTCCCCGAGGCGCTGCGGGGTGCCGAGCTGGTGGTGGACGTCACCGACGCGCCGTCCCGTCGGGGACGCGCGAGCGGGGCGTTCTTCGGCACCGCGACGCGCAACCTGCTCGACGCCGCTGACTCGGCAAGGGTCGAGCACTACGTGGTGCTGTCCGTCGTGGGGACCGAGCGTCTGTCCGCAGGGTACTTCCGGGCGAAACTGCTGCAGGAGGAGCAGGTGCGCAGGTCGCCGGTCCCCCACTCCATCGTGCGTGCCACACCGTTCTTCGAGACGGTCGAGACGGTGTCGCGTTCGGTGGCCCACCCGGACGGTGTACATGTCGCACCCGTGCGGGTGCGTCCGGTGTCGACGGACGACGTCGCCGCTGCCGTCGCCCGGGGCGCCGTCGGCATGCCGGTGTTCGGCCCGGTGGAGATCGCCGGACCGGAGGAGCACCGCCTGGACGACCTCGTCGGGAAAATGCTGGCCGCGCGGGGGGACATGCGCGAGGTGGTCGTCGACGCCCAGGCACCCTTCCTCGGCGCTGTGCCCGGCGAGTGGACGCTGCTCCCCGTGGCGAACGCCCGTCTGGGGCACACCACCTTCGCCCAGTGGCTGGGAGACCGCGACGACCCGCTGCCGGTCCGCGGCAGCCGGTGGGTCAAGCGGCACCGGCAGTCGCCGGACCCGGAGGGCATCTGGCCGGCGGGCACCGGGGACGCCGGGCGCCGGAGCGCGTGACGTACCCGGGGGCGCATGGTGAGCCCGGTCGACACGGGTCGTGCGACGGTGGTCGCGGAAGGGGCCGGGACCGGGTTCGCCCCTGCGTCCGATCGCACCGACACCACCGTGGTGGCGGTCCGACTCACGGCCTCGGGCAGGAGGAGCGGCCGGTCCTGCTTGTAGAATGTGCCCCTGAAGTGGAGGACATGCATGCGCGCTGGCGACGACCCGAGGTCCCTCGACCAGGCCGCGAGGGACTTCGTCGCGGCGCGGCCCAGGCTCTTCGGCATCGCCTACCGCGTACTCGGCAGTACGGTGGAGGCCGAGGATGTCGTCCAGGAGGCGTGGCTGCGCTGGCAGGGCGCCGATCGCGCCGGGATCAACGAACCGGCCGCCTTTCTCGCGACGGTCACCGTCCGGCTGGCGATCAACGTGGCCCAGTCCGCCAGGGTACGGCGCGAGTCGTATACGGGCCCCTGGCTTCCCGAGCCCGTTGACACGACGGCGGATCCGTACCTGGGCGCGGAGCGGGCCGAGGCACTCGACCTGGCGGTCCTGTTCCTCCTGGAGAAGCTGAATCCCGTGGAGCGCGCCGCCTACGTGCTGAGGGAGGCCTTCGACTATCCGTACCGCCGCATCGCCGAGGTCCTGGAGACCAGCGAGGCCAACGCGCGGCAGCTGGTGACACGTGCCCGCAGACGTCTGGCCGCGGAACGCCGGAAGCCGGTCAGCCGCACCGCGCACCGGCGCATGTTGGAGGTGTTCCTCGCCGCGGCGCAGACCGGTGATCTGTCGGGGCTGGAAGATGTCCTCACATCAGACGTCGTGAGCTACTCCGACGGCGGCGGGGTCCGCGGGGCGTCCAAGATCCCGGTCCGCGGGCTGCCGCACGTCTCCCAGTACCTCGCCGCCTTCGCCCCGCGCTTCTGGCCTGGGTCGGACGTCCGCTGGGTCGAGGCCAACGGCAGGCCCGCCGTCCTGGTCTCGGCGGGCGGCGAGGCGAAGGCCCTGCTCTGTGCCGACGTGTCCGAGCGCGGCATCGAACGCATCATGTGGGTGATGAATCCGGTGAAACTGGCCCCCTACCTCGCCTCGCTCGAGGCCTGAGGCAGGCCCCGCACGCCACGGACGCCCCTGACACTCTCTTCGCGCACCCGGGCGGGCACAGTGTGACAGCACCTTTTCCCCAGTGACCACTTCCGACTCCAGGGAGTGGTTCCTGCTCCTCTGCTGTCACACATCACGCCACTGTCCGGTCTGTCCTGGTGCAGATCGAATGAGAAACCTCGAAAGGACTCCGTCATGAAGGTCGTAGTGATCGGTGGGACCGGGCTCATCGGCTCGAAGGTGGTCGCCAGGCTGGGTGAGCACGGGCACGAGGCGGTCCCCGCCGCGCCCAAGACCGGGGTCAACACCCTGACCGGCGAGGGCTTGGCCGAAGCCCTGCAAGGCGCGGACGTCGTGATCGACGTGTCCAACTCGCCCTCCTTCGAGGACCAGGCCGTCATGGACTTCTTCCGCACCGCCACGGGCAACCTCCTCAAAGCGGAGGCCGGCGCGGGCGTGACGCACCACGTCGCCCTCTCCGTGGTCGGCACCGAACGCCTCCAGGAGAGCGGGTACTTCCGCGCCAAGCAGGCTCAGGAGGCGCTGATCAAGGAATCCGGGATCCCGTACTCGATCGTCCACGCCACGCAGTTCTTCGAGTTCGTGAAGAGCATCGCCGCGGAGGCGACCGACGGCGACACCGTTCGCCTGGCCCCTGTCAACATCCAGCCGCTCGCCTCCGACGACGTGGCCGCCGTCGTCGGCCGTACGGCTGTCGGCACGCCGGCCAACGGCCTGATCGAGATCGCAGGCCCCGAGGTCTTCCGGCTCGATGAGCTGATCCGCAAGGGGCTCGCCGTCAAGAACGACCCGCGTACGGTCGTCGCGGACGTGCACGCTCGGTACTTCGGCGCCGAACTGCAGCACAGCACGCTCCTGCCGGGCCCGTACGCGCGGATCGGTGAGGTCACGTTCGCCGACTGGCTCGCCCGGCAGCAGTAAGAAGAAACGGTTTTCCCGGGCGCCACGCCGTGGTCGCCGAGGTACGAGGGAAGTTCTCCTTTTTCGGGGGGCTGCTGAACGGGACGGCTCCAAGCCGACGAGGGCAGGCCATCGCCATCGATGCCCTGCCCTTCCATGTGCGGGACGCTTCTCCCGAGCCGGTGGTGCCCGTAGCCCCCTGTCGCATGAGCCGGGAAGCAGGCCGGGGTGGCGGAACGCGGGGCTGGGCGCGCCTTCTCGTCGCTCCGCCGCCGGGCTCAGCCGTGCGCTGTGAGGATCGCCGTGACGAAGACGGCCATGGCAGCGGTGATCAGGGTCATCGTGACCAGGATGCCCCGCAGCCAGCGCCCGAATCGGCGGTGCTGCTGCTCTTTCACCGCGTTGACCTTGTCGGCGATGTGCCTCGTCACCATGCGGGCGACGTAGATCTGTTCCTCCACGTACCAGCGCTCGATGTCCTCCTTCTGCTCGGCGGTCAGCCCCGACTCCTCAGCGGTGAAAGCGCCCACGCGGCGCCGTGCCGCTCGCAGATGAGCCTGCCGGAACAGGAAGCTCTCGATGTCGGCCAGGCCCCGGGAGGCCTCCTGGCGGATGTCCATGATGTGTGCTCCATCGGGAAGACGGGAAATGGAAGGCACTGGCACTACCCGTTCAGCGCGCCGGAGACGAAGCCGGTGCTGCGGACGTCGATGAGTGCCCGCCGCTGCTCCGGGCGGCTCCTCCAGGGCAGCCGCAATGACACTGGTTCTCGGGCTTTGCGGTGTGCTGTCCCCACCGAAAAGACCGGGGAACGTGGCTTCTTGTGACACCTCTCCGTCCTTCGGCGGGCTGCCCGGCGACCGGGACGAGAGGGCCCGGGCCTGCTCCACCTCGGGCCGGACACGCTGCCGAGCGGCCGCACGCACTCTCGGCGTGTCACAGAACGTGGGCCGTCCTGGTCAATAGTGTGTAACGCACCAGGACAAGGAGTTCACACTATGGAAGCCCGTCTCGACTACTTCAGCAGCACGGTCGGGAGCAAGGTCCTCAAGTACCTCAACTCCGCGAACAAGGCGGTGGCGGACTCGAGCTTGCCGCACAAGACGCAGGAACTGGTGAAGATCCGCGCCAGCCAGATCAACGGCTGCGGCTTCTGCACCGACATGCACACCAAGGACGCCGCGCACGCGGGCGAGACGCAGTTGCGACTCAACCTGGTGGCGGCCTGGCGTGAGGCCACGCTTTTCACCGACGCCGAGCGTGCCGCGCTGGAGGTGGCCGAGCAGGCCACCCGGATCGCCGACGCGGCCGGCGGGGTCACGGATCAGGCGTGGGCCGAGGCCGCCAGGCACTACGACACGGAGCAGCTCGCCGCACTGGTCTCGCTGCTCGCCGTGATCAACGCCTACAACCGGGTCAACGTGTGCAGCCAGACACCCGCCGGGAGCTACCAGGCCGGCCAGTTCGGCTGAGCCGGACGCGCACCTCAGGAGTTTTTCCCGCTGACGGGGAGCGGCGCCAAGGCACCGCCGCCCCCTGTTGTCCGTTCCTGCGCACCACCTGCGGGCTGCCCCGCCCGCAGGTGGTGCGCAGGATTTCTGTACGCCCCGCCACGTGTGCGTACCCGACCGAAAGACGGTGATCACCATCTCGTACCCCGAGCAGGTCTACTACGGCGAGAACGGCGAGATCAGTGCCGGGTTCCGCCCGGCGAGCACACCACCGAACCTCGGCGTGCCCGGCGATGGCACCCACTATCTGGCCACCAGTGACGTCACCCGCGGCGAGTTCGGCCTCTACCGGGTCCAGATGGCCCCGCGGGCCGGTGGGCCCAAGACGCACTTCCACCGCACCATTTCGGAGTCGTTCTACATCCTCGGCGGCACCGTACGCATCTACGACGGCGACCGGTGGACCGACGCGCACGAGGGCGACTTCCTGCACGTACCGCAGGGCGGCCTGCACGCGTTCCGCAACGACTCCGACGCTCCCGCCGACATGCTGCTGCTCTTCACGCCGGGGGCGCCGCGCGAGGAGTACTTCGAGCAGGTCTCGCAGCTGGCGGGCGCCTCCGAGGAGGAGCGCACCCGCTTCTTCGAGAAACACGACTCGTACTTCGTCGAGTGACGCTCCGGCGCCGAGGGTCATCCCGCCGTCCTGGTCTGCCCTCGGCGCTGCTGCGCGTCGGCGGACGAAGCCGGCTGCTTCGCCGAGGCGGACACAGAGGAAGAGGGGCGGGACGCCTGGAGAGGCGCCCCGCCCCGTCGACGTTTCCGGTCAGCCGGCGCTGCCGGCCGCCGCCTGCTCGATGACCTTGGCGACTTCACCCGGGTGGGACACGCTCACCGCGTGCGAGGCGCGGACCTCCACCGTGTGGGAGTGGGCGCGCTCGGCCATGAAACGCTGGACCTGCGCCGGGATGTTGCGGTCCTGCGTCGCCACCACGGTCCATGACGGGATGGTCTTCCAGGCGGGTTCACCGGCGCCGTCACGCAGGGCGGCGTTGGTCACCGGCCGCTGGGAGACCGCCATCAGGTCGGTGACGCCCCGGGGTACGTCGGCGGCGAACTGGTCATGGAATTCGGCCGGGTCGATGGTCAGGTCGAGGTCCTTCGAACCGTCGGGCAGGGTGATCGGAACGGCGTTCAAGGTGCCCCCGAGCGTGCTGCCGGGGAACTTCGCCGACAGGTCGAACGCGCTCTCGCCCTTCTCGGGCAGGAATGCGGCGACGTAGACGAGCGCCTTGACGTTGGCGGAGCCGGTGGCGGCGTCACTGATGACCGAGCCACCGTAGGAGTGTCCGACGAGCACGACGGGCCCCTCGATGCCGGCGACGATCTCCTTGACGTAGGCGGCGTCGCCAGGCAGCCCGCGCAGCGGGTTCGCCGCCGCCACGACCGGGTAGCCGTCCCGCTTCAGCCGCTTGACGACGCCGTCCCAGCTGCCGGAGTCGGCGAACGCGCCGTGCACCAGGACCACGGTCGGCTTCCTGGCGGGTGACCCGTGTGCCTTGCCCGCGCTCGCGGGCGGGACGGACAGGGCGAGGAGGGCGACGGCGACGCCCGCCGTCGCCATGAGCGTGAGCGGCGTTCGGACGTGCCGCAGGAGCAGGGGGCTCTTCATGGGAGTGCCTTTCGTCGGGGGTGTGGCTCAGCCGGCGTGCAGGACGGTGCGCAGGGTGCCGGCCGCCTGGCGGATGGCCCAGGTCGAAGCTGCCGTCGACCGGACGGCGTTGAGCATCATGAAGTCGTGCAACGTGCCGTTGTAGCGGACGCTGGTGGTGGGCACGCCGGCCTGCGTGAGCTTGCGGGCGTAGGATGCACCCTCGTCGCGCAGGACGTCGTTCTCGTCGACGATGACGAGCGCGGGCGGCAGGCCCTGCAGCTCCTCCAGCGAGGCACGCAGTGGCGACGCGGTGATCTGCGCGCGCTCGGCGGGGTCGGTGGTGTAGCAGTCCCAGTACCAGGCCATGGCCTTGGCGGTGAGGTGCGGGCCGTCGGCGAACTGCCGGTAGCTCGCGGTGTCCTGGGCGGCATCGGTGACGGGGTAGTACAGCGACTGGTGGACGAAGTGCACGTCGCCGCGCTGCTTGGCCATGAGGGTCAGGGCCGCGGCCATGTTGCCGCCCACGGAGTCACCGGCCACGGCGAGGCGGGAGACGTCGAGGCCGCCCTTGGCGCCGTTCGCGGTGATCCACTGGGCGGCGGCGTAGGCCTGCTCGATGGCGACCGGGTAACGAGCCTCCGGCGATCGGTCGTACTCGACGAAGACCACGGCCGCCCCTGCTCCAACGGCCAGTTCGCGCACCAGGCGGTCGTGGGTGCCCGCGTTGCCGAGCACCCAGCCACCACCGTGCACGTAGAGCACGGCCGGCAGCGGACCCTCGACGCCGAGGGGCTTGACGACGCGCACCCGCACCTCTCCGGACGTCGCGGGCACCGGCACGGTGAGCCACTTGTCCTGCACCTCGGGCTTCTCGACGGACCCGGACTGGATGTCGTCGAGGAGCTTGCGGGCGCCCTCCGGGCCCAGGTCGTAGGTAAAGGGCGGGGTGGCGGCTGCCACCGCGAACTCGTGTGCGGCGGGCTCGAGAACGGGTTTGTCCATAAGGGTCTCCTCCTGAGACTGGAAGGGTTGGATGCCTCTCACCTTTGAGGACCGGATATCTGGTGAAAGGCTGACAAAAGGTCTGGACACCTCGGCCGTTGGGCCTGCGGGGCAGGGCCTCTCGCCGGGCACGGACTGCCCGGCGTGAGCGTCAGGGCAGCGGCCTGGGTGGCTCGTGGGCGGTGAGGAGGTGAAGGCGCTGCGGGTCGAGCGGCTCGTGGATCTCGGTGTAACCGCCGTTCGGGAGGCGCACGATGACGCCGGTCTCGCGGCCGTGCAGCACCATGTCGCGGTCGCGTTGCTGGAGGCCGAGGGCGAGCCGCTTCGTCACGGTGTAGACCACGGGCGGCACGGCGAAGAGTCCGATGCGGACGGCCCACGTCACCGAGTTGACGGACACACCGAACTGGGTGGCGATCAGGTCGTTGGCCCCGCCGACAAGCGCCAGCAGGTACACGCTCAGCCACGCGGTACCCAGCGCGGTGCGCACCGGGCGGTTGCGCGGCCGGTCCAGCAGGTGGTGCTCACGGCGGTCGCCGGTGACCCGGGCCTCGATGAAGGGGTAGGCGCCGAGTACGAGGAAGAGGCCGGTGCCGGCCAGCAGCGGCACGAGCACGTCCAGGACGAGCGTGTGCCCCCACAAGGTGACCTCCCAGCCCGGCATGACGCGCAGCAGACCGTCGAGCGCGCCCATGTACCAGTCCGGCTGCGACCCTGTCGACACCTGGTCGGGGCGGTAGGGGCCGTATTCCCACACAGGGTTGATCTGCGCGACCGCGGCCATGGTGAAGATCACCGCGGCCACCAGGAAGAAGTAGCCGGCCGACTTCACGGCGTGCACCCGCAACGGCAGGCCCACCACATTGCCTTCGGTCCGTCCGGGGCCGGCCCACTGGGTGTGCCGGTGCCGCAGGAGCAGGGCCAGGTGCGCGACGAGGAGTGCGGTGATCACGGCAGGGAGGAGCAGGACATGGAGGGTGGCGAAGCGGGCCTCCAGGTCGTGGCCGGGGAAGTCGCCGCCGAAGAGGAACGAGGACAGGTACGTGCCGACCACGGGGACGGCCAGCAGGGTCCCGTTGACGACCACGAGGCCGGTGCCGGACAGCAGGTCGCCCGGCAGGTCGTAACCTGTCAGGCCCTCGGCCATGCCCACGACCAGCAGGAAGAAGCCCAGTATCCAGTTCAGCTCGCGCGGTTTGCGGAAGGCCCCGGTGAAGAAGACCCGCATCAGGTGCGCGAGGACGGCGGCGAGGAAGACCAGCGCCGCCCAGTGGTGCGCCTGGCGCATCAGCAGGCCGCCGCGGGTCTCGAACGAGATGTGCATCGTCGAGTCGAACGCCTCGGACACGGTCTGCCCTTTCAGCGGCGCGTAACTGCCGTGGTAGACCGTCGGTTCCATCGAGGGGTGGAAGAACAGGGACAGGTAGACGCCGGTGACGACGAGGACGAGGAAGCTGTAGAGGGCGATCTCCCACAGCATGAACGACCAGTGGTCCGGGAAGATCCTGCGCAGCGCGGCTTTCGACCGCCCGCCCGTTCCCATGCGCGTCTCCGCCCACTGGGCGAGCCGCTGTCCTGCGGGTCCCTGCCGTGATGCAGTCGGCTGGCTCTTGTCGCCCATTCCCTCACTCATCCCTGGTTCGTTCTCGGTACGTCGCGGCCGAACGGGGCTCACGAGGATGACCAGGTAGCGACAAATGGTGTGACAAATAGTGACGCGTCACACAGTGCTTCTCGCGCACGTCCGGCGTCGTGCCTCGCGTGGAGCTGCATCAGGTGGCGCTCCCCCTGCGTGGTGCCACCCCAGATCCCCTCCACCGCACCGGCCCGAAGCGCCCAGTCCAGGCACTCCGCGATCACCGGGCACGCACGGCACACGGCCTTGGCCTCCTCCGTCTGGAGCAGGGGGAGACCGCTGGTGGTGTTGCCGAGGGGGAAGAACAGGTCGGGGTCCTGGTGGCGGCAGTCCGCCTTCGTACGCCAGTTCACGGTTTTCTCCTGGTGTGGCTGTCTCTTCGCTGGGATGGCCGTGCCGGCCGTCGGGTATGCGGTGCACGGGAGACCGGGCGCCCGGATCAGGTGTGACACCGGTGCTGGAGCGGGGTGCCGTCGCAAGGTCGACGTACTGCCGAGGCAGGGGGAAGGGGCTGTCACGACCGCCCGGGCCATCTGGTCAGTCCGGTGATGGCGGCCTGCCTGGGCCGCCCGACAGGACCGGCCGAGGAAGAACCGCATGCTCTTTCACCCCGACCAGCCGTTCGAGATGCCCTTTCACCCCGACCAGCCGCTCGAGCCCGCCGTCGGCGTCGTGCTGGCGGCCGAAGCCGCCCTGCTCGAAGCCCGACTGCGGATGCTGCGGGAGGCACTCGACAGCATCGACGCGCGCATCGCCGCTGTCACCGAGGAACTGCGCCGGCCGGACCGCTAGGGGAGGGGTTTGCCCCCACCGCACCCGGCAGCCGTTGCATTCCGAGGGAACGGTGGTAACAATGGTGCGGTCGAGAGGAACACATGGTCTCTGCAGCCCGTCGGCCACCGAACACGGCGTATGACATCGAGGCCACGGCCGAAGGTCTCCAGGAGGAACTGGCCCGCCTGGAAATCCAGAAGCAGGCCCTGGAGCGGGAGTTGTCCGCGGTCGTCGCCCATCTGGGCTCCGTCCAACGCGTCCTGGGTACGCTCCGGGCCGTGCTCCCCACCCAGGAGCCGCCGGCGCCCGGCGCTCCTGCCGAGTTGCCGTTCCCGGAGGCGCCCGCCGCCCCGTCCGTGCCGGCCGCTCCCGTCGAGGAGCCGTCCCTGGTCGCGGCGGACGGCGCCCCGTCCGGGGACGACGAGCAGAGGGCGTACGGAAGGCTCACCGAGCAGATCCTGGAGTTCTTCGCCGGGACGGGCGGCGCCGACGTACGTGCGCGGGACGTGGCCTCCGCGCTCGGCCGGGACACCGACAACGGCAGTATCAACGCCGTCCGGAGCACTCTGGACCGACTCGTCGGCACTTCCCGTATCCGGCGCAGCGGGCGCGGGCTCTACCGCGCCATGTAGCCCCCCGCCGGGGGATCGCACCGAGCGGACCGCACCGTGTGATCCGGGCTGCCGCACGAAGCCCATTACGGGGTGGGAGCGTCCGCAGCCCGCTCTTCGTGGCGGGGTTCTCCATGGGTGACAAAGGCTTCTCGCGGCCGCTGTACCGAGGCCAGCGAGACGATGTCGCGTCCGTAGAGGGCGGCGGTGCACCACACGGCGAGCACCCGGGCCTTGCGTTCCCAGGTAGGGACGGCGAGCACATGGTAGCCCCGGTGCATGAGCCAGGCTGGGAAGCCCTTGATGACCAGGTGGTGGTACTGGAATATGCCGCGGCCCAGGCCCAGCGTGGCCACCACGCCCAGGCTGCGGTGGACGTAGTTCTTCGCGGGCCTCCCCCGGAGCGAGGCCAGGATGTTCCGCGCCATGCGCTTGCCCTGCCGTACCGCGTGCTGCGCGTTGGGCACGGTGAGCGCGCCGGGCGTGTCCGCCGCGAGGTCGGGCACCGCCGCGTCGTCGCCGGCGGCCCATACGTCCGGCACCGCCTGGGCGGGGGTGCCCACCCGCAGGTCAGGCCGGACAATGAGCAGGCCGCGTTCGTCGACCGGAAGGTCGGTGCGGTTGTGCACGACGGGGTTCGAGGCGTTGCCCGCGGCCCACACGATGAGGCCCGAGTCGAATTCCTCACCGTTCGACAGCACGACGTGGCTCTTCTCGGCGGAGACCAGTTGGGTGTTCAGGTGCACGGTCCCGCCGCGCTTCTCCAGGGAGCGGACAACCCACTCGCCGGGCCGGTCGGTTACTTCGGGCAGGATCCGGCCGCGTGCCTCGACCAGGTGGAAGCGCAGCTCCTCCGCGTCGATCTCCGGGTAGTGCTTGAGCGACGCGGTTGCGAGGGCCAGGAGCTCGCCGAAGCCCTCGACGCCGGAGAAACCACCGCCGACGAAGGTGACGGTGAGGAGCTTCTCGCGCTCGGGCCCTCGCGGCAGCCCCGAGGCGCGGTCGAACGACGTCAGCAGCCGGTCGCGGATGGCGACGGCCTCCTCGACGTGCTTGAGGCCGAACGCCTCCTCGCTCAGTCCCGGGATGGGGAAGGTGCGGGTGACGGCACCGGCGGTGACCACGAGGATGTCGTAGCGCAGCACGAGGTCCGGACCGCTCTCCGGCCGGACGGTGACACAGCGGTCGTTGTTGCGGATCTCCATCACCGCGCCCGCGACGAGCCGGGTGCGGTGCAGGTGCCGCCGCAGCGAAACCGCGGCGTGCCGAGCCTCGACAGAGCCGGCCAGCACCTCGGGCAGGAAGGGCTGGTAGGTCATGTACGGGCGCGGGTCGACGACGGTGACACGGCCCTCGCCTCTGCGCAGCTTCTTCTCCAGGCCCCACGCGGTGTAGAAGCCCGCGTAACCGCCGCCGACTATCAGGATCTCACGCACAGTGTCCTCTGTTCTCTCGGTCTCTCCAGTGAAGACCGGCGAAGAACACTGGTTGTGACAGTGTTCGCGGACCCTTGTGCGGTTCGCCCGTGGGCCGGTCGGCGTCACTGAGGAGGACCTGCTCCAGACGTGCCAGGTCACCTTCCTGCGCGGCGGCGAGGAACGCCTGCACGAAACGGCGGTGCGTGAGGGAATCCACGGTTTGCCGCCGGCGCTGTTCAGCCAGACGCTGTTGTGCCCGTGTGACCTGCTGCCTCGTGTTGACGACGCTGAGGTGCAGGAGCCCGGCGATCCGGTCGTAGGGGTACCCGAACCCCTCCCGGAGGACGTAGGCGGCCCGCTGCCGGGGCGTCAGCGTCTCCAGGAGCAGGGTGACCGCCCGCTCCAGGTTGTCCTGGCGTTCGGCCACCACGTCCGGGGTGGCGGCGTTGTCCGGTGGTTCCGGAAGCCACGGGGTGGCGCAGTACTCCCGCCGTCTGCGAGCGGACTGGAGTACGTTGATCGCCGCCCGGACGGTGATCGTCCGGAGGAATGCCGAGGAGCTGCGTACGGCCGTGCGGTCGGTGCGCTGCAGCCGGAGCCATACGTCCTGGAGGACGTCTTCGGCCTCGCTCGCGTTGCCGAGGATGCGGTAGGCGATGTTGATCAATGACGGCCGCGCCCGGAGGAACTCGGACGCCGCGTCCTCCAGGTCGTCGATGGCCGAGGTCGCCGCGCCACCGTCCGACACCGGTATGCGTGTGGCTTCTCTCAGGTACGTGTCCACGGTCGGCTCCTTCGCTGGGTGGGTCAGCGGCCTCAATCGCCGCTGGGACCAACCTCGCCCGGCAGCTCGGCAACCGCGCCATTGACCGTGCGTGGGACCTGCGTGGTGCTCCATGGTGATGCCGTGGTGGAACCATGGCCGCGTACCCCCGGAGCCGGTGGCTCAGGACGTGGTCGCCGTGTCTTCGAGCTGCACCGGGTCGATGTCCTTGCGCGAGGAGATTCCCAGCTTCGCGAACACCTTGCGCAGGTGCCATTCGACTGTGTGGGGGCTGAGGAACAGCCGGGCACCGATCTCCGGGTTCGTGAAACCCTCCTGGGCAAGTCGTGCGATCTCGGCCTCTTTCGCCGTGAGGACGGCCGGCGTCGCCGGGGCGCGTTCGTGCACCTTCACGCCCGCGGCCTGCAGTTCCCGCCGCGCACGCTCCGCGAATGCCTCGGCCCCCGCATCGCTGAGCATCTCGTATGCCTCGCTCAGCTGGATACGAGCCTCCTTCCGCCGCTGCTTCGAGCGGAGCCACTCGCCGTAGCGGAGCCGCGCCCTGGCGCTGTCCATCCGGGTCCCTGCGGTGTCGAGCTGCTCGATCCCTTCCCGGTGCAGGCCGTCGGCGGTCCGCCCTACGCTCAGGAGGGCACGGGTGGCGGCGGAGATGCCACGCGCCCAGGCGGTTCCGCTGACCTGGGCCATCTCCTCGATCGTCCGCACGGCCTCGGCTGCGTGGGCTGCCCGTCCCAGTCGTACGGCCGCTTCGACAAATTCCACCCGGGACTGGAGGGACAATCCGAGTTCCTGCGGGTTCTCGCATCCGCGCTCGGCGGAGACGTAGGCCTCTTCGTATCGGCCGAGGCCGTTGCAGAGGACTGCCGACGCCCACTGCGTAGCGGTCGTCACTTTGCCCTCCGCCTGCAGGAGACGGTCGTGCGTGACCGTTTCGATCGCCTCCCGGGCCAGGGCCTCCCGTCCCTTGAAGGACTCCACGAGAAGTGCTCCGTAATGGGCGAAGAAGCTGCTGCCCGTGGCTTCACCGATCGCGTCCGCTTCCACGGCAAGGGAGGCGGCGCCGCGAAGGTCACCGGCGAACACCCGGTTCGACAGGCGCAGCAGGAGCGCGGAGGGCAGCACGGCGAGCGCTCCGTTGCTGCGGGCGAGGTCGACCAACCGCGCCGAGAGCTCGGACCAGGCGTCGAAGTCCCAGGTGCTGTGCGCCATCCGGCACACGAGCGGAAGCCAGCCCAGGGCCTCCTCCCGTGAGACACTTTCCGTCCGGAACGTGGCCACGGCCTCAAGGATGACCGGCGCGCCCACGGCGTATCCGTCGGTGACCGCCCGGGCGATACCGGTCAGCAGAAGCCCCTCACGGCTCCCGGTGTCGACGTGGCCGGGCGCGCTCAGCACCGCCTCGGCAACGTCGCAGACTCCGCCGGTGGCCAGCCGGCCCGCGGTCAGGGCCGCGTAGATGGCGTCGCGGTATGTCTGGACGGCGAGTTCGGAGTCGTACGGCTGGAGCCGCCTGGCCGCTTCGAGCAGCAGCGGCAGTCCGGCGCTGGCGCTCTTGGCCGCGGACATGATCTGTCCTCGGAGGAGCGTCGCCTGCCCTTCTGCGGCCTCGTCGAGACGGCTCAGTTCCGCCGCATCGACCAATTCCAGTGCCGCGTCGAAAGCGCCCGCCTGGTATGTGGCCTGCGCCGTGGCCAATGCCCTGGCTCCGCGCCGTGCCGGATCCGGAGTGAGTTCGGTGGCCCGGTACAGGAAGGCCGCCGCCGCAGCGATCCCGCCACGCCGTTGCGCCCGCTCGGCGGATCCCTCCAGTTCGGCAGCGACCGCCTCGTCCGGTTCCGCTGTTGCGCTCGCCAGGTGCCACACGCGACGTTCGGGATCCAGTCCGACGTCGATCGAGTCGGCCAGAGCCTTGTGCACGCGCCGCTGTTCCTCGAAGCCGACGGCGCGGTACGCCGCGGAGCGAACCAGCGGGTGCCGAAAGCGCACCCATGTGCCGAGGATGAGCAGGCCCGACGCCTCGGCTTGGGTCAGGGCGGTGTCCACGCAGATGCCCAGGCGCTCGGCAGCGCGGCGCAGCAACGCCACGTCACCGATAGGCTCGATCGCGGCGATGAGAAGCAACTGCTGCGTCTCGGCCGGAAGTGACCGGATCCGCCGGAGGAAGCCCGTCTCGATCTGGCTGGACAGAGGCCGCGCCTCGGGTCCACCGAATCCTCCGGCCATTTCGACGGCGGTCAGGCCTCGCGGCAGCTCCAGCAGGGCCAGCGGATTGCCGCGCGTCTCGGCGACGATACGGTCCCGCACACGCCGGTCGAGCGGTCCGGTGACGACTGCGTCGAGGAGCCGGTGGGAATCGCGCTCGTCCAGTCCACGGACCGGTAGCTCCGGCAGGTCGGCGAGGATCTCGCGCGAGCCGGACTCACGGACGGCCAGAACGAGCAGAACCGATTCAGCCAGCAGCCGACGAGCCACGAACTCCAGAGTCTGGGCGGATACACGGTCCAGCCACTGCGCGTCGTCGACCAGGCAGAGCAACGGCTCCTCGCCGCCTGCTTCGGCAAGGAGGGTCAGGACGGCCAGGCTCACCAGAAACCGGTCAGGGGCGTCGCCGGCCTGCATACCGAACGCCGTGCGCAGTGCGTTCCGCTGCGGCTCGGGAAGAGCGTCGAGGCGGGGCAGCAGCGGAGCGCACAGTTGGTGCAGCCCGGCGTAGGAGAGCTCCATCTCGGATTGCACCCCGGCCGCCCTGACGACGCGGCATCCGACCGCTTGGTCGAGCAGGTGGTTCAGCAGCTCGGTCTTCCCGATTCCCGCCTCACCGCGCACCACGAGGACGCCGCTTCGCCCGGCCCTGGCCTGCGTGAGGAGGCCATCGAGGACCCTGCACTCCTCCCGCCGCCCGATGAGCTCAGTTCCTGCTCCACCTCTCGCCATGGCAGCCTCCCGGCCGCCACGATACCCGGCTGTTCAGCGCCCGCCACGCGTGTCTCAAAACCGCGGATTCCTCGGTTCACCTTTCCGTCCGGCAGCACTCGATCCGCTCCCGTCCCTCCCGGTCCGACGCCGTCGCACCGCCGCACGCACCCTCCTCACCTCGGCATTTCCCCCGAAGGGACGCGAAGCGCGAGCGGGACGAGCGACGGCGAGGCTTCTCGTACCCACGTACCGGCCGCAGCTGCGGGTGGCCGGAAGACGCTGCGACCGGCCTGCGCGACACCCGGGCGCCTGGTGCGCGCCGGCCACCGCCAACGATCACCACGACCGGCGAACCCGTACGGGCGGGGCACCAGGCGGAGGTCACCGGGTGGAGTCGGTGGACTTCGGCAGCAGGAAACCGTCGACGTACAGATCGACATGCTCGTTGTAGAACGCGGTGAGCCCGGCGATGCGGTTGGCGTGGATGGTCGGGAGGTCGTACGTCCAGGCAATGTCCTCGTGGGAAGCGGTGGCGCTGTCGAACGACCAGTAACTGCTGGTCGTTCCTTTGTACGGGCATCGGGTCACCGTGTCCGAACGCCGCAACCGGGACCAGTCGACGTCCATGGGGTTGAGGTAGTAGCGGGTCGGCAGGCCGGTCTCGAACAGCTTCACGCACCCGACGGCCTCTGCCAGCACGGCACCGTCCGACTCGACACGGACGCTGCTGCTGGAACGCAGGGCGTCCACGCGGGAGTACGGGCTCCGGGGATGAACGAAGACCGGCTCTTCCTCCTCGAACCACGCGTCCAGCGCCTCCCACTCGAAGCGCACGGTGTCGCGCAGAGGTCCCGGAGCGCCCTCCCCCCAGACCCACCCGGCCCCCGCACGGATCTCCGGACCTACCTGCAGGGTGTGACGGTGCGCGGGGCCGGCACCGAGTTGCTCCGTGTGCTTGTCGTCGTGGAGCACGCCGTCCACCAGGTCCTCGATCGGGATGCTGAACTGGGGGTACGCCTGCCATTCCCACACGTACAGCGCGCGGCGCGTGTCGAAGGCGACCCGACCACCGATCATTCCCCGGATACGGCGGGGAACGGGCTCGACATGGCCGATCGGGACGATGAGGCTCGGGTGCAGGACACTTTCGGTTGCCATAGTGATCACCTCGTGTTCGCTGTGGTGTGCTCGCCCGGCCTGGTGGCTGTCCTGGAAGCCGGGGGCTCTCATGTCAGAACTCCCGTACTGGCCAAACGTCCCCAGTCCGGGACCCCGGGAGTGCCGGCATGCCGCCGTCCGCCGCCCGAGCGGGAGGCGGACGGCGGCATGCCGCGAAGATCAGGCATGGGGCCGCGGGGCGCGCAGGTGGGCACGCCTGTCCAGCTCCTCCTCGTCGACGAGTTCGAGCATGGGTTTGCCAGGGGCGCACATCATCGTGACGACGAACTCGGTCCTCTCGTCGGACAGGGCGTTGCCGTCCTGGTAGTGGATGGGGTCGCCGCCGGGCTCCCAGAACGTGCCGCCGGCTTCGACGACCCGCTCGGGCTCGCCCTCGAGTTCGAAGCGCACCGCGCCCTTGATGACGTAGCCGAACGCCGGGCCGGAGTGTCGGTGCGGCGGGGTGCCGGGGTCACCGGGCTCCCACTGAACGTGGATGGTCATCGCCGAGGCACCGTCGGGAATGGTGATCGGAGAGGCGTCCTGGAGCATCTTCGCCGCTCGTGTCCAGCTCGGGCCGTCCTCGCCGACGGTTCCGCCACCGTGGGCGCCGTGGGCGCCGTGGGCGTGCTGTGAATTCTCCGACATGGAGTCACACCTTTCCTTATTCCACCGTGGTCCTGTGCGGCATCTCCCGCCGCCACGGTGTTCTTGCGTCCGGTCATGAAGACCGCTCGACCCTCCTGACCGGGTCTCCGGTGGATCTGTGACAGGGCAGACGCTCGCCCTCGCCCATCACCGATCCCCGCACCTGATGCGCGGCAAGGCCGGTACCTGCGCCCTGTGACGCCGTCAGTGAGGCATGAGCAGCATCACGGCCGTCCCCAGCGCCATCGCCCCATCGCGCAGGTGACCGTACGGGCCGTCCGTCGCCGCAGCGCGGTGCGCGGTGTCCGCGGCGGACCACGGAGGGGGCAGCGGATTCAACCACCTCATTGCGTAGACGAGGAGATAGAGCGTCAGCAGTACGGTGATCGCGTCAGCCGTTGCCGGGGCAGCCGCGGCGTGGGCGACAGCCGCAGCATGATGCGTCACCGGGACGCTCCCGGCCAGGGCGTCGGGGGGAAGGACCATCCGGCCGTCGGGCATCCGCGGCATCCAGGCCATCGCCGCCATGCCGACCGCAAGTGGCAGCCAGCCGGCGATGGCCGCCACCGCGTGCCCGGTGCGGCGGTGGAGCGCGGTCAGCGGGAACCACAGGGCGGCTGCCGTGAAGAGCACCGCCATGGTCGGACCTGACAGCCAGCGGTGGAGGTTCCACGGCATCGCCGACATGGCCACGGCCATCACGGCGTGCAGGAGGTGGTCCACCCGGTTCCGGCGCCCCATCCCCGCCTGCCGGATGCCGTGCAGTAACGCGTGCAACGCCACCAGCAAGAAGAGCGTCGTCAGTATGCAGCGCACAACGCCGACGGGAGTGTCCATGGGGCACGTCAGGTGGCGGGACGCTTGGCCACGCTACCGCCCGACTCGCGAGTCGCGCCGCACGCGGCCCCACCCGTCCTTCCCCGCCGTCCCTCCTGCCGGCCGTGGCCGGGGGCGAAGTGGTCCTGTACCGGCGTCTCATCTGACACTGGGTGCGCCTTTCCTCATACGTGTCTGTTCACGTTCCTGACCGGGTGAGCGAGCGGTTCGTGACATGGCACGGCCCCGAAGAGTGGAGCCACGGGCTCGGCGGGTGCCCCGTCCTGCCGCCCGCAGTCAGCCGGCGGGCTCGGCGGCGTGACCGGGGATCCCGACAGGTCCCGTGTCACAAACCGCGGCCTGACCTGGTCCTTGCCATTGACCACCCAAAGAGACGGGAGCACTCGTGCCTATCACCGAACGACGTCTTTCCACCACGGTGCTGGTGATCGGCACCGGCGGGGCCGGCCTGAGGGCGGCGATCGAGCTGGCGGAGGCCGGCGTCGATGTGCTTGCCGTCGGCAAACGTCCCAAGGAGGACACCCACACCTCCCTTGCCGCCGGCGGGATCAACGCCGCCCTGGCCACCATGGACCCCGAGGACAGCTGGCAGCAACACGCCGCGGACACCCTCAAGGAGAGTTACCTGCTTGCCGACCCCCGCACGGTCGAGATCGTCACTCAGGGCGCGGCCCGCGGCATCGATGACCTGGAGCGGTACGGCATGGCCTTCGCCCGCGAGGAGGACGGCCGGATCTCGCAGCGCTTCTTCGGCGCCCACACGTTCCGCCGCACCGCCTTCGCCGGCGACTACACCGGCCTGGAGATCCAGCGCACGCTCATCCGGCGGGCGAGCCAGCTGCGCATACCCGTACTCGACAGCGTCTACATCACCCGCCTCCTGGTCCATGACGGTGCCGTCTTCGGGGCCTACGGCTTCGACCTCACCAACGGCGCCCGTCACCTGGTTCACGCGGACGCCGTCATCCTCGCGGCCGGCGGGCATACGCGCATCTGGCGGCGCACCTCCTCGCGGCGCGACGAGAACACCGGCGACTCGTTCCGCCTGGCCGCAGAAGCGGGAGCCCGGCTGCGTGACCCCGAACTGGTGCAGTTCCACCCCTCCGGCATCCTCGAACCGGAGAACGCCGCCGGCACCCTGGTCAGTGAGGCGGCCCGCGGCGAGGGCGGCGTCCTGCGCAACATCCTCGGCGAGCGGTACATGAGCCGCTACGACCCCCAGCGCATGGAACTGTCCACGCGCGACCGGGTGGCTCTGGCCTCCTACACCGAGATCAAGGAAGGCCGCGCCACCCCCAACGGTGGGGTGTGGCTCGACGTCTCCCACCTCCCCCGCCAGACGATCATGAACCGGCTCCCCCGGGTCTACCAGACGCTCCTCGACCTGCAGATGCTCGACATCACCCGCGACCCCATCGAGGTCGCCCCCACGGCCCACTACTCGATGGGCGGCGTCTGGGTCCGCCCCGAGGACCACAGCACCGATGTCCACGGCCTGTACGCCATCGGCGAGGCCTCCAGCGGCCTGCACGGGGCCAACCGCCTCGGTGGCAACAGCCTCATCGAGCTCCTCGTCTACGGCCGCATCACCGGCCAGGCGGCCGCAGCCTACTCGGAGTCCCTGACCGCGCAGCCCCGGTCCACGGCCGCCGTGGCCCAGGCCCGGGCCGAAGTCGACGAACTGCTCTCCGCCGACGGACCCGAGAACGTCCGCGCCCTTCAGCGAGCCATCCGGAACACCATGACCGAGCACGCCGGCGTCGTCCGTGACGAACAAGGTCTGCGCGCCGGGCTCACGGAACTGGACACCATCGAGAAGCGGATGGAGAACGTCGGAGTCCACCCCGACATCGCCGGCTTCCAGGACCTGGCCCACGCCTTCGACCTCAAGTCGGCGGCCCTGGCGGCCCGCGCGACCCTGGAAGCCGCGCTGGAACGACGGGAGACCCGCGGTTGTCACAACCGCAGTGACTTCCCCGACATGGATCCCGCTCTGCGCGTCAATCTCGTCTGGTCCCTGACGACCGGAATCACCCGGGAGACCATTCCGCCCGCTGCGGGAGAGATCGCCTCCCTCATGACAGATGTCACCACCGAGGGGAAACTCATGGAATAGCTGTCGCCGGCCCTGAGAAGCGCCGGGCACACCGGGACCCTTCCACGGAAGGTGAGCACGGTTGCCCGGCAGCGCCGACGGACCGTCGGGTTCTCAGGCGGCGTTGACCGTCGCCGCCGGCTCGCGCGCCGAGCGCTGCCGCATCGCGCGGCGCTCCCCCTCCGTCGTGCAGCCCCAGATCCCCTCGACCGGCCCCACGTCGATGGCCCACGCCAAGCACTGCCTCGTCACGGGACAACGGCGGCAGACGGCTTTCGCCTCGTCCGTCTGCAGCACTGCCAGACCACTGTTGATGCCGCCTACAGGGAAGAAGAGATCAGGGTCTTCGCGTAGGCAGAGGCCCTGTGCGCGCCAATCCATGGAACACCTCCTGGGTATCGCGGGAATACCGCTTCGTCGCGTCGGGAGACGTGAAAAGGCGGTGAACGTGCCCGCGCTTCACTTCAGAGACCGGACGGCCGACGTGGGTGTGACACCGGCTTTCGAAACGATGGCCGCTCCGGAACAGACCCGGGTGCTCGCAGTCACCGGCACCGGAGAACGGACACCAGTGCATCACGCATCCACGGGTGCCTCGGTGGAAAGCGATGTGCGCGAGGCCGCCGGATCAGCTCGGACGAAGCGGAGTCGTGCTCCATCCGAACGGCCGGCTCGCCGCATCCACGACCGTCACTCGCTCGGGTGCGCAAGCCAGTGGTCCTCCAGGGCCTTGGCGACCTCCGCGGGCCGCTGGAGTACCGTCCAGTGATTGCAGTCCATCTCGATCACCGCGGAGGCGTGCAAGGAGACGCCGAGCTTGCGCCCGAACTCAATCTGGCAGGCGGGGTCGAGCGCCCCCCAGAAGACCAGGCACGCCGCCGACACGGCGGACAGTCCCGGCTCCCACTCCACCCCCACGGTGAGCGCCGACCGGTACAGCCGGAGGATCGCGTCCTTCATGGGCTCGTCCACGCGGCTCGACATCTCCCCGGCCAGGTCGCGGGGCACGGCGAAGCCGGCCACCAAGTCGTCGGTGAAGGACTCCGCTTGCAGTTCGGCCATGTAGCGGTCGCCTTCGACCTGGTCCTGCCATACCTTGGCCAGCGGGTGCCAGACGTAAGAGGAGTGGATCGGCCCGTTGCCTCCTGCCCAGGTGCGGACCAGATCGGGACGCAGGTAGGCGACGCGGAGGGTGAGGATGCACCCCCAGTCGTGACCGACGAGGTCCACCGGCGCTCCGATCCGCTCCAAGCGCTGGATGAGCCAGTCCACGTACTCTTCCTTGGTGCAACCGAAACCGGCCGGGCGCACGGCGCCGAAGCCGGGCAGATCCCACGCCTCCACGTCGGTCCTGGTCAAGTGCTGCCGCACACCGTCCCACACACGACGGGTGTCAGGAACGCCGTGGATCAGGATCGCAGGCATGAATTGCTTCCTTCGTCAGCGGCCGACGCCTCGTGTGCGAAGGCGGGATCACATCCTGTCACACTGTTCTTGGCCCGCTCCGTCGAAGATCGGTGTCCCTCCTGCGGGAGGTCGGCCGGAGCACCGCCACTGGGCCAGGGCCGACCCGTCCCAGGCCGCGCCGGACAGACGTTCTCCACGAGTTTTCCAGCGGTGCCACAAAGCGGACATTGCCGGATGCGGTCCTAGCGACCGGCCGTCGGGTGCCACTCGCGGCGGAGGAGGCCGAAGACCCAGGAGTCGGAGACGTCGCCGTTGACGACGCAGTCCTCCCGGAGGGTACCTTCGCGGACGAAGCCGAGCTTCTCCAGGACCCGGGCAGACGCCGCGTTGCGGGTGTCGGTCTCGGCCTGGACGCGGTTCAGGTCCAGGATGTCGAACGCCCACCGCAGCACGGCGTGGGCGGTCTCCGTGGCGTAGCCGTGGCCCCACGCGGCGGCGTCGAAGACGTAGCCCAGGGAGGCGCTGCGGTAGTCCGGGTTCCAGCCGGTCAGGCCGCACCAGCCGATGAACGCGCCGTCGGAGAGGCGGTCGACGGCCACCCGCGCTCCCGTGCCTTCCTCCTCGATCGTCCGGCAAGCCGTGATGAAGCGCTGGGCGCGGAGTGGTTCGGTCCATGGCGGGGAGTCCCAGTACCGCAGCACGTGGGCGCTGCTGTGGAGCGCGTAGAGCGGCGCCGCGTCGGCGTCGGTGAACGGCCGCAATCGCAGGCGGGCGGTGTGCAGCTCGGGCGTGGGCAATTCCATGCGGAGCATCCTGCCGCGTCACGCTCGCCCCCGACCATCTACGAGTGCGGCGGACTCACCCGTGCCCGCGCCCTCCGGGGGACAGTTCGAGCTCGCTCGGCGACGTCTGGGCCTGTCGGGGAAGCAGGAGCGGGGTGGTCAGGATGAGCAGCCCTGCGACCGCGAGAGCGGTGCGCGGGCTTGTGACGTCGGCGAGCAGCCCGGTAAGCGCCGTGAGGACGGCGATGGACGCCTGCTGGCCGATCGACCAGGCCGACAGGGTGCGGGCGACGAGATGCTTGGGGGTGTGTTCGAGCCGGTAGGTGGCGAGCACCGGGCTGTACAGGCTCATGTTGACGATGATCGCCAGCTCGACGGCCATCACGGTGACGAGGCCGACGACGCCGGGACGGACGAAGGCCAGGCCGATCAGCCAGACGGCGCGCAGGGTGCCGACGGTCCGGAAGACCTGATGCCGGCCGAAGCGGGCCACGACATGGCGGGCCAGCCGCGACCCGATGAGACCGCCGAGGCAGGGGGCGGCGAAGGCGAGGCCGTACTGCCAGGGCGGGAACCCGAGCCGGCGAAGCAGGAGCACGGCAAGCAGCGGCTCGGTGGCCATGATCAGACCGGCGACGAGCATCTGGTTGAGGTAGAGCGGCCGCAGACCGGGGTGACCCATGATGTGCCGCCAGCCGTCGAGCAGCGCGCCCGCCCGGACCGGGCTCCTGTCGGTCGCTCGCGGCGTTCGCGGCGCCTCTTCCCGGCCGCGGATCGCGGTGATCCCCAGCGCGGAGAGCAGGTAGCTGAGCGCGTCGGCCACCACGGTGGTGACCGGCCCGAACAGGCCGATCGCCGCCCCGCCCAGCGGTGGCCCCACAGCGATGGAGCTCCAGTTCGTGGACTCGAACCGCGCGTTGGCGACGAGCAGGTCGTCCGGCCGGACGAGGGCCTTGAGGTAGGCGCCGCTGGCCGCGTTGAACGCGATCTTCGCCGCGGCGACCACGGCCGAGACCACAAGCAGCTGGACGAAACCGAGCCGATCGACGGCGTAGGCGACCGGGATCGTCGCCATGGCCGCGAACCGGGCCACGTCCATCGTGATCATGACCGGGCGCTTGCGCCGGAACTCCACCCACGGAGCGAGCGGCACCGCGATCAGCGCACCCACCGCAGGCCCCACCGCGGACAGCGCCGACACCTCAGCAGGCCCGGCGTGCAACGCCAGTACAGCGATCAGCGGCAATGCCCCGAACCCCAGCCCTGACCCGTACGCGCTCACCGCATACGCCGCCCACAGCCAGCTGAACTGCCGGCCCAACCGCCTCCTGCCCACCATGCTCAGCGCGCTCCCCTTCACGTCCCATTCGAACAAACCGACGTTGGCCAGGGAGAGGTAAGCGGGCAGAACAACAGCAGGTCAAACAACTGACCTGCCGGCGATCCACAATCATCGGTTGTTCACTAAGGTGGGTCGGCGTGGATCTCGAAGCAGTACGTACCTTCGTCGCCGTCGCGGAAGCGGGCCAGTTCCAGAAAGCCGCCGTCGACCTGTCGATCACCCAGCAGGCCGTCTCCAAGCGCATCGCCGCGCTGGAGCGCACCCTCGGCGTGCGGCTGTTCACCCGAGCCCCGCGCGGCGCTGAGCTCACCATCGACGGGCAGGCGTTCCTGCCCCACGCACGCGAGCTGCTGCGTGTCGCCGAGCGCGCGAGCGCGTCCGTACGCCCCGGCCACCGTCCGCTGCGCGTCGACGTGATCGCCTCGCGCAGCGCGCAGTCGGGCCTGATGCGCGGCTTCCACCGCGCACACCCCGAGATCGGCCTCGACGTGATGATGCTCTTCGACATCGAGACGGCCGTCACCGCCATCCGCTCCGGCGCGATCGACGCGTCCTTCCGCGCCGTCGCCGCGCCCGGCCAGCCCCTTCCCGAGGACATCGAGTCCGTCCGGGTGCTCGACGAGCCGCTTCAACTCCTCACCGGCCCCGCCCACGCCCTGGCGAGCGCCCGGTCGGTGACCCTCGCTCAGCTCACCGGGCACCGGATCTGGATGCCCGGCATCGCCCCCGGCACCGAGTGGGGCGCCTACTACGACGACCTCGTCGCCGAGTTCGGCCTCACCATCGAGGTGACCGGTCCCAACTTCGGCTCCGACGCGCTCCTCGACACCATCTCCGACACCCCGGCCCTGGCCACCTTCATGGGCGAGCACAGCCGCCTCATCTGGCCCGCCGACCACGGCCTGCGCCGCATTCCGGTGACCGACCCGACGCCCGTCTACCCGCACTCGCTCCTCTGGCACCGCGACAACCCACACCCGGCGCTGGCCACCCTCCGCACCCACCTCGCCGCGACGACGGCCGGCCACAGCGCCGCCGGGACCTGGGCACCGGGCTGGGTGATCCCGCGCTGACCGGCTCACCGGTCTTCCTGGTGGCGGCCACCGCGGAACGCACCGCGTTCCGACGGGTGGCCGGCACGGGCCGGACCGTCGCCTCACGTGGCGTCGCGGCCTTCTTGTGCTGTCCACCGCGGTGCCCGATCAGGACCCGCGGCCGCGGGCCTGAGCCCGCGGTGGAAGCGCGGGCTCGCGCAGGAGAGAGGACCTTTCGACCGCCGCACGCCTCGACGTAGGCGAGCAGGACGGCGAGTCCTGGCACCGCAGGCCGGGTCGACCGCCCCGGCCGGGTGCGGGGTTCGTACGGACCACCGTCGCCGGAGTCGGGCGGCAGGCGGCAGGTGGGGCGGCTCGCTGAGAGCCCGCCCCACCTGCCGCTTCGGATCGGTGGGTCAGTGTCGCAGCTTCAGGCGGTGCAGGCCGCCGGCGACGGTACCGACGTAGAGGTAGCCGCCGTCCGGACTCGCCGCCAGCGTCGTGGCGTTCAGGTTCTGCAGCCCGTTGGAGATGTTGGCCCAGGTCTGGCCGTTGTCGGTGCTGCGCAGGACACCGCGGCCGCCCCTGGGCAGGTTGTTCACCAACGACGACGTCGTGGCCGCGTACAGCGCTCCGCCGACCCGGATGATGTCCGAGACGCTCGTCGGGAGCCCTCCGGTGTCCGCGGTCCTGAAGGACCGCCCGCCGTCGCTGCTCACCCGGACGCCGTCACCGCCGACGAGCAGCCGGCTGCCGTCGATCGCCAGCGCGGAGACGGCACCGTCGGCGACCTTGGTGACCGTGGCCCCGCCGTCGTCCGACCGGTAGAGGCCGCTGGTGTTGCCCAGCCACAGGCGGAGCGGGTCGTGCGGGTCGCCGGCCACGGCGTCGAAGAAGGCGTCATGGTGGAGGGCCTTCCATGTGCTGCCGTTGTCCGCGGTCGCGAACAGGCCCGCGTCGTCGAGGGTCGTGTACCCGACGAGCACCCGGTCAGGGTCGGCGGGGTCGATGGTGAGCGACGTCGGGTTCTCCTGGAAGAGCGCCTTCTGCTCCCACGTCGTGCCGCCGTCGTCGCTCCGGTAGATGTAGAACGTCCCGTCGCCCGAGCCTTCGCGAACCTTCCACACCACCTTGGGGTTCTTGGGCGACACGGCGACCAGCCTGACCGTCTCGCCGAACCGTCCCTCGTTGCCCGAGGCACCCCATTCAGCGGCTCCGACCGGCAGTTGGGCGCGCTGGACCCCGTAGGGCGTACCCGCGAGCAGGGTGTTCCCGGTGACGGCCAGGTCGTGGACCGTCCCGCCCTGGACCCCGATGCGCCGGTAGCCGGCGGCGGTGCCCCGGTAGAGGCCGGCCGTCTGCTCGGCGATCGTGAACGATCCGTCCGCCCAGCGGTCGTAGTCCAGCGGTATCGCACTGGCCGCCGGGTTGGGGATCGGCGACCAGACACGGCCCTCGTTGCGGCCGAGCCAGCTCTCGCCGGCCGCCGCCAGGAACACGTCGCCGCCGGAGATCCGGAGGCCGTCGCCGATCCAGGGCTGTGCAAGCAGGGTGGACCAGGTGCCTCCGTGGTCGTACGAGCCGACCACGCCGGTCTGCTGGTCGTAGGCGACGACGGCGGAACCGTCCGCAGTCAGTGCCCTGATGCCGCCGGAGGAACGGTAGACCTGCCGGACCGCTCCCGGGGTGCCGGAGACGATGCCCGGTCGCACCCAGACGCCGTCCTGGTTCGCAAGGTACAGGTCGTTCCCGCCGACCGCCGCCCACCTGACGTCACCGGGGACCCCGGTGGGATACCCCGTCCAGGTGTCTCCCGCGTCGGTGCTGACGAGGAGTCCGCCGTCGGTCACCGCGATCAGGGCGCGGGTCTTGTCGTCGGCGACCAGCGCGGAGATGCGGGTGTTCGGTACGGCGAGTGCCGTCCAGGTACGGCCCCGGTCCTGCGTCCGCAGGACCGTGCCCTGTGTCACCGATCCACCGCTGACGGCGTACCACCAGCGGTCCGCCCGCTTGGCGTCGATGACGACGGCTCCGCTGCCACCGGACACCGGGAGGCGGTTGAGCTGGGTCCAGGTGGTGCCGCTGTCGGTGGTGAGCCACGGTCCGGCCTTGCCGCTCTGGGTGACGACGGCCTCCCGGGGCGCGCTGGGGGCGATGGTGAGCTCCCCCGCCTCCGAGTTGGGGCCGACCGGCTCCCACCGGTCGCTCCGGCTGTCCTGAGGGGTGACCTCGAAGAAGGCTGAGCCGACGAGATGCTGCCCGGTGGTGGCGATGCCGCTGACCGACACCCGGTACGCCCCTGGGGCGCCGACGGTCACCGCCGCCTCGTACGAGGTACCGCTGTCGGCCACCGCCGGGACGGTGACGGCCTTGCCGTGCGGCGGGGTGACGACGATGGCCGGCGGTGCGCCGAGCGGGACGGGGCTGCCGACGAACACCGTGGAGTGGCCGTCGCTCGGGTCGGGCGTGGCCTGCACCAGCATCGGCCGGGCGACCAGCAGGTAGGGGACGGTGATGGCCGGGCCGAGGTCAGGGGTGACGGTGACGTGTCCGCTGACCTCGGCGGCGGCAGCCGGGCGGGCCGCCTTCAGCGTCACGGTGGCGGTGGCCGTCCCGCCGGGCGCGATGTCGAGGCGCCCGGGGTTGATCGTGGCCGCGCCGCCGGCCGTCAACGTGGCGGCGAGCCGCCGTGTTCCGGTGTTGTGGAGCGTGACGGTCCTCGTGCCGCCGATGGTCTGCCGGGAGAGGTCCGCGAGCCCGAAGGAGAGCGTCGCCGGTTCGGCGGTGACCACCGCGCCGGCCGCCGCGGACACGTCGAGCCGCCCGGAGCCCGCGGTGGTCGGTGCGACGCCGTCCAGCGGTTTCGCGGTACCGACCAGCGCGGACTTCACGTCCTCGGGTGACTCCCCCGGGTGCAGTTGCCGCAGCAGCACCGCCGCGCCGGCCACGTGCGGAGCGGCCATCGACGTACCGGACATGCGGTACTCGCCGGGCGCGTACAGGCCCTTCGGTACGGTGGAGCGGATCTCCACGCCGGGCGCCACCAGGTCGGGCTTCAGTTCCAGCCGCTGCGAGGGGCCGCGGGAGGAGAACGACGCGATCTGGTCCGTGGCGTCGGTGCCCCTGACCGTGACGGACGTCCGCCCGCTCGCCAGCCGGGCGCTCAGCTCGGCGCACTGGCCGTCGTCGACGCCCATGAGGACGATCTTGTCCATGCGCTGGGAGTCGCCGGAGTCCTCGATGCCGGGGGCGTCGGCGGAAACCGTCGCGACTCCCGGCTCGGCGGCGGTGAACTGGGGGCCGCCCCCGCTGCCGGCCGGAGGGCCGACGAGCAGGGCGAAGGCGCCGCGCTGCTCCGCCTGCCGGGCCAGGTCCACGGTCGGGTCCGCCCGGACCAGCACGATCTTGCCGTGCAGGTCGCCGATCCGCGACCAGTCCGTGCCGTCGCCCCCGTCCACCAGGGGGGCGGTGACCGGTGCGAGGGGCGGGTTGGCCGACAGGGACAGCCGGGTGGTCTGCAGGAGCTCGGGGTGCGGCCCGGCCAGATACGCCGTCGGCAGCACGAGGTTGCTCGTCGAGGCGCCGACCGCGATGACCCCGTCGGCGGACGCCGGACTGATGACGGTGCTCGGGCCGGGACCGGCGTTCCCGGCGGCCGCCACCACGACAACGCCGGCGCGGGTGGCGGCCGTCGCGGCCAGGCCCACCGGATCGGTACCGTCGCCTGTGCCGCCCAGGCTCATGTTGATCACGTCGGCGCGGTGCGGGTTCGCCGGGTCGGCCGCCGCCTCGATGCCCGCGATGATGTCGGACTCCCAACCGGTGCCGTCGGCTGCCATGACCTTGTACGCGACGATGCTTGCGTCGGGGGCGACGCCGGTGATGCCGCCCTTCTCCGCGGCCCTGCCCGCGATGATCCCCGCGACATGGGTGCCGTGGCCGTTGTCGTCCATCGGGTCGGCGTCGCCGTTGGCGAAGTCGTAGCCCGCCACGACCTTGTGTCCGGGGCCGAATCCACCGCCGAGGTCGGGATGGGTGTAGTCGACGCCGGAGTCGATGACGGCGACCGTCACCCCCGCTCCACGGGTGGCCGTCCCCGCCGGGTCCTCGCGCTTCCACACGTCGGGCGCTCCGACGAGCGGAACGCTGACGTCGGTCTGCGCCTTCATCGGGGCGTCGGGCACGACGGCCGTGACGCCCGGCAGCGTGGACAGCCGGGCGACCTCGCCGGCGGGCACCGTCATCGCCACCGCGTCGACGAGGAGGTTGAAGGCGCGGACCGACGCGGGGTGCAGACCGGCCTGCCGTGCCCTGCCGAGGAGGTCCTGCTGCCGCGAGGCCAGCGTTCTGCGTTGCGCGGCGACCGCGGGGGCATCGGCCGCCCGCACCCGGCCCCCGGGGACGGCGCCGACCGCGGCGGCCCCGGAGAGCTCCACGATCACCCGCTGTCCGGGCGCCGGGGGAACCGAGCCCGCGGCGGTCGGAATCCCGGCGAGGAGCCCTCCGGCAACGACGGCTGCCAGACCGGCGCTGAGCGATGTTCGACGAGTGAATGCCATGGGCAGCAGTAGTACGTGCAGCGGTCTGACCACGGCAATGTTTCTCCGTGGCCCGTTGATGCCAGTGGCACACGTGGGCCAGAATTCGGCCGGTGATCACCGAACTGACCGCCGCGGGCATCGACCCGTTCGACGAGGGCGTCTATCGCGCGATCCTCGCCCGGCACACCGCGCGCCCCGCAGAACTCGCCGCCGACCTCGGCCACTCCCCGGATCGGATCGCCCGCGCGCTGGACCGGTTGCGCGACCACGGGCTGGTCGGCCGGCTCGCCGGGCCCCGCCGCCGCTACGCAGCGATCGAGCCGCGGGCGGCGATGGAGGCACTGATCAGAGCCAGGACGGCCGAGCTGGACCGGGTCAGGAGCGCGGCGACCGAACTGTCCCTGCTGTTCGCCGGGGCGCAGGAAGGCGCCACCGACGACGTCGAGATCGTCACCGGCAGCGAAGCGCTGGGCCGCTGGTTCGTACGCCTGCAGCAGCAGGCCTGCAAGGAGGTCATCGCCCTCGACCGGCCGCCGTACGCGCTGACCACCTCCAACCCGGTGGAGATCGCCGCACTGGCTCGCGGCGTGGAATACCGCTCGGTCTACGCCCCTGAGGCGCTGCAGTGGCCGGGCGTCCTCGGTGACATCCGCGAGCTGATCGGCCACGGCGAACAGGCACGGGTGCTGCCGGGGTTGCGGGTCAAACTCGCCATCGCCGACCGCCGGCTCGCCCTGATGCCGCTGTCGCTCGACCTCAGCGACGTACGGGCCGCGGTCATCCACCCCTCCACCCTGCTCGACGCGCTCGTCGACTACTGGAAGATGTGCTGGCGGCAGGCCACTCCGCTGGACTCCCCCGCCGAGGACCCGCTCGACGAGGAGGACAGGCAGTTGCTGACCCTCCTGGTCAGCGGCCTCAAGGACGAGGCGATAGCCCGTCAGCTCGGCTTGTCGATCCGCACCATGAGGCGCCGGATGAGCCGCCTGCTGGCGTTGCTCGGCGCGGCCAACCGCTTCCAGGCCGGAGTCATCGCGGCCCGCAGCGGCTGGCTGTGACTCCGCGCGCCGCCTTCCGGTCCGGCGACTCGCGCGGCCGGCGAGCGGAAGGGGGCGGGTCGAGGATCGCCTGTCGAGGCCGTTGCGTGCGGCCGGGTGACGCAGCCTGGGATCACGGTCCTTGGGCTCCGGCGGTGACCTGGCTCGCGTCGAAGGCGTCGTCACCGGCACCGGCACCGGGAGCGGTCCGCACCGTCCTCGGCCGTCACAGCCAGCCGCGACGGACGGCCTGCGCGCCGGCCTGGAAGCGGCTCGTCGCACCCAGGCGAGCAGTCAGCTCGTTGATACGCCGGCGCAGTGTGCGCTCGCTGATGCCGAGCTGGCGCAGGATCGCCTCGTCCTTCAGCCCGGCGTTGAGCAGGTGCAGGAGGGATCGGTCCGCGGGCAGCAGGTCCGGGTGGCCCTCGTTGGCCGTCGTCGTCCCGCCTGTCCCGGAGAACACCGGGACCGCCTGTGCCCAGTGCGCCTCGAACAGCTCCCGCAGCGCGTCGCACAGCCGGGATCGCCGGACGAGTGCCGCCGAGGTGCGGATGCCCTCGGCGCTCGCGGTCAGCGGGATCACGGCCTCACGGTCGTCGACGAGCACCATCTTCAGCGGCACCCGGGGCGCCACCCTGGCCTGCTCGCCCAGGGACACCAGGGAGCGCAGCCGATCCGCGCGGTCCGGGATCGCGAGCACCTCGGTCGAGTAGACCGCGCGGACGCTGATGCCGCGCCCCAGCAGGTCCTGCTCGGCGCTGGACGCGGTGTGGTCGACCGTGACGTAGGGCGGGGTGTCGAAGGCGAGGACCTCCTGCTGTGCCCCGGCCATCAGCTCGGTCAGGTGTGCCGTGATCGCGATGGGCCCCTCGATGACCTCGACCAGGCGGTGCGGATCGGTCCGCAGCATCCGCTCGTGGAAGTCGGCGGCGTAGGTCTCCAACGCCGCGGTGGTGCGGTCCAGTTCGGCACGCCGCGTCCGGATCATCGCGGCCAGGCCCAGGCGTGGGTCCACCGCGCTCCAGCGCAGCGGGCGGCCGGGCGCGAGCTCGGCCAGTCCGGCCTCCGTCAAGGTCTCCAGGATCCGGCGTACCCCGGCCGCGGACACGTCGGACACATGGTCGGCGACTTCCTGAAGGGTCAGTGGGGGCTGGACGACCAGCATCCGATAGACCCGCTCGCTCGCCTCGTCCAGCCCGACGGACTCCAGCATGGCGCCCTCCTCTCATCGTGGGAATGCTGGCACGGGCGCAGCCTAACCGTCTTGGCCGATACCGGCAGCTGCCGGAATCGGCCACCGTTGCTTCTGCCGGACGGCCCTCACCGATGCCAGAGTGCTGCCACTCCCCCGTGCGGCGACAACCTCTGGACCAGGCAGAGTCGTCGCACCCGATGACGGAAGCGACGGACAGCCGATGAGACGAAGTAGGGGCATACGCTCCAGCACAGTGGCAACTGTGCTGGCAGTCGGCGCGGCCCTGCTGGCGATGCCCGCAGCCCATGCGGACACTTCGCAGAACCACAAGGAGCTGCGCCTCGACGCGGGCTCCCTCGCGAAGCTGAGCAAGCGGTTCGAGAACCGCATCGACGGGACGTCGGCGCAGGTGGCCTCCCAGGAGCACAGCGGCTCGGCCGCGCTGCCCCCCTCGGCCGCACCATCCGCCGCCGGCCGCGGCAGCGCCGCCGCACCCGCACCCGCATCCCCGTCCGCTTCCGCGTCCACCGCCACGACGTTGCAGCAGACCGGCCAGGCGGAGACGGCACGCGGCTACGCGGTGACCACGGCCCTGCCGGGCACCGGCGACTGGGTCGCCGTCTTCAGTGGCGGCACCATCACCCGGTACGACGCCAAGGGCAAGCAGGTCTGGGACCGTACGGCGACCTCGTTGTACACGGACTGGAAGGTCTCGCCGACCAACTGGTACCAGCCGAACCCGTACGTGCCGAACCTCTACGAGGGTTACGACCCGTACCAGATGTCGTCGACGGGCCGGCACCCGTACGTGACCGGCGACTTCAACCACGACGGCACCGACGACATCGCCGTCGCCTACGCGGTGGCGGACTACCCGTTCCGTCCGTTCACCTCGCCCGGCTCCGACCTGGACTACGGCACCTTCGTCACCGTGCTGGACGGGGGCACCGGGAAGACCACCTGGAGCAAGCTGGTCCCCGGCTCGGTCGGCAACATGCTGGCCCAGGACGGCAAGCTGATCGTCGCCAACTCCACCGGCCCCAGCTGGACGTACGACCCGACCCCCGAGCAGGGGGACAGCCGCAGCAACCTCACCGCGTACAGCTTCGCTCCCGCCGCGGGCGGAAAGCTGACCGGGACAGCCGCCTGGACCTACTCCACGCGGGCGCCGTGGGCGAACTGGGGCGACCTGGAGTCGCTGGACAGCGGGCGGATCGCCGCGTCCTGGTCCGACACGCCGATGGGTCTGGGCAGTCCGCGTCCGCCCGCCGGGCACGTCCTGGTCATCGATCCCTCGAACGGCCGGGTCGCGACCGACACCAGGACTCCGGGCTATCCCCGGATGGTGGCGCAGGACCCGCAGACCGGCCGCGTCCTGGTCGTCGAGCAGAACGACCCCTTCGACAGCGTGCGCTGGGACCTCACCTCCATCGACCCGCGCAGCGGGACCCGTTCGGTGATCGCCTCCCGCGAGGGCACCATCCCGGAGGACTTCCAGGTCGTCCCGGACCCGCACGGCCATGAGGTGCGCTACGCGGTCGCCGAACTCGGCATCAACGCGGACCTGACCGACGGGCAGAGCACCGTCTCCGGTTGGGACGACCGCGGCAGGACCGTCTGGTCGCAGACCACCGCCTCCACGGTCGGCGGCCCCAACGCGCCGGTTCTGGCCCTGCAGTACGACACCCACGGCAGCGGCGAGGTCGTCGCCTCGGTCTCCGACCCCGCCAACGACTCCGCCACGCTGCAGAACGGCCCGGAGCACACCCAGGTCCTCGGCTTCGACGCGCAGAGCGGATCTGTCGACTGGAAGCAGGAGGGCTCCGTCTCCGGCGACCAGCTCACCCCCTACCAGGGGCGCCTGCTGACCGTCGGCTACGACAGCACCGCCTACTTCTTCGACCCGGAGAAGGGCCTGCCCCAGCCGCTGCCGCTGTTCGCCGACCCCTACGCCGCGGTCGCCGCGGACGTGAACGGCGACCACGTCAAGGACCTGGTGGTCGGCGGCCAGAGCCGCGGCGTCTTCGCCCTCGACGGCCGGACGCTGAAGAACGCGAAGCCGGCCCTGCTGTGGCAGGCGACCGTCGGCGGTTCCGTGCACCAGCTGACGACCGGCGCCTTCGCAGACCGGAACGGACACCCCACCGCCTCGGTGGTGGCCGCCACCGGCACCGGATTCTCCGTCCTCGACCTGCGCACGGGAGCGGTCCGCAGCAACGTGCCCACAGGGAAGGGCTACACCGGCTCGGTCACCGTCACCCCCGACGGCCACGGCGACTCCCAGATCGTGGTCCCGAACACCACCCTGACCGCCTACTCCGCCGACGGCACCCCCAACTGGACCTACACCCCGACCGGTACCGCCGGGAAGTCCCTGGTCTTCTCCACCGTCACCACCGACTCCGCCGGCCACCTGCTGCTGGAGTACGGCGGCAGCTACCCGGAGACCGGCACGCCTGCGGTCTCCGACCCGGCCCCCACCGCGGTCAGCCTGGACCCGGCGACGGGTACCCCGCTCTGGGCCACGCCGACCAGCGACCCGGGCGCCGGCTGGGTGGCCCCCGGCGACAGTGTCTACGCCGACCCGGCAGTGCCCGGTGCGGACGGTCACGCCGCGGCGTTCGCCTTCCGCGGGCAGTCCTCGGCCAACACGCACCTCATCGAGTTCCTGGACACCCGCACGGGCGCCGTCGCCTCCCACTACGAGAGCCCCGGCTCCATCGGATTCGAGTCCTTCACCGCCTCCCGGCAGAGCGGGCTTGTCGAGACCCGGCAGTTCAACGCCACCGTCTATCCCACGGACGGCAGCGCGCCCTACCCGTTCACCGACTACCTCAACGCCCACAACGGCGTGTTCACCCACAGCAGCAAGGGCACCGAAGGGTTCGTGACCGCGGAGGAGGGCCTGCTGACCTACCCCAGCCCCGTGCCGAACACCGACAACGTCGTCATCGGTGAGAACGACTTCGCTCTGGGCGCCAATGCGGTCACGACGGCCGAGCTCGGCAACGGCACAGCTGACGACGTGATCGGGCTCGCCTTCGACTGGCGCGGCTTCGACCTGGCAGTCCAGGCGGTCGGCGGCGGGGGTTTCGCCAGCGACGCCTTCCCGCACGGCCTGACCACCTACCAGCTCACCGACACGCCGGGCACCGCTGCCGGGACCTCCCCGTCCGCGGCAGCCACGCCGACCGCCGACGGCCCCGCGAGCCCCCTGCCGGGCACCGGCATGCCGGTCGCCACCACCGCGTTCCCGGTCCAGGTGAAGGCCACGCTCCCGGCGGCGAAGGTGCACAGCGACGCAGCGGACAACGACGCCGAGACGACGCGCGGCTACAGCCCGCAGCAGATCCAGGCACGCCTGGGCCTCAAGGGTGACGGCACCGGCCAGACCGTGGCCATCGTCGACGCCTTCGACTACCCGACGGCCGAGGCGGACCTGAACCACTTCGCCACCCACTTCGACCTGCCGCCCACCTGCGACACGGTGGACGCCGGCGCGGACTGCTTCGACTTCCAGCAGGTCTACGCCGACGGCAGCCGGCCGGCCGGCAACACCGGCTGGAACGAGGAGGCGGCGCTGGACATCGAGTGGGTGCACTCGGTCGCCCCGCACGCGAAGATCGTCCTCGTCGAGTCGGCCGACGCGTCGATGGCGGCCCTGGAGCGCGCCGACGACGCAGCCGCGGCGCTGCACCCCGCGGCGGTCAGCAACAGCTGGGGCTCGGGCGAGTTCTCCGAGGAGGGCTTCTACGACGGCCACTGCAAGCTCGCCGACTCGGTCTGCGTGCAGTCCACCGGCGACGCCGGCTACCCCTCGGGGTACTCGGCGACCAACCCCTACGTCCTGGCCATCGGCGGCACCAGCCTCCAGCTCGACGCGGCCGGCAACACCACCGACGAGACGGCGTGGCGCTCGACGGGCGGCGGCCTGAGCTACTTCGAGCCGCGACCGGCATACCAGGACGGCGTCCAGACCTCGCCGCTCCGGGCCACACCGGACGTCAGCATGGTCGCCGACCCCGCGACCGGCGTGCCGGTGTACGTGACGATGACGACCGTCACCGGCACACAGCGCTCCGTGTGGGTCGAGGTCGGCGGCACCAGCCTGGCGGCGCCGATCTGGGGCGCCGTCATCGCCTCCGCCGACCAGCTGCGGGCGGCGGCGGGCAAGCCGCACCTGGCCTCGGCGGGTCCTGACGGCGACACCGCACACGCGGACGTCTACGCCCTCGGCAGCGACCACCTGCGTGACATCACCTCCGGCGCCAACGGCGCCTGCGGTGCGGAGTGCACCGCGGGACCCGGCTACGACACCGTCACCGGCCTCGGCTCTCCGACCACCGGAGTGGACACGGCCCTTGCCGCGATGAAGTAACCGGCAACCACACCCGGAGGGGCCTGGCATCAGCAGATGCCAGGCCCCTCCGGGCATACCGGCGGGCCGAGGGAACGGCCTCTGAACTGCAAGAACACCGTCGGGACGACAGGATTTGAACCTGCGACCCCTTGACCCCCAGCGGTCGAAATCAACTGCGTCTGCCGTTCACCCGTCCAATTACCCAGGTCAGGGCCTGCCTCGTCCAACCCGCGTGACACCTGCCACCGCCTCATGACGCACAGTCCGTGAGAGCTCCGTGAGAAGCGCGAGCCGCTGCCCTGGCCATCGGCCAGAGCCAGCACCTGGCCGGAGCGCCGTGCCCCTGCGATTCCCCCTACCCCCGGCCGTTCCTCACCCTCGCGGCGAACCGCAGGGCCACCTTCCGCCATACAGCGGCGGCGGTCAGGTCTTCCCGAAGGGCCACACGGTGCAGCTCCTCCCGGTCCGCTCCGTAGCGTTCCAGCCGAGCCGCGGACCACCGGGTGAGGCTCTCCGGCGCGACCTCGGGGTGGAACTGCACGCCCCATGCTGCCGCCCCGACCCGGAACGCCTGATAGGCGCACCGCTCACTACTCGCCAGCCAGTGTGCTCCCTGCGGCAGGCGCACGATCGCGTCCACGTGGTTCTCCACAGCCGTCGGCCGCTCCGGCAGCTCCCGGAACAGCGCATCATCCGCCGCCTCATGGCGCAACGTCAGCACCGTGCTGCCGAACTCCGGCTCCCCATGCGCTCCCTCCACCGCACCGCCCGCGACCTGGGCGAGCATCTGGCCGCCGAGGCAGATACCGAACATCGGCACCCCCCGCTGCAGTGCCTGCTCCACCAGCGCCCGAGTACCCGCCAGCCACGGCGCCCGCTCGTCGTCATCGGGCAGGTACCCCCCGCCCAGCACGACCAGCGCGTCGTGCTCCAGCCGCCCCGGAAGCTCCTCCCCCGCGTCCGCCCGCACCACCTCCATGCCGACACCGCCCTCGGCGAGCCAGCCGGACCACCGCCCAGGCCCACTGTGCGCACTGCTCTGCACCACCAGCACCGTTGCCCCAACAGCCATGACTCCGACCGGTTCCTTTCCGTCACCTCCGCCCGGACACGGCCGCCGAACGGACACACCAAGCACCCCCGGCCCGAGGCAGAAGGCCACGGGACAGCGGCACCGCCTATCTCGCCGGGCTCCCGAGACCGCCCGGCACCTACCGCGGACCACACCCCCGGGGGACATCATGCGAAAGCCATCACGCGCTCGGGCCCACCCTCCACGCCGCCACCGCCGAAAGCCCCTCGCCCGCGCGTGGATTCCCTCCCCCGCGGACGGCCTGCCAGACGCCCAGCACACGCGAGGGAGGCCCGGCATGAGCCGCACACTGCACTGGCGCGCAGGCGCCGTTCAGCCGAAGAGCGAACTGCCGGGCGACCTCACACGCGCAATCGCCCACCACTACCGGGGCCATGACTGCGGCGCGCGGGACGGCGATCCGCCGCGGCCGGTGCGGGAGCGGTGACACAGACGGCTTTGCGCTGCGTGCCGGCTCCTCTTTACGGCGCGGAGTCCTTTATGCCCTCCCTTGTGGCCTTGTCGTAGGCCTGGGCGGGGGATATGCCGTGTCTGGTGCGGGTGGCGTCGGTGGTGAAGTTGTAGTTGCGGTCCAGGCCGATCACGTTGGTGAACCTGCTGACCTTGGCGCACTTGGCCGTGTTGTCGCCGAGCTGCCGGTTCGCGCCGTCCAGTGCGGCCTTGCGGTCGGCGTCGGTCGCGTCGGTCTTGCCGCCGGGGAAGGTCGTGCCGGTGGTCCAGTCGGAGCCGACGGTCAGGACGATGCCGGTCGCCGAGGCGTCCTGCTTGACGTCCTTCGCCGGTATGCCGAGGGCCTTGGCCACGGACCGGGCCTGGGCCTGCCGGCCGGCCGGGTAGGCCACCGAGGTGGTGGGGGTCTGGGTGCCGGTGACCGCGGTGGCCTGGGTGAAGCCGCGGTTCTTCAGCTCCTTCTGGACGTCGCCGGCGCGGCCGGGGACGAGCACGCCGTCCTTGGCGGCGCCGTTCTGGACCTTCACCGGGATCGCGGACGGCGGCACGGTAGGCGTGGCGGAGGCCGAGGCGGACGGCACGGCGGTGCCGTCATCAGTGGTCAGCGACTGGTCGTCGGCGATCGTCTTGAACAGGGCGGCCGCGCCCGGCTGCACCAATTGCGTCCCGGACTCGAGGTCCTGGGTCTGGATCGTGGCGAAGGTGACCCGCTTGGTGGGGACCTTGTTGAGGTCCTGGCCGAGGCCGATCAGCTTGGGAACGGAATGGAGAGAGTTGTCGACGGTCAGTGCGTTGGTTGCGGCGTTCGCGATCTTCCACATCTTGCTGGGGCTGCTCAGAGTGCCGTTGCTCTTGAGCTTGTTCAGCAGAGCCGTCATGAAGACGTGTTGGCCGTCGGTCCGGCCGCGGCTGTCCGTACCGTCGCCGAAGCCGTGCCGGGTGCGCAGGAAGGCCAGGGCCGCATCGCCGACCAGTTCGTGCTGCCCCTTCTTGAGCTTGAGGTGGCTGTACGGGTCGTAGATGTTGCCGTCCACGCAGACATCGACACCGCCGACGGCGTTGGACATGTCCACCACGCCCTGGAATTTGACCTTCATGAAGTGGTCGATGGGTATGCCGGTCAGTTGGTGCACGGCGTCCACGCTGCACCCGGGGCCGCCGTTGAGCGCCGAGTTGATCATCGCGTTGTGCTGCGGACCCATCTGCGCATGGCCCTCGTCGTGGCAGCCGTTCCAGTCCGTGCGCAGGTCGCGCGGGATGCTCATGACGGTGGCGTTGGTGCGGTCGGCGGATATGTGCAGCAGTATCTCCACGTCCGCGCGCTCACCGCCCTGGCCGTTCTCGCAGTGGCCGCCGAGCTTGCAGTCCGCGGCGCTGTTGCGGCCGTCCGAGCCCAGGACCAGGATGTTGATGGGGGTGCGGCCGAAGGCGTCGGGTTTCTCGTGGCCCGCGCCGTCCTTGCCGTTGGCGGACAGGTCGTCGGACTTGATGTTGCCGTTGAGCTTCCAGTAGGCGTAGCCCGCCGCGCCGCCTGCGCCGAGGATGACGAAGGCCATGGTGATGCCGACGATCTTCAGCACGCGCCTGCCGCGCCGTCCGCCGCCCTTGCGGGCCGCCTTGCGGGCCGCCGCCCTGCCGCCCGCAGGCCGCTCGTCCTCGCCGGTCGCGGGAGACGCGGTGTCGGCGTTCGGCGCCGACGGGCGTGCGCTGTGCGCGCCGGCACGACGGCGTCCGGTGCCAGGCCCCCGGGAACCGCGGGAGGGCTCGCTCATTGTTGTGATCCCTGTGACGTCGGACCCAGGCAGGCTGGGATGCTCGACTCCAAGGACGTCTGAGGCGGGCGACAGGTTGCACTCCGCTGATCAGACAATCATCTCGCCGCCTCCGGATACGCAACGACGGCAATCGCGGTCTGAGATCCCCGGCGAACGGCCGCCCCGGCACGAGGGTGGTTCGCGTGTCAAAAAGCCTTGCCGCCGGACTCGCTGCCTGTGATCATCGGTGAGCTGTGCTGGACACCTGCGGGGGGCAGATGATCACGACGGTTTTTCGCAGTGCCGACCTGCCACCGGAACAGCGGCTGGTCCGCTTCGACGAGTTCCAGGTCGGCAGCCGGCAGCCGATGCGGGTGACAGGTGCGGGCGCGGAGGAATTCTGCGCGACATCCCGGTCAGCGTCCAGTTCGACCAGTTCGCCGGGCAGGAGGAGTCGTAGCCCCAGTGGCCGCTGTTGCCGGCCTGGTTGGTGGTCGTCGTCGACGGCCGCGTCCCCCAGGTCAGGGCGGTCGAGGACCACGACGAGGTGATCCGCAGCGCGTTGGTGGCGGCACCCGAGGTGCCGCAGGTCGCCGAGTAGTAGTTGTAGAGCGACATCGTCGCCGACTGGATGTGCTTGCCGGTGAACGGCGACACGTCGAACTTCAGGTACGCGCGGGCCACGTCGGAACCCGCGTCGTACGTTCCCGACTTCAGCTCCTCGGAGGAGACCTGGGAGTCGGGGTAGTCGGGCGTCTGCACCCATGTGTCGGTCGTCACCGCGAGGGTGGAAGTGGGGTCCACCGTCACCGGGTAGGTCAGGGCCGGGTCGGCCAGGAAATGCGGGTCCGGTGTCAGTACGAGGGTCTGCGCCCCGTTCTTTGCCGTCTCGATCGTCGTGCCGACCCTCGCGAGGTGCTCCGACTCGCCGGAGGCCGGGCTCTTCGAGGAGTCCCACATCATCGGCGCGGGCGCTTCGGCGACCAGCTTGCCCGCGGTGTCCTTCAGCAGCAGGTGTCCCGAGGCCGCCTGGGACAGCTTCAGCCCGTTCAGCTGCATCGGGATCCGGTACGAGACCGGCGCGCCGGGTGCGCTCGCCAGCACGACGCTGTCGGAGAACCCCTGCTTGAGTGCGGTGACCTTCAACATCTGGCCGCTGCCCAGATCGTACGAGGCGGTCGCGCCCGCCACCTTCGGGGCCGGCAGCGTGCGCTCCCAGCCCATGCCGAACCGTGCGGTGCCCCGGACCACCGACGCCAGTTGCGTGTCACCGCCGTCGGAGATGGCGGTGTCCGCCGCGGCGGACACCGGCTTCAGGTCGGCGCCCGTGTCGGAAAGGGAGGTGTCGATCTCCTGCCAGACGCCGTTGCGCTTGACCCGTATCGCGTCCGCGTAAGCCTCTGTCTGGAGGGCGCCGGACGGGAGCGCCCAAGTCGACGAGTCCGCGGCCCGCCGCGACAGGATCTCGATCTTGCGGCCCTGCAGCCGAGCCATCAGCATCGCGGACGCCTCGTCCTCGGCCTGCGCCGGGCCGAGGGTCTTTTTGGCGGCCGCAGGCGCCGCGGCGGGCGCCTTCGCCCCCCGGGAGACCGCTATCGCGTCGCCGGTGCCCTGCACCATCAACGCGGCCTCGCCCAGCAGCAGCAACGCCGCCAGGGCGGCGATCCGGGTCACGTTCCCTGAGCGGCGCGGTACGCGGGATCTGGATCTTCCCGGCCAATCTGTGAGATGTGCACGACTCATCCAGGACTCCTTGCACGAAGTGGAAGAGGAGCATCGTGGAGGGCAGGAATCCCTCCACCGGGGCAGGTGGTGGGGACGTGCCCACCGGGGGCAGCCTTGCCAGTGCGTCGAGACCCGTATTGACGTGTCCTCACCAATGAGTGCACTGTGCTGCACCCACGGTCCACTGGGCCGGCGCGCAATCCGGATACGGAGGACGATCCCGGCGATGGCTGTCACGGGGCCGGCCGACACGGGAATCCGAAGCGCCTGCCGGAGTCGGTTGCGGGCGGCAGTTCGGGGTCGTGCGGAGGCGGAATTCGCCGCATTCTCTCGGCAGGGAGGCGCGGGCGGTATCCGCGTTCGCCCGGCAGTCCTCGATGATCTTCCGGAAGGAGTCGGTGTCCACCGTGGTGATATCGCAGGGGCCGGCAGGCTGCGGTGCTCGATGCGGGACGCGCCGGTCTCCGGTCGACAGTGCACAGCAGCGCGGTTCAGTGAGCGGGACAGCCGCCCTCCGAAGGGCAGGAGTCTCAGGCGAAGGCGGTGCTGGCCAACACCGCGTACACGGCGGTGCCGGCCGCCACGGACAGCGTGACGTTGCGCCGCCACACGTGCAGTCCCACGGTGACGGCGAGTGCCGCCGCGGTCGGCCAGGCCCGGTCGGGAACGCGTGGCGTGAAGTCGCGCAGCGTGTAAAGGGCGAGAACGACCATCACCCCCACCGGCATCGACGTTTTGAGGTACCCGGTCAGTGGATTCGAGCGCAGCGGCACCAGCATGGCGAACGGGAGCGCGCGCAGCGCCCAGGTGACGGCGACGGCGGTGCCGACGGCGGTGATCAGGTAGCCGGGTTCAGGCATCGGTGGACCTCCTGCGTCTGCGGGCGAGGGCGTAGCGGATCAGCAGCCCGGCAGTGAACATCAGGAACGCCACCGGCAGCATCTCGCCGGGCAGGGCAACCCGCCCGATGAGTGCGCAGATCACAGCGAGCACGAGTACGGGCAGGTCACGATGGGCGCGGAAGGCATCGATGGCCAGCACGGTGAACAGCGCGGTCACCGCGAAGTCCAGGCCGGTGACCCGTGCGGGCACGATCGAGCCGAGCAGGGCGCCGGCGGTAGCGCCGCCCGCCCAGTACAGGTGGATGAACCCCTGGAGCAGCAGGATGCGGCGGCTGGAGTACGACTGCGCAGCCTCGTTTGCGGTGACCGCGTACACCTCATCGGAGAGGGCGAAGGTGCTGTACGCACGGGCGGCCCTGCCCTTGATCTGGTGCAGGGGGAAGGACAGGGCGTAGAAGACGTGCCGGAAGTTCACCAGGAACGCCGTCAGCGCGACTTGCGCCAGCGGAACGGTGGCCAGGACGAGCCCGAGGAAGAGGAACTCCAGCGAACCGGCGTAGATGAGGCTGGAGAAGACGCTGGCCCACCACCAGCGAAGCCCGGAGTGGACGACCAGGACGCCGAAGGCGATGCCCATCGGGAAGGCGCCCAGACCGACGGCCCCGGAGTCCCTCAGCGCCTGCAGGGGGGCGGAGGGGGGCGGCGCCTGGGCGGCCGGCGGGTACCCGGCGCTTTCGACAGGAGGTGCTGACATGACGTAATTCTATGAGTATCTGCACCTTATATGGTGTCTCATTATGGCTGTAAAGTCGCACTGTGAACAATGAACAGGCGCTGGATCGCATAGACCGCGACATTTTGTTTCATCTCCAGCGGGACGGTCGGCTGACGAACGTCGAATTGGCCCAGCGCGTCGGCCTGACACCGCCGCCGTGCCTGCGGCGGGTCAAGAGGCTGGAGGAGTCCGGCGTCATCGCGGGCTACCGGGCGCGCGTCAACCCTGAGGCCATCGGCCGCGGTCTGGAGGTGACGGTCTCCATCGAGGTCTCCGTCAGCGATCTGAAAACCCTGGAAGGCCTTGAGGCAGCGATCGCCGGATACGAGGAAGTCGTCGAGTTCCGCCGCCTGTTCGGCACCCCCGACTACCACCTGCGCGTCCTGGTCGCTGACTACGCGGCGTATGAAGCCTTCGAGTTCCGCAAGCTCATCGGCATCCCGGGCATCGCCCGGGTGATCTCCCAGCCCACCATGAAGACGATCAAGGACATGGGGTAGTACGTGCGCCTGGCAGGCGTTGCGGCCGTGCTTGGACCGTGCCCTACGTAACGCCCCTATCCCCGTCGCCATCGAGACCTCCGGTTCCGTCGGGGGGTGCGTACCGATCGAAGAGCCTGTCGCGGAGCCCGGATGACGCAGATCCGTTCACTGATGCTCCGTCAAATCGCCCTCGCTCAGGCTGTCCAGGGCCGCTGGGAGTCGCTGGCGGATAAGATCGTAGGGCGCGGGTGGCAGTTGGGCGGGCACGACGCGGACGGGGAGCGGGAGGGCGGATGGCGACGGAGGGACGGGCGCTGACCGACCGCTACCGGCTGCTGCGGCTGCTGGGCTCCGGCGGCAGCAGCAGCGTCCACGAGGCAGAGGACCTGGCGCTCGACCGCCGGGTCGCCGTCAAGCTGCTGGCCGACGGCCCCGAGCCCGCTGGCGTCGTCGCCGCCGAGCGCTTCCGGCGCGAGGCGGCGACCCTGGCGAGGATCAGCTCCCCTTATGTGGTCGCGGTACTCGACGCGGGCACCGACGCCACCGGCACCCCCTTCGTGGTGATGGAACTGCTCGACGGCGTCGGACTCGACGCCCTCGTCGACACCCACGGAGCGCTGCCGCCCGACGTGGCGGAGGCGGTCGCGGCCAGTGTCTGCGCGGGTCTTGCGGTCGTCCACGAGGCGGGCGTGGTCCACCGTGACGTCAAACCGTCCAACGTCATGATCACCCGGGTCGGGCGGGTGGTCCTGCAGGACTTCGGTCTGGCCCGCACCGTCGACAACTCCCCGGTCACCGAACTGGGCGAAGTCGTCGGCACCCCGCGCTACCTGCCGCCCGAGACGCTTCGCGGCGCCTCGCCCCGGCCGGCCGCCGACCTCTACGGGCTCGGCACCTGCCTCTACACCATGCTCAGCGGGCGGCACCCCTTCGCCGGGGAAGAGGAGATCGCCCCGATCATCCTCCAGGTCGTCGACACCGGCTTGCCCCGGCTGGCCGGCACACCCGGCATCCCGGCGCGGCTCGCCGAGCTGACCGATGCCCTCACCGAGCGGGACGCCGATCTGCGCCCGGTGAGCGCCGCGGACGTGCTGGGCCGGCTGGAGACCACAGTCTCCGCGGAACTGGTACGGCAGTTGCGCGACCTGGTGGCCGACTGTATCCGCGACCAGGCGCTGGCCACCGTGCACCGGCCCGCGGCAGACGTGCCCGCGGCCTCGGAAGGCGTCCCCCTGACCGCCCCGCGCCCCGCGCCCGGCGACGGCAGGGAGCGCCCCGAGGAGATCTCGGGCCTGCACACCACGGCGGTTCCCACGCCGGTGTCCTGGCCCACGACGTCGGCGGCCGACGGGGTGCCCGGCGGCCACCCGGTGGGGCTGAGCAGCACCACCCAGCAGATGGTGATGAGCGGCATGACCGAGGCCAAGGCCACCTCACGGTTGCGCGAGGCGGTCACCCTGGTCCACCGCGGTGACCTGCAGGAGGCGGTGCGCATCCTCGGCACGCTGGCCCGGGTCTGCCCGATCTCGCTGGGGGCGGGCCACCCCACGACCCTGGCTGCCCAGTTCTGGCAGGCGATGTGCCTGTCGAGGGAGGGCGCCGGTGGGGAGGCGGTCGTGCTGTTCTCCGCCGTGAGCGAGCGCTGCGAGGCGGAGAGGAACAGTGGACGTGGATGAGACGGGCACGATCGGCGGCACCTTTGCCGCCGCCGGGGAGGTCGAGGTAGTCCTGACCCTGGCGGCCGCAGGGACGGCGGAGGACGATCTGCGGTCGCTGCTGCGCTGGCTGCGGGCGGACGAGTCGCTCGCGGGCAGGGCGGCAGGCCGAATACGGGACGGCGCGCCACCGCAGCCGGGCGCCATGGGCCTGGCCTTCGACGTCCTGCAGCTCACGATCGGGTCCGGGCTGTCAGCGGGGGCGCTGGCCGTCTCCCTCGCGCAGTGGCGGGACGCGCGGCGCCGCCCGCCGGGCATCACGCTGCGGCGCGGGCAGACGACCGTCGAGATCCCCGCGAGCGGGCCGGTCGACGTGGCCGCGCTGACCCGCGCCCTCCAGTTCCTCGGAACACAGCCGCAGGCCGACCTCCCGCTGCCAGCCGCGGCTCCGTTGGCGGCCGCTCCGCCGGATGCCCATCCGCCGCCGGTTCCCGCCCAGGGGCCGACGCGGGCGGCGATCGTACGCGCCGGGGAAGCGGCGGGTGATGGAACGCCTTCCTGATCCGATGGGCTCGCGGGCCGTCCTCATCGGCACTGCGGCCTACCGGCAACTGGAGCAGTTGCCCGCCGTTACCGCCAACCTGCGGGACCTGGCGCAGGCTCTGGGCGACCCCATGCTGTGGGGGCTACCCGACCGGCACTGCGCCGTCGTCACCGATCCGCAGGACTCCTCCGCCCTGCTCGACCCCGTACAGAGTGCGGGTGAGGACGCGGAGGACACGCTCCTCGTCTACTACGCCGGGCACGGGTTGCGGGACGCGGACTCCGCCGACCTCTACCTCGCACTGACCGGGTCGCGCGCCAACACCGGCTACACGGCGGTGGGTTACCAGCACTTGCGGGCAGTGGTCAGACAGTCCCGTGCCCGCCGCAAGATCATCGTACTGGACTGCTGCTTCAGCGGCCGGGCCGCGAAGGCGCTGACCGGCGGCATCATCGACGAGGCAGCGGTGGACGGCGCCTACGTGCTGGCGGCCTCGCCGCGGGACCGGGTGGCACTGGCCCCGGACGGCGAGAGGCACACCGCGTTCACCGGGGAGCTGCTCGACATCCTGCGGTCGGGCATCGTCGACGGGCCGGAACTCATCGACCTGGAGACGATCTACCAGGAGCTGGACGCTCGGCTGCGGTCCAAGAACCGGCCCCGGCCGCAGCGGCACCAGGAGAACAACACCGGCCGGCTCCCGCTGGTCCGCAACCGTGCCGCGACCGCGGAGCCGCTGCCGGCGGGTCCGGTGCTGCGCGAGGAGGTGCGCGCCGCCATGCTGGGCGCGGGGCTGTCAGTGGCCCGCATGCTGCGTTCGGCAGGCCGCAGCAGGGACGCGCTGCCGGTACTGCGCCTGGTCCTGCAGGAGGGCACCCCGGAGCCGGGCGCGCACAACTTCGCCGTGCAGCTCGAACTGGCCGAGCTGCTGGCCGACACGGGGCAGAGCCGGGAGGCCGTCGAGGTGCTGGAGCAGGCGTTCCTGCAGACCCGCAAGTCCTTCGGGCCGGAGGCGGTGTTGGTCTGCCGCCAGCTGGCTGACCTGCTCCAGGAGGCCGGCAATCACATACAAGCCTGCGAGGTGCTCAAGCACGCCCTGGACCTGATGGAGGTCGGCTCCGCGGTGGCCGCGGCGGAAGGCCAGGCGTAGCCCTGTCCCTGCCGAAAACCTCGACCATGCAGCTCATCGCCGCTATCGGTTCGTCCTGGGTGAGCACCGGGCGCGATCCACCTGAACGTGTGCAACGGAAGGGTCGACCCAACGTGATCACGTTCAAAAAGGCGTGCCCTCAACGACCGTCGAAATGCCTGCCGCCCTGCACGGACGAGGTTTTCGGTAAGGGGACCATCAGGATTGAAGGGCGAAGCCGCTTACAGCGGCGGCGATCGCGCCGGGTGCCTGCAGGTGCATCATGTGGTCGGCGCCGGGGATGTCGGCGTCCTGGCAGTGCGGGAAGTGCTGGTGCAGCAGTGCCCGGCCCTCTGCGAAGAAGGGGGCTTCGCCGTGATCCCCGACCACCGACAGCACCGGGGCGCTCAAGGCGGTGGCGCGTTGGGCGTCGAGCGTCCACTCGGTCAGTGCGGGGAACTCTGCGCGGTAGAAGACCTCCGTGTCCCGTTCGGCCAGTTCGAGGGCGCCAGGTCCGGCGGTCGCGATGAGTTGCCGCCAGTTCGGGCCTGCCATGCCGGCGAAGGTGGCGTGTGCCGCGCCGGCCATGTCGCCGGCTTCGTAGAGCGCGAGGATCGGTGCCATGCCGACCGAGAAGCCAGACCAGCTGGGCACTTCGGTGAGGATCGGCTCCAGCAGGGTCAGGCTGCGTATCCGGTCCGGTGCAGAGAGGGCTGCCTCCAGGGCGATGACCGCACCGGAGGAGTAGCCGAGCACGTGCGCGCTGTCCAGCCGGAGCACGTCGAGCAGGCCGAGAAGGTCAGCGGCCTGCCGGGCGATGCTGACCGGCCAGGCCCGCCCGGTGCTGCCGGTCATGCCGCGCCGGTGGTAGCGGATCGTCTGCACGGAGGGGGCCGGCTCTCCCAGGGCCGCCGCCAGTGGGACGAGCCCGGTCGCGAGGTTGGACCCGTGGACGAGCAGCAGTGGTTCGCCCTGCCCCGAGATCTCGTACGCGAGGTCGATTCCGTCGACGTGTGCGGTCTTCACTAAGGTCACGCGCCAGGGAGCTTGGCGCCGAGGATGTCGACGAAGTCCACGGTCGGCGGCCCGGCGAACAGTTCGGGGGCAGCGGCCTCCAGTGGCTTGCTGTAGGTGTCCCAGTGGGCCTGGCGGCCGGCCTCGTCCTCGAAGGCGTCGAAGACGGCGAAGGACGTGGGGCCGATACGCAGGGCGTGCCAGGCGATGGTCGAGACGTCGCCCTTCACCTGCTGGAGGGCGTGCTGCAGCATGCTCTCGACCTCGGTGACCTTGTCGGGCTTGGCTTCCAGGCGGATGAGAATTCCCAGGGCGACCATGAGTGGGCTCCACTTCTGTAGTGATCGTTCGATAAGAAGCTATCAGACATCTCTAGCGATCGGTATAGAATCGAGAGGATGAAGACAGGCAGGCCACGATCCTTCGATCGCGATGAGGCGCTGGAAGCCGCCGTCGCGGTCTTCTGGCAGTACGGCTACGACGCCACGTCCATCGCGATGCTGACCGGCGCGCTGGGTATCGGCGCGCCCAGCCTTTACGCGGCCTTCGGCGACAAGAAGACACTCTTCTTCGAGGCCCTCGACCGCTACAACCACACCTACGGGGCCTTCACCGTCCGCGCTCTGACCGAGGAGCCCGACGCCCGCGCGGCCGTCACACGGCTGCTGCACGACGCGTCGGCCGCCTACACCCGGCCCGACCGCCCGCCGGGCTGCCTGCTGATCACCGCGGCCACCAACTGCTCACCGCAGTCCGCCGACGTCGCCACCCACCTGCGCGACATCCGCGCCCAGGCCAGAACCGCACTCGAAACCAAGATCGCCGACGCCGCACGCACCGGCACCATCCCCCCGGGTACCGACATACGAGCACTCGCCGCCTTCTACGCCGCCGTCCTCCAGGGAATGTCCGCCCAAGCCCGCGACGGCGCCACCACCACCGACCTCCGCCACATCGCCGACACCGCCCTCCAAACCTGGCCCACCACCACGACATAACACCCGCACCAAGCCCGCAGCCACGCCATGTGCCCCGCGTCCTGGAGGGCGACCGGAGCACAGAGGGGAGGGGGCCGATATCGTTGGAGTAGGTCGGTATGCGGCGTCTCGGTCGGAGGACGCCACGAACGTCGAGCTCCTCGTACTGCGCCACGAGGCCGCGGTGTTGCATCGGCAACCCGGCAGCCGGCCACGCCTGACATGGCCGGATCGCGCGGTGTCATCGACGCATTCTTCGACCTTGCCGACACGATCGCCTCTAACTTCGTTGCGACAGGTCAGCGGCCCGGCAGGGCGCGGCTCAGACCAGTTCGGGCCGCGGTTCCACCGGTCGCGGTTCCAGCGGCAGCTCCGCCACGGGCTCCAGGTCCCAGCGCCGTGTGGTCCGCACGTAGTTGAGGACCACCGAGGCCAGCGCCAGGACGAGAAGCGGTCCGAACACCCGCGGATGCCTGGCCATCTCCACCGGCAGGTAGCGGTAGGACACCAGCAGCACGACGAAGACCGTCGCACCGCGGGCGACCAGTCGCGACGCCGACCAGTCCCAACCGCGGTCGAGCGCGCGCATCGCCGCCTCGACGGTGAGTGCGAACACCACGCCGGCGACGAGGTCCACGCCGTAGTGGTAACCGAATCCCAGCGTCGCCGCGAGCGTGGCGACCAGCCAGAACGCGCCGGCGGCCCGCAGGACCCGCGGACCCTTGCGCGAGTGGATGAAGATCGTGGTCGCCCATGCCGTGTGCAGGCTGGGCATGCAGTTGCGCGGGGTGATCCCGTCGAACGCCATCCGGTGCGGGGGCCTGATCGGTGTCGGCGTGTCCGGCCACAGGTTGGCCACCGCCCAGTGGCCGCCGTCGGCGCCGAAGGCGAAGACCGGGCCGACCACCGGGAAGATCATGTAGACGGCTGGCCCGAGCAGGCCGATGACCAGGAAGGTACGCACCAGATGGTGACCCGGGAAGCGACGCTCCACCGCCACGTTGCGCAGCTGGTACAGCGCGACGATGGCCGCTGCCAGCGGGAGCTGGCCGTAGACGCCGTGCAGCACGTGGGCACCCACCGGACCGGTGGCCGCGACGACCCGGCCCACCAGCCACGACGGGTTGCCCAGCGCGTGATCGGCGGTCGCCACGTACTGGTCGAACACCATCGGGCGGGTCTTCGACGTGATGAGCAACCAGGTGTCGCCGGTCTTGTGGCCGGTCACCAGCAGCAGGCCGAGACCGACGCCCTTGAGCAACAGGGCGCGCTCCTGGCCGGTGCGGCGCGTGACGGCGATGACCGCACAGCCCAGGATCACCCACAGGGCGCCGTTGCCGAAGTGCATCCCGGCGCCTACCGCCCACCGCACCAGGCAGAAGACGATGTCGACGCCGATCGCCGCGCCGACCGCGATGAACCGCTGCCGCCAGGTGAGCACCACCGTCATCAGCGCCAGTCCGGCGTACAACAGCGGCCCCGAGGTGGGGGCGAACACCACCTCGCGTGCCTGGTTGGTGACCGGTCCGGGCAGACCGTAGTGGCGCGCGGCGATCTCCAGCGAGACGAGGAATCCGAGGATCGCCGCGCCTGCCGTGCCCCATAGCACCGCTCGTGGCCGGCGCCATGCGGTGACCATTGTTCTGCTGCTTATTCGCGGAAACGCCCGCGATGTCTTGGGTATCAATTTTGGCTGATTCGTCGGATATCGGCCGCACGGAGCACTCTTCGTGCCGGATGGCACGCTTTTCTCCCGGCGAAGGCCGGCCGAAGAGGGCGATCCCCGTGAGTTCGAACATGTTACCGGGAGCCGAACGGGGGTCGGACGCCCGGTCTTCGGGCGCCCTGTGGGCTCAAAAACAGGAAGTGCGCTACGAACCGGCCGACCGCCTCCGGCTCGCCGTGCTCTCGCCCCTGATGCCGCGGTACCGCCGGGCGCAGGTCTTCCCGATCACGCCCGCCACGCTGCCGGCCTGGCACCGCAAACTCGGAGCCGGCTGTCCCACGCTCGCCGCCGACCCCGATCACGGCACCGGGACGTTCTCCCTCGATCTCCCCTCCCCCGACCGCCGGCGCAACAACATCCGCCGCGGCGGCTACCCCACCGCCGACGCAGCCCGCACCGACCTACGCCGAATGAGCGAGAGCCAGGCGGCCGGCTTCAGCGCCGACCCCAACCACACCGTCGCCGACTACCTCACGACCTGGCTCAAGGACAAGCAGCTCACCCTCAAACCCACCACCCACTGCCACAAAGCCGACCCCGCCTTCGCCGACCTCGCCGAAGTACTCATCGGCACCGGCATCCGCAAAGGCGAAGCACTCGCCCTGCACTGGGACGACGTCCACCCGCGAACGCGTCCTCTACGTCCGCCACACACTCGCCGCCGCCGACAACAACCGCCTGATCCTCACCGCACCAAAAACCCGTTCCAGCAAGGCCTGGGACCGGCCGCGCACCCGGACTGTGGTGCGGGGTGCTGTTGGCGGTGAGTGGGGGCTGCGCCGTTGGGCGTAGCTGGGGCGGTGACTCCCGGGCCGGTGGCCCCGGTCTTGGTGCCGGGTTGGGCGTGGGTGCCGGCACCGGCTGCCTGGCCCGTGGGGCGGGCGTCGCCGCTTCGGACACGACGCGGCCATGCCGGCGACCGTGGCCGTGCGCCCTACCGGCGCGCCACCGCAGTCACCTGCCCCACAGGACGTGTAGGTGCCCGATTCAGCTCAGCAACGAGCTCGTATCTCAGCAGTACATCCGCACCGTCGGGTGGTTCAGCACTCCGATACCCCGGCAGCCTGTTGCCCCCTGCTAGGGAGCCGATACGGGCGGTTCAGTCGTGGAACTCGGTGAGATCGATGGTGTGAACATGCAGCGGAAGTCCGTACACCGGATGTGTCGTCTCGCGTTCCGGCACCATGCCGAGCTTCCGCATCACGTTCTCCGAGGCGTCATCGCCCGCCGAGCTGATGCTGATGACGCGATCGAGACCACGATCTTGGACCGCGAACTCCAGTGCGGCGTGGGCGGCTTCAGACGCGTAGCCCTGTCCCCAATACTGCTGGCCGAGTCGCCAGCTGATCTCCACGGCAGGCAGCACCTCGGGCAGGAACAGGGGGAGGGACAGGCCCGCGAAGCCGGCCAGCTCGCCCGAGGCCAGCAGCTCGACGGCGAAGAGACCGAAGCCCTCCTCGTCCCATTCCTCCTCCCACCGCTCGATATCCTCCGCCGTCTGCTCCAGATCACGGACGGATCCATCTCCGATCCAGCGCATGACCTGCGGGTCCGCGTTGATCTCTGCCATAGGAGCAAGGTCGTCGTCATGCCACCGACGGAGGATGAGGCGAGGGGTCTGGATCTCGGTCATGGCTCCCATCCTGCCGAGGAAGAGGACCTCAGCGGTAATCGAGAAGTGCGGGCCGTCAGTCCCGGTTACTGCTTGGGTACGCGCACTGCGGACTTGTTCCCCTGTGCTCAACCACCCTGACGCCGCAGGTCGCAGCGCCCGGTGCCACCGTGGCCCGGTCGGGGACGTGATGGATCACGCGGGAGGAAGAGTGCGGTTCACCCGCTGGATTGGGCTTGTGGCGAGTGCTGGGCGGCGGCGAGGCGTTGTACCTGCTGGGCGACGAGGTTGGGCGGGAAGGGGGTCTGCCGGTCGACGTCCGCCATGACGAAGGCGACGATGGTCTCGCCGCTCCGCACGACGATGTGCTCGGTGTAGCGGAGGTGCCCTTCGCCCACGTTGGCCACCTCCTGGAACCGTACCGCCTGGTCGCCCACGGTCGGGGCCGGCAAGACGACGATGCGGTTGGTGAACCGGTGACCGCCGTAATCGACGCCGGAGAGGCTACGGCACAGCGGCAGGTCGGCTTCCAGCGCCCGGAACACGCTCTTGGCGCCTGCGGAGGGATAGGCCGCCAGTGTGGTGCTCCCCGGGAAGATGTCGTCCTTCCAGTTGATCAGCTGAGAGACCCCGACGGTGGCCGGCTTCCCCTCGACGATCTCCTTCACGTCCTGGCATGCCACAGGCGTGACCGGACGCGAGGCGCTGCCGGCAGAAGGCGTCAAAGCCGTCACCGGCATCCCGTACGTACCCGGGGTGACGTCCTCCGGGAAGGTGAGCGCTGTCAACTTCTGGACGGTCAGCGCCGGTGCGGACGTGAATGTGGGCACCGGCACCGGCGTCGGCTGCGCCGGGGTGTGGGAAGGGGCAGCGGCCGGAGCGGTGGTGGACGATGGGGTGTGCGCACCCGCGGATTTGCCATCGCCGGTGTCCCCCGCACATCCGCTCGCCACCATCAGCAACACTGCCGCTGAGCCCGCCGCAGTGATGGCGTGCGCACGTCTAGCTCTCATGATCCCCCCAGGACTGATGAACCGTCGGCGCTCATCATGGCTCGGATCAGGCGCGACGGCCCAGCCATCGTGGCAACGGTAGTGTCGGCCAGTCGGAACCAGACCGGCCGGCGCGCGCGGGGTTTGAGGTGCCGCCCCGCGGGGACGGCACCCTCAACACCGGGACGGCCGCGAAGGACCACGATGCCGCCGACCCCACCCCTGTCGCTTTCACCGTCCTACGCACCGGCAAGTGAGCGCAGCCTCCGGTTCTGGCGCAGGTTCCGTGCTTCGCCAGGTAATCTCACCGGCATGCCGCACGACCTCCCATCCTGTCGCTGCGTGATCTGCCATGACTACGGTGATCGGGAAGCGGCCGATCGCATGGACCTGCGGACTGCCAAGCAGGTCATGGAGCATGGCTGGAGCGTGGTCGTGGTGCCCGCCGACGACGAAGGACCCGGCTTCGCGTACACGATCGGGCTCTGGCACACGCACTCGGTGCCTGAGCTCGCCATGTTCGGACTGGATATCCAGACGATGCACGTGCTGCTCAACTCCCTGGGTCACAAGGCTGCGACCGGGGCTGTGCTGGAGGATGGCAGGGAATGCCACGGGATCATCGAGGATCGGCCCGTCGTCCTGAAGCCAGTGGACCTCCGCTGGTACCGGGAGTTCTTCGGACGCGCGATCTCCTTCTACCGCCGGCCTCCGCTCCCGGTACTCCAAGCGGTGTGGGCGGACGCCGCAGGCCGCTTCCTCTGGCAGCCGGGGGCCGACGAGCAATACCAGCAGTCTCAACCGCAGTTGTGGCTGAAACCGGCTGAGCACCCGCCGGGGGTCTGGACGACGCTTGCGACTGGCTGAGATTTCAGGGGCTCCTCGAAGATCATGCAGGCCGAGCGAGCAGGCCCGTTTGCGGATCGCGCTCATTTAGATCAGGCGGAAATCGGGGTGGCCGAGCCATGCGGCCAGGAACTCGCGGTCACCGACGTGGGAGTAGCCGTAGAGGCCGTCCTCGATCTCGAAGGGCATCTCCAGGACCCGGCCCGGGAGTAAGGCGACGAGGGCGCGGGACTCAGCGAGGCGGGCGGCCTTCTCCTCGACGGTGCGACAGTGCCCGGCGTAGCGGTAGCCGAGCATGCCACCGAAGTCGATCAGAGCACCGAAACGCTCAGCAAGGAACAGGGCGAGATGGCCGAGGAGGCGATGCTCCTGCGGCCCCGAGCAGTAGGCGAACACCACCAGTTCCGCCGCAGGAGGCGTATCGAGCCCCGGAAAGGCCGCCTGCTCGCCGTCGTCGATGACCTCTGGCCCGAGGTTGAACCGGCCCTCCGCCTGCTGCAGGTAGGGCAGACCGACGGCCGAGGGGTTGCGGACGCAGACATCAATCGAGCCGTCGCTCCGCGCTTCCAGGTCGCAGAAGTGCTCCAGCCATGGTGCAGCGTCAAGTGCTTCGTGCTTCTCGGGCAGCCAGAGCCCGACCGCCGGTCTCCCCATGACACCTCCTCAGCGATCGTGCCGGCTCATCCTGACCGCCGCGGGGCACATGCACCATCCTCCACGAGTACCGACATGCCGCTTGATCTACACGGACGAGGTTTTCGGCACGGACGGCGTCACGGTGGACCTCCTGGTTCCGAAGAGCACCCGGCGAACCGCGGGCTGTGCCGTTTCCGCGCATCCACGTGTCCTTGGCCACACGGCTTCCAGGTTTATTCCGGACGCACCGGAGAAAGCCAGGGATTGGTGCCATTTCGGGTAGATATGCCACTCGATAACTAGCACGAAACCCATAGGAAATTATGGAGGATCCTTTAGTTCCGCATTCGACCGTCTTCGGCCTCTCGATTAATCCCTATCTCGCCTCCCCCCGGCCGTGTGAGGATTTGCGGGCCCTGTCGGCTGTGACAGGGCAGTTACTTTACGTTGTCCTTGAGGAGGGGCTGTGGCCCGATCGTGGGGGGGAGTCCGGCGTCGTGCGCCGGGCGGCCGCGTAGGAGGTTCGTCACCGGGATGGCTGCGACAGGTGTCGGGCGCCGTGGCGATGGTCGTCGGTATCGCGACGGTGACCGTGGTGGGAGGGGCAGGTGCGGCGGTGGCCGTCATGCCCACTCACCAGGCGGCCCCGTCGCACAAGCAGAAGCAGGTTTCGTACGGCCCGGCGCAGGCGCGGGACGTGGCGTCGGCGCGACTGACGGCCAGGTTGCAGCACCGGCGGATCGAGGTGCTGGACGAGCGTACGGACGCCTCGCAGACGTTCGCGAACGTGGACGGGTCGCTGACGTACACGGCGTTCGCGCAGGCACAGTGGGTGAAGCGCCAGGGCTCCTGGGTGAATCTGGACGCCAGGCTCAAGCGGCGGGCGGACGGCCTCGTGGCGCCGGTGGCGTCGGAGGCGGGTCTGGTGCTGTCCGGGGGCGGGAGCGCTCCACTGGTGTCGATGACCGTGGACGGCAGAAACGTCTCCCTTCACTGGCCCACCGCGCTGCCCGCACCGACCCTTTCGGGTGCGACCGCGACGTACGCCGGTGTGCTCGCCGGGGTGGACCTGCAGGTCACGGCCACGCCCGCCGGTGGTGTCGAGGAGACGCTGGTCGTGAAGTCGGCGGCCGCGGCGGCTGATCCGCAGTTGGCCGACATCTCGCAGGCGCTGACCGCCGGAGGCGGTGCGGCTGTTGCCGCGGACGCAGGCGGCAACCTGACGGTGAAGGACGGCAAAGGCCGACTGCTGGTCAGCTCCCCCGCACCGGTCATGTGGGACTCGGCGACGAGCACGGTGACGGCCGCACCTTCCGCGCGTACGGGCGAATCCGCGTCGGCCGCCGCGACCAGGTCCTCAGCCAGTGCTCCCGGTTCGCGAGCCCGTCAGGCGCGGGTCAAGGCGCAGTTCAAGGACCACAAACTGCACCTGGTGGCGGACCACGGGCTGCTGACGGCGAAGACCACGGTCTTCCCGGTGTACATCGACCCCGCCTACGTGCCGCACCCCGCGTCGTCGGCGACGCTGCACTTCGACGAGGTGCAGCAGGCGTACCCGACGACGTCGAACTGGGGCACGACGCCCAGCGGAGGTCTGGCCGTCGGCTACCAGGGCTTCTCGTCCCCCACCGGGATCGAGCGGACCTACTACAACCTCAGCATTCCCAGCGGGATCTGGGGCGCGATCATCCAGTCGGCGAAGCTGAACACCAAGGTCACCGCCGCTTCGGCGTCCGGGCCGAACTCCACCACGGTGAACGCGTTCTCGACCTGTTCGATCAGCGCGTCGACGACGTGGAACAACCAGCCGTGCAAGAACACGACGGCGAACCCGAACTACCCGAGCCCGAACGCGTCGGCCACCTTCACCACGCCCAGCAGCAGCCCGAATCTGCCGGTGACGTTCGACGTGACCTCGGGCATGCAGAAGATCGCGGACATCCACAACACCAACTGGACCATGGGGTTGTTCAACGCGACGGAGACCAATGACATCGACCGGGTGAAGTTCGCCAACAACCCGACGTTCTCCATCACCTACAACCACCGGCCATCCAAGCCGACCCAGGTCACCCCGGCTGACGGAGCCGCGACCAGCGACTCCACGCCGGCTCTGCAGGCCTCGGCCACCGACGCGGACCAGGACACCATCGAGCACCTGTTCCAGATCGACAAGACCGACGGCACCACCGTCGTCGCCTCCGGCTACTCGCCCTACGTCAACTCCGGTGCCACCGCCACCTGGTCGCCGACCACGGCGCTGGCCGACGGCACCTACGAGTGGCACGCCTCGTCCTACGACGGGCAGAACTGGTGGAGCCCGAACAGTGACTGGACGGCCTGGCGCACGCTGACCGTCGACACGAAGGCACCGGGTACCACGTCGGTCACCTCCTCCGACTTCCCCGCGAACGCGTGGTCGGGCACGGCGGACGCGAGCGGCAACTTCTCCGGCTCCTTCACCTTCACCCCACCGGCCACCGACACCGCCTCCGTGGTGTGGACCCTGGACGGCGGCTCAGCGCAGACCCACGCCACCACCGGCACCGCGGTCTCCGACACGCTCAGCTTCCGGGCCGGCAAGCACACCCTGAGCATCGCCACGCACGACAAGGCCGGCAACGTCTCGACCGCCACGTCGTACGTCTTCTACGCCGGCTCCGGCGCCGCACTGCTCACCCCGGGCCAGGGCGACCGCCCCGCACGCCGGGTCAGCCTGACCGGGCAGGGCAAGGCGGCCGACACCGGCGTGACGTACCAGTACCGCATCGGTGAGACCGACACCTGGCACAGCGTGCCGCTGGCCGACGTCCGCAAGGCCGACGGCACGGCACCGGCCGGGTGGCCGTTCGCCGCGTCCGCCGGCACTCCCGCCGCCCTGACGTGGAACATCACCGACACCCTCGCCGAGGACGGACCGGTGGACGTCCGCGCGGTCTTCACCGACGGCACCCTCAGCGACAACTCCCCGGCCAACGTCGTGACAGTGGACCGCAACGCCGGGGACGCCCCGTCGCTGAACGCGGGTCCCGCGTCGGTGAACGCGCTGACCGGTGACGCGACGCTGAGCTCCACCGACGCCTCCGGCATCGGTCTGTCGGTGACGCGCGCTGCGTCCTCCCGCCGGCCGGTGAACGGTTCGGCACAAGAGGGGCAGGTGGCGATCTTCGGTCCGCAGTGGATCGCGGGCACCACCGCCGAGATCACCGACTCCGACTGGTCCTACCTGCGCAAGTCCTCCAGCACCTCGGTGTCGCTGGTGGACGTCGACGGTGCCCCGACCGGTTTCACCGCAACCTCGGGCGGCGGCTGGAAGCCCGAGCCCGGTGCTGAGGACCTGACCCTTTCCGGGTCGCTGACCGGGTCGTTCACCCTGAAGGACACCGACGGGACGACCACCGCCTTCACCAAGGTCGACCCGGCGGCGACGACGTGGGAGGTCTCCTCCACGTTCCTGCCGACCAGCAACTCCACCACCCAGGTGGTGTCGGAGAAGATCACCTCCGGCACCCAGACCCTGGCCCGTCCGAAGTACGTGATCGCGCCCACCAGCGCCGTGTCCTCCGCAACCTGCTCGGCGACACCGTCAGCGAAGGGCTGCCGGGTCCTGGAGTACGTGTACGCCGCCACCACCACCGCGACGGCGTCGGTCTTCGGCGACTTCGCCGGACAGGTGTCCCAGATCAAGCTGTGGGCCACCACGCCCGGTGACAGCGCCTCGACGGCGACCGTCGTCTCGGGTTACGCGTACGACTCCGCCGGCCGGCTGCGGCAGGAATGGGACCCGCGGATCAGCCCGGCGCTGAAGACCGCGTACGACTATGACAGCGCCGGCCGGATCACCACGCTGACCCCGCCCGGGGAACTGCCGTGGACGCTCGCCTACGGCAAGGTCGGCAGCGCCGCGACCGCCGGCGACGGCATGCTGCTGTCCGCCTCGCGCCCGACGCTGACCCAGGGCAGTGCGACCCAGACGGACGGGGGGACGGCCACCACCAGTATCGTCTACAACGCGCAGCTGACCGGCAGCGCCGCCCCGTACGCCATGGCCGGCCCGGACGTCGCGGGCTGGGCGCAGAAGGACGCTCCGGCCGACGCCACGGCCATCTTCCCCGCCGACCAGGTGCCCTCCTCGCACGACGGCACCACCCTGGCCACCGGGGACTACCACCGGGCCGTCGTCATTTACACCGACGCCTCCGGCCGTGAGGTCAACACCGCCGAACCGGGCGGTCACATCACGACCACCGAGTACGACCGCTTCGGCAACACCGTGCGCCGGCTGACTGCGGACAACCGCGAACTGGCCCTGGCCACCGGCGGAGCCGGCCTGACCGAACTGCAACAGCTCGGCATCGACGGCCTGTCCACCGCGGACCGCGCTGACCAGCTGTCCACCACCGCGGTGTTCTCCGCGGACGGCCTGCGGGAGACCGACGAGTTCGGGCCGCGCCACCTGACCACGCTGGAGTCCACGCTGACGGCGCCCGCCGGCGCTGCCGACCTGCCCGCGGGAACGGTCGTCCCGACGCGCGCGCACACCGTCACGCAGTACGACCAGGGCCGTCCCACCGACGGTACGGCCGCGGTCGAGGACCAGCCCACCACCGTCACCGTCGGCGCCGACGTGGCCGACTACCCGGCGGACGCCGACCAGCGGACCACCACGACGGCGTACGACTGGGCCAAGGGCCTGCCCACCACGACCGTGACCGACCCCACCGGGCTGAACCTGGCCAAGACCACCTCCTACGACGCCCAGGGCCGGGTGATCAAGACCACCTTGCCCAAGTCCGACGGCACCGACGCCGGTGCCACGATCACGACCTACTGGTCCGCGACCGGCACCGGCGCCTGCAACGGCCACCCCGAATGGGCCGACCTGGTCTGCTCGGTCGGACCCGCAAGCGCCATCACCGGCGGCGGCACCAACCCCGCCCAGCTCCCGGTGAAGACCACCACCTACGACAGGTGGGGCAACGCCGCCACCGTCACCGAGACGGCCAACGGCGTCACCCGTACCACCACCACGAGCCACGACGCGGCCGGCCGCGACACCGGCACCTCGGTGACCGGCGGAACGGGTACGGCCGTACCCGACACCACGACCACCTACGACCCGGCGACCGGCAAGGCGACCACCACCGCTGCGGCCGGCCGGACCATCAGCCGGACCTACGACAAGCTCGGCCGGCAGATCTCGTACGCCGACGGCGCCGGCAGTACCACCACCACGCAGTACGACTCCCTCAACCGGCCGGTGCTGACCACCGACTCGGCCCCGTCCACCACCACCTACACCTACGACAGCGCCAAGGACCCACGCGGCCTGGAGACCTCCCGCACCGACTCGGTGGCCGGCACCTTCAGTGCGGCCTACGACGCGGACAGCGAGGTCACCGCCCAGACCCTGCCGGGCGGTTACACCCTCGCCGTCCACCGCGACGAGACCGGCGCCGAGACGGGCCGCGCCTACACTCGCGACAGCGACGGCGTGACCGTCGCCGCGGACACCGCCGGCGACACCGTCCACGGCGAGCAGGCCACCCACACCTCCGACACCGGTGAGCAGGACTACGGCTACGACGCCGCCGGCCGCCTCACGCACACCGACGACACCCGCGACGACACCACCGCCCACCGCACCTACACCTTCGACGACAACACCAACCGCACCGGCCTGACCACCGTCGTCGACAACCCCGACGGAACAGCCGGCTCGCCCGTCAGCACCGTCTCCACCTACGACAGCGCCGACCGCCTCGAAACGGTCAACGGCACCAGCGTGGCCTACGACGCGTTCGGCCGCACCACGGCCCAGGCGTCCGGCGCCACCATCGACTACTACGCCGACGACATGGTCCGCACCCAGACCTCGGCCGACGGCGCCGCCCGCCAGACGTGGACCCTGGACCCGGCGAACCGCCTGGCCTCCTGGACCACGGAGGCGAGCACCGCGGGCACCTGGTCCCAGACCGGGGCCAGGACCAACCACTACGGCAACGACGGCGACAGCCCCGACTGGATCGCCGAGGACAGCTCGGGCGCCGTCACCCGCGAGGTCCGCGGGCCCGACGGCGACCTCGCCGCCCTCAGCACCGCCACCGGCAGCACCGTCCTGCAGCTGACCGACCTGCACTCCAACGTCACCGTGCAGCTCCCGGTCGACGCCTCGGTGGTCCCGACCGCCCTGGCCTACGACGAGTTCGGCAACGCCGTGAGCACCGACTCGGCCGGCCGTTACGGCTGGTTGGGGGGCAAGGAACGCTCCGACGAGACGGTGACCGGCGCCGTTCTGATGGGAGTCCGCCTCTACGACCCCACCGAGGGCCGCTTCCTGTCCGTCGACCCGGTGTCAGGAGGCAGCGCCAACGCCTACGACTACTGCTCGGGCAACCCCGTCTCCTGCCTCGACCTCAGCGGCCGCAGCAAGCACAACTACAACGGCCACCACTGGCACTGGTGGGGCTGCTACGAAGAGGTCGACATGACCCGCTCCCGGGCCTACCGGGTGGCGGACCGGATGAACGCGGGAGCGGGCAAGGCGGCCATACTCGCGGTGATGTTCGGCGCCATTCCAGGAAGCAACCTGGGGGCGATCGTCTTCGGCGCCATATCGGGCGTGTACTGGTGGGTGTCGGCTGACATCTACAACACACTGAACGAGCACCCCAGTCGGGGCGTCAAGCTCAAGCTCTACCCTGGGTGGTTCAGAGTCGGCAAGGAGTAGCCGCACCCCGTCTCGAACTCCGTCCTGGTCCACGCCACATCTCGTCACCAGGGAGGCCGCCGTGCCACGGCGGCCTCCCCCTCAACCGGGAAGTTCGCCATGGTGAATTCAAAGGGCACAGCATGAACGTCCTACTGGAAGTCGTCGGATCGCTGGTAGCCGTGGTCGGCATCGCCGTATCGCTGCTCCGGCGGCCCCTCCCCTGGCTGGAGGGCCAGACGGCCAGACCGGTCGTCTGGGGACTCGGATACGCCCTCCTCGGCCTGTGCCTGGTGCTCATGGGCGCCTTCTCCGGCCACTCGGCGGGCCTCCACGTGATCCTCCCCGGGCTGCTCCTGCTGATCGCGCTCCCGCTGATCGTGACCGGCACGAGGGGAGCGCCGCTCAGCAAGCGCAACTGACTCCCGCCGCAGCCCCTGCGACCGACCAGGCAACCATCGGCCGCAGGGGCTGCGGTCCTGCGTGCCGCCCCATCCCGCTCGAGAACATGATTCGGGACGCGCTGCGGGCTTGTCCCCCAGAGCCGGTGCAGCATCTGGGACGACCCTTCGATGGTGCCGTCGGTCGTCACCGCGCTCGTCCGGAACCCGGTCATGGTGCCCACCGCCGTGCTGCGCAGCCGCGTGGCCAAGGACGCAGAAGCGTCGGCGCTCCGGCATGAGAATGCGGTGCTGCGTCGTCAGATCGCGCGGGTCAGGTACCAGCCGGCCGATCGGATCCGGCTGGCCGCGCTGTCGCGGCTGGTTCCCCAGGATCGCCGGCGTGAGGTCTGTCGAACCCGCCGGGGCGGGAGTGCAGGAGTTGCGGATGTGCCGTCCGGGGTACCGGACCATCGTGTCCGTGTACAGGCGCTCCGACAGGTCGTATTGACGTGAGCATGTAGACAGTAGGACGGTAGGGACGTCCTTGCGCACGTCCTGCACCTGGTTCGGTTCGGCGGGAACCCGCTCTGCCCCAAGGCGGGACGTGTACAAGCTCTCCTCCACGTCCTCACCCGGCGGCGTACCGATGCCCGACGTGCCCGTTTCTCGGCAGAGGAAGGGAACATGTCCCTAGGCTCCTTACTGCGGCGCGTGGTCAGTCCCGGCCTGGTCACGGTGGCTGTGACCGCCGTCGCGCTGGTCGTGTCCACCGGTGTCGCCGACGCCGCACCCGCACTGACCCAGATCAGCACCGACCCCTACACCAACTCCGACAGCCAGCACGCCACCGAGGTCGAGCCCGACACCTTCGCCTACGGCTCCACCATCGTCTCCGCCTTCCAGGTCGGCCGGTTCAACGACGGCGGCGGCACCAACATCGGCTTCACCACCTCCACCGACGGGGGCGCCACCTGGACCAAGGGCTTCCTGCCCGGGATCACCACGGCCGGGGGCGGCACCTACGCCCGGGCCAGCGACGCCGCGGTGGCCTACGACGCGAAGCACAACGTCTGGATGATCTCCAGCATCCCGATCACCTCGTCGGTCACGGTGCCGGTCGTCTACACCAGCCGCTCCACCGACGGCGGGCTGACCTGGAGCAACCCGGTGACCACCGCGACCGGTTCGGACCTGGACAAGAACTGGATCGTCTGCGACAACACCTCGACCAGCCTCTACTACGGCAACTGCTACACCGAGTACGACAGCCCCGCCGACGGCGACCGCCTGAAGATGACCACCTCGTCCGACGGCGGGGTGACCTGGGGTGCGTCGAAGAACACCGGCAACAACGCCACCGGCATCGGCGGCCAGCCCGTGGTGCAGCCCAACGGTACGGTGATCGTGTCCGCTGCCAGCGCCTCGGAGACGTCGGTCCTCGCCTTCCAGTCCACCAACGGCGGCAGCACCTGGAGTTCGACCACGACCGTCGCCACCGTCAGCACGTACACCGTCCACGGGTCCCTGCGCAGCGGACCGCTGCCCTCCGCTGAGATCGACGCGTCGGGCAAGGTCTACTTGGTTTGGCAGGACTGCCGCTTCCGCGGCACCAGGGGTTCGTGCACCTCCAACGACATCGTGATGTCGACCACCACCAACGGAACCACCTGGTCCTCGGTGGTCCGCATCCCGATCGACGCGACGACCACCACGGTCGACCACTTCATCCCGGGCCTCGCGGTCGACAGGGCGACCTCCGGCAGCACCGCGCGCCTGGCGCTGGCCTACTACTACCACCCGGTCGCCAACTGCACGGCCTCGAACTGCCAGCTCGACGTCGGATACGTCTCCTCCGCCAACGGCGGCGCCACCTGGACGGCAGCCACCCAGCTGGCCGGACCGATGACCCACTCCTGGCTGGCGGGCACCACCCAGGGGACCATGGTCGGCGACTACATCTCGACCTCCTTCTCCGGCGGCACGGCACACCCCGTCTTCGCCGTGGCCTCGGCTCGCTCCGGCACGGGCTTCAACGAGGCGATGTACACACCGGCCGCCGGTCTCACCGTTGCCGCCGGCACCGCGGCCGCAACGCCTGCCACCGCAGGCCAGAACTTCTTCTCGGCCGTACGGGCCGCGATCGCCTACCAGCAGTGGCTCGCGAACGGCGGCGCCGAGGGCGGAGGTGAGGACAGCCCCTGATCCGCCCGTAAAACGGTCGGGCCCGGGCAGCACGAATGACGAGGGACCCGGCGGTCGCGGGCGCGACCGCCGGGTCCCTCAAGAAATCGGCTGGGGGCTGTCCCGCTCGAAAACACGATTTGACGAACGTCTCGCTGACGGCGGTCAGACGGGTGTCCCGATAGCGGCGTGAACGGAGTGGACGGCGCTGGCGCCCTCTCCGACGGCGGCGGCCACCCGCTTCATGGATCCGGAGCGGACGTCGCCGGCAGCGAAGACGCCTGGTTCGCTGGTTTCGAAGGGGAGCGGACTTCGCCCGAGGCCGGCCCACACCGGGCTGAGCGGGTAGGGGTCCAGTTGCACGTCGGTGCGCAGGAAGCCATGGGGGTCCGTGGACAGACCGGGCAACCAGTCGGTGGCTGCGGACGCGCCGATGAAGCAGAACAGGCCCCGGCACGGCTGCTCCGATCTCCCGGATGCGCGGTCGGTCAGCGTGATCCGTTCGAGTCCTTCCCCGCCGTGCAGTTCGGTCACCTCGGTGGAGGGACGTACGGTCACCCGCGGATCGGCGCCCAGCCGGTTGACGAGGTAGGACGACATACCCGATGCGACGTCCTTGCCCCGGACGGCCAGCGTGACGCCGCAGCCGCGTGCGGCCAGGTACAGCGCTGCCTGCCCGGCGGAGTTGGCGCCGCCCACGACGCAGACCGGCTGACCGGCGCACAGCTGGGCTTCGAGGTTGGTGGCCGCGTAGTAGATCCCGGCGCCTTCGAACCGCTCCCATGACACAAGGGGCAGTCTGCGGTAGCGGGCGCCGGTGGCGATAAGGACGGCGCGGCTGTCGATGCCGGTGCCGTCCGTCAGGACGACGCGCAGGTAGTGGTGGCGGGTCTCCAGAGCTGCCACGTGGCAGGGGCTGGAGAGGCGCGCGCCGAACTTCAGTGCCTGCAAGGTGGCCCGCTGCATGAGATCCCCACCGCTCAGCCCGGAGGGGAAGCCGAGGTAGTTCTCGATCCGCGAGCTTGCTGCCGCCTGCCCACCCGTCCCGACGCCGTCGAGCACGACGGTGTCCAGCCCCTCGGAGGCGCCGTAGACGGCGGCGGCAAGGCCCGCGGGACCCGCACCCACCACGGTGAGGTCGACAGGGCCTCCCTCCGCGGCCCGGTAGGACAGGCCAAGAGTCGAGGCGAGCTCCGCGGGAGTGGCCCGACGTAGCACCCCGTCGTGGGCGACGACGGCGGGCAGATCAGTCGTGACGAGCCCTGCCGAGCTCAGAATCCGTTGACCGGCGGGGCTGCCTGCCTCGATCCAGAGGTGCGGTAGGCGCTGACGTGCGGCATAGGTGCGCAGGGCGAGCCCCTCCGCGGAAGCGCTGACGCCGACGATCTCCAGCCTGCGCGCCACCACACCGGCTCGGAGCCGGTCTCGTCGAGCGAGGAAAGCGCGCAACAGCAGGTCGGAGAGATCCGCCTCGTCGGCCATGAGGCGCCGGAACTGGGACGGGGGGATCCGGTAGATGCGTCCCGGCTCCACCACGCGGGCGGCCAGGTGCACTGTCTGCCCGGTCAGCAGGTTCAGTTCGCCGATGAAGCCGCCGCGCCCGTAGGTCGCGATGACCGCCTCGTCGTCGCCCGGGCCCGATGGCGCCACCAACTCGACGGTCCCGGCCTCGACCACGATCAGGTCATAGGCCGGTTCACCGGGCCGGAAAACCACGTCGCCGCGCCGCACGTCCTGGCCGCTTCCGTACGAGGCGAGCCTGGCTCGCTGCTCGTCCGTCAGCTGCGGTGCTGCTTCCTCCGGAGAAGGAGGCCGGGGCTTCGGCGACCCGGGTTCCGGCTCCATCATGATTCGCCTCAATTCGTGACAGGTCGCGTCAGGCTATTCCCGTCGGTCCCGTGCCTTCGGCAGCCACCCCGCGGGCGCCACGCTTCCCCTCCGCCAGCGAGCCCCCGCGAGAGCTGTGGTCTCGCCTCACCAGCCGAGAAGGACCAGGACAAGAGCGGGATCAGGTCCCGGTTTCGCACGGGCACCGCTCAGTCCGTTTGCTGCCGCGCTTCCGACGGCACCGTGCTGCTCTCGCTGAGGGCCGTCCGCGCGGCCTGCAGCAGTTCCTCGGAGATCGGGTCGCCGGTGGTGGCGCGCGCCAGGACGAGGGCGCCGACCATGGTGCACAGCTGCGCCATGCCGTCGTCGTCGCCTCCGGCCAGCAACGCGGCGCGGTTGCGTACCCCGTTGACGTAGACGTCCCGGGCGCGGGCGGCCTGCTCGGGCTCGCGCCCCAAATCGGCCGCGAAACCGGAGACGGGACAGCCGTCCCCGGCGTGATCGCGGTGCCAGACCGAGAGGTAGTTCCCGATCAGCGTCCGGCGCGCGGCCTCATGCCCCTCTGCGTGGTCTTCCGGGGCAACCGCCGAGTGCGTCCCAGGCTCGCTGAATGCGTGGGCGATGGCCTCATCGACGAGGTCCTCCTTGGAGTCGAACTGCTTGTAGAAGCCGCCGTGGGTGAGCCCGGCCGCCTTCATCAGGTCGGCGACGCTGACCGCGGTGCCCTTCTCCCGGAACATTCGCGAGGCGGTGGCTACGACGCGCTGCCGGTTCTCCTGCGCTTGCGCCTGGGACACGCGGCCCACGGGATCACTCTCCTCGATTGGATGTCGGTTGCCATCTATCGTAAGCTCTGTTTAGATTATTAGCGACATCTATTTCGGCCCCCGCAATCGCAGAACCACCGACAGCGCTGGAGACCCCTTGTGGCATCACCACCCGGCCCCACCGAGTCCTCGACTCCCGCGGCGACCGTGGCGACCGCGCCACCCGTGCCGCCTGCCCAGCGACGAGGTGTTTCCGAGACGGTCCACCGCCGGCGCTGGGCCATCCTGACCGTGCTCCTGTGCAGCCTCCTGGTGGTGATGCTGGACAACTCGATACTCAACGTGGCGATGAAGACCATCGCCCAGCCCGCTCCCACCGGACTCGGTTCCACCCAGAGCCAACTGGAGTGGGCGATCAACTCCTACACGCTGGTCTTCGCCGGACTGCTTTTCACCGCGGGCCTGCTCGGTGACCGGCTCGGGCGCAAGAAGGTGCTGCTCTTCGGCATGCTGGTGTTCGGCGTGGGATCCGCGCTGTCCGCGCTGTCGGACTCCTCCGGACAGCTCATCGCCTTCCGCGCCCTGATGGGCTTCGGCGGCGCCTTCATCCTGCCCGCCACGCTCGCGATCATCATGAACGTCTTCGAGCGCGACGAGCAGCCCAAGGCCATCGGCATCTGGACCGGTGCGGTCGGTTTCGCCATCGCGATCGGCCCGATCACCGGCGGCATCCTGCTGCAGCACTTCTGGTGGGGCTCGGTCTTCCTGGTCAACGTGCCCATCGTGGCCGCCGCGACGGCCGCAATGATCGTGATCGTCCCCGACTCCAAGGACCCCAGGCCCGGCAGGCTCGACCCGTTCGGCGTGCTGCTCTCCATCGTCGGCCTGGCGCTGCTGGTCTACGGCATCATCAAGGGCGGCCAGTTGGGCGGCTTCACCCGGCCGGAGTCCTGGGCGGCGATCCTCGGCGGCCTGGCCGTCCTCGCCGGCTTCGTGGGGTACGAGGCCCGCAGCGACCATCCGGCCCTCGACGTCAGCTACTTCCGCATCCGGCGGTTCTCCGCATCCGTCGCCGCCATCGGCCTGGTCTTCTTCGCCCTCATGGGCGTCACGTTCTTCAGCGTCTTCTACAACCAGAGCGTCCGGGGCTACAGCGTCCTGCAGTCGGGTCTGCTCGTGCTGCCGCTGGCCGCCTCCCAGATGTTCTTCGCCCCGCGTGCCCGCCTCGTCGTCAACCGCTTCGGCGCCCGGGCCGTGTGCGCCACCGGCCTGGTCCTGACCGCGGCGGCCTTCGCCGGCTTCCTGCTGCTCGACCAGGACACCCCCATCTGGGTACTGGAGGTGCTGTTCTTCCTGATGGGCACGGGGATGGCCCATGTGATGCCGCCCGCCACCGTCATGATCATGTCGTCGCTGCCACGGGAGAAGGCCGGCTCCGGATCCGCGGTCAACAACACCTTCCGGCAGGTCGGCGGGGCCATGGGAGTCGCCGTGCTCGGGTCGCTGCTGTCCACCACCTACCGCAACGGCATCAACAGCCACCTGGGGAAACTGCCCGCCCCCGACCGCCACGCCGCAGGCGAATCCGTCCAGGCGACCCTGGCCGCCGCCGAGAAGCTGGGACCGGCCGGCAAGGCGCTGGTGCGCCCCGCGCACGACGCCTTCATCCACGCCATGCACATCACCGCCATGGGGTCAGCGGCCGTCGCCCTGCTCGGCGCCGTCGTCGTGCTGGCCTTGCTGCCGGGCAAGAACGTCGCCATGGCCACCGCCGGTGACAAGCCCCAGCCCCGGACCGCAGCACCCAGCGGCGAAATCGAGTCGTAACCGCGAGACACCATGGCGGCCTCCGGGCTGTCGGCCCTGACCACACCCACCAGTCCAGACGTTCCCGTACTCCGAAGGAGATCCGCTGATGGTTGCCAACGACCTTGTTCTCATTCCCGGCGCCGGCGGCGTGGGCCGTGCAGTCTTCGAGCAACTGCGCACCCAGGATGTGCCGGTGCGTTTCATGGTCCGCCGCGACGACGAGCGCGCGGCGGAGCTGCGGGCGGCCGGCGCGGAGGTCGTCATCGGCGACCTGACCCGGCCCGAAACGGTCGCGGCCGCACTGCAGGGCGTCGCGCGGATGTACTTCGCGATGGCCGTGTCGCCGGACCAGCTGCTGGCGGCGACCGTGGTGGCCACCGTCGCGAGGGAGTACGGGCAGCTGGATGCCCTGGTCGACCTGACGCAGATGACGGTGTCGCAGATGACCGCCACCAGCACCGAGGAGTCACACCAGCAGCGGCTGCTCTGGCTGACGGAGCAGGTGCTGAACTGGTCCGGCCTGCCCGTGGTGCACATCCGGCCGACGGTGTTCCTGGATACCTCGCTGTTCACCGATTTGGCTGCGCGGTCGATCAAGGAGAACGGCACGATCGCGCTGCCGTTCGGCACCGGACGCACCTCGCCGGTCGCCGTGGACGACGTCGCCCGGGCTGTCGCCACCGTGCTCCGCGACCCGGAGCCGCACATCGGGAAGGTCTACGAGTTGACCGGTCCCCGCTCGGTCGACATGACGGAGCTGGCCGCGGAATTCTCCCTGGCGCTGGGCCGTCCGATCTCCTACGTGGACGTGCCCCCGGACAGGTGGGAGGCACAGCTCCCGAAGCTCGGCCTGCCGGCGCACGTCGTCCAGCACATCGCCACCATGGCCAAGCTGCACCGGGACGGCCGGTACGACCGCAGGGCCGACGGCGTCGAGCGGGTAACCGGCGTCCCCCCGCAGTCGATCGAGGCGTTCGTGGCGGCCCGCAAGGACTTCTACCTGGGCTGACCCGGCCCGTCGGCCGCCATATCACTGGGCACTGGAAGGCGGCAGCCTGGCCTCCTCCCTGGCCGGCCGGATCACCCGGCAGGCGGTGCAGCAGGCGTCCACGAGCACCGGCCGGCAACTCCTGCGGTCCCCCGCCTTAGCCGGTTGGAATTTTCGGCACCCACAACGCTGCCTGACCACCCGGGCATCACCACAGCTCACAACGCTGAGTCGCACCCGAGCGGCACAGGGCTCCGGGCTCGACCCGCGCTGCCCGGACCGCTGAGGTGATTTCTGGTGGCTTTCGCTACCGCGGGGCCGTCCGGCCCCCACGCCGGACGGCCCCTGGTGTTCCCGCCCCGGGCATGGAGTTCCGGGGCGGCGTGTGTGATCGCCCGGTGGTGTCAGCAGGTTCCGTTGTCCTGCCAGATGTTCCAGGCGATCGCGGAGCCGGGGGTGACGCCCGTGCTCCAGTACAAGGCGGTGTAGTTGTGGCCCGCGTAGGAGACCTTGTCACCCGGGGCGTAGGAGGCGGTGGCAGTCCACGCAGGGTTGCAGGTGCCGCCGGACGGCGCGGTGACGGTGAGGGTGTAGGTGGCGGTGTGGCTGCCGGTCGCCGCCGTGCCCGTCACCGTGACCGCGTACGTCCCGGCCGGGGTCGCGGCGCCGGTGGTGATCGTCAGCGTGCTGCTGCCACCGGAGGTCACCGAGGACGGGCTGAACGACGCACTCGCACCCGACGGCAGACCCGACGCCGACAACGCCACCGACTCCGCCGAACCCGCGGTCACCGCCGTCGACACCGCCGCCGACACCGCCGAACCCGCCTTCGCACTCCCCGAGACCGGAGACAGCGAGACGGAGAAGTCACTGGACGGTGCCGTGGCGTTCAGCGATTCCTGTGCGGCCGCGCCCATGATGGCCGCGCCGGTCATGTCCAGGGCCGGTTCGGAGGACTGCCAGGAGCGGACGTCGTCGACGTAGCGGCTGCTGTGGCCGGAGAAGGCGGAGAACGCGTCGCTCCCGCCGCTCGGGCAGGCCTTCATTCCGGTCGAGTACGAACCCAGGCCGCCGCTGAACTGGCTGGTGTTGTTAGGCCCGTTGACCACTGCGCCGACCGCGACCGCCCCAGTTCCGTCCAGGCTGCCGCTCAGGTTGGCCACCTGGTGCTGCGGGCAGTGCGGGAAGGTGCTGCCCTCGCCGATCATGAAGCTGGTGCCCCAGGCGTTCGCGCCGAGCAGCCAGTCGCGCTGCCCGGTGGCGAAGGCGTCGAAGGTGGCGTCGCCGCTGGCCTGCTTGTAGAGCGCCTCGGTGGTGAGGAAGCCGAAGGTGTGCGCGTTCACGTCGAAGTCGGTGTAGTCGCCACCGGCGTGGAAGATGTCCGCGGCGGCCTTGCTGGCCGCCGCCTGGACCTGCCGCTTGAGGTCGGCGGTCAGCGCGGCCGGAGTGGTGGCCAGCCCGGACGGGTTGCCGGCCGCGGTGATCGCCCTGATCAGGTCGGCGTGCGCCAGCGCGCTGGTGTCGTAGAGGTTGAAGGTGTCGCCGGTGTCCGAGGTGAGGTAGCTGTTGGCGTGCGTCGCGGCCTGGGTCAGGTACGGGCTCGCGTCGTGCCCCAACTTCTGTGCGGCCAGGGCGATTTCCGCGCCGCCGAACTCCATGTCGTCGTGCCAGGTCGACTCGGGATAGTAGTCGTTCGGCAGCGCGGTGGTCAGCGGCGAGGGCGGGGAGCTGGTTTTCGCCTGGGCGTACAGGGAGGTCGCCGCCTGGTACTCGGCAGCGGCCTGCGCCGGGTTGGCGGTCGCGTCGACCTGTGCGGCGAGGGCGAACGCGGCGGCGGTGCGGCCGGCCAGGTTGGGGCTGATCGCGCCGCCGGCGCTCGCCGCGTTGAAGACCGGGCGGTGCGCGGCTGCGTACCGGTCGGCGGAGGACGTGTCGGCGTCGTCCTTCTCCGGCAGCCGCCACAGGTCGTGGTCGCCGGTGAAAGTGCCGGCGGAGTTGCCCGAGCCGATGCCGACCTGGAGCGCCAGGGTCTTGGTGCTCTGGTTCCACGCCTTGTTCAGCCACGCCTCGCCGTAGTGCGCCTCCGCGTCCAGGCTCGCGGGCGCGGCAGAGCCGAGGGCGCGTTCGGAGGCGAACAGCATGGCGTCGCCGAAGGCCTGGGTGTGGGTGAACTTGAGGTAGTCGCCCGCGTCGTACCAGCCGCCGGAGAGGTCGACGGGTCCACCGGTCTTCGACAGGTTGGAGTTGGTGATGGTGTCGCTGCCGGTGGCGAAACTCGGCCAGGCGTAGACGTTCGCGGTCGCATCGTTGAGGTGGGCGGCCTTGCGGTTCAGCGTGCCGGCGACCACGTCCGAGCCGTCGCGCTGAGTCTGGAAGAAGGTGACGCCGTCGGCGACGAGCTTGCCGTAGAGCCCGGCCGAGTCGGTGATCCTGAACGACGGGGAGGAACCGGCCGCGGAGCCGCCCAGGACGATGTGATAGGTGCCCGGCGTGGTCAGGGAGTCGAAGCTGATCGGGTAGACGTCCGGGTAGCCGGTGTTCCACGAGCCGAGGTTGGTGGAGCCGACGCTGCCGGTGAGGACCGTGGTGCCGGCGGAGTTGACGACGGAGAAGGTCGCGCCGCTGAACGCGGCGCCGGACATCACGTAGCCGTGCTTGGTCTCGCCGGCGAGGTAGCCGGCCTGGTCGACGCGGACCAGTGCGGTGGTGGCGGCGGTGGCCGGCCCGGCCTGGGCGAGGGCGGCGCTCACCAGGCCCAGCGCGCACGCGGCGGTGAGTGCGGTGGTGAGGCGTCTCCTGCCGCGCGGTCTTCCGGTGGGCGGGGTGGCGAGGGTGTCCATGAGGGCTCCAACCGGGGCGATGACATGAATCGACAGGAAAGTTTCCTAATCGAGTGCCGTGGACCGTACCGCTGCCGCCGACGAACGGTCAAGAGCCCTATGGGGCAAGGAATTTGGCTGGTCCGGGACCCTGCGTGAGGTGTTGACGCCGACGTCGGGCCGCACTACTCTGCGGCGATCGTTAGGAACCTTTCCTAACGTGCAGCGCTCCCTGCACATGAGGTGTCCCCGGCCATGACCCTCACCACCCGCCTAGCCGCAAACTCGCCCCGACTGCTACTTGCTCAGCGTCCTCGGCCTCGCTGTCGTCACGGGTCCGCCCGCCCGCGCAGCCACGCCCTTCCCCGCGGACGTGTTCGCTCCCCACTCCGAGGCGTACGCCGGCGACGCCGCCTACACCCTGTACGACGACATCACCACCAGCTGCCCCGGGCGGGACGGTGCGGTGCCGCGCGCCGGAGCGGCATCGCACCCTCCTCGTCCGCGCTGCCGCTCCGGCCCGAACAAGGAATCACCTGACCATGGACTCCCGCTTCCGCCCGCGTCTGATCGCCACCGATCTGGACGGCACTGTCGTCCGCAGCGACGGCACCGTCTCCCAGCGCACCGCGGCCGCGTTCGCCCGCGTCCAGGCAGCCGGGACCACGGTGGTCTTCGTCACCGGGCGGCCCCCGCGGCTGATGGCCCCGATCGCCGAAGCCTTCGGGCCACGCGGCACCGCCATCTGCTCCAATGGCGCCCTGATCCTCGACATGGCCTCCCGTGAGGTCATCGCCGAACGCGAGATCGACGTCGCCACGCTGGCCCTGGCACGCGACCGGCTCCGCGCGGCGATCCCCGGCATCGGCCTGGCCGTGGAGCGTGCCGCCGAACTGGACGGTGACGACCTGTACGAGGCGGGGGAATGGGATGCCGACATCACCGTGCTCCGGCCGGGCGAGGCGCGCCTGTGGAGCCGACCCGCGCCGAAGCTGATCGGGCGTCACCCCTCGCTCAGCGCCGATGAGCTGCTCGAGTTGGCCGCACCGGCCCTCGGCACCCTGGTCACCGCCTACCACTCGAACGGCCATCGGCTGGTGGAAGCGGTCGCGGCCGACGTCAGCAAGGCGCACGCACTGGCCCGGTACGCGGCCGGCCTCGGCATCGACCCCGCCGAGGTGGCAGCCTTCGGGGACATGCCCAACGACCTGCCGATGTTCACTTGGTCGGGGCGCTCCTACGCGGTCGCCAACGCCCATCCGACGGTCCTGGCCGCGGCGGACCAGGTCATCGGCTCGCACGACGAGGACGGTGTCGCCGCCGAGCTGGAGCGGCTGTTCGACCTCGATCGCGAGCAACCGCACTGACGGAGGTCGACCGTCTCGACCCCACCTGCCCGCTGCCCGGGTGCGACGACCGGGTGCCCGACCGTCAGTCGAATTCGCGCATGCCTGTCGCTCGGCCGTCCGCGTTCCACTGGATCTCCATGACGCGGTCGACGGCGTCACGGTTCAGGGCGCCGAACACGTGAGGGAACAGGACGCCGTCAGCCACCCCGGGCGGCGGGGCGGGAAGGGCGGCTTCGAAGACGCACTGCGCGGTGAGTCGACCCTCGTCGAGGAGCAGCGCCAGCAATGGCCTGGGCGCGATCCGGTAGAAGGCGTTGACGACGGCGAGAGCGGTCGCCTCGTCGGGCGCGCAGTGGATGAATCCGTCCTCGGCGAGAGACGGCGGCGCGTACGCCTCCTCGGGTGTCGCCATCCAGTCAGTGTGCGGTACAACGTGGTAGATCACGGCTTCGTTATACCTCGCCGGACAGGTGTCGCCGCACCGCGGGGCGGGTGGAGCCGGTCTGGGCCGGCTGCTGGACCGCTGCCCGGACACGACTGCGGTGCGGCCCTGGCCGGGCGGCGGGTGCTCGCCGCGGTACGCCGGCTGCCCGCGCTGTCGCGGCGGCGGGTCAAGGACCGGCCGCTGCTGCCCCGCGAGGTCGACGCCGAACTCGTGCCGGCGATGTGGAAGCGGGCGGTGTTCTCCAACTCGAAGCTGCCGCAGGGCGCGGTCGACCGTGACGCGTACGTGGTGTGCGTGCTGGAACAGCTGCACCGCGCGCTGAAGAACCGGTGGGACGTGTTCGCCTCGCCGTCGAACCGGTGGGCGGACCCGCGCGCGAGGCTGCTGGACGGGCCGCGGTGGGAGGCGATGCTCCCCCGGATCGAGCTGCCGGACCTGCTGTTCGAGGTCCATTCCTGGACCGGGTTCCTCGACGCCTTCGGCCATGTCTCCGAGCGGCGCACCCGCATGGAGGGCCTGCTCGTCTCCCTGGTCGCGCTGCTGGTCTCGCAGAGCTGCAACATCGGCCTGACCCCGGTCATCGACACGGAGAACAAGGCGCTGACCCGCTCGCGCCTGTCCCACGTCGACCAGAACTACGTGCGCGCCGAATCAAGGCCAGCGGCCCCGGCCAGGGCCTGCGCCCCTTCCGCGACCCCGAGGCCGCTGAGGACGCCGAGGAAGAGGCCTGACATCCTGGGCTATCCGGGACGTCAGGCCGTTCGTTCGCTGCTTGCTACCGAGCCCTGGGGCCGGGGGCGGGCGGGGTGCGCGGTCGCAGGCGTTCTCCCTGCGGCCCGAACATGATCAGGTACTCGACCGGGCCGCCGGGGCTGGCGTTCGCGACCCCGTGGGGATTGCGGGTGTCGAACTCGGCGACGTCCCCGGCACTCAGGACGAGGTCCTGGTCGCCGAGTGCGAGCCACAGCCGCCCGTACAGGACGCACAGCCATTCCCAGCCGTCGTGGGAGACCTGCCGGGGCCGCGCGGGCGGCTCCTGGACGGCGGGTAGGACGTGTTTGTGGGCGTGCAGGCCCCCGACGTACCGGGTCAGCGGCAGCACCGCCTTGTCGTCGCCGAAACGCTGGAGCGCGGAGGTGCGGGGCCCGGCGGCGGGAGCGGTGCCGGCCAGCTCGTCCAGGGAGACGCCGTACTCCTTCGCCAACTGCAGGACCACTTCCAGGGTGGGCTTGCGTCGGCTGGTCTCGATCCGCGACAGCGTGCTCGGGGAGATGCCGGTCGCGCAGCTGACGCCGGTGAGCGTGGAGCCGCGGTGTTCGCGCGCGGCCCGCAGCCGGGGGCCCATCGCCGCCAGCGTGTCGGCCACGTCGTCGCTTGTCACCCGCTCTGCCCCCTTCCGGACGTGCCGCCCCACCATCCTGTCCTGCAAGTTTGCCAGATTGGCAAGGGTAATCGCGGTGGACGGTCGCTGAGCCGCATGATCGATGCGTACCTGCATCCACCCGCGAACCGAGGAGAAGCCCCCATGCAGCCCGAGCCGTCCGCCGCACTCCGCCACCGCACCGTCGAGGCCCCTGCCGGGCGCCTTCACCTGGTCGAGCAGGGCACCGGCCCGCTGGTCCTGCTCGTGCACGGCTTCCCCGAGTCCTGGTACTCCTGGCGCCACCAGCTCCCGGCCCTCGCCGCGGCCGGCTACCGGGCGGTGGCGATCGACGTGCGCGGCTACGGCCGCTCCTCCAAGCCTGCGGAGACCGACGCCTACCGGATGCTGGACCTGGTGGAGGACAACGTCGCCCTCGTGCACGCCCTCGGCGAGGAGAACGCGGTGGTCGTCGGCCACGACTGGGGCTCCAACATCGCCGCCACCTCCGCCCTGCTCCACCCCGAGGTCTTCCGGGCCGTCGCCCTGCTGAGCGTCCCGTACGCGCCACCCGGCGGCCCCCGCCCCACCGACATCTTCGGCCAGATCGGCGGCCCCGAGCAGGAGTTCTACGTCTCCTACTTCCAGGAGCCCGGCCGCGCCGAGACGGAGATCGAGCCTGACGTGCGGGGCTGGCTCGCGGGCTTCTACGCCGCCCTGTCCGCTGACACCATGCCCACCCAGGGCGAGCCCGACCCGCACTTCGTCGCCCACGGCGGCCAGCTGCGTGACCGTTTTCCCGCCGGCATCCTCCCGGCCTGGCTGGCCGAGGACGACCTCGACGTTTACACCGGAGAGTTCGAGCGCACGGGTCTGACGGGCGCCCTCAACCGCTACCGCAACGTGGACCGCGACTGGGAGGACCTCGCCCCCCACCGCGGAGCCCCGATCAAGCAGCCGGCCCTGTTCATCGGCGGCGCACTGGACGCCTCCACCACCTGGATGTCCGACGCTATCGACGCCTTCCCCACCACCCTCCCCGGCCTGACCGCCTCCCACCTCGTAGAGGGCTGCGGCCACTGGATCCAGCAGGAACGCCCCGAGGAGATCAACCGTCTGCTGACCGGCTGGCTCAACACCCTCACGGGTTGAACCGCCAGGCGCGGCCGGGGCTTCTGCACACGGAACAGTTCGGCCCGCGTACCCGAGCGCAGCGGCTACGGCCGGGTGCTGCGTGAACGCGGGACGCCACCCCTCGGTCGCCTCGCTGTACCGGGCGCTCGCCGAAGCCGAGGAAGCCGACACGTCCGACGACGCACAGGTCATCGGCCCCCGCCGCCCGGTCCGCGCCCGCATCACCGGCCGCGGAAGCGGCACCGACCCGGAGCTGATGGAACGGCTCACCGCACAAGTCCTGGACGGCGACACCGTGAGCCTCCGCCAACTTGAAGACGCAGGTCAAAGGGCTGGCGTGACGGTCGCCCCAGGTTCTCACGCTGGTCGGAGGCGGCAGTCTCCGGAGTAGATCGTCTGTCAGCGGTTGACTCCCGCCCAGAACCGGTCTCGATGTTCTGCCCGTTCTGTTCTTCAGGGCCGGTGACCCGGCACCGCCGGTGTCAGGACCAGGCGATCTCGCCATGGCGGTCGATGAAGCGTCCGGTGCCGGCACCGGGCCCCTCGGTGGCGAGGGCGACGATCGCGTCCGTGCCCTCGGTGACGGTCTGGGAGCCGCTGTGACCGTTTATGTCCGTCGCGGTGTAGCCGGGGTCGGCGGCGTTGACGCGAATGCCCTTGAGCCCTTTGGCGTACTGCGTGGTCAACATCGTCAGCGCCGCCTTCGAGGAGGCGTACAGCGGCACGGCGACCTGCGACTCGGACCGGCCGGGGTCGTGGGTGAAGGCGAGGGAGCCCATGCCACTGCTGACGTTGATGATCACGGGGTCGTCCGAACGGCGCAGCAGCGGCAGGTACGCGGTGGTGGTGCGGACCACGCCGATGACGTTGACGTCGAGGACGGCGCGGGCGTCGGCGGCGGTGAGGTCGCCGGGATCACCGAAGGGACCCTGGACCCCCGCGTTGTTGATCAGGACGTCGATCCTGCCCTCTGCTCGGCGACGTCCGCGGCGGCGGCGGCCACGGACGCGTCGTCGGTCACGTCGACGGGGACGAAGCGTGCGCCCAGCGCGGCGGCTGCCTCCTCACCCCGCTCACGGTCGCGGGCCCCCAGGAGAACGGTGTGACCGCACGCGATGAGGCGGCGGGCGGTCTCGCGGCCGATGCCCTTGTTGGCTCCGGTGATGAAAGTGATCGTCATGCCTTCGATGGTTGCCTGGACGAGGGAGCTGGACCAGGGACGATTCGACGGTGGGAAGACCAGTACCACCCTTGCGCCCCCGCATGTGATCGGGGACGCGGGAGGATGAAGAGCATGACGACGACACCCCCTGGGGCCGGACTGGGCGCGGCGATCCGCACATGGCGGAACCGGCTGCCCCAGTCGGCCGCCGGGCTGCCGGTCGTCCGCAAGCGCCGGGCTGTCGGGCTGCGGCGCGAGGAACTGGCCGACCTGGCCGGAGTGTCGGTCGACTACGTCGTGCGCCTGGAGCAGGGGCGGGCCACGACACCCTCGGCGTCAGTGGTGGCGTCCCTGGCACGCGCCCTCCAGCTGTCCACCGCCGAGCGGGACCACCTCTACCGCCTGGCCCGGATCGTGCCGCCGGCGCCGGCACGATCTGCGACCATCTCCCGCCCGGTATGCAACGAGTGCTCGTCCGCCTCGGAGGGAACGGAGGCAACGAGAGGTTCGCCGAGCTGTGGGCGACGGGAGAGGTGACCGCGAACCGCGAGGTCCGCAAGACGGTCGACCATCCGTCGGTGGGCCCGGTCACGGTGGACTGCGATGTCCTGACCGACGGCGACACCGAGCTCAAGATCGTCTTGATGACCGCCGCGCCGGGCAGCGAGGACGAGACCAAACTCCAGCTCACCACCGTCGTCGGCCCACCGGCCGGCACGCGCAACTGATCCGCCCCGCGCGTCGGCCGACCGGCGGCCCACGGTCCCTGTCAATCGCTTCGCGTCGCGGGGAACCTTTCAAGCGGCCAACTCCACGGAGGGGGTCGGCAGTGGGGCACGGCGCGACAAGACGCCCTTGTGCTCTCACAGGGCCGGAACGGAAAGCACAGCGAGCCCCGTGCCGCTGCACCGCTGGAAAGGATCCCGGCCTCCTCGGCGCCACCGGCCCCGGGGAACACGGTCCCTTCGGCCCCTGGCCCGAACCCGACGAGGGTGAGACCGCTGCCGTATGCAGCACACCCGGCCTCATCAGGAGTGGGGAACCGCAGCAAGATCAATCTCACCGGGATTTCCTGTACCTCAACTACTCACACCCGCGCTCCGAACGCCCCGGGGAGCTCAGTGGTGCACCGGCCACGGCTGTGCCCGACCCCGGGTTCAGCAGGTTCCGTTGTCCTGCCAGATGTTCCAGGCGATGGCGGAGCCGGGGGTGACGCCCGTGCTCCAGTACAAGGCGGTGTAGTTGTGGCCGCTGTAGGAGACCTCGTCGTTGGGGATGTAGGAGGCGGTGGCACTCCACGCAGGGTTGCAGGTGCCGCCGGACGGCGCGGTGACGGTCAGGGTGTAGGTCGCGGTGTGGGTCCCGGTCGCGGCGGTGCCGGTCACCGTGACCGCGTACGTCCCGGCCGGGGTCGCGGCGCCGGTGGTGATCGTCAGCGTGCTGCTGCCACCGGAGGTCACCGCGGACGGGATGAACGACGCACTCGCACCCGACGGCAGACCCGACGCCGACAACGCCACCGACTCCGCCGAACCCGACGTCACCGCCGTCGACACCGCCGTCGACACCGCCGAACCCGCCTTCACACTCCCCGAGACCGGGGAGAGGGCCACGGAGAAGTCATTGGCGACGGTGCCGCTGGTGATCTTCTGGAAGATCTTCGAGTAGGCGTAGTTCAGCGGCTTGTCGTAGCCGTCGACCTCCCAGAACGACAGCTCCTGCACGCCCTTGGACGCCGCGAACGTCTCCAGGGTCTGGGCGTTGGCCTGGCTGAAGAACTCGTTGTCGTCGTTCTGGCCGGCGATCGGGGTCAGGCCCAGGCGGTTGAAGGCCTGCGCGGTGGTGATGCCGTAGAGCGAGGCCAGCTGCGGGGCGGTGCCGTTCGCGGCGGACTCGGCGTCGTTCAGGGCGTTCTGCCCGTCGCCGAAGTCCATCGTCATGATGTCGACCAGGTTCACCTTCACGCCCTTGGACTTGGCGTCCTTGAGCATGTTCATCGCGTTGGTCGGCAGGCCACCCGGGTCCACCGGCAGCGTGAAGTCGATCTGGACGTTCGGGTACTGCGCCTGGAGCGCGGCCAGGGCCTGGTCACGGCGGGCGTTGGAGACGGTGTCGTTCAGCACCGAGCCCTCGATGTCGAAGTCCAAACGGGTCACGCCGTAGGTGTTGACCACGTTGGCGTACGCCGCGGTGAGGCTGGACACCGAGGTGCAGGTCTGCGCCAGCTCGCCGCCGGCGGCCCCGCCGAAGGAGATGATGACGTTACCGCCGGCCGCCTGCAGGGAGCCGATCTGGGACTTGAACGCCCCGACCGGGTCGCTGCCCCGCTCCCACATCGGGGTGCAGCCGGACTTCGGAGTCAGGAAGGCCAGCGTGTAGAACTTGTCGCCGCTGGCGCTCAGGTCGGCGGCCAGGTCGCCGGCCGTGGAGCTGTCGATCTCCAGGTACGGCGCCGAGTAGTGCGCAGGGAACGCACCGCCGGCGGCGTGCGCGGGCGCAGCCGCGACCACGGAGAGCGCGGCGGCGGGGAGAGCGGCAGTGAGGGCCGCCGTGAGCGCTCTGCGGGCAGGGACGGATCGGGACATGGCGGATCAGATCCTTCGCTGTGAGTGAGGGACGAGCGAGGTGGGGGACGTCATCGCGGGACGGCGCGGGCCGCCGCCCGGTCGCCCTTGCCCGGGCTGACGAGAGCGCGGGGCGCTGCAGCTCGAAGCGGACCGGTTCGCAGCCCGGCCGGATAGTAAGGAAGGTTTCCTAACGGCCTGAAGCTAGCGACCCGGAATCGACGCGTCAATGGTCTGCACCAACTCGACACCCGGCGCGTCGAGGTGTCTTGACGGGGGATCAGAGTGACCCCTACGCTCGCCGAACTCCAATGTAAGTAAACTTTACTAACCGGAAAGGTGGCTGAAGTGGTGCTCCATATCCCAGTCCCGAGTCGCCGCACAGACCATCGCAGACCCCTCCGCCGGTCGATCGGCGCCGCGCTCCTCGCCGTGGTGGGGACGGTGGCAGCCATGATGGCGCCCACCGCGAGCGCCACCCCGTCCAGCGATGGCGCGGCGACCGTCAGCGCCGCCGTGACCGCCCCCGCCAGCTTCACGCACCCCGGCGTCCTGCTCGGCAAGTCCCAACTGGACCTGATCCGCACCCGGGTCAACGGTGGCGTCGAGCCGCAGAAGAGCGCCTGGTCGCAGATGCTGGCCAGTTCGTATGCCTCGCTGTCGTACACGCCCCACCCGCGGTCCACCGTCGAGTGCGGCCCGTCGTCGAACCCCGACTACGGGTGCAGCGACGAGCGGGAGGACGCGATCGCCGCCTACACCGATGCACTGGCCTGGTACGTGACCGGCAACACCAGCTACGCGAAGAAGGCGATCCAGATCATGGACGCCTGGTCGGGGACCATCACCACGCACACCAACTCCAACGCCCCGCTGCAGACCGGCTGGGCCGGGACGGTGTGGTCGGAGTCCGCGGAGATCGTCAAGTACACCTACGGCGGCGGCTGGTCGAACTCCGCCCGCTTCGACACCATGCTGCGCAACGTCTACCTCCCCGTCGTGATCCAGGGCGCCCCGGACAAGAACGGCAACTGGGAGCTGATCATGATGGACGCCGCCGTCGGGATCTCGGTCCACCTCGACGACGCCGCGAGCTACAACAAGGCGATGTCCATCTTCACGGGCCGTGTCCCGGCATACGTCTACACCACCTCCGACGGCAGCCAGCCCGCCTACCCGCCGCGCTCCAGCGTCAACACCACCAGCGAGCTGATCAACTACTGGTTCGGGCAGAGCACCTTCGTCAACGGCCTCGCCCAGGAGACCTGCCGCGACTTCGGCCACACCGGCTGGGGCATCGACGCCATCGCGCACGTCGCCGAGACCGCGCGCCTGCAGGGCACCGACCTGTGGTCGCAGCTGGCGACCCGGATGCGCTACACCTACGAGTTCCACGCCGGCTACGACAACGGTGCCTCCGTCCCGTCCTCGATCTGCGGCGGCAATGCGAACCTCGGCCTCGGACCCGTCACCGAGATCGGGTACAGCGCGCTCCACAACCGGCTCGGACTCAGCCTGGCCAACACCCAGAAGTACACCCTTGCCCACCGGCCCGAAGGCACCGACGACCACTGGATCGCCTGGGAGACCCTCACCCACGGAGACATTGGGACACCGACGTCCAGCGACTTCTCCGTCTCGCTGTCCCCGGTCTCGGGGAGTGTGAAGGCGGGTTCGGCGGTGTCGGCGGCGGTGTCGACGGCGGTGACGTCGGGTTCGGCGGAGTCGGTGGCGTTGTCGGCGTCGGGTCTGCCGTCGGGTGCGAGCGCGTCGTTCAGCCCGTCCTCGGTGACCTCCGGTGGCAGCAGCACGCTGACGATCACCACCGGCGCCGCGACCCCCGCCGGGACGTACGCGGTCACGGTGACCGGCACGGCGGCGACCGGGACCCACACCGCGACCTACACCCTCACCGTCACCACGGGCTCCGCGGCCAACGACTTCTCCGTGGCCCTCTCCCCGGCCTCGGGGAGTGTGACCGCCGGCTCCGCGGCGACCACCACCGTGTCGACGGCGGTGACGTCGGGTTCGGCGGAGTCGGTGGCGTTGTCGGCGTCGGGTCTGCCGTCGGGTGCGAGTGCGTCGTTCAGCCCGTCCGCGGTGACCTCCGGTGGCAGCAGCACGCTGACGATCACCACCAGCGCCGCGACCCCCGCCGGGACGTACGCGGTCACGGTGACCGGCACCGCCGCGACCGGGACCCACACCGCCACCTACACCCTCACCGTCACCGCGCCGTCCGGCGGCACCTGCAACCCTGCGTGGACTGCCACCGCCTCCTACATCCCCAACGACAAGGTCTCCTACAGCGGCCACAACTACACCGCCTTGTACTGGAGCACGGGCGTCACCCCCGGCTCCGCCATCGCCTGGAACATCTGGCAGGACAACGGAACCTGCTGACACCAGCCGAGCACGTGACCCGCCTGTGGGATGTCTCGGCACGTAGGTGTCCCACAGGCGGGAGAGCCCGTCGCGCGAGCCGACGCATCGTCAATTGCCTTACTGGTCCGCGGACGCGCCGGCAACGAGTACTACGTCTCGACCATGGGCGACGGTGACGCACCGAACAACGGACCCGTCTCCGAGGCCCAGGGCTACGGCATGAACATCGTGCCGCTGATGGCCGGCTACGACCCCGTACTTGTCACTTCGCGCCGGCTTCGGGAGAACACAGCCCTCGCCTGCGCGCCGGGCAAGCACACGCTAGCCAACCCGGCGCAGCCGAATCAGTGCGCTCCCCCAGTCCCCGGTCGGCAGCCGGTGGTCCAGGGGCAGCCCGGCGGTGGCCAGCACCCGGCCGGTCGCCCGAAGGCCGCCCGCCTCGCTGTGCTCCTCGTACAGGCCCGCCGGGGCGAGCCCTTGCAGCCGCAGCGCTCCCGGCGCGGGCCGCACCCCGGGGTGCGGATGGTAGAGCAGGACGGCGACCTGGTCGCCGTACACGTACTGGACGGCCGACAGGCCCCGGCCGGGCTCGGACCCGAGCCGGTACTGCTCGCCGTGCTGAATCGTGGTGCGGATATTTTTGTAGGCCGCCACCAGTCGGCGTGCCTCGGCAAGGTCAGTCGACGACCACGCGTGGAGGTTGCCGCCGACACCAAGTGCGCCGGCCATGGCGACGTGGAAGCGGTACGCCAGCGGGGCCCGCGCCGCGTCGGTGACCCAGGCGGCCATCACGCCGGGCGGGTAGACCTGGCCGAAGCCGTGCTGGATGGACTGGCGGTGGAAGGCGTCGGTGTTGTCCGAGGTCCACACCTCGTCGGTGCGGGCGAGCATGCCGAAGTCCACCCTGCCGCCGCCCCCGGCGCATGACTCGATGCGCAACGCCGGGTGGTCGGCGCGCAGCCGGTCCATCACCGCGTACACGTTGCGGGTGTGGTCGATCCACAGCCGGTCCTGGTCGCCGACGCCGTCCCCGTCCTGCTCGCGGGCGGGCCAGCCGGCCTGCGAGAAAGCGCGGTTCATGTCCCACTTGAGGAAGTCGATGCCATGGTCGCCGACCAGTTTGTCCAGCCATCCGAAGGCCCACTCGCGGACGTCCTCGCGGGCGAAGTTGAGCACGAGTTGGGTGCGCAGTTCGTCGCGGCGGCGGTGCGGGTAATGCAGCACCCAGTCCGGGTGTGCCCGGTAGAGGTCGCTGTCCGGGTTGACCATCTCCGGCTCCACCCAGACCCCGAAGCCCATGCCGAGCCGCCGCACCTCATCGGCGAGCCGACCGAGCCCTGCGGGGAAGCGGTCCGGGTTGGGCCACCAGTCTCCCAGTCCCGCACTGCTGTTCACCCGGCTGCCGAACCAGCCGTCGTCCATGACGAACAGTTCCACCCCCAGGTCCGCCGCCTTGCGGGCGATCTCCAACTGGCCGGCCTCGTCCACGTCGAAGGCCACCGCCTCCCAGGAGTTGTAGAGGACGGGCCGCACCTCGCCGGCCGCCGGCAGCACGTGGCGGCGGGCATGGGCGTGCCAGGCACGGCTGGCCGCGCCGAAGCCGCCGTCGGTCCACAGGCCGAGCACCGGCGGGGTGGTCAGCTCCTCCCCCGGCCGCAGCCGCCAGGTCACCCCGTCGTGGCCGAAGCCGGCGGTCACCGAGACCCGGTTCTCGAAGCGGCGCTGCGCGGTCAGCCGCCAGGTCCCGCTCCAGGCCAGCGCCACCCCCCACACCTCGCCGCGTTCCTCCGTGGCCGTGCCGTCGTCCAGCATCACCCACGGGTTGGCGTGGTGGCCGGTGATGCCGTGCCGGCTGCCGAGGGTGAACTCGCCTTGCGGCAGCGGCTCTCGGACCAGTTGGTTCTCCGCCGACCAGGCACCGAAGACCGCGCTGTACCGGTAGGCCGCCAGCTCGGGCAGCAGCCAGTTGCCGGAGTCGGCGCGGTGCACCGCGATGTGGCCGGGGCGCGCTCCCGTGTGTCGCAGCGTCACCCACCGCTCGACGACGTCCGTTGCCTCCCGTACTCGGTAGTGCAGCACGACTTCCAGCGGATAGTGGGTGTCGGCGAGGACCAGGTCGAGCTGAGCGCTTTCGACTCCGGGCGTCATCTCGTCGGCGACCAGGGTGAGTTCGAGCGAGCGCACCCCGCCGGGGAAGGTCACCTGGAGCGAGGGCACACCCCACCGCAGGCCGCCGTCGATCGGCAGCTGCTCCTCGATGTCGAGCGGTAGGTTGTACGGGGCGATGGTGTACGCGCGGCCGGCGAGCCCCGCTGCTTCGTCCAGGGTCAGCCGCGCGCCCCAGTGCAGCTGAACCAGTGTGCCGTGCCCAGTCGCGTGCAGCGCGTACGTGGTGTGCGCGGTGGACAGGGACCAGACCCGCCGCTCGCGGTCGACAGCAACGGACGCCATGGACTTTCCTTCCGTGATGTTCTGTGCGGTGGCTGCTGTGGTGAGCCGTGCCACGGTGGTGAAACGCGGTCAACCCTTCGTCGCCCCGCTGGTCAGCCCTCTCACGAAGTGCCTCTGCAGCGCGAGGTAGAGGACCAGCACCGGCAACGTCGCCAGGAACATCAGGCCGAACACCGTGCCGTAGTCCGCCTGGTACTGGCCGATCGCCCGGTAGATCCCGGTGGTGACCGTGGTGCCGTTTCCGGGGCCGAGGATGACCAGAGGGTCGATGAAGTCGTTCCAGATCCAGACGCCGAAGAAGATCACCGCGCTGGCGGTGGCCGGGCGCAGCAGCGGGAAGACGATCCGCCAGAAGACGGTGAACGGGCTCGCCCCGTCGATCGCCGCGGCCTCCTCCATCTCGACCGGGATGCTGCGGACGAACCCGGCGAAGACGAACACCCCGAAGGGCACGTAGTAGCCGACGTTGAACAGCACCAGGCCCTGCACGGTCGCCATCAGGTGGAAGTCGCGCAGGACGTGGGTTATGGGCAGCAGGATCACCTGCGGCGGGACCATCAACCCCGACAACAGCACCAGGGTCGCCGCCCGGCCCCAGCGGGAGTGCGTACGGGCCAGATAGTGGCCGAGCATCGAGGACAGCACGGTGAGCAGGATCACCGAGAGCGTGGTGACGAGCAGGCTGTTGGTGAGGCTCACCCAGAACAGGTGGTCGGGGCGGTCCATCACCGTCCGCAGGTTGTCCAAGGTGGGACGGGTTGGCAGCGAGGCGGGGCTGGGGGCGATGTCGGCGCCGGGCTTGAAGGTGTTCGCCAGCACCACGTAGAGCGGTACGGCGAACAGCGCGCCGAGCGCGGTGACGGCCAGCGGCCGCAGCCACGACGGGCCGGCGCCCGTACGCGTGCGCGTCGCCGTACGCCTTTCGCGTTCCGTCCTCCCGCCGCGGTCGGTCATGGCGGTCACAGGTCCACCTCCCGGCGCTGGAGCAGGCGCAGCACCACCGCGGAGGCGGTGGCGACGATCAGGAGCATCACGACGGCCATCGCGGAGGCGTATCCCTGGTGGTTGGCGATGAAGCCGGTCTGCAGGGTGAGGAATGCCACGGTGGCGGTGGTGCCGGAGCCGGGGCCACCGTTGGTGATCACCTGGATGTGGTCGTACGCCTTGAAGGCGCTGATCAGCAGGACCACGGTGTTGATGGTGAGGGCCGGGGCGAGCAGCGGCCAGGTGACATGGCGGAAGCGGCTGAAGGCGGTGGCGCCGTCGATGGATGCGGCCTCGTAGAGCTCGTCGGGCACCGACTGCAGGCCGGCCAGGTAGACCACGACGCAGAAGCCGAGCATCTGCCAGGCCATGATGGCCGCCACGGAGTACAGGGCGAGGGAGGGGTCGGAGAGCCAGCCGACCGGGGCGGCGCCGATCCAGCCCAGCGTCTGGTTGACCGCGCCCTCGTCGGCGAGCAGCCGGGTCCATACGATGGAGACCACCACCGAGCTGAGCACCATGGGCACGAAGAACACGCCGCGCCAGGCGTTGTAGAACCAGCCCTTGCGGTTGAGCAGCAGTGCGATGCCCAGGCCGGCCGCGTTGGGGACGATCACCAGGATCACGGTGAGGACGGTGGTGACGCGCAGCGAGGTCAGGAATTCCTGGTCGTGCAGGAGCGTCCGGTAGTTGTCCAGGCCCACGAAGTGGGTGTGCGGGTTGAACGGGTTGTAGTTGGTGAGGCTGTACCAGAAGCTCAGGGCCACCGGGGCGAGCACGAAGCAGCCGTAGACCAGCAGGCCCGGCGTGCCGAACAGGCCGAAGTGGGCGAGGGCCGCGCGGGCCCTGCGGGACCGGCCCCGGCCTGCCGCGAGGTGTGCCCGAGGGGCCGGCTCGCGGCGCGCGGCCCGAAGTTCGGTGACCATGGGTCAGGATGCCTTCTTCCACTCGGTGTCCAGGTACGCGGCCGCCGACCCGGGTGACTTGCGGCCGAGGATCACGTCCTGGGCGGCGGCGAAGACCTTGGCATCGACGCCGGGCAGCAGCGCGTCGCCGCCGGTCTCCCAGGCGAACGCCTTGACGGTCGTCCTGTCTTTGACCGCGCGCGTCCACAGGTCGTAGGTCTCGGTGAAGACGGGGCCCATGTCGCTCGGCGGGGTGTAGCCCTTGATCGCGGGGAAGAGGGCGTCGGACCGCACGGAGGCGTCGAGGTTGGTCTTGTCGAGCTGGAAGGCGAGGGCAAACTTGCGGGCAGCGTCCAGGTGCTTGGAGCGGGCGTTCACGTCGAGGCCGCCGCCGGTGTACTGCGACAGCAGCTCGGAGCCGTCGTCGGTGGGCCACGCGAACACACCGATGTCGTTCTTGATCGGGCTCTTGTCCCCCGCCGCGGCGAACCACGACCCCATCGGGTACATCGCGCCCTTGCCCTTGAGGAAGGCCTGCTCGGTGGCGGCGTAGTCCAGCGAGACCATCTTGGAGTCGATGTAGCCCTTGCGGGCGAGGTCACCGACCTTCCTCAGCGCCCCGGTGAAGTCCGGGGCGGCGAACTTCACCTGCCCGGACCGGCGTTTGAGCATCCAGTCGGGGTCCTTGCGGTAGACGTCGGTGGCGACGGTGCCGGTCAGCGGCAACACGCTGGGGAAGGCGTCCTTGCCGCCGCCGACCACGAAGGGGGTGGTGCCCTCGGCCTTCAGCCTGGCGCAGTCGGCGAGGAGCTCGGCGTACGTCCTGGGCGGCGTGGTGATGCCGGCCGCGGCGAACATCGACTTGCGGTAGTAGACGTCCGGGATGGTCTGGGTGTTGGTGGGCAGTTGGTAGACCTTGCCGTTGATCGCGCCGCCGTCCGGCACCAGGAAGTCCTTCAGTTCGCCGGGCTGCCAGGCGTAGAGGTCGCCTGCCTCGGCGAAGCCGCTGGGGCTGACCGCGATCATCACGTCCGGGAGCTGCCCGGAGGCGCGCAGCTGCTTGGCGTAAGCGGTGCGGTCGGCACTCGGCGAGACCAGCTTCTTGACCTTGATGTCGGGGTACTTCGCGGTGATCCGCTTGATCGCCGCGTCCCAGTAGGAGGGCGGCAGATTGGGCGTCTCGAAGGTCAGGAAGGTGATCTCCTGGGCGTTCTTGTCACCGCCGGGGGACGAGGAGGATTCCCCGCCCACCGAGCAGGCGCTGAGGGGGGCTGCCATGGAGAGGGCGAGGAGCACGGCTGCGGTGGTACGGGTTCGTGGCATCGCGGGGTTCCTCCGACTGCAGAACGGCAGAGCGGGTCAGGCCGTCGCGGGCCTCGGGGGGCGGCCGTGGCGACCCGTGAACGCTCACGTGAACGCTCTCGGATGAGAGTGGGGCCGCTCGCACCGACTGTCAAGGGAGTCGACGCGGTTCAGGCGGGCGCGGCACCGGAGGCCAGGAGGTTTCACGTGAGCGCTCTCGATACCCAGCAGGCACAATGGCAGTCCCGGCGGCAGTCCGGGGCCGGTCGGGCGGAAGGTTAGAGTGCCAATCGTGTCTACAACCAACAAGCCGCGGCGCGTCACCATCGACGATGTGGCGCGCTCCACCGGGGTGTCCCGGCAGACGGTGTCGCGGGCGATCAACGACAAGCCGGAGATCGACCCCGCCACCCGGCAGCGCATCCTGACGGTGGCGCAGGAGATGGGCTACCGGCCCAGCCGGTTCGCCCGCGGCATGGTCCGGCAGTCCACCACCACGCTCGGCCTGGTGATCGCGGACGTGCTCAACCCCTTCTTCCCCGAAGTGGTGGCCGGTGTGCTGGAGGCGGCCGACGCCCGCGGCTGGCAGGTGGTGATCTACACCACCGCCTCCGAGTTGAGCCGGGAACAGAAGGTCGCCGAGACCGTGGTGGACCACGTGGACGCCTGCGTGGCCTTCCTGCTCGACGCGGCCGCGATCGCCCGGGTCGCCGACTCCGGCATGCCCTTCGTGCTGATGGGCAACGAGGACCGGCCGGTGGAACTGTCCACCGTGCGGATCGACTTCGCCTCCGGCATCCGGCAGGCGTTCGACCACCTGGTCTCGCGCGGCCACCGCAGGATCGCCATGATCGACGACCGCAATCGCGCCGAGTCCGGCGCCCCCGACGTGCGCAGCGGTCTGTTCACCGCGGCCGCCGCCGAGTACGGCCTGCCCGTCGAGCCGCACTGGCGGCAACTGGCCACCAACTCCGTGCAGGGCGGCGCCGCCGCGATGGAGCGCCTGCTGGAGACCGCGCCGGAGGTGACGGCGGTGGTCTCGTACAACGACATGATCGCCATCGGCGCGATGCGGCACGCGATGGCGCGCGGGCTGGCCGTGCCGGGCGACTGCGCCTTCGTCGGCTTCGACGGGCTGACCCTGGGCGAGCTGGTGGACCCTCCGCTGACCACCCTCTCCATCGACAAGCGGCGGCTGGGACAGGCCGCCGTCGAGCAGGCGGCCGCCCAGATGGCGGGCACCGGGGCCATGGCGGACACGGTGGTACGCACGGAGCTGATGGTGCGGGCATCGACGTGAGACGGTAGTCGGGGACACGTAGGGGTGAGTGCCTGGACGAGGGTGGCCGGGAGCGGTCACCGAGCCGCTGGTGACCGCTCCCGGCCGGTTCATGACGGTGGCCCTTCGGCTAGCTGACGGTGACCCGGAGGATCTTGTCGGCGCCGTCGGCCGCTCCGCCGTTGTTGTCGGAGTTGGTGGTCGTCAGCCAGAACTGGTCGACGCCGGGCACCTTGGAGACCGTGCGCAGCCGGCCGTAGGTGCCGACGTAGTACGAACTGGCGGCGCCGACGTTCTCCGTGTCGCCGCTGATCGGGATGCGCCACAGCCGCTCGCCGCGCAGCGCGGCCATGTAGATGACGTTGCGGACGATGGTGATGCCGCTGGGCGAGGCCTGGTCGACCGGCCAGGTGGCCTTGGGGTTGGTCATGCCGGAGGTGGAGCAGGTGCCCTCGCAGGTGGGCCAGCCGTAGTCGTTGCCCGGCTTGATCAGGTTCAGCTCGTCGTAGGCGCTGTTGCCGAACTCCGCCTCCCACAGCCGGCCGTTGCGGTCGAAGACCATGCCCTGCGGGTTGCGGTGGCCGTAGCTGTAGACGTAGTTGCCGAAGGGGTTGCCGGGGGCGGGCTGGCCCGCGGTGGTCAGCCGCAGGATCTTGCCGTTGAGCGAGGTCTTGTCCTGGGCGAGGCTGGAGGTCTGGGCGTCGCCGGTGGAGGCGTAGAGGTAGCCGTCCGGGCCGAACGCCAGCCGTCCGCCGTTGTGGTACTTGTTCTTCATGATGCCTTGGAGCAGCACGGTGTAGCCGCTCAGCGACGTGCCGTCGTACGTCATCCGCACGATCCTGTTGCCCTCGGACGCGGTGTGGAAGAAGTAGACGTAGTGATTGGCGGTCCAGTTGGGGTCGACGGCCACGCCCAGCAGACCGCCTTCGCCCGTGGTGCCGACGACGTTGGGAACCGTGCCCACGCGGGTCTTGGTGCCGTCCAGCGACACCTTCCACACCCGGCCTTCCTCGGAGCCGGTGTCGGTGAAGTCACCGCGCTCGGTGACCAGCGCGTTCTTGCCGTCCGGCAGCCAGGCGATGCCCCAGGGGATCGTCCAGCCGGTGGACAGGGCGCTGATGGAGGACGGGACCCCGCCGTCAGTGGAGCAGGTGGGGGTGGTGAAGCTGACGCTGTTGCTCTGCGCCGAGATGTTTCCCGCCTGGTCCCTGGCCACGACGTTGAGCGTGTAGGGGCTGTTGCAGGCAAGGCCGGTGAGGGTGGCGGCGGCGGCCGGCGGGGCGCCGGTCACGGTCTTGTAGACGGTGGCTCCGCTGCGCACGTCGTACGCGGTGACGCCGGTGTCGTCGCTCGACGCGGTCCAGCTCAGGTTGACGGCGTTGGCGGTCAGGCCGGAGTACGTCAGGTTCGCGGGTGCCGTCGGCGCGGTGGTGTCGGAGCTGGGCAGAGTGGTGCAGTCCACCGTCGGCGTGGCGGCCGAGGCGTTGCCGGCCGCGTCCCGTGCGATGACCGACAGGCTGTAGGTGGTGTTGGCGGTCAGCCCGGTGATCGCCTTGCTGGTGGCGGTGCCGGGCGCTTCGCCGATCTTGTTGCCGTGCTCGTAGAGGTCGTAGGCGACGACGCCGACATTGTCGCTGGACGCACCCCAGCCGAGGGTGACGGCGGACTCGCTCACCCCGCTGCAGCTCGCCGCGCCCGGGGTGGTCGGCGGCTGGGTGTCGGCCGCGACACCGACGGTCAGCTTGTCGAGGTTGGGGCCGCCGTCAGCGGTGTTGGACGTGGCACGGACGGTGTTGGTGCCCGCGAGCAGGCTGGCGTTGACGGTCTTGGTGGCCCAGGTGTTCCAGTCGGCGGTGGGCGGGAAGGACAGGGCGGCGGCGATCGTGACGCCGTTGACCGTGACGGTCATCGGGCGGTCGGTGGTGGTGCCGTTGGCGTAACGGAAGGCCAGACTTGTGCTGCCCGCGGTGGCGGCGCTCACCGTGATCTGGAGGTACGAACCGGCGACGTTGGTGAGGTCGACGAAGCCGGTGCCGGTGTAGCCGGTGTGGTTGGTGGCGATGGCGCCCTGGGAGATGGTGGCGTCCTCGGCCTGGTAGTCGGCTCCGGTCGCGGCGGTAACCGAGAAGTCGAGGTAGTCCAGGTTCGCGAGGCCGTTCGCGGTGGTCGCCGTCAGCCGGACGGTGTTGTCGCCGGCGACGACCGGGGCGGTGACCGTCACCGTCGACCAGCTGTCCCAGTCGGCCGTGGGCGGGAAGGATTTGGCGGCGGCGATCGCCGAGCCGTTCACGGAGACGTCAGCGGGCCGGTCGGAGGTCGTGCCGTTGGCGTAGCCGAAGGCCAGCGTCGCCGTGCCGGCGGTGCTCGCGTTGACGGTGAACTCCACGAAGACGCCGCCGGCGTTGGTGGTGTCGACGAAGCCGGAACCGGAGTAGTTCAGATGGTTGGTGGCCACCGCGCCCGAGGAGACGGCGGCGTTCTCCGCCTCGTAGCGGGTGGCGGCCGCGTGCGCCGACTGCGCGAACTGCAGTAGTCCGGCGACCAGCAGAGCCACGGTGCCGGCCGCCACGAGGCGGAACGTACTCCTGCCCTGGTGGCGGATGCGCGTCAGGAGGTGCATGTGCTTCCTTTCCCTGGAACGGTGGAACGCGGTGTGTGACGTGCGACCTTCGGGACGTGCGTGCTTCGCCGCTCAGCCCGCGTACTTCACGACGATCTTGGTGAAGTCGTACGGCGACTGGGAGACGCCGCTGCACGAGTCGGCGTCGCTGCCGGAGCCGCAGGCGCGGTCGCGGTTGATCGACCAGAAGGCGAACCGAGCCAGGTGGTGGGTCTGGGCGTAGCCGAGGATGGTGGTGAAGTCTGCTGCGGTGACGACCTCGTCGGACTCGTCGGTGTCGCCGTTCATGGACGAGACGCCGATGTGCCGGTACGCGGTGTCGTCCGTGTACCCGTAGGCGCTCTTCACGGCGCTCTTGAGCCCTTCGAGTGCGCTGACGCTGGCCTGGCCCATGGTGCCGCTGTGGCCGCCGAAGTCGAACGGCATGATCACCCAGCCATCGTTGCCGAGGCCGGCGGCCGCCCCCTTGTTGATCAGGTCCTTTCCGGTGGAGTCGGGGCCGGTCGGCGTCGTGCCGAACGTGACGTAGGTGACGATGCCCGGGTTTCCGGTCTTGACGATCTTCAGCGCGTCGACGACCCGCTGCCGGACGGCGGAGCTGGAGAACTCGGTGTTCTCGATGTCGATGTCGATCGCCTTGAGGTGGTAGGCGTCGATGACCTTCTGGTACGCGCCCGCCAGCGAACTGGCGGAGGTGCACTTCTCGCCGAGCTTGTTGCCGGACCAGCCGCCGAAGGAGACCACGACGTCGCCGCCGGCGGAGCGGATGGAGTTGATGGCGGACTGGTCGGAGCCGCCGGTGAGCGGGCGGGAGCCGTCCCACTTGGGGTTGCAGGTCCCGTCGGAGAGCATGAAGGCGAGGGTGAACCACTTCACCCCGGTTGACGACATGACGCTCGTGGGCGATTGGGGACTGCCCCAGCCCAGGTACTCGTACGGGGCCGCCGCCATCGCGCCGGGCCCTGTGACGGCCCCTGCCGAGGCGTCCACGTAGTCCAGATTGGGCCCACCGTTGGACGTCGTGGCGGTGAGCCGGACGGTGTTGCTGCCTGCGGCGAGGTCGACCGGGAGGGTGGTCGAGGTCCAGGTGTCCCAGGAGCCGGTGCCGTTGAACGCCTTGCCCGCCGAGACGACCGAGCCGTTCACGGCGACGTCCATCGGTCGGTTGGTGGTGGTGCCGTTGGCGTAACGGATGGTCAGGTCGGTGGAGCCGGCGGTGGCGGCGTCGATCGTGAACTGCGTGTACGAGCCGGTCACGTTGGTGTAGTCGACGAAGCCGGTGCCGGAGTACCCGGTGTGGTTGGCCGCGACGGTGCCTTGCGAGATGGTCGCGTTCTCCGCCTCGTAGCGGGTGGCGGCGGCCTGCGCCGAGGTGGCGGCGGTGGCGAGCAGGCCCGTCAGCCCGAGCCCGGCGGCGAGCGATGCGCTCAGCAGCGCGCGGGGGGTGGGGAGTAAGGGGTGCACGTCGGGTTCCTTCGCTGTGGACGCTGGATGTTCCGTTAGGAAAGCTTCCTAACTAATGGAGCATGTGACCGCTCCCGGGACCTGTTGTCAACAGGTCCCGGGAGATTCCGGGCCGCGAGTGCTAACTCACGTCCAGATAGTCCAGGTTCGCGTCGCCGTTCGCTGTCGTAGCCGCGACCCGGACGGTGCTGGTCCCGGCCGGCAGCGACACGGTCAGCCGGTTGTCGGCCCAGGTGTCCCAGGAGCCGGTGCCGGGGAAGGAGCGCCCGGCGGAGACCGTTGTACCGTTCACCGAGACATCGGCAGGACGGTCCGTGGTGGTGCCGTTGGCATAACGGATGGCCAGGGTCGCGGTGCGCGCGGCGCCGGATGTCACCGTCCATTCCACGTAGGCCCCGGTGGTGTTCTCGGTGTTCACGAAACCGGTGCCGGAGTAGTTCTGGTGATTGGTGTCCACCGTGCCGCCAGCGGAAATGGCGGCATTCTCCGCCTCGTACCGCGTGGTGGTCGCCGAGGTCGGCGTGGCACGGATCAGCCGGGTTTCCCCCGGCCGGAGCGTGGCGCTGTAGGAGTTCGCGATCGTGCCCTTGTCGGACCCCGACCACAGGTCGGTGACCTGGGCGCTGCCGGAGAACCCGACCTGCGTCCAGTCCACACTCGCCGTGGAGCTGCCGGAGGTACCGGTGTTGAACAGCGCCACGACGTATGAGCCGTCGGCCTCCTTCTTGCGCCACACCTGGTTGACGCCGCTGCTGACGACCCGTGCGGCAGCCGTCCCGTCCTGGTCGACGCCGATCAGCCGGTCATTGGTGAGCATGGTCTTGTCGGTGGAGTCGAGCGCGGTCAGGTCGGTGCCCAGCAGCAGCGGCGAGCCCGCCATCGCCCAGAGGGTGAAAGCCGAGCGGCGCTGGTCGGCGGTGAGCCCGACCTGGTCGCCGTTGCCGATCTCCAGCGAGTCCAGGTCGTTCCAGCCGCCGGGCCCCGCGTACGGCTGCCAGCTCGCCGCCGTCGCGAACCGGCTGGACACGTGCGACCAGTCGGTCAGCGGGTAGCCGCTGCCGTTCGGCCCCGGGCCGCAGTAGCACTCCACATCACCCTGGGTTCGCCAGCTGTTGGCCAGCTTCTTCCAGGTCGTGGCCTCGGCGATCGGCAGGTTGTTGGACAGCGCGAAGGTGATCGGCCGTCCGGTCGCCCGCAGCGCGGCGTCCCACGCCTGGACGTCCGGGATGTCGGCGGAGCCGACGCCGTCGATCTTGAGGTAGTCAACCCCCCATGAAGCGAACTGCCTCGCCCAGGAGTTGACGAAGTCCTGGGATCCCGGCTTGCTGTAGTCGATGTAGTACATGTTCTTGCAGTTGTAGTTCTTCTCCGTCTTCGAGGTGTCGGCGATGTCCTGGGCGTGGTAGGACGTGCCCTCGATCGGCGTGTTCTTCAGGACCGCGTTCTTGGCGATTCCCGGCGTCACGTAGAAACCGAACTTCAGCCCCTTGGCGTGGATGTAGTCCGCGAGCGCCTTGATGCCGTCGGGGAATCTCGTGGTGTCGACCGTCCAGCGGCCGTAGGAGTCCACAGCGAATCCGTTGGAGTCGCACTTCTGCCAGAAGTCGTCGAGGTTGACGTAGACGAAACCGTGGGTGTTCAGTCCGCTGCTGACCATCGCGTCGGCCTGGGCCTTGATCGCGGCCTCGGTCGGGGTGCGGCGGACGAAGCTCCAGCTGCTCCACCCCATGGCGGGTCGGATCGACTGGCCGTTGTCGGAGGCGTACGAGGCCGGAGCCCCGGCCGTCGTCGCCACGGTGAGCCCCGCCGCGGAGAGCGCGAGGACGCTCACGGAGCCCAGCAGCGCCCTGAGTCGTGCGGCCATGGCATGTGCGGTCACTGCGGCACCTCCAGGTAGTCCAGATTCGGGTCGCCGTTGACGGTGGCCGCCGCGACGCGGATGGTGTTGGCTCCCGCGTTCAACGGCACCGTGACCGTCGCGTCGGCCCAGGTGTCCCAGGAGCCGGTGCCACCGAAGGAATGCGCCGCGGCCACCGTCGTGCCGTTGACGATCACGTCGGCCGGCCGGTCGGCCGTCGTCCCGTTGGCGTAGCGGACGGTCACCGGTACGCTCCTGGCCGCTGCCGCGTTCACCGTCCACTCCACGTACCCGCCGACTGCGTTGTCGGTGTTGACGAACCCGCTGCCGGAGTAGTTCAGATGGTTGGCGTCCACCGTGCTGCCGGCCGAGTACGCGGCGTCCTCCGCCTCGTAACGGGCCGGCGCCGCGCGCGTGGCGGCGGTGGCGTACGCCGCGCCGAGCCAGCTCTCGTCGAGCCGCAGCCGCTTGTAGCGGGTGGTGTCGGTGGAGGCGGCGTAGGTGGAGTCCACCTCCAGACGGACGTAGCGGGTGGACGCGGACGGCACGTCGATGAATGCCACTCCGCGACGGTCGGGCAGGGTGCCGGTCTTCACTGTGGTCCAACTGGAGCCGTCGCCGCTCTCCAGCACCTTGTACGCATTGATCCGCGCCGAGGTCTCGGTCGAGGACCGGGCGTAACTGACCGAGTCCTCCCGCTGGTTGAGGCCGATGTACTTGACGGTCTTCGCCGAACCGAGGTCGTAGGTCACGGTGACGGGGAGCGTCTTGTTGTTGTCCCAGTACGCCAGGTAGCTGCCGTCGGCCGCGGCGGAGGCGGCGTGGCCGCTCGCCGAGGCGCTCGCGGTCACCGTGTACGAGGACGGCGGATAGATCCCGGTCCGGCCGTTGGTGACCACCGTGAAGACGGTGTCGTACGGGTCCCAGCTTCCGAGTCCGGTCAGGGTCAGCGTGCCGCCGGACTGGGTGAACGGTATGGCGGCCCCGGTGCGCAGGTTGGTCACCGAGGAGACCCGGTAGCCGTTGTCCCTGATCTTGAGGGTGCTGGTGGTGGGTGGCGTGACGACGTGGATGTACTGCAGGTCGGGGTCGGTCTTGCTGATGGTGGTGACCCCGTGGGCGCCGTCGTTCCAGAAGCCGGGCTTGAGGCCGCCGTACATGTAGCCGCCGCCCTCCGTGTCGTGGATCGAGGGCCAGATCTGGCTGAGATAGGTGTTGGCGAAGTTGTTGAACACCTCCTGGTTCGCGGGGAACTTGCCGCTCACCTGGGCGGTCTCGGCCATCAGGGCCTTGACCGAGGAGCCGGCGTTGGTGATCAGCCGGCCGAGGGTGAGTAGTTTGTCGACCGTGGGATCAGTGCCGTCGTACCACCACGCGCCGGTGGAGGGCAGTTTGAAGTCGGCCTCGGTGAGGCGCGGCTGAGCGGTGTAGAGGGCCTGCGGATAGTCGTAGGACGGCGTCATGCCCGTCTTCTGCTCATTGCTAATCATGTCCATGATCAGCGTGTCTTCGTTGTTGTTGCTGATCGTGTAGTTCGGGCGCTGCTGGTAGATCTGCTGGTAGAGGTTGTGGTCGAGCCAGTACTGGTTGTCGTTGTCGATCCAGAAGCCGCCCAGGTTCGGGTAGCGGTTCATGACCTCGAAGAAGTTGTCGTAGGAGAACTCCCCGAAGCCGTCGCGGGTGGTGAGGTCCACGCTGTGGCCCGCGTAGGAGGAGAAGGCGGCCGAGTCCAGCCACTCGTGGCCGCCGTCGTCGTGCCACTGCGGGTCGTCCGTCATGTAGAGGATGACCTTGAGTCCCTTGGCGGACGCGGCGTTGATCAGCTCGCCGAGGAAGTCGCGCTGGGTGTGGCAACTGCCGGGGATCGCCGACGGCCACGGGCGGGCGTATCCGAGGCGGCTGTGGAAGGTGGCCAGCACCAGGTACTGGACGTGCAGCTTCTGCGCCTCGGTCACCCAGTAGTCCGGGGTCCAGCCGCCGTTGGTGACGTCGGTCTCCCACTGGGAGCAGCTGGTGTGCTGCGGGGAGGTGCGCTCGCCCCAGTGCAGGAACAGGCCGCCGGTGGAGGCGCGCAGGAAGTCCTGCCGGGGGTTGGTGAGATCGGCCCGCGCGGCCGGGCCGGGCAGCAGCAGCGCCGAGCCGAGGAGCATCGACAGCACGGCGAGCCAGCGCGCGAGCACTCTGCGGCTCATGCGGGACCGTCCAGGTAGTCGAGGTTGGCGTCGCCGTTCGCGGTGGTCGCGGCCACGCGGATGGTGTTGGCACCGGCCTGCAACGGCACCGTGAGGGTCGCGTCGGCCCAGGCGTCCCACGAACCGGTGCCGGCGAAGGAATGCGCCGCCGCCACTGTCGTACCGTTGACGATCACGTCTGCCGGCCGGTCGGTCGTGGTGCCGTTGGCGTACCGGAGGGTGACGGGGTACGACCCGGCGGCCGCCGAGTTCACCGTGAACTCCACGTACGCACCCGCGGCGTTGTCGGTGTTGACGAACCCGCTGCCTGAGTAGTTCAGATGGTTGGCGTCCACCGTGCTGCCGGCCGAGTACGCGGCGTCCTCCGCCTCGTAGCGGGTCGAGGGCGTCGGGCAGTGCTGGGTGGAGCTGCTGGAGTTGACACGGGGCGCCGAACCCGTGGTGGTAACGCTGCCGGTCACACAGTAGCCGGTCACGCTTTGGAAGCCGAGGTCGTAGGCGCTCGCACTGCCGCGCTGCACCGTGAAGTGGTCGAAGACGAGGTCGGAGCCGGTGTTGGCGATGACGGCCGGACGGTCGTCGTTGGAGGCGAACTTCACCCCGGAACCGCTGAACCGGAGATTGTCCGCGTTGTGGATGTACCACCCGTACGCGGGCCGGGTGCCGATGCTGCTGGGGTTGTAGTCGGTGGCGTTGTTACTCGGCACGGAGGTGGAGATCGCGGAACTGCCTCCGGGGACGGTTATGTTGACGTTGGTGAACGTCTCGTCCGTGATGTGGTTGCCGCCGGACTCGCCCCAGATGGTCGGGGTGAACGACGGGGACACACCGGTCGCGGAGATGTTGTCGTAGGTGATGCCACTGATGTGGCCCGTTCCGGGGCTGTTGCCGCAGCGCTTTCTCGTCCCGATCTTCTGCATGATCGGCGAGTGCACGCCGGTCATGGTGATGTCCCGGTAGTGGACGTCGGAGATGTTCGCGCCGTCCATCGTCACCATGCCCAGGCCCGACTTGGAGGCGCCGGTGATGGTGATTCCCTGGAACTGGTAGTCGGTGAAGTCGCCGCAGGTCTCCGAGCCGAACATCAGCGCGTTGCAGCACTGGGCGGACAGTGTCGAACCGGTCACCGTGACGTGGCCGTTGGGCAGCTTGGCGCCCAGCGCATAGTCGCTCTTGAAGACCAGCGCGTCGTCGTTCGCCGCGATATGTGCGTTGGTGATGGTGGCGTTGGTGGTGCTGATGACGTTCCAGCCGTCGCGGTCGCTCGCCGTGTCGATGGTCAGGTGGTCCGAGGTGACGTGGTCGCAGCCGTTGATCAGGGCGCCGAAGTGGCCGCCTCGGCGCAGGGTGATCCCGCTGAGGGTCAGGTTCTTGCAGTGTGTCAGCGAGATGATCTTGTCGGCCTGGCCGGAGCCGGGGTTGCCGGTGATCAGGTTGCCGGCGCCGTCGATCGTGCCGGAGCCGGTGAAGCCGATGTTGGTCAGGCCGTCGCCGTAGATCATGGCGTCGTGGAAGTGGCTGTGGCCGTAGTCCTGGTAGGCGTCGTACGGGTTCGGTTCGGCCGCGTCGTAGGTGTCGGCGCTGGAGCCGAGGACGGTGGACCCGGCGTCGAGCTGGAGGGTCACATTGCTCTTCATGTGGATGGTGTGCTTGGACTTGTAGTTCCCCGAGGGGAACTCCACGATTCCGCCGCCGGCCGAGTTGGCGGCGGTGATGGCCTTGTTGACCGCCGGGCTGTCGTCGGTCGAGCCGTCGCCGGTAGCTCCGTAGCTCCTCACGTCGAAGACGGAGACGGCCGGAGTGACCGTCGTCCGCGCGGACGGCGCAGCGGCGGACGGCGCAGCGTGGGCGGACGACGACCAGAAGAGGCCGATCACCACCGCCACGACCAAGCCCAGGAGCGTACAGGTTCTCTTCATAGGCCCCTCACCTCACCGTGATCTTGTCGACGTTGGGGCCTCCGGACGAAGTGGTCGCGGTGGCCCGGACGGTGTTCGTGCCGGACTTGAGCGGGACGGACAGCGAGCTGGTCGCCCAGGTGTCCCAGGAGCCGGTGGGGTCGAACGCCCGACCGGCGGAGACGACCGTTCCGTTGACGGCGATGTCCATCGGACGGTTGGCCGCGGTGCCGTTGGCGTAGCGAAGGTCGAGCGTGGCAGTGGCCGCGGCGTTCGAGTTGAACGTCCACTCCACGTAACCGCCCGTGACGTTGTCGTAGTTGACGAACCCGGAGCCGGAGTAACCGGTGTGGTCCGAGGCGAACACGCCCTGCGAAACCCGGGCGTCCTCAGCCTGGTGGTCGGCCGAGGCGGCGCTCACCAGTTGGTAGCCGCGCATGTCGGTGATCAGCAGGTAGCAGTCCTCCAGCGACCCGGAGGTGTCGCCGAGCGAGCGGTAGATCCCGTACTTCGGGCGCACCCGGTCGGCGAGGTAGGTGTCGATGCCGGATTTGGACACGTCGATCAGCTGCCTGCCGTCACTGCCCCGCAGGATCCACCGCAGCGAGCCGCTGGTGCCGTCCCCGACCTTGATCTGGAAGTCGACGTGGGTCCAGTCGTCGTGCAGCGGGTCCAGGCTGGTGCGACCGATGAGCAGGCCGGAGGTGGCCAGTTGCAGCTCGATCGTCTGCGCGCCGTTCACCCGCCGCAGCGACTGGACGACGATCGGCGAGGTGCCGGCACCCGGCTCCTTCATCTGCATGATGTGCGTGAAGGTGGAGGTCGCCTTCAGCGAGCTGGGGATGTAGAGCAAGTACGTGACCCGCCAGGTCTGGCCCGGCAGCCACTGCAGATAGTCGCCGCCGGCCGGGCTGCGCATCCCGGTGACCTCCTGGCGCTGCCGGTCGGTCATGGTGTCCCGGTCGACCATGTGCATGTTCCAGCGGTAGTTGTCCCCCTCGGGGTAGATGTGGGGCTGTCCGGCCGGGTGGGAGTCGGCCCGGTCGTCCTCGACCGTCTCGAAGGCGGCGAGGCCGTCGGTGCTCGCCGATGGCGACCAGCGTTGCTGCCAGGTGGACAGGGACAGTGCGGCGGTGGCCGGCGGGCCGGCGATGGCCGTGCTCGGGGGCGGCGATGCGGCGGCCCGGTCGCCTGCCGCGGCGCCGGGCAGGGTTGCCGCCAGGACCCCGCCGAGGCTCGCGCCGAGTACGCCGCGCCGGGACGGGCGGCCAGAGGTGTCGGTCACGGCGTGGTCACCGTCCCCCGGAGCTGCTCGTTCATGATCAGGAAGGCGCCCAGGCCGTGGAAGTCGTTGGTGGCCTTCGTACGGGCGACGTAGTACGCGTAGTCGCCGACGTTGGTGCCGACCGAGATCGTCGTCAGGTTGGTCCGGCCGTCGCTGCCCAGCGACAGCCGGGCCAGCACACCCTGGTAGCCCTTGGCCGCGACGGCCGCGTAGTGCGAGTCGAGGTAGCCCTGCTGGGCACCGCGCGAGAGGGCGTAGGTGAACATGCTGGAGCAGGAGGTCTCGGTCCAGTCGTCGGACCGCGAGCCCTTGTCGATCACCTGGAACCAGCGCCCCGTCGCCGGGTCCTGGTACTGCTCCAGGCCGGCCGCGAGGTTCTGGAAGATCGTCAGCAGCTGGGCACGGCCGGGCTGCGTCGCCGGCGTCCCGTCCAGGACGTTGACCGCCGCCATCGAGTACCAACCGACGGCACGGCACCAGTACTCGGGCGACAGGCCGGTGGCAGGATCCGACCAGGTCGCCGTCTTCGACTCGTCGTAGGCGTGCTTGAGGATGCCGTTCGGCTGCTGCAGGTGGCTGCCGTAGACGTCGAGTTGCTTGACCGCCTCAGCCCGTGTGTAGGTCTCGTCGCCGAACTCCTGGCCGTACTCGATCAGGAAGGGATTCACCATGTACGTGCCGTCGGCCCACAGCTGGTGGGCGCGGCTGCTCGTGTCGGCGTGCCAGAAGCCGCCGTCGGTCGTGCGGGGGTAGGTGTCGAGCCGGGTGCGGATCTTCCGGGCCGCGACGGCGTACTTCTCCTGCCCGGTCTCGTGGTGCAGGATCACCAGCAGCCGCCCGGCCTGCATGCTGTCGAGGCTGTTGAAGCTCTGGTTGATGGAACCGTCGCTGCTGACGAACCGGTCGACGTAACTCTTGATGTACGTCAGGTACTTGCTGTTGTGGGTGCGCAGGTAGACCTGGTATTGGCCGAAGAGGTAGAGGCCCACCGGGTAGGACCAGCCGCCAATGGCGCTGGGGCTGTAGCGGGCCATCGTGGAGTTGACCATTGCCGCCGACCAGTCGGTGGTGCCGGCGGCTGCGGGGCGGGCGTCGCGTCCCGGGGCGGTGGCGGTGGCGGTCGCCCGACTCGGCGCGGCGAGGGCCAGGCAGGACAGGGCCGCCGCCAGCAGCCCGACGACCGCGCGCCGCATCATGTGCGCTCTCGTTCGATGGCCCCTTAAGGGGCGGACGTGGATCATATTTCCTCCTCGTCTGATGTGGGGTCAGTGTTGCTGGAGGTGCGAGAAACATTGGATCTGTCGGAGGACTGTAATGAAAGTTTCCTAACTGTCAATGGGCCGGGTGCGGGTTTGCCTGCCAGGAGGTAAAGAAGTTCACGGTGCGACGCCAAAGCAGGATCGGGCATACATCGGAGGTGTTGGGGAGGCGCCGGGAAGCGTCCGCCACTCGGACGAGCTTCCGTGAGCGCTCACGGTAGCGCTCACGGAAGGGTCCGGCCAGACTTCTGACGCATGACTCTTGGGCACTCCTGCGCACCGTGCGCACCACTGCGCACCTGTTCGCACTGGTGTCGCATCCGCCGGTCGCCGGCGTGGCCGGGTGCTTGTTGATCGGACAGGAGGCCAGCGATCGCCTGCACGGTGACGACGAGAGCCTTCATCGCGTTCATCCGGCTTCTGCCGGAGATGGACCTGGTCTGTCCGGGATGTCGTGCGGCGGGGCGTCGAACCCGGATCTCGGTGGAGTCGGTGATCGCGGTCTGAGCGGTGGCGCCGAGGTGGGCGATCACGTCGGCCAGAGTCCGAAGCCGCAGTGCCACGGGTAACCGCGCACGAGCTCGTCAGCGTTCCTCGCCGTCGCCGGGGATGTCCCGATGTTCGAATTCCGGGAGTCCGTCGGCGGCGTGGGATACGAGACTGCGCGCCGAAAGCCTGCACTGCTGGATGGCCGTGGTCGTGGTGCGCCACACGGCCTCCGGGGACACGAGAGGCCTGTGGCGACGCCCGGTTCCAGTCGGGTCGGCGGGGGAAGGGCCGAGGCTGGAACCGGGCATCAAATCCGTCTGTCTCAGGCTGTGTTCAGCGGGTCTGGAGCGCGGTGTCGTCCAGGACGAAGGACGTCGTACCGCCGTTGGCGTCGGTCTCGGTGCCGGTGAACCGCACGGTGAGAGTCTGCCCCGCGTACGCCGTCACGTCGTGGGAGTGCTGCGTGTAGCCGGTGTTGTGACTGAGGTTGGAGTACGTCGCCAGCGTCGTCAGGACGGTGCCGGCCTGGTCGAGCAGCTGCACCTTGAAGGTGTCGGGGGTGGCTGTCGTGGTGTTCTCCGTGGTGTCGACGTGCAGCCAGTACGAGAGGGTGGCGGTGCAGGCAGCCGGGATGGTCACCGTCTGCGCGACGGTGTCGGTGTCGGCCTTGCCGTCGCCGTTCGTCCAGGCGTCCCAGCTGCCGGAGTGGGCGGGCTCGTCAGCGGTGTCGTTGTTGATCGGCGCGAAGCCCAGCGTCGAGCTCTGGGTCCACGGCGCGATTGTGGCGCCGTTCTCGAAGCCGGCGTTGCCCAGCAGTTGCGCGGCCGTGCAGCCACCGCTGGTAGAGGTGACGGTCAGGGTGTAAGCCACGGTGTGGCTGCCGGACGCGGCTGTTCCCAGCACGGAGAGCGGATACGTGCCCGCGGCGGTTCCGGTGGCGACGGTGGCCGTCATCGTCGTGCTGCCGCCGGCGGTCACCGAGGCCGGGTTGAAGGAGATCGTGACGCCGGTGGGTGCACCGGTGGCGCTGAGCGTGACCGTCTGCGCGGAGCCGGAGGTGACTGCCGTGTTGACGGTGGCGGTTGCCGAGCCGCCAGGGGCGGCGGTTCCTGAGGCGGGGCTGACGGCGACGGAGAAGTCGTTCGCCGGGGCGGTGGTCGTCGCGGGGTTCCAGTAGTCGCCGGCCATGACGATGTAGACGAGGGTCTTGATGGTCTCGCCGAAGTAACCGTCGCCGAAGGGGTTGGTGGCGAGCTGGTTCCAGATCGTGTCGGTCCACGCCTGGTCTCCGGCGGCCATGGCGGCCGGGCCCACCGAGTCGCCGGCCTCTTCGGCCTGGTCGGAGGTGGAGTAGACGGTGCAGTTCAGGTTCAGGTGCGGGTAGACCTTCTTCGGGTCGCTCCCGGAGACGGACTTGGCGCAGGCCGACCACTTCTTGGCGTCGCTGTAGGCCGTGGCGGCCGTGGTGGTGCCGTTGAGGAGGGCGTCGGTCCCCATGTGCCAGGGCACGCGGATGGAGTTGTACCCGACGATGTTGTCCGGCTGACTCTCCTGGTAGTTCGCAGGGGCCGGCTTGGGGCTGGTGGTGTCCGCGTTCACCACGAAGTCCGAGAGCAGTCCCTTGGTGGCGGAGTACGTGCCGGTGAACTCGTTGACGATCGCCTCGGTGCGGGTGACGACCTTGTTCCAGTCGTGTGCGGTGTCGTACGCGGCGAATGCCCGCAGGTGATCGAGCATCATGTCCGACGGCCGGGTGTCGGTGGACGGACCGTCGTCCTCGCACTTGAGGTGGCCGTCGGCGGCCACGTCGTGAGCGTAGATCCGGCCGAGCCAGGCCTTGGCGTCGCTGGTGTAGCCTCCCCACTGCTTGTCGGCGAGGACCAGGCCGTAGCCGATGTCCAGATCGCCGTCGGTGGCGGAGTCCGGGGTACCGCTGTCGGCGTATTTGCAGGTGCTGCCGTCCAGCTGCCACTGCATCAGGCCGTACTGGTCCTCGTGGTCCTTGACCAACTGCCACATGCCGTCGAACTCGGCCTTGGCGTTCGCGTCGTAACCGGCCATGAGGGGGACGATGTTCATGCCGTAGCCCTGGCCCTCCGAGACCGGGCCGTTGTTGGGGGCGTCGCCGTCGCCCTTGGTGGATACGTAGTACTCGTTGGAGGCACAGCCGTGGACGAGGTAGGCACTCTTCCAGGCGTCGTACTGCTTCTTGACGGCGGCGTCGCGGGTGGCCGCGGACGCCGACGGCATGACGCCGGTCCGGTAGGTCACGTGGGTCGGGAAGGGGTTGGCGGGGGTGGTCGCAGCGACGGCGGGGCCGCCGCCCGCTACAACCGTGCCCAGGGCGAGGCAACCGGCCGAGGCCGTGGCCGCCACCAGCTTTCTCAGAAAGTGCGCCATCAATGCTCCCAAGGGGGCGAGGGGGGGGCGTGGGCGAGGGTGGGGATTTCGTTAGGAAAGTTTCCTAACCACTTGGGATCGTGTCAATCCCTTGAGCACTGGCTTGATTCCGTGGGGATCTTGGTGTTCGCGGCACACCAGCGTGACCAGCGGCTCGGCTCGTGCGGAAATGACTACGGGGGAAGGACGATCGGCGTCCGCATCGCCCGCAAGGGCATCGACTCCAGCGAACGACTTGGCCGACGCCGCTGGAGAAGTGCAACTGGAGTACCAGTACTCCAGCCGTACATCGTGATCTTCGTGAGTGCCTCGCCCTGCCGACCCGGGGCTGAGGCCTCCGAGGGCCGCCGGCCTGGCAGGGGCTAAGCTGCCCCGATGACCGTGGCCTTCTCCGACGCCTTCCTGCACGCCGCCGAATACCACGCGGCCTGGGGCGTACAGCAGCTGGAAATGATCGACCAGGCCTTCCCGGCTGGGCCGTGGACGGCAGATCTGGAACAGTGCCGCTACGAGTCCGGCGGCCGAAGCCTCCGGGTGGGACTGCTGGGCAGCTACGACCTGGCCGAGCAGACCTGGTTGTGGGGCTGGGCCAACCCGGGGCTGCGCGGCAGTGAAGTGGCCGCCGCCAGCGCGCGAATCCCCGAGTTCGGCCGTCGTCACGGCATCGTGGAGCTGCAGCAGGAGGACGTGGCGCTAGCCCGTTTCGACGATCCGCGCCGCGCCGCTGAGGCGCTGGCCTTCCTCGGCATGGCAGTGCTCGGCGCGCCCGGCTACATCGGCCAGGAGGCCGGTCCGGAGACCCGGGTCTACTTCGTGCCGCAAGATCCGCAACTCCAGCCCGCGCGGCTGGACCCGGTCCCGATGCCGCGCCATCTGCTCACTGGCGCACAGCTTTTCGCACGCTCGCCGCGACTGGTGGTCAACGGCTGGTTCGCCCTGCACGGCGTCTCGGTGCAGGAGGCCGCCGACCAGATCACCGCGCCTTTGCCCAGCGGGGGTGCGGCGGTGGTCTCCTTCGACTCCGTCGGCCGCATCTCGGGCATCAACGCCGGACCGGTTTCTGCCTAGTACTCCACCGTAGATCTTGAACTTCATGGCTGGGCGGCGACTTGCCTGCGGTAATGACACTGGCGTGCGCGGGCTTGATGCTGGCGTCGCCAGTGTGACCAGCGCAGGCAGTGTACGAGGTCGTGGGATTGGGCTTATCAGTGGGCGGTTCGTAAGGCGATGTCCGTTTCTGGCTGGGGTGGGAGCAACAACGCTGGTGGAGGTTGTGCCGGCTACTGCTTCCTGGCGAAGTTGCCGATGTCGGCCTCGGTGAGGATCCCGAGTTTGACCAGGCGCTTCAGCTTGGCGCGGTTGCCTTTGACGTTCTTCGGCAGCTGTTCGTGGCCGAGGACTTCGCAGAGGTCCTTGGCTCGTAGTGGCTCGGTCGTGTGGTTGAGGGCGGCGAGGATGCGGGGGTAGTCCGGGTGGTCGGGCAGGTCCGGGGCGACGGCCGGGAGCCGGTCGGCGAGGCCGGTGACGGTCTTGCGGGTGATCGTGAAGTGCTCCAGGTGCATCTCGGCCTCCCGCAGTCGGGCCTGCAGGTCTTCGGTCTGTGCGCGGAGGTCGTCGGCCAGGGCGCGGGCGGCGTCTTCCTGGAGGTCCAGGGCTTCGAGCAGGGGCTGGATGTTCACGCTGCCGCCTCCTGCACCGTGCGCCAGGTGGGGGCGTCCGCGCCGGTGAGGCGGCGGGTCTTGACGTGGGTCATCGCCCAGTAGACGCGGGAGGCGGAAGAGGAGGGCCGGTGCTCGTAGTCACGGACCAGGCGGCGGTGCAGTATCAGGATCCCGTAGGTCTGCTCGACCTCCACAGCACATCACCAGATCAACAACCGCAGACGGGCAGATTCCGCCCGCTGTCACAGCATCAGGTGACAGCAGATCAATACAAAGACTCACGAACCGCCCACTTACGCCAATCGTCGCTTCTGCCGCCCACCCCTCGCACAGTCGCATGGACCGATCAGTTCTCAACGATCAGGCGGCTGTTTGCGGGTCTAACGCCCTGAATGTTCTCTACGACTCTCAACAGGTTCAAACAAAAACTTTCGCGCAGCCTCTTGACGCCCGTGAACACCCCCTCCAGACTCCTCATCGGTCGACCCAATGGCAACGTAAACATCAGCTCTGCGTCCGTCGGGAGCCGGGCAACCGCCCTGGCGCCCCGCACCTCCCAGGCCATCTGTCCTACAAGGGCACCCGATGCGCCCGGGCACCTCCGATCCGAAGCGACAAGTGCACGGCGGACGCCGCCGGTAAGCGGCGTCCAGGGCATGGCGGCGCGGCCCCTCACCTGCGATCCGGAGCCTCGTGCCCACCCCCTCTCAGCTGCTTTGCTCCGTTCCGCTCGCTCGCCCCGACGCCTCGTCAGGACAGCGAGCCACCCCCACGGGAGCGTTCATGAAAAGATCCACTGTCTTCCCGCGCCACCAGCGCCCCGGCCGTCTCCGGGCGATACTGGGCGCGCTGACCCTGGCTATCGCCGGTACAGCAGCCGCTGCGGTCTCAACGCCTGCTGCCGCGTCGGCCGCCGCATCCACAGCAGCGGGAACCTCTGATTTCCGCGGCGTCAACTGGGCCGACGCGCGCGACAACTACGCCGATGACCCCGTCGTCCCCTCCGGGCTGAGCACATCCGACAGTTACGCCACAGTCAAGGCGAAGGCCATGGCGATCCTCGCCGGGTTCCAGAACAACCTCGGCGCCAATACCGTCCGCCTGCCCGTCAACCCGTACTCGGTGGGAACCAACTGGTGGAACTCCTACACCGGTGCCATCGACGCCGCTACCGTCATGGGCTTCAAAGTGATCATCGGCTACTGGGAAGGGCCGTCCCACAAGGACGGCAAGGTCGACGACACCGCCGCATGGAGCACGATGTGGAACACCGTCACGGCCAAGTACGGCGGCAACTCCTCGGTGTACTTCGAGCCGATGAACGAGCCCTTCGGCTACAGCGCCTCCGCCTGGGCGGACACCGCCGCCGGCTGGCTCGACGCCCACTCCGGCATCCCCCGCAGCCGCGTGTTCATCAGCGGCACCGGTTACAACGACAACGTCACCAGCGTTTGCGCCGACTCTCGGCTGACCGGGACGTATCTGTCCCTGCACGACTACGCCTTCTGGGCCTCTCACAGCTACACCGACTGGATCACCGACTTACGCAACCGGATCGGCAGCTGCGCTTCGCGAACAGTTCTGGACGAGTTCGGCGCGCCGATGACCACCGGCCTGGACTACGGCGATGCCTTGAGCACCGACAACTTCGTCGCCTTCATCCGTGCCGCCACCGAGACCACACGCTCCCTGTCGATGGGCTCGGTCTACTGGCCCGGCCTGCGCAACGGCGACACCTACAGCATGGAGACCCTGCACGGTGCAGGTACAAACCTGTCGCTGGCCACGAACAACGCCACCGGGGCCGACCGTCTGCGCTACGGCTGGGGCTTGAGCGGTGGCAGTGGTCCCGCGGGCGGCGCCGCCCTCGTGCGTTCGGCCTCCTCCGGTCGTTGCCTCGACGTGCCCGGCCAGTCCCAGAACGACGGCACGCAGCTCGACATCTGGGACTGCAACAGCGGCGCCAACCAGCAGTGGGCCTACGCCTCCGGCAAGGAGCTTCAGGTGTACGGCAACAAGTGTCTCGACGCATACGGCCAAGGCCGCACCAACGGCACGGTGGCAGACATCTACACCTGCAACGGCGGCGCCAACCAGCAGTGGAACCTCAACTCCGATGGCACCATCACCGGCGTCCAGTCCGGCCTGTGTCTGGAGGTCTCCGGAGCCTCTACCGCCAACGGCACCCCGGTTGAGCTCTGGGCGTGCAACGGCGGCTCCAATCAGCGCTGGGCACTCACCGGGTAGACGCAGGCCCGGGGCGCCAGGGAGGTTACCCGGCCCCCTACCGCGTCAACGGCCTGTACCTCGCACGCAGCACATCGTGGAGCCGGCGCACAAGCCCCCCGGGCGCAGCGTCACAGCCCTGACTGGCATGGATGGCGACTGGCGAAGACTCCGCGCGGGCCGGCCCTTTCCCGCAGGAGCGCCAGAGCCTCATGCCCAGCCTCAGCCCGAGAGAAAGGAACGCAGACATGAAACGACCGCCTTGGACCCGAGCCGAAACCGCCGGCACGGCGATAGGAACGAAGAGGAGAGCAGGCATGAAGCGGGCATGTGCCATTCTCATGGTGCTTCTCGGCTTCCTCGCAGCGGCCCAGCCGGCCCAGGCCGCAGCCGTAACCCAAAATCCCGGCACCGTCTGGTCTGACACCGCCGGGAACATCATCCAGGCCCACGGCGGAGGCCTCATCAAGGACGGCAGCACCTACTACTGGCTCGGTGAGGACAAGACCGACGGGTCGCCCTTCCAGAACGTCAAGTGCTACTCCTCAACTGACCTCAAGAACTGGACATTCGTCGGCAACGTCTTGACGCGGCAATCCAGCGGTGACCTCGGACCCAATCGTGTCGTCGAGCGGCCCCACGTCATCTACAACAGCTCGACCAAGCAGTACGTGATGTACATGCACATCGACGACAGCAACTACTCCGAACGCAAAGCCGGAGTCGCCACCAGCAGCAGCGTGTGCGGCGCCTACAGCTACCGGGGCAGCTTCAAACCGCTCGGCCACGACAGCCTGGACGACAACCTCTTCCTCGACGGCACCACCGCCTACTTCATGAGCGAGGACCGCAGCAACACCCAGCTGCAGATCTACCGGCTCTCCTCAGACTTCCTCAGCGTGTCGTCCCTGGTCAAGACCTTGCCGCAGTACGAGGCGCCGGCCATGGCCAAAATCGGCGGCACCTACTACGTCTTCGGCTCGCACCTGACGGGTTGGTCGACCAACGACAACCAGTACGCGACGGCGACCTCGATCACAGGCACCTGGTCGTCATGGCGCAGCTTCGCCCCGTCCGGCACCAGTACGTGCAACTCGCAGACCACGTCCATCCAGCCGGTCGCCGGATCCAGCACGACCAGCTACGTCTTCATGGGCGACCGGTGGAACTCCGGCAACCTCAGCGACTCGCGTTACATCTGGGAGCCCCTCACCGTCAGCGGCTCCACCGCGTCCATCACCTGCCTGGGCTCATGGACCATCGACGCGCAGACCGGCACTACCAGCAGTGCCGGCGGGAGCGGCACCACCGAACTGCGCGGGACAGCCTCCGGCCGATGCCTGGACGTGCCGAACGGGACCACGGCCAACGACACCCAGACCGAGATCTGGGACTGCAACGCCGGCGCCAACCAGCTCTGGACCCTCAACTCGTCGAAAGAACTCGTCGTATACGGCAACAAGTGCCTCGACGCATCGGGTGCCGGCACCAGTCCCGGCACCGCGGTCATCATCTACGACTGCCACGGCGCGACCAACCAGCAGTGGAACATCAACAGCAATGGCACCGTCACCAACGTCGCGTCCGGCCTCTGCCTGGATGTCGCAGGTGCCTCCACCGCCAACGGCGCGCTGGTCGACCTCTGGAACTGCAATGGTGGCAGCAACCAGCAGTGGACGCGGCAGTGACCGAGCCGGCAGCGAACTGAGTAGCTCCAGCGGTCCGGCACCGACACGTTCACCGCTGAGAACCACCTTCACGCCCCCACACAACAGCCGGTGAAGGTGGCGGGTGGGGACAGCTCCAGCTGTCCCCACCCGCTCGAACGTCATCCCACTCGCTTGGCGTCTCCGTGATCAACAGATCCGCCGTTTATTGCGACCCTGCTGCGGACGGTCTTCGAGCAGCCCGACGCCGACGCGGTCAACGCCCAGATGCGCCACGTCCTGGACGCCCTGGCCGCCGCACCGACGTCGAAGACAAGATCACCGAGTGGCCGTCGATACACCACTCCAGCGGACGTGACCCGCAGGTACGGCGCGATTCCTCGCTGACGTCCGCCGCTCCGGCTGGGACCATGTCGGGTACGACCAGGATCGAAGGTACGTCGGCCGCACGCAAGTCACCGGCGGACGGCGTGACAGACACCCTGCGAACCGGGAAAGGCTGGTATGAACCGCACATTGTACTGGCGCCCAGGGGCCGTCCAGCCACAGTACGAGTTGTCGGGCGACCTCAAACGCGCAATCGCCCACCGCTACTGGGGCCATGACGGCGGCGCACGGGACGGTGATCAGTGTCCTCTCACCGAAGAGGACATCCCCTACCTCGAGGACCTGGCGGAGAAGGGTGTCGACGGTGCCGCCGCCCTGAGCGCCGCGATCCGTGAGCACGACAACCGCGTCGTGGTGTGGATCACCGGCCCCGCAGACCCGCCGCGCAAGAGGTCCTGATCACAGACCGCCCGGATGGTCAGGTCGCAGGCGAAGTGCCAGGCGTCCTCCCCCGCGAGGGACCGATCGCGAGAGCGCAGCACCATCAAGGCAGCGTCCCAGATGCTCTTCGGACTCTGCCCGGGAGGAAGAGCTTGCAGGTCACGCCCAGAATCGTGTTTCCGAGCGGAACAGCGTACCGCTCGCCCTTCCCCGCATCACGACAGCGCCCAGCTGCACCAGGGGCCCGGCAGCACCCGCTCAGGGGTGCTGCCGGGCCGATGTCGACCGGGTGCTCAGTAGGAGAACCGCTCCAGGCCGTTGGCCCACGGGTTGACCAGGTAGGCGGTGCGGGTGGCGGGGTCGAGGAACAGGCCGCGCCGGCTGGTGAAGTCGAAGTTGGACGTGGTGAGAACGGAGTTCACCACGTTGGCGACGGGGTGGCGCCCCAGGACCTTTCCGGTGTCGGGGTCGATGACGGTGATCTCGCTCAGGGCGTTGTTGTCGCCGGAGGTGCCCACCTCGTACAGGTTGGCGACGACCGCGACATGGTGCTGCGCGTCGAGAGCCGGCCACATCACGCCCCGCGTCCCGAGGTCGTTCGGCGCGGAGGTGTCCAGCGTCCGCTGGTCCGCGGTGCGCCAGTTGCTGGTCGGGAACTCCCCGCTGTTGTAGTCCGGGGTCACCGAGCCGGCGGCCACGTACACGCGCTGCCCCTTGCCGTCGGGCAGCAGACCCGCGGTGCAGCCGGGCATGGTCGTGAGCGGCGAGACGGTCCGGGTGTCGGGATCGACCGACACCGCCCAGTAGGGCACCCGCCCGGAGAGGCAGGGGCCCATCGTCCCGGAGGTGGCGACGAAGAAGGTCCCGGTCGAGGCGTCGACGGACACGTTGCTGAAGCTCCGGCCCGGGCTGGCCGAGTTGACCGGCAGCGGGGCGGAGACGCTGCCGGTGGCCATGTCGACCGTCCGCAGGGCGGCTTCACCGGTCAGTCCGTTGTAGGTCATGACGGCCGCGCGGTGGCGGACAGGGTCCACGACACCGCCCTGGAAGTAGAGCGACGAGGAGCCGTCGGCCGGTGTCAGCGGGGTCGTCCGCACCTCGGCGCCGGTCCTGGTGTCGCGCAGGTCGAGCAGCGCCGGAGAACTGCTGGCGAACGGTGCGCGGGCGATGAGGGTGTGCCCGCTGGCGGGGTCGGCGCCGACGACCTCCTGCATCATCGAGCTGCCGGTGTCCTGCGAGACCGGCACGCCGAGGGTGCCGCTCTTCAGGGAGTACGACTGGGTGGTGGAGCCCTTGAGCACCGTCCATCCTTCGGCGTCCTGCTCGAAGTCGTCGGTGGCGATCAGCGCCTCTCCCCCGCTGATCTCGAAGTTCTCCAGCGTCCCGGGGACGGTCTCACCGTCGAGGTACTCCACGAAGGAGGTCGGCGACGCCTGGCCGACGGGCTTGCCGCCGTGCGTGGCGACGACCCGTACCGGGTACTGGAGGCCGGTGGGCAGTCCCAGCGCCTTGAGGTCGAGCAGCGTGGTGCCCTTCACCGACGGCAGCGCGCGGAACAGCGTCGAGGCGTGGTCGACACCGTTGTCGTCGCGGCCGCTGCCGTTCTGGTTGGTGGTGGTGTTGAGCGCTCCGTACAGGGTCGGCGCGGGGGTGAGGAATTCGACGGCCGCGCCGTCCGCCCCGGCCACGCCCTTGGCGTCCCAGGAGATCTTCAGCCCGGAGGAGGCATAGGTCAGGCTCACGGAGTGCCCGGTGACGCCGCCGGCGGCGGCCAGCATCGGTGCCTGCGGCCGCTGGTCGGCGCCGGGGCCGATGCGCAGCGCCCGGAAGTCCCCGAGGAGCTGGCCGCCGCCCAGAGTGATGCCGACGCCGTAGAGTCCGGTTCCGCCGGCCTGGAAGGCCGCGGCCGGGATGGTCACCGACCCCTTGGTGGCGGACAGCGGGGTGCTCCACTGGGCGCGCCACTTGTCCATGGTGGTGAAGGGCGTCCAGTGCCCGACCGAGGAAAGGACCAGCGCCGGGTCGATGGCGTTGCGCAGCCCGGTGAGGTCGTAGTGCACGGTGACGGGCTTGCCGAGCGGGCTCGAACCGGGCGCGGTCGGCGCCTGCGGCTGCTCGTAGGTGCCGTCCGTCGCGCCGAGGGTGATCCGGCTGGACGCGGACGCGACGACCTCGGCGCCGTCCAGGGCCTCGAAGGTCACGGTCAGGTCGCGCGGTTCGGCGGACACCAGCGGCAGGCCCGCGGCGGCCAGCAGTTCACCGGGCAGGACCCGCAGGCTCGGGCCGGCCGAGGGAATCGATCCATGGGCGCCGACCTTCAGACGGTACGCCAGGTGCTCGCTGCCGCCCGTCAGGTCGAGGCCGAAGGTGAGCGGGGCCAGGGTGTTCTGGCCGGACGGGGTGTCCATTGCGTCGAGGGGCCCGGCCAGGTCGATCGCGGCCGGGTCGGTGGCCTCGACGAAGCTGGTGGTGGGGGTGACGGAGAGCAGCTGTCGCTGAGCGACCGAGAGGCGCACCGCGGACGGGGTGAGGCGGTGGCGCTGGGCGAGCACCTTCTCCACGGCGGCGGTCACGTCCAGCTGTGGACCCATGCGCAGCGGCTGGTCGGTCTGCGGCGGTTGGGCGATCGGTCGTCCGGTCGCGACCAGCAGGTCCCGGACCTGGCCGGGGGTCAGCTTGCTGCCGGTGCCCTTGGCCGCGGCGAGGACGTCGGCCGCGGCGGCGGCTATCATCGGGGCCGACGCCGAGGTGCCGCCGTTGAGCACCACGGAGGTCCCGTCCGAGGTGTGGATCAGCGAGGGCAGGTTGTCGCCGGGCGCGGCCAGGTCCACCCGGGTGCCGAAGCCGGAGGAGTAGCCGGCCGAACCGTTGTAGCGGGTGGTGGGGTAGACCGCGGTACGAACGTCGCCTGAGGTCAGCGTGTCGTCGACGGTGGTGCCGCCGGCCGCGATCACCCCGGTGTCACGGACCAGCGAGGGGGTGGTGGTGGGGGCGACGTCGTTGATGTCGGTCTGCGCCGCCCGGCTGGACGTCCGGTCGGTGGGCGTGCTGCCGCCGTCCGGGCCGACGGACACCGGCAGGCCCAGCCGGGTGCCGTCGTTGGAGGAGACGACCACGACGACGCCGGAGTCCACGATGGAGGCCAGCGTGTCCCGGATCACCGGGTCGTCCTCCAGCCACCGGGCGGGAAAGCCGATCGAGCCGTCGGTGCCGAAGCCGAGGCTGGCGGTGATGACGTCGGGGCGCGGCTTCTGCGCGGCGGCGGCCTTCAGGGCGGCGGCGATGCCGTCGCTCGACGGCTCCTGGGGGATGACGAGCCGGTACTGCGCGCCGGGCGCGATGCCGAGCAGGTCGGTGGCGCCGCTGCCGGTGTTCTCGGGTCGCTGCCGGTCGTGCGGCAGCGGGGACATCATCGAGAAGTCGAGCAGCACCTCGGCGAGGTTGGGGTCCTGGCCCTCGGTCGATCCGGTCGGATCGAGCCGGCCCTTGTTGTCGCTGGTGTAGGTGGGGATCAGCGGCAGGGAGGGGTAGTCGAGATAGCGCTGCCCGTCCTTGACGACGGTGGTGGGGCCGTACGCCTGGACGTACGAGTCGCCGTTGTCGGCCATCGACTGGTCGGTGAGGTCGCCGAGCGACACGTTGGTGACGATCTGTCCGGCGCCGGGCAGCGCGTGCAGGTAGGTCGCGGAGTCTTCAAAGGCGCCGGCCGCGTCGACCCCGCCGGCGTTCAGATAGGACTGGAAGGATGTGGTCAGGCCCGCGTTGGAGGGGAGTCCGACGGCGGCGGCCGGGGTCGCGGCGAGGGACCTGCGATCGGAGGCGGCGCCGCCGACCGCCTCGCGGATGGCGGCGGGGAGCGGGACGGGACCCGAGTTCATGGTCTGCGGGCGGACGGCGGAGCGGGCTCCGCCGGTGTCGCCAGCTACCTGGTAGGGCGTCAGGCCTGCGGCGTTTACGCGGCGTTGGAGGAGGTCGGCGGTCGGGGCGAGCGGGGTGCCCAGCCCGGTACGGCCCTTGGTGGTCGGCACCGGGAACACCCGGGTGCTGCCGTCCTTGCCGGTCAGCGTGCCGGTCCCGCCATCGGACCAGCGCACCACCGAGCCGTCGGGCAGGGTGACCGTATGCGCCGCGGGGGCCGCACCAGCTGCTGAGGGCGGGGGCTCACCGGTGGAGGCGGGAGTGGCGGCGTGCACCGCCGCGGGGGTCCCGGCGGCCAGCAGAGCGGCGGCCAGGGTCCCGAGTGCGACCCGTCTGAAGCGTACGGACATGCGACGTCCTCCGATGATTCAGAGAAGTAAATATTTGTCCTTCTCAGTGATCGCGGCTCCGACTCACCTTGACGGTGCAGCGTCACGCTGGACAAGATCCTTTGATTGCGGGTACGCGCAGTTGCCCACATGAGCGCCGGTCCGTTGGTGACGGGCCGGGTACGGTCACTGCGCGCTCTCGACCCGCAGGAGCTGCCGATGGACACCTCCGCGGACGACCCGTGGACGGGGGCGGGACCGGAATCCCCGGCGGGGACCGGCCGTGACCTGGGAGCGGAGTCCGGCCGTGACCCGGGAGCCGGGACGGGACCGGGCCCGTGGGCCGGCGCCGGGCTGGACCCGCTGGCCGGGCGGATACTCGATCACCTGGTCCACCATCCCGTCTCGGGCACCGCAGCCGTCGCGGCGGCCGTCGCCGCACCTGCCGCCGCGGTCGGACGGGCACTGCGGTCCCTGGAAGCCGAACGCCTCGTCATCCGTGCCCCCGGGCGCCCGACCCGCTGGAGCGTCGGGCCGCCGCGCGTGTCCCTCGGCTCGCTGCTGGCCCGCCGACGGCAGGAACTCGCCCTGGCGGAAGAGCACATGGAACAGCTCGACGAGGTGTACCGGGCCTTGGCGCACCCGCGGGCGACACCGCGTCCCGTCGAGGTCCTGGAGGACGAGGGCGAGGTCGCCGCCTGCTACCTGCACCTCCTCACAACCAGCCGCCACGAGGTACTGCACCTGGCGAAACCGCCCTACGTGACCGCCACCCCCGACGGACCCGGACCGCGCCAGCGGCCTGCTTCCGTCACGGCCCGCGACGGCGTACAGCTGCGGTCCGTCTACGACAGCGAGGGGCTCACCGACCCGGTGTCCCTGGAGACCGCGGTCCGCGGCACATCGCTGCTCCGCGGGGACCTGCGGATCAGCTCCGGACTCCCCGTCAAACTGGCGCTCTTCGACCGGACCGCGGCTCTCCTGCCGCTACGCGGCGACCGGCCCGGGCTGGGCTCGCTGCTGGTGCACTCCCCGGCCCTGCTCGACGTGCTCGCCGCCTTCTTCGAGAGCATCTGGGAACGCGCAGTCCCCATGTCGCTGGAGACCCTGCGGGACTGGCGCGTTCCCTACCAGGCCCCCCTCGGCGGGGAACCCGACGCGCGGACCCGGGAGATCCTGCACCTGATGGCCACCGGGCTGAAGGACGAGGCCATCGCCCGGGTGCTGGGGGTGAGCAGGCGGACCGTCCAGAAGCACGTCAGCGAGGCCGTCCAGACGCTCGGGGCCAGGACGCGCTTCCAAGTGGCCCTGCTCGCGGCGGAACGCGGCTGGCTGACCGGCTTCGCGGCGAGCCGCGGGGGGCCGCCGGTGGGCGGCGGGGACGGCGGGGACGGCGGGGACCACGACCGCTGAGAGCGCGGAGAGCCCGAAACCGAACCCGAAACCGCCGGTGGATGTCGCCACGATGATCTGCCTGTTCAGCGACTCGCGATTACGGAGTGAAGCCGTCGAGGCCGAACGGCCGGCGCGGTGTGCGGACAGCGGCGTACCGCGCAGGAAACGGAACGGCAGGGTCCGCCCCTCTGAAGGGGGCGGACCCTGCCTCATGGGTACCGGCCGGCTGTCCTCGCGCAGAATCGCGGGACCCGCGGTCGCGGAGCGCTCAGGCGCAGGTGCCCGCCGGGCGGTCCCGGGTCACCAGGTCGGTGTCCGTGGTCGTGGTGTCCATCCACAGGACCCGGCTGCCGGTATCGGCCGCGGCGTTCGACTGCTGGCCGACACTGCAGGAGACACGGCCGAGCGGCGCTCCCTGCGGCGTGAACTGGTACAGCTTCGCCAGGGTGTCGTTGTAGTTGTCGAACACCTGGGAGAACGAGGGGTACACGGTCAGCGTGACCTCTGTGTCCGTAGCGGCCAGACCGTAGGCGCGGACCGGGTTCGGGCCCTTCTCCGGGATGAGGTCGGTGACGTGGGAGCCGTCGAAGTCCGCCCGGCGCAAGGTGGTGAAGTCGTCGTCGGTGTAGTCGGTGTCGATCAGCCAGTACACGCCGGTTGAAGTGGCCACCGGTGTGCTGATCCACTCCGGCGAGGAAGGCGCACCCAGGTCCGTGGTCGTGCCGCTCGCGATGTCGTATACCTCGACGACGGCGCCGTACTGCCCGTCGAAGAGTCCTTGGTGCACGTAGGCGATGCGCCCGTCCTTCAGGGCCGGCATGAGGGCCTCGTTGTAGTCACGGCCGAGCGGGACCACCTGCGGGGTGGCGCCGCCGGCCTTCAGGTACAGGACCTGCTGCAGTCCGGTCTGCGCGTTCCGCCGGGACCACGCGACCGTGTCACCCTCGACGCTGAGGCCGGTGACCTCCGTGGCGGTGCTGTAGAGCGTCGTAGGAGCCCCTCCGCTGACAGGTGCGGAGAGGATGTCGTACGTGTGCGAGTACGGGTCGTCCGGCGAGGGCGTGTCGACGGCAACCCACACCACGCGCTTGCCGTCGGTGACCGCGCTCATGTGGGTCCGGCCGTCGTTCGGGGAGACCTGCCGTGGCTTGACCTTGCCATCGACGCGGCCGACCCACACGGAGTACGGGGCGGTGCTGTCGGCGCTGGACTTGGGAACCGTCCACCAGCCGCCGCCGGTGCTGGGGGCGTTGCCGGTGCCGACGAACTGCGGCAAGGTCCCGAGCCGGCCGAGCAGCACCTTGCTGTCCACACCCAGACCCTTCTCCCAGCCCGGCACGATGCCGTGGGCTGCGAAAGCCCCCTTCACCGCGGCCAACCGGCTGCCGCGCACGCCCAGGGACTTCGCCGCCGCGATGACCGCGTCGCGGCCCTCGTCGAAGCCGTCCAGAGGGGTGATGTAGGAGGTCAGCGCCCGGTAGACGATCTGGTCGGCCGACTTGCCGCCGAGGCTCTCGCGGATGTCCCACAACGCGCCACTGAAGATTGTGGAGTTGAGATGCACGCCACCGTTGTCGTAGGACGACCCGAGGGGCATGCCGACAAGTTTCTTCATCGTGGCACCGTCGTTGAGGTCCCGGAAAGCGCAGTCCTTGGGTGCCAGGGTGCGGCACAGGTCGCCGCCGATGAGTCCGGCGTTCGGATCGGTCATCGGCGTGTGGTTGACGGTGATGTCGATGGCGTTGCCGAAATAGTCGGCCAGGGCCTCGTTCATGGCGCCCGACTGGCCCGCGTAGACAAGGTTCGCGGTGTTCTGGACCACGCCGTGGGTCATCTCGTGGCCCACCACGTCGAGGTCGGAGGCCAGTGAGCGGTACTCGGAGTCACCCGTGCCGTACACCATCTTGGTGCCGTCCCAGAAGGCGTTGACGAACGAGTTGCCGTAGTCCGTCACGCCGACCAGGGAGTTGATCGTCATACCCTGGCCGTCGAGACTGTTGCGGTGGAAGGTGTCGCGATAGAAGTCGTACACCTGCCCGGCCGCCCAGTGCGCGTCGACCGCACCGACCGAGGTCAGGTCCGGGCTGAGCTGAGGGGTGGGCGAGGAGTACGGCACGACGCCGTCCGGCCATACGCCTGAGGCATCCTGGTACGACACGCTGGTGGCGTCCCAGGTCTGGATCACGTTGTGCTGCTTGGTGTCGGCCATGTGCGCGGTGTCCCGCAACAGGTACGCCCCGGTGGAGGCGTCCTTCGTCAGGTACAGCGGCACGGTGGAGCCGTTGAGCAGGGTGCCGCTTCCGGTGAATCCCGCCGATCCGGGGTCGGGAGAGGAGACGGACGCGGAGCCGGACGGGGCCACTGAGCCGGACCGGCCGGTGGTGGCCGGCTTCGCCGCCGTGCCGCCCGGGTGGGCGCCGGGGGTTTGCCCCGGCGCGGCCAGGGTGGCCAGCCCGCCGGACTCGAACAGCGCCATCCCGGTCGCGGCGTCGACATACACCTCCTGCAGCACCGGCGCGCCCGTCATCGGGTCGGATCCGCTCACGGTGACATGACGGGCCAGGACACCGTTGTCGGTGGGCAGGATGGTCAGCCCGCGGTCGGTGCCCGACAGGGTGTCGCCGTTCTTCGCGTGGCTGGGGACGTAGCCGCCCCTGGCCAGCCCGTCCCGCACATTCCGCACCGCGTCGTCCACGGCGGTCGCGACGGGGAGAGTCGCCTTGCCGGTGTCGACATCGAGACTGGTGAAGTAGGCGCCGGATGTGCCGGTGACGGTCCGTTTGCCGTTCTTGTGCGTCATGCGCACCACGTACTGGGCGCCCAGGACCGGCACTCCGTGGTACTTCTGGTCGAGGCGCACCGTCTCGGCGCCGTCAGGGTCCGAGGTCACGCTGTCCGTGACCAGGTCCCGGTCCGAGGAGGGGATGTGATAACGGTCCTTGTGGCCCGCCAGATTGCTGCGGGCTGCGGTAGCGGCCGGCACAGAGGCGTCCACCACGTCGGACAGCCCGTCCACCAGGGTGGGAGCCTTGGCCGCCGGTTTCCCGGCTCCACTGCCCGCGGTCGATGACCCGGCCGCGTACGCCGGAGAGGACACACCGGTCAGTACGGCTATGACGGCGAGCAGGGCTATCGGACCGGGGTGCCCCGATCCCCGAACAAGTCGATGACGTATGTGTGATGACATGGACAAGTGCCTCCGACGGCCCGGCGCAGCCCGGGGCTTGGTAAAGGAACGTCAACTGTGCGGCTCACAGGCACGCCTGTGGCTCGTCCTGAACCTTCGCTGGCGCACGCACGCCATCACAAGAGAAGTCCTAGGGGAGTACGCGCAGTTGCGCAGGTGCGAACCCCGCGGGCTCGATCCGGACGCGCTGGGGAGCACGGTCGGCGCGGGCGTAGCCGTCGCCGAGGCAATCGAGAACACTCCCCGATGAGATCCTCGGGCTGCGGAGAGCCAATCCGGCTCGAAAACACGATTCGGGGCGTGACCTGCGAACTTCTCCGCCAGAGCAGAGCTCGGACGGCACCTGGGCGGCTGCGCTGCGCAGCCGTGCGGCCAAGGACGCGGAGGTGCTGGCGCTCCGGCACGAGAACGCGGTGTTGCGGCGTCAGGTCGCGCGGTCCGATACGTCCTCATCTTCATCGAGCACGGCACCAGACGCCTCCACCTCGCCGGCATCACCGCCGACCCCACCGTCCGCTGGACCACGCAGCAGCCAGGAACCTCGCCACGACACCGGGATGCCGGATGGACTCACTACGCTTCCTGCTCCGGGAGCGCGACTCGAAGTACACCAGGTTCCTTCGACGCCGTTGCTGGTGAGCGCGCACGACCGTGGAATCCGCCCCGATGCCCCAGTCGATCTCACCGGCGGCATCTGCTGCGGCCTGAACCTGCTGGAGTAGCCCACCATCACCGAGCCGGACACCCTGCAACCTGGGAGTGCTGACCGACGCTCCGTCGGGTCCTCCCCGCGGGGGGATGCTCCCTTCATCCGGATGAGGACGACGTTCGGTGCCGCGTCCGCCCCGGGGCCGGGGATGCTTCGTGCGCGGCCTGCGCCGTCGGGGACCCGGGCCGGTCCTCCCCGCACGATCGGGGCGCCCGACTACCCTCCGCGTCCACTAGGACACAAGTGGCGGACACGCATCCGCGGGCGTGGAATGGAGGTCGGGACGAACGGTGGAGGCGACGTGGGAGTTGTACCGCTGACCGAGATCCTGTCCGGCGCTTTCGAGGAGCGCTACGGCGTACCGGCAATCAACGTCTTCAACGACCTCACCATGGAGGCCGTGCTCGCGGCTGCGGTGGAGAGGTCCTCGCCGCTGATCGTGCAGACCTCCGTGAAAACGGTGAAGTCGATCGGCGGCGACGTGCTGTGGGCGATGTGGACCGCTATGACCGCCGGCATCGAGGTGCCGGTCACCCTGCACCTGGACCACTGCCCGGAGCGCGAGGTGATCAGTGAGTGCCTGCGACTGGGGTGGAACTCGGTGCTCTTCGACGCCTCCAAGCTGCCGGTCGAGGAGAACATGCGGCAGACCGTCGAGGTGGTCGCGGAGGCCCGTCGGTACGGGGCCGCCGTCGAGGGCGAGATCGAGTCCATCACCGGCGTGGAGGACGACATCGGCAGCGAAACCGCTGCGCAGCAGCAGGAACTGGCGGTCGCGCTGGAGTTCCTGCGGACCACGCACGTCGACGTCTTCGCGCCGGCCATCGGCAACGCCCACGGGTCGTACAAGCAGGCGCCGGTGCTCGACGCCCAGCGCGTGTCCGACCTGGTGGCGGCGCATCCGGTGCCGATCGCGCTGCACGGCGGCAGCGGACTGTCCGACGACCAGTTCCGCGACCTGATCTCCCGGGGGTGCGCGAAGGTCAACATCTCGACCGCGCTCAAGGAGACGTTCATGAAGTCCGGCCTGGCCTTCCTCGAATCGGCGGCGGAGCGGCAGAAGTGGGACCCGCCGTCCCTCTTCCGGTCCGTCCGCCAGGACGTCGTCGACATGACCGGCTCGCTGATGACGCTCTTCGGCAGCGCCGGCCGGGCGGGTTGAACCGTGCCCGTACTGGTGTTCGACTGCGACGGCGTGCTCGCCGACACCGAGCGCTACGGCCATCTGCCGGCGTTCAACCAGACGTTCGAGGAGTTCGGCCTGCCGGTCCGGTGGAGCGACGAGGAGTACGCGGAGAAGGTGAAGGTGGGCGGCGGCAAGGAGCGGATGCGGCGGTTGCTGACGCCGGAGTTCGTCGCCGCCGCCGGTCTGCCCGACGACCCGGAAGCGCTGGCCGAGCAGGTCGCCCGCTGGCACCGGCGCAAGACCGAGATCTACACCGCGATCATCCGCAGCGGGGCCATCCCGCCCCGGGACGGCGTGCGGCGGATCGCCGCGGCGGCGCGGCAGGCCGGGTGGACGCTCGCGGTCGCCTCCACCTCCGCGGAGGCGTCGGTGCGCAGCGTCCTCAACCTGGCCATGGGGCCCGAACTGGCCGCGGCCTTCAGCGTGTTCGCCGGTGACGTGGTCCCGCGCAAGAAGCCGGCCCCGGACATCTACGTCCACGCCGTCCAGCAGCTGGGCGTCGCCCCTGCGGACGCCGTCGCGATCGAGGACAGCCGCAACGGGATGCTGGCGGCGCTCGCCGCCGGGCTGACCTGCGCCGTCACCACCAGTGCCTACACCGGCGAGGAGGACTTCACCGGGGCGGCGCTGGTGGTCACGTCGCTGGGCGACCCGCCGCCGGAGGAGACCGTCACCCGCGTGCTGCGCGATCCGCTGGGCACGCACCCGGGCCCGTGGGTGGAGTTCGCGGACCTGGCCGCCCTGCTCACCGCCGGCGCCGATCCGTCGGCAGCCGATGCCGGCGGATCCGATCCGCCCGGCTCCGGTTCCCGCCGGAACTGACGCCGCGCCAGTCAGGAGAGCCAGCCATGCCATCGACGCCGACATCCGCAGCGGACCTCGCCTTCGTCGTCCGCACCATCGCGCAGACCGCAGTCGACAACGAGAAGGCGTTCGGGGACCTCGACGCCGTCGCGGGCGATGGCGACTTCGGCTTCTCGCTCGCCCGCGGCTTCGAGATCGTGCTCGCCGACTGGGACACCCTCGACGAGGGTTCGCCGGCCGATTTCCTCAAGAAGATCGCCCTGGTGATCTCCAAACGGGTGGGCGGGACCTCGGGCCCGCTGTGGGGCACCGCCTTCCTGCGCGCCGCGGCCGCCGTCAAGGACCGGCCGGAGCTGTCCGGTTCGGACACGGTGGCGATGCTGCGGGCCGCGGTCGAGGGGATCAAGGCGCGCGGCAAGTCCGATCTCGGCGACAAGACGCTGCTGGACGCGCTGATCCCGATGACCGATGCGCTGGAGCAGCGGCTGGCCGGCGGCGAGCCGGCCACGGCCGCACAGCTCGCGTCCCTCGCCGCGTCGACGGCACGCGCCGCGGCCGACGCGACAACACCCATGCAGGCACGACGCGGTCGGCAGAGCTACACCGGGGAGCGCAGTATCGGCTCGCCGGACCCGGGCGCGGTGGCCGTCGCGGTCATGGCGGAGCGCGTCGCCGCCGAGTGGGACGCGCGCGACTGACCGCGGGCGCCGGCACGGGCATCCGGCCCGGCGCCCCGCACCCGGCGGCTCGGACACGACCTTGAGGAGCGACAGTATGAAGAAGTTCGTCAACGACCCGAAGGACTACGTCTCGGAGATGCTGGAGGGTCTGGCCCTGGCCAACCCCGACACGCTGAAGTACGTCCCCGAGTACAACCTGATCATGCGTGCCGACGCCCCGCAGGAGAACAAGGTCTCCATCGTCCAGGGGTCCGGCTCCGGGCACGAGCCGGCACACGTCATGACTGTCGGCAAGGGGATGCTCGACGCCGCCTGTCCCGGCGACGTGTTCTCCGCGCCGCCGACCGACTTCGTGTACGAGACGGTGAAACTGGTCGCCTCCCCGAAGGGCGTCCTGCTGCTGGTCAACAACTACACCGGCGACCGGATGGCCTTCGAGATGGCGCAGGAGCTGTCGGAGGCCGAGGGGGTCGCCGTCCGCACCCTCTTCATCGACGACGATGTGGCCGTGCAGGACTCGACGTACACCGTCGGCCGCCGCGGCGTGGCCGGCAACTTCTTCGTCATGAAGGCCGTCGGCGCGGCCGCCGAGCGGGGCGCGGACCTCGACGAGGTGCACCGGATCGGCGAGAAGGTCAACTCCGTGACCCGCACCATGGGCATGGCGCTGACCGCCTGCACGCCGCCGGCAAAGGGCTCCCCGCTGTTCGACCTGCCGGACGACGCCGTCGAGATGGGCGTCGGCATCCACGGCGAGCCCGGCCGCAAGCGGGAGAAGCTCCAGCCGGCGGACGCGATGGTGGGCGAACTGGTCAGCGCGGTCGTGGACGACCTGCCGTACACCTCGGGCGACGGCGTCGCGTTGATGGTCAACGGCCTCGGCGGCACACCGATCGGCGAGCTCTACCTGGTCTACGGGCGGGCCCACAAGCAGCTGGTGGAGCGCGGCATCGAGATCCGCCGCAGTTACGTGGGCGAGTACTGCACCTCGCTCGACATGGCGGGCGCCTCCGTCACGCTGGTCCGGCTGGACGACGAGATCTCCGACCTGCTGGCCGACCCGGCCGAGATCCCGATCCGCGTGTTCTGACCGCCCGGCCGCGACACGCGGAGGCACACCCGGGCGGCCGTGACCGGCCGCCCGGCCAGGGCGACTCCGGCGGCCAGGTACGTCGCAGGCCCGAACCCTGCGTCGTGGACGCCGATCCCCGGCGGACTTATCAACGAGCACCAGATCGCCATCTGACAGCGCGACAAACCCGCAGCACCGCAGCGGAAATTCTATTTTTGAGCCCCACACAGGCAGGTGAGCAGGCCGAGCCGCCCGCTCGCGGGGAAGAAGATCCCTTGTCGCCGGGAGAACGGCGCCATAAGGTGTGGCCACGTTGATGTGATCATGTTCGGTTCCGCCGCATCGTTCAGGAGTGCACGTGCTCGCTGCCCACGGAGAGGCCATCCCCGCCCGCCCGCGCTGGAGGACCGCCCGGACCCGATACCTGGGCATCGCCGTGGCGGTCCTCGCGACCTCCCTGGCCCTGACGGCCGAGAGCCCCGCCGTGGCCGCGGGCACGGACGGCCTCGGCGCACCGGGCCAGGGCGACCCGTACTTCCCGCTCGCCGGGAACGGCGGCTATACCACCGCGCACTACGATCTGGACCTCGCCTACGACCCGGCCACCCGGCGGCTGGACGCCACCGAAGCCCTCACCGCCCGCGCCACCCAGCAGCTGACCAGGTTCGACCTCGACCTGTCCGGGCTGACAGTGCGCAGCGTACGGGTGAACGGACGGACGGCCCGGTGGACGCGTGCGGGACAGGAACTCGTCATCACCCCCCGCAAGTCGCTCCGGAAGGGGGAGAGCTTCCGCGTCGACCTCTCCTACGGCGGCGTGCCCGAGACCGTCACCGACCCGGACGGCTCCCCGGACGGCTGGATACCCACCGACGACGGGGCCTTCGTCGCGGGTGAGCCGCAGGGCGCCATGTCCTGGTTCGCCGCTGACAACGACCCGGTGGACAAGGCGTCGTACACCTTCGCGATCACCGTGCCGGCCGGATACACGGCGGTCGCCAACGGCGTGCTGACGTCGCAGCGGACCACGCGGGGCAAGACCACCTTCCGCTGGCGGCAGGCCGAGCCGATGGCCTCCTATCTCGCCACCGCCACGGTCGGGAAGTTCAACGTCCAGCGGTACACCACCGCCTCGGGCATCCCCGTCTACAACGCGGTGGATCCCCGCGAGGCGGCCGACGCCGCCCCGGCACTGGCCCAGATCCCGGCGATCCTCGACTGGGAGAGCAACCTCTTCGGCCGGTACCCCTTCTCTGCGGCCGGCGCGATCGTCGACCAGGCGCCGGACGTCGGCTACGCGCTGGAGACGCAGACCCGCCCGATCTACGACCGGGCGCCGGACGTCGGCACGGTCGTCCACGAGACCGCGCACCAGTGGTTCGGCGACTCCGTGAGCCTGACCAGCTGGCAGGACATCTGGCTCAACGAGGGCTTCGCCACCTACACGGAGTGGCTCTGGGAGGAGCAGCACGGCGGGCAGAGTACCCAGGCCACGTTCGACGGCTACTACGCCCGCCCGGCCACCAGCAGCCTGTGGGCCTTTCCGACCGGCGATCCCGGCGAGGGGGCGAACATCTTCGCCTCGCCCGTCTACACCCGTGGCGCGATGACCCTGCAGAAGCTGCGTACGGCCGTCGGCGACGCCCACTTCTTCAGCATCCTCAAGACCTGGGCCGGCAGCCACCGCTACGGCAACGGAACCACCGCTCAGTTCATCGCGCTCAGCGAGAAGGTGTCCGGCAGGAAGCTCGGCGACCTCTTCCACACCTGGCTCTACACCGCGGGCAAGCCCGCCCAGCCGTAGTCCGGGGCACTCCCCACGGCGCCGACGGGCGCACGAGCCGCAGCCGGCCCGACCGGCTGCGGCTCGCGTGCTTGCCACCCTGTCCCTGCCGAGAACCTCATCCATCCTGGTCAGGGCCGGTGCCCGTGAACTCCGCGCTGTCGCATCCCAGACTGGCCTGGCGCAACGCGTCCTTCGGGAGCCGGTGGAGCAGTGCTGGCAGGAACGCCCGATCACCCGCCGGCACGCCGCCCGGCCGCTCGGGTGTCAGGTGACCTGTCGGCAGGCGGCGGGCACGGCCGCTTTCACTGTCATTGGCTCCGCGTATGGTCTGCGCATGGTTGATCAGAGCCCCCCCTTGTCATCGGTATGCGATTTCGCGACCTGGGAGCCCGTGCTCCGGCTCATGCTGGCGGACGACGCAGAGCGGCGTGCAGCCCGGTCGGCCCGTGTGGCAGGACGCATCAGTCGATCCGGATGGAGCCTTGCCCATCCGGGACCCATGTCGTCGACAGCGCGGATCGCGGTGGAGAACATACAGAGGGCGCTCGGGCGCGGCGGAGTCCAGGAGATCGCATTCAGGGCGGAGGCCCAACCGGACGGACGGACCACGCTCGGTCTGGTCTGGCCGAGCCCGGTTGTGGAACCGGCTCACGGCTACCCGGACCTGGGGGTGCTCGTCCTGGCTGATGGCTCCCTTCCCGCACCCTGGCTCCGCCGCCCCGATCCGGTGCCCGGGGCGGTACCGGCACCATCGGTGGACCTGGAGTTGCTGGAGTGGACGCTCCGCGAACGGTTGCCCGACACCATCGGCGCGACGGAAGAGGAGATCGCTGCCGCCGAAGCGCGCCTCGGTGTCACCCTGTCCGATGAGCTCAAGGTGCTCTACCGGGTGACACGAGTGGACTGGGGCCACGACTTCGAGACGGCGAAACGCTTCGACGAGGCGGTCGGCTGCGAGATCTTCGGCTTGGAACACCTGTTCAGCATCGACGCGGCGCCCCGTTTCCCGGGCTGGGACCTCGGCGCGACGGATGCGATCTGCACCCTGCCCGACGCCGCAGTGCAGGGCCTGGGCGGCTCACCGGGCTGGATCGGCTTCGGCGGCAACGGCGGCGACGCGTTCGCAGTCGACCTGACCCCCGGCCCGCGCGGGCACTTCGGGCAGATCATCGTGGTCCATCGCGCGCAGAGCCTCGGTGCCGAGCTCGTGGCCGATTCCCTCACCGATTTCGTTCTGGGCCGGGTACAGGAGGAACGCCGCGACCGCCGCGGAGACGAGCTTCCGGCCGTGGCCAGGGTCGGCACCGGATACCTTGAGACGATCCAGGCCGCCGCCCATCCCGCCCTGGAAGTCCTGTCCCTCGGCGCCCGGGACGGCGCGCCGTTCAACCTCGCGCCTGTCGCCGGGCTGCCCCACCTGCGCACCCTCACCGCCATGCCCGGCACACTGGCCGACCCCCTGGAGGTCGCCGGGCTCACCGCACTGGAGTTCCTGGCCCTCGGCGTGCAGGAATGGCGTGTCCTCCTGAACGCCGGAGCCGTCCCGCGCACTCTGAAAGCCGCAGCCATCAAGGTGCGGCACCAGGACCACCTGCCCGTCGCGGCCATCGCCAACGAGATCCTGGCCCTTTGGGACCGGCCCCAGATCGTACAAACGCTCCTTGAGGGAGATCTCGGCCCCGCGGCCTACGGACTTTGAACTCGTGATGTCAGATGGTCCGTGCTGGTCTCCGGGCCGCGGACAGGTGCTGATCAGTCCAGCACCCGCACTACGTTCTGCGCGACTACGCCGCCGTGGCGGAATGCCTCCGCGGAAGCAGCCCCCAGCGCCCCTTCGTCCTGTGCCTCGTGCGCTGTGCCCACCCATTCGCATGCGCAGCGGGCTGCTCGGCGAGCTTGGTCAGGCTCCAGGTGGAGAACGCGGCGATCTTCCAGTCGGCGGGGGACGTCCGGGCAATCAGGCAGATGCTTTCGCGCACCTGATCACTGATCGTGCTGGGTCGTCCCCCGCTCCATTTTGGGTCCAGCGCGTCGAACCCCCGCTCGTTGAACGCGTGGATGACATCGCGTACATAGTCCTCGCTGACGTGCAGCAACGAGGTGATTCCCGCACCGCTTGGCACTGCGCGGGCATCAGCACGACGATCGCGCGCCGCAGCCTGAGGTGGCCATGCCCTCTTCGTCCGGCGCTTGGTTCTTAACTTTTGAGATCGTGAGCAACCCGTTCCTCGGGTTCTCCCAGACAATGCGGCCCTTGGGAGCCGTCGACGAGCTCGGGGCGGTACGGATCCTCTTGAGTCGACGTCTCACGGCTCGGGTGATTTCAGTGAGGTCCGCGGCGCCGAGGTTGCCGATCTCGCCTTTGACCAGCGACCAGATGCCCTCCTGCGGCTTGAGGTCGGGGTCCCCCGCTGATCGGCCCACCCGTGGGCCGGCGGACCGCGCTCCAACTCCCGCTCCAGTCTGGCGATCTGGCCCTCGCTGAGCCGGGACCGCCCCGGAGAGCCCTTCGATAACACCCCCGCCCGGCCGCACTCGCACCAGGCCCGACGCCACCGCTCCACCGACCGCTCGCTCACCCGCAGCGCTGCAGCGACCTCCCCGTTCCTCTGCCCGGCCTCGAAGCGCTCCACCGTCTGTAGCCGTAACCGCCCCCGATTGCCCCTGTGCACGTGGGTCAGACCACCGCCCTGTGCGTACCTCATATCCCCAGAGCTACCGGCGCCAGCCTGCGGCTGTCAGACGAACGGCCCCGGCATCACCCAATCAAGTGCGGTAGCGGGCAGCACTGAGTGACCCTCTGTTGCCTCGGCACGGAAAGTGATCCAGAACCACATTCACGGAACGTTGACAGGTGCCATCGAGTGGCTGTCGTCTCCTTGGCCAGGTTCTGGATGTCGCCTATTTGGCCGGGTTTTCTTCGGGGTGGGGGTTGAGGGGGCCGCCTTGGCGCAGGACGGCGTAGCCGACGCCGATGCCGGCTGCCACCGGCCATTCCAGGATGCCGGCGATGCCCAGGGCGCCGAGGCCGACGTACAGAGGAAGTCCGCCGGCGGAGGGGAGGATCCGCTGGGCCGCGGTGACCGGCAGGGTGACGACTTTGCCGACGGCGCTGGCGGCGCTGTCGACGGGGATGGTGATGGTCACGTCGTGCTGGTGCTGGCCGGCACTGGAGGCCTTGCTCCGCGTCTTGGTGGTCCGGGTCGCCGTGGTGCCGGAAGCCCGGCTGCGTCCCGCGCCGCTTTTGGGTGCCGCCGCCGTCTTCTTGGTGGCTCGCTTCGTCGCCTGGCGGCTGCTGCGCTGCGCTGCGGGTGTCATGGGCCTGCCCTTCTGCCGACTCCGTGGATCCCTCCCCCGGGGGTGTTATCCACTCATTATCTGACTTTGTTGCCTAATGTTCTCTTTGTGAAGCACACCGCGACCGTGTCCCGACAGGACGCGTCCCGCGGGTGGTGGCCGTGTGCCCGGGTACTGCGGGAGTTTCCTTGGTGTCGTTGAGCGGACTCGTGCCGTCGGTGGTCGGCCTGGTGGCCGCGCCAGTGGGAGCGCTGGGCGGGGCGGTGCACGACGCTGCCTCGACGGCCCAGCAGTGCGGGCGCGCTGCGCGGCGGGCGCTGCGCAGCGTTCCGAGTGACCTTGCCGAAGCCGCCACCGTCCTGGCAGATGCGGGAGCGCGGCGCGGACAGCGGCGCCTGTGGAGGGGCAGGGGACGTGCCCACATCGAGGTGCGCGGCCTGACCGGGCGGGGGGAGTGCCACGAACGGCTCAGCCGGGATCTCACCGCTGCCGTTCGCGCGGTGAAGGGAGTGCGCTGGGCGGAGGTCAACGCCGCCCTCGGGCAGGTGGTCGTCGAACTCGGCGATGACCAGACCGGCCTCGAGGAAATCCTCGACGTGGTGGCGGACCTGGAGGAGGCCCACGGCACGGGCGACCAGCCGTTCAGCGGCCTTGGTCCGATGCCCCCGTTCGACACCGCCCCGGCCGCGCTGGCCAAGGCGGCCCTGGTCGCGGACTGTCTGGGGCTGGCGGTGGCCGCGGTCCGGCAGGTCTCGCCGCTGCCTGCGTTCCCCGCGGTGCTGCGGCTCCCGGTGGTGGTGACGGAGTCCCACCCGCGGCTGCGACGCCTGGTGGAGGACCGGCTCGGCAAGCCGCACGCCGCAGTGGTGCTGGCCGTGTCCAGCGCCGCGGTGCACGCCCTGACTGACGGTGTCGCGCCCGTGGCACTGGACACCGTGCAGCGAGTCTGGCAGCTCGCCGAGATCCGCGCCCGCCAAGGGGTGTGGGAGCGGCGGGAGCACGAACTGGTGCGGGCGGGCGCCGGACTCCCGTCGAGGCTCGGCGAACGTCCGGAGCGGCCTGCGCCGCTGCCGGCCGGGGCGGTGGAGCAGTGCGGCGACCGGACCTCGCTGGCCGCCCTGCTGGGGGCGGGCGGGGTGTTCGCCTACACCGGCAGTGTGGAATCGGCCGCCCGGGCGATCCTGGCCACGGTACCCAAGGCGGCGGGCATGGGCCGCGAGGCGTTCAGCGCGCTGCTCGGCCGCGACCTGGCCGGTAGCGGGGCGGTGCCGATGGACGCCGAGGCCCTGCGCCTGCTGGATCGGGTGACGGCCGTCGTCATCGACTCGGCGGTGCTGTGCACCTCCCGTCCCCGGCTGCTGGCGGCATCGTCCACAGGCGGCGGCCTGGACGAGGCGAAGGTGTGGAGCGCGGCGCACAACGTGCTCATGGGGCGGTCGGTGGCGGAGCTGACGCACGAGGGGCCCTGGACGGCCGGTGGTTGGCAGTTGCGGCGCGCGCGGGGCACCCAGGGCCGGCGACCGGAGGATCCGGCGGGGATGCCGCTGGACCTGTACGACGCCGGCGGGCACTGCCACGGCCGGGTCCTGGCCGGCTGCGACCTCGATCCGCTCGCGGACGCCCTCGTCGGCGCCGCCCGCTCCGGTGGCCGCAGCATGCTGCTCACCGAGCACGCCGGCGCCGGCGAGCTGTTGCCCTGGGCCGACCGCGTCTTGCCGGCCGGGGCCTCGGCGGCCGCGGAGGTCCGCCGGTTGCAGCAGGACGGCGACGTGGTCGTGGTGGTCAGTACCGGCGACGACGAGGCCTTGGCGGCGGCGGACGTCGGCGTCGGTGTCCTGCCCGGGCCCGGGGTGCCGAGCCACACGTGCTGGTCCGCCGATCTGATCTGCGGGCCGGGGCTGGAACAGGTCTGGCGTGTCCTGGTCGCGATCGACGAAGCCCGGCAGGTCAGCGGGCGGTCCGCGCACCTGTCCATGGGCGGTTCGACGCTCGGTGCGTTGATCGCCGCTGCGGGACGGCGCCGCAGCATGCTGGGGTTGACGACGTCCCCGGTTTACGGTGCCGCGTTCCTTGCCCAGCTCGGGGCTCTGCGTGCGGCTCGCGGGTTGGCCGGTCGCGCCCTGCCGCCGGGTCGTGTTCGCGGCACTTGGCATGCGCTGGGAGCGCGGGAGACCCTCAGCGTCCTGCACCTGCCGGGTGTCCCCGCGCAAACCGCGGCGGAAGGGCCGGCACCCGCTGGGGGTGCGGCCGCCGCAGCCCGCGGAGCCGTCGTGGCGGCGGTACGGTTCGCGGCCGGGGCCACCGGTTTGCGTTCAGCGGTCCGCGGCGCGGGCCAGTTGGCGACGGCGGTCCGCGAGGAGCTGCGTGACCCGCTGACGCCCGTGCTCGCGCTGGGTGCGGCGGCCTCCGCCGCTGTGGGGTCGACCATCGACTCCGCCCTCGTCGGCGGCGTCATGGCGGGAAACGCCGTGGTCAGCGGGGCGCAGCGGGCCAGGGCTGAACGCGCCTTGCGCGCGCTGCTGTTGACCCAGCAGACGACCGCCCGCCAGGTGGCCTGGGCGCCGCCGGAACACGGATCGGATCTTGACCGGGACGCCTTCTTCGCAGGTCTCGTCGGTGCCCTTGAGGACACGGTCCCGGTCCAGGACCTCCGGGTCGGCGACATCGTCGCGCTGCGCCCGTCCGACGTCGTGCCGGCCGACGCACGGCTGCTGGTCTGCGACCGTCTCGAGCTGGATGAGGCGAGCCTGACCGGTGAGGCCGCGCCGGTCGCCAAGGACCCTACGGCCACACCGGGTGCCGATCTCGCGGAGCGGTCGTGCATGGTCTATCAGGGCTGCACCGTGCTCGCGGGGACGGGCTATGCCGTCGTCGTCGCCACCGGCGAGCAGAGCGAAGCCGGACGCGCCGCCGACATGGCGGGCGCCGCGAGCGTCCCGACGGGCATCGAGGGTCACCTTGCCGAGTTGACCAGGACGGCCTTGCCGGCGGTCGCCGTCGGTGGCGGCGTCGTCACGTTGCTGGGGATGCTGCGTGGTGTGCCGGTGCGCGAGGCGCTCGCGTCGGGAGTGGCCGTCGCGGTCGCCGCCGTACCCGAAGGACTGCCGCTGGTCGCCACCGTCGCCCAGTCCGCCGCGGCCCGGCGCCTGTCCCAAAAGGGCGTGCTGACCCGTGCCCCCCGGGTCCTGGAGGCGCTCGGCCGCGTCGACGTCGTCTGCTTCGACAAGACCGGGACCCTCACGCTCGGCCAGCTCTCCGTCACCCGCCTGGCTGGTCTCGACCTCGACCTCGACCTGGACAGCGGGGCCGGTCGGCGCCTGCTGCGGACCGCCTCCCGGGCCTGCCCGCCCACCACCGGCGACCGCGTCGTAGCCCACGCCACCGACCGGGCCGTCCTCGACGCCACCGCCGCACAGTGTCCGCCCGACGAGAGCTGGGAGCTGTCCGCCGAGCTGCCGTTCGAGGCCAGCCGCGGCTACTCGGCCTCGGCGGGCACCGACGCCGGACGGGTCTGCCTGGCCGTCAAGGGCGCGCCGGAGACGGTGCTGGCACGCTGCACCTCGGCCGCCGTCATCGGCTCCGGCTCGTCGGGGAAGGACGACCGCCAGGCGGGGCGGATGCCGTTCGGACCGGCGCGGCGGCGCACCGCCGAAGCCCTGGTGCGGCGCCTGGCCGACGACGGACTGCGCGTCCTGGCCGTCGCCGAGGCATTCCCCGACCGTCCCCCGGCCCCGGACGACGACCTCTCCGCGCTGGCCCACGACCTCACCCTCGTCGGCTTCCTCGCCATCGCCGACACCCCACGGCCCAGCGCCGCGGAGACCGTCAAACGCCTCGCCGACGCCGGGGTCCGGGTCGCCATGATCACCGGAGACCATCCCGCCACGGCCGCGTCCGTCGCCCGCGATCTGGGCATCCCGCAGGCCGACACCGTGCTGACCGGCCCCGAACTCGACGCCCTCTCCGACCGCGACCGCATCGCGAGGGTCTCCCGGACCAGCGTCTTCGCCAGGGTCTCCCCGGAGCACAAGGTCCGCATCGTCCAGGACCTCCAGCGTGCCGGGCACGTCGTGGCGATGACCGGTGACGGCGTCAACGACGCAGCCGCGATCCGGCTGGCCGACGTCGGCATCGGCCTGGCCGCCCACGGCTCCACCTCCGCCCGCGCCGCCGCCGACCTCGTCCTGACCGATCCCGACCCGGCCCGCCTCCTGGACGCACTCCTCGAAGGACGCACTTTGTGGCACAGCGTCCGCGACGCGGTCGGCATCCTCGTCGGAGGCAACGCGGGCGAGGTGGCCTTCACCGTGCTGGGCACCGCCCTGTCCGGGCGCGCGCCCCTGGGCACCCGCCAACTGCTCCTGGTCAACATGTTCACCGACATGCTGCCCGCGCTGGCCGTCGCCCTCGCCCCCGCCCGCACGCCCGACACCGGCGAGGACCCGCTCGCCACAGGCCCCGTCCCCGCCCTGCTCGGGCCCGACCTCGCCCGGGTCCTGGCGGTGCGCGGCGCCGCCACCACGCTCGGCGCCGCCGGCGCCTGGCAGACGGGACGCATGACCGGCCGCGCGAAGCGGGCGAGCACCATGGGCCTGGCGGCCCTGGTCGGCACCCAGCTGGGCCAGACCCTCATCACCGACTGGCACAGCCCCCTGGTCGTGACCACCGCCGCGATCTCGACGGCCGCGCTGGTTACCGTCATCCAGACCCCCGGCGTCAGCCACTTCTTCGGCTGCACGCCGCTCGGCCCCGTGGCCTGGACGACCGTCGCGACCTGCTCCACCGCAGCCACCCTCGCCGCCGCCCTCGCCCCTCGCCTCCTCGCCCGCGGCACGCCTCCAGCGGAGGGCTGAACCACCACCCCTGCCGACGGCCGCACCCGGCCGTGCACGCGCAGTCCACTCTCACACCCCGCCCTTGCCCTGCAGACCATGGCGGACGCGACCACGATGGAGGATCCGGCCCTGCGGGTGCCGATAAATCATCCGTCCAGGTCACGGCCTTGATCACTGGCCTCCGAGCGTCCTGCCCCTCATCCCGAGGTCCTCATCCGCTCAGGGCGCAGGGGGCAGAGGGCAGAGGGCAGCATCATCTGTCGCGCTACTGCGCCTGGCGTACCTCGCCCCGGCGAACGCGTTCGCCGTCCTTCGCCTGCGCCGATGAGCGACCGCGACAAGAACATCGAGAATCTTGCTCTGCGGCACCAACTGCTGCTCAGCAACGCCAGGTGGTCGGCAAGCCCGCCATAACCGACACCGACCGCGCCATCCTCGCCAGTGCTCCACCACCTCCCGGTGGACAAGCTGCGCCAGATCCCACCCCACTGCTGCGCTGTTTGTCCATCCTTGGCGAAACAGGTCGCGATAGGCCTGTTATTAAACGTTGAACCAACGGGGTTCGCGGTGCGAATGCCGGAAGACCATCCGCCGGTCCCGGCTTACGTCTTGCACCCTCGATCGCTGAGGAGTGCCCTCATGGGACAGCGCAGCAGGGCGCCCGATCGCAAAAAGCAGTCACGTCAGGGCATAAGACTCGGACCGAGGTGACGAGAGGTGAGGCCGCATCCACGCTCGCCCGAGCCACACCGAGGAGCGACGATGTACGACGCCTCGGCCCGGAGTCGAGGCTGCACTCGTCGCCTTGCGACGACTTTTCGAGCCCACAGGCCCGCCCGCTGCCGGGGGACGACGGACCGGGTCGAAGACGAGCCACAGCGGGTGGCCGTCGAGACTTCTCGGTGCGACGGCCCGCACGACGTCGATGAGGCCTGCGTCGTCGACCGGGTAGGGCCTCGTGGCTGCGGCCCCGGACACGGGCTCTCGACCGGATCAGGAACCTGCGGCGCCCTGGGCCTGGCCCTGGCCGAGCATGTCCAGCACCAGGTTCACGACGTCGTTCGTGTCGGCCTCGGCCAGCGCCCTGAACGCGCCGCCGTGGCGTGACAGGACGATGCCGACGAAGGCGGCCACCGTGAGTTCCGCGCGCAGTTGCGGCCGGTCCAGACCCTCGCGGGTGAACCGCTCGCGCAACGGGTCCACCAGTCGCCAGTGCAGCTGGTCCACGGCGGTCGCCTGGACTTCGGAGTCCTCCAGCGGGGTGACCGCGGCCCGGAAGACCGGGCCGGGGCCGTGCTGGTCGACGCGGTTGACCAGCATCAGGTTGCGTTCGGGTTCCAGCAGGTCGGCCGGCCGGGCGCTGGCCCGGTCCAGGTCGAGCACGGCGATGTACAGCTGTGCCTTGCCGCCGAAATAGCGGGCGATCAGGGCCGGGTCGACGCCGGCCCGTTCGCCGATCTCCCTGGTCGTGCTGCGATCGAACCCGCGTTCGGCGAAAAGGCCGGCCGCCGCCTCAAGCAGCAGCTGCCGGCTGCGGGTGGAGTCCCGCCGTTTGGCGGGACTCACCGGCCGAACCGGCCCGGTGACGCGGTGACACTGTCTTCGGCGCTCTCGGCGTCGGCGATGCTCTCGTCCATCAGTTCCTCGTCCACGGTCACGGGGGTCACGGGGCGCTTCGCCTCGGCGGACCGCCTGGGCAGGACGATCGCGACGATACCGGTGACCACCCAGATCGCACAGCCGAGCCAGGCGGCGGCCTGGTAGCCGCTGTTGGCCGGCAGTAGCCGGCCCGAGCCGGTGTGCGCCTCCAGGACGACGGCGCTCAGCACGCTGCCGGTGGTGTAGCCGATCGTGCGCAGCACCTGGTTGAAGCTGATGGCACTGCCGGTCTCGTGCGCGGGCACGGCGTTGACGATCAGTCCCGGCATCACCGCGAAGGTGCAGCCGACGCCCAGTCCGGCGATGCCCATGATCACGAACAGCTCCCACAGGCTGCCCCGGGCGAACAGGAACATCACCATCGACAGCAGCGAGATCGCGCAGCCGATCGGCAGCACCATCGCCGTGGAGGTTCGCCGGGTCAGCAGCGGCACCAACTTGCTGGAGGCGACACTGGCGGCGGAGAACGGCAGCAGCACCAGCCCGGTCACCAGTACCGACGTGCCGAAGCCGTAGCCGGTGGCGCTCGGGGTCTGCACGAAGCGGGTGACCATCGACATCAGCATGTACATCGCCACGCCGGCTATCAGCCCGGCGACGTTGGCGGTCAGTACCGATCGGTTACGCAGCGTCCGCAGGTCCACCAGCGGGTGGGCGGTACGCAGTTCGTGGAAGCTCCAGCCGACCAGCAGCGCCAGTGCGAACAGGACCAGACCCAGCACCCTGGCCGAGGTCCACCCCCAGACCTCGCCCTCACTCAGCGCGAGGAGCAGCGACGCCAGTCCGACAGCCAGCAGCGCCGCCCCCGGGGCGTCCAGCGGCCGCTTCTCCCGGATACCGACATCGGGTACGACCAGCGCCGCGGCCAGCAGGGCAAGACCGCTGATGATCGCGCCGAACCAGAAGCCTGCGTGGATGCCCATCGACTCGGTGATCAGCCCGGTGAGCGGGTAGCCGAGGCCGACACCGGCCACGGTGGTGATGGAGAGCAGTGCCACCGCCGGGCGCGACCGCTCGGACGACAGCACGTCGCGTGCGGTGGCGATGGCCAGGGGGATGAGCCCGAGACCCACTCCCTGCAGTCCTCGCCCGGCGACGAGGAAGCCGAAGCCCAGCGGCAGCGCCGCCAGCACGCTGCCGGCCAGCACCATGGTGAGCGCCCCCAGCACGACCCGGCGCCGGTGCGGCCCGTCTCCCAGGCGGCCCATCACGGGGGTGGCGACCGATCCGACCAGCAGCGTGATCGTGAGCGACCACTGCGCGTCGGTCAGCGACACGTGGTCCACATCGGCGATGGTCGGCACCAGCGGAGCCCCCAGGCTGCTGATCACCGCAACCACCGTGCCGAGGAACACCAGCACCGGAACCAGCGCACGCTGCCGCAGGTCGGACCCCGTATGTCGGGCAGTCATCGACGTTCTCCCCAAGTTTGTCATCACGCGATGTCTTCATACGATGACATACTTGCGGCCTGAGCCCCAAACGGTTGTCCCCCTGAAGCCCGGCCGGGGGAACGGCGGGCTGTGACGCCGACGTGCTGGGATCCCGGATGCGGGTCACGTCCGATGGGGTGGTGTATCGACGACCACTCGAGCGGACATGACCCACGCCTCCTCCCCGCGCGAGCTCACTGCCATGATCAGTAGCCGGTTGTCGACGATGAGCGGGAGCGACGAGCCGGAGGCCATCGTCGTGGTGCACTCGTCCGCCCTGCTCGACGCGCTCGCCCTGCTCTTCGCGAACCTGTGGGACCGAGCCGTCCCGCTTCCAGGCCGGCGTCCAGGCCGCCTTCCGCGACACCGCCCCGCCGCCCCTGACGTCACGCGCAGGCCCAGTGCGCCCGCCCGGGCGGTGGCGGCGGCTCGCGGTGCGCGATCACGGTGGCGAGGTCCGGGTCGTCGGCCACGTACGCCTGATAGTCGGCGTTCTGGCTTGCCGAGTCGCCCAGTCCTGCTTCGGGTGGGCGTTCACACCGAGAATGTGCACCCGGCGTGACTCCACCTCAATGACGAACAGCGCATGGAGACGTCGACCGAACGCGGTGTCCACGGGAAGAAGTCGCAGGCCAGAAGACCCGAGGCTTGGGCTCGCAGGAAGGAGGACCAGGTGTCGCGCGCCCGCTGGGGCGCGGGCGGAATATCGCCCTGGCGCAGGACGGCCCGCACAGTGGCTGCCGACACGGTGATGCCCGACCGGGACAGCTCGCCCTGTATCCGCCGATGGCCCCACAGCGGGTTGTCGCGGGCCGGGCGCAGGATCAACTCCCGTGTCGTGTCAGGTATCGGTGGTCGGCCCAGACGCTTGGGAGGGTAGGTCCACCTGTCCGCGATCAGCTCGCGTTGCCACCGCAGGAGCGTCGTCGGTGTCACGAAGAAGCTGCTCCAGCGCTCCCTGGGCAGTAACCGCGACAAGGCCGCCAGCAGTACCCGGTCGGCCGGCTCCAGCTTCGGCCGGCCGGCATGGCGTGGCAGCACCGCAAGTTGGTGGCGCAGCACCAGAAGCTCGACGTCCTTCGCCCCGCTGCCCAGCAGCCTCAAGCCCGCCGACTCCAGGGATCGGCGTGCCAGCAGATAGGTCCACGACCAACGCATGACCATCGATCACGTCCGAAACGCCAGTCACCCCGCAGGAAAGCACAGCAGCTCAACGTCCCTAACCCGCATTCTCACGCGGGACAGGTTCAGTTCTTGATGCCGACACCGCCGTAGATGCCCACGCGGGCCAGCTCCTGCTCGGCGGGCGCGGGGCCGTCCGGGCGCCACAGCGGCAGCTGTACCAGTCCGGGGTCCACCAGTTCGAAGCCGTCGAACAGGCCCAACACCTCCGCGCGCGCCCTGAGGTTGAAGGTGGCGGTGGCCTTGCTCTGCCGGTACACGTCGATGGCGTCCCCCGAACCCGTCTCCGGCGGGTGGAAGTCGGCAGTTGCATGGCTGAGGACCATTCGACTGCCGGCGGGCAGCGCGTCCCGATAGGCCGCGACCAGACCGGCCGGGTCCTCGTCGTCGCGGATGAAGTGCAGGATCGCCACCAGCATCAGACCCACCGGCTGGTCGAAGTCGATCAGCCTGCCGATGGTCGGATGGCTCAAGATGCTCTCCGGGTCACGCAGGTCGGCCAGGAAGAACCCGGTGTTGCCCGCACCCAGCAGATGCGCCCCGGCGTGCGTGGCCACGATCGGATCGTTGTCGACGTACGCCACCTTGATATCCGGGGACACCTCGTGCGCCACCTGGTGGGTGTTCGGCGCGGTGGGAATACCCGTGCCGATGTCGATGATCTGCCGGACGCCGCTCTCCGCCAGGAACCGCACGGCCCGATGCATGAACGCCCGGTTGCCCAGCGCCGACGGCACCGCGTCGGGGAACAGGTCGATGACCTGCTGGGCGGCCACGCGGTCCACCTCGTAGTTGTCCTTGCCGCCGAGGTAGTAGTCGTACATGCGGGCAGGGTGCGGCCTGCTCGTGTCGATCTCCGCTGTGGGAAAGCCCTGGTCTGTCAACGCCGTTCTCCGGTCCGTCGTGGCCTCGCTGCTGCGCGAAGTCCCCAGTCTGGTGCTACGTGGTGCGTGTGCCGTGCAAGTGCTCAGCCGAGGGGGCCTGCCCAGCACCATGCGCAGGACGGTCGGGGCTCCGCCCGGCCGGGGGTCCATCACCGCAGCGCCTCCTCAACTCCCCTGACTGACAAGCAGTTTGTCATGGGGTCAGTGCGGGCGGCAGCATGTAGGAACGATTCTGGAAATTACAGATCAGACTTTGCACCGTTCGTGGGTGACCCAAGCCCCGAAGAACCTCGTCACGGACCTCTAGGACGCCGGCTGCCGGGCACGGTTCCTGATCCGTGACCGCGACGCGAAGTTCCCCGCCCTGTTCGACGCCACCCCTCAACGACACGGGGATCCAGGTCGTACTCAGCGGGGTCCGGATGCCGCGCATGAACGCGATCATGGAACGGTGGGTGCAGACCTGCCGACGCGAACTCCTCGACCGCACCCTCATCTGAAACCACCGGCACCTTCTCCACGCCCTACGGGAGTTCGAAGAACACCACAACGCCCACCGCCCCACCAACGCATCGCCAACACCCGCCCTGCGCGGATGACCTTCTCGGCAGGCGCAGGCTCACCTGCACGATCATCACTCCCGAGGCCACCGACGCGGCAGGCGGCGTCCATCCGCGGACGCCGCTCACGGTCGCACCGGACAACATCGCCCACCGGCTCGACCCGTCCCTTCAGGATCCTGAGGAGATCACGGGCCTCCTCGCCGACCCCGCGGCGCGGCCCCTCGACGTACGGCCGGTGTCCACCCATGTCAACAAACCTGGCGTGAACAACCCGGACCTGCTTGAGGAGGTCGACGCTGCCACGCAAGGCGATGACTGACCTGGCCGCCTCCAGAAGTAGGCCGTGTGTCCGCAAAGTGGGTGCGGGCGCCGTGGCCTGCGCGCGGCCTGCGCCCGCGCCGCGCTCGGACGGTCATTCCCCACCCGCCGCCCGCCGTGTCACTACCTGATCTGCATGTCCGAACACGCTGTATGGTTATCGCGGGGCGACGGTGCCGCCAAAGCGCTGCTCAGACGTCGTCCGGCGCTGTAAACCACGTTTTCTCACGACAGGGCACAGGTATGACGCTGACAACCACGCCGTTCGGGATACGGGCCACCGCCGCGGAGGTGCTCGACGGGGTCGACCTGAGCGGCCGCCGGATGATCGTCACCGGAGGGTCCTCCGGCCTCGGTGCCGAGACGGTGCGCGCGCTCGCCGGCGCCGGAGCACAGGTGACCGTGGCCACGCGCGACCCCGCCGCGGCCCAGCCCCTGGTGGCGGAGTTCCCGGGTGTCCGCGCCGTCGCGCTCGACCTCGCCGACCTCGCCTGCGTCCGCGCCTTCTGCGACGCGTGGAGCGGACCGCTCGACGGCCTCGTCGCCAACGCGGGCGTGATGATGCTCCCGACCCGCCAGGTCACCGTGCAGGGCTGGGAGATGCAGCTGGCCACCAACTACCTCGGCCACTTCGCCCTGGCTGTCGGCCTGCGTGCCGCCCTCCAGGAGGTCGACGACCCGCGGGTGGCCGTCGTCAGCTCCGGTGCCCAACTGCGCGCCGGGTTCGACTTCGAGGACCCGCAGTTCGAGCACCGCCCCTACGACCCGTTCGTCGCCTATGCGCAGTCGAAGACCGCCGACGTGCTGCTCGCCGTCGGAATCAGCCGGCGCTGGGCGGAGTACGGGATCACGGCCAACGCGTGCGCGCCCGGGTGGATCCACACCAACCTGACACGCCACCTCGACAAGGCGACGATGCAGGCGCTGGGCGCGATGGACGCGGAGGGCAACCTCGTGACCCCCGACTTCTTCAAGACGCCGGCCCAGGGAGCGGCCACCACCGTGCTGCTGGCGGCGTCACCGCTCCTCAAGGGGGTGACCGGACGGTACTTCGAGGACAACCAGGAGTCGGAGGTGGTCGACGGAGGCCCCGACGTGATGGCGGGAGTCGCGAAGTGGTCGGTCGACCCCGACGCCGCGGACCGGCTGTGGGACCACGCCCTCCCGGTGGTGCGCTGACGCGGCGCCGCCGTGCGCGCGGTCCCGTTCTGGCCTCAGGGCGGGGCGGGCAAGAACGGCCCTGCGCGGGGGGGCGCGCCCGGAACGGGGGCGGGCGGAGACAGCGGGACCCGGTTCTGATGGACTGACCCGAGGACCGCGGCTCCGCCCGCCGCCCCCGCGCGAAGCCGGGACCGGTCCGCGTGCGACGACAGACTGGAAGGTGCCGATGAGACCCGTGACCCGACGCCAGGCCGACCACCACGCCGCGCGTTCGGCCGCCACCAGGGCCCAGGTGATCTCCACCCTGGAGCGGCTGCTCGACTCCGGCGAGGCCTACTCCGAGATCAGTGTCCAGCGGATCCTGGAGGAGGCCGGCGTGTCCCGGGCGACCTTCTACGCACACTTCCCGAGCAAGGCGGACGTCCTTGCACGCCTCACCGACGACCTGAGGGAATCGGTGCTGGCACTTGCGCGGCAGTGGGACCCGGCGGGCCCGGGGGACGGGGCGGACCGCTTCGCCGCGTACTTCGAAGAAGTGATCAGGATCCACCGCGCCCACCAAGGCGTGCTCACCGCGGTCCGGGAGGCGGCGGCCTACGAATCCGCGGTGAGCGACTTCTACAGCGCCGACCTCGAAGGATTCGACGAGACGGTGCTGCGCACCCTCCGCTCGGAGCAGGCCGCGGGTTCGACCACCGCCGACCTCGAAGCCGTCGCCGCGAGCAGGATCATCGTCTGGGGCGGCGCCCAGGCGATCGCCCACCACATCCGGGTCGACGACGGCAGCGGCGACGCCGCGTTCGCCCGTGAACTCGCCCGGATCTGGTGGTACGGCGCCTACCGGCGTCCCGCCGGGGAGTAGCACGCCGGCCGCCCTGTCCGACCCGCGGCGTGAGCTCCGCGCTGGCGCCCGTGCACGGCGGAGATCAGGTGGGCGGCCGGGGAGGTGCCGATGCGCGAGCCCTTGGCGGTCTTGCCGTCCACGGCCAGGTGGTCGACCCCTGCGGGATCGCATCCGAGCAGGTCGGCCAGGCCGGGCCGCTCCGGGCGGTCTGGTGGACCAGCAGGCTGGCGTGCGAGATGCTGTCGGCCCCCGCGGCAACCACCTCCCCGGGCCTGGCGGGAAAGACGGCGGCATGGGCCCGGACCGGCATTTCCTGCCGGTGCGCCTCGGCGGGGATGTCGGCGATCACTTCGCTTGGGCGAGCCAGACCGCGTCGGGACCGGCCGGGAATCGCAGCTGGCCGGTCGTGTCGTGCGCGGCGCGCCACACCGTTTCGGCGACGTCGCTCTCCTTGGTGAACACGTCCTGGCCCGTGAAGTCGTCCATGGTCTTCTGTACGAACGCTGCGTAGGGCGCGGGGACGAGCGCGTCCAGGGTGCCGCCGTTCGTTGCCCTGGCTGCGAAGTTCGTGGTCAGGCAGGCGCCCGGCTCGACCGTCTTTGCCTGCACGCCGAACGGCGCGAGTTCGAGGGCGAGGGATGAGGTGAACCCCTCGATGGCGATCTTGCTCGCCTTGTAAACGGCCGAGAGCGGCATGTGCCCGAGGACCACGCTGGAGGTCACGTTGATCACCACGCCGGACCCGCGCTCGCGGAACTGGGGCAGCACCGCCTGCGTCGTCGCCATCACGCCGAACGTGTTGGTCTCGAAGACCTCCCGCACTCGGGCCATGGGGGTGCCCTCGAACACGCTGATCGAGGGCACGCCGGCGTTGTTGACCAGGACGTCAATGGGGCCCGCGGCCTCGAAGGCGGCGGTGATGCTCTCGGGCTTGGTCACGTCGAGCTCGACGACGCGGATCCGGTCCGAATCGGGGAGGAGGTCCGGGCGCGGAGTGCGCATCGTGGCGATGACGTTCCAGCCCTGCGAGTGGAAGTAGAGGGCGGTCTCGCGCCCGTAGCCGGACGAGGTGCCGGTGATCAGAACGGTCTTCATGGTGTGACCCTTTGCGATGTGGTGGGATCCACCCGGGAGGACAGGCATTTTCCTGCTCCGCGGGAGAACCAGTAATCCCATTGAACCGCTGTGACCTGCGGAGATAGTAGAACTATCCTCGCTACTCCTTGCACGATCCTCCGGCGCTGCCCGCCCAGCTCAAGGCATGACACCTGCCGGTGCCCGTACGGCCTGGCGCAGGCGGGCGGCGTCCTGGCTGGGGGGTGCGCCGAACTGGCGGCGGTACTCCCGGCTGAACTGCGACGGGTTGTCGTAGCCGACGCGTTGGCCGACTCCGGTGACGTCTCCGGGGTGGGTGGCGAGCAGCAGCCGGGCCTCTTGGAGCCGGATCTGCTTCTGGAACTGGATGGGGCTCATCGCGGTCACCGCTTGGAAGTTGCGGTAGAAAGCGGAGACGCCCATGCCGGATTGCCGCGCCACGTCCTCGACCCGGAAGGGCTGCGCGTAGTGCTCGCGGATCCAGCGCACGGCCCGCGAGACGTGGCTGAGGCTGCTGTCGGCCAGGCCGAGCTGACGAACCGTCGCACCCTGCTCGCCGGTGATCAGACGCCAAAGGATCTCGCGCTTGACCAGCGGCGCCAGTACGGCCCGGTCGCGGGGCTCGTCGAGTAGGCGCAGCAGCCGGACCACCGCGTCCAGCAGCGCGGCCGGAGCGTCACTGACGGCGATCCCCGACGGCGCGCCCCCGCTGCTGCGGGGGGTGTCTCCGTGCCCGGCCTCAAGCAGCAGCTCGGCAACGGCGGACGGTTCCAGGACAAGACCGAACCCCAGCGCCGGCTGCTTGGGGTCGGCCTGGGTGAACTGCCCTGTGACAGGCAGATCGACGGATGCGACCAGGTACTGCCCAGGCCCGTACTCGAACACCCTCTCGCCCAAGGCGAGGCGTTTGGCGCCCTGCGCGATGACGGCCAGGAGCGTGCCGGACATCGCGGGTGCTGGCGGATCAGGACGGTCGACCCTCGAGATGAGGACGCCGTCGACGGCGGTGGTCCAGTCGGGCCGCGCATGGCGGGTCAGCAGGGTGCGGAGTTCTTCGAGGTACATGCGTCCATTGCAGCACCGTTCCTGGCCATGGCTCCCATAATCGCGAGGATCGTGCAAGTACGAACGAGTATCGGTCTAACGTTTCCGCAGGTCAACCCGGTTGAATTGAATTACCGCGCTCCATCACAGAAGAGAAGGAATCCATGATCGCCAACTACGGCTTCAACGCCACCCTGACCGCCAGGCCCGGAATGGGCGACCAGCTCATCGACCTGCTGCTGACCGGACTGAACGAAGGCAGCCCCGGCGCGAGCGAACACTGCCTCGTCTACCTCGTCTCCCGCTCCGCGTCCGACCCCGACGTCGTCCACGTCACCGAAGGCTGGACCAGCGAGGAGGACCACCACCGCATCTTCGCCGGCGAGACCGCCCAGGCCATCGTGGCGCAGATCGACCCGCTGCTCGCCAAGGACTCCGAGTACACCGACTACGTCCCCGTCCACGGCAAAGCCGCCTTCTGACCGCTGCCTACCTCGCGCACCCCAGCCCCGGCCGCCTCGGTGCCCGCCGAGGCGGCCCCTGGCCCGACCGTCCCGCCACCACCCGCGAAAGGCAACGACCATGACCACAGCACGCCCCGCCCTCGACCCCGAACTGCATGGACTCCTGGCCGACATGCCGCTGATGTCCCAGCTCAGCCTGGAAGTGCTGGCGCAGGTACGCCCCTTCTCCTCGATACCCGTCGAACCCCTCCTCGAAGGTCGCGCGATCGACCGGTACGAGGTCACCGCTTCGAGTCCGGACGGCACCCCGATCCCCTTGTCCGTCTTCAGCCCCGCGAACACCGATCGCACCGCCGCCGCACCCTGCGTCTACTGGATGCACGGCGGCGGGATGGTCATGGGCGACCGCTTCTCACAGATCGACATCCCGCTGGAGTGGCTCGACGAGTTCGGCGCCATCGTGGTCTCCGTCGACTACCGGCTCGCTCCTGAGGCCACCGGCACCATCCCGGTCAACGACTGCTACCAGGGACTGCTCTGGATCGCCGACCACGCCGCCGAACTGGGCATCGACCCCGCCCGGATCATCGTCGCAGGCGCCAGCGCGGGCGGCGGCCTCGCCGCCGGCGTCACCCTGCTGGCCCGCGACCTCGGCACCCCGACGATCGCCGCCCAAGTCCTGATCGGCCCCATGCTCGACCACCGCAACACCACCACCTCCAGCTGCCAGTACTCCGGGGTGTCCGGGGTCTGGACCCGCGAGATGAACGGATTCGGATGGCGCTGCCTCCTCGGCGACCTCACCGACGACGAGGTACCCGCATACGTCTCACCCGCCTTGGCCGACGACCTCGCGGGCCTGCCGACCACCTACATCGACACCGGCTCCGCCGAAGTCTTCCGCGACGAGGACACCGACTACGCCACCCGCATCTGGGCGGCCGGCGGCCAGGCCGAACTCCACGTCTGGGCAGGCGGCTTCCACGGATTCGACGCCCTCTACCCGCAGGCACACATCTCGGCCACGGCCCGCCGAACCCGCACCGACTGGCTCGCCCGAGTCCTGCCCACGAACCCCGCCGTATAACGCCGCCGAAAACCTGATGATGCAGTGTGCATGAGCTTGGCGCTTAAGATGCCGGCGCGGGTGTCCCACTCGCGCGGGCGGTAGCCGTTGCGGTGGTTGACGCGTTCGTCGCTGACCTGCCCGTACTCCGCGTCGCCGAGGCCAAGTTCTCCTCGGTCAGGGCGTGCAGGGGCACACTGTCGGGTGAGGTCATCGTGCTGATCTCCTTCGAGGCTAGACACTTCGACGATCAGCCGGTGGCCGTCTCTCTATGCGGGCACCAACCCGGACGCCGGAGCAAACCCCCGGATCAGGTCCAACCCGCTACACCACTTCCACGGACGCAACCGAACCGGGCAGTGACCACCAGGATCGACAAACTCGCGGTCCGCTTCGAGGCAAGCGTCCTCATCGCTGCGATCAACGAATGGTTGTGCCCTGCCGGGAGTGTCGGTCCCGCATGTCATTCTGGCGGCGATCAGGCCAGTGGGTTGAGGGGAGACAGAGCCGATGGGGGCTGCGTACTACGGGGCCGAGAGCGAGAGCGGCGACCACATCGAGGACCCGTCCGAGGACGCGCTGTTCATGCTGATCGATGACCTCAACGGCACGGACAACACCTTCGTCGTCATCCAGCCCGACCAGGACGACCAAGCCTGGTTCACCTCCGTCGCGGTCCTGGACGAAGGCGGGTACGAGGTCGTCCGCCGCGACACCGCCCGACGCGAACACGACGTCACCACCGAGACCAGCATCGACCAGATCGCCCGTGACCTCACCATCTGGACGGCGGCCCGCGACTTCCCCGGTCGACCCACCCAGCACACCGGCAACTTCCAAAACACGCCCTAGCCGATCTGAAGGTCGGGGTGCCCCTCACCCGGTCGAGGCGTGGTGAGGAGCGCCCTCACGACGTGCGCCGCCCGGCTCCCTCAGGTTGAGTTCATTACCGGGCCCCGCGCCAGACATCCCCGTCACCGTCCCGTCAGCTACGGCCGCGCGGCAGCATGAGGGCCGCGGCCGTGGTGGCTATCAGCATCACAGCCGCGACGCACAAGGCGACCCGCAGACCCACAATGAACTCACCCCGGTCCGCGACCAAGGCTCCGAAGACGGCCACGGCGAGCGCGCCGCCCGTCTGCCGGAAGGAGTTCAGGATCCCGGCGGCCATTCCGGCCCGATCTGCGGCGATGTCGTTCAGCAGGATGGCGGTCAGGGAAGGTACGCAGAAACCGAGGCCGAGGCCGACCGGGATGAGCATCGCCGCGATCACTGGTCTGCTGGTGCCCTCGTCGATCCAGAGCAGGCCGAACATCGCCAGCGCGAAGATCGCTTGTCCCATGGCGATCGGCATCCGCGGCCCAAAGCGTGCCGCAGCCCTGGCCGAGGCCAGGTTGGCTCCGGCGATCACGGCCATCATCGGTAGGAACATCAGCCCCGCGGCCATGACGGACAGGTTCAGAACGTCCTGAAAGAACAGGCTCAGCACGAACACCAGCCCGTAGAACGCGGCATTGACGACGAAGCCGATCGCGACCGAAACCGTCACCGTGCGCGAACGGAAGAGGTCGAGCGGGACCAACGGCGCGGCGGTACGTGCCTCGATCATGATGAACGCGGCCGTCGCCACTGCGGCGAGCCCCAGGCAGCCCAGCACCACGGGCTCGCCGAAGCCGTTCTCCCCTCCGTCGATCACCGCGAAGGTGAGCCCCGCGAGCGCGACGATCGCCGTGAGCTGGCCGTACGGATCGAGCGGCGTGGCACGGCGCGGCGAGCGCTCCGCGCGGGTCAACACCGCGAGGGTGGCGATGCCGACGGGCAGGTTGACGACGAAGATCGCCCGCCAGCTCAGAGTGCTGGACAGCACCCCGCCAGCCACCGGGCCGGCGGCAACCGCGACGGCTCCGCCAACGGTCCACAGCGCGATGGCCCGTGCCCGTTCGGCCGCGTCCGGGAAGGCCTGCCGGACGAGGGCCAGCGAGGAGGGCAGCATGATCGCCGCCGCGCTCCCCTGGATCAGGCGGGCGGCGATCAGCTCGCCCAGCCCCGGCGCCAGTCCGCAGGCCGCCGAGGCGACCGTGAAGACCGCGACTCCGGCGCCGAACGCGCGGCTCGCCCCGATGCGGTCGGAGAGCGTGCCCGCAGAAAGCAGGAGTGCGGCGAACATCAGCGTGTAGGCGTCCACGATCCATTGCAGTCCCGCCGTGCTGCCGCCGAAGGTCCGCCCGATCCCGGGCAGCGCCACGTTCATCGCCATGGTGTTGAGGTTGAGCAGAAAGATGCCCATGAACGTGGTCGCCAGGATCAGCTTCGGTGCGGCCGTGCGTTGCCGGGCATCCTGTGAGGCGCGGGCTGGTTCAAGAGTGGTCATCCGTCCAGACTGGTGAGGCTCGCGAGGGCGAGGCAGACCGTGATCTTCCGGGGTGCGCCATGGGTGGGTGTAACAGGGCCAGGCTCCGGGCTGGACCCCTGATCACACGCTGGCAGAATGACGACATGACCGAGTTCGGGAAGTTTCTGCGGGCTCGCCGTGGCGAAGTACGCCCTGCAGACGTCGGACTGCCCGCCGGAACCGGCACCCGCCGTACGCCGGGTCTGCGCCGGGAAGAGCTGGCGGCGCTGGCCGGTGTGAGCATCGACTACTACATACGTCTGGAACGCGGCAAGGAGACCCATCCGAGCCCCTCCGTGGTCGAGGCGCTGGCCGACGCGCTCCGCCTCAACCAGGAGGAGAGCGGCTTCCTGCACGAGCTGGCGGCGCGGGCGGCGCGGCGTGCGCCCGAGCCCCGTCCCCGGCCGTCACGGCGGGTCCGACCGACCGTCACGCAGCTTCTGGAGACGCTCCGGCCCAACCCGGCGTACGTCGTGAGCCGCACCAACGACCTGCTGGCGGCCAATCCCGGCGGGCTGCGGCTGCTCCACGGCATCGCCGACTGGCCGGAGCGGCAGCGGAACACCGTCCGGTACACCTTCCTGCACCCAGCTGCCCGCGAGCTGTGGGCGGACTGGGAACAGAAGGCCAAGGGGTGCGTCGCCCAGTTGCGGGCGATCGCCGGCACCGATCCGGATGCCCCGGATCTCGCCGCACTCGTAGGTGAGCTGATCGTCAAGAGCCCCGACTTCAACCGGCTCTGGGAGCGGTACGAGGTGCACACGATCGGCGACGGCGAGAAGACGCTCCGACACCCGGAGGTCGGCACGATGACGCTCTCGCACGAAGGGCTGTCCCTCAACCGCGCACAAGGCCAACGCCTCATCATCTACATGGCGCCGCCCGGCAGCCCGGACCACGACAAGATGACACTCCTCGACCTCGCCACCTCCGGCCCGTCCGTCAGTTCCGGCGAGACGGCGCCCGTCTCACCCTCCCGGAGACAGGGCTAGGGCGTGTCTCTGTGAGCGGTTGGGCAGTTGATCGGATGGGTCCATCCGATCAGGGCCTGTTGCGAAAGTGGATCTTGAATCGCGGTGATCATGTTGTGGCGCGAGGGGATCTGACAGACCGGCAGCCGGCTCGGCTGGAGCCGTTGCTGCCGATGGGGAAGAAGGCGGGCAGGCCGCGGACGTAGGCACGTCGACAGCTGATCGACGGTATACGGTGGCGTACCCGAGCGGGCACCCCGTGGCCGGACGTCCCCGAGCGATACGGCCCGTGGGACCGAATATACGGCCTCTTCCGCCAGTGACAGCGCGACGGCACCTGGAAGCGGATCCTGGAGCAACTGCAGGTCCAGGCCGACGCGCAGGGTCTGATCACCTGGGACGTGAGCGTGGACTCGACTGTCTGCCGTGCCCACCAGCACGCCGCCGGCACGCGTAAAAAAGGGATCTGCGGCGTGAGCCGCCCGGCGGGTTCGGCACCGAGCCGGACGACCACGGCCTCGGACGCTCTCGAGGCGGCCTGACCACGAAGATCCACCTCGCGGCCGAGCAGGGGCAAAAGCCGCTGTCCCTGTTGGTCACTGCCGGGCACCGGCACGACAGCTCCCAGTTCCAGCCTGTCCTCGATCGTATCCGCGCCCCCCGCACCGGTCCCGGACGCCCGCGCACCAAACCGGCCAGGGTTCGTGCCGACAAAGCCTACGGCTCTCGCGCGAACCGCTCCTACCTGCGCCGAGGCAGGATCGGATGCACCATCCCCGAGAAGGCTGACCAGGTCCGCAACCGTAAGAAGCTCGGCTCCCGTGGCGGCCGACCGCCGGCCTTCGATAAGGAGGACCACAAGGAGCGCCACGCGGTGGAGTGCGGGATCAACCGGCTGAAACACCACCGAGCGGTGGCCACCCGGTATGACAAGTTGGCGGTCCGCTATGAAGCAACCGTGTTGGTTGCAGCCATCAACGAGTGGCTGTGACCTGCGCTTCGCAAGCCCCTGGAGACGCGGCCTGATCGGCAAGGGAAACCGTCAGCCTGACTTGCGGGCCAGTGCCATTTCGACGAGCCGATCAACGTGCCCGGCTGCCAGGGGCCGGTCGACAGAGACTTTGCGCAGCCCGACACACGCCGCATCCAGCTCCGGCGATGGTCCCCGGGCTGCGAGCAACACCACCAACGCCTGCCAATGACCCCACTGTTTTTCCGGCAGGGCCAGCAGCTCATCGATGTAGCAGCCTGGCTCCAGCAAGTCCACCAACCGGCTCCCCGCTCGCGCAACCGCAGCCAGGAGATCAGAACGCAGCCGATCGACGTCCGTGCCGGCTGTCAATCGCCACCGGTCGGCGAAACCCCGATGCCCGTGGCGATCGGTATGAGAGCACTCGACCCGACCTTCGAGGACTCGAATCCCATCGGACTCACTCGCCTTGGTGATCGGGATGGCATTCTCGTACTTCCACGTCCACCACGCCGTCGGGATCACCGCCGTGTTGAGGTAGAACAGCTTGGCGTCCCAGGCGGAGCTTTGCGACCCTTGTTTCTGGACTACGGCGGCACCCTCGGGGGTGACCAGTCGCCAAGCACCGCCAGAACCTCGAAAACCCATCGGGCGCAGAGTGGTTCCAACATCCCGCATCAGGCCCCTGAGAACCACGTCGAGGTCATACATCCCCCAACAATAGGCCTCAGACTCACGATGACGTTTGGGACCCCCACCTTCCATCGAGCACTTGGGGGGCGAGCCGCTGGCAACGGCTTTACGCAGCCAACAAGTTCGTGACCAGCACTTTCACAACACGCCCTGAGCCGGAAGGAGGGGAGCCGTGAGCAGCCGTGGCCTGGGCGGTTGTCGTAGGTCAGGCATCCGCGAGCACGGTGGCGACGACGGACCGTGCCTTCGTGTCGCGTCGCCGGGGCGTGGCGTGGCGTGGCGAAGTCGTAGCCCGCGACGACGAGTTCCGCGCGACAGCCGGGACAGACGCGCCTGCGGATCGGCCATGTGCTGCCCTTGAAGGCGAGCCCGGGAGGCGCCGTTGAACGCGTGGTAGCACATGGCCTGACGGATTACGCGTCGTCCACGGGCGGCGGGCGGCCCCAAGCGGATTCGACTCCGCCAGGTGTCAAGCGTGGGTGGTCAGTTCGGTGAAGGAGCGGGGTGACCCGTCGGCAAGTAGCCGCGAACTGCTCCAGCGCGGGCCGGAATCGGTTTGAATGGACCGGTGGCGCGGAGAGTAGGCAGCCAACCTGGCTTTGGCGAGGGCGACTTGAGGGCCGCGGCTGGGTCGACGTCCTTCAGCCGCGGCGAGGAGTACGTAGGCGCGGTGAGCGGCTTGGAGATCGGCGGGGGCACGATACGCGCCGCCGTGCCGGGCCGGGAGACGTACCGCGTCACACTCGTCGTCACGGAGCAGGCGGGGGTCAAAGGGTCGTGCGACTGCCCATACGGCGCCGAGGGCCGTTTCTGCAAGCACTGCGTCGCGGTAGGCCTGTCGGCCTTGCGGCACGCCGAACCGGCCGCACCGCAGGAGTTCGCAGAGACGGTCCCGGCACCTCGATCGGCCGTAGCGCGGCCCGCTCGCGAGGACGAGGACGTGGTGACGCCCTGGCTGCAATCGCTGGACCGGAACGCGTTGCTCGCGTTGCTGGGCGAGGAGACGGCCGCCGCCCCCGAGCTGCGCGGCCGCCTCCTGGTGCGGGCCGAAGTCGCAGGGTCCGACCGTACGGCCGCCCGTGACCGGGTCAAAGGGCTCCTCAACGCAGGTGCGTTCGCCCGCGACGGGTACGGCGACTCCGACGAGATCGACGCGTACGTCCGGCAGGTGACCGAGGCTGCGCTGGTCCTGCGCGCGCTGATCGCGGCGGGGCGGGCGGCCGAGGCGGTGGACGGGGCGCGGTGGGCGCTGTGGCGGCTCGGCGGGGTCTACGAGCTCGCGGACGAGCCGGACGAGCTGTTCACGCCGGTGCACGACCTGGTGGCGGTGCACCGGCAGGCGTGCCACACGGCCCGTCCGGCTCCGGAGCCGACCGCGCGCTGGCTCGTCGGGCATCTGCTGGGCCCGGTCGCGAGCATCAGCCCGGTCGACCCGGCCGACTACCGCGACATCCTCGGCCCGGCCGGCCTGGCCCAGGCCCTCGGCCTGGCCACCGAAGCATGGCGGGAGGAACCCACTGACAAGGCGGCACGTCTCAGGGAGCGGCTGCTCAAAGCCCAGGGCGATGTGGACGCGCTGGTCGCCGCCTACGCCGCCGCTCCCGCCCCTGACGGCGCCACCCATCTGCGGATCGCACAGGAACTGGACGAGGCCGGGCGCGCAGGAGACGCCCTGGAGTGGGCCGAGCGTGGTCTGCGGGCCGCCGCGAAGCGACGCGACATCGACGACGGGCTGGTGGAATGGGTCTGCGCCCGTTACGCACGGGCCGGGCGGCCGGACGACGCCCTGGCCGCGCGGCGCGAACGCTTCCGGGCACACGCCACGCTGCGGACCTACCGGTCGCTGCGGTCGGCGGCTCGGGCCTGCGACCGCTGGGAGACCGAACGCGAGGCCGCGCTGGAGCTGCTGCGTGCGGACGCGGGCCGCGGCGGCTCCGGCTCCCGGCTCGGGGAGACCGACCGCACGCTCATCGACGTCCTGCTCGACGAGGGCGACGTCGACGCCGCCTGGGAGGCCGCCGCCGGGCGCGCCGACGACCGCCGGCTCCTCACACTGGCCGACCGTGTACGCGACCACCGCCCCGCCGACGCGCTCGATGTCTATCTGCGGCTGCTCGAACCGCTGAAGCAGTCGACCGGCGACCAGACCTACCAGGAGATCGCCCGGCTGCTGCGCAGTATCCGCGCCTGCCACGAACGGCTTGGCACTCCCGAAGGGTACGCCCGCCGCGCCGCCGCGCTGCGCACCGAACTCAAGCGCAAGCCGAAGCTGATGAAGATCCTGGACAGCAACGGCCTGTAGCCCTGCCCCTGCCGATAACCCCGTCCACCCTGGTGGAAAGGGGTGTGCGAGGTGCGCGTTTTGAGCAGGGACGGTCGCTTGGAGGGCCTGGCCTGGTCGGCGGTCACCCGGCATGACGATCAAGGTGCTGCTGCGACTGGCCTACCTGACCGTGACGAACGCGTTCGCGATGCTGCGCCTGCTCCCCATGAGCGATCGGGAGCGGGATACGGAGATCCTCGCGCTGCGCCACCAGATCATGGTGCTCGATCACCAACTCGGCAACGACAAAGTTCGGTTCACACCGAGCGACCGCGCGCTCCTCACGACCGCCGGCCCGCCCCCCGGACAACCGCGTTCCCACGCCGCTCGCGCCGGGGTCGACCCCAGTCCCGCGGCGGCCGCCGGCCTCTCTCCTCCGGCGCTCCGCGCCGCGGGCGCCACCACCGCCAGGCCGGCCTCACGCCACAGGAACGCCAGATCGCCGAACCGGCGGCGCAGTGACGTCCGTGCCGCACATCCCGCTCCCGGCGCCAGGCGACGAGGCGGCGGGTCCCGGCGCGCCCGATACGCTCGGGCGCGGCGCCGCCGATCCGGTTCGGTTCGGTTCGGTTCGGTTCGGTCCGGGATACACGGCGATCGCGGTGGGCCAGTCGCGCCCCCAGGCCGTAGCTGCCTCTGCGCTGTTCGGTCAGTCGAGCTGCGTGCGGAGCCAGTGCCGGATCTCCGGCGTCACCACGTCGGTGATGTCGGCGAACTCGTCGTGCTTCTGCAGGAATTTCGCCACGTAGGGGCAGACGGGCACGATGCGCATACCTGACTTCCGCACGTCGCTGAGGGCCTGCTGGACGAGCACCGAGGCCAGGCCTCGCCCGGCGAAGGCCGCGTCCACGTCGGTGTGGAAGAACACCCGCTGCACGCCACGGTCGCGGTATTCGGTGAAACCGGCGAGCCGGCCGTCGGCCAGGATCTCGTAACGCTGCCGGATTTCCGCGAGTTCCACGACCGGGTCGGTCGGCGATGTCATCGTCTGCCTTTCAGGGGTGGGGCGCTCGGGGTTCCGGCGCGGGGTGAGGGTGGCGTTGGGCAGGACGGGGGCCGGGATACGGTCGCCGTCGTAGCCCTCGACGCGGCCGAACCTGCCGGAGTTGCGCTGCCACGCCTCCCGAGCCGCGACGATCTCCTCGTGGCTGCGGCCGACGAAGTTCCACCACATCACGATCTGCTCGTCGAAGGGCGTCCCGCCCAGCAGTATCGTCCGGGCCGGGGTTTCGCCGGTGTTGGTGAGGGTCAGCGTCCCGGTTCCGGGGGCGTGGTAGCCCAGTTCGGCCGGACGCAGCGGTGTTCCGGCGAAGCTTATGGTCCCGCTGTCGACGAGGAGGCCGTGCTCGAAGCCGGGGTCGACCGCGAGGACGGCGGTCGCACCCGGGTGCACGATGATCTCGGCGCCCAGGAGGGGGGAGAAGGTGGGTACCGGCGAGGTGTCGCCGGCCAGGGAGCCGAGGAAGACCCTGGCCTCGCCTCCGTCGATCGGAACCGGGCGCGGCACGTGGTGCTGGAAGTCCCGGGGGACGTCGCGGCTGCCCGCAGGTAGCGCGACCCACAGCTGCACGCCGTGCAGGACGCTGGTCGCTGCGGTTGAGACCTCCGAGTGGCAGATGCCGTGGCCGCCGGTCATGAGGTTCAGCTCGCCGGGCCGCACGTACGCGTGGGTGCCCAGGCTGTCCCGGTGCTCGATCTCGCCGCTGAACAGCCAGCTCACCGTCTGCAGCCCGATGTGCGGATGCGGCGCGACGTCCATCCCGCCCGACTCGGCGACGCTGTCGGGACCGTAGTGGTCGGCGAAGCACCAGGCGCCGATCGTCGTCCGTGCCCGCTGCGGCAGAGTGCGCCGCACCGTCATCGCCCGCGGACCGCCGAGGGGGACGTCCCGCGCGGTCAGAACCTCCACGTGCGTCCCCTGCCGTGCCGGGCCTTCCTCCCCCGCGTCACCGCGGAGCAGCCCGGCGGGGTCACTCTCGGTACTGCTCACCGTACGACGCCTCCCTCAATACAATTGCACATTCAACTACTATGCCACCATAGGACATGCTCGCGGGTCGCGACGGGCACCGGGAAACGGGGTCGGCAGCGGATCGCCGAAGGGGAGTTCAGATGGATGACGTGGAGCACGAGCGGACGCGGCAGCGGGTCTTCATCGACAAGCAGAGCCCGCAGGCCTACCGCGCCTTCCGCGAGAGCGCCGGCGTGGTCCGCGCGGTCGCCGCGGATGCGGGGCTGGAGCGGATACTCGTCGAACTGGTCAACCTGCGCGTGTCGCAGATCAACGGCTGCGCCTACTGCCTGTCCACGCACACCAGGGCGGCCTTGCAGGCCGGCGAGGACGTGCGGCGCCTGGGCGTGCTGCCGGCGTGGCGGGACACCGAGCTGTTCACCCCGCGTGAGCGCGCGGCGCTCGCACTCGCGGAGGCGACCGCCTCTCCTGCGGACGCCGCCGTGCAGGAGGACGCCTACGCATCCGCCCGCGAGGCCCTGACCGACGACGAGATCTCCGCGGTCATCTGGGTGGCGATCACCATCAACGCCTTCAACCGGGTGTCCATACTGAGCAAGCACCCCGTGCGCCCGCATCCCGCGGCCTGAGCGGCCCGCCGGAGACTCGCCGGGCGCGGGCACCGCAGGGTCGCGCCCCGCCCGCCCCGCGCCACCTCCCCTCCGGAGGCCACGGATACCCCTTCGCCGAAACCCGACCGCACGGCATAGGGTCGGGCCTCCGCGCGGATCCCGCGCCGGCTGAGAACCGCGAGAGAACGGAATGACCCGTGGCGATGGGTGCGAGCGGCCTGCCCGGCCGGGAGTGGATGGTCAGGGACGCAAACGGCCGCAAATACTCCTTCGACTCGGAGGACGAAGCCTTCGCCGAACTCGCCGGCTACGGAGCGGGCGCGACGGTCTGGACGCGCGAGGTCTACCGCATCATGCTCTTCACGCGCTCAGCCGAAGGCTGGCACCAGGTGGAGCAGCCCAACGCCTGAAAGTCCGGCCACGCCCACAACGCCGCCCGCTGTCATGGGCAACCGCATCCGACAGCGGTGGCACGCGTTGCGGATGCGCGTGCCGCGCCAGGCATTGCTCCTGCAGTCCGCAGACCTTCGGTCACCACGGCGTAATACTCAGGGCGGTGGTACAAGCCGTGAGGAACACCGCAGCGGCCGCTTCGCCCGCCGGACGGCTGCAGGAATCCAGGCGTCCGTCAGCCGCGTTCGCATACTCATCGAGTCGAGGAGACCTCGGGTTGGCCACCTCCCCGCAGGATCGGCCGCGGTTTGCTTGCGGTGCCCGCGGAGACCTGGGGCGTGTGGGAGGCCTGTCCCGCGTGAAAACTCGGGTTGAGCGCTAATCCCACGAGGCTGAGGGTCATACCGTGTCCGGGTCGGCGCCGACGGCACCGGCCGAGCGAAGCGAACGCCCGAGGTCTCCGGTGAGGATGCGGGGGTGGCGCCGCCACCACCACAGGTCAGGGCCGGGCAGCCTGTGGAACTGATCGAGTGCCTGGCCGCCGTCGTCGATGGTCGCGACCTTGTACCGGGCGTCCAAGGCTTTGATCCGCGGGGTCCAGAGCTGGACGACGTGTTCGTCCAGCAGGAGCCACGCCTCGTGCAGCCAGTTTCGGCAGTAGAGGTCGTTGGTGTACTCGTAGATGTCGTCGCCGTAGCCGCGCTCGATGGAGCTCACCAGGGCAGCCCACGCGTTCACCCTTTCAGTGACCGTGAACGTCCTCCAGCCGCGCTGGTGCAACAGCTCTCCCACCTCGGTTTCAGTAGCCACGGGCGTGAGGCTCTCATGCCGAATCCGTCCGGGCGACCGAGATGTGTCCCGTCAGAGGCTGGCGGCCCCGCACCATGATCACGATGAGACGATCTCGCCGTGGCTGGTGTGATCACGGCGTCGGAGCCGTCCTAATTCCTTGGTAACGGGCCGTGGGAGCCGGGGGTTGCCACCAGTCCGTTCGAGCGCTGGGGCCGATGCCCTTCTCTCATCCCTGCTCTCCACAGTGCAGGTGGTGGCAGCCTCGCGGGCACCGACCGTACGCCTGGAGCCGTCTGGGCACTCGATCCCTTTATCCAGAGCGGCGGCGCTCGGTGTCTTCGAGGTCGCCGCCACCGTCAACACTGTCCGCTTGATCACTCGTTGGTGTTGGTGGTGCGAGCCCGCCGCACGGTGACCTCCTGATACTCCAGAGCCGTCAGAGCTCCCGAGGAGACCGGGGCCCGTGGGGTGCGCTGGTGCCACGAACGGCTAGTGAGGTGGCGGACCGACCGGATGGACGAGTCCTGGAATTAGGTCGCTGCGTGGCCCGCATGCGCTCGCAACCTGGGCAAACACCGCACCTCTGGGGAGGAGAAGTTGATCTACTGCGGCATCGACTGGGCCGAGAGGACACACGACGTTGCCTTGGTCGATGACACCGGCCAGCTACTTGCGAAGCGACACATCACCGACGACGCGGCCGGCTACAGGAACCTGATGGACCTGCTCGCCGAGTACGGCGACACCGAGGAGACCCCGATCCCGGTCGCGATCGAGACCTCCCGCGGTCTGCTGGTCGCGGTGCTGCGGGCAGGCAAGCGGAAGGTGTTCGCGATCAACCCGATGGCTGCCGCCCGCTACCGCGACCGGCACGCAGTCTCCCGCAAGAAGTCCGACCCCGGCGATGCCCTGGTCCTGGCGAACATCCTGCGCACGGATATGCATGCCCACCGGCCGCTGCCGAACGACAGCGACCTGGCCCGCGCCATTGCCGTACTGGCCCGCGCTCAGCAGGACGCGGTCTGGAACCGGCAGCAGGTCGCCAACCAGCTCCGCTCCCTGCTGCGCGAGTACTACCCCGCCGCTCTGGATGCCTTCGCAAAGTGGGACAACGGCTTGTGCCGACCGGAGGCCCGCGAGCTGATGAAGCTCGCGCCGACACCGGCCAAGGCCGCGAGCCTGACTCGCACCCAGATCACGGCGGCTCTCAAGCGTGCGGGCCGCAAGCGCGGCATCGAGTCGGACGTCGAGCGGCTGCGCGAGGCATTCCGCACCGACTGTGCCCGTCAGCCCGAGCTTGTCGAGGATGCGCTCGGCAAGCAGACGCTCGCCCTACTCGGACAGCTCACGGCCGCCTGCACCGCCGCCGACCTCGCCCAGGGCTGTCGAGGAGGCGTTCCCGCAACACCCAGACTCCGAAATTATCCTCAGCTTCCCCGGCCTCGGTATCCAGCTTGCCGCGCGGGTGCTGGCCGAAATCGGAGACGACCGCACCCGCTTCGCGGACGCCCGCGGCCTGAAGGCCTACGCGGGCGCCTCACCCGTCACCCGGGCCTCCGGCAAGAAGTCCAGCGTCACCAGACGATGGGTGAAGAACGACCGGCTCAACCACGCCGGCTACCTCTGGGCGTTCTCAGCAATCACTGCCTCGCCCGGTGCCAAAGCCCACTACCGGCGGCGACGTGACGACCACGGAGACTGGCACGCCGCTGGCCAGCGCAATCTGTTCAACCGGATGCTAGGCCAGCTCCACCACTGCCTCAAGAACCGCCGCCTGTTCGATGAGCACACCGCGTTCCGGCGCCGCAGGCCCCAGCACTGGCGGTGGCGTAAGTGATCCCGCTCACGACTCACCGCCCCCAGAGGTCGCTCCGCAGCGTGCTTGAATCACCGGATGATCGACTGGTCCACACTCCACGACGCCTACGGCCCGGCACACGCGATACCCGGGTTGCTGGACCGAGCCATCGGTCGTGACCAGGAGGCCATCGACTGGCTTTGGGGGCGCTTATGCCACCAGGGGACGATCACCCCGGCGAGCATCGCCGCACTGCCGAAGCTCGCGGACATCGCGAAGACCGAGGACGCCGGGGACTGGGCCCTCGATCTGGCCGGAGCCATAGCGGGTGGCCTCCTTCAACCTCACGGCGCCGACGAAGAAGTCGCCCGCTGTGCGGCGACCTTGGCCGAGCTTCGCGCCATGGCCGCCGCCCGGCTGCGGTCTGGCCTGGACGGGAAGGTCTACCTGAGCCGGCTGCGGGCCATGCTCGCGTTCGACGGCCAGACCTTGTGGTTCGAGGCCCTGGACGACTTCACCGATTCCTTCGTCACTGTCGCGTGTCCGCACTGCGACGCACCGGTGACGATCGCGGTTGGCGACTACGGCTGCTACTCCTCGATCCGAGACTGGAATCTGGGGGATGTCCACCAGGTCCCCCTCCGGCCAGCCGTCCCGCACGAGCTGACCGGCACCGGGAGGATGTTGCACGAGCCGGCCGTACGGGATGGCCAGCAACGGCTCGCCTGGGGCCTGACGCACCTGTTCGGCCAGGCGGAATGCCCAAGATGCGGGAGTGTCTTCGGCATCGCAGACGAGTACGCGGCCGCCAATGCACCCGCCCCATGGGACTTCGCCCGAGGCCACACCAAGGACGCTCTCTGATGACCACCGGCAGGGCCCTCGAAATCGAACAGTGAGCTGGTGCCCACTGTCCCGCTTGACGGCTTGGCGCCGTGAGGTGTCTGGATAGACCTGTTCAGCGGGCTGAGCCCGAGGCAGTTCGGGAAGCTGGTGACCGTTCTGAGGCGCCAGGGGGCGGACGCTGTCCGCAAGGGCCGGCCGTGGAGCCTTCCGCTGGAGGACCGAGCCCTGCTGGTCGCGGCCTACTGGCGCACGAACCTGACCATGCGGCAACTCGCCCGGCTGTTCGGGGTGTCCAAGTCGGCGGCGGACCGCATCATCGACCACCTCGGGCCGATGCTCGCGCTCCAGCCCTGCAAGCGGTTCGCCAAGGACACTGTGCTCATCGTGGACGCCACTCTGGTCCCCACCCGGGACCACACGATCGCCGAGCGGTCGAAGAACTACCGGTACTCCACCAACCACCAGGTCGTCATCGACGCCGGCACCCGCCTGGTCGTCGTGGTCGGCCGGCCGCTCGCCGGGAACCGTAACCCGGATAGGTCAGCGGGCCTCACAGCGGCCAACCGCGCATGCGGGGCGTGCGCGGCCGTGCGACGGTGCCCAGGGAGGACGCGCGGCCTCTCTACGGGTCAGCTAGCACCGGCCGCTCCCCCGGCCGCCGTGAGCGCGGTGGCGAGGTGGGACAGCCAGGCGGCGGGGGTGTAGGGGGGCGGGGGCTGGACCTCCAGGCCCAGGGTGGCCGCGGCGAGGGCGAGGTCGGCGTCGTCCGGGACGAGGGCCAGGAGTTCGTGGAGTTCGCCCGTGAGGCGGGCGACCAGGGCGGAGGCGGTGCCGGACAGGTAGTCGGCGAGGGCCGCGTCGTGGTCGTCGAACTCGTCCGGCATGTCCTGCGAGAACCAGCCGCCGAGCAGTTGGGCCAGCTCGGGGAAGCGGGCATGCCACTCCCAGTGGGTCTGCGGCACATCGGGCGGCGGCACCACGCCCTCGGTGACGCTGCGCGCGATGTGGCCGGCGAGCCTCAGCAGCCACTCCTGGACGCCCGGGCCCGGCACACCGGTGTCCGGCACCGGGTAGAACTCGCCCAGTTCGTGCCGCAACCGCCCGGGCGGATTGCGCGCGTACTCCCTGAGCTGGCGCTCCGCCGTGGCCAGCGCCCAGGGCCGGGTGTGCCAGGTGTGCCGCAGATACGCCCGGAGCGCGGCCCCGGGCGTGTCGTCGGTGTCATCGGCGGGCTGCCCCAGCTACGCGCGCATCACCTGGTCCAACTCACCGTAGCTGCGGTCGTGTTGCAGCGGCTCCATGAGCAGCGGCCCTCCTCGGGTGCGGGCGGGGACGTGGACGGTAAGAGGTACACGGGGAAGGTCGCGTGCACGACGCACCCGTGCTCGCTCGCCGCCTCCCGCCGCAGCACGACCCGCGCCGCCCGCACGTCCACCGGCCCGCGCCCGGCGTACATCATCGCGTCGATCAGCACCCGCCCCACCGCCTCCTCCCGCGACGGCCACGCGGCCTCCAGCGTCAACCGCTGCCGCGTCCCCTGCGCGAGCCACCGGTGGATGGCCTGCTCGTTCCCGGTGATGACCTGCTGCGTGCACCACTGTGCCGTCTCCCGGTCGGGATAGCTGGAGCTACGGGTACGCATTGTCTGCCGCCTGTCGGTTCCGGGTCCTCGGGGGGGTCAGCGGGAGGTGTGCACCCACCTCGGCGGGTGATGGGCGCGCATGTGCTCGCCGAAGACGTCGATGATCAGCGGCAGCCACTCCAGCCACGGCAGGCCGGGCGTCCCGACGGCGTGCTCCACCTCGAAGAAGCGCTCCAGCGCCTCCTCGGTCTGGAAGACGGCCAGCGCTTCCTGGCACTCGGCAGCCATGTGCGGCAGCCACCACAGGCACAGGGGGTGGTAGCTGGCGACGGCCAACTGCAGGCCCTCGCGCGGGGAGAGCGAGTCGTCCTCCAGCGCCAGGCCGTCCTGGCCGTAGTAGACGACCAGCATGTCCAGCAACTGCGGTACACGGAAGGCGAGCTCCACGCTGGTCGGCGTGGCGTGGGCCACCCTGGCGGAAGAACCCACGTTCCACGTGGCGACGTACTCGGCGATCTCCCGCAACACCTCGGGCGTTCCCGTGATGCCCTTCAGGGGGGCGTCCTGGCCCGACTCCATCAGGTCGGCCGCCGCGTACAGCTCCGCTGCGACCTCGTGCAGTGCCCGGCCACCGCGTTCCCACAGGTCCCACAGCGCCCGGATCATCGGCTCCACCAGGGCCTTGCGCGCCGCGATGTCCGTGGGCTCGACCCCCGGTCGCAGATCGACTCCCTCCAGCAGGATCCGGGCACCCGAAAGGCGCTGGTAGTCGTAGTGCTCCTGGTCGATCATGCGGTCCTCTTCGGGCTGCGCGTCATGCGGGATAGGACGTGTTGACGACGAACGGCGGTTTCATACCGGGCGCGTACTTCAGCGCGAACTTGACACCGTGCATCTCGGTGACATGCGGGTCTTGGCGACGTGCCTGTCGATGGCGTGCGACCCTGTCCCTGCCGAGAACCTCATCCGTGCACCTCAGCACCACTAGGACCTCATCCCGGGTGAGCACCGAATACGGATCCGCTTGAACGCGCTCAACGGAAGGTCAGGCACGGCATGAACACGTTCAAACAACCCTGTCCTTTACAACCGGCACAGATCGCCGAAACGCCTACTGCCCTGTGCAGATGGAACTTTCGGCACGCACGGGGCCGCCGGCGCCGTGACCGCCCCGCTCGGCCACCCCGGCGCCCCGAACCGTCCGGCCTGCACGTCCCGCGGCGGCGCCGGCGGACGTGCTACCCCGGCGGCGGCCGGTAGTTCGGGTTCGCCTCGTACTCGCCGGAGAGGGCGCCGCGGCGGTCGACCTTCCACGCGCCGATGACCGCCTCGGGCGGTACGTCGCCGTAGGGGTCGGCCACCATGTCGCCGTCGATCTCGAAGACCCAGCCGCCAGGGTTTCTGCGTGCCTCGTCGGCCAGTTCGGGCGGCGGCACGCGCCGTTGGGTCCCGGACCCCTCCATGAAACGCCCCTTCCTGTCACCGCTCCGCGCGAGCAGCCATTATGCCGGGATCACGCCCCGGCCCCCCACCGCCTCACCCCACTCCCCCAGCACCCGCACACCGGGCTGCCGCCCCCTACCGGTAGCGGACGCGGAACCACGCCTCGCGCAGCAGCCCGGCGACGGGTTCCAGCAGGTTCCGCCGCGGTGGCGCGGACAGCCAGCGCTCGAAGAAGGCTTCCTGGTCGGCGACACTCGCGACCTCGTCCGGCTCCGCGGGGGCGAAGATCCACACGGGCTTCCTCGGGGTGCGGCGCGGCTCCAGCAGGTACACGTACCTGCCCCGCGTGGTGTCGGCCAGCATTCCCGAGCTGCCGGCATTCAGCCGGGCGCCGGCGCACAGCGGCAGGAACCCGTCGCCGTCCAGGGCGACCCGGACGGCGCGAAGCGCGTCGAACCAGTCGTCGCCCTCGCCGCTCCAGGTGCCGCCCGCGGGGGCGGTGGCCGTGAGAGTGCAGACGTCAGCGGTCTCGCTGCCGGTGAACTCCCACGCGTCCACCTCTCCCGCGGGCCCCAGGACCGGGACCTCGAAGGGGCCCGTCACTTCCGTTCCTCGAAACCCGGGTTGTTCTCCCAGGGGCCCGAGGGCCTCCCGCCGGAGTAGGGGCGCGCCCGGTAGATGTACCTGGCCTCGACCTCCCCCACGTAGGCGATCTCCTTCTCGGCGGAGAAGACGGAGGCCTTGATGCCGAGCGAGGCGTTGACGTCGACGCCGGGTACCGGCGAATGGATCTCGTACATCCAGCCGCTCCAGATGTTGCGCTGACTGCTGAGGGTGAATCCGGCGGACGCCCCCTCGCGCAGCGAGGTGCTCACCACGTTGGCAGGCTTCTTCCACCAGACGTAGTCCTTGAGCGTCGCTTTGCCGGGCCTGGCCTTGAAGCCCTCGTTGAAGACGTGCTGCGGGCCGCGGTCCTTGCCGTACTCTCCACGGTAGACCTTCTTCGGCGTGCGGGTCTTGATGGTCTTGCCGGGCACCCCGGTGTCGATGTCGCTGGGCGAGGCCGCCTTGTTCATCGACGGGTCGCGTTCCCAGTCGTCGTGGGTGGGCAGGCTGCCGTCGCCGGAGGCCTCGGCCGCCGCCTTGCTCCCGGCGGTCGGCGCCTTGGACTTGGCGCCGTCCTTCTCCGCCTTCTTCGCTCCGGCCGCGGCGGACTCCTCCTCGGCGGCGCTCTCCTCGGCCGCCTTGGCCTCCGCGCCCTCCGACGCCCATCCGCCGAGGCCGGCAGTGCCGATCCAGGTGAAGATCTGGCCGGTCTTGTAGGAGTCGGTGTCCTTGAAGTCGCCGTTGAAGACGTCGTTGCAGTAGTCGGCGGCCGCGCTCCAGACGGCCCCGATGTAGCAGTCGGGGTTGATGCCCTCGGCGACGGTGTTGGTCGCGCCCTTGAAGAAGTTGCCGACCTTTCCGAGGAACGAGGTGTGGTGGTGCCCCGAGCCGCCACCGGAGTGGGCAGAGTCCGAGCCGCCGCCACCGCCACCGCCGCCACCGCCACCACCGCCACCGCCGTGGTGGCCGCCACCGCCGCCGCCACCGTTGTGGCCGCCGCCGGAGTTGCAGTCGATGACGCAGACGTTCATCGTCGGGTCGTTGTACCAGTCGTCGTATCCGCTGGGGTCGGAGCCGTTGACGGGGTTGTCGGCGGCGTAGGTGTAACCGCCCATCTGGTTGGGGTCGCCGGCCTGGAAGAGCGGGTCGGGTGTCAGGAAGCGTCCGAGGACGGGGTCGTAGTCGCGGGCGCCGAGCAGGTCGAGGCCGGTGGCGGCGTCGGTGGGCAGGCCCAGGAAGCCGCGGTTCTCGTCCGGTGCGACCCACGAACCGGGCCTGGTGCCGCGGAGGTTGCCGTAGGGGTCGTAGTAGCGGCGCGTGACGGCCAGCGTTCCGGCGTCGACGGCAGTGGTGGCGGTGCCCTGAAGGCCGCCGACCTGGTAGGTGACGCTGCCGCTGCTGGAGCGGGTGACGGTGGTGCCGTCGGGCCCGGTGTAGTTGCGCAGGCCGGTGAAGGTCTTGGCGGCTACGTTGAGCGTGATCTGCTCGGCGCCACCGAACAGGTAGAGGATCCGGGTCGTCGATGTGCCGTCGGTGGACGCCGTCTGCTCCAGCAGGGTGCCGTCAGCGTCGTAGAGGTACGAACTGCTGGTGGTGTGGGTGCCGTTGCCGGTGGAGACGGTGGCGGTGCGGCCCTCGGCGTCGTAGGCGAAGGTCTGCGTCTGCCCGGCCGGGATCGCGCCGGTGGCGGCGTCGGTCCACGTCTGTCCCGCGCTGCCGCAGGTGGCCAGCGTCAGCTGGGTCGCGTTGGTGGCGCTGGCCGCCGGGTCGGTCAGGCACAGTGTCGGGGCGGCGGCGCTGACCAGCGTGCCCGTGGTGGTGCGCTTCCACTTCTGGGTCGTGTCGGCGCTGCACGTGTCGATGACGATCTTGGAGCCGGCGGTGACGGCGTTGCCGGTGGTGTCCAGGCACAGGCCCTGCACCCGCACGGTGTTGTCGCTGCCCAGCGACCACTTCTGGCCGGCGGAGGTACCGCAGGTGTTGATCTGCACCTTGGCGCCCGCGGTGGTGGACGACGACGCGTCCTCGACGCACTTGGTGCCGCCGCCGCTGAGGGTGAAGGCGGTGACCAGCGGACCGGTGGAGGTGACCTTGCGGCTGGTGGTGTCGCCTGCGTCGACGTTGCCGCGCGTGGGGTCGGTGTACGCCGGCGTCGACGTGGCGCTGCCGGTGGCCGGGTTGGCCGTGGTGGTGGCCTGCGCCTCGTCCGGTCGGGCCGCGGCGGTGGTGCCGTTCGTGCCGGTGTACGCGGTGGTCTGCGTCGTGTCGTTGAGGGCGTTGCCGGTCGCGTCGTGGCCGACCATGCCGGTGCGGTCGCCCAGCAGGTCGTAGGTGTAGGTCTGCCAGTACGGTGCCGGGCCGCCGACGGTCGTGGTCCTGACCGGGGCGGTGCCGGTGGTCTGCACCGAGGCGTTCAGGCAGCCGCCGACCACGCCGGGCGGGACGGTGCCGGGATCGGTGATGCCCCCGGTGTCGGTCCACGCGGCGGTCAGCCGCTGGAAGGAGTCGTAGCTGAAGCACTGCGTGTCGTGCGTGGTGTTGTTCTGCAGGTCGTCGATCGCGGTGAGCTGGCCGGACTGGTCGTAGCGGTAGTTCACCACGTCCAGGGCCGTGCTGGACGTCTGCAGCATGCTGGAGGTCTGGACGGTGCGCCCGGTGGTGGCGTCGTACTGGGCGAAGGTCGCCAGTTCCTTGCCGGTGGGCCCGTAGTTGGCCTGCTGGACCCTTCCGAACGGGTCGTGGACGGTGGTGTCGAGGTAGGAGGGGGTGTTGGAGTTGTTGATGAAGCCGCCGAAGGAGTCGAGGTTGCCCTGCTGGGTGTAGCCGAAGTCCACGTCCTCAGCGGGCAGTTTGCCGTCGGCCTCGTAGTGGGTGGATGACAGCAGGCCGGCGGTGGGCGTGTACGTGCTCGTGGTGGTGTAGGTGACCGAGCCGCCGGCGGGCGGGGCGGTCTGGCCCGCGGCGGCGAATCCGTCCGCGGCCGGCAGCGTCAGCGACGAACCCAGCGGCTGGTAGGCGGTGTTGTAGCCGGTGACCGCCTCGGTGTACGCCTTGCTGCCCGTGCCGGTGGCGCCGTTCACGTAGCGGGTGGAGGACGTCGGGTAGCCCTTGGCCAGGGTGTCGTAGACCCGCGAGGCCAGCTCCTTGGCGGGGTCGGGCGTCGCCGACCAGGCGCTGCCGTACTCGGCGGTGACCCGGTTGTCCCAGTCGTAGGCGTAGGACAGCACCTGGCCGCGCGAGTCGGTCATCTGCAGCAGGTTGCCGGCGGTGTCGTACGCGTCGAAGGTGCTGGTGCCGGTGTTCGGGTCGCTCTGGTGGGTGAGCCTTCCCAGCAGGTCGTAGCCGTAGGACCAGGTGTTGCCTGCGGTGTCCTTCACCGAGGCGACCTGGCCCGAGGGCCAGTAGGTGTACCGCGTGGTGGCGTCGGCGGTACTCGCCTGCCCGGCGGAGCCGGACGACCAGGCAACGGTACCGGCGGCGGTGTACACCGCCAGGTCGGCGTCGTTCCGGACCTGCAGCACGCTGCCGGTGCCGCCGGTGCCCGACGACCACAGGACGACCTGCTTGGTGTCGTAGACCACCAGGTTGCCGTCGCTCGTGAAGGTCGCCCAGGCGCCCGGGTGGCCCGAGGTGTTGGACGACCACAGTGTCTTGCCGGTGGCCAGACCCGACAGCACCAGGTTGCCGTCGGCCTGCATCGCCAGCCGCACGCTGGCGGAGGTCAGCGAGGTGCCCGACGGGACGGTCTGGCCCTTCGACAGCTGCACCGTCGTGCCGGTGTTCTCCACCACGCTGCTCGTGGTCTGCCCGAGCGCGTTGGTGAACGTCGCGGTGGAACGGCCGCCGGCCGGACCGGTGCTGTCGGTCTCGTCGGCGCCCGGGTACGCGGTGGAGGTGTGCCACTGCTGCTGCCCCTGGTGCCACACCGTGGTGGTGAGCGCGCGGCCCAGGCCGTCGTAGTCGTTCGTGGTCTCGGCGGGCACCTCGTTCTCGTTGGCCGCGAACAGCGTGGTGCCGGGCAACGAGGTCGGTTCGGAGTACGGCGCGTAACTCGCGGTCGGCCAGCCGTGCGAGTCGTAGAAGGTGTCGGTGACAACGCGACCGGAGTTGCTGTCGGAGTCGGCGGTGGTCTGGGTCTGCCGCGCCTGCAGCATGCCGTCGTAGAGGGTGATCGAGGAGGCGTATGTGCCGTCCTCGCGCAGCGTCCTCGTGGTCACCGCGGACGGCGCCCCGGGCGAGGTGATCGTGTCGCCCGGCGCGGGGACCGCACCGGGGTTGACGGCGTAGGAGAACGTCAGGCTGGCGCTCTGCGACTTCGCGCGGCCGGGCAGCCACACCGCGGTCCGCCGGCCGAGCGCGTCGTAGGCGATGTCGGTGACGCGGTTGTTGGCGTCGACGTCCTCGGTCGGCAGGCCCCGCAGCGGGTCCAGCGCGGAGGTGTCCTTCCACTGCTTGGGGTTGACCGTGGTGATCCCGACGGGGTTGGTGTTGCCGCCGGCGGAACTCCACGACGGGCTGTAGTCGGTGTGGGTCTGCTGCCCGGTGATGTCGTAGGAGTCCACGACCCGGCCGGCTCCGTCGTAGGCCATCGACGTGCTGGTCTGCCAGTTCTCGGTGGTGCCGGTGTAGCCGGTGGCGACCCGTACGGCGGAGACCTGCCCGAGAGCGGCGCGACCGCTCTGGCCGAGCTGGCCGAAGGTGCCGAGGTTGCCGGGCGTCCCGTCGCCGTCGTAGTAGACCCTGCGGTCCGACAGCAGGGTGGACGCCGTCGGCGCGGCGCAGGGGCCGGAGACCACCGTGGTCTGGTCGGCGTAGTCGAGCATCATGGTGTTCGACGCCCCCGGCGCGGCGTACGAGGTGCTGGTGCACTTCTCCTGCGCGGGTACCGCCATGTCGCCGTGCGCGTCCACCGTCGAGACCCGGCCCTGGGCGTCGTAGGCGGCGTCGGTCTGCGTGTGGCGCCAACTGCCGTCGGACAGCAGGTCGTAATCGCTGGTCCGGACGGACCTGGCCCGGTAGGAGGCCAGATCCGGCAGGGTGTGGAGGGCCGGCCTGGTCTCTCCGGGGTTGTCCTCCTGCGTCCAGTCCGTCCACGGCTCCTGCGCCGCGGTCTCGGTGGTGGTCGAGGTGAAGGGGCCGTTGACGGTCTCGGCGACGATGCGGCCGCCGGCCGCGGACCAGGTGTCGGTCTCCAGCACGGCGCCGGCCAGGTTGTCGGCGTCGGTGACCGTCTCGACCGTGTCACCGCCGACGTTCGCCGTGACCACGACCGAGCGGCGGGTGCCGTCGGCCTTGTAGTCCCCATCCATGCCCTGCAAATACGTGGTGGTCGTCTGGGTGACCGGTTCCGGCGCCTGGCCGTTCTGCACGGTGACGGTGCGGAAGCCCCGGAAGTCGTCCCACGTGCGGTACTGGTCGTCGGTAAGTGCCGAGTCGTCGCGGTGCCAGGCAGGCCCGCTGTAGGAGTACGTCGCGACCTGCGCCTCGGAGCCGGCCGGGAGTTTCTGCGCGTCCGGCCGGTACTGGGAGGCGATCGTCAGGTCGGAGGTGGTGACCTGGTGCACGGTGACCTTGTTGAACCAGTCGGCGATCGGCTTGGACGCGCCGGGAACCGTCCAGTACATCGGATAGCAGGAGTTGGTGTTGTCCGCGGCCGCCGCGGCGTTCAGCGTCAGGCCCGCGCACGGCGTCTGGTTGTACTGGACGGTGACGCCCTCGCCGGTCTCCGTCTGGAGGGAGGAGATCCTGGGGTGGTACAGCGGCGGTGCGGACGGCGAGGAGTCGTCGACCCGGTTGTCGATCTCGGTGCCGGTGAACGACACCTGGTTCACGGCGATGTCGCTGTTGCCGTTGCCGTAGGTGTCCTTGCCGGTGTGCCGGATGGACTGCAGCCACATCACGGCCTGCAGCGAGCCGGCGTCCTTGGGGTCGACGGTGGTGCCGGTGACCGGGTCGACGGTGCCGCCGGCGTCGGAGTAGACCTGTCCGAGCTGGTAGCTGTCGACAGGCAGGAGCTTGTCGGTGCCGCTGTCCTTGACGTGGACCTCGGTGGTGATGGAGTCCAGCCGCGCGGTGGAGAAGAACGTCGGCGCGACGGTCACGCACACCCCCGCCGGCACGGTGGTCGAGCCGGTCGGCAGGTGCGTGCTGTCGGTGGAGTCGCAGTGCAGGTCCCACGGCACGTCCGGCCAGTGGGGCGCGGTGGAGTCGTCGAGGTTGCCGGCCGAGCAGTCGGTGAACGTGGAGGTGGTCTGGCAGCGCTGCTGGGTCGCGAAGTCCACCTGCGCCGCGGGCGTGCGGCCGGCCTTCTCGTCGGCGAGGGTGTAGCCGTAGGAGATCGAGGTGAGATGGCCGCCGCGGGTGTACGACACCAAGGTGCCGTCGGAGCCGGTCGCCGCCTGCCCGCCGCCCAGGTCGTAGTAGTTCTTCTCGGTGCCGTAGTCGTAGCGCTGCACGAAACCGCCCGGCGAGACGACGAAGTCCAGGTTCCAGCGCCAGCCCTCGGGCTTGTCGCAGCGGGACGCCTTCCCCTTGGCCGAGTCGTAGCACGGGTCGCCGGACACCGGGTGCAGGACCGGCACGCCCCACGCGGAGTCGGTGGAGGAGTCCGAGGGCGCGGCCGGCTCGGTCGCCGACGTACCGGCGCCGCTCGGCGCGTGCTCGGCGCCGAAGTACGCGGCGGTGCCGTCCCGGGTCAGCACGCGGAAGTAGGTGCCGTCCTGCAGGCCGTTGGCCGCACCCGACAGCTCCTGCACCACGGTGCCGTCGTCGCCCTGGAGCTTCCACGCCCGGATCTCGCCGGTCACCGACGAGTCGACGGCGGTGGGCACCAGCGTCCCCGAGTGCGAGCCGAACGACAGGGCCGCGTTGACCCCGCCCCAGCACTCGTCGCCCGACTTCTTGAGGATCTTCTTGCCGTCGGAGTCCAGCAGCGTCCCGCAGCCGCGGTAGGACCGCTCGACGAACCCGGGCTGGTAGGACCAGCCGTCACCGATCCACGACGACTGCGAGTTGCGCGCGGAGGTCTCGCCGTCCTGCGACTGCGAGTCGTAGTCCAGGCTCACGTCCGGCCCGTCCCCGCCCACCGCGGAGGGCACGTCGACCGGGTACGAATAGGTGAACGAGCCGGTGGCAGAGGTCTGCCACGCTCCCGACTGGGTCAGCGACGTGGCCGTGTAGTCGCCCTGCGAGCCCGAGCTGCCCGACGTGACCTCCAAGGCCACCCCGGCCGTGGCGGACAGAGCGGAGGTGTTCGCGGGCGCGGCCTTCCCGGCCGGCGCGGAGTCGGTGGCGGTGGCTGCCGTACCGCCGGTGGCCGGCGCGGTCGCGCCCAGGTCCACGGTGGCCGTCAGCTGCCGGGCGCCGACGCGGTTGCCGAACGCCAGCGGTGTCTGCTTCTGGCAAGCGGTCAGTTCCGGGGTCGACAGGGCGCACGCCGGCAACTGGACCAGGCGCAGCCGCGAGCCGTAGCCGCCGCCGTACGCCTTGGCCAACGCGGAGTAGTCGACGACGACCTGCACCCGGGGCGAGCCGCCCGCCGCGCCGGACGCGGCCTTCGGGGTGACGCCGATCAGCATGCCGTTCGCACCGGCCCGCAGGGTCTGCGCGTGGGAGGCGACCTGGACCGTGACTGAGGGGGCGCCGGCCGTGGCCGCCGTCTTCCCGCCTGCCGTCCTCCCCGCCGCAGCGGGTGCCACCCACACCGGAAGGCCCGCGGCCTTGACCGGTCCGGCGGCGGTCTGCCGGGACAGGTCGAGGGTGGCGCTGCCGGCCGCCGGCCACGCCGGAGTGCGGGCCTGGTAACTGCGCGGTGCGGTGCGGCCCTTGACGGCCGCGGGCGTCCCCGCGGTCAGCGGATGGCCGCCGACGGCCGGAGTCGCGGGCAGCGCCTTGGGATTCCACACCGTGCCGGTGAACCGGTACGGGCCGACCGTCGAAGCAGCCGCCGCCGGGACCAGGAGGGCGAGCGCCCCTGCCAGTGCGACGCCCACGGTCAGTGATCTGGTGCGGAATCCCCACCGCACACGGGCATGCCGACGACGCACGTCGTTCACGTCAACCCCCCGGTAAACGCCACCCCCATGGTGGACGACCGGAGGCTATTGATGATCGTCACGGAACTCAATACCCTGTGCCGTCACCCGGGTTGGGATCTTCCCCAGCGCGTTCCCGGCACGGCCCGCACCTGCGCGCGCATGCCCGCAGAAAGCGGGGCGACGTGGACCGGCAAGCGAACTCGGGTGGCTTCAGGGGCGGTTCACTGTGTCAGAGATCACTCGCCGCGGAGTGCCGCGGTGAGGAGGGGGTTAGTTCCGTGATGCCATTTTCCGTCCGCCGGCGAAAGCCGTCGGGACGTCCGTCCCGCAGGCTGCGCCTGCTGCCGGCGCCGCTGGTGGTGCTCGCCGGAGCGCTGGTCGCACTGCCGACGGCCACGGCAGCCGCCGGTACCGCGGACACCGATCCGATGGCGGCCGCCCGGGCGCTCGCGGTGGCCTCGGGCCACGCCGTGCCGGTCGACAGCGCCACCACGGAGATCTCCACCGTCCAGGCCGATCCCGACGGCACCTTCACGGCCACGACATCGCTGCTCCCGGTCCGGGTGCGGCGGGACGGCACCTGGGTGCCGGTGGACGCCACGCTGACCGCTGCGGCGGACGGCACGCTGTCGCCGAGGGCGACGCCGAACGCGGTCCGGCTGTCCGGCGGCGGCAGCGGCCCGCTGGCCACCCTCACCCACGAGGACGGCACCAGCATGGCCTTCACGCTGCCGTTCCCGTTGCCCGCACCCACCGTGACCGGCGACACCGCCCTGTACACGAGCGTGCTGCCGGGTGTCGACCTGTCGGTGTCGGTCACCGACCAGGGCGGTTTCAGCGACGTGCTCATCGTGCGCGACGCGGCGGCCGCCGCCGATCCGCGGCTGGCACAGCTCACGCTCGCCGCCGACACGCACGGCCTCAGCCTGGAGCAGGCCGCCGGCGGCGGCATGGAGGCCCGCACCGCCGACGGCACCGTGGCCTACGTCAGTCCCAGGCCGCTGATGTGGGACTCGGGCACGGCGCCGGTCCCGTTGACGGAGTTCGCCCCGGCGTCCCGGGCGGCGCAGGCAGCGGACGGTGCCTCGACGGACGCCGCGCTGTCCGGCGTCACGGGTCCGGGGTCCGACGCGCGCGTCGCCGAGGTGCCGATGAGCACCACCGCGCACGGCCTCACCCTCGCGCCGCAGCGGTCGGTCCTCACCGACCCCACGCTGCACTACCCCCTCTACATCGACCCGTACACCAACCCGGTGTCCGGGACCGCCGGCCACTACGACGAGGTGTACTCCAACTCCTCCTGCAGCGACGCACCGCAGTACGACAAGCCGCAGACGAACGGCGAGGGCGTCGGATACCAGAACTACGGCGGCAAGTGCGGCAACGGCATCGAGCGCTCGTACTACACGATCAGTACCGGCAACCTGCACGAGGGCTTCCAGATCTACGACTCGCGGGTCACCATCGCCACGACCTACGCGGCGAGTTGGGACTGCAGTCACGACCAGCCGATCACCCTGCACACGGTCAACGCGATCAGCTCCGGCACCGACTGGAACAGCAGGCCCGGCACCCACGACACGGCCTTCCCGCCGGTGTCCACCACCGTGCCCAGCGGCGCCAACGCGAACAGCTCGTGCAGCAACCACACCGCCACCTTCGTGGTGACCGACCAGGCACAGACCCTGGCGGACCACGACGGCGACGGGTACAACGCCGCGGGCGACATCGAGGGCGCCCCCAACACCTGGACCATCGGCCTGTACGGCAACGAGTCGTCGTCCTCCAGCAACGACGACTACCTGCGCGTGTCGGAGTCGCTGACCCTGACCACCAAGTTCGACATCGCGCCCGCCACCCCGGGGAACGCGCACATCACCCCGGCGGCGACCGGCGCGAGCGGCGCCTGCGTCATGACCGGCGACGGCTGGATCGGCGCAACCACCTACTCCGGCGCGGGCAGCAACATCCAGCTCCACTCCACCGTGACCAGCCAGATCTCCGGCGAGGACGTCGCCGCGCACTACCACGTCTGGGACCGATCGGTCCTCGACGCCGGCGGCGACGCACTGGACAAGAGCACACCCGCCAGCTCCTACCTGGCCTCGGGCACCGACGCGGTCGAGCCGATCGGCTTCTCCCTGCTCGACGGACACGAGTACGGCTGGGACGTCTACGCCCAGGACGACTCCACCCTCCACCTGAAGTCGCCGATCAGCGACCACTGCTGGTTCAAGGCGGACCTCACCGCGCCCGCCACACCGGTCGTCGCCACCAACCCGTCGTTCCCGCCGGTGGGTTCGGGCGCGGCCGACCCGGTCGTCTACGCGGCCGCGGGCGGGACCACCACCTTCACCGTCACCGGGGCGGACAATCCGGCCACCGACACCAGTTGCGCGCCGGGAGCCTGCCTGTCGAGCGGTATCGACCACTTCATCTGGAAGCTCGACGCCCTGCCGACGCCCGCCAGCAGCACCAGCGCCGCTCTGACCGGCACCGCCCCCGACGGGACCGGCACCGCCACCCTCACCGTGCCCGTCACCAACTGGGGCGTACACACGCTGTACGTCGCGGGCGTCGACGCCGCGGGCAACCCCAGCACGGCGCCCGCCGGTTACACGTACACCGTGCCGTGGAACCCCTCGACCGCCATCAACCCGGGCGACGTCACGGGCGACCGGATCCCCGACCTGCTCGCCACCACGCAGTCCGGCAACCTCGACCTCGTCCCCGGCGACCAGGACCCGGCGCAGACCCCGGCGGCCGCGCAGAGCGGCGCCGTCTCCGGAAGCGCACCCCCGGTGACCGGTCCGGTCGTGGTCTCCCCCGCCGCCGACTCCCCCGACGGCACCGGCTGGAACAACTACCTGGTGACCCACCGCGGCAACCTGCACGGCGCGGACGTGGACGACCTGTTCGCCTACAACAAGAACACCCGCCAGTTCTACATCGTCAAGAACGACCTGGACCCGGTCAGCGACACCAGCTTCCCGCTGACCTCGTGGTCGGCCCTCGGCGGCTACCTCGGCAAGCGGTTCGACGTGGTCGTCAAGGATCCCTGCGCCACCGCCGACCTCGTCTCTGACGCCTCGCGCTGCCGCAGCACCGACTACGACGCGACCGGCTGGCACATCAGCCAGATGGTCGCGCCGGGCAACGTCTTCGGCAACACCAGCGGGTACCCGGCGGTCGTCACCGTCGAGAACGGCAAGCTGTGGATCTACCAGAGCGACGGCGGCCTGCACTTGAAGAACCCGCTGCTGCTCGGCGACGGCGACTGGAGCGGGCAGACGCTGATCGGCCCCGGCACCGTCCAGGGCACTCCGGTGCTGTGGGCACGCGACGACAACTCCGGGACGGTGTACAGCTACCCGCTGACCGTCGACCAGACCACCGGCCTGCCGCCGCTGCTGCACGCACCGACCCGCACGCCGCTGGTCTCCGGGGTGACGACCACCACCGGCGGGAAGCTCTGCCTCGCGTCGCCCTCGGCGAAGACCGCGGACGGCACGGTGGTCGTCGTGGCGGCCTGCGACAGCGGAGCCGGGCAGCAGTTCACCCTGCGCTCGGACGGGACCGTCCGGGTCCTGGGCAAGTGCCTGTCCACCCAGAACGCGGCCGTCGCCCAGAGCACCCCGGTGGTCATCGACACCTGCGACGGCTCGGCGATCCAGCAGTGGACGCCCGCAGCAGCCGGCGGGCTGACCCACACCTCGTCGGGCAAGTGCCTGGCCGACCCGGCCGCCAACCGCACGCCCAACACCCAGCAGATCATCTACACCTGCGGCTCCAGCGGCCAGAACTGGAACGGCGGCGGCAGCACCCCGCTGCCCACCGGTACCGCGCAGACCGACATCGGCCCGCTGCTGCCGGCCAACGCCGACCCGGTCATCGCCTCGCCCGGCGACATCAACAGCCCGGCGGGCGCCGCGGACGGCAACCCCGACCTCTACACCGTCGACACCACCGGAGCGCTCGTCGAGTACGTCGGCAGCGCACCCAGCGGGACCACCGCGCACTTCGCGGCCGCGCCCGTCGGTCTCGGCCAGGTGACCGACACCGCCAGCCACTGGTGGAAGATCGACGAGGGCACAGGCACGTCGCTGGCCGACTGCGGCGGCGACCCCGCCTGCACCTCCGGCCTCAAGGCGACGCTCGGCGGCAGCTACAGCTGGGCCGCGGACAGCAGCCGCGGACAGGTGCTGAGCCTGTCCGGCACCACGGGCTACGCGGTGACCGGCAGCCCCGCGGTCGACACCTCGGGCAGCTACTCGGTGTCCGCGTGGGTCAAGCTCAACTCGACGGCGGCCAACTCCGACTTCGTCTCAGAAGCGGCCGGCGACAACTTCGGCACCGGCTTCCAGCTCTACTACTCCTCGGGCAAGAAGGCCTGGGCCTTCGGGCGCCACACCAGCGACGTCAACGGGGCGCCCTACCAGGGCGTGTACGGCAGCAACGCGGTCATCGGCCGCTGGACGCACCTGGTGGGCGTGTACGACGCGGGCACCAACCAGCTGAGCATCTACATCGACGGCCGCCTGGCCGGCACCCGCGCCTACACCGGTACCGAGTGGGCAGCGACGGGCCCGCTCCAGATCGGCCGCGGCGTCTCCGGCGGCTCCTACGTCGAGTACGCCAACGGCCAGGTCAGCAACGTCCGGGTCTACCCGGTGGCGCTGCCGCCGGCCGCCGCGTCGGCGCCGGGCGACATTCCGGTGGCGATCCAGCTGGGCTGACCCCCGCCCACCCCGGCGGCGATGACGACGCCCCGGACGGTGAAACGCCCGACCGGCGGGACGGCCGGGCCGCGGCTCAGATCGTGGGAGTGTCGTCGACGATCTCCTGGTGCGGCTCGACGATGAACTTCCAGCCGTCGCTGGGCTCCAGGAACCGCACCCGGGACGGGTAGATGTCCAGGGCGCGGCGGTCGCGGTTCTGGTTGTTGGCGCTCTTGCGGCCCCGGATGGGCTCCTCGAACAGGTCGACCTTGACGTCCGGCACCGCGACGGACTCCTCACTCCAGCGCTGGACGATCCCGGCGCCGAAGGCGTCCCGCGCGGCGGCGTAAAGCGCCTCCAGCGATTTGGCGTCGCCGCCGGGAACGAAGAGGGCGAGATTCAGCAGCACGCCCGCGCTCTGGAGGACCTCTATTTCCTCCCCTGCCTTATCGGCGACCCAGACCCCGGATTCCTCCGCATTGTCCGGGAAGAGGGATATCTCGTCACCGAATATCGTCCGCGCGGCGAAGGACCCTCCCTCGAAATTCCGGCCCGGCTTCGTGAGGCCGGCCGGGGCGTAGCAGTCGACAGGAAGGCCGTCCGTTCGCGCGGGCACGAAGATTCCGTCCTGGGTGCCCAACTCCGCGACCTCATCAGCCGTGAGACGTCGAGCCGCAACCTTCTCGGTGTTCACGCCATTCCCCTTTTTTCGGCGCCTGTGAATTACTCATTACCCTATCACGGCGGCACTCGGCCAGTTCCCGGCGCATATAACGTCCGGGCGTAACGACAGCCCTGGTAGGCGCTCGGGGAATTCTTTCGCCCGGACGCGAAATCGACCAGCCGTGCTGCGATCAGGGGATCGCCCAGTGCTGGCTGGCTCCGTTGTCGCAGGTCCACAACTGGACCGGTGAGCCGTCGGTGGCGCCGGCGCCGTTGATATCGCCATCCAGGGCAGTGTGCTACTCAAGAACGCGAACGGTGTGCCGCCCTCCACCGGCGCCACCCCGGTGATCGACCGTCTCGTCGATGCCGGGGCACCGGTCGACCGATGCTGCCGGATCCTCGGGGTCGCCCGGCAGAACCACTACAAACACAAGCGCACCCCGACCACACCGCGGCAGCTGCGACGGGAGTGGCTGACCGTCGCCGAACTCGTGCCCGCACGACCTCCGCCCTCCGTCCAGGCGGATCCAACCGGGTTGGGTACTTGCTGACGGCCGGAGCCGCGGAACTGCTCCGGAGCGCAACGGCTTCTGGGCCGGGGGGCGCCACTGGCCGTGCCTGATCGAGCCGAGGACGCGCTGCTCCGTATGCGGCTGCCGGTACGGCCCGGCACGTCCTGCGCCGGCACCGCGATGACGCAACCGCCCGGAATCCGGCGCTCACGGCATCGCCGACGCCGTCAGTCCAGCTGTACGACGCCGGCCTGGACCGGGGCCTGCTCACCGTAAGGTGCGCCGGTCACGACGAAGACGAGGCCGGGGCGATGCCGCGATCCCGTGCCGGCGAGCGGGATGGTGAATCGGCTGTAGCCCCGTGGCATCGGCGAGGACAACCGCGTCCACCTGCCGGGATCGCCCAGTGCCCGGTTGACGAAGAAGTCCGCGTCGCTGTTGGCGCTGACGACGATGGAACCCCCGGGGCCGCCCGAATCCGACCACGCCACGGTCGGGGCGGCCGACGGGGCGTACCCGTCCTGGTCGAGGAGCTCGTGCGCCGGGGACCGGCCGAACGACTCAGGATCCGGGGCGAGCTTGTAGCGCACGGGGTAGTACGTGTCCGAGACCCCGTACTCGTAGGTCATGATCCACAGGCTGCGGTGCACCTGCGCGACGGTGATCATGCCCGGCCGCTGGCTGTACTCGTCGCCCACGGCGTCGTCGACGACCGCGCCCCAGTGCCGCAGGTCCCTGCTGCTCTGATGTGCCAGCTTCTGCCCGTAGCTCGGGTCGCGCTGGTCGGAGTAGTAGCAGAGGAGCCGGTCACGGTGCAGTAGCAGGAACGGCTCCCACACGGGTGTGTTGCCGTTCTCCGCCCGGGGCGGGCCGCCCTCCGCCACAGTGCTCAGGAACCGCCACGTCAGGCCGCGGTCGACGCTTGCGTACAGCACGATCCGTGTGCTGGAGAAGTCCAGTGAGTTGGCGGCACACAGCACCGCACCCTTCGGGAGGCCGCCGAAGGCGCGCGGCAACTCGTACAAGTACGGCTGCAGCCAGATCCTTCCGGGCTCACCGTCGTCCGGCACCTTGCTCCACTGACGCCAGGTGCGGCCGCCGTCGTCGCTACGGGATATCTGGAACCCGCCCGGCTTCTCGACGTCGAACTGCTGGAACGTCGCCAGCAAGGTCCGTGATCTGCCCGGCCGCGGCTCGCTGAGCTGCACGGCTCGCGCGTACGACCCCCCTGCTTCCAAGTCGGCCACGGTGACAGGACCGAAGGGAACCTCACCCCGCGGCCCGCTGGAGCTCGCCGGCGCCGCAACTGCTGCTCCTGCCGTGCCCAGAGACAGTGCCACGGCCGCGGCTCCCCCTGTCCCGAGCAACGCCCTGCGCGTCAGGCGCGTGGCCCGGTCGGCCGCACCATCGTCCTGCCGTCCATCGGTGGATGCGATCCACCGCGAATCACGACCAATGTGCATGATTCACCTTCGCTCTCCTTAGATCGGCGGCCGGGACGTTACGCGCAACTTTGCCGCCAGGTCAACGGCGTGACGCCAGAACCGGGGCTCTTTAGGCAAACATTGAAAGAAGGTCGCAAACATGGCGCCGTCAAGCTCCTTGGTTCTGACGCCCCTTGTCATCAAGGGCGGTCGGCGGTGCAGCGGCGATCTCAACGGCGTTCGGCGTTGAACTACCCTTCTGTCCGTGAACCAGCCAGTAGGCGTACCGCCGCCACCGTCGCTCGGTGTGCGGGACCTCAGCCGCCTGCGGGTGATCGAGTCGATCTACCTCCATCCGGGCTGCAGCCGGACCGACATCGCCGCACGCACCGGACTGTCACGCGGCACCGTGTCGAGCGTGGCCGACGAACTCGACCGCGCCGAGTTGATCCGCGAGCACGAGGCTCCCGGCGAGGAGCAACGCCGCCGCGGTACCGGACGACGGCCCACCCTGCTCTCACTCGTGCCCGGCGCGGCGTTCGCGGTCGGTATCGACATCGGCCACCGGCACATCCGCGTGATCATCTGTGACCTCGCCGGCGAACCGGTTGCCGAGCGGTGGTCTCCTGCGCAGGTCGACGAGGCGCCGTCGGCAACGCTGGACCTCACATACGACCTGGTCCAGCGGGCGTTGCGGGACGCGGCCGTCGCCCCGCAGCGGGTGCTCGGCGCCGGTATCGGGTTGGCCGCGCCGATCGATCCGGACACCGGCGAGATCAGGGCTGACGGCATCTTCCCGGGTTGGCAGAGCGTTGTGCCGGCGACCGAAATGAGCAAGCGGCTCGGGATACCCGTACAACTGGCCAACGACGCCGACGCCGGCGCCCTCGGCGAGAACGTCTTCGGCGCGGCTCAGGGTGTCAACGACATGATCTACCTCCGGCTCTCGGCCGGTGTGGGCGCGGGGCTCATACTCGCCGGTCAACCCTACCGCGGTGCCCGCGGCATCGCCGGGGAGATCGGGCACGTCTGCGTCAGGCCCGACGGCATGATCTGTCGTTGCGGCAACCGAGGGTGTCTGGAGACGGTTGCGAGCCCCGTCGCGGTGGCGCGGCAACTCGAGCATGTCATCGATCAGCCGGCCGGCGACCAGTTGCTCAGCCTGATCGCGGCGGGCGACCGGCGTGCGCTTCGGGCCGTGGCCGACGCGGGTGAGGCCGTCGGGCTGGCCTTGTCAGCGGTCGTGAACGTCCTCAACCCCGAATTGGTGGTCGTCGGCGGCGAACTGGCCGCGGCGGGCGAGGCGTTGCTCGACCCGATCCGCGTGACCATCCGCCGGCACAGTCTGGTCGGCGCGGCCACCACGGCGAAGGTCATCGCCGGAGTGCTCGGTGATCGCGCCGAGGTCCTCGGCGCCGCGGCACTGATCCTGGCCCGGTCGCCCGCCGCACTCGCCGAACGGATGCGCGCGTCCTCCTAGTAGTGCTTGGTCAGGTGTGTATGGGGGTGGGTATGTTGCGGTGGCAGGTGGGGCAGGCGCCGGCCCGGGTGGCGAGGAGCAACTGCAGCTCGCGGACGACTTGGTAGAGGCTCAGGCCGGCGCGGTGTCTTTTGGGGCGGTGGCCAGTCTGCGTAGGGTGCAGAAGGCGTGGGCCACGGAGACGAGGGTGACGTGGTGGTTGTCCTTGCCGATAACCCCATCCACCCTGGTGGGACGGGGTGTGCGAGGTGCGGCATATCTGGTCGCACCGGCGCTCGACGTCGCGGGACAGGCGCCGCAAGCGCATCAGCCACCCGAAACTTCTCTCCACCACCCACCGCCTCGGCAGCACCACGAACCCCTTCACGTCATCACTGCGCTTGATGACGGTGACGATCAGCTGCAGCACGGCAGGGTCCAGGTGACCAGCACTCCGGTGTAGCCGGAATCGGCCCACAGCTTCGTGACAGTGGGGAACCGTGTCCGCAGCGCGGGCAGCATGTCGGTGGCGGCCTGCCGGTCGGTGACATCCGCGGGCAGCACCCGGATGGCCAGCAGCAGGCCGATCGTGTCGCAAATCAGGTGCCGGCGCCTCCCGTTGATCTTCTTGGCCCCGTCGTAGCCACGGCTGCCGGCCCCCACCACCGCGTCGGCCTTCACCGACTGCGAGTCGATCACCCCGGCCGTCGGCTCCGGATCACGCCCCGCCCGCTCGCGTACCTTCCCGCGCAGCCGGTCGTGGAGTTCGGTGATCAGGCCGCTGTCGCGCCAGCGCCGCCAGAACGCGTAGACCCGGTGAACGACGCAATCGCACGCCCCGCCGGACGAGTTGAACCGGACAGCCTCGACCGCATACAACGGTGACAACAGGGCCTCCTGGCGTGATCGGTGTCTCAGCAACTCCGAACTGCACCAGAGGCCCTGACTTTATGCACGGCCACGGCAGAATCACCTGCCCCACCGGCCACTTTCGATTCAACCGCACTCAAGATCGATAGGACAACGCCTTCTGATATGGGCCAGCTCCTCCCTGTACGCGTCGTAGCAGCCGACGAAATGTGAGGGGCCTCGCGTTTCCCGGACAGGGCTCTGCCGATCAATTATGCGGCGAGTCGCAATTCTTCGAACTCGGCGTGGACTTCGCCAGGGGGTCGGTAACCGACCGCCGAGTGAAGGCGTTTGCGATTGTACCAGAACTCGATGTACCGGATGATGTCTCGCTGGGCTTCCTCACGAGTTGTGTAGCTCACGCGCGATACGCGCTCGTTCTTCAAGGCGCCGAAGAATGATTCCGCCATTGCATTGTCAAAGCAGATCCCTGTGCGGCCGGCCGATTGCCG
>NZ_CAJSLV010000044.1 GCF_907177275.1 Actinacidiphila cocklensis
GCCCCGGGCCGCCCCTGCGCGGCGGCGTGCGCGGGGACAGCGCGTGGTCGCGCCGTACGGGGGTCTCCGCGCCGGGCTCCCGGCGCCCGGCCGCGCAGCCGCGCCCCGGCATTCCCCGCCGTGCCGGGCGGCCGCGGCCCAGATTCCCCAGTCCTCGGGAAGAGTTCCCCTATCGATCGGGAACAGCGGAAATCTAGCCTCATGAGGTCCATCGCAGAAGTCACGACCGGTGGACGCACCATCGATGAATCGCGCACCGAAACGGGTTTTTCTCTGTGTGAGTGGGATCAATCGAGGGAGTCCTGTGCCCGACATTCCGGCGAACTCCTCCGCCCCTCCTTCTTCGACGATTTCCACGGCACCCCACAAGAAGTCCACACCTGTCGAACAAAGGACCGATTGATGGAACGCACGATGGTGATCGCCCCCGGACCGACCGCGAACGGCGATCTGCACCTCGGCCACCTGGCGGGGCCGTTCCTGAGCGCCGACGTCTGCGCCAGGTACGCCAGGGCCGCCGGCCGGGACGTGCTCTTCGGCACCGGCGTGCACTTCACCCAGAACTACATCGTGACCACCGCCAGGCGGCTGGGGGTGCCGCCCGAGGAGCTGCGGGTCAGGTCGGGTGAGCAGGTCGAGCGGACGCTGAAGGCGGTGGGCATCGAGCCGGACGGCTTCGTGCCCTTCGACGAGCGGTACGTCACCGGGGTGCGGCGCTTCTTCGAGCGGCTGCACGCCGCGGGCGGCCTCGTCCTGCGGTCCGTGCCCTTCCCGTACGTGGCGCGCACCGGCGAGTTCCTCACCGACGCCTACGTGCGCGGCACCTGCCCGGTCTGCCTGTCCGAGGGCTGCGCGGGGCTGTGCGAGGGCTGCGGGCACTGGATCGGCTCGGGCGAGCTGATCGCCCCGTGCTCGACCCTCGACCCCGACGACGAGGTGGAGATCCGCGAGGCGCGGGTGCTGGTGCTCCCGCTGGAGGACCACCGGGAGGCGCTGACCGCGTACTTCGCCGGGCTCGCCCCGACGATGCGGCCGCGGCTGGCCCGGCTGATCGAGGAGCTGCTGGCGCACCCGCTGCCCGACTACCCGGTCACGCTGCCGATCTCCTGGGGCATCCCGGCGCCTTTCCCCGAGGTCGAGGGCCAGGTGATCTACGCCGACGCCGAGGTCGTCGCGTGGAGCATGCACAGTTCTGCGCTGGCCGCCGAGCGCCGCGGCGAGGCACCGGCCGGCGAGGACGCGCTGTGGTTCGCCGAGTCCGGCGCGAAGGTCGTGTACTTCTTCGGCTCGGACGCCGGGTTCGCCTTCGGGGTGGTCGGCGTGGCGATGCTGATGGCGCTGGGCGGCTACACGCTGCCCGAGCACTTCGTGACCAACGAGTTCTACGAGCTGGACAACGACAAGTTCTCCAGCAGCCGCGGCCACGTGGTGACCGGCCGCGAGCTGGCCGCCGAGGTGCCCAGGGACCTGATCCGCTTCTACCTCGCCGCCACCGGACCCGACTTCCAGCGCACCAACTTCACCCGCGGCGCGATGTCCCAGGTCACCGCGTCCCGCCTGGTGGAGCCGTGGAACCGGGTCGCGGACAAGGCGGCACGGGCCGCGCAGGAGAGCGGCGGCGGGCCGCTGCCGGTCTCGGCGCGCTCCCGCGAGGCGGCCGCGCGGATGGCCGAGCGCTTCGGCTCCGCCTACGACGCGCGCCGCTTCAGCCTGACCGCGGCGGCGTTCACGCTGACCGAGCAGCTGGGCCGCCTCGACCGGTGGGAGGTGACCGCGGCGGACGCCGGGGACTTCTGCCACGAGGTGGACGTCTTCCTGCGCTGCGCCGCCCCGCTGCTGATCGACCTGGCCGACGAGGCGCTGCCCGACCTGACGATCCCCGCCGCATCGCCGGCCACCGAGGTCACGCCCCGCGTGCTGCCACGACTGACCGAGACCGCGCAGTGACACCGGCGGCCGGCGGCGCGCGGGTCGTCGTCGTCGGAGCGGGCGTCACCGGTCTGCTGACGGCCGTGGAGTGCGTGCTGGCCGGGCACCGCGTCACGGTGCTCGACCGGGGCGCGATCCCCGACCCGGGCGCCACCTCGCACGACCAGCACCGGGCGCTGCGCACCCTCGCGGTGGGCGACGCCGACGCCACCCGGCGGATGGGCGCGGCCCACCGCCGGTGGCAGGAGCTGGAGTCGCTGCTGGGCGCCGGGTTCTACCGGCAGGTGGGGGTGGTCACCGCGTGGCCGCGCGAGCGGCTGGCCGAGGTCACGGGCTTCGCCGCCGCGGCGGGCGTACCCGTCGAGACGCTCGGGCCGTCCGCGCTGCCGCACCTGGGCTTCCCCGCCGGCACCGCGGGCGTCAGGGAGTCGCGGGCCGGCGTGCTGCTGGCCGGGCGGGTGCTGCGGGCCGCCGCCCGGTGGCTGGCGGCCAGGCCCGCCGCCGCGCTGCGGCCGTACAGCCCGGTGACGGCGGTCGACACCGGCACCGGCAAGGTCACGCTGGCCGGCGGGGAGGTGGTCGGCGGTGACCTGCTGCTGGTCGCCGCGGGTCCGTGGACCAGGGACCTGGTCGACCGGCCCGCGGTGCTGCACCGGCAGACCATGGTCTACCTGCGGCCGGGCCGCACGCAGGCCCGCCGCTGGCGGCACGCGCCCGCGGTGGGCGGGCTCGGCCCCGACGGGCGGGCGTGGGTGGTGCCGCCGGTGGCCGGCACGCTGCTGAAGGTCAGCTCGGACGCGGTGTGCCGGGAGGCGGCGGACACCGACACGAGCGCCGAGGACCAGGCGCCGTGGGCGGAGCGGCTGGCGGCCGCGGGCATCCTGCGCGACCCGGCCGGCTACGAGGTGGCCGCGGTCAGGGCGTGCCACTACACGACCGACACGGCCGCCGGCGGTGCCCGGCTGGCCCGGATGAGCCCCGCGGTGTGGGCGCGTACGGCCTGCGGGGGCTCGGGCTTCGCGTCGGCCCCGCTGGTCGCCGCGGCGATGGCGGAAGCGGCGAAGGAGGCGGCGATATGACCGACGAGGGAAAAGTCGGGGTGTTCGACACGCTCAGGGCGACCCCGACGACGGTGCGGTACCTGCTGGGCGGCGTACTGATCAACCAGCTGGGCGCGTTCGTCCAGACGTTCCTGGTGCTGTACCTGACGCACCGGAACATGTCGGTGCAGGCCGCGGGCCTGAGCCTGGTGGCGTACAGCGCGGGCACGATCCTGGGGACCATGCTGGGCAGCGAGGCCACGCAGCGCTTCGGGCCGCGGTTCACCATCGTCGTCGCGATGGCCGGCTCCGGGCCGCTGGTCGCGGTGATCCCGGCGCTCAGCCGCAACGGGCTGCTGGCGCCGCTGCTGGCCGTGGTGGGCCTGGCGGGCCTGCTGGGCCAGGCGTACCGCCCGGCCGCCTCGGTGCTGCTCAGCGACCTGATGCCGGAGCGGCACCAGGTGATGGGCTTCTCGATGTTCCGCATCGCGATGAACACCGGTGCCGCGGTGGCGCCGCTGATCGCCGCGGGGCTGATCCTGGTCGACTGGGACGCGCTGTTCTGGCTGGACGGCGCGACCGCGCTGGCCTACGCGGGCCTGGCCTACGCGCTGCTGCCCCGGCAGGCGGTGCTCGCCGCCCGCGAGAAGGCCGCGGCGGCGCAGGACGCCGAGCAGGACGCCGACGCGCCGGCGCCGCTGACCGGGCGGGCCGCGTACGCCGCGATCCTGCGGGACCGCAGGTACCTGCTCTTCCTGGCCGCGGTCATGCTCGGCACGCTGGCCTACATGCAGTCGGTGGTCGCGCTGCCGCTGCAGATCAAGGCGGACGACTACCCGACCGGCCTGTACAGCGCGGTGCTCACCGTCTCCTCGGTGGTGCTGATCACCTGCGAGCTGAAGGTCACCACGTACATCCTGCGCATCCCCACGCACACGGCGGTGCTGGTCGGCCACCTGGTCAACGCGCTGGGCTTCGTGGGATACGCGCTGTCGGCGCACTCGCCCGTCTACCTCGTGGCCGGCGCGGTCCTGGAGGTGGCCGGGGTGATGATCGCGGGGCCGAGCATGTACGCCCACCCGGCGACCTTCCCGCCGGCGCTCAAGGCCCGCTACATCGGCGTGATGCAGGCGGCGACCGGGCTCGCGGCCGCCCTCGGGCCGCTGATCACCGTCTACGTCTGGACCCGGCTCGACCACGGCTTCTGGGTGCTGTGCGCCCTGGCGGCCGCGGTCACCGGCGTGCTGGCCATGGCGGGCACGAACCGCGGCGAGGGGCACGGCCCGGCCGCGGAGCGGGACGAGACCACTCTGGGCAAGGCGGAGGAAGTCGTCGGAGGGACCGCATGAGCGAGCAGCACAGCACTCCAGGACCGCGCGGGCCGGTGGTGATCGTCGGCTACGTGGCGGTCACCATCCCCTTCATCGAGGCCTTCCAGCCCGCGGGTTCCGTGGTCTACGTCGAGGAGCCGGACGTCGTGCGCAAGCGCGGGGCGCGCGAGAAGCTCGCCTCCGTCGGATACGTCCGCGACCTGGTCGAGTGGGAGTACCACCTGCCCGGCAAGGCCGACGAGTTCCACGCCGCCCACCCCGGCCTGGACCCGGTCGCGATCGTGCCGGCGATCGAGTACGCGGTGCCCTTCGCCGCCCGCCTCGCCGAGCGCTACGGCCTGCCCGGCGCGACCCTGGGCGCCGCCCTGATCCTGCGGGACAAGGCGCTGCTGCGGCAGGTCAGCGCGGCGGCCGGGATCGCCAACCCGGCGAGCGCACGGGTGCGGAGCCCGCAGGACGTACGGGACTTCCTGCGCGACCATCCGGGGCCCGTGGTGCTCAAGCCGGCCAACCGGCAGGCGTCGATCGGCGTGCGGGTGCTGCACGACCCGGCGGAGGTGGCGGCCGCCTGGGAGGAGTGCCTGGTCCAGGACGAGGGCATCCTGGTGCCCGACCGGCCGATGGACGTGGCCATGCTCGCCGAGCAGTTCGTCGAGGGCGACGAGTACAGCGTCGAGATGCTGGTCCGCGGCGGCGAGCCGCTGTTCACCAACGTCACCGCCAAGGTCCTCTACCCCGGCCCCTATCCGGTGGAGCAGGCGCATGTCGTGCCGGCCGACGTCCCCGGCGAGCTGTCGGGCCTGCTGGGCGCGCAGACCGCGCGGGTGCTGGCGGCGATCGGCTTCGCCGACGGGGTGGTGCACTGCGAGTGGATCGTCTCCGGCGGCGTGCCGCACCTGGTGGAGTGCGCGGGCAGGATGCCCGGCGACGGCATCCTCGACCTGATCGAGGCCGCCTACCCGCTGGAGTTCATGCGCAGCTACTTCGCCGTGCTCAAGGGCGAGCAGCCGCCGGCGGAGCTGCCGGTACGCGCCAGGGGCGGTGCCGCCGTGCGCTTCCTGGCGCCGGGCGCGGGCGAGGTCGTGAGCGTGACCGGCGTCGAGGACGCGGAGAAGGCCGAGGGGGTGCTGATGGTCCACTGCACGGTCCCCGGCGCGGTCTTCGGCGGCCTGCGCAACTCCTGGGACCGCGGCGGCATCGTGATGGCCCGCGCGGACACCCCGGCGGACGCGCACCGGCTGGCCGGCGCCGCCGCCGCCATGGTCCGTATCGAGATGCGGCCGCCGTCGGCGGAAAAGCCGTAACAAGGGAGAAGGGATTCCCCGCTTCCCGGGAATTGTTCCCCTATGTCGCGGGAATGCCGACTCCTTAACCTTGAAAGGCATCACTGTCATCGAGGGGGTAATATGACTCACCGCGAGGTTGATGTTCTGGCGATCGGTGCGGGGCCGGCGAATTTGGCGCTCGCCGCGGCGATCGAGGAGTGCGGCGACACCGAACTGGCCGAGAACACCCTGCTGCTCGAACAGGCTCCTGACATCAAATGGCAGCGCGATCTGCTGATGCCGTGGGCGCGCAGCCAGGTGTCCTTCCTGAAGGACCTGGTCACCCTGCGGAATCCGCGCAGCAAATTCTCGTTCCTCAGCTTCCTGCACGACCACGGCAGGCTCGACCACTTCGTGAACCTCGGCACCTTCCACCCCTACCGGTGGGAGTTCTCCGACTATCTCCAGTGGGTGGCCACCTCGCTGGAGCGGGTGCAGATCCGCTACAGCGCGCAGGCCGCGGGCATCACCCCGGACCGCGACAGCCACGACGCCGTGACCGGCTGGACGGTGACCCTCACCGACGGCGACACGATCCACTGCCGCGACCTGGTCATCGGCGGCGGGCGCGACGCCCGTATCCCCGAGCCCTTCGACGGGCTGCCGCAGGACCGGGTCATCCACAGCTCCACCTACCGCGGCCGTATCGCGCAGATCCCCAAGGACCAGCCGTTGCGCGCGGTCGTCGTCGGCGGGGCGCAGAGCGCCGCGGAGATGTTCTACGCGCTGCACGAGAACCTGCCGGAGAGCCAGATCACGATGGTGGTCCGCTCGATAGGCCTGCAGAACTACCAGACCAGCAAATTCGTCAACGAGCTGTTCTTCCCCTCTTTCGTCGACGACTTCTACGACACACCGCAGGAAGTACGCGCGCAGGTGCTCGACGAAATGCGGTTCACGAATTACGCGGGGCTCGCGCCGCCCTTCCTCGACGAGCTGTACACGATGCTCTACCGGAATCGCATGCTGGGCGCCCAGCGTTCCGAGGTCCGCGCCATGACCGAGGTCACCGGTGCGCGGATCGAGGACAACGACGTCGTTCTCGACCTCAGGGACCGTAAGACCGGAAAGGAGTCGCCGCTGCGCTGCGACCTGGTCCTGCTGGGCACCGGCTACGACACCCGCATGCCGGCGCTGGTGCGGGAACTCGCCGAGCACGCCGGGCTCGACAACGTCAGCGTCAGCCGCAACTACCGGGTGGACCTCGGCGCGTCCACGCCCGGCGCGGTCTACCTCCAGGGCGTCAACGAGTCCACCCACGGCATCGCCGACTCCCTGATCAGCGTCCTCGCGCACCGCAGCCACGACATCGTCAGCGACCTGCTGACCCGCCGCAGCACCGCAGAGGCCGGGGCCGCCCGATGAGCCGCGGCACCCTGCTGGTGATCGGCAGCGGCCTGAAGGTCTACCGCGAGTACCTGGTCGCGCCGATCTGCGCCCGGGCGCGGGAGGCGGGCCTGGAGATGGTGCTGCTGAACAACCTCAGGCCGACGTGGCAGCAGGAGTACTTCGACGAGGTGGTCGTCGCCAACGTCTTCGACTCCGAGGTGATGGGCCGGGCGGCCCGCGAGGTCGCCGCCCGCCGCGACGTGGTCGGCGTGATGTGCTGGGACGAGCCGCTGGTGCTGGACGCGGGGCTGCTGGCCGCCGAGTTCGGGGTGCCGGGCCTGTCCGCGCGCGGGGTGCGCGGCTGCCGCGACAAGGAGCTGACCCGGGCCGAGCTGACCGCGGCGGGGCTGCACCAGCCGGGCTTCGGGCTGACCACCACGGTCGAGGAGGCCAGGGAGGTGGCCGGGCGGATCGGCTACCCGGTGGTGCTCAAGCCGCGGGCGATGGGCGCGAGCATCGGCGTGGTCTTCGCGGCCGACGCCACCGAGCTGGACGCGGCCTTCGGCGTCGCGCTGGCGGCAAGCGAGGTCGACCCGGGTCCCTACCGGGCCAGCGCGATCGTGGAGGAGTACGCGCCCGGTCCCGAGATCAGCATCGACGGGGCGGTCCACAAGGGCGAGTACCTGCCGCTGTTCGTGGCCCGCAAGTACAGCAGCGACCACCCGTACTTCGAGGAGGTCGGCCACACCGTGGACGCGGCCGACCCGCTGCTGGACGACAAGGAGCTGATGCGCACCCTGGCCCGGGCGCACCAGGCGCTCGGCATCGAGGACGGCATCACCCACAGCGAGGTGCGGCTGACCGACCGCGGGCCGCTGATCATCGAGGTCAACGGCCGGCTCGGCGGCGACCTGATCCCCTTCCTCGGCCGGATCGCCACCGGGATCGAGCCGGGCGAGGTGCTCTTCGACGTGGCCACCGGGCAGCGCCCCGACGTCGCGCACACCCGGCGGGCGGTGGCCGGCATCAGGTTCGGCATCCCGCGGGACGACTGCGTGCTGCGGTCGGTGCGGGTGCCCTCGCCGGGCGAGGCGCCTGGCTTGGTGGCCGCGGCGCCGATGGCGGAGCCGGGCACCACGCTGCGGCTGCCGCCGGGCGGCTACCTGGCGCGGCACTCCTTCGTGGTGTGCGAGGGCGACGACCTGGCCGGCTGCCAGGACCGGCTGGCGGCGGCCGCGGCGCTGGTCGAGCTGGACACCGGACCGGTGGGTCCCGCGGACCCGCAGGCGCCGTTCGCGATGCCGGCGGGCCTGCTGGACGTGGACGAGTGAGCGGCGTGGGCGATCAGGCGAGGGACGGGACGGACTGATGACGACGACAGCACGCACGGCGGCGGACCGGGCACCCGCGCACCGCGGGGAGCCGGACACCGCCGCCGAGATCCTGGCCCGGGCCAAGGCCCTGGCCCCGGTGCTGCGGGAGCGGGCCGACGAGATCGAGAAGAACCGCAAGCTGCCGGCCGACGTGGTGGAACTGCTGCGCGGCACCGGCGTGTTCCGGATGGGCTCGGGCCGCGAGTGGGGCGGCCCCGAGCTGACCTCCATGGACCAGACGCGGGTGGTGGAGGCGCTGGCGTACGGCGACGCGTCGGCCGCCTGGTGCGGTGCGATCGGCTCGCTGACCGGGCCGATCACCAGCTTCCTGGACGCCGACGTCGTCAAGGAGGTCTACCCGCGGCAGGACATGGTCACCGCGGGGGTGCTCGCGCCCGCGGGGCACGCCGAGCGGGTGCCCGGCGGCTTCCGGCTGACGGGCAGGTGGTCCTTCGGCAGCGGCATCGACCACAGCGACTGGGTGACCTCGGGGGCGTTCGTCTTCGAGGACAGCAGGCCCTACGCCAGCCCCGACGGCAGCAACCCGCACGAGTCGCGGCAGTTCCTGGTCCCCCGCGAGCAGGTCGAGCTGATCGACAACTGGCACACCACCGGACTGTGCGGCACCGGCAGTTGCGACTACACGGTCACCGACGTCTTCGTGCCGGAGAACCACACGTACACCTTCTACGAGCCGCGCGGCCGGCTCAGCCCGCTCTCGACGCCCGACGCCTTCATGCGGATGCTCTGCGGGGTGGCGCTCGGGGTGTCGAGGGCCGCGCTGGACCACGTACGGGAGATCGCCGCCACCCGGGTCGACCGGATGACCGGCACCGCCTGGTCCGACAGCTTCCGGGTGCAGGTCGCGCTCGCCGAGTGCGAGGCCGACTTCAACGCCACCCGCAACGGCGTCTACGGCGGGATGACCCGGCTGTGGGAGGTGCTGGAGGCCGGCGGCGAGCCGACCCCCGAGGAGCGCGCCGCCTCGCCGCTGTCCTGGCTGCACGCCTACCGCAGCGCCCGCTCCATCGTGCTGCGGCTCTACGACCTGCTGCAGACCTGGTCGATCAACCGGTCCTCGCCCATGGACCGCTGGCTGCGCGACACCACGACCATGTGCCAGAACCTCCCGGCGCAGGACATCGTCCTGGAGTCGGTCGGCGCGTATCTGCTCGGCGGGACCCCCAAGTTCCGGATCAGCCTCGGCATCACCACATGAGGCGTACAGGCCCTGGGGCCGAGTGAGGAATCCGCATGACCAACGAGCTGAGGGGCGAGGACATGACGTTGACCACGCAGGCGGAGGCGCCCGCCGCCGCGGCCGAGACCCTGGCGCGGGCCAGGGCGCTGGCCCCGGTGCTGCGGGAGCGGGCCGCGGAGATCGAGCAGAACCGCAAGCTGCCGGCCGACGTGGTGGAACTGCTGCGCGGCACCGGCGTGTTCCGGATGTGCTGGGGCCGCGAGTGGGGCGGCCTTGAGCTGACCTCGGTCGAGCAGACCCGGGTCGTCGAGGCGCTGGCGTACGGGGACGCGTCGGCGGCCTGGTGCGCGGTGATCGGCGCGAACACCGGGATCTACAGCAACTTCATCGACCAGGCCGCCGCCAAGGAGATGTTCCCGCACCCCGACATGATCACCGCCGGGCTGCTGCAGCCGTCGGGCCGGGCCGAGCGGGTGCCCGGCGGCTACCGGCTCACCGGGCGCTGGCCGTTCGGCAGCGGCATCGACCACGCCGACTGGGTGACCTCGGGCGGCTTCGTCTTCGAGGACGGCAGGCCCTACGCCAGCCCCGACGGCAGCAACCCGCACGAGTCGCGGCAGTTCATGGTGCCGCGCGGGCAGGTCGAGCTGGTCGACAACTGGCACACCACGGGGCTGTGCGGCAGCGGCAGCTGCGACTACACGATCACCGACGTCTTCGTCCCCGAGGAGCACACGTACTCCTTCGGCGTCGTCCACGGCCGGCCCTCGCCGCTCGCCCAGCCCGACGCCTTCACCCGGGCCATGTGCGGGGTGCCGCTCGGGGTGGCGCGGGCGGCGCTGGACCACGCGCGCTCCCTCGCCACCGGCCGGTTCGACCGGATGACCGGCACCGCCTGGTCCGACAGCTTCCGCGTGCAGGTCGCGCTCGCCGAGTGCGAGGCCGACTTCAACGCCACCCGCAACGGCGTCTACGGCAGCATGTCCCGCCAGTGGGAGGTGCTGGAGGCCGGCGGCACCCTGGACGGCCTCACCCCCGACGAGCGCGCCGCCTCCCCGCTGTCCTGGCTGCACGCCTTCCGCACCTCGCGCTCGATCGTCAACCGGCTCTACGACCTGCTGCAGACCTGGTCGATCAACCGGTCCTCGCCCATGGACCGCTGGCTGCGCGACACCACGACCATGTGTCAGCACCTCATCGCCCAGGACCGCATCCTCCAGTCGGCCGGCGCCTACCTGGTCGGCGGAAAGCCGGAGTTCGGCATCAGCCTCGGCATCGTCTAGCCGGGCACCGCCCAGCCGGGTCCGGCCCGGTCCCGCCCTTCGCCCCACGACCCGGCCGGCCCGCCCGCGCACGCACGCACGCACGCCGGGGACCGCGTACGCGCACGTACGCCCCCACCACCACACCTGATTCGCCGTCGCCGCGCGCCCGCCTGCCCGCACGTACGCAGGCGCCGCGGCGCTCGTCCGCCTGCGCGCAGGCCACGGGGAGGAGACCCGATGAGCAGAGGACTTGTGCTTCTTGTCAACCCCAACAAGGTGCACCCGCCGATCGCGCCCTACGCGCTCGACGTGCTCACCACCTCGTTGGAGGCCGCCGACTTCGAGGTCGAGGTACTGGACCTCACCTTCCACCGGGAGGACTGGAAGTCCTGCCTGGCCGAGTACTTCGCCGAGCGCGACCCGATGCTCGTCGGTGTCACCGTCCGCAACACCGACACCGTCTACGCCTTCGAGCAGCGCCCGTTCGTCGGCGAGCACAAGGAGATCATCACCGAGATCAAACGCCTCACCGGCGCACCCGTCGTGGCCGGCGGCATCGGCTTCTCGACGATGCCCTTCGCCCTGGTCGACTACTTCGGCATCGACTACGGCGTGAAGGGGCCGGGCGAGCGGATCATCTGCGACCTGGCCGACGCGCTGCTCACCGGCCGCGACCCCGGCACCGTACCGGGGCTGCTGCGCAACACCGGCGCGGGTGTCACCAGGGTCCCGCCGGCGGTGCTGACCGCGCGGCACGGGCAGGCGCTGCTCCCCTCGCCCACCGGGGAGTTCGAGCCCCGGGTGTGGCAGGTGGACGGCACGGCGAGCTACGTCCGCAGGTCGGGCGAGGCGCTGAAGGTCGACAACCTGAAGTACTACCGGCGCGGCGGGCTCGGCAGCATCCTCACCAAGAACGGCTGCACCTACCGCTGCTCGCACTGCGTGGAGCCGGACGCCAAGGGCACCTCCTTCGGGCAGCGGGCGGTGACCGCGGTGGTCGACGAGATGGAGTCGCTGGCCGCGCAGGGGATCCTCGACCAGCACACCACCGACAGCGAGTTCAACCTGTCGGTGGCGCACGCCAAGAACGTGCTGCGGGAGATCGTCCGCCGCCGGCACGCCGACCCCGCCGGGCCGCTGGCGGACCTGCGGCTGTGGGTCTACTGCCAGCCCAGCCCCTTCGACGAGGAGTTCGCCGAGCTGCTGGCCGCGGCCGGCTGCTGCGGGGTGAACGTCGGCTCCGACCACGTCAGGCCGGAGATGCTGACCGGCTGGAAGGTCACGGAGAAGGGCACCACCTACTACGACTTCGCCGACACCGAGCGGCTGGTGCGGCTGTGCTCGCAGCACGGCATCCTCACCATGGTCGAGGCGCTGTTCGGCATGCCGGGCGAGACCCCGCAGACCATGCGCGCCTGCGTCGAGGCCTTCATGAGGCTGGACGCCACCGTGACCGGCTTCTCGCTGGGCCTGCGGCTGTTCCCCTACACGCCGATGGGCATCGCGATGGCCGCCGAGTGCGACGGGGTCCGCACCGTGCCGGGACTGCAGTCCAACACCGCCAGCGGGCCGATCGTGCTCAAACCGCTGGCGAAGTGCTCGGGGCCGATCGAGTACGAGCGGCAGTTCATGTTCGACGAGCACGGCGACTTCCGGCTCGTGTGCTACTTCTCCCCCGGCCTGCCCGCCGACCCCACCGCCGCCGGCGACCCCTCGGCCCGCTGGGGACCGTCCGTCGACCTGCTGTGGGACATGGTCGACCCCGCCGACCACCACCGGGTGATGCTGCCGACCCTGACCGGCTCCAGCAGCTACGACAACAACTACGCCGACAACCCCTTCCTCACCGGCCTGGCCGGCCTCGGCTACACCGGCGCCTTCTGGTCGCACTGGCGCGAGCGCGAGGAGATCATGCGCCGGGTGAAGGACGGCGGCATCACCGAGCACGCCGAGGTGTAGCCCGGCAGGTAATGGGGCCGCGCATATTCTCCGGAACACATACGATTGAATTCCCGACCGCCCGCGATACGCCCGACGGCCCGTCCCATTCATGCCGTACGGCGTATCGCGGAGCATCCGTGACGCCCTTGCGGTCCGCTGTTTCCTGCCCCATCCTGGTAGCGCTCGACCGGTTCGACCAGGAACAGCACGTTGGGGGAAATCCATTTTAGAGGGGCAAATGAGCCAGCAGGAAAACACCAAGAGATTACATTGGCAACTCCCGTCCCAGGGGGATGTCCGGCGGGACGATTCGGGCCACCGGCCCGAGGGGGAAGGCCCGCCCGCACCACGTGCTCCTGCACCGCTCACCGTCCTGCTCGCCGACGCCCAGCCGGCGATCCGGCACGGCGTCAGATCCGTGCTGGAGCGCTCGGGCGGCATCTCGGTGGTCGGCGAGGCCGCCACGGCCGACGAGGTGCTCGCCGAGACCTCGCGCTGCCGGCCCGACGTCCTGGTGGTCGACCCGCTCATGGACGAGCCGACAGGCATGCAGGTCATCAGCCGGGTGTTACGGATGACGCCGGACACCGGCGTCCTGGTCTTCAGCTCGGTCGACGACGACAAGGCGATCACCTCGGCGCTGCACGCCGGCGCCCGCGGCTATCTGATCAAGCGGGCCAGCGCGGACCAGATCCTGCGCGGCATCCACGCCGTCGCCGCCGGCGAGGCCATCGTGGACCGCTCGATAGCCGACCGGCTCAGCGCCCTCATCCGCCCCGCCACCGGGCAGTATTACTACCCGTTCCCGCAGCTCACGAACAGGGAGCGGGACGTCCTGGACCGCATCGCGGCAGGCAAGTCCAACTCGGCCATTGCCCGGGAACTCGCGCTCGCTTCCAAGACCATCAGCAATCGGGTCTCCGCGATCTTCGGCAAGCTCGGTGTCGCCGATCGCGCACAAGCGATTGTATTAGCCAGGGATGCGGGCCTGGGACATGGCTGAACGCCTTTTCCTGCACCCCGCGCACCCGGAAACCCGCCCGGGTCCCGCATTTCCGCTTCCCCGCCGCAGATTCCCTTGTGAAAGGGAAGACTTCCCCTGTCGACGGGGAGCCGACGGATTCTAGCCTGAAGGCTGTCGCACGGCCACCCAGTCGAAGAAAGCCGATCGGAGCGGGACGTTGACCGACCACGAGCACGCCGACGTGACCATCCGCGCCATGGAGCCGGACCACCTCGAAAGAGCCCACGGACTCGACCTCAGGCTGCTGTACCCCTGGCCCGGGCTCGACTCGCCCTTCCGCGGCGCCTGGTGCGTGCTGCGCCCCGGCGACGTCTCGGAGCTGCACTCGCACCACGACCGGGAGATCTTCATCGTCATGTCCGGCCGCGGCACCGTCCTTACGGGCGGCAGCCGGCAGGAGGTCGCGGCCGGCGATCTGGCGTACATCAGGCCCGACGTGGAGCACAGCGTCGTCAACGAGCACGACGAGGACTTCGCCTACTACGCGATCTGGTGGGACCGGGAGATGTCGGCGGAGTTCCTGGACCGGCAGGAGCAGGCGGCCGCGGGGCGGGCGTCGTGATCGACTACGACGGGCGGCGCTTCCGCGCACCGGACGGCGACACCGCGACCGAGGCCGTCTACCACCAGCAGGGCGACCTCGTGTGGGGCGAGGTGGCGGGCGGCGCGGTCCGGCGCGGCTGGACGGCCGGCACCCGCGGCCCCGACGGGACGCTCTCGATGGGCTACACCATCGTCTTCGCCACCGGCGAGGTGGTCTGCGGGCGCTCGGTGAACACCCCCGAGCTGACCTCGGACGGGCGGGTGCGGCTGCACGAGAGGTGGGAGCGGTACGGGCCGCACGCGGCCACCGGCGTCTCCTACATCGAGGAGGTGGCCTGAGCGTGGCAGCGGCGAAGGCCCCCTCGGATTCGGACTGGCACCTGCTGGACAAGAGCGTGGCCGGGCGCGTGCTGCGGCCCGGCGACGCGCACTTCCGCTCGTCGAGCAGCCCGTTCAACAAGCGCTACGCCGCGGCCGCGCCGGCCGGCGTGCTCGCTGCGGCCGACGTCCTCGACGTGCGGCGGGCGGTGGAGTGGGCGCGGGAGACGGGCGTGCCGATCGTGCCGCGCGGCGGCGGGCACTCGTACGCCGGCTACTCGGTCAACTCCGGCCTGGTGGTGGACCTCAGGGCGCTGGGCGAGGTCACCGCGGACGGCTCCACCGGGCTGGTCACCGCCGCGGGCGGCGCGTCGATGGCCGCCGTCTACGCGGCCCTGGAGCCCGAGCGGATCGCCTTCGCGCTCGGCAACGGCGCCTCGGTGGGCATCGCGGGCCTGACCCTGGGCGGCGGCTCCGCGGCCACCTCGCGCAGGTTCGGGCTCACCGCGGACGCGCTGGTCGCCACCACCCTGGTGACCGCCGACGGCGAGCTGCTGACCTGCGACGCCGAGCGGAACGCGGACCTGTTCTGGGCCTGCCGCGGCGGGGGCGGCGGCAACTTCGGCATCAACGTGTCCTTCACCTACCGGGCCTTCCCGGTCTCCGGCGCCGCCACCTGCCTGCTGCTGTGGGACGGCGCGGACGCCGCCAAGGTCTTCGCGGTGCTCCAGGAGGTCATGCGGCAGGCGCCGCAGGAGTGCTCGATCCGGCTCGGCCTGAGCACCACCGGCTCCGGCGTCACGGTCTCCGCGGTCGGGATGCACCTGGGGTCCGCGGCCGAACTGCGCGACCTGCTCGACCCGGTGCTCGCGGTGGCCAGGCCGCTGCGCGAGGACATCGCCGACCGCACCTTCTGGGAGGCCAAGGACTACCTGGCGCACGAGACGTCCGAGGGCGCCTTCGCGGCCCGGACGAACTTCGCCACCGACCCGCTGCCGCCCGACGCCGTCGAGGAGGTGCTGGCCCGCCTCGGCCGCCGGCCGGGCGGCAGCAACCCCGACGGCGGCGGCTTCGCCCTCTTCGGCTGGGGCGGCGCGGTCAACGAGGTCGCGCCCGCCGACACCGCCTTCCCGCACCGGCACGCGAACTACCTGGTCAGCATGGACACCTCGTGGGGCGAGCAGGACGGCCCGGACGCCGAGGCCACGCATGTGCGCTGGCTGACCGGGCTGCGCGAGGCGCTGGCGCCCCACATGGCGGAGGGCGCGTACGTGAACTTCACCGACCCGGACCTGGCCGACTGGCGCACCGCCTACTACGGCGCCAACTACCCGCGGCTGGTGGAGATCAAGCGGCGGGTCGACCCCGCGGGGCTCTTCCGCTTCCCGCAGGCCGTCGGCTCCTGACACCCCGCGGTGGGCCCCCGGCAGGACGCGCGTCCCGCCGGGGGCCGGGTGCCGGCCGTCAGGTGGCCAGCGGCAGCGCGGTGCGCACCGGGACGGGGGTGAGCACGGAGGAGGGGACCACCTCCTCGGTCTCCTCGTCAATCAGCGAGACCCGCACCGCCGGGTGGGGCGCGGTGTCGACGGTGAGGGTCAGGTCGAGCGCGAAGAGCACGCTGACCGGGTGGGTGCCGCGGGCGTCCTGGTAGCTGCCCGCGTACCGCAGCACCCGCCAGCCCTCGTCGTCCCAGTGGTCGAGCAGCGCGGAGCGCACCACCGGCATCGCGGTCTGCCAGGCCAGCGAGTTCTCCAGCAGCTGCACGGTGGCGGCGACCGGCACCCGCTCGCCGGCGGCCGACGGCAGCGGGTTGCCGAAGACCCTGATCCTGGCCCTGCGCAGCGGCAGCAGCCACACGTGGTCCAGGTCGGCGCTGGCGCACAGCAGCAGCGCTGCCGCGGCGGCCAGCACCAGCGCGGAGCCGCCGGGCCGCCGGGAGACCTGCGACCACCAGGCCGAGTCGGCGCCCGCCGCCGCCAGGCCGCCGGCCACGACGAGCCCGGCCCTGGCGAAGGAGCGCACCCCGATCGGCCCCTCGGCGCGGGCGCTGCACCCGCAGGACGACTCGGGGGCGGTGGCCTTCGCGTAGGCCAGGTAGCCGGTGAAGCCGGCGCCGAGCACCGCGGTGCCGATTCCCGGCAGCAGCGCCTCGGGGGACGCCAGCAGGGCGGCGGCCAGGGCCAGTTCGGCCCCGCCGAGGGTGCGCAGCGCCAGCGTGGCTCGCCGGCCGTCGTTCAGCACCCGCACCAGCACGGTGTTCGCCGCCAGTTGCGCGGTCTGCCGGCCGAAGAGCTTGGCGGCGCCGGTCAGCGCGAGCAGCACCGCGCAGGCGAGCGGCGCGAGGTTGGAGACCAGCGGGATCATCGCACCGCCCCCTCAGTGCCCGAGCGAGACGCGGGCGATGTCGATGGCGCCGTCCGCGGGCCGCCAGGCACCGAGCACCTGCGCCTCCTGCCCGATCCTGGTGCGCGACAGGTCGGCGGTCAGCGCCCCGCCGAGGTAGGAGGCGGTGGTGGTGTCGGGCACGATGTGGCCGACCAGCTCCTCGTTGCCGTGCGTGAGGTGGAGGCGGTCCCTGGCGATGCCGCGGATGGTGACGTAGACGTTCACGATGTTGACCCACACCGCGTCGGCCGCGATCGTCCCGTCGGGCATGGCGGCGCCGCGCGCGTAGAGGCCGTCGCCGACCTCGATGGCCTCTGCGGTGGTGGTGCGCAGCTTCCAGATGCTGGTGGCGTTGGTCAGCTGGATCAGGTGCCGCTCCCCGTGGGAGCCGGCGACGTCCAGGACGTTGCGGTTCGTCGCGACGATCCGCCCCTCGGCGAAGGCGGCGGGGATCGCCGCGTCGAGCGAGGGCATCGGTTCGGCGAACGCGGCCTCGGCGTCGAGCCCGCCGAGCGCGGACGCGCCCACGATGGTGGCGCCGCCGACGGCGGCCGTGGTCAGAAAGCGCCTCCGGTCCAGGCGACGCCCGCCGGATTCCTGGCTGTGGCTCATGTCGTCCTTCCTTCGTGACGGTGGTGCGCGGGTTCGGAGGTCACTCGTAGATGTAGACGGGCAGCTTGCCGGAGCTGAGGCTGCCGATCGCGGTGAAGGCCGAGGGGGTGAGGTCGATGACGCGGTTGGTGCGGCAGGCGCCGTTGCAGCAGGTGGCCTCGCCGCAGAAGCTCTTGGTGCGCGGCCCGCAGTCGGCGAGCGTCACGCACACGGTGGCGCCCGAGCACTGGTGGCGGACGTTCATGACGGCGCCGCAGGTGCGGCGCGGCATGTTCTCGCCGCACAGGTCGGGCCGGGTGATGTCCCAGCAGGCGGCCGAGAGGTTGGGCCAGGCGGCCATGTTCTTGCCGGACTGGCAGGTTCCGCACGCGCCGGTGCCGGCGCTGCCGCAGGAGCCCCAGGCGTTGCCGCAGCAGAACCAGGTGGCTTCACCCGCCCACAGGGAGGTCGATCCGCAGGCCATGTCGAATCCCTTCGCTTCGAGCGCAGGTCATGTCTGACCTGCGCATGACAAGACGATCTGCGCACACGGGGACGGTCGCGCCGCGGAATGGGGGGCCGCGGCGGTGCCGGCGGGAGGTGCCGAGGGGGATCACGCGCCCATGACAAGCGTTCGAGCTGGGGGTCCGCGTCTTTGCGGGCGCCGGCCGGGCCGGTGCGGTGACGTGCCGTGCCGTGCGGTGCTGCGAGGGGGTGGCACTGTGCCTTGCCTGGCGGTGCGCGCTTGCGGGGGCAGCCTCGGGCGGGCCTCCTGCTGTGCCGTATGCGTCTGATGCGTCGGCAGTGCAGGGTGGAACAGGCCCATGATGCGCCTGTCTACGCGCGTTCGGAAGAGGTCCCGCACTCCCGGTCCGCCGCGGGCCTCACCCGGACGGGGGCCAGTCGACCAGCCTCTCGAAGAGGACGAAGCCGATGACCACCAGGCAGGGGGCGAGGACCGCGAGCACCCACCGGGTGCCGGCGTACCGCTCCCGCCAGGGCAGCGTCCAGCTCGCGAGCAGCACGGCGAGCGACAGCCCCAGGACGATCCGCAGGACGTCGTAGCCGACCGCGAAGGAGGCCTCGAAGCGGTCGGAGGCCGCGCTCTCGCAGCTGTCGCAGGCCATGGACGAGAACGAGCAGTAGACGAAGGCGCACAACGCCAGTGGCAGGGTGACCAGGGACGACGCGAACGGCGACACCCAGGCCCTGGACACCGGCGCCTGCGGGGCGCGCTCCGACAGCGGATACGTCATGCCTCCACTCAACTCCCGTGCCGCCCGCGCCGCATGAGTCGCCGTACTCAGGTCTCCCCCCGCACCCCCGTCGGCCGTCCGGGGTGCGGGTGCGGGGCACCATCCGGAGGGAATCGCCGGCTTTCCCGTGGCTGCGCGGCGAAGCCGGGTACCCGGAGGTGGTGGGCGTTGCGGCCCGGTGAGGACACCACGTCGCGGAAGGGGTGGACGCCATGGCGGGACGGACGCCGGGCGGGACGGTCGGGCCCGGGGCAGCCGAGGACGGCGACCCCGGGCGGCACGAGACCGCCGAGGAGCGGGCGGACCGCCGCTGGGGCGACCTGCTCCAGGAGCTGCGGGTCGCGCAGACCGGGGTGCAGATCCTCTTCGGCTTCCTGCTGACCGTGGTCTTCCAGCAGCGCTTCACCCAGCTGTCCACGACCGACCGGCACCTCTACGTCGCCACCGTGGTCGTCGGTGCGGCGACCACCGGCGCCCTCGTCGGCCCGGCGGCGATGCACCGGCTGCTCACCGGCCACCGGCTCAAGCCGGAGACCGTGGTGTGGGCGTCCCGGATGACGGTCCTCGGGCTCTTCCTGCTGCTGTGCACGATGGCCTGCTCGCTGCTGCTCGTGCTGCGGCTGGCCCTCCACGACGCCGTCGCGGCCTGGCTGGCCGGCGCGATGGTGTGCTGGTTCATGCTGTGCTGGCTGGTGCTCCCGCTGTGGGCCAGGCACCACAGCGCCCGGGCCGAACGCGCCCAGGCGCCCGACGGCTGACCCGGGCTCAGCCGGGCTCAGCCGGCCGGCTGGAGGCGGTCGGCCAGACCCGCGGCGGCGAAGGCAGCCGTCAGGTCCTCCCGGCTCTCGGTGAAGTGCGCCCAGCTGTCGCAGTGCGCGGCGACCACCCGGCGGGCGCCCAGGATCGCGGCGGCCTCCGCCGCCTGCGCGCTGTCCAGGACGATCGGGGCTCCGTCGAAGAGCACGGGGAAGCGCGGGGCGCCGGCGAAGAGGACGGCGGTGTCGACCGGCGCGAAGCGCGCGGCGATCTCCCTGACCGCGTCCAGCGAGGCGTTGTCGCCGCTGACGTAGACGGTGGGCAGGCCCTCACCGGTCAGGACGAAGCCGACGACCTGCCCGGTGACCGGCTCGACGTCCGCGCGTGCCCCCGGCCCGTGGACCGCGGGCACGCCGGTCACGGTCACCGTGCCGCCGCCGGGCCGGTCCAGCTCGACGGACTCCCAGTCGGCCAGCCCCCTGGCCCCCTCCCCCAGCCGCCGGCTGCCGTCGGGCGTGGTGAGCGTCAGCGGTACGCCGGCGAGCAGCGCGCGCCCGGAGATGTCGAGGTTGTCGGCGTGCTCGTCGTGCGAGAGCAGCACCACGTCGATCGGGCCGAGGTCCGCGGGGTCGGCGGTGGACGGCGCGGTCTTGGTCAGCACGGGCCGGCCGGGACGCCGGTAGTCGCCGGGGCCGTCGAAGGTCGGGTCGGTCAGGAACCGCACGCCGCCGTATTCGAACACGGTGGTCGGGCCGCCGAGGACGCGGACGGGGAACTGCGAGGCTGCGGGGTGGGCGGCAGCGGACATGGAGACCTTCCTCACGGATGACAGCCAGTGTTTCCGTGAGCAACGGTAGAGACTTCTCATGGATAAAGGCAAGCCGTACCATGAGATTCATGAAGGACAGCGCGCCCTCCGCACCGCCGGCCCCCGTACCCCGAGCGCACGAGTCAGCGGCCCCGCCGCCCGCGTCCGGCGCGGAGCAGTACCCGGCCCTGGACTTCGCCAACAGCGCGCTCACGCTGCCCGGCGGCCAGTCGCTCGACCTCCTCGCGACCCCGGCGGCCGCCGGGGAGTGGCTCGCCGGCCACGGCCTCGCACCGGCGGGCGCCGGCCTTCAGGAGGTGTGCGCGTCCCGGTTGCGCGCCCTGCGCGACCAGGTCCGCGCCCTGATCGCCGCCCGCGTCGAGGGCCGCCCCGCGCCCGCCGGAGCGCTGGCCGCCGTCAACGACGCGCTCACCCGCGCGCCCGCCGCCCGCCTGCTGCGCTGGGACCCCGAGCGCGGGCTGCACCGCGAGGCGTCCCACCCGGTCACCCAGATCGTCGAGCACGCGCTGGCCGCCCTGGCCGCGGACACCGCCGACCTGCTGACCTCCCCCGACGCCGACCGCCTCACCGCCTGCGGCTCCAGCCCCTGCACCCGCTTCCTGCTGCGGCACGGACGCCGCCACTGGTGCTCCACCCGCTGCGGCGACCGCGCCCGCGCCGCCCGCTCCTACGCCCGCAGAACCGGCACCGCCACCCGCTGACGGCACCGGCCGGCGCGGGCCTCAGGCCCAGGTGCGCAGGTCCACCGCGTCGGGGTCGGGGCCGCCGCGCACCCCGGTGTCGATCGCGTCGATCGCCGCGACCTCGTCGGCGCTCAGGGCGAAGCCGAAGACGTCGAAGTTCTCCGCGATGCGGTGCGGGCGGACGGACTTCGGGATGGTGGCCAGGCCGCTGTCCAGGTGCCAGCGCAGGACGACCTGGGCCGGCGTCCTGCCGTGCCGGGCGGCGATCGTGTGGACGGTGGGGTGGTCCAGCGGGTTCTTCGCCGCGCTGCGGCCGCCCTCCCAGTAGAGGTTCACCCCGCCGAGCGGCGACCAGGACTGGGTGACGACGCCGAGGCCCGCGCCGGCCTCGCGCACCTCGCGCTGGGTGAAGTACGGGTGCAGTTCGACCTGGTTGACCGCGGGGACGACGCCGGTGCGGTCGACCAGCCGGCGCAGGTGCTCCGCGGTGTGGTTGCACACCCCGATCGCGCGCGCCCGGCCGTCGGCGAGCAGCCGCTCCGCCGCCCGGTAGGAGGCCACCGTCTCGTCGAAGGAGGCGGGGGCCGGCCAGTGCAGCAGGTAGAGGTCGACGTGGTCGAGGCCCAGATCGGCCAGGCTGGTGTCGAAGCCGCGCAGCGCGGCGTCGTAGCCGTAGTCGTCCAGCCACAGCTTGGTGGTGACGAAGACCTCGCCGCGGTCGAGGCCCGAGCGGGTCAGGCCCTCGCCGACCTCCTTCTCGTTGCCGTAGACGGCGGCGGTGTCGATCAGGCGGTAGCCCTCGCGCAGCGCGGCCTCGACCGCGCCGGCGGTCTCCTGGGGGGTGCTCTGGTAGACGCCGAGGCCCAGGGCGGGCATCTGGACACCGTTGTTCAACGTGATGGTCGGGCTCGTGCCGGTCATGGCGTTCCTCGCTCGGGAGACGGTCGGGGGACGGGTCGGCCGGCCGGGGCGCGTACGCCCTCACCCCGGCGCCCCGCCCCGGGCAGCCGGGGCGGGCACCTCCCATGCAACCTCAGATGACCGCGCCGCAGGGGCGGTTGGCGCAAGGGCGCAGGGGCGGGGGCGCAGAGGCGCGGGGCGCAGGGGCGGGGGCGCAGGGGCCGCTACTTCGGGTCGCGGTGGAAGAGCGACGTGGACCAGACGTAGCCGAGCGCGGCCAGCCCCACGCACCAGGCGACCGCGATCCACCCGCTGTCGCCGATCGCGGTGCCGAGCAGCAGCCCGCGCAGGGTCTCGATGGCGGGGGTGAAGGGCTGGTACTCGGCGACCGGCTGGAACCAGCCCGGCATCGCGTGGACCGGCACGAAGGCGCTGGAGATCAGCGGGAGGATCATCAGCGGCAGGGCGTTGTTGCTCGCGGCCTCCGCGTTCGGGCTGGACAGGCCCATACCGACGGCGATCCAGGTCAGCGCCAGCGAGACCAGGGCCAGCAGGCCCAGCGCCAGCAGCCATTCCACGGCGGTGGCGTCCGTGGAGCGGAAGCCGATCGCCACGCCGACGGCGCCGACCAGGACGACGCCGGCGACGCACTGCAGCACGCTGCCGACGACGTGCCCGACCAGGACGGACCCGCGGTGGATCGCCATCGTGCGGAAGCGGGCGATGATGCCCTCGTTCATGTCCATGGCGACCGAGACCGCGCTGCCGATCGTGGTGCCGCCGACGGTCAGCAGCAGGACGCCGGGGACGAGGTAGGCGACGTAGTCGGAGCGGCCGGTGCCGCCGATGCCGGTGCTCATCACGTCGCCGAAGACGTAGACGAAGAGCAGCAGCAGCATGACCGGGGTGAGCAGCACGTTCAGCGTCAGGGACGGGTAGCGGCGGACGTGCAGCAGGTTGCGCCGCAGCATGGTGTTCGAGTCGCGCAGGGCGAGGGACAGGGCACTCATCGGACGTTCTCCTCGGTCTGGTGGGGGACGTCGGCGCCGCCGGTCAGGGCGAAGAACACGTCGTCGAGGTCGGGGGTGTGCACCGCCAGCTCGTCCGCCTCGACGCCGGCCGAGTCCAGCCTGTCGAGGACGGAGCGCAGCTCGCGCTGGCTGCCGTCACTGGGAATCCGCAGCGCGAGCGCCTCGTCGTCCCGGGTCGCGTCGTGCAGGGCGGTGGCGGCGGACCGGTAGGCGTCGGGGTCGGAGAAGCGCAGCCGCACGTGGCCGCCGGGGACGAGCCGCTTGAGCTCCTCGGCGGTGCCCTCCGCGACGATCCTGCCGTCGTTCAGCACCGCGATACGGTCGGCGAGCTCGTCGGCCTCGTCCAGGTACTGCGTGGTGAGGAAGACGGTGACGCCGCCCGCGACGAGCCGCCTGACGATCTGCCACATGGTGTGGCGGGAGCGCGGGTCCAGGCCGGTGGTGGGCTCGTCGAGGAAGAGGATCCGCGGGTCGCCGACCAGCGTCATGGCGATGTCGAGGCGGCGCTTCATGCCGCCCGAGTAGGTCGAGGCGGGCTTCTTCGCCGCCTCGGCGAGGTCGAAGCGCTCCAGCAGCTCCGCGGTGACCCGCCGCCCCTCGCGCCTGGACAGGTGGTGCAGGTCGGCCATGAGGAGCATGTTCTCCTCGCCGGTGATCAGGCCGTCGACGGCGGAGAACTGGCCGGTGACGCCGATCGCGGCCCGCACCCCGTCCGGTGCGGTGGCGATGTTGTGGCCCGCGACCTGGGCCTGGCCGCCGTCGGCGGCGATGAGCGTGGACAGGATCCTCACGGCGGTGGTCTTGCCTGCGCCGTTCGGCCCGAGCAGCGCGAACACGGAGCCGGCGGGGACCCGCAGGTCGATGCCGTCGAGGACGGTCCTGTCGCCGTAGGCCTTGCGCAGCCCGACCGCGGAGACCGCGGGCGGCGCCGTTTTGGATGTGGACATGACAGATGAAGCCATGGGGTCCTCCCGAGGGGGCGTGCGGTGGCGAGGGGGATGCGGTGGCGGGGCCGGTGGCACCGGCCCGGCGGGCGCCGGGCCGGCCCCGCCGGCGTCAGGCCCTGGCGCGGCGGATGTCGATGTTGCCGAACCGGGTGCGGGCGCGGACCTCGACGGTGTCCTCGGACTTCTCCGGGGTCCCGGACTCGGCGAGCGTGTTGCGCACCTGCCCGGCGCCCGAGCGGACGTCCAGCCAGGCGGCCGTACCCTCGCGGACGCCGATCTCGATGGCGCCGTAGGACGTCTCCAACTGGACACTGCCGCGGGCCACCTCGCCCACCCGCAGGTTGCCGTAGGCGGTGACGGCGGTGACAGCGCCCTCGGCCCTGCGGATGTCGATGTCGCCGTTGGCGCCGCGGACCCGCAGGTCGCCGATGGCGGCGCCGACGGTCGTGGTGCCGTGCGAGTTCTTCAGGACGGCGGGTCCCTCGACCACGCCGACCCGCAGGCTGCCCGAGCTGGTGGTGATCTCAGCGAGGCCCTCGACCCGGTCCACGGTGATCGAGCCGTGCGACGCGGTCAGCCGCAGCGGTCCCGTGGCGTCGAGGCGGACGTCGCCGGACGAGGTCTTGACGCTGACCTCGCCGAGCCGGCCCTCGCCCAGCACCTGCGCCCAGGAGCCGGTCATGTCGACCCGCGAGCCCGTGGGCAGTTCGACGGACACGTCGACGACGCCGGTGCGGCCGAACAGGCTCGCCTTGGGTGTCGTGACGGTCAGGACGCCGCCCGCGAAGCTGACCCGGGTCTGGTCGGCGGCCCGTACGTCCTGGTCGCGCTCCGGGTCGCGCGGCCGGACCTCGACGACGGTGTCGGCGCGGTCGCTCGCGACGAATCCGATGGAGCCGGCGTCCACGCGAGCGGTGGCCGAGATGGGTTCAGGAGTGGCGAAAGAAGGCATGGTGGTCCCGTCCTCGTGAGTCGGTGGGCCGTCCCCGCTGGTGGGACGTGGTGGGAGTGACGTGAGGTGGAGGCGGCGGGGCGCGGTCAGCGCACCCAGCCGGTGAAGCTCTGCCCGAGGTTCTGGGCCTTCTCCGGCTGGTGCGGCCGGGCGCCGCCGTCGACCGCGGCCGACACGGCCCGCACCAGCCACGCGTTGACCGACAGCCCCTCGCGGGCCGCGGCCTCCTCGGCGCGGGCCTTGAGGTGCGCCGGCAGGCGCAGGTTGACGCGGGCGGTGCCGCTCTCGTCGGCGTCGGCCGGTGGCCTCGGCGCTTCGGCGGGCGCGTCCGGCTGCGCGGTGGCGCCGCCCGTGAGGGGCGGCAGCATCACCACGAAGTCCGGGTCGAGCCCGCGCAGCCGGACGTCGACCGAGCCGGGGGCGAGTTCGCGGGTGATCTCGTCCGTGGCGGCGGACAGCACGTTGAGCATGACCAGCCGGGTCGCCGACTCCAGGGGGGCGGTGAGCCTCTCGGCCAGCTCGCGGGCTTCGTCGCCGCCGGCTTCCGCGGCCACCGCGAGTTCACGGCGGAGAGTGTCGACATACGGGGTGAGGTCCATGACGCCATCATGGCACCACAATGGCACCACGCGCAAGCCCGTATGACACCACTCCTGCACCAGCAGGCGCCACAGCGCTCTGACCTGCACAAACACCCTGGCACCAGAGGTGCCCGTCGTGGCACCACGCCCGCGCCGACGCCTCCTGGCACCCGAGGTGGCACCGCGTGGTGCCATCCCGGCGCCATGCGGCATCAGGTCTGCGCCGGCTCCCCGCACCACAGGGCCAGCCGGTGCCGTGCCCCCCGGGTGCCGCGGTGGTCCTCGCCGAGCGTCCGCGCCATGTCGGCCGCCAGGCTCGCGTACGCCGCCAGGGCGCCGGCCACGTCACCGCCCTCCGCCCGCATGCCGGCCAGGGTGAGCCGGGTGACCAGCGTGACGTCGTGGTCGGCGCCCCGCTCCCGCGCCCGCCTCACGAGCAGCCGCTCGTACGCCTCCACGGCGCCGACCTCGTCCCCCTGGTTCCACCGCACCTGGGCCAGGTTCCGCAGGACGGCGGTGTCGTGCGGCTCCCCGATGAGCACCTCCCCCAGGGCCGGCCCCTCCAGCTCGCTCATCCTGGGCGGCGGCGGGGCCGCCCACGCCGTCCTCGCGCGCCAGTGGGCGAGGTTGCGCCGGACCCACGGGAGGCGCGGGTGGTCCGCGCCGAGCACCCGCACCATGTCCGCCGCCAGGCCCTCGTACGCCGCCGCGGCGCCGCCCACGTCACCGGCCTCCGCCCGCACCGCGGCCAGGGCCAGGCGGGTGTCCAGGACCAGCGGATGGTCCGCCCCCCACGCTGCCGCCCGTACGGCGACCAGCTGCTCGTACGGCTCCACGGCGCCGGACGCCTTCCAGTTCCGCCGCCGCCACACCGCCGTGATCCGCAGCTTGCGGGCGTCCTCGTCCTGCTCCTCCTCGCACCACAGCCGGTCCCTGGCCGTCATCACGCGCCAGGGGTTCCGCTTCAGCTCCCGCCCGACGTCCCGGCTGTCGTTGACCACCGCGACGCCGATCGCCACCCACCGCGTCCACCTCATACGCACCCCCGCGTATCGCCAGGCCCTTACGCGGCATTGTGCGCCGCCGCCCCGCGGATGCGAAGGGGCCGTCCCGGCCCGGCGCGGACGTGCCGTCAGCCCGCCCGTCGGGTCAGCAGAACCAGCCGTTCTGCACCCACCCGTGGCGGTTGATGTCGCCGTAGGCGAAGCCGTACACCCACGAGCCGTTCACCTGCTCGACCAGGAAGGTCTGGCCCTGGTAGAGCGTGCCCATCCAGGCGCCGACCGGTTCGGTGCGGACGTAGAGGTCCTGGGCGCAGACGGTCTCCCGAACGCCGACCGTGCCGTTGGCGGCTCCCGCCGGGGCGGCGGCGGTCAGGAGGGCGGCGGCGGCCAGGAGGGCGGCGCCTGCGCCCGTCGTTGCGGTTCGCAGCACAGTGGACTCCCGCTGCTCGAAGGGGTGTTGGGGGGCGGGCGGCACGCGGGGCGTCACCAGGAGTCGTAGCCGCCGATGCACTCGATCCGCAGATAGCCCCAGTCGTTGGGGCCGTAGTCGAAGCTGGCGGCCCAGCCGTTGTAGACGGGGTGCGAACCGGGGGTGTGGCCGATCTTGTCCCCGTAGGGCAGCGTGCGCAGCAGCCCGGACGGGCCGCTCGCGCTGTCGTAGTTGGCGTAGAAGCTGGCGCTCTGGCAGACCACGACGGCGTGCTCGGGCGGCACGGCGGCCGCCGCCGAGGGCAGCAGGGCGCTCGCGGCGGGCAGGGCCAGCAGGCAGCCGGCGATGAGCGTACGACGGCGTCGCGTCATGTCACGTCCAGGGGTGAGGGGTGTGCCGGACGATGCGGAAGTGCCGGATGCTGCGCCCACCACTCTAGATTCTTGACCGGACCCTGACAATAGTCGAGCGCCGGCCGCAGGATGTCCCGCAGCCGGCGCCGGGCCGGGTCGACCCGGCCGTGACCCTCCGGGCGGAGATCGACGCTTGGCGCTGCCCCCGCTGAGCGGCGGCCGGGCCGCCGCTCAGGCGTCAGGGGAGCAGGGAGACCTGGTAGTGCGTGATGTACCAGCCGTCCGCCAGGCGCTTGACCAGCAGGCTGAGGTTGACCGTCAGCGGGTCGCGGTCGGTGAAGGCGAACTCGACGCTCTGGTAGCCGAGTACGAGGTCGTCGGCGAGCCGGCGGGTCTCCAGGATGCGGTACTGCGCGGTCATCCCCAGCGGCTGGGAGGCGTAGTAGGCGGCGACGCCCTCCCGTCCGACGGTGAAGGGGTGCAGCCCCTGGAAGATCGCGTCCTCGGTGAACCGGGCGGCGACCCGCTCCGGCTCGTGCGCGTCGACCGCTGCCTTCCACTCGTCGAGGACGCCGCGCAGGACCGCTGCGTTGTCCGTCGTGCTGCTCATCGGGCTCTCCTGTGGGTGGGACGGAACGTGGTCAGTGGAGGGCGGCGGCCGCGGCGCCGAGCCCGCGGTGGGGGCTCGGCGACGCCGGTGCCGCGTGCCGCTCCGGTGGCGACGGCGGCCCTCCGGGCGAGGTCCATGGCCGGATTATCCCGTTACGGGTCCCGGCCGGCGCGCCTGGCGGCGGGCGCGTCGCGCGGTGCGGCGGATCAGTGGCCGGCGCTCATCCCGCCGTCGACGTGCAGGATCTCGCCGGTGACGAACGGCGCGTTCTCCAGGTAGATCACCGCTTCTGCGATGTCGCTCGTCTCGCCCATCCGGCCGACCGGGTGCAGCGCGGCGAGGAAGCCGTAGGTCTCCTCGGCGTGCATCGGGGTCTTGATGGTGCCGGGCGACACGGCGTTGGCGCGGATGCCGCGGGTGGCGTACTCGATGGCGAGGGACTTCGTGGCCGACTGCAGGCCGCCCTTGGTCAGGGAGGCGAGGACGGACGGCACGTTGGAGTCGGCGTTGTCGACCAGGCTGGTGGTGATGTTGACGATGTGGCCGCCGCCCTGGGCGAGCATCTGCTCGATCGCCAGCTGGGTGAGGCGGAAGAAGCCGCCCAGGTTGATCCCGGTCACGGCCGCGAAGTCGTCCTGGGTGTAATCGGTGAAGGGCTTCGCGACGAAGACGCCCGCGTTGTTGACCAGCGTGTCGACCCGGCCGAACCGCTCGACGGCCGCGGCGATGACGCGGTCGGCGGTGGCGGGGTCGGCGATGTCGCCCTGCACGGTCGCGACAGCGGGGTCGTCGGAGGGCCCGATGGTCCGCGAGGTGGCGACGACGGCGTAGCCGAGCTTGCGGTAGGCGTCGACGATGCCGGCGCCGAGGCCCTGGGACGCTCCGGTGACGACGGCGACCTTCTGGTTCTGGGTGCTCATTGGTGGCTCTCCTCGGTGCGGTGGAGTGGTTGGTCGTTGCGCCTCCGGTCACTAGCCGACCGGTCGACTATTTGAACGTAAGCGACTCGCCCGAGGAAGGCAACCGACAACAGGGGGTGGGCTCCGACCTGTCTCCTCCCAGCTGGGAGGTACGGCCTCGCAGGGCGTCCCGCGGCTACCGCCGGTGCGGGTCGCCGTCCGGCAGCCAGGCGTCCGGGCCGTCGAGGCCGAGGTCGGCGACGCCGCCGCAGAGGGCGTCGGCCGCCGCCAGCACCCCGGCCCGCACCTCGTCGCGGCGCCGGACGAGGGACCAGGTCCAGTACACCTCGGGCACGACGACGGGCCGCATGACCAGGTCGGCCGGCAGCGGAGCGGTCTGGCCCTTGGGCGAGTTGAGGACCGGGCGGCCGCTGCGGCGGACGTGGTCGAAGAACGCGGCGCCGGTGATGCCCCCGTCGGAGACGCGCAGCGCCCGCGCCCCGGTGGCCCGGGCCAGCTCGGCGGCGAAGGCGTTCCACGACGACCAGGAGATGGTGTCGTCGTCGAGGAGGACCACGGTGTCCTCGGCGCGCACCTCGCCCGTGTCGTCGCCGGTGCTCACGGCGTGGAGCCGGTCCGCGCCCAGGAGCCCGGCGTGCAGGCCGTGCCGCTCCAGGTCCTCCTCGCGCACCCAGCACACTGCGAGGTCCAGGCTCCCGTCGGCGACCCGGGCGGCCTGCGTGTGCGAGGGGGCGACCCACGCGTCGAGGATGAGCTGCGCCACCCCCGAGGTGCGGGCGGCCACGTCCGCGGGAAGCCAGTTGACGTAGCCGAGGCGCACCGGTTCCGAGCCGGACAGCCGGCCGGCCCGCTTCTGCAGCTCGTCGGCCCGCCCCAGCAGGTCGCGGACGTTCGGGAGCAGGGCGGCACCGGCGGGGGTGAGGGACACCGAGCGGCGGTCGCGGTCGAACAGCCGCACCCCGAGGTCGCGTTCGAGCGCCTTGATCTGCTGCGACAGCGAAGGACCCGCGATCAGGAGCCGCGCGGCGGCCCGGCCGAAATTGAGTTCCTCGGCGACCGCGACGAAGTACCTCAGCTGGCGCAGCTCCACGACCGCCATGCTACGTGCGGCTGGGAGGCGGCGCCTACCAGCAGCGAGGAAGCAGGACATGGCACCGGCGCCCGCGGCGGCACATCATGCAGGAAGGGGCGGCCGCCCGCCGGCGGCGCCTGCTTCACCCCTCCACGGCGTTCCGGCATCCGCCGGCGCCCCACCGAACGGAGCAAGGCCATGCGCGACTTCCTGGTGGAGATCACCACCACCATCCCCGAGGGCACCAGCCAGGAGGAGGTCGACCGGCGGCGCGCGGCCGAATCCGTCCGCGCCCGGGAGCTGGCCGCCTCCGGCCACCTGTACCGGCTGTGGCGGCCGGTCGGCGAGCTGCGCAGCGTCGGCATCTGGCGGGCGGCCGACGAGGAGGAGCTGCACCGGGAGGTCCTCGGCACCCTTCCGCTGCGCCCCTGGATGACGCCCGCCGTCACCCCGCTGGAGTCCCACCCCAACGACCCGGGCAAGGCCGGCGCCGAGGCGTGACCAGGTCGCCCTGGGGCCATGTCGCCCAGGCGGCCGCCGCGCTCGCCGCCGGCATGGGCGTCGGGCGCTTCGTCTACACCCCGATCCTCCCCCTCATGCACGCGCAGGCGGGGCTGTCCGCGGGCGCCGGCGCGAACCTGGCGACCGGCAACTACGCCGGCTACCTCGCCGGCGCGCTCGCCGGCATCCTCGCCCCGTCACTGGTGCGCTCGCGCGCCCTGCTGCGCGGCTGCCTGGTCGTGCTGACCGCGAGCCTGGCGGCCATGCCCGCCACCCACAGCACCACCGTGTGGGTCGCGCTGCGGCTGCTCGCCGGGGTCGCCAGCGCCCTGGTCTTCGTCATCGTGGCCAGCTCCCTGCTCAGCCGGCTCCGCGAGCACCCCGCCCACCTGTCCGGCTGGGCCTTCGGCGGGGTCGGCGGCGGCATCGCGCTGTCCGGGCTGCTGGTCCTCGTCCTGCGCTCGAACGCCGGCTGGCGGGCCGCGTGGTGGGCGTCCGCCGCGCTGTGCGCGCTGCTCGCGGCCGTCTCCTGGAACCTGCGGACCGAGGACGCCCCCGCACCCGCCGGCGCCGCCCCCGCCCCGCCGCCGCGGCCGCGCACCCACCGCTGGTTCGGCGCCCTCTTCGCCAGCTACACCCTCGAAGGCATCGGCTACATCGTGGCCGGCACCTTCCTCGTCGCCGCGATCGGGCAGGGCTCCCCCGGCTGGGCCGGCAGCGGCGCCTGGGTCGTGGTCGGCCTGGCCGCGGTGCCGTCCGCGGCGCTGTGGGCGCGGCTGGGGCGCCGCTGGTCCCGGCCCGGCCTGCTGCTCACCGCCCTGGTCGTACAGGCCGTGGGCATCGCCCTGCCCGCCCTCGCCGGCGGGATCGGCGCCGCCCTCGTCTCCGCGGTGCTGTTCGGCGCGACCTTCATCGGCGTCAGCACCCTCGCCCTCGCCACGGGTGCCCATCTGCGGTTTCCGCGTTCCGTGGCGCTGCTGACCGCCGGATACTCCGTCGGCCAGATCCTCGGCCCGCTCGCCGTCACCCCGCTGCTCCACCACGGCTACCACCAGGCGCTGCTCCTGGCCGCCGCCGTGGTGCTGGCCGCGGCGGCGGCCGCCGCCCTGCTGCGGGTGGGCTTCCCGCACGCGACGGTCGTGGTGCACCGCGCGGCCGCCCGCACCGCTCAGGGGCCGCGGCCCGCACCGGTGGACACGGCCGCCGGCTCGCAGAGCTGACCCCTGGCGGCGCGGTGGCCTGCGGGTTTCAGCCGCCGGCCACCGCGCCCTGCGGTGCGCGCGCGCCGAGCAGTGCCAGGCAGTTGGCCCACAGGGGGCTGAGCTGCTGGGGGCTGTTGTAGAGCTTCGCGAACAGCACCTGCCCCTCCAGCTGGGCCACCACCGACCGGGCGGCCTCCCGCGGGTCCGCGACGGTGACCTCGCCGCGCGCGAGGGCCTCGGTGACGACCGCCTCGACCATGTCGACCTGCGCCTCGAAGATCTGCTGGAGGCGCGCGCGGATGGCCTCGGTCTGGTTGCTCATCTCCAGGCTGAGGTTCCCGAACATGCAGCCGGCCACGGTGCCGCAGCTCTGCTGCCCGGCCTGCTGGCCCGCCTGCGTCTCCTCGAACAGCAGCCGCAGCCGCAGCAGCGGTTCCGCGTCGCCGCCGAGGACGCCCGACCAGGCGGCCTTCTGCGCGGCCCAGTGCTCGTCGAGCACGGCCAGCGCGAGTACCTCCTTGGAGGCGTAGAAGTAGTAGAAGCTGCCCTTGGGCACGCCGGCCGCCTTGCAGATGTCGGCCACGCCCAGGGCGGAGTAGCCACGCAGCTCGATGAGCGACTGCGCGGCGTCGAGGATCTTCTTCCCGGCGTCACTGGTCCGTCCCATGCGAATCAGTTTACGACCGGTCGACTACATGCGTCGTGAAACAGCCGGCCGGCCTCTCCCCCGACGGAACCGGTTGACTTTCCCAGTGGGAAAGTGAGACGCTCACTTTCCAACCAGGAAAGTGAGGTGTGGCCATGGACGGCATCGCTCCGGAAGAAGCGCTCACCGCCCTCGACGCGGCCGACCGTGCCCGGCGCCAGGTGACCGAGGAGGTCGGCCTGCCGCGCGGCTATTGGTGGGCCATGGCGGCCGGCTGGCTCGTGCTGGGCGGGCTCGGCAGCGAGGCGCCGTCATGGGTCGCGGGGATGGCGACCGCGACCTTCGGTGCGGCGCACGCGGCACTCGCGTCGCGCCTGCTCGACGGGCGCAGGCGCACCGGCCGGCTGCAGGTCAGCAGGGCGGTCGCCGGCCACCGCGTCCCGCTGGTCGTGGTCGGCATGCTGGTCGGACTCGTCGCCGTCACGGTCGGTGCGGCGCTCGCGCTCGACGCGGACGGCGCCGACCACGCCGCCCTGTGGGCGGCCGTGCTGGTCGCGGCGATCGTGGGATTCGGCGGACCGGACATCCTGCGCGTACTGCGCCGCTGGGCGCGGGCATGACCGAGCCGCGGTTCGACGAGCTGATCCACCCCAGCACCCGCCTGTCGCTGGTGGCGACGCTCACGGCGGCCGACTGGGCCGAGTTCGGCTACCTCAAGGAACAGCTGGGGCTGTCCGACTCGGCACTGTCCAAGCAGCTCACGACGCTTGAGGAGGCCGGCTACGTCACCACGGAGCGGCGCCTGAGCGGCACGCGCAGGAAGGTCCGCGCCCGCCTGACGGACGCCGGCCGCGACGCGTTCGACGGCCACATCGCGGCCCTTCAGGAGATCATCACCGAGGCCGGCGCCGCCCGCAGGAGCGAGGGCTGACGGGCCGGCCGCCCGGCTACTTCGGCCGCCAGCACACGGTGTAGGCGAGCGACGGGTAGTCGCCGGGCTGCCAGGTCGCCCAGCCGTCGTTCCCGCAGAAGGAACTGGCGTGGTAGCGGCTGGTGCGTCCGGTGACCACGACGTTCGACGAGTCGCAGGAGCCGGTGTTGGTGAAGGTCGGCTGGGTTTCGCTGCCGGTCTTCAGGAGGCATTCGCGCTGCGTGGCGTATCCGATGTCGTCGGGGTAGTTCATGGACAGGCACAGCAGCACGTCCAGGCCCGAGTCGGCCGCGACGGTGAACGTCTTCCACTCGTTGTAGTGCGGCCAGGAGCTGCACTTCCCGTGGTCGCCCGTGCCCCGGTAGGCGGCCAGGACCTTGAAGTTCCCCGTCCGGCAGCCCGTCTTGTCCCAGGTGCCGCCGGAGGGGGCGCCGTAGACGCAGTCGCCCTGCTGCGCGTGGAAGGCGGTGCCGCCGGGGCTCTGGTAACTCAGGCACAGCACGAGGTTGTTGCGCGCGGAGGAGACGCTCTCGTCGTTGTCGGTGACGTGGTCGCAGCTGTCCAGGTCGGTGGTGCCGGTCCGGATGTCCACGACCTCGAACGCCCCGTCGGTGCAGTCGGTCGCGACCAGGTCGACGTGGCCGCCGGTCCCGTTGTCGTAGAAGCACGACCCGATCTCGGCGGCGGCGATGTCGTCGGGGGTCGGGGAGTCCGACGGCGTGTCCGTATCGTCCGCCGGGTCGTCCGCCGGGTCGTCCGGCGAGTCGGGATCGTCCGCCGGGCCGGTCTCCGTGGTGCCGGGGTCGCCGGGGTCCGTGTCGTCGGCGGCGGGGTCGGTGTACGACGGGTCGTCGGACACGGTCTCGGTCGCGGTGGGGAAGGCCGGCGCCTCCACGGCGGCCGGCCCGGAACCCGAATGGCCGGAGTGCCCGGCGGCGAGGCCGATGACCGCGACGAGCGCGACGACGACACCCGCGGCGATCGCGGCCCCGTTCCTGGCCTTGGGCGGCCGGCCGCCGGGGCCGGGCACCCCGGTGGCGCGGTTGCCCGGCGTACGGCGGGTGCGCCGGCCCGGCCCCGTCACCGTCCTGGTGCCCGGTCCTGCCGGGGCGGACGCCGGGGCGGTCGACGCCGTCGCGACGGCGGCCGCGAGGTTCTCCGCCCACAGGGCCGGGGTCGGGCGCCTCTTCCGGTCGGGGTCGAGGCTGCAGCGGGCCAGGTCTTCCAGCGCCGGGCTGACGGCGGCCAGCACGGCCGGGTCGGTGGCGGTCTGGTCGCGGGCGACGAGGCGGATCGCGAGCAGCGCCAGCTTGTAGACGTCGCTGGCCCCGGTCGCCCGCTCCTCCCCGTCGGGGATCTGCCAGTCGGGCGTCTCGGCCTGCGGCAGGACGGTGGTGCCCCGCAGCCGCATGGCGTCGGCGTCGATGAGGAAGCACTCGGGCTGCGGAGCGGTGCTGAACAGCAGGTTCTTCGGGGAAAGATCCCCGACGGTGATGCCCAGGCGGTGCAGCCGGCTCAGCGTCTGGGCCAGGTCGCCCAGCAGGGCGAGCCGGTCCCGGCTGCTGATGGTCAGGCCGATGCCGGCCACGTACGCGTCGTCGTTGAGGAGGTACTCCATGGTGGCGAGCCGCCGGGTGCCGGCCGTCCCGTTGAGGGTCTGGAACGCGAACCGGAAGCGGTCCGGCACCGCCCGCATGAGGAAACCGCAGGCCTGTCCCTGGCGTTGGACCACGGCCGCGGGCCACGCGGTCCGCTCGCACAGCCACTCGGCGTCCGCCGCGTTCAGCTCGCCGACCAGGTCGGCCCTCGCGGTGAGCGCGTCGGCCTGCAGCGACGGCAGGACGGCAGGGCTGTACTCCTTGTAGACCACGTCCCAGCCGTGGCCCGCCGTCTCGTTGATCCGCCGGTTGGTGACCTCGTGGACCGTGCCCTGGCCGCCCTGGCCCAACTGCGCTCCCAGGACGAGCCGGTCGTGTGCGACCGCCGGGGTCCGGGGGGCGTTCACCGCTGCCCCCGGGGTGTCGTGGGCCAGACCGCCAGCAGGGTCCGGTCGTCGTCGAAGGTCTCCCGGGAGAAGTCCAGCAGGTGGGCGAGCCACACCGGCGGCAGCGGGTGCGCGAGCTGGCCGGCGAACAGCGAGCCGACCTGGCCGTCGCCGTCGCCGAGCGGATCGGCGAAGCCGTCGGTTCCCACCAGCAGCGCCTCACCGGGGGACAGCTGCCTGGCGGCCTGTTCGAGCGGATCGGGCACGTGCGGCAGCGGCGTGACCGTGTTGGACACCAGCAGGACGTCCGTCCCCGTCTTGGTCGGGAACAGGTGCACGTACTCCCCGCGGGCGCGGTCCAGCGCCCATGCGCCCGAGTCGCCGACACGGCACGCCTCCACCACCGGCCCCTCGGGCCGCGGGCGGACCACGCCGGCCACCAGCGTCGTCGCGTACAGGCCGGCCACCTCGCTGAACTCCGGGTCCCGGCCGCCGAGCCGCCACCGCGTCAGCTCCCGCAGCCGGTCGGCGGCGTGGCACGCCACGTCCCGCAGGTCGAGCCGGCCGCCCGGCTGGTCCAGCAGGTGGAGCATCCGCTCCACGGCGGCCCGGCAGGCCGCCACCGCCCCCTGCTCGGAACTGGACGCGCTGGAGACGCCGTCGGCGACCGCGAAGACGACGCTGCCGCTGGCGGTGTGCACCGCCGCGCGTGCGGCGTCCTGCCGCGGCTGCCGGTAGTAGCGGTGCCTGGCACCGCGGACCGAGGCGAACCGCATGGCCAGCTCCGCGGTCGACCAGCCGTCGCACTCGGTGTCGGGGAAGTCGAAGCCGTACTGGCCGGGGGGCAGCGCCTCGAACTCGGGACCCGGGGTCCCGACCGTGATCCGCTGCCACGGCGCGGGCCGCGCCGGGTCCGATGCGTCCCGTGTCCCGGCGGACAGCGGGCCGTTCTGCGCGTCCACGGTCACACCTCGTCGATCGCCATGGTGAACTGATCCGGCCGGTTGACCACGAGCTGCGGGGTGGCCGAGTTCAGGGCGTGCCCCGAGGCCACCAGGCTGGCGGTCAGGGAGTGGAAGAACTCGGCGATGGCCTGGCCCAGGTCCGTCCCGGCCTTCGCGACGAAGGCGAACTCGGGGCGGGTCGCCACCTCCAGCATGGTGTCGGCCCGGGCGTCGCCGATGCCGCAGGCGATGATGTTCGGCGCCGTCGGGGTCTGCGCCTTGTCGGTCAGCGCCGCGTGCGGGTTGCGCCAGGACCGGCCGTCGGTGGGCTGCCCGTCGCTCAGCAGGAACACCACGGGGCGGTGCACCTTGTACCCCTCGCTGCGCAGCCACTGCACGTCGGAGGGGATCCGCTGCAGCAGGTCCTCGAACACCGCCTTGTAGCTGGTGAGCCCGCGGATCTGCATCTGCGGCAGGCTGCCCTCGCTGCGCATGTCGGCCACCGCGAGCCGCACCTGCACGTCGTCGGAGAAGCCCAGCACCGCGAGCCGCAGCTTCGCCGCGACCATCGGCTCCGCGCGCAGCCCCTCGCACAGCGAGGTCAGCCCGGCGGACAGTTCCGACAGGTAGGGGCTCATCGAACCGGACTCGTCCGCCAGCACGTAGGCCGGCAGCAATACGCCCTTTGTTTCTGACATGGGTATCCTCTCCCAAGTGGTCGTTCCCATTCGGCCCGGGATTCTTTTCCGTTCGCCTTCCGCGGGCCGGATTACGGCGAATCTCACATCTCGATGCCCAGGGGCGGCGGCGGCCATTCGGGCATCCAGGCGGTCTCCAGCTCACCCGACAGGACGCCGACGAACCACTCGCCGAATTCGTGCGGTGTCTCCAGCCAGTCGTGGTGGTTCCTGCGGAAGGCCGCGACGGTCCACCGCCCGTCGTCCCCTGGCCGCAGGAAGAGCTGGTCGCCCTCGATCGTGTTGCCCCACAGGAGCGATCCGCCGGGAGCGGGCAGCACCGCACAGGGGACGGTGGGGTTGTCCTCCATGTCCTCCCCCATGAGCTGGGCGTAGGACCGGATGCTCGACGCCCCGGCGAGGAAGATGAACCCGCCGATCATGGTGTTGCCGTACGCTCCCGCCACCTCGGTGAAGTCCCGGGGGAACGTGACCCCCCAGCTGTCACCGATCCGTGCCACACGCTCGGCGTCCCCGTGGCGCACGGGGCCGCCAAGGAGCGGGACGAGCCTGCTGAGTACCTCACTGGTCTGCATTCTCACGATCCGTTCTCGCAACGGCTTCCGGCACCCGTGGCGTTGTTCTGGATGACGCATTCCTTCTTGACGTCGCCATCGGTGACGTAGTTGACGGAGGTCGGTACCGGGGAATCCGGGTTCCCGTACACCGGATACGCCTCGACGTACACGTGGCCGCCTGCCTTGATGGATTTCACGACCGCTTCTTCCGCATTGTTGTACATCCACTGATTGGCTTTCTGGTACAGCGGGACAAAATTGCGGGTGTCCTTGTTCTCACCGCCCATCGCGTAGCCGATGAGGTGTCCCCGGGATCGGTTGTTCCAGGGCAGGGTCGTCAGACCCGGCAGCGCGAAGCCGAGACTGGGGCGGTCGTCACCGGTGTAGTTCTGCGGTCCGAGCTGCCCGTAGGCCCCGCTGGCCACGCACTCCCCGGCCTGCTTGTGGCGGGGCAGATAGACGATGCTGCCGATGAAGAGCGCACCGGTGTTGCAGGGGTCGTCGACCCGGTCGTCGTCGGGGACGGTGATGGCCCTGTCGACGACCACCGGGCTGCGGTCGACGGTCGCCGTGGCCCGCCCGCCCTGGGTGAGGACGTCGCCGAAGGCGCTCGCGCCCTGGTCGGTCCCGGCGTCGCCGCTCTGGACCAGGAGGGCCAGGTAGTTCCCGTTCGCCTCCGGCGCGAGGCCGTCGTAGGTGACGGAGAGCGGCAGCTGCGCGGCTTTCGACGCCGGAACCTTCGATGCCGCGCCCGGCGCGAGCCGCACCACGGTGGGCTGGAACCGCACCGGGAGGTGGTTGCGCACCGCGTAGGAGGCGAGGGAGGTGACCTGGCCGGCCCGCGAGGCGGGGTCACCGCCGGGGGCCTGGGCCGCCTGGCCTGCGGGCGGCGCGGGCTCGGGGGCGTCCCCGCCGCCGGCCATGGCCGCGGCCTGCGCCGGCGGGGCGGTGAGCAGGTCCTCCAGCGCGGTCACCATCTCGCCGAGCAGTTCCTGGTGCGTCGCCTCCAGCCGCTGCTGGTCGGCGGTCCACGTATCGCCCGCCGCGTTGTGGTCGGCCATGTCCGTGGCCAACTGGGCTTTCTGGGCGCTGAGCTGGGCCTCCTCGGCGTCGAGCTGCTGCTGCTCGCCGTCGATCGACGCCTTCTCCTCGCTCAGCGCGGTGCCCTCGGTGTCGAGTTGCTCCTTGCGGGCCACGGCCGCGTCGTACGCCCCCTGCTCGTCGGGCAGGAGGAAGTCGTGATCGGTGGCGTTGTACGCGTCCACGTCCGCGTTGTAGGCGGCCAGCTTCTGGTTGTGGGTCTGTATGCGGGTCCCGCAGGCGGCGTCCCTCTTGTTGTACGCGTCGGTCGCGGCGTTGAACCTGGCCGCGGACCTGGTGAGCGAGGACTTCTCGGTGGTCAGCTTCGTCTTGCGCTGCTGGAGTCCGTCGACCTGGCTGTTGTAGATGACCTCTTTCGCGACGAGGCTCGCCGGGAAACTGCCGCTCACGGCGACCTTCGCGGGGACCTCGGTGCTCTCCGCCACCGCTGCCGTGCGCGGGAGCGTCGCCGGGGCGGCCGCCGCGGAGCCCGCGGTGAGCACCGCCACGAGCAGCGCCGCGACAGCCGGGACCAGGGCACGCCGTCGGCTCTTGCTCCGGCGGGTCCGGGAAGGGCGGGGGTTCGGGGCGGGGCGAGGCGTCCGCTCGCCTCCGGCGCTCATTCGCCGACCCCTGCGGCGATCCGCAGGGTGAGCGCCTGGACGGTCGACCGCCCGTCGCCCGCCTCACAGATGCCCGCCTGAAGCAGCGACCTGCCCTTCAACTGCGCCTGGCGGTAGCAGGCCCAGCCGTTGCCGCCGTCCTGCACGGCCGTCCAGGCGACGCCGTCCTGGGTGGCGGCGTCGACCCGGTAGGTCCACCGGGAGCTGCGGCCGTCCTGGTCGGTGCGGACGGCCGACGGGCAGGAGCGGAGCCCCGCGGCCAGCCCCTGGAGGACGGCGCCGGCCTTCGCACTGTCGGGGTAGACGCCGGCGACCTGGGTGAGCGTGTAGTCGCCGAACCCACCCGCGTCCTGGTAGGTGGCGGACAGGAAGGCCGTCCAGTCCTTGCCGTAGACCGCCTGGGTGGCGGGACCGACGGCGATGCCGCAGCTCGACGGATCAGCGGCCAGGGCCGGAGCGGGCTCGGCCGCCCGCGGTCCCGAGGTGAGGCTCACCCCCGTCAGGCGGCTCGCCTGCTCCGGGGTGAGAAGCGCGGCGTGCACCGTACCCGCCACCAAGTGCAGCGGGACGGGGGCGGGTTGGCTGGGCCAGCGCCACCAGCCGACGCCGGCCAGCACGAGGCAGGGCAGCACGGCGGCGAGCGGCAGCCGCCTGCGGCGCAGGGCCGCTGCGATACGGACCCGGGTGCGGGTGGCCCGTGGCGCGGGTGCCTGAGCGGACGCCTGGGCCGCTGTCCGGGCCGGCGCCTGTGCCGGTGGGCCGGTCAGGGCGGTCGCGGCCCTGACAGCCGGCGCCTGGGGAGCCGCGGTCCTTGCGACCGCGGTCCCGGGAGCCGGGCTCGCGGGAGCCGGCGCCTTGCGCGGCGGCGTCGTGAGAGGTGCGGGGCTCCCCATGGGGGGCGGAGTGGCCCGGGGGGTCTGCTGCCAGGTGGGGAGTGCCGCCTCCCCGCTGCGGGTGCCGGCGGCGGAATCCGCCGGCGTCTGCCACGTCGCCTTGCCGTGTGACGCGGTCGGACCAGTTGCGTCGTGCTCGGGCACCGTCACTCCTTCCATGCATCCGGTCGTCCGATCCGGTCGGGACGTCGACTGCATCGACTCTGCTGCCGCCTGCGGCAGCACGTAACCTGAGGGCTCTCAGGGTCCGCACGGCCATGACGCCGACGACGCCGATGACGCGGGGTGCCACAGCATGGAGACGGTCATCGTTCAACTCCCCGACCCCCAGCCGCCGATCGGCCCGGGGCAGGGGCGGCCCGGCCAGCTCGTGCTCGGCCCGGGCCAGGTGGCCACGTTCGGGCGCGGGTCGGAGGACCGGCCGGTCGACATCCCCCTCCGCGGCGAGGGGGTCTCGCGCTACGCGGGCGAGCTGACCGCAAGCGACGACCACTGGCGGCTGACGAACTTCAGCCCCCGCACCACGTACGTCGTGGAGAACCTGGAGGGCGGCGGCGAGTACGTGAAGGTCGCCCCGCGCCGGCTCGGTGCGCCCATTCCCTTCGAACTGTCCCGCGTGGTGCTGCCGTTGACCGACAGCTTCGTCCGGTTCACCGTCTTCGCCCCGCGGCACGCGTTCCTCGACCCCGGCCCGGAGGCTCCCACCGGCCACGCGGCCGAGCTGACCCTCATGCCCTTCGCGCTGGACCCCACGGCGAAGTACTTCCTGGTGCTGCTCGCCCTCTGCGAGCCCCGGCTGCGCGACCCCTCCAGCCTCGCCATCCCGAGCGTCGGCGAGGTAGTCGCCCGGCTGCGCGCGCTGCCCAACTGCCGTGACCTGACCGCCTCCGCCGTCAACTTCCACATCGACTACCTGGCGGGCTCCAAGCTCAAGGTGCGGGAGCGCACCGGCACGCAGGACAGCCCGCGCCTGGACTGGAAGCGCGAGGCCCTCGTCTCGCTGGCCCTGCGCTTCGACCTGGTCCAGGAGAAGCACCTGCAGATCTTCTGGAACCCGCACGCATGAGCGAACCCTTGCACGCACCGGCCGCGGCCTGACGGAATGTCAGCAACGGCGGGCGTCCGCCGCGGTCCCATCTGGCAGACTGTGCAGCCCGGTTGGGCGGCTGACCGGGGGCGGTCTGGAGGACGGGCGTGTGGGATCGGGGCACCGTACTCGGCGGGCGCTACACGCTCGCGGAGCGGATCGGCGGCGGCGCCATGGGCGACGTCTGGCAGGCCGATGACGGAGTCCTCGAACGCCGGGTCGCGCTGAAGATCCTGCGCCCCGAACTGTTCGACGACGCCAGGTTCGCCAAGCGCTTCCGCCGCGAGGCCCTGATACTGGCCGCGCTGGACCACCCGGGCATCGTCGACGTCCACGACTACGGTGAGAACGCCTTCGGCGACGGAAGCCGGGTCGCCTACATCGTCATGGAACTGGTCGAGGGACGACCGCTCGACGACCTCCTCAGGGACAGCGGACCCCTGCCGCCCGCGCAGGCCCTCGCCACCGCCGCCGACGCGCTCGACGCGCTGCACGCCGCCCACCGGCGGCAGGTCGTCCACCGCGACGTCAAGCCGTCCAACCTGCTGGTCTGCGACGACGGCCGGGTGAAGGTCACCGACTTCGGCATCGCCAGCGACCTCACCACCTCCAAGATCACGCCCGACCACGCCGTCGTCGGTACGGCTTCCTACATCGCGCCCGAGCAGGTCGAGGGCCACGGCACCACGCCGGCCTCCGACCTCTACTCGATGGGCGTCGTCTGCTACAACATGCTCACCGGGAAGCTGCCCTTCGACGGCGAGCGGGCCATCGAGCTGCTGATCAAGCACGTCCAGGAGCCGGCGCCCGCCCTGCCCGCCGACTTCGCGCAGCCGGTACGGGACTTCGTCGCCACCGCCCTGGCCAAGAAGCCCGAGGACCGCTTCCCCGACGCGGCCGCGATGGCCGGTGCGGCCCGGGCCGCGGCGGCCGCACCCGCGCCCGGCCCCGGACCCGGACCCGTGCCCGGAGTGGACGTTCCCGCCGAGCCCGAGGAGCCCGCCGAGCCCGCCCGGTCCGGGGGCCGCCCGGCCGAGGACGTGGTCGCCACCGGTGAGGAACGCCCGGGGCGCAGCCGCCGCAGCGTCCTCGTACCCGTGCTGGTCGCCGCCGCCGTCGCGGTGGCCGCCGCGGGCGTCGCGCTCATCGGCCCCTCGCACTTCCGGTCCCACCCGGGCACGCCCGGCCAGGAGGTCCACGTGTCAGCGGTCGCGTCCGCCTCCGGGTCCGGTACGGCCTCCGCGTCACCGCCCGCGTCCGGTACGCAGAGCGCCGGCACGACACCGCCGGCCTCGGGTCCCGGCACGCTCCCGCCCACGTCCGCGCCCGCCCCGCCGCCGCCACGCGCCGACCCCTCCACCGTGCGCCCGAGCGCGCCCGCGACCACGGCGCCGGGCACGTACCCCATCGGCGGCGTGAGCATGAGCAAGGACCCCGCCGCGATCACGGGCTCCGGTGCCGCCGCAGGCCCTGCCGGCGGCTGCACCGCCTGGCTCGACGACGCCGGCGGCGGCGATCTCTACGGGATGCTGAACACCGACTACTACGAGACGTGCCACGCCGAGCTGGTCAGGAGCGACGGCCTGACCGTCGAGCTCGCCGCCTCGACCGGCGCCGAACGCACCGGCACTGTCTCCGGCGTCGGCCACACCACCCGCATCTGCGTCTGGCAGCAGGGCGCCATCGCCGACAAGCAGTGCGCCGCCCCGTTCGGCATCCGCAACGGCACCCCGGTCATGCAGTAACCGCCCCCGGCCCGCACCGCTCGCCGGACTGCCGCCCGTCCGGGTCTGCCGACTCCCGCTGGACATCCGCGTGTTGGCTGGTCAGCGGCCTGCTGGTGGGGAAGGTGACGGGGCGGTCGGCCGCCCCGACGGATCATCACACTATCTTTGGCCGGATGCAGTCACAGCAGCCTCACTCCCCCGACGTCCCGGCAACCCCTCCGGCGGTGCCCCCGCCGCCACGAAGCCGTACGGCGACGGTCGTCGTGTCGCTGGTCGCGGGACTCGTGCTCGGCGCCGCAGGGGTCGGCGCCGGCTGGGCGCTCAGCGGCGGCGACGGCGACAGCGCCGGGGGCCCGACCCCCGCGGGCGACGCCCGCGCCGCGTGCCAGGCGCTCGACGGATTCGACGAGTCGAAGTACGCCGCGAAGGGGCCGGAGGGCGAGATCGCCCTCAACCGCTATGCCGCGGCGGGGGCGTTCTCCGCCTCGGCCGCCGCGGGGGACGCGTCGTACGAGCCGCTCGCCCAGGCCGTACGCCGCTCCCAGGACCGCCACAACCGGGTCTTCGACTTCGACGCGAAGGTGAAGCAGGACCTGGACGAGGCCCGCCGGATCTGCGGCACCCTCTAGACCACCGGCGGCCCGCCCGTCCTGAGGCGCGACCTGAGCGGATGCCCCCGCCGCTCAGGCCGGGCGGCGAGCGCGGTGACGGCGGCGCTGAGCCGGCCCGCATAGGCGGCGTTCAGGGCGGCGCGGTCGAACAGCAGCCGGTACCACATCGGGCTGAAGACGAGGTCGATGAGGAAGTCGTCGTCTTCGCGGGTGAGTTCGCCGCGCTCGCGGGCGCGCGCGAGGAGCACCCGGACGTTGTCGAGGCGGGGCAGGATCAGGCGTTCCCAGACCGTACGGGCGAGGACGTCGTCGCCGATCGCCTCCGCCGCCAGCGCCCGGTTGAGGACGCCGCTGATGCCCTGCTGGGCCTCGAACGTCGAGGCCCAGCAGCCCGGTGAGATCGCCGTGCAGGGTGCCGGTGTCCGGGGCGGGGAGCTTCCCGGCCGCGTAGGCGGCGAGCGCGTCGAGGATCACCTCGCCCTTGCCGCGGTAGCGCCGGTAGACGGTCTGCTTGGAGATGCCCGCCCGTGCCGCGATGGCCTCGATGCTGACCGCCCGGTAGCCGCTCTCCTCGACCAGCTCCATGGCGACGCGCAGGATCGCGTCGTCCACGCCGGGGTCTCTGGGTCGTCCGCTCACCCCGCTGCTCACCCGCACCCCCGGCGCCCGCATCGTCAACGTCAGCTCCGCGGGACAGGCCACCCTCGACTTCGACGACCTGCTCCTGGAACGCGGCTGGGACGGCGTCCAGGCGTACTGCCAAGCCAAACTCGCGCAGATCATGCTGACGTTCGAGCATGCGGAACTGCTGCGCGGCCATGGCGTCACCGTCAACGCCCTGCACCCCGCCTCGTACATGCCCACCGAGATCGTCATCCATCTGTTCTCCGTGCAGAGCACCCTCGACGAGGGCGTCGCCAACCTGGCCAGGCTCGTGACCGACCCCGGCCTCGGCACGACCACCGGCACCTACGTCAACCGCGACATCGCGTCCCGCGCACACGCCCAGGTGTACGACCCGGCAGCACGCCGGCGCCTGCTCGACCTCAGCGAGAAGCTCACGGGCGTACCCCTCCTCGCGCCCTGACCGCGCCCCGGCACGGGCGGACGGCCCCTGCGGCTCACGTCACCGAGCCGCAGGGGCAGTCGGGGGCTCCGGCCGAGAGGGGGTCAGGTCAGGGTGAACTTCTGGGCCGCGGAGCCGTTGCAGTCCCAGATCTGGAGGCGGTGCCGTTCGCGGTGGCGCCGCTGGGGGTGTCGAAGCAGCGGCCGGACTGCGGGTTGAGGAGGGAGCCGTCGGACTGCTGCACCCATTTCTGGCCGCCGACGGCAGGCCCGCCTGTTCGGGGCTGACCTTGGCACGTCGGGAGCGGAGGAAGGCGCTGACGGCGTCCCGGTTGTCCATGGGGACAGGGTAGGCAGCCCGCGCGGGCGGTGGGGTGCCCTGGCATTACCCCTCACGGCGGGGACTCCCCCGGTGCGGCCGCGTCCCGTTGCATGGTGCGTGACGGAGGAACACGGTGAACGAGGAGAGGGACACGCCATGAACGAGCGGACCGGGACGGCGACGGAAGATCCCGCGGACGTCGTACGCGGACTGTACGAGGCGCTGGCCAAGGGCGACGTGCCGGGTGTCCTGGCCAGGCTGGACCCCGAGGTGGTCGTGGACGAGCCTGGCCAGCTGCCGTACGGCGGTGTGCACCGGGGGCGCGAGGCGTTCGCGGAGTCGGTGCTCGGCGCGATGACGGGTTACGCCGAGGTCGCCGTCACCGGCGCCGAGGTCTTCGCGGGCCCCACCGGTGTCGTCGGGCGGCTCACCGGCGCGCTGACGGCCCGCAGCACCGGTGAGGTGTTCCCGCTGACCATGCTGGAGGTCCACCAGGTCGAGGGCGGCACGGTGCGGCGGATCGACGTCCACCTGAAGAACCCCCACGAGCTCGCCGCGTTCTACGCGCGAGCCGAGGCGGGCAGGAGCTGACCGCCCGGCGGGGCTCCCGCGCTCAGGAGGCGGACTCCTGCTCCCGCAGCGTCCGTTCGACCGCCTCGCGTACCCGCGCGTCCTCGCGCAGCCTGCCCCGGGCGCGGGCGCGGCGTACGAGGAGCGGCACGGCCACGGCCGCAGCGACCAGGAGCACGGCCAGCAGCGTCAGCGTCCACGGGACGGCCCAGCCGTGCGCGGTGGCCGTCACCGGCTTGAGCGCGGACGTGGAGCCGGACGCGTCGGTCAGCAGCGGTGTCAGCGTCACGGTCGCGCTCAGCCGGAAGGCGGGGGCCGTGCCGTGGACGGGCACCTGCACCTTCCGGCTCTCGCCGGGCAGCAGGGGCGGCGGCGCGGCGACGCTCTTCGCGTCGGCCTTCAGCCAACCGAACGGGCCGGAGACGGCGACGGTCTGGCGGGCCGACAGCGTGGCGTTGCCGGTGTTGCGGATCGTGTACGTGACGGTCGCGTCGCCGGTGCCGAACGGATCGGCGGTGCCGCTGTAGCCGACGTGCAGGTCCTCGACCTTCAGCGCCGGCCTGAGCTCCCCGCTGACCCGCAGCGCGATCTTGATGCCCAGGCGCCGGTCGACGGTGATGCCCTGTGCGGCGTCCGGCTGCTTGAGCGAGGTGAGGATGCCGCCCGCGTAGTCGCCGGGCGTGGCGTCGGCCGGGACGGCGACGGTGAAGGGGACGTCGGCGGACTTCCCCGGCGGGACGACGACGCTGCCGCTCGCGGGGCGGGACCAGGCGCCGACGCCGACGGACTTCTTGTCCCGGGTGAGCAGGTCGAGCTGGCCGGTGGCGGTGGTGAAGCCGTCGGCGGCGTAGACGGTGAGGGTGAGCGGGTCCTTGCCGTGGTTGGCGACGGTCATGGAGTCCTTGATCACGCCGCCGGGGTTGATGCTGTAGCCGAAGCTGGACCGGTCGGAGCCGTACTGGTTGGCCGCCGTCCTGACCGTCCAGCTGACGTCGCCGCCCGCGGCCCGTGCGGAGCCGGCGGCGACGCCCGTGGCCAGGCCGGCGAGCGTGGACGCGACGGCGATGAGCAGCGCCAGGCCCAGGACGCGGGCGGCGGTGCGGGAGAGGGTACGGATGGTGGTCGGGCGGCACATGGGGGTCGCGTGCATGCAGGTTTTCTCCTGGCGCGGGGAGGGCGGGGCGGGCGCCCGTGGGCACCCGCCCCGCCCCCCGTCAGTCGATTCGGCCGGTCAGCCGGTCAGCTGCTCAGTTCCTCAACTGCTCAGCTGCTCAGCGCAGTGATCGTGAGAGTGGCCTGGTAGCTGCCCTTCTCGACGCTGTCCGGGATCTTGAGGCTGAGGTCGGCGCCGACCTTCGCCGTACCCCGGGTGTGGCCCTGGCCGGCCGAGCCGAGAACCTGCGAGACCGACAGGCCCTTGCCCTGGTCGGCGTAGCCGGACGCGACCGTGTCGCCGGCCTGGGCGCCCGCGCCGGCCTGCAGGACGCGCGGGGACCAGCCGAGGTAGGAGCCGGAGAACGTCTTGCCGGCGTCCCGGAAGTCGCTCACGCCGGCCGAGATCGACCAGGGCGCCAGCGAACGGCGGGTGTCCGACACCGAGATCGGGTTGAGCTTGCCGCCCGCCTCGAAGTGGTCGCCGCCCTGCTCGACTGCGGTGCCGAGGTCGACCAGGCCGTTGTTGCCGTCGATCGTCCAACCGAACTCGCCCGGCGCCGCGTTGGGCACGTTGACCTGGATGTCCTGTCCGTCACCGTGGTAGTTGTGCACGGTGAAGTCGTCGACGACGGAGCCGACGGGCTGGGCCTCGCTGGTGTTGTTGCACCAGTTGCCCTTCTCCACCGCCGCGTTAGGGGCGGCGCAGGTGCCGCTGCGGACGTTCTGGACCACGAGCTGGTCGTTGCGCACCTGGACCTTGACGTAGGTGCGGACGTGCTCCTGGTTCTGGACCGAGTTGTACCAGTAGTTGTCCGGGTTCAGCGGGTCCGCACCGTTGCCGGCGCCGCTCGTGCCGCTGCTGTCGGGCTTCGTGATGTCGTAGTACTTCGAGCCCGAGGCGGAGTTGGCCGTCACGTAGACGACGCCGCCGGGACCCGGGTACAGCTGGGCCTCGCCGGGCTGCTCGTCCGGGTTGGCCTTCTGGCCGTTCTTGATCTCGTAGCTGCGCGAGTAGCTGTGGTCGTGGCCCTGGAGGACCAGGTCGACGCCGAGCTTGGAGAACGTGGTCGGGAAGTCGACCCGCCGGGTCTTGTTGTCCGAGTCCTTGGCGTGGTCGGCCGGCGAGTAGATCGAGTGGTGGTAGGTCAGCACCTTCCACTTCGCCTCGGAGCCGTGCTTGTTGATGACGTCGGTGACGTAGGCGAGGTGCGCCGCGTCACCGCCGCCGCCCTGCGAGGTGGCGTAGCTGTTGCTGTTCAGGTCGATGAACAGCACATCCTTGTAGATGTACCAGTAGTCGCCGCCCGAGGAGTTGGACGCCGGGTCGCCGTTGGAGTAGTACGCCCCCGACTTGTCGGTGTTCGGGGTGGCGAAGTGCTGCTCGTAGGCCTTGCCGCCGACGTCGTGGTTGCCGATGGTGGCCGCCCACGGGTACTGGCGCAGCTTGTCGGGACCCAGGAAGGCGTTCCAATGGGACTCGTTGTTGGCGCTCTCGACCTGGTCGCCGCCGGACACCAGCAGTTCGGCGTTCGGGTTGGCCGCCAGGGCGACGTCGAGCGTGTCCTTCCAGCCGGCACCGTCCTCGGCGGTGTCGCCGGACGAGCCGATCTGCGGGTCGCCGAAGAACAGGAAGTCGTAGTTGCCCTCGAAGTCCTGCGTCTTGAACGAGTACGTGGCCGACCAGTTGCCCTCGCTGCCGACGCGGTACGAGTACGGCGTCTGCTCCTTGAGGTTGGTGATCGTCGCGTGGCGGTTGAAGCCGCCGCTGGTGGCGATGTTGGCCGTGCCGGTCGCGGCGAAGGTCGCCGCGTCGGCCGGGAACTGGCCGTCGACGACCGAGGCGGTCGGCGCGACCTGGAGCTGCTGCGCGGTGTCGGCCGAGGAGTACCAGCTGACGGTGCGCTGCGCCTCGTCGGCGCCCACGCCGAGGATGACGCCGGTGATCGCGGTGGGCTCCGCGGCGACGGCGGGTGACGCCAGGACGCCGCCCAGCGCCACGGTCAGGCCCAGGAGCGCCGCGGTGGTCCCGGTGGCCACCCGGCGCCGCACAAGCTCGGCGGCCTGTGTCGAGGGTCTCGATTTCATTCGGTTCTCTGTTCCTTCTGCGGACGTGAGTACATGAAGTGGGAGCCGTCAAGCTCTCAGCACCGGGTAAACCGATACCAAATACAGTCTTTGCAATGTCTAAACTTTTCCATGGTCAAGAAATTACTGACGCGGAATCAGAAGGAGAAGGTTCGCTGCAGGAACCACACGAGCCCCATGATGAACACGCCCGCGGAAATCGCCCCGGTCGCCCGCAGCCCCGCGGTGGGCGCGCGGTGCCGCAGCAGCACGAGCACCGGGAAGATGAGCGCGATCAGGGCCAGCTGGACGGCCTCGATCCCGACGTTGAACACCAGCAGCGACCACAGCAGCGTCCACGAGAAGGCGCTGTCGATGCCGAGCGCCCCCGCGAAGCCCAGGCCGTGCACCAGCCCGAAGCAGAAGACCACCGCGAGCCTGGTCCTGCCCGCGCGGTCCAGGCCGAAGTGCCCGCCGCCCGTCTCCGCCAGGTCGATGGCCCGCTCGCGGTGCCGCCACAGCCGCCACAGGTACCAGCCGGCGACCACCGCGATCGACAGCGCGATGACCGGCTCCACGACCGCCGACGGCACGTCGACCAGGCCGAGCGCGGCGAGCAGCAGCGTCACCGAGTGCGCCACGGTGAAGGAGGTGGCGGCGAGCACGACCTCGCGCAGCCGCCGCGAGCCGGCGATGAGCGCCAGCAGGAAAAGGATGTGGTCGGTGCCGGTGAGCAGGTGCTCCGTGCCCAGCCGGAAGAACTCCCAGAACCGCTCGTACCAGGCCTGGTGGGTGGAGAAGGCCGGGTGGGCGGCGTCCAGCGCGGCGCTGCCCGTACGGCCGTCGACGTCGTAGGTGACGATCGTCCGGGTGCCGGTGACGTACCCCTCCGCGTCGGGGAACAGCCCGCTGCGCACCTCGTGGTCCACGCCCCGCTCCTGGCACGTCCAGTCGAGCACCAGGTCCGCGTACGGCACGCCCTGCCGGCGGCCCGTCGTGAAGTCGCCGACCTGCTCAGGGGTGCAGCCGCGCCCCTGCGAGGTGACGGAGAAGCGCTCGCGGACGTAGTCGACGGCGGCCTTCCGGTGGGCGTTCAGGGCCGCGGCCCGGGCCTGGGCGTCGCCGGCGTCGAAGGCTGCGGTGCCCGCGCGGAAGAGCGCGTCGTCGTGCCCTGCGTCGGCGGCGGAGACGACGTAGAGGTCGTATTCGAGCTGCAGCTTCGTCCGCAGGCGCCCGTCGCCGCCGTCGCCGACATCGACGTAGGCCACCGAGCTGAAACCGTGGGCCGACGCGGGCTGCGCCGAGCCCAGGAAGGCGGCCGCCGCGACCAGGACCGCCACAAGGCCGATCCGTATTCTGGATGACACCGTTCTCCCTTTGCTGCTCCTTTGCCTGCCAGCGCACGGTGCACGTGCCGGGTGAACGGAATGGCGCGCGAAGGCGAACGTTGGAAAAACAAGGGCGGGAACGGCTTCCCCGGCGTGAATACGGCGGCGGGCGGCGTAGCAGGATGGCGCCACACCCCCCGCCACTACTTCGGAGGACGAACGTGTTGCGCCCCTCGTTCCTGGCTGTCGCCGCACTGGCCGCGGCCGTCGCGATGGTCACCGGATGCGGTGCCGGCGACGACTGGTCGAAGCCTCACCCCAGGCCGTCCGCCGTCGGCACGCTCGGCCCCGGCTTCGTCGACCGCTCCGACCCGCCGGGACCGGAGGCGACCGCCACACCCGAACCCGGCTCGTGGGCGGGGGTCAGCCCGTCGGAGGGCTTCCGGGTGGTGCTGCTCACCACGGGCGCCGACCGCCCGACGACCGCGCTGGTCACGGCGGTCAGGGACTGGGCGGCCGAGGAGCACGTCTCGCTGCGGACGGTGACCGCCGGGTCCGCGTCCGACCTGGTGCCCGCCGTCACCCGGGCGATGGACATGCACCCCGACCTGATCGTCAGCGCCGGCAACGACCTGATCGACCCGCTGGCGACCGTCACCCCCAACCACCTGTCCCAGCAGTTCCTGGTGGTGGGCGCGGAGTTGGCCGAACCGACCAGCAACGTCACGGCGGTGGACTGGTCCGGCGCGTCCTTCCGCGGCGAGGGGCTGGGGATGTCCTCGACGTACGACGCCGCTTCCTTCACGCCGGAGCGGTGTGCGGCGTCGATACGGGCCGGGGTGGCAGCGGTGCTCAACGACCTGACGGGCATCGTGCTCTGGCTGGACAAGGCCTGAGCCTCAGCGGTCTCCCGTACGCCGGTCGGCGGCCCCGGTCAGCGGTCGGCGGTCGGCGGTACCGCGGGGCCGGAGACCCACACCACGACGCGGTTGCCGTTCTCACGGATCGCGGCGATCAGTCCGGCGGCGCCGCCCACTTTCTGGTCGGCCAGCAGCTGGAGCCGGGGGATGTCGTCCTCGGTGAGCTGGCACTCGGCGCCGTCCCGCCCACCGCCGTCATGGTTCCAGAGCCAGGGAGCGATCTCCCGCTTGAGGGCGTCGGGCAGCTGGTTCCTCGGCTGGACGCTCCCCGGCCGCCAGTACAACCCGCGGGCCATGCCGACCTCCTGGTGCGTCGGGTGCCCACCGCTGTCCGGACGCTGCTCCGGACGCGGGGACGCGGATCACGATCGTCGTCCCCGTGCTTCCAGAAGCACTGCCCGACGACAGCGGCCATTCACGCCGCGCCGCCACCGGTGCTGGACGACTCCAGCACCGTGCAGGCGGAGCCCCACCCCGGCAGCCCATGGCGCACCTGGTCGAGATCGTGGCCCGGATAGCCCGGTGGCGCTTCAGGGATCCCGTGGACGTCAAGCAGGTAGAAGTCCGCGTGCTCTCCTTCGACAGAGAACTTCCCGTCGGGAAAGAACTCCAGCTCCAGCCGCAGTCCCCCGCCGGCGGCCTCGGAAGGCCGGCTCGACGTCACCGAGAAGGCCATCAGCTTCCGGGACTGCGGCGCCCCGCTCCAGGAGAACGACCGCAGCCCGCGGACCACGAGGAGTGCGGCGTTCCCCGTCGGGTAGTACGACGCGGTGCGCATGTCGAAGAGCAGCGCCGCACGGTTCGCGGTGGGGCACACCCTGGAGTCCAGAAGCTGCGTGTCCTCCAGGGCGTCGTCTTCCTTCAGCGGGTCCCAGCCGACGGCTTCCGGGGCCGGACGGTAGTCCTGGGACGAGAAGAGGTCTTCCACAAGGGTCATGGGATCGCGATGTGCCAGTAAGGGTCGGCCTTGGTGAGGGTCTGCCCGGTGATCGGATTGATGATCTGGCCTCCGTCGTTGAGGTAGCTGACGTACCCGTTGGGGTACGGGTGCGGGCCGCCCGTCACCGGATCCATGACGCGCACGTACCTGACGGTCTTGTGGAACCCGTTGGCGAGTGCCTCGGACGGCTTGACGTCGAAGATCCAGCCCTTCAGGTTGTTGGCGGTCGCGATGGCTTTGCGGCCCTTCGGCAGCCAGAGCTTCTCACCCTTGGGACCGACGAGGTTGCCGATCAGGCACCGGTCGTTGTGCACCAGCACCGGGATGCCACCGGCCAGCACATAGTACGTGTGGAGGTCTTCGACCGTCAGGTTGTAGGTGACGATGCGGGCCGTGTAGTTGCGTACGGTCGCGACCGTCGTGGTGTGCCCGTCGGGCAGGCGCAGGGCGTCGCCGACGTGCAGGTCTGCGGCGTTGACCCAGCGCTCGCGGGTGGCGTCCCAGTAGGGGTGGTGCTGGGTGGACGTCAGGGCGTGCGGCGTGCCCTTCCCGGTGTCCGCACCGACGGTGATGTCGGTGAAGTCGGTGTCGGTCAGGGTCGTGATGACCGCGACCACCTTCTCCGGAGCGGTCTTCCCGGTGAGCGGGTCGGTCGCGAGCACGGTGTCGCCGACCTTCACCTCGCTGATGGGTCCGGCTCCGCCGTCGGCCCTCAGTACGGGGGTCTCCGCCGGGAAGCTGTCCACGCTGCAAACGGACTTCGCCAGCTCCTCCAGGCCCGACCCGATGTCCTTGACCGCCACCTCGGCACCGGTTCCGGCGCCCCGTGCCGCGACCTTGGCGCCGTCGGCCTCCTCGCCGACCCCCGGGACGAACATCAGCAGGTCACTCGCGACTCCGACGGCCGCCCAGCCGCAGTCCTTGCCCTTGGTGACGCAGTGCACGGTGTCCTTGATGCCGAACGGGTCGTCGCCGGCCTTGGGCAGCAGGCCTGAACTCGCAGCGTCGTCACAGAACTTGATCATCACGGGGACGCTGTCGTTGCTGCCGCCACACTCCTGCTGGATCCACTTGCCGATGAGGCTGGCGTAGCTGTCGGTGTCGCGCGCTATATAGCGGGCAGCCAGCTCCTTCCGCGTGGGGACCCGGACCGTGTCGAGCGTCGGCTGGCCGTCGTCGTAGGTGCCGACCGTGAGCCCCGGGCCCTTCGGTCCGCCGACGGTGACCTTCCCCTGGTGGCCGCACGGCACCCCGCGTACGCCCTCGCACTGCTTCGGCGTGCAGTACGACAGGTCGTAGGCACAGGTGTTCTGGGTGCCGGGCGGGTCGGTGCCCGCAGGGTCGCTGAGGTTGACCGGGTCGTTGTCGGCGTAGGAGTAGCCGTTCCACTGCTGGGGCTGGGCGGCGTCGAGGATCGGGTCGGGGCTCAGGAAGCGGCCGGTGGCGGGCTGGTACTCGCGGGCGCCGAGGTTGGTCAGGCCGGTGGCGTCGTCGGCGGTGCCGCCGACGAAGCCGTGGTCGCCGGCCCAGACGGTGGGCTGGGTGCCGCGCGGCTGGCCGAACGGGTCCGAGGGGCGCCGGGTCTCGGCCAGCGTGGTGGAGTCCAGGGCCAGCGTGGCGGTGCCGTTCAGGTCGGCGGACTGCCAGGTCAGACCGCTGGGCTGGAGGACTCCTGTCAGGCCGTCGGGCAGGGTGTAGCTGCGGGCGTCGGTGACGGCACCGGTCGCGGTGTCCAGGGTGAGTTCGTCGAAGCCCAGGTTGAGGGTGGCGTGGCCGGGGTCGTGCCGGACGAGCTGGTTGCCTTCGGCGTCGTAGACGTAACTGCTGTCGCCGGAGGTGCCGGTGGCGTCGAGCGAGGCGAGTTTGCCGTCGGGTGTCCAGGCCAGCGTGGTGGTGCCCGGTGTGCCGGTGACCGCGGTGGTGTTGCCGTCGGCGTCGTACTGGAACGACTGGGCACCGGGGTTGTTCGGGCCGGTGCTGGTGGTGGACAGCAGCGCGTGCGCGCCGCCGGTGCCGCCGCCGGTGTTCGCCGCGGTGGTGGGGGTGTTCTGGGTGCCGGCCGGCGGGAACACCTGGGTGGTGACGACGTCCTTGGCGGTGTCACCGGTGATGTCGTGCCGGGTCAGGCCGGTACGGTCGCCGCGGCTGTCGTAGCCGTAGGAGGTCCAGTAGGGCGCCGGGCCGCCGACGGTGGTGCGGCCTGCCGCCGCCCCGCTGGTCGGTGTGCTGTTCATGCAGCTGCCGATGCCGGGCACCTGCGGCTGCGGCTTGACCGTGGTGCCGCCGGTGTCGGTCCAGGCGGTCGTCACCCGGTCGAGGTAGTCGTAGGAGAAGCACTGCAGGTCGGTCTGCGCCGGGGTGTTGTCGGGGATGTTCTTGATCGCGGTGAGCTGCCCGGCCGGGTTGCGCAGGTACGTCGTCTGCTGGACGGCGCCGCTGGTCGCGGTCTGCTTGTCCACCCAGGTGGACAGCAGCGCACCGGTGGCCTCGTCGTAGTTGTCGGTCGCCACCACCTCGGTGCCCCACGGGTTGACCGTGGTGCGTATCGCGCGCCCGTAGGCGTCGTAGTCGGTGGACAGGTCGTAGGTGGTCTGGGCCGAACCGAAGGTGATCAGCGGCCCGTTGACGTCGTACTTGTAGTTGACCGTCTCGGCCGGCAGTCCACCCCGGGCGTCGGTGTGGCTCGCTGTGATCGCTCCGGTGATCGGGTCGTAGGCGCTCTGCGAGGTGTAGGCGCGGGCCAGGCCGCCCTCGGTGGACGGGATGGTCACGGTGGTGCCGGTGGCGTGGTAGTCGGCGTCGTAACCGGTGATCGCGCTGGTGTACGGGTGCGCGGTGTCGCCGGCCAGGTAGCTGGTGGACGTCACCGGCTGGCCCTTGGCGTTCGCGATGCTGTCGTACGTCCAGGCCGCCATGGGGACCTTGGTGGTGGACGGGGCGGTGGTGCTGTACTCGGCGGTCTTGCGGCCGGTGAGGTCGTAGTCGAAGCTCAGCGTCACCTTGCGGGCGTCCGTCGTGCTCTTCAGCCGCCCGTCGCTGTCGTAGGCGCTGGTGAGGGTGCCGGTGTCCGGGTCGGTCGCGCTGATGGTCCGGCCGTGCAGGTCGTAGCCGTAGGACCAGGTGTCCTTGGCGGTGGAGTCCGTGCGGGTGAGCGGCTTGCCCGACGGGGTGTAGGTGTACGCGGTCACGTCGGCGTCGGCCGCGTTGCGCGTGGGGGTGGCCGTCTTGTACTGCCACACCTGCGAGGTGCGGTTCAGCGAGTCGGTGATCGTGGTGGTCGGGGTGCCGCCGGCAGGCGGGGTCACGTCGGTCTCGTCCACGCCCGGGTACGCGGTCGTGGTGCGCCACTGCTCGACGGCGTAGGAGGAGGTGATCTGCGCGGTGGGACGGCCCTGGCCGTCGTACTCCGTGGTGGTCTGCTCCGGGACCTGGTCGTCTTCGAAGGTCGTAACCAGCGTGCCGCTGGGTGCCGCAGCGTTGTCGTAGTACGGCGAGCGTGCCCCTGCCGTGCGGCCCTGCGAGTCGTAGAACGTGTCGGTCAGCACCCGGCCGTGGTAGGCGGAGATGCCGGGCGTCGACTGGGTCTGACGGGACCGGCCGAGCCCGTCGAATATCTCCACCGAGACCAGGTAGCGGGGGGTGTCGCTGGTCAGCGTCGAGGTGGTGACCGCCGACGGTGCGGCCGAGCCGTTGACGGCGTAGCCGTAGGTCACGCTGGGGTTCTGGCTGCTGGTGCGGCCGGGGTACCACAGCTTGGTGAGCCTGCCGAGGGAGTCGTACGCCTCGGTGGTGACCTTGTTGTTGATGTCGGTCGAGGTCAGTTCGAGGTTGCGGGCGATGTCGACGGTCGTCGTGATGGACCAGTCCGTGGTGCTGCCCGGCGCCGCGTGGGCGACCGTGATCGTCGAGGGCAGTTCACCGGTGTGCGCGGGGGCGTACGTCGTCGTGGTGGTGGCGCCGTTCGGGTGCTGCGTGTCCGTCGCGTTGGGGTCGGTGGTCGAGACGGCACGGCCGTAGGCGTCGTAGGCCGTGGTGCCCTTCGTGCTGAAGACCGCGTTGCCGGAGGCGTCGTAGTGGTCGATCTCCTGCGCGGTCGTCGGAGCGCCGGTGCCACTCGCCGAGCCGAACGCAAGGCTGTCGTACAGCGTGCGCAAGTCGGAGACGGTGTTGGTCGCCGTGGGCTTGGCCGTGCACGCCGATGTGCCCGAGATCGTCCTGACCTCGTCGGGCAGCGTGGCAAGCAGCGTGTTGCTGCTCGTCGCATACGACGTCAGGACGCAGGAGTCGGGCTGCCCGGCGGCCTGGGTCTCCACGCTGGCGGTGCGGTTCGCGTGCCCGGAGTCGGTGACCGTCGTGGTGGTCGTCGTCTCCCAACTGCCGTCCGCCTTCTTCGCCTTGCTGGTGACGACGCTGCGCGTCGAGGCGTAGCCGGCCAGCAGCTTCGGCAGGTCCGCACCGCGGGAGTGGGTGGCGGTGGTGACCGGTGAGCTGCCGACGGTGACGGTGTAGGCGGTGACGCTGCCGCCGGCCTTGTCGTAGGTGTCGGTCTCCAGCGTCTGCCCGGAAAGCCACTCGGTGTCCGTGATCTGGTCGCCGAGGGTGTCGGTGACCTTCACCGGCTTCGTCCCGCCGGACGCGGTCCGGTCGCCGTCCATGCCTTGCAGGTACTTGGTGACGGTCTGCGACTGCGGACCGTCCTGCCCGCTGCCCGTCACCGCGGTCACCGACGCGTAGCCGCGGAACTGGTCCCAGGTACGGGACTTGGGGTCGGCCAGCTCCTCGTCGTTGTAGTGCCAGGCGGCCGGGCCGTAGGTGTACGTGGTGACCTGCGCGGGCGAGTGGGCGACCGGGTCGTTCTCGGTGACCGAGGCGACCTGGTAGCGGTTGAACCAGTCCGAGGCGGGGTCGGCGCCGTAGACGCTGCCCGGCGGCGACCACAGCACGTTGTAGCAGGCCATCGTGTCCGTGGACGGATCGGCCGGCATCACGTGGTTGACCCGGGAGCAGGCCGGGAGGCTGTAGTCCACCTGGATCTGCTCGCCGGTCTCGGTGGTCAGCTCCTGGATCCGCGGCCGGTTGAAGATCCCCGGCGCCGGCACCAGGTCGGTGCCGTCCACCCGGTTGGGCAGTTCCACCGGGGTGAAGGTGACCTTCGGCAGCTGGAGGTTCGGGGTGCCGTCCTTGCCGGTGCGCTGGATGCTTGCCAGCCACAGCGACGGCTTGGTGCCGTCGTGCGGGTCCTGGAAGGACTGCGTGAGGTCGTAGGTGTCGACGTCCTTGTAGGCGCCGTTGGACAGCACCTGGGTGGTGATCGACTTCAGCCGGATGTTGGACCAGAAGCTCGGACCGACGTTGTGGCAGGTACCGCTGCTCGCGCAGTTCTGGTCGTACGGCACGTCCGGCCAGTGCGACGCGTTGCCGGACGCCAGCGTGGCGCCGTCGCAGGTGAACCCGCCGTCGGTGGAGCAGCGCCCCTCCGCACGCGGGGTGAACACCACCTTGGCCGCGGCCTTCAGCGTGCCCTTGGCCGTGATCTGGTCCGCGAGCCGCTGCCCGTAGCTGATCGACGTCAGCGCGCCGCCGCGGATGTAGGAGGTGAGGGTGCCGCCGTTCTCGTGCTGGCCGCCGCCGCGCTGGTAGGAGTTCGACTCCGTGCTGTACGTGTACGTGGTCAGGTTGCCGTTGGGGTCCACGGCGTAGTCCAGGTTGAACCGCCACGCCATCTGGCACCAGGACTCGTCGCCCTTGGCCGAGTCGTAGCACGGGTCGCCGCTCTTGGGCGCGTACACCGGCTCGGTCCAGGCCGAGTTCGTCGCCGGGTCGGAGTTGTCCCCGCCGGGCAGGTGGTTGGCGCCGAAGTAGTAGATGCTCCCGGAGCTGGTGCTGACCTTCACGTACTCGCCGGCGTGCGCGCCGTTGGAGGCGCCCGACAGGAACTCCACCTTGGAGCCGTCGTCGTTCTTCAGCCGCCAGGCGCCCGAGGTGTCGTCCTGGACGAGTTCGGCGGAGGTGCCGTTCAGCGACAGCGTCGCGTTGTAGCCGCCCCAGCACAGGTCACCTGAGTGCGAGATCCCGTCCTTGTCGCAGGACTTGTAGCTCCGCTCGACGTATCCCGGCGAGTAGTCCCAGCCGTCGCCGATCCAGGACGCCTGCGAGTTCGTCGACGACGTCAGGCCGTCCAGCGAGGAGGAGTTGTAGTCCAGCGACACCTTCGGCGCGTCACCGCCGATGGCCGGGGGCACCTGGATGGGGTAGCTGTAGCCGAAGCCGCCGCTGCTGGAGCCGGCGGTCCAGGCGTTGCTGGGGTTCAGGCTGGTGGCCGCGTAGGTGCCGCCGCCGCCGGCCGGGGCCGGGTCGGCCGCGATCACGACGGAACCGGCCGCGGCCTGCGTGGTGGTGGCCGGGATCCGCACGTCGGCGACCAGGCGCTCGGTCGCCGGATCGACGTGCGAGGGCACCGGGGTCTCTTTCCCGCATCCCGCGGCCGCCGGGGTGGTCAGCGCACAGGCCGGCAGCGTCACCAGCCGGGCGCGCGACGCCGCGTCACCGCCGTAGGCCGCGTCCAACGAGCTCACGTCCAGACCGACTTCGACCAGTCCGGCCGGTCCCGCACTCCCCCGGGTCAGCGAGACGACCGGGCCGGCCAGCCCCGCAGCCTTCGCGGTGCTGCCGGAGACCGTCCGTACCACGACCGGGGTGCCGCTCGCCGCGGGCGCGGCCGGGGCCGCCAGGCCGGTGGCCCTGGCGGCCTTCGCGCCGCTGGGCGCCGAGCCGATCCAGACGGGCGACTGGGACGCGTGCGCGCTCGGTCGGCCCTTCCCGGGGACTGCCACGGTGGCCGTGCCGGCGCTCGGGGCAGGAGCCCCCGCCACTCCGCCCCACGCCCCCGGGACCTGGTAGTGCAATTTCGGGGCGGTCGGCCTCGCCGCGTTCTGCACCGGTACCGAAGCCGTACGCGGCAGTTTCGTGCCCGGCGGCGACCAGACCTTGTGCGAATCCGTCGGCGTGGCAGCCTCGATAACCCCGGTGCCTATCGGCCCCAGCAGCGTCGCCGTGACGCCGAGCACGGTGAGCCCGCCCAGCCACACGCGCCGGCTGCGACGCCTCTCACCAGGCCATACCTGTCCCCAACCCCCCACGATTCCCCCCCAGTCCGGCCCGCGCCGCAAGCGTCACAGCCGGCGGCTGCAGGCGGGCCGACTGTAGTCACGCCGGATGACCCCGAGTTAATGCATGGAACGATTTTTGCTTCATCTTTACCCATAAGCGCGCCCGTCCCATCGCACACTGCCCCACATAGCACGATTCATTTACTATGGGATCTTGACCACCTGCCGACCGGTGCCGCTACTGTGCGGCCTCCATGGGCACTTGTTCGAGCGCCCGCACCAGGAGGGGGTCCGATGGGGGGCATCGGTATGTCTGCGGAGGGCACGAACCGGGCAGGTCGACGGCAGCGCAGACGCAGGGGCCGGTTCGGCGGCGGGCCGCTCGGCGCGCTGCTGGCCCTCGCTCTGGCCGGCAGCGCACTCACCGGCATTGCCGGAACGGCGCACGCCGACGGAACGCGCTCCGGCGGCAGCGACGCCGCACAACTGCCGGCGGACGCCGACGCGACCGCACGTGCGCAGGCCCAGGCCCAGTCGTCGGACGAGCCGGTGGTGGTGGACGAACTCACCACTGCCTACGCGCAGACGGTCGCCAACCCGGACGGCACACTGACCGAGACCAGCAGCGCAGCGCCCGTACGGGCCAAGGTGAACGGCGGTTGGGCGCCGGTCGACGCCGGCCTGCAGGCCGGCAGTGACGGCACCCTGTCCACCAAGGCGTCGGTCAACAAGCTCACGCTGTCCGGCGGCGGCACCGCGCCCTTGGCCACGCTCACCAGCCCCGGCGGCGCGACGCTCGCCATCACCATGCCCTTCGCGCTTCCCGCACCGACCGTGCACGGCGACACCGCGCACTATCCGGATGTGCTTCCGGATGTCGATCTCGACGTCACCGCGAACGAGATCGGCGGCATCCGGGAGATCCTGGTCGTCAAGACGGCCGAGGCCGCGAGCAACCCGGCCCTGGCGACCCTGCACCTGGCGACGTCCGGTGCCGGGCTGACCATGCAGGCCGACGCGGCAGGCAACCTCCAGGCCGTCGACGCGGCGGGCAACCCGGCCTTCGTCGCGCCCGCGCCGATGATGTGGGATTCGAGCGGAGCCGCCACGGCGGCGCCCGCGGCGAAGTCAGGCGCGGACGCGACCGCCCTCGCGACCACCGAGGCAGGCTCCGACCCGAGTACGCCGGAAGGCCCGGGAACCGGCGCCCGGACCGCCGCGATCCCGGTCACCGCCGCCGCAGCCGGTGTGGACCTCAGGCCGGTCGCCGGCATGCTCAGCGGTAGCGACACCCACTACCCGGTGTTCATCGACCCCTCCTACATCCCCTGGGACCCGGGCAGCCCGACCTGGACCTGGATCCAGTCCGCCTACCCCAGCTCCAGCGACAACTACGGCACTTACGGCACCTCGCACAGCTCCCAGCCGGGCGTCGGCATCTGCGGTACCTATCCCGGGGGCGGCAGTTGCAGCCCCGCGGACAAGGAGCGCTCCTACTTCCAGTTCAACACCAGCACCCTCGTGTCGCACAACGACATCGTCGGCACTGCTGTGCTCAACCTGACCCAGACGTACTCCGCGGACTGGAGCTGCACCAACAAGTACGGCCTCAAGCTCTACTACTCGCACGACACGATCGGCCACGGCACCACCTGGAGCAGCCACCCCGCCGACACCTACACCGGCCTCACCGACAACGTCGGCGGCACCGGGTCCAGCGGCTGCATGGGCGACGTGCCGTTCGCCTACACCGTCACCTCCACGGTGAAGACCGCCGTGGAGAGCGGCAACTGGAACAACATCACCTTCGGTGTCTACGGTGACGAGTCGGACGCCAACGGCCTCAAGCGGCTGTCCAACCAGGCGACGCTGGCCATCACCTACGACCACACGCCCAACGTGCCCACCGGCATGACGTCGACGCCGCTCCCGCACAACGCGAGCACCGGCAGCACGTCCCCGTGCTACGCCGCCACCAACCCCACTGCCGACGCGTTCGTCGGCAAGCCCGCCGGGACCACCGGCCTGGTGCTCAAGGCGACGGTCTCCAGCCCGACATCGCCGGCCCAGCCGGTGCGCGGCGACTTCAGCGTCTGGGACGACTCCGTCACGGGTACCCCGGTCACCCCGCACGGTTCCGGTTACAGCTCCGGTTACGCCTCCTCCGGGAGCCAGGTCTCCTTCACCGTCCCGCAGGGCGACTTCACCGACGGCCACGCCTACGGCTGGAACGTCAGCGCCAACGACGGCCTCGCCAGTTCCGCGGCCTCCGGCGTCTGCCACTTCCGGGCGGACTTCTCACCGCCCACCGTCAGCATGCCCACCGCCGACGACCAGGTCGGCTCGCTGTCGGTGACCTTCCCGCCGGCCGGCAACGGCCAGACCACCGGGGTGTTCGTCGGTGGCGGCGGATGGGTCCCGTTCACCGCGGCCGACCCCACCCCCGCGGTCGGCGTGGCCTCCGGCCTGGCCTGCGGACGGTGGAGCTTCGACCCGGAACTGGCCGACGCGGCCTGGCAGTGCGGCGCGAACCTGCCGGGAAGCAGCGGCCTCGCGGTCTTCCCCGGCCACTGGGGCACCAACATCCTCTACGTGCAGTTCGAGGACAGGGCAGGCAACCTGTCCGGCATCGCCACGTACGCCTTCTACGTACCGTGGAATCCGCACGGTCCCGCACCCGTCTTCGGTGACACCACCGGCGACGGCTCCGCGGACATCGTCGCGGCCGGCAACACCGACGGCGGCCTCTACGAGTACACCGTGCCCGGCAACACCCAGGCCACCAGCCCGGCAACGTCGTTCGGAGCGAAGGCGGCCGACTCGCCGGCCGGCGACGCCTGGAAGAACTACCGGATCACCCACCGGGGCAGCCTGCGCGGCGGGCTCAACGTGGACGACCTGATCGTCCACAAGGACGGCTCGCCGGAGCTGGACTTCTACTACAACCCCGGCAACACCGCCACCGACGGCCGCTTCGACAAGAAGAGCCCGCTGGACAAGCCGGCCTGCGTGGACGACGGTTCGGGTACCTACTGCTCCGGCTACCCGGCCGACTGGTCCAAGACGCTGCAGATCGCCGCACTCGGCGACGTCTCGTCCGCCGCGCTGGACGCCGGCCACTTCCGCAACCGCACCGGCCTGCTCACCACCGAGACCAACTCCGCCGGCGACGCGGCCCTCTGGTTCTATCCGACGGTCTCCGACGGCACGCTCGGCCGGCCGGTCCGGCTGGCCGCCACCGGCTGGAAGAACCTCGACCTGATCTCCCCCGGCGACTGGAACGCCTCCGGGCGCCCCGGCGTGTGGGCGCGCGACCGCACCACCGGTGTCATCGACGCGTACGCCTTCACCACCGGCACCCTCACCCCCACCGACGTCTTCGGTGACCCGCTCGGCTACACCGTGCCGACCCTCACAGGAATCAGCGCCGGCACCCAGATCGGCGTCCTGTCGGTGGCCACGGCCCCGCTGATCGGCTCGGACGGCGACCTGAACGGCGACGGCATCGCCGACCTCTGGTCGGTCGCGACCAACGGCGCGATCACCTTCCGCCCCGGCAAGACCACCGGCGGCACCTCGGCGACCGCCGTCAGCTCCTTCGCCGCGGCACTCGCGGTAGGAGCCACCACCGGGGCAGCCGACCAGTGGTCGCTCCAAGGCAGCGGAAACGACACCGGCTCCGTCAACCCGGCCACCGCGGTGGGCGGCGTGACCTGGGCCGCCGACCGCACCGGCCGCTCCCCGGGAGCCGCCGTCCTGGACGGCTCGACCGGCTACCTGCACACCGCAGGACCGGCGCTCAACACCACGCTCAGCTACACCGTCTCGGCATGGGTCAAGCTCGACTCGACCGCCGTCACCCAGACAGCCGTCAGCCAGGGCACGGTGAACCACCAGGCGTTCTACCTGGGCTACTACACGACCACGTCGTCCTGGTACTTCATGACCACCACGAGCGACGCCGCCACGACCTCCTTCCCGACCGCCCACGGCGGCAAGGCGACCACGGGCACCTGGACCCACCTCACCGCGGTGTACGACGCGAGCTCCGACATCATGTCCCTCTACGTCAACGGCGTCCTGGCCTCCACCGCCGCCGCGAACTCCACCCCCGTCTACAACCCGAGCGCCCCGCTGACCGTCGGCGGCAACATCACCCTCGGCAGCACCAGCCCCTACAACCAGTTCGACGGATCGATCTCCGACGTGCGCACCTTCGCCTCCGCGCTGACGGCTGACGAGGTCCACACGGTCTTCACGTCCTCTTGACCCGGTGTGGGCCGCCGCCCGGGCGGCGGCCCACACGCGTACTCAACCCTTGTGGCCGACACCGCTCCTGACGGTGCCGGGGGGCAGGGAGCCGGACGGCGTGGACCCCCGGAAGGGACGGGTGGACATGCACGCGGGCGGCGGACCCTGGGTGACGCCGATCACCGCCATGTAGCTTCCTGCGGGCGCGGGAGAGCCGCGACCGCACCGTGCCGACCGGAACGCCCAGCGCCGACGCGGCCTCGCGGTAGTCGAGACCCGACCACACGCACAGCGCGAAGACCTCCCGCTCACCGCGCCGCAGTTTCTCCATGCCTCTAGCTGTCCACCCACCCGCGCCCGGGCCCCGTGACGCACACCACAAGTCGAGCTTGGTGGACGGCCGCGGAACCGGGGGACGGCACCCCCGCCCACGTGTCCCCGCGGTCAACCTCCAGGTCGGCGCCGGGGCAAGGACTCCTTGCCCCACAACAGGCTGCGGGGCGCTCAGTCCTGCGCTCGGGGCCAGGCGGCCAGGGCCAGTTCTGCGGTTCCGGTGAGCTCTGCGGCCGTTGCGCCGTCCCGGGCGCGCTGTGACATGCCCTGGATGACTGCGGCGAAGTACGCGGCCAGGGCGCGGGGGTCGGCTGCGGCGGGCAGTTCGCCGTGCTGCTGCGCGCTCTTCAGGCGGGTTTCGAAGGCGGCCAGGTTCGCGTTGCGCAGGTCCCGCAGGAATGCCGCGACCCCGGCGTCCTGGACGGTGACGTTGGTGGCGGCGCTGATGGTCAGACAGCCGGCCGGGTGGGAGGGGTCGGGGTAGACGGCCGCCGCCTCGCGGAGGATGCGGCGGAAGGCGCCGCGGGCCGTGGGCTCCTCGTCCAGGGCGGCGCCGACGAACGCACCGGCAGGAGAGCGTCCGTAGGCGTGGACAACCTCTTCGAACAGGGACTTCTTGTCGCCGAATGCCGCGTACAGGCTGCCGGGCTTGATGCCCATCACCCGCGTCAGCTCGCCGATGGAGGTGGCCTCGTAGCCGTGCTCCCAGAACAGCCGGATTGCGGCCGTCAGGGCCGTCGTGCGGTCGAACGCCGGCGGCCGTCCTCGCTTCACGCCTGATCCACTCATGCCCTTGATTTTAGAGCGTCCGCTCAAGAACTCGTGCTACGTTCATTCTTGAGTCATCACTCAAGAATTAAGGAGGGGGCAACAGCCATGTCAACAGGGGCACTTGAGGGCAAGACCGCACTGGTCACCGGCGGCAGCCGGGGGATCGGCCAGGCCATCGCGGAACGACTCGCCCGGGACGGCGCCGCGGTCGGCGTCGCCTACGCCCGGGACGAGACGGCGGCGACCGAGACCGTCGAGCGCATCCGAAAGAACGGAGGGCGGGCCTTCGCGCTGCGCGCGGAGCTGGGACGGCACGGCGACGCGGCCCGCATGTGGGCCGCCTTCGACGCCGCAGGCAAAGACCACGCGCCCGACGGGAAGCTCGACATCATCGTCAACAACGCCGGCATAGGGCGCAGCGCGGCGCTGGCCTCGCTGACCGAGGACGGCTTCGACGAGGTCTTCGCCGTGAACGTGCGTGCACCGTTCTTCATCGTCCAGCAGGGGCTCCCGCGCCTCCGCGACGGGGGCCGGATCATCAACATCTCCAGCGGCGCGGCCCGCCTGGCCATGCCGGAGATCATCGCCTACGGCGCAACCAAGGGCGCTCTGGACACCTTCACCCTCAACCTCGCCAAGGAACTGGGCCCCCGCCGCATCACGGCCAACTCGGTGGCTCCCGGGATCGTCGATACGGATGTCAACGCGGCCTGGCTCCGCGGCAATCCGCAGGCCGAGGCACATGCGGCGTCCCTGGCCGCCCTCGGCCGGGTCGGACAGCCGCAGGACGTGGCCGACATCGTGGCCTTCCTCGCGTCCGACGACGCTCGCTGGGTGACCGGCCGGGTCATCGACGCGACCGGAGGCGCGGGCCTGTGAGTCACCCCCCTCGGGCTGGAGCACCGCGCCGCGGCCTCCCGCCCGACAGGGACGTCGGCGACCTGCGTTCGTCCCGCACCACCGTCATCGGGACCTGCGGCTGAGATGCCGCACCGCAGCGGCCGGCCCCTTTCAGACGTGCGGGAGCGTGTGTTCCGCGCTGGCGTACGCACCGCCCTGCAGACCGCTCTCCGCCGAGTCCCCTTCCGGCGGAAGGCCCGACGCGAAGACTTCCGCGTCATCCACGGGCGCGTACCCCAGAGCCGCCCCAGCCTCGATGTCCCAGAACCGGCGGGTGTTGGCGGAAACGGCGTAGCCGGCCGTGAAGCGGATACCGGGAGCGGTGAGAGCCGCGCGGACGAAACCGAGGCAGTCGCGCGGGCTCAGCCACGTCGCCAGGTGACGACGCTCGGTCGGCGCGTTCTCGAAGCTCCCGATGCGCAGGCACACCACGGACACACCGAACTTGTCCGCATACAGACGCCCCAGCGCCTCGACCGCTGCTTTGCTCACTCCGTAGAGGCCGTCCGGACGCGGAGGCATCTCGGGCGTGACGGTCTCCGAGACCGGATAAAGGCCGGTGAGGCGATTGGGGCCTGTTCGAGGTTCGGATCATGACCCGAGCGCTGGCTAGACTCACCTCGTGAGGATCAGCCAGGCGAATGCGGACGACATTGCCGACTTGGCCTGGTTGTTGTGGCTCGATACCCGTAATGAGGAGCCAGCACAGCGGTCTGTTGACGCATTTGCGGCGGAGCTCGCGCAGTGGTGGTCCGCCCACCAGGACTCGCACCTAGCGTTCGTGGCCCGACTCCTCCGACCGGAGATCGTCGGCATGGCCTGGGTCGCGCTCGTCCCTCGCGTGCCGAGACCTGGAGCGACGAATCGGCTATCTGCAGACATCCAGAGCGTCTTCGTCGTACCGGAGCACCGGGGTCGGGGGGTCGGCTCGGCGCTCGTGGACGCCGCTTCGGAGCATGCGGCACGCTTCGGGGCCCTTCGCGTGACGGTCCACTCTGGTCGCAAGGCAGTGCCGGTGTACGAGAGGCTGGGCTTCGAGTCGTCCCGACAGCTCCTACAGCGATCGCCGGGCTAAAGGTTTTTCTGGGTGTGATCAATGGGCTGGTAGGAGGTAGGCGATCCAGATCGTCGCGGCGCGAAGGTGTACTCCGGCGAGGTAGCTCTCGGGGGTCTTGTCGTAGCGTGTGGCGACGCCTCGCCAGGTCTTGAGCTTGTTGATGGCGCGCTCGACGGTGTTGCGGTCGCGGTAGAGGTCCGTGTCGTGGCTGAGGGGCCGGCCGCCCCGGCGGCCCTTCTTTGCGCGGTTCCCGGTCTGGTCCTTCTTCTCCGGGATGACGGCCTTGATACAGCGTTTGCGCAGGTGGGTGCGGTTGGCGCGGGAGGAGTAGGCCTTGTCGACTGCGTCGGGCCGGGTGCGGGGACGGCCGCGAGGGCGGCATCCGTCGCGCGGCTGTTTCACAAGGGGCTCCCGCCCCGTCGGCCGAGCACCGCTCAGCGCACCCAGTCCTTCAGCGGCTCGGTGTCCAGGGTGATCCCCACCGGAGCGGGCAACGCGATCGTCTTCCCGAAAGGGCGCCGGGCGATCATGCTGTAAGCGCCGTCGTCGGGCTCGCTGTACACCAGCGTTTCGCACGCGTCCCGGTCGATCAGCAAGTACACCGGGATGCCGGTCTCCGCATAGGCTCGCGGCTTGTCCTCCCGGTCCCGCTTGTCGGTGTCGGTGTCGTACGACGTCACCTCGACCACCATCACCACCCGGTCGGCGGTCGCCCACTCCCCATGGCCGGCGAAGCTGCCCTTGGGCGCCAAGGCCCCGTCCGGCTTCGCGTGACCGCTGCGGTAGGTCTCCACCTTGAGGCCGCGTTCCGGATAGAGCCACAGGTCCGAGCGCTGCTGCATGCAGTGCTCCATGACCCAACGGACGATCTCGTCATGATCCCCGTCCGGCACCGCTTTGACTCCCAGCTTCCCGTGGACGAACTCCAACCGGACGCCCTCGCGCTCGGCAGCGGCAGCGATGCGTTCGAACTCGTCCGCCTGCATCTGCGGCCGATCCTCAGTGACAGTCATCGCGCGCCTCGCTCCTCCACGCCCGCTCCTGAAAACACCGGCACACGCACAGTCTAGGGATTCTGCGTCCGGCACGTCGGATCGACGGCGTGGTCGTCGACGCCAGTCCCTTGACGTCGGCCTCCGCCGGGCAGCGCCTGCTCAGCGATGCGTGCTGCATGTGTGCCGGGCATCCGGGCCAGGTCCCGCACACCGCGCGGGCAGGGCCTGACCAGGCAAGAAAAAAGAGCCCCCAGTCGGGTTCGAACCGACGACCTACGCTTTACAAGATCTCCAGGAGCGAGCGGCTGACCTGCGGGGCGCAGCCGACGCGGCGCTGACCTGCAGAAACGGCGTTCGTCCTTTGCCGGTGCTTCACGCTGGTTTCCGCGCCCACGTGTGCTGAATCCGTGCTGAGCCGGCGAACGCTCAGGCGTACGGCAGCAGCGTCGCGGTGTCCAGGTCGAAGCCGAACGGTTGGGGGATGTACAGGCTCTCGCCGAAGTCGGCGTCCTCGCGGCGGTGATACTTCCCGCCATCGGGGCGGCTGAAGAGCGTGACGGTCTTCAGCCTGGCGTCCACCACGAGATACAGGGGGATTCCCATCACCGGGTAGTCCCTGACCTTGCCCACCCAGTCGTTCTCGGGGTTCGAGGGCGAGACCAACTCGACGGCGATGGCCGCGGCCTCCGCAGGGACCTGGTTGTCCGTGGTCTCCAGGACGGCGGTCGGCAGATAGGTCAGATCGGGATTGCGGCTCTTGCCCACGCCGGGGGAAACGAGGTCCGTGTTCTCACTCGGCACCAGGTCACCCGGGCTGTGCACGTCGAACTGCCGCCTGACTACCAGGAGATTGCGCTGATGGATGCCGGAGGGGCCGACCATCATGACGATGGTGTCGCCGGAGAGCTCGATCTTGAACCCGTCCGGCAGGCTTCTGCGGGCCTCATCGAGGAGTGCGAAGTGCTGCGGGTCCATGCTGCTGTGCCTCCCGAGAGCGAGCCGACCGTCTCCAAGACTATCGGGGGACGCTCCGCCCGGCGCCGAAGCCGCTCGCGGACGACGTCCCAGGAGAACCGCGCTCGCCAATGAGACCAGAACCGAGACAAGCCGACAGCAAGACACCGCGGCCGGCACCGGGAGGGCTGCCCTCACCAGGGCAAACGTGGAGCCCCCTGTCGGGTTCGAACCGACGACCTACGCTTTACAAGACCCCTCGGGGCGGGCTGCTGACCTGCGGGGATGCAGCGATCTGGCCGCCTGAGCAGCCGAAACTCCATCCACTGATTGCCGCCCGTTCGGATCGTTTTCCAGCGCGGTGTGTGCCGAATCCGTGCTACCGGAGGGCCAGGGCTGGCAGCACGGCCCGTCATCCAAGGACGTCGCCGCATGGCATCAATTCAAGGCATGACTTAAACTGAGAGCAGTCATCATTGAGGAGCTGCTTTGCCCTGGGCCGTCAAAGTCACCGATGAGTACGCCGTCTGGTTCCGGAATCTGATCAAGGAAGATCTGGAATCCGCTTCGCTGGTGGCCCAGGCGGTCGCGGCCTTACGCGAGGCCGGACCGACGCTGGGGCGACCTCTCGTCGACCGGCTGAAGGGAGGCGGCTTGCACCACCTCAAGGAACTGCGGCCGGGATCGAGCGGGCGCTCCGAACTCCGGATCATCTTCGCGTTCGACCCAACGCGTTCGGCCCTCCTCCTGTTGGGCGGCGACAAGGCAGGAAACTGGGAACGCTGGTACCGCGACAACATCCCGATCGCAGAGCAGCTCTACCTCGACTACACCCGTGACACCGAGGAGTGACGATGCCTGGAAAGACCCCGCAGGACTGGGAGAGCCTCGAACAGGAGCTTTACGCGGCTGGCGTCGATCCCGCCGAGGTGGAGGCCGGCGCCCGTCGCCTACTGGCCAAGGCCCGCGGCCACCAACTCGCCGAGACGCGCAAGCAGTGCTCCATGGCGCAGAAGGACGTGGCCGCCCGGATGGGCGTGAGCATCGCCCGCGTATCCCAGATCGAACACGGCGAGGTCACCTCGCTCGACGTCATCGCGCGCTACGTCGAAGCGCTCGGCGGACGTCTCGACCTCGTGGCCGACTTCGGCGACCACACCGTTCGCATGCCGGCCAGCGGCGACAGAAACAACGCTGCCGCGTAGATGACGGAGTTCCAGATCAGAGCAAGGGCGCGGGCGCTATGGCGAACTGGCGCAACACCGTGAGCGAGTCCTGACGCGACAAGCGGTCAACAGCCGGGCCTGCGGGCACCCGCGCGGGGGCTGCGATGGCCCTCGGGTAGCGCCGGGGGGCCGATCTGGTCAGTCGCCTACGTGGCCGACGGCCAGAAGGTGGGAGCTGGCCGCGAGGAGTTCGGGGTAGGGCTCGGCGAGGCGGGCGGCGGTGAGGGCCGACTCGAAGAGTTCCTCGCTCGGCTGGGCGCCGGTGGCCTGTTCGACGGCTTTGAGGAGCGACCAGGTGGGGCCTTCCACTCCGAAGACTTGGACGTCGCGCAGTCCCGCCGCGCGCAGTTCGGCGGCCAGTTCCTCCGCGCGGTGGAAGTAAGCGACAGTGAAGCCGCGTCGGCCGTCGTAAGTCGAGGTGGCGAGGGTTTCCACGATCGATTCCCGCAGGCGTTCGGTGTGCAGGTGCGCCAGTGCGGTGTGTTCGAAGATCGAGGCGTACCGGTTGATGCCCGCCGCCGCGACGAGTCCGCCGAGGCGAGCGACGCGGGCCGCCTCGCGGAGTGCCTGAAGCCGTTCGGCGCGGTCGGGCAGGTGGTACAGCGGGCCGAGCATGGTCACCACGTCGTACGACCCGTCCTCGGCATCCAGACTGCGGGCGTCCCCGACGGAAGCCGCACATACGTGGCGTGCCTGCTCGACATGGCGGGCGACGGGATCGACGAGATCCACGTCGTAGCCGTCCTCGACCAACCAACGCGCGTGCACGCCTGTACCGCCGCCGACGTCGAGGACGCGAGCGGGCGCCTTCGGCAGGAAGCGACGCAACAGCTCCTGCGTGCGCAGCAGTTCCAGCCGCCCATCAGCGGAAGAGTTCAGTCGGCTCCCTTCGTCGAAGACATCGGTGTAGAAGGTTGTGACCTCGGGCGCCAGCTCGGGGGACGACATGTCGGCAGTATCCTCTGCACCGGTGGACCAGTCCAGCCCACGACCTGACGAGGAGCCATGGCACTACTGAAGTACGAAGAGATCGCAGAGTCGCTGCGCGTCCGCATGGCCAGCGGCGAGTTTCCGCCCGGAGCGACGCTCCCCTCCGGCCGGGACCTCGCCGAACAGTGGCAGGTGGCGCGGGCAACAGTGGTCAAGGCGATGGACGTACTCCGCAATGACGGCCTGGTCGAGGCACGGCAGGGCGCCGGCTTCGTCGTGACCGAGACGGCGATCGGGCGGTCCGCCGGCAACAGGAAGTCGGGCAGCGCACGGGTGACCGGCGGCATGCCGTTCACGCGGATCGGCGACCCCGAGCACACCACCCCGCCCGCTCGCATCGCCACTGCACTGGGCCTGCCCGACGGCACGCATGCGCTGCGTCGCGCCAGGCTGATGCAACTGCGGGACGGCACCCCGCACAGCTATGTCGAGGCATGGTTCCCGCCGGACGTGGTCGACAAGGCACCGCGCCTGGAACAACGCGCGCCGATCGCCGAGGGGACCACGAGGTACATCACCCGGCAGACGGGGCGCACTCCCGCCGAGGGCGTGGACGTGACAACCGTCCGCCTCGCCACGGACAAGGAGGCACATCACCTGCACCTCGACACTCCGGCAGCAGTGGCCGTCGTGCTCCATATCGCGTACGACCAGGAAGGCCGCCCCTTGGCGTGCGAGGAAGGCGTCACACCGGGGTCGCTGTGGGAGCAGACGGACGCCTATCCGATGTGACCGACCAACCGTTGAAGAGCGCGGGTCGCAACCACCTCGCTCCATCCATCGGCGCACGGACGTACGCGCCGACCTGACCCTCCATCCTGGGCATCGAGGCGCGCACCAGCAGGACTTGACTGGACCGGTCCACCGGTCCAGTCTGTTTGTGACGGTTGGTCACCTCGTCATTCGCGAGGTGCCGTGTTCCGCGTTGTGTTGATGAAGGGGTGGGATCGGGATGCCCAGTCGTAGTTCTCCGCGGTTGGCGCCGCCACACGTTGGCCCGTTGGAAACGTCCAAAAGGTCGTGGCGGTGTGTCACCTTCCCCGAGTTCCCGGTGGAGCCGCACGAGTCAGATGTCGTGACCGCCCGGCGGGCCGTCGCACGGATCGTCCGGGAATGGCGGGTGCCCTTCACGGAAGAACGGCTCGAAGACCTGGAACTGCTGGCCGGAGAAGTGATCGCCAACGCCGTCGGCCAGACCCGGGCACCGTGCTCTGTGGCGGTGCGATGGACCCGGAGTCAGGGTGCGGGTAGAGGTCGCCGATTCCAGCGCTGTACGCCCGAAGCCGCGCAGCAGTTCGCCGGACGCCGAGGACGGGCGGGGGCTGCTGCTCGTGGACGCGCTCGCTGCGGACTGGGGCAGCTTCTACGATCCCGCCGGGAAGGTGGTCTGGTTCGAGGTCGCCTCCAGCATCCGGCCCGCACGGCGGAAGCAGCCGCCGCCGTGGAGTACTCCGGGGACGTGGGCGATCACGACGTCAGACGGTGCCGTCACGTCTGGGTATCTGCCGGCCTGGGCCGAGGACGACCCCACCGAGATCGGCGTGCCGGAGGAGGAGCTGCCGCAAAGGCTGGCCCAGGTCAACCATCGCGCCTTCTTCGAAGGACCGATGCCGCCCCTCACCGCTCCGGACCTGTGGGGCACAGGCGGGTGGCCGAGGTGGGCGGACTCAGGAATCGGCCTCCCGGCTGTGTGCCCTCGTCCCCCGGCGAGGGCACACGGAGCACATCCCGCTGCCTGAGTTGGTCCTGCCTCACCTCTGACGAGGTCCCTGGCATGATGTGCGCCATGACGCAGACCCGAAAGGCCGATGGCGCGTAGGCCGCCCGGCGCCATCCGTGCTCAGCGATGGCCGGCCCGGAAGAAGGACGTTCCCCCTGCCCGCCAGGTTTCGGGCGTTCCTCACCGAACCCGCGCAGCCATCAATCAGCTCGAAGCCCGACATCTCTGGCGGGGAGCGGTCGCCGAGGCCCTGCACCACTACGAACGGTTCCTCCGTCAACCCGGCCGATATCTCTCTCTGCCTTGGGACGACTGCCCCTGCTGCAATCCGGCAGAGGCCCGGGACATCCTCGGAGAAGCGCTCCGACTCCTGCCGCCTGCGGCCCGAGCAGGGCTCCAGAAGATCGTCACCCCGCTGGATGCGGAGTACCTCCGTCGCACCCTGCCCGACCCTGTGGCAGCGTCCATCAGCCCGTGGCATGCGGAAGCGTGGTGGCGGCAGAGAGTCCGGGAGAGATGACCCCCGCCCTGATATCGGGCAGCTTCCTGCTCGCCTGCCGCCGGTTGCCGCCCTCGGCCGCGGCGCGGCGGCCCCGCGACCGGCCGGCGGACCACCCAGGCGCCGTGAACCGGCGCGATGTGTGCTGCATGTGTGCCGGGCGCCCCGGCCGGGCGCCCCGCACCGCGGAAACCAGGCCTGACCAGGCAAGAAAAAGAGCCCCCTGTCGGGTTCGAACCGACGACCTACGCTTTACAAGTCCACGAGCGATCGTGACGACCGGTTCCAGCTCATGCCGCGCGGTGGCGTTCTACCTGGTCAACGCAGTTGTCGCAAGCTGGACTGTGACGCCCCGCACCGCCCCGTCCGAAGGCGTCTGCGCTCCCCTTGCGCTCCCCGCGCCCCACCGGGCGGGCTGGCCCGGCGACACTGGTCGGGGATACCTCCACAGGCCGCAGGAAATGTAACCAAATCAAGAGAATATGTAACCACCTATGGGTTACATTTATCGCCGTGCCCACGGACCTGACTGCAATGATCGCGGAGCTACGCTCGGCGGGAGGCGACTGCGCCGACATCGAGGTGAAGTCGGCCGCCGGGGGGCTCCCCCAGTCGCTGACCTCGACGCTCAGCGCGCTGGCGAACCTGCCGGGTGGCGGCACCATCATCCTGGGGCTCGACGAGCGAACAGGATTCCGGCCCGTCCCCCTGGCGGACCCGCAGGGGCTGAAGCAGGGCCTCGCGCTCAAGGCCCGTTCGTTCACGCCCCCGGTTCTCCTCACCATCAGCGACGGAACGGTCGACGGCTGCCCTGTCGTGGTGGCCACGGTCCATGAGTGCGACCGTTCGGCGAAGCCATGCAGGGTCACCGCCTCGGGCGCCTCCTACTCGCGTGGATACGACGGCGACTTCGAGCTGTCGGCTCTTGAGGAGCAGGCCTTCCTCGCCGCACGCCGCCCTCCGCTGTTCGACCGGGCGCCGGTTGCCGACGCCGCCCGGGCGGATCTCGACGACCAGCTTGTCACCGAGTTCCTCCGGTCGGTCCGGGAACGGGACCCCCGCGGCCTGGGGCGCTTCACCGATGACGCCGAACTGCTGCGGCGCGCCGGCGTGACCACCGCCGAGGACACACCAACCGTCGCGGGCCTGCTGGCTCTCGGCGCCCACCCTCAGCAGTGGTTCCCCCGATTCGTGATCCAGGCCTCAGCAGAGCCGCTGCCGGAGGATCCCGTGGGCTCCCGCGCACGCAACCAGACGACGATCACGGGGCCGATTCCACGGATGCTCGACGAGGCCCTGGCCTGGGCCCGGCGCACCTTCGACACCACGATCGTGTCCGAACCCGACGGGACCGTCCACGACCGACCCACCTACCCCTACGTTGCCTTCAGGGAGCTGATCGCCAACGCCCTGGTGCACCGAGACCTCGACCACTGGTCCGCAGGCCTGGCAATCGAGGTCAGGCTCCGACGCGACCGGCTGGTGGTCTCCAACCCCGGCGGGTTGTACGGAATCACCGTCGAACGACTCGGCCGGGACGCCGTGACCTCGGCGCGCAACGCCAGGCTCGTCGCGATCTGCCAGCACGTCCGCTCCCCCGAGACGGGAGCGCGGGTCATCGAAGCCCTGGCCACGGGAATCCCGATCATCACAGCCTCCCTCAGCGAAGCCGGAATCCCCCCCGCCCACTACGTGGACGCGGGCATCCGGTTCACCGTGGTCCTGCAACGCGCAGCGGCACCCGCCACACAACCCGGGCTGAACGAAACCGCGCTGCGAGTCTACGACGCGCTCGCAGCCGGCCCCCAGAGCGCGGCCGAACTACAGAAGTCACTGGAGCTCACTGCTCCCAACATCCGCAAAGTCCTCCGCGACCTGCGCAGCCGAGGCCTGGTGGAGCAACTCGGAGGCAGAGGACGACCGACCACCTACCGGCGCCCCGCAGAGTAGTCCGTACCCGCTGGCGCAACGTCCCGCTGCGGCGCGCGGCGCAGTCCGGCACCGGTCCGCAAAGCTCCACGAAGGACGCCGGTGCGTGTTCCCCCCGACCCCCGTGTCGAGTGCCGGTCCACGTCCGATGTCCCCGCGTAGCCCGCCTAGCCCCGTGGCGTAGGGGAACCAACGCCAGGTCTCCGCTGCACCAGCCGCAGCACTCGGCGGTAGGCTGCGCGGCCGTGAGCGAGTACCAGTACTACGAGTTCCAGGCCGTTGACCGACCGTTGACCACGGACGAGCTCCAGCAGGTACGGGCCCTGTCGAGCCGGGCCAGGATCAGCACGACGCACTTCGTCAACGAATACCACTACGGCGACTTCCGCGGTGACGGCCGCAAGCTGATGGAGCAGCTGTACGACGCACATCTGTATTTCGCCAACTGGGGCTCGCGCCGCCTGATGCTGCGCCTGCCCACCACGCTGCTGCCCGCCCGCAGCGCCAAACCCTATTGCGCGGAAGACGCCTTCACCTGCTGGACCAGGAACGGCCACCTCATCCTCGACTTCGCCTATGCGGCCGAGGACGACAGCGAGTGGGAGTTCGACACCTCCTTCACTCTGGCCTCGTTCACGGCCCTGCGTACCGAACTCGCCGCAGGCGACCTGCGCCCCCTCTATCTGGCCTGGCTTTCCGCGCTCACCCGCTGGGAGTTGCAGGAAGACGTCGACGAAGACGAGTACACCTCCGCCATCGAGCCGCCCGTACCCGCCGGTCTGGCCCAGCTCACCGGCTCGCAACAGGCCCTGGCGGACTTCCTGCACATCGACCCGCACCTGCTCACCGCAGCCGCCCGCGCCAGTTGTACCGCCCCTCCCCCGGCGGTCGACAAGAACGCACTCGCCGCGTGGATCCGCGCCCTGCCGCAACGCGAGAAGGACGCCCTGCTGCTGGACGCCGCCCTGGGCACATCCCCACAACCGGGCCCCGCGCTGCTGGCCCGCCACCGCACCGCATCCCACGGCACAGCCGGACCCTCCACCGCCGCCCCACGCCGCTCAGCCGCAGACCTCCTCGACGCCGCCCACGAAGTACGCAGCGAGCACACACGGCAGCAGCAACGTGCCCGTATCCTGTCCCGCCGAGCCGAACAACAGACCAGGGAGGACCGCCTGGACCACCTGGCCGAGAACGCCGAGCAGGTCTGGCAGGACATCGCCCACCTGATCGGGCAGAAGCAGTCCGGCCCGTACGACGCCGCAGTCGCCCTCCTGAAGGATCTCCGCGAGGTCCATGACCGGGCGGGCACCCCCGAGGAGTTCGCCCGGCGCCTGCAGCCCCTACGCGACCAGCACCGCGGCAAGCCCTCGCTGATGCGACGCCTCACCGACGCCGGCCTGACAGCCCGCTGATCGCCTGAGGGGAAAGACCGGCACCAGCGCGCCGCCCCTCATCGGCCGCTCCCCAGGGCCACCCCTTGTCGACCCGGCACAAAGTCCGCGATCGAAGATTCGTTCCTCGCTCCCGCCCCCGGCGGCGCCCAGCACACGCAACAAGCGGTCCGGGCGCAGACCACGTCCCCCGCACGCCTTCACCAGAGCCGTTCACGACCGCCGACGACCTCCCTGCACAGGGACGCCCGCTGCACCCGCGCTGTCCTGATGCGCTCCCCTCGCGCTCCCCTTGCCGGCTCACCCACCGCCCGCCCGGCCGTCAGGCACCGCACTGGGCCGTGAAAGCCCTGTTCAGAGGCCCGTGAGCGCCCGCAGGACCAACCAGTGCCTCCCGTGGGTCAGCCCGCGCCGGACGCATCACCATGCGTAGGTCAAAAGGGGTCCACTGGAGGCCTCCCCATGGTCAAGAGAAGGGAAAATGGCCAGGCCAAACGCTTAGCCTGGGGTTCACCATGGAGCCCCCTGTCGGGTTCGAACCGACGACCTACGCTTTACAAGAGCGTCGCTCTGGCCAACTGAGCTAAGGAGGCGCAGGGAGAAGTGTAGCGGGCGGGGTCGGGGGAGGGTGGGGAAAAAAGGGGTGGAGGGCTGGTGACAAAACGGGGAACGTGCAGGTAGCGTCACCGGGAGTCCGTGGGATGCGGGCTGGACCACTGAAGCGGCACCAAAAAAACTGCTTCCTTTACTCGGATCGTCCGGCACGTTCCTGCCGGTGAAGGGACTGCGTAACAGTCATGGCTACAGTCACGTTCGACAAGGCGACCCGGATCTACCCGGGTGGCGACAAGCCCGCGGTGGACGGGCTCGACATCGAGGTCGGGGACGGCGAGTTCCTGGTGCTGGTCGGGCCTTCGGGTTGCGGCAAGTCGACCTCGCTCCGCATGCTCGCGGGGCTCGAGGACGTCAACGCCGGTGCGATCCGGATCGGTGAGCGGGACGTCACGCACCTGCCGCCCAAGGACCGCGACATCGCGATGGTGTTCCAGAACTACGCGCTGTACCCGCACATGACGGTCGCCGACAACATGGGCTTCGCGCTCAAGATCGCCGGCGTCAACAAGGCCGAGATCCGCAAGCGGGTCGAGGAAGCCGCGAAGATCCTGGACCTGACCGACTACCTGGCGCGCAAGCCGAAGGCGCTCTCCGGTGGTCAGCGCCAGCGTGTCGCGATGGGCCGCGCGATCGTCCGTGAGCCGCAGGTCTTCCTCATGGACGAGCCGCTGTCGAACCTCGACGCGAAGCTGCGTGTGCAGACCCGTACGCAGATCGCCAGCCTGCAGCGCCGCCTCGGCGTCACCACCGTCTACGTCACCCACGACCAGGTCGAGGCCATGACGATGGGCGACCGCGTGGCGGTGCTCAAGGACGGTCTGCTGCAGCAGGTCGACAGCCCGCGCAACATGTACGACAAGCCGGCCAACCTGTTCGTGGCGGGCTTCATCGGCTCCCCCGCGATGAACCTCATCGAGGTCCCGATCGTCGACGGCGGCGTGAAGTTCGGCAACACGCTGGTCAACGTCGAGCGTGACGCGGTGCAGGCGGCGGCGGACAAGGGTGACCGCACGGTCACCGTCGGTGTGCGCCCCGAGCACTTCGACATCGTCGACGGCGAGAGCGAGAGCAAGTCGCTGTCCAAGGACGCCCCGGCCGGCCTGGCCGTGACCGTCAACGTCGTCGAGGAGCTGGGCGCGGACGGTTACGTCTACGGCTCGGCGAAGGTCGGCGACGAGGACAAGGACATCGTCATCCGCGTCGGCGGCCGCGCGATCCCGGAGAAGGGCTCCGTGCTGCACGTGGTGCCGCGCGGCGGCGAGACCCACGTCTTCGCCACCTCCTCGGGCGAGCGCCTGAGCGACTGACCCAAGGGTCACAAGCGCCAAGGGCCGGGCGGTACGTGGGCGACCACGTACCGCCCGGCCCCTTTTGCGTGCCCGCGCTCGCGGGAGAGCCGGCCGCGGGTACGGGCCGCGGGCACCGCCCCCGAACGCCGGTCGCTTACATACGCATAACCGGCCTTTCGGATGCGTTCGTCAACACCCGAACACCCTGACAGCGATTTCACTCCCTCGGGAGAGTGACTAAATGTCGCCAAATCATCACCAGTCGCTACGATCCGAGGCGTGAACCAGGTAGCTCGCCGTCTCGGCAAGACATTCGCGCTCGTTCTCCCGGTCGTTCTCGTGCTGTCGGGAACGCTCGCCGTCACCCGCGTCCCGTGGGCCGTCTCCTCCTCCGACGCGCAGGTGCTCACCGCCTCCGCCAAGAGCCGGCAGGAAGTGGCCGCGGAGACCGCCGCGAAGGCGCCGCAGGAGGCGCTGCGTATGCGTCTGCTGGCCGAACTCCAGGAGAAGGACCCGGGAGTGGCCCTGACCGGCCTCCAGGTCGCCATGGCCCGCCAGCCGTCGCTCGCCAAGTACTGCGCGTCCATCGCGCGTTCGCTGGGCCGCGCGGCCGTGGCGAAGTACGACGGCGCCACGCAGCGTGCCCAGTCGTGGTCGCGCCCGGTGTGCGACACCGCTTTCGCGACGGGCATCGCGTCCGTCGGCTGACACCAGGCCCCGCATTCGCCGCACTTACCGCGTTCCCGCAGGGGCGGGGTACGGTCCGCGTCCGGTCCGTACCCCGCCTTCCGCGTCGCATAGGGTGCCGAGCATGACGCACGACACCATTGCGCACGAGGTCATCCCGGTCACGCAGGCCGTCATCCTGGCCGGAGGGCAGGGCTCGCGGCTGCGCCCGTACACCGACGACCGGCCCAAGCCGATGGTCGAGATCCCCGGTACGGGCACGCCGATCATCGGCCACCAGCTGGCCTGGCTCGCCGCGGAGGGCGTCACCGACGCGGTCGTCTCGTGCGGGCACCTCGCGGAGGTGCTCCAGGAATGGCTGGACAGTACGCCGCTGCCGATGAAGGTGACCACGGTCGTCGAGCACGAGCCGCTCGGCCGCGGCGGCGGGCTCAAGTACGCCGCCGCGTCGCTGCCGCGGGCCGAGGAGCCGTGGTACGCCACGAACGGCGACATCTGGACGCGCTTCTCGCTGCGCGACATGGCCGCATTCCACGAGGAGCGCGACGCCGTCGCGACGCTCGCCCTCGCCAGGCCGCGGATTCCCTGGGGGGCCGTCGAGACCAACGAGTTCGGGCAGGTCCTGGACTTCATCGAGTCCCCGCCGTCGCCCTTCCTCATCAACGCCGGCGTGTACGTCTTCGCGCCCGGCTTCACGGCGATGCTGCCGGATCTGGGCGACCACGAACGCACGACCTTCCCGCGGTTGGCGCGGGAGCGCCGGCTGGCCGGCTACCCCATTCCGCAGGGGGCGTACTGGCGGGCGATCGACACGGCGAAGGATCTTCGCGAGGCGGCCAGGGAATTGGGCTCGACGCCCGTCTAGGAGGGTTCCCTTTCCCCGACGGGGGGCTCTGGACGACTGCGGGTGATTGCCCCTTGCGGTGGGGTGTCGGCTGCCGGGCGCGTCGTGGCTTGTCGCGCAGTTCCCCGCGCCCCCGAGGTCCTGCCCCTTGGGCGCCACGTTTGCCTGCGGCGCTGTGATGGTTGCGCGCGCAGTTCCCCGCGCCCCCGGGTGATTGCCCCCTGCTGCCTGCCGCGCCGTCGTCGTTGCGCGCGACGCCGAGGGGCGCCCGCGTGCGGAATCCCCGCGCCCTGGCGGGCGCGGGGATTCCGGCGGGCGAGAGGGGGCAGGTCAGGCGATCGGGGAGGTGGCCGGGGCGGCGCCCAGCAGGGGGGCGCCGAGGAGGCCGCCGATGGCGCCCTGGGGGGGCCTGGACGCCGGGGGCGGGGGCGGCGGCGGGGCCGCGTGGGTCGGGGGCGGGGCCGCGGGGGGCTGGGTGGGCGTGGAGTGGCCGCCCGAGCCGCCCGAGCCACCGGAGGAGCCCGAGGAGCCCGTGGAGCCGCCGGTACCGCTCGTGGACGTGTGGCCGGGGGTGTGGGTGCGCCCGGGGGCCGTGGTCGGCGCCTGGGCGGACGCGGGGGCGTCCGGCTCCTTCGTCTTCCTGGCCTTGGCCGAAGTGCTCGGCGCGGGCGTCGTGGACGCGGACCCGGCGTCGGCGCCCGGGGCCTCGGGCAGCGGCACTCCGGGCAGGTTGTTGACGAGCGGGGCGGCCGGCCCCGCGGGGCGCTGGGCAGGGGCGGTGGTGGCCCGTACCGCGGCCCCCAGCACCGAGCCGATCAGCAGGGTGCAGCCGGCGATGACCGTACCGAGCACCACACCGCGCCGCAGTACATAGCCGCGCAGGTCCCACACGCCGACCCGGGGGCCGAGCCTGCGCCATGCGTCGCCGGCGAGCTTGCCGTCGACGGAGTAGACGGGGGCGCCGGCGATGACCAGCGGGCTCCAGGCGGCCAGGTAGATGAAGTCGGGGGCGTCGTACACCGGGACGGTGCGCCAGCTCACGGTGACGAGCAGGGCGATGGACAGGGCGGCGCCGAAGCTCGCGGCGACCCGCTGCCACAGTCCGCAGACGGTCAGGACGCCGACCACGACCTGGAGGAAGGCGATGCTCAGGCCCGCGCCCACCGGGTGGTTGAGCGCGGCGTCGCGCAGCGGCTCGGCCGCCGCCCAGGGGTGCAGCGAGGACAGCCAGGTGACCATGGAGCCGCGCTCGCCGCCGTCGAAGTAGACGCGGTCGCACAGTTTGCTCATGCCGGCGTAGATCGACACGAAGCCGAGGAAGATCCGCAGCGGCAGCAGCACGATGCCGAGGTTCAGCCGACGGTGCGGATACCAGGCGTGCTTGACGAAGTCGGCGTTGCCCTGGCGCGACATGCGCCGCGGCCCGGCGCCGCCGTATCCGTCGCCATGTACGCCGCCGTCGCCATGTACGTCGCCGTACGCGTCGCCGTCGCCGTGTACGCCGCCGCGGTAGCCGACGACCGGCTCGCCGTCGTCCTGGTCGTACGCGCCGCGCGCCGGGCGGACGCCGCTGAGCAGGCCGGTCGGGGACTGGCCGCTGCGGGGGCCGACGACGGTCGGGCGACCGGGCGGCCGCCCGGTCGTGCCGTCGATCCGCGGCAGTACCTGGGTGGCCGCGCCCGCGCTGCCGTCGTCGGAGCCGGCCCGCCGTACCGCCCGCAGCAGCTCACCCGCGCGCGGGTCGCCCGGCTCGGTGCGGCCGGACCACACCACCGGGACGAGCTTGCGGCGGCCCGGCGCCCGGGCGGCGCCCGCGTACTGCGGGGCGGCGGCGATCCGGCTGGTGTCGCCGAGTCCCAGGGAGCGGGTCGAGGCCCTGCCCAGCTGCACACGGAAGCTCGCATGGGTGACGATGACCTGCGCGGGGTCGCTCGGCACCCGTGCCATCGTCATGACCTGCTCGTCGAATCCGGGCGTCCCTCCCCCTGTGGAGGGGCGGGGGGTTCTGGTGTCCACACTCATCTAACCGAGTGACGAACGGTTAGGACACTGCCTGGCAGAGCCCTCGATGTCCGAGACGCGTCAATCGCACCGAGGCAGTATGATGCGCCCGCACGGCCTGCGGGGACCGTTCAGGCCCGGCGCCGCGCCGCCTCGTAGAGGACCACGCCCGCCGCCACGCCGGCGTTCAGGGACTCCGCGGCACCGCCCGGCATCGGGATGCGGACCAGCAGGTCGCAGGTCTCGCCGACCAGCCGCGACAGGCCCTTGCCCTCGCTGCCCGCGACGATGACGACGGGGCCGGTGAGCGCTTCGAGGTCGTAGAGGTCGACGTCGCCGTCGGCGGCCAGGCCGATGACGGTCAGGCCGGCCTTCTGGTACGCCTCCAGCGTGCGGGTCAGGTTGGTGGCGCGGGCCACCGGGACGCGGGCCGCAGTGCCGGCCGAGGTCTTCCAGGCGCCGGCGGTCATACCGGCGGCACGCCGCTCGGGCACCACGACGCCGTGGCCGCCGAAGGCCGCGACCGAGCGGACGACGGCACCGAGGTTGCGCGGGTCGGTGACACCGTCGAGGGCCACGATCAGCGGCTCGTCGCGCTGCTCGGAGGCCTCGGCGAGCAGGTCGTCGGGGTGGGCGTACTCGTACGGCGGGATCTGCAGCACCAGGCCCTGGTGGTTCAGGCCCGCGGTGATCCGGTCCAGCTCGGGCCGGGGCGCCTCCAGCAGCGGCACGCCGCGGTCGGTGGCCAGCCGCAGCGCCTCGCGCACGCGGTCGTCGCTGTCGATGAACTGCTGGACGTAGACCGCGGTCGCCGGGATGTCGGCGCGCAGCGCCTCGACCACGGGGTTGCGGCCGACGACCATCTCGGACGTCGACTTGGCGCCGCGCCCCGACGGGCGGCGGGACTGGCCCGACACCCGGCGGGCCTGGGCGTTCGCGACGCGGTTCTTCTTGTGGCCCTTGCGCGCCTCGGCCGGCGGCGTCGGACCCTTGCCCTCAAGGCCCTTGCGGCGCTGCCCGCCGCTGCCGACCGTGGCGCCCTTCTTGTTGGTCGTACGGCGGTTCCTGCGCTGGCTGTTGCCGGCCATGGGGCACTCTCACTTCTGTCTTCGTCCCGGCGTCGCCGACGTCTGTACGCCCGCGCGCCGCATGTCTTGTGTGCCGGGGCTCCTGTGCGGGAGCCCCGGCCGGGCGGTCAGCCCCGCAGTGTCCACCGCGAACCGGTCGGGGTGTCCTCGATCTCCAGGCCCGCCTGGACGAGCTGGTCGCGGATCGCGTCCGCCGTCCCGTAGTCCTTGCGGGACCGCGCCGACTGCCGCTGCTGGAGCACCAGCTGGACGAGCGAGTCCACGACGCCGTGCAGGTCGTCCCCGCGGTCCGCACCGGTCCAGTGCGGGTCCAGCGGGTCGAGGCCCAGCACTCCGAGCATCGCACGGACCTCGGCCAATCGCGCGACCGCCGTCTCCTTGTCGTCGGCGGTGAGCGCGCTGTTGCCCTGCCGGACGGTGGTGTGCACCACCGCCAGGGCCTGCGGCACGCCCAAGTCGTCGTCCATCGCCTCGGCGAAGGCCGGCGGCACCTCTGCCGCGGCCTCCACGTGGCCGGCCTTCTCCACGACCCGCTGCACGAAGCCCTCGATCCGCGCGAACGCGGACTCCGCCTCGCGCAGGGCGTCCTCGCTGTACTCGATCATCGACCGGTAGTGCGGGGTGCCCAGGTAGTAGCGCAGCACGATCGGGCGCCAGCGCTGCACCATCTCCGAGACGAGCACGGAGTTGCCGAGCGACTTGCTCATCTTCTCGCCGCTCATGGTGACCCACGCGTTGTGCACCCAGTAGCGGGCGAACTCGTCGCCGTACGCCTTGGCCTGGGCGATCTCGTTCTCGTGGTGCGGGAAGATCAGGTCGATGCCGCCGCCGTGGATGTCGAAGACGGGGCCCAGGTACTTGTGGGCCATCGCCGAGCACTCCAGGTGCCAGCCGGGCCTGCCGCGGCCCCACGGCGTCTCCCAGGACGGCTCACCGGGCCTGGCGGCCTTCCACATCGCGAAGTCGCGGTGGTCGCGCTTGCCGGTCTCGCCCTCGCTCTCGGGCTGGCGCAGGTTGTCCAGCTCCTGGTTGGACAGCCCCAGGTAGCCGGGGAAGGAGCGCACGTCGAAGTAGACGTTGCCCTCGGACTCGTAGGCGTGGCCGCGCTCGATCAGGCCGCGCATCATCTCGATCATCTCGGGCACATGGCCGGTGGCCCGCGGCTCGTACGTGGGCGGCATGCAGCCGAGCACGTCGTAGCCGGTGGAGAAGGCGCGCTCGTTCTCGTACCCGATGGACCACCAGGGGCGCCCCTGGTCGGCGGCCTTGCCGAGGATCTTGTCGTCGATGTCGGTGACGTTGCGGATGAAGGTCACGTCGTAGCCGCGGTGCCGGAACCAGCGCTGCAGGATGTCGAAGTTCAGCCCGGACCTGATGTGGCCGATGTGCGGTGCCGCCTGCACGGTGGCGCCACACAGGTAGATCGAGACACAGCCCGGCGTGAGCGGGACGAAGTCACGTACCTGGCGTGCGTCGGTGTCGTACAGGCGAATAGTCACGCCTCAAGGGTAGTGGGCGTTGGGCCGTGCCTTGTGCGGTCTGCGGGAGTCGGACTACACATCGGCTATATGCGGAGTCTGCGGCGGCACCGCAGGCGGGTTTCACCTGGGACGACGGACCACCAGAGCGGTGGCGACGGCCGCGAGTCCCTCGCCGCGCCCGGTGAGTCCGAGGCCGTCGGTCGTGGTGCCGGAGACGGACACCGGCGCGCCGACGGCCGCGGACAGGGCGGCCTGCGCCTCCGCCCGGCGCGAACCGATCTTCGGGCGTACCCCGATGACCTGGATCGCGACGTTGCCGACCTCGAAGCCGGCCTCGCGGACGATGCGGGCCGCCTCCGCGAGGAGCGTGGCGCCGGAGGCTCCCGACCACTCGGGTCGGTCCGTGCCGAAGTGCGCGCCCAGGTCGCCGAGCCCGGCCGCCGAGAAGAGCGCGTCGCAGGCGGCGTGCGCGGCCACGTCCGCGTCGGAGTGCCCGGCGAGGCCGAACGCGGCGCCCTCCCAGTGCAGCCCGGCGCACCACAGCTCGCGCCCCGCCTCGAAGGCGTGGACGTCGGTCCCGATCCCGACCAGGGGCAGCGGCAGGGGCTGAGCCCCCGCGGGGACGTCAGTGGCCATTGACCCTCCTCCGTGCCAGGACGGCCTCGGCCAGGACGAGGTCCAGCGGCCTGGTGACCTTGAAGGCCTCCTCGTGCCCGGGCACGACGAGGACGGGGACGCCCATCCGCTCGACCATGCCGGCGTCGTCCGTGACGTCGTCGGTGACCGTGGCGTGGGCCTTGGACAGCACGGCCCGGTCGAAGCCCTGCGGGGTCTGCACGGCCCGCAGCAGGGCGCGCTGCGGGGTGCCGGTGACCGTGCCGGTCCCGAGGTCGATGCTCTTGACGGTGTCGGCGAGCGGCAGGCCCGGTACGACGGCGGGGGCGCCGCCCCTGACCGCGTCCACGACGGCCTCGACGGTCTCGACCGGCACCAGCGGGCGGGCGGCGTCGTGGACGAGGACGACGTCGACGTCGTCGGGCAGCGCGGCCAGGCCGAGGCGTACCGAGTCCTGGCGCTCCTCGCCGCCGGGCACCACCCTTATGTCGGTGGCCTCGGGCAGCCCGTTCGCGTCGAGCAGCGCGCGGACCTCGGCGGCGCCGTCCGGCGGGGCGACCACGACGATGACGGTGACGGCCCTGGCACGGGCCATCGCGCGGACCGCGTGGACCAGGATCGGGACCCCGCCGAGAGTGCGCAGCGCCTTGGGCGCTCCGGGGCCGAGCCGGACGCCACGTCCGGCGGCGGGAATGACGGCTGCGGTACGCAGGTTTGTGTCCTTGGATGAGATGGGTATCGCTTGGAGGTGCCCCCGGGCCGAACGGCCGGGTGGCGCCCCCGGGCGAAGTCAGGGGGTGGGATCACCGGGCGAAGCCCGGGGAGCCAGGGCACGGTAGTCCGGAGGACCCCTTCCGTGAAGTCCTCAGGGAAGACCGTAGCGCCCGGCGCGAGCGAAGGTGTGGCCAATGCCGCGCAAAGGCGTGCGGCGTCGGCGCACGGAGCCCTGCGGCCGCACGCGGGGTCGGCACATGCCGCAGCACCCGGCGATCATGCAGGCCGGGTGCCGCGGCAGGGTCCCTCAGGAGTCGTCCGAGGGGTTGCGTCTGCGTAAGTCAGTACGTCACGGCAGCGTGAGTGGCGCTGGAGGGACGCGACACGAGAACGTCCGGAAAGGGACGGTCTTACGACGCGAGGACTTCGTCGAGCAGGGCCTCGGCCTTGTCCTCGTTGGTGTTCTCGGCCAGTGCGAGTTCGCTGACCAGGATCTGCCGGGCCTTGGCGAGCATGCGCTTCTCGCCGGCCGACAGGCCGCGCTCGCGCTCGCGGCGCCACAGGTCACGGACGACTTCCGCAACCTTGATGACATCGCCGGAAGCGAGCTTCTCCAGATTTGCCTTGTATCGGCGGGACCAGTTGGTCGGCTCCTCGGTGTACGGCGCGCGCAGCACCTCGAAGACCCGATCCAGACCCTCCTGACCGACCACGTCGCGTACGCCGACGAACTCCGCATTGTCCGCGGGTACGCGCACCGTCAAGTCGCCCTGAGCGACCTTGAGCACCAAGTAGGTCTTGTCCACGCCTTTGATCTGGCGAATTTCGATAGCCTCGATCAGCGCGGCCCCGTGATGGGGATAGACCACGGTGTCGCCAACCTTGAACGTCATGTGACAGGTACCCCTTCCGTGGCTATCCAGGGTAACACGGGAACGCCCTCATCTGAATGGCGTTTTCGCAGGTCAGGGCATATCTCGGGGCTTGACAAGCGCCCCTGGAACGTGCTGGAGGGTGCCACAGCCATGCGGTATCCGCAGGTCGGAGCAGGTATACGGCGAGCCGGAAACACACCCGTCACACTCCGGAAGGTCTCACAACAGTGGCCGATACGTCCAGTTTTGTCGGTTCCCAAGGAGTGGATCTTCGCTACTCCGTTCGGGTTCCCGGCGGTTGAAGATCCAATTTTGCACGTTCATGGAAATCCCCCGCGCGCCCGCTCGCGTCGGTCCGCCGGTAAACACACCGTGGTAATGCCGGAATACATTGCGGGCGTGTTGCCTACCGACGCCCCGGGCGGCCCGTTCGGGTTCCCGGCCTGCTCAGAGGGGTGTTCAGAGGCGTACGGGGACCAAAGGACCCGCCGCGGGCGGGTGCGCGGCCCGCGGGCGTACGACCGGCGCACAGGACCGGTCGGGTGAGGGTGCGTCACGGAGGGACCACCCGGTGTGTGGGCGCGCGGGCGGCTCGGTAATCTTAGGCCGCTGGAAGATCGTCAGAATCTGCCCAAGGAGATGCCGCCGCCGTGGTCCGCAGCTTCCGACGCGGCGCCCTCGCCGCCGTCGTCGCTCTCACGCTCGCCCCCCTCGCCGCCTGCGCGGCAGGCAACAACGCCCAGACCGGGAAAGTCCAGCCGGACAGCCAGTCGGCGGCGGTCGGCGACATCCTGGTGCAGAACGCCTTCGTGCTCACCCAGCCCGGTGGCCCCGCCACCGTCTCCGCGCGGGTGTTCAACGACGGCACGGCCGACCAGACGCTGCAGGCCGTCCAGCTCGCGGGCGGGATCTCGGCGCAGCTGTCCGCCGCCGACGGCGGCAGCACCATCACCGTCCCCGCGCACGGCACCGTGCTGCTCGGCGGCAAGGGCAACCCGGCCGCGGTCATCAACAGCGGCGTCGAGTCGCTGCGCGACGGCGACGTGCAGAACGCGGTGTTCAACTTCAGCTCCACCGGCGCGGTCGCGCTGCCGGTCAACGTGACGCCCGCGGCCGGCTTCTTCGAGCCGTACGGCCCCAGCTCGCTGCCGACCACCGCGACGCCGCTCCCGTCGGAGACGCCCACGGCCGGCTCCACCGCCACCCCGACCGGCACCGCCACCCCCACGGGAACGGCGACCCCCACAGGCACGGCGACGCCGACGGGCACCGCCACCGCGACCTCCTGAGCGGCGCAATACGCCGCCATATACGCCGGAAAACGCCGGTAAGGGTCCGACGCCTTGCGTCGGACCCTTACCTGTCGGACTACCTGTCGGACTACCTGTCGGACTACCCGCCGGAATACCCGGAGGAGCGCCTCAGGGCGCGGCCGCGGCCTACGGCTCGAACTTGTAGCCCAGCCCGCGGACCGTCACCAGGTAGCGCGGCGCCCCCGGGTCGGGCTCGATCTTGGCGCGCAGCCGCTTGACGTGGACGTCGAGGGTCTTGGTGTCGCCGACGTAGTCCGCGCCCCACACCCGGTCGATCAGCTGCATGCGCGTCAGCACCCGGCCGGCATTGCGCAGCAGCATCTCCAGCAGGTCGAACTCCTTCAGCGGCAGGTCCACCTTGCCGCCGCCGACCGTGACGACATGCCGGTCCACGTCCATACGGACCGGTCCCGCCTCCAGGGCGGCAGGGGAGATCTCCTCGGGCTCACCGCGGCGGCGCAGCACCGCGCGGATGCGGGCGACAAGCTCCCGCGAGGAGAACGGCTTGGTCACATAGTCGTCCGCGCCTATCTCCAGGCCGACGACCTTGTCGATCTCGCTGTCCTTGGCGGTCACCATGATCACCGGGACATTGGACTTGAGCCGCAGCTGGCGGCAGACCTCGGTGCCGGGCAGCCCCGGCAGCATCAGGTCGAGCAGTACCAGGTCGGCGCCGTTTCGTTCGAACTCGTCCAGCGCGTCGGGCCCGGTCGCGGAAATAGCAACCTCGAAGCCCTCCTTGCGGAGCATGTACGACAGCGCGTCGCTGAAGGACTCTTCGTCCTCGACGACGAGTACGCGGGTCACGGAAGGACCTCCGGGGCGGGGATGTGTTCTGGGAGGGTCTGGAACAGCTGGTCGTCCGACGGCTCGTCGGCCGGTTCTGCGTCCGCTTCGGCATCCGGGTCGGTGCCGGGCGGGAGCGCGCGGTCGCGGGCGATCCCGGCCTCGGGAAGCCGCAGTGTGAAGGTGGAGCCCTGGCCTTCCGCGCTCCACACGGTGACCTCGCCGCCGTGGGTGGCGGCGACGTGTTTGACGATGGACAGGCCGAGCCCGGTGCCGCCGGTGGCCCGCGAGCGCGCCGGGTCGACCCGGTAGAAGCGCTCGAAGACCCGGTCGCGGTCCTTCTCGGAGATGCCGATGCCCTGGTCGGTGACGGAGATCTCGATGAGGTCGCCCCCGGTCGCGGCGATCCGGCGTCCTGCTATCCCGACCCGGGTGCGGGCCGGGCTGTAGTTGACGGCGTTCTCGACGAGGTTGCCGAGCGCTGCCGCGAGCTGGCCCCGGTTGCCCCATATGAAGAGGTCGGGTGTGGTGCCGGTGGCCATGGTGATCTGCTTGGTGTTGGCCTGGTGGCGGCAGCGGTCGACGGCTTCGGCGACCAGGTCGTCCACCGCCACCGGCTCCGCGTCGTCCAGCAGGTCGTCGTCCTGGACCCGGGAGAGGTCGATGATCTCCTGCACCAGGCTGGTCAGCCGGGTGGCCTCGATCTGCATCCGGCCGGCGAAGCGGACGACCGCCTCGGGGTCGTCCGAGGCGTCCATCACGGCCTCGGACAGCAGCGAGAGGGCGCCGACCGGCGTTTTCAGCTCATGGCTGACATTTGCCACGAAGTCCCGCCGTACCGCCTCGATCCGCCGGGCCTCGGTGAGGTCCTCGACCAGCAGCAGCACCAGCCGGGAGCCCAGCGGCGCCACCCGGGCGGAGACCGCGAGGCCCTCGCCGCGCCCCGCGCCGCGGCGCGGAAGGTCGAGTTCCACCTGGCGTATCTCGCCGTCCCGCCGGGTCTCGCGGGCCATCTGCAGCATCTGGTCGACGGCCAGCCGGCCGCCGCGTACCAGTCCGAGGGCATATGCCGCGGAGCTGGCCTTGACCACGATGTCGCCCTCGTCCAGGACGACGGCCGACGAGCGCAGTACGGACAGCACGGTGTCCACTCCCGGCGGGAGCACGGCGTCCGTGTGCAGTGCGGTACGGGTCGGGCGGGCCTGTTCCCGCTCGCTCCAGCGGAACGCGAGCACGGCGATCACGCCGGTCAGGAGACCGGCTATCGCACTGGCTGCGGCGACTGCCGCGTTCACGTCCATGGCCCCAGGGTAGGTGGCATGCTCAAGCACTCCACAACCCTGAGAGCTACCTCTCAGATGCACGTTGCCAAGAGTTCACCTTCACGTAGGTGCTGATTCACTCCGGGTGCGCGGACGGTACGCACAGGCCCATCAGCGTGGCAGCGTGGAGGAGAAGCCTCTGTACTGGCCTGAGCACTTTCTGCACATTCTGCTCATACGGAAGGAACGCGATGCGGGACGCATACCACGAGGAGCTTGACTCCATCGGTGACGGGCTGGTCGAGATGGCCAGGCTGGTCGGCTCGGCAATAGGCCGCGCCACCACCGCACTGCTCGACGCGGACCTCAACATCGCGGAAAGCGTGATCGCCGCGGACGAGAAGGTGGACGACCTCCAGCGCGAGCTGGAGACCCGGGCGATCAACCTGCTGGCCCGCCAGCAGCCGGTGGCCACCGACCTGCGGATCGTCGTCACCAGCCTGCGGATGAGCGCCGACCTGGAGCGCTCCGGCGACCTGGCCCGCCACGTCGCCAAGCTCGCCCGGCTGCGCTTCCCGGTCTCGGCCGTCCCGCACGACCTGCACAGCACCATCCTGGAGATGGGCCAGCTCGCGCAGCGGCTGATGGCCAAGGCCGCCGAGGTGATCATCACCAAGGACGTGGACGACGCCCTGCAGCTCGAAGCCGACGACGACCGCATGGACGAGCTGCACCGCACCCTCTTCCAGCACCTGCTGGACGACCGCTGGAAGCACGGCATAGAGACCGCCGTGGACGTCACCCTGGTCGGCCGCTACTACGAGCGCTTCGCCGACCACGCCGTCTCCGTCGCCAAGCGCGTGGTCTACCTGGTGACCGGCGAGCACGTCGACGCGATGTCGCCGACCCCGACGCAGGTGGAAGGCGCGTAACCGGGGCGGGGGGCGTGCGGGTGGTGCTCCTGTGGGCGTTATGCCCTTGTGCGCCCTTGATGCGCGGCTGCACACGGGAGTTCACTGGTGAGTGAGCTAAGCCTGAGGAGGGCGCACTGATGCCGGAGACCCCCACGCCCGTACCCGTACGCGACCAGTCGACGTCCGACGCCGTATCTCCGCTGCGGACCCCACTCCCCCTGGTCGCCGCATGCGGCTGCGGCTCCGGCTGCGGCTGCGGCTGCCAGTCCGGCGGCGCCTGCCAGTGCGGCGGCTGACCAGCTGGGACACAGCACACAGATCGTGCCCCCGGATCGCGGACCGACCGCGGCCCGGGGGCACGTCTGCAGCGAAGATTACGTGACCGCCGGCAGTGCCCACGCTGCGCTCCCGCTCGCCCGCCGCGCGCCCGCCCTCAGCCGATCGGTTGATACCGCTGAGCCGTCCGGCGGATCAGCCGCCCCCCGCCGCACAGGACCGGCCGGCCGATGCCGCCGGAGCGCCGCCCTTGCCACGCTGGTGGCGGCGGCCCGGAACCCTTCCGGAGCCCGTGAGGAGCCCTCCGAACCCCTCGGAAGCGCCTCCGGAACCGGAAAAGGACGGCGCGCGCATGCCGGCGGTCATCGAGGTGCGGAACCTGCACAAGAGATACGGGCCACACGTCGCGGTCGACGATGTCTCGTTCGCCGTGGAGCAGGGCGAGATCTTCGGGATTCTCGGCCCGAACGGGGCCGGCAAGACGACCACCGTCGAGTGCGTCGAGGGGCTGCGGACACCCGACCGGGGCGAGATCGACGTACTGGGGCTCGATCCGCGGCGCGACCGCGCCGAGTTGACCCAGCGGCTCGGGGTCCAGCTCCAGGACGGTCAGCTCCCCGACCGGCTGAGGGTCGGCGAGGCACTGCGCCTGTACGGCTCCTTCTACCGCAGGCCGGCCGACCCGGCGGCCCTCGCGGACGCCCTCGGCCTGGCCGGGGCGCAGCGGACCCCGTACGCCGCGCTGTCCGGCGGGCAGAAGCAGCGGCTCTCCATCGCGCTCGCGCTGATCGGCAGCCCCGAGGTGGCCGTCCTGGACGAGCTGACCACCGGCCTTGACCCGCAGGCCCGCCGTGACACCTGGGACCTGATCCAGGACGTCCGTGCCCGCGGGGTGACGATCCTGCTGGTCACGCACTTCATGGCGGAGGCGGAGCGGCTGTGCGACCGGGTGGCGGTGATCGACGGGGGCCGGGTCGTCGCGCTGGACAGCCCGGCCGCCCTGGCCGAGCGCGTCCAGGGCGGCCAGCGCATCCGCTTCCGGCCGTCCGTGCCGTTCGAGGACGCCCTGCTCACCGATCTGCCCGACGTCACAGGCCTCACCCGGCAGGGCGATGTCGTGGTGGTCACCGGCACGGACAACGCGCTGGGCGCGGTCACCTCGGTGCTGGCCCGCCACGACATCGCGGCGGACCACCTGCGGGTGGAGCAGGCCGGCCTGGAGGACGCGTTCGTCGCGCTGACCGGGGGCGACGAGAAAACGAGGAGAAGGAGAACGCCATGACGGCCCACGCCAGCGCCGTTCCCGTCCCGCCCGCCGCCCGCCCGGGGTCGGTGCTGGGGCGGTTGACCCGCACCGAGCTGCGGCTGTTCGTCCGGGAGAAGGCGGGTCCCGCCTTCGCGATCGCGCTGCCGCTCGCGCTGCTGACCGTCTTCGGCAACATCCCCTACTACCACCGGCACCGGATCGGCGGCTCCACGCTCCTGGAGCTGTACGTCCCGATCCTGGCCTCCTTCGTCCTTGCCACGCTGTCCTTCAACTGGGTGCCCGCGGCGATGGCCGGCTACCGGGAGAAGGGGGTGCTGCGCCGCCTGCGGACCACCCCGGTCGGGCCGGCCCGCGTGCTGGCCGCCCAGCTCCTGGTCAGCCTGGCGACCGCGGCCGTCGCGGTGGCCGCCGTCCTCCTGGTGGCCCGGCTCTCCTTCGGGGTGCCGCTGCCGCGGCAGGCCGCCGGGTACCTCGCCGGCCTCGTGCTGGCCGCGCTCGCCCTCATGGCCATCGGCCTGTTCGTCGCCGCGGTCTCCCCCAACGGCCGGGTCGCCAACGCCGTGGGCGCCACCCTCTTCTACGTCATGATGTTCTCCGCCGGGCTGTTCCTCCCGATCGCCGCCATGCCCCCGCTGCTGCGGCACATCAGCCGGGCCGCACCGCTCGGCGCCGCCGCCCAGGCGCTGACCGACGCCACCCAGGGACACTGGCCGCACGCCCTCCAGCTGCTCACTCTCGCCGGCTACGCCGTTGTCTTCGGCGCGGCGGCGGTGAGATCGTTCCGATGGGAGTGAGGCCGATCCGGAGGGCACCGATGAGCAGGCGGGAAGCCAGGCGGCAGGCGCGGCAGGAGGCCAGACGGCAGGTGCTCGCCCGCGCGGGCGAGCAGGACGCGCGGCTGCTCCCGCTGATGACCGTCGCCCCGTACGCCATCCTCGCCGCCCTCGCCGTGGCGATCCTGATCGCCGAACACCGCTCGGGCGGCGACCTGCTGGTCGACCTCGGCCTGTGCGCGGCGACCGCGCTGTGGCTGCTGTCGATGTTCAGCCTGCGCCCCCAGCGGTGGGAGCGGCCCGCGGCGATGGGGGTCTTCTTCGCCGGGCTGATGGTGCTCGCCTGCCTCCTCGTCCTGCGCGATCCGTGGTTCGGCCTGTTCACGCCCGCCTGCTACTTCTACGCCTTCGGCATCCTGCCCTGGCCGGGGCGGCTGCCGGGGGTCGCCGCGGCCGCGCTGGTGTCGGGCAGCGCCCAGGCCTCGGGCATCCCCAAGGGCGACGCCACCGGCTGGATCGCCTTCGCCGCGGTACTGGCCGTCAACGTGGTCTGCATGTGCGGCTTCGCGTGGTGGGAGCGGGACGCCGAGGTGCGGGGCAAGGAACGGGAAGCGGCCCTGGAGCAGGTGCGGGAGGCGAACCAGCGGCTCCAGGCCACCCTGGACGACAACGCCGGGCTGCACCGGCAGCTGCTGGCCCGGGCCAGGGAGGCCGGGGTCCTCGACGAACGGCAGCGGATGGCCCGGGAGATCCACGACACCCTAGCGCAGGGCCTCATCGGGATCATCACGCAGCTGCAGGCCGCCGAGCAGTCGGGCGACATCCCCGACCGGTGGCGGGCGCACTTCGCCGCCGCGACCAGGATGGCCCGCGAGAGCCTGGCCGAGGCACGGCGCTCGGTGGACGCCCTGCGCCCCGAGCAGCTGGAGACCGCCGAGCTGGGGGACGCGCTGGCCGGCGTCGCCGAGCGCTGGTCGGTGCTGCACGGGGTCGCCGTCCGGGTCACCACCACAGGGACCACCCGGCCGATGCGGCCGGAGGCCGAACTGGCGCTGCTGCGGGCGGCGCAGGAGGCACTGGCCAACGTGGCCCGGCACGCGCAGGCCGGCAGCGTCGCGCTGACGCTCGGCTACCGGGAGCGGGACGTCGCGCTGGAGGTGCGCGACGACGGGTGCGGCTTCGCGGCGCCGACGCCCGCACCGGGCGGCGGGTTCGGGCTGAAGGCGATGCGCGAACGTATCGAGGGCCTGTCCGGCACCCTGCGGGTCCGCTCGGAACCCGGCTCGGGCACGACCGTCTCCGCCCTCGTACCGCACGCGACGGCCGAGGTGCGCGCGTGAACGCCGAGGTGCGCGCATGAACGCCCCCGCCCCGATCCGCCTGCTGATCGCCGACGACCACCCCGTCGTACGGGACGGCCTGAGCGGCATGTTCGCCGCCGACCCCGCCTTCGAGGTGGTGGGCGAGGCGGCGGACGGCGCCGAGGCCGTCCGGCTGGCCGGAAGCCTGGAACCCGACGTCGTCCTGATGGACCTGCGGATGCCCGGCATGGACGGCGTGGCCGCGATCACCGAGCTGGCCAGGACGGGCAGCCCCGCCCGGGTGCTGGTCCTGACCACGTACGACTCCGACAGCTACGTCCTGCCGGCCATCGCGGCGGGCGCGACCGGCTACCTCCTCAAGGACGCGCCCCGGGACGAGCTGCTCCGGGCGGTCCGGGCCGCCGCCAACCACGAGGCGGTCCTCGCCCCCTCGGTGGCGGCCCGCCTGATGGACCGCGTACGCCCCCCGGCCCCCGCCCTGCTCACCCCGCGCGAGCACGAGGTCCTCACCTGGGTCGCCGCCGGCGCCACCAACCGCGAGGCCGCCGCCCGCCTGCTGATCAGCGAGGCCACGGTCAAGACCCACCTGCTGAACATCTACGCCAAGCTCGGCGCGAACGACCGCGCCTCGGCCGTGGCCGCCGCCTTCACCCGCGGCATCCTCACTCCCGGGACGGGGGCGTAGTCCCCTGGGCTCCTGGTCTCATAGTCTCCGGCTATGAGCATGATCGGTGAGTACCTGCGCGTGACGGCCGCCGAGCTGGCCCGGGCCGTCGACGACCCCGACTGGGCGGCCGACCTCGTCGAGCGGATACGCGAGGCGGAGGACGACGCGGAGCCCGCCCCGTCCGACGCGCGCCACTTCAGCACGTACAAGGCCTGGGACCTGCTCCGCTTCCTGCTGGCCCGCGCCGGCTTCCCGGTGGACGTCGTCCACGGCGAGGAGCCGTTCGCCGAGGACGACGACTGGGGCTACGGCCCGCCGAAGTACCTTCCCCCGTCACGGGTCCGCCTCGCGGCGCAGGCCCTGCGCGCCACCCCGTACGACCGGCTCACCAGCGGGCTGGACCCTGCCGAGCTGACCGCGGCCGAGGTGTACCCCGTCATGTGGGACCAGCCCGGGGCAGTGGAGTGGGGACGCCACTGGTACGACGCCCTGACGCGCTTCCTCTCGGCTGCCGCGTCCGCGGACGACGCGCTGCTCGTGTGGCTCGACTGACTTCCCGTCAGCCGAGGTTCTCGGCCGCCTTGGTCCTCGGCCCGCCCACGTCACCGGTGTTGAGCGTCCCCGCCGGCTCCAGCAGCAGGATCGCGGTCTCCTCCTCCGCGAGGGGGCAGTGCTCGACCCCGCGCGGAACCACGTACAACTCCCCCGGCTCCAGCACCACATCACCGTCCCTGAGCTGAATGGTCAGCCGCCCGCTGACGACCAGGAACAGCTCGTCGGTGTCCTCGTGGGTGTGCCAGACGAACTCCCCCTTCACCTTGGCGAGCTTGACGTCGTAGTCATTGAGCGCGGCCACTTTCTTCTGCGACCACAGGTCGCTGAACTGCGCCAGCTTCTCCACGAGGTTCACAGCCTCAGCCATTCCCGCACCCTCCTCGACCCCCGGGCTCTCCGCCCTGCTGCCGCCGAGCATGCCGCACCTGGCCCCCAGCGGTCTTGTACGTTTCTGACGTGCCCGCTTCCCTGGACGCGGAGAGTTGTCCACAGGCTGTGGGTAACTCGCCTTCGCGGCGGCAGGCCTGAAGGGCGGAGCCCCACCACAGAGTCGAGGCACCCATGCGCAGCCTTGCCCGTCTGCCGAAGGCCCATCTCCACGTCCATCTCGAAGGCGCGATGCGGCCGGCCACGTTCGCGGAGCTGGCGGGCGAGCGGGGAGAACGGCCGTCTGCCGGTTTCACGTCGTTCGCGGGCTTCCTGTCCGCGTACGGTGCCGCCGCCCGGCTGGTGCGCGAAGGTCCGCGGGAGAACGTCCTGCGGCTGGTGCGCGAGGTCGTCGAGGACGCCGCCGCGGACGGAGCGGTGTGGATCGAGCCGCACCTGAACCCCCTGACATACGCGGACGATCCGGGCGCCGCGCTCGACCTGCTGGATGTGGTGATCGACGAGGGCCGCCGTACCGCGGCCCGGCTGGGCATCGGCTTCGGCGTCCTGGTGTGCGCCCGGCGCAACGGCGACCCCGTGGAGGCCGTCGCGACCGCCCGCCTCGCGGCCCGGCGGGCGGGCGACGGCGTGGTCTCCTTCGGCCTGGCAGGAGACGAGGCCCGCTACGCACCGGAGCCCTTCGCCGAGGCCTTCGGCATCGCCCGCGACGCCGGGCTGATCTCCGCCCCGCACGGGGGCGAACTCGCCGGCCCGGCGAGCGTACGCGCCGCCGTCGACGTGCTCGGCGCGCGACGGATAGCCCACGGCGTCAGGGCGGTCGAGGACCCGGCACTCGTCGCCCGCCTGGCCGCGGAAGGCGTCGTCCTCGACGTCTGCCCCACCTCCAACGTCGCCCTCGGCGTGGTGGATTCCCTGTCCGCCCACCCCCTCCCACGCCTGCTCCAGGCCGGCGTCCCCTGCACCTTGAACGCCGACGACCCCCTCCTGTTCGGCCCCGGCCTCCTGGCGGAGTACGAAACCGCCCGCGCGGCCCTCGGCCTGACCGACCCCCAACTCGCCTCGATAGCCCGGACCTCGGTCGAATCCTCCGGAGCCCCGCGCGCATCCGTGACCGCAGCGCTGGCCCGCATCACCGAATGGCTGACCCCTCCGCCCCCGGGGGACGCGGCGGCCACCGTACGAGTCGACCACGCAGACGCGGACCGCGTCCCCGAGCTTTGACCCGACAGCAGGACGAGGGTTCAGGCCCCCTTCGGCGGTGCCTGGGGCTTGCGCTTGGCGGCCAGCCCCGCCGGCAGCATGACGATCAGGCCGGTGCCCGCCCCGCACACCGTCCACAGCACCCGGTAGCCCTCGGCGGCGTAACGGGAAGGCTGGGGGAGGTCGATCAGGATGAGCACCCCTGCGGCAACGGCCGCGCAGTAGAGGGCGTAGTTCAGGAAGCGGATCCCCACCGCGTGCACCAGCAGCACGAGCGCGACGACTTCGAGCCCGCTCGTCACGGTGATCAGCCTGAGCCCGTGTTCGCTGGCGGGCACCAGGAGCAGCAGCACAGCCACGACCGCGCCGATCACCGCGCCGGCAAGGCGCTGTACGGACACGAGCATGCCCTGCTCCAGGCTCGGCTTCATCGCGACGACGGCCGCGATCGGGATCCAGGAGCCGTCCGGCAGATCCGGTCCGAACGCCAGGGCCACGCTGCCGGCGATGGCCACAGCCCGGAGCACCGCGAACAGGGCTAGTGGCCGGGTCAGCTTCCGGCGCGAGGTGTCCCCGGGGAGTTCCACGAACGGCTGGGGCCGGTCCTCACACCCGCGGACCAGCCACTCGACGAACGTCAGCACGATCCACAACGCCGCCCCTCCGGCCCACGCCAGCACCTGTGCCCAGGTGTGGCTGGAAACGTGGGCGTGATGGTGGAGGGTGAACGCGAGTCCGACGGCGACGATGAACCAGAGGTTGAGTTGAGAAGCAGGGCGTTGACGAATCTGCGCACCCCGAACGCGACGGCCAGCCCGGCCACCAGCGTGACCCCGAAAGCCGCGAGCGCCAGCCAGCCCCAGGCCTCTCCCCCGATACCGAACGCGAGCGCGGTGACCCCCGCGCCGATCAGCGCGAAGAACGAGACGTGCGACGCGCGATACCCGTAGCCGCCCCCCGGGTCGGCCAGCGCCACGAACAGCATGCCGAACAGGGCGCTCAGGAGGTACTGCTCGTACCCGATCGCCCAGAAGACGAGCAGCGGCACGAGCGCGACGTCCAGGAACAGCACCGCTCGCGGCCAGTTGACGCCTGCACGGTTGAGCTCGAACACCTTCGATAGCCAGCGCCCGGCCCGACCCCCGCGGCCAGCCCGTCCTCGCTCGGCCGCACCAGCCATGACCGCCCCCGTCCGCTCCAGTCGCCGGGTATGCCACTCCTAACCTGCATTCTCCGATTCGGCCGAGACCACCTCGAAACGACCCGCCGTCGAGTCCCCAGCACGGAGCACACCTCACGCCTGGCTGCGCCCCAGAACTGACCTCGTACGGCGACGCCCCGCGCTTGCAGGTGCGTCAGAGCAGGTGCGTGCCGTCGTGGGATCGGATGGCTGGCTGCCCTGGTTGGTCCAGGGCGTCGGTGATGCGGATGGCGAATGCCTCGGAGGCGAGCCGGGGGATCTCGTCGCGGGTGGCCCATCCGACAGCGTCGCCTCCTCCTCCGGCTGCCACGATCAACCGCGTCATGTGATCACCGTATGGCGTCGAGGATTAGCCACTCGCCCCAGAGTGGCCGGTGGTAGCCACTTGGCCCAGGGACGGCCCGGGCGTCAACCCCCGTAGCGGCTACGGAGGTCCTGTGCGGTGCCCGACATGATCGAAACGGCGGAGTCGATGGAGGCCGTGAAGGGACCCTCCGTCTGGGGGTCGAAAGCGATGAGGCCCGACTCCCGCTCAACGATCGCCACGATCGCCGAGACAATCTGGAAGACCTGGGCGGCTCGCTCCCCGTCGTGCCAGTACGGCACAGACAAGCTGATCTCATCACCGAAGATCGCAAGGTCCAGGCCCGTGCCGTCGTGGCTCAACTCAAGAGCACCTGCACTACGGGCCAGCTCAACTTCGCCCAATATGGCCTCAGCCTGGGGCGTCACGCGTCCCCACACCTCGATGAGTGCCGCCGGAACGTCCTGGGATGCTTCTGCCGCCGCTTCCCGTCCCTCCGAGAGTTCGTCCCAGGAAAGGTCCGCGCGAGGTTCCACGAAGTAGATGTCGTAGCTCACCGCGTGATCGTATGGCCCGACCCGCCCCTGAAGTTGCAGTTGCAGTTGCGCCCTGCCTGCTCGCTAATCCCCGAGGCGGTCCTCCGCTGCTGGCGTGCGCCGAGATCGAGTTGGCCTAGGGTCCGTCTCTCGTCCGAGCCGAAACGCCCACATGAACACGGAGAGGGACATCATGAGCCGGATACTAAATTCGCTGCTGACGGCGCCGAACACAGCGCCGGGCACGACGATCAGCAGCCCCCACCACGGGTTCTGGTGCCAACGCCGGGGCCTGGCAGACATCGATGACCACCTCCGGCGCGCACCATACCGTGGCTCAGCCGCACCCCCTCCAGGAATGGAGCTCCCGCACTCCTCCCACGATGAACTGGCAGTTGCCAGCCGGGCCTGGCTCATCTCGGAGCCTGAGCGCCCCCGCCAAGGCACCTCATTTACCCGGACTACGCGGCCTCAGCCCATGCCGAGCGGGGCGGACTTCGGTGGACTCGTCGGAGATGGCCAATCCACCGCCGGTGATGCGGCCGGTGAAGCAGAGGTTGAACTGGCGGCGGACCTCGCCGTCCGTGCAGGCGATCACGTGGCGGGGGTCAGCTCTCGTTCCGGGCGGGGCGGGCAGTCGCCCACGCGGACACGGTGACGAACCGGGAGATCATCCGACGACCGCCGACGGTCACAGAACCGATCCCCCGAGGCGCGGGCAGGGGGCATAGAAAAGCGGAAGAACTACTTCTTGCCCTGGTTCTCGCGGGGCGACGCGGCTGCCTGCGACATCCCTGCTCAGGGCGCCTGCCTGCCACTCCCCCGCCGTCGTCGTTGGTCGTCTCCGGGCACCCACGAGCACCCTCGCACGGCCCACAGACGGCCCAGAGTTGATCAATGCAGGGCTACACCGAAGCGGTCCGCCTGAGTCTCAGCCGACGACAGCCCGCCACGACGATGCGGCAGCCAACCGACGAGGCGCGCGTATGCCTCGCCGCACCCCCACCTCCCTCGGCCACGCCGCGGCTTCCGTCAGCCTCCGGCCTGTCCGGGGGCGGCAACAGGCTGCCAGCTCCTATCACTCACGCTATGACTCGTCGGTGGGCTTGGCTTCATGTACGGAGACAAGTTCGCCTAGATCGTTCGCGACCATGACTTGCGCGAGTCGTCCGGCGACGGCCACAACCTCCGGCCATGCGGTTGCCTGGAGGTACTCCGCGTCGGTGTCGTTGGGGGCCTCGGCCTCGGCGGCGTTGAGTGCCCGACCCAGCTGCCGCACGAGATCGACCTCTTCCTCGGTCCTCAAGCTGATGCCGAGATAGCGATCTGGGTGGTCGGCGTCGCAGAAATCATCGAAGAGTGTGTGGAAGATGTGGTCCAGATCCTCGAAAGTTGACGGATCCAGCCACACGTCCCGTTGCCACGGAGGGTTGGCCAAGGCCAGGACCGCCGGCACGAGGTGGACTCGGAAGTTCGCTACGCGCTGGCTACTCTCACTCACGCGATCGAGAGTAGCGACCACCCCCACCTACGAACTGACCGAGCAGCACGACCGTACTTCCGCTGCGTGGACGCTGAGCTTGGGAATCACGTGGCCTTGGGGCCTGTAAACCCTCTCTGACCTGGTGGAACGGCGCTCCTGGGAGGGCTCGGCAGGATTCACCGCTGACCGCATTTGACCGTTGACGCGGACGATCCAATCACGCGGTCGGTGATGGTGTCCGGGTCCGCCTGGAACCCGAGATCTGCGATGGCAGCGGCGGCGTTCAGCCGATCTCGCATCTGGGGGTCTTGGATGCGATCGATCCGCGCATTAGTCTTCTCGTAGCGGTCGTCCACCTCTACCCGCTTTTCAATGCGCTCGACATGGTTGGAAACCTTGGTGCGGGCGTCACGGGCTTGTTTATGCCACACACCTCCAGCGATCGCAACGGCGGTTGAGACGAAGCTCGTCACCCACTTGATGCCCTGGTTGCCACCTTGGAACAAGGCGATCCCGAATGCGCTCAGCGCGATGACGGCTGCTACCCCCGTGACGGCGAGGCTTACCCAAAACGCCAGCTTCGCTTCCTTGCGCTCGTCTTCGAGTGAGCCATAGACGAACTCCGAACGCCGATCAGTCGTCGTGAGCTGTTGCGCCTCTGGTTGAGCTGCAGAAATCAGAGGGGGTGCGCTTTCCTGAAAACTCCCAACAATCTCACCAGAGTTGATCGTAACGTTGCCGTCACCTGTGACGACGATATTCCTAGCGCCTTAGTTATGCGCGTTTAATTGGGCTATCAAGCGCTGCCGAGTTTTCGACGCGGTTGCCATGGCGCCCACTAGTTCGCTGCGAGCCTCCCGCGAAAGATGGCTAGAACGGTTATCTCGGCTCAGACGCGAACGAATAATCTCCAAATCCCGGTCAAGTTGCTCTAGCCTCTTGATCAGATCTGAAATGTTGAGCCGCCCAACTCCGCGCTCGTCCTCGGCCGCCATGATCGTCCCGATCCCCCTCCTGCCGCACTGCGTTGGGGCATCAGCGTAGCGCCGACGGCGTGGTAGTGGGCGAGCGTTCAAACGCCGAGCCGCAGTTCATGCAAATTGCGGATGTTCAGCGTTCGGTGCGGGGTCATGCAGCAGACGCGCCTACCGTCAGTCGGGCTGCTCGGTAAGCGCCCGGATCATACCCGGGATGAGCTTCTTCTACGACGCCGCAGGGGTCGAGGGCGTCAAGCGCCCGGGCCAAGAGGTCGCGATGGAGGAATGGGGTGGAACCCACGGGATTCAGAAGCGCAAGGCGGTGCTCTACTACGCGACTCGGGACGCCTACCCGCGCAGAGACGCGGATTAGATCTTCTGGAAATGGTGTGAGCCTCCGCAGACCTGGGACCTTGCTAACGATCAATGCCGTGACCTGCGGCTTAGCCGTGGACCGTTGTCAGCGCTGGTCATCGTCGTGCGGCCTCGGACGGCCCGGAGACGGCCCGGCAGGCGAGGCGTTCCCCGCCTAGCTATCAACGCGGATACCGCGTTCCGGCGCTCTATCGCAACAAGACGCGGCAATATGGCGTCATGGACCAAGGGGATGCTGCGGTTTGGGCTGCGGGTCTGGGCATTGCTGGCACGCTGTTTGGAGCGCTCGGCGGTGCTCTTGTGCAGAGTCGAGCGCAGCGACGGCAGGTCCACGATCAAGAGATCGTGGACGTTGGGCATTGGCTCAGGGGCCAGCGGCAAGTGGCGTTCGCGGCAGTTCTGGAAGCTTCCACCCATGTCACAGAGACGCTGGGACCGGTTATCGCCGCTCGGTTGGCACCCGACTGGAGTGAAGGCGGGGATCACCGTGCTCTGTGGGAGCCATGCAACGGGGCACTGGGCATGCTGAAGAAGGCAGTCACGGCCGTCGCTATCACTGGGCCGCCCCATATGGCAGACCTAGCAGCGGCCGTTTACGACGCTGAGCACAGCAAAGCAGACAGCATGCGTCAGCTCGGACTCGACTTTGATGGGAGAGTCGCCATCTACGTTCACACCAGCGGCCTGGTGGACGCAGCACGCGAGCGCTTCACGAAAGCAGCCCAAGAGGTATTGGCAAGCACGTCGGGCCCTTGACCAAGGTCGGTGGAGCGGCTTTGGGCGGGAGCTGCCATGGGGCGAGTGAGTGCCGCCGGCCAGCCCATAGTGGGCGCGCGCGGCGCCGGCCGGGCCGAGCGGGGCGAAGACATGAGCGACGGCGCGGCCGGTGCCGGACGCGCGCCCCGGCGGAGCGGTAGCGCGGCCGGTGCCTTGAATAGGTAGAGGCAGGTTTCGACAGTTCGCGGAGACGGATAATCGACTGAGCCGCGATTGCACTGCGACGCTGGCGGTAGAGCCCACTTGACCCCCAGCTCATAGGCTCAAGGGTTTCAGCAGGTCAGAAGCCTTCTGAGGCACGACCAGTCGTTCGCGTGACCTGGGGTTGTTCGGCTGCGCGCATAGCGTGTGGTCCCAAAGTGGTCCCAAGATCCAGGGCAACGCCTCGTCGTGGGATCACTCGTCGGTTTCCTCCATCTCCTTGAAGTAGATGGGGTCAATCGCTGTCACGCTGTATGTCGTCCCCCTGTAAGACGCGCGGCCGCGCTGCATGAGGTTCCACGTAACCGACCATGCCGCGGCCCGATCCCGCTGCAACGTTGGTTCCTGAGTGCCGAATACCAGTCGGACAGCGGCCATGATCGCATCGCCACGAGAGCCGTGCAGATTCTTGCGATCAAGAATGTTGCTGGAAAGTGGTGGTCGGGCAACGACCTGCCACTGCGTAAATCGCCCCATGTGACACCCCCTGTGACTGAAGTTGCCTGCGTTGCGCGGCATGGAAGCTGAGCCCCTGCATCGACGATAGCCAGGTAGTGATCCCAAGGCGACGCAAGCCCGCCACCCTCCCCCTTCCTCTTTCCCATCCCGTCTGCCGTCGGCCCGCACGTATGTGGAGCGGGCGTGGTTCAGGGCGTCAAGGTGGAGCGCCCCGCTGGACGAACGACCTTGACGCCCTGAACCACGACGGCTCGGCTTGCCCGAGTCGATGGCAGGTGGGATGGGAGCCCCCACCGCTCACCACGATGAACGTGCAGACGCCGGCGGGTTGGGGCCATCTCGGAGCCGGAGCGCCCCCGCCGGAGGCATCGTCGTGACCTCGGCTGTGCGGGATCACCTCATGCCGCAGGCCTCCCCCTCGCGGGCGCGCGCGGTGCGGGCCGTGCCGCGCGGGGCGGAGACAGAAGCGACGGCGCGGCCAAGCGCCGGACGCGCGCCCGGCGGAGCGGTAGCGGAGCCGGGTGCCTTGAACTCGTAGAGAAGGTTGTTACTCGGTCGCCGGTGCCCTGGGGGCATGAAGTTGGCCCCGACCGCTGTGGAGCTTGGTGGCGGTCGAGGCCCTGGACTGCGCTCGTGGTCAAGCGTTGTGATGGGTCGTCCAGTCTTCGCGGGCTGTGATGAGGGCGGGGCGCACCTCGTGGTCGAGGTGGTCCGCCTGGGTGCGGAGTTGGGTGGCGATGGCGGCCAGCTGGTCGGGGTCGAGGTTGTGGAGCCAGTAGTCGTCGACCAGTTGGAGATTGACCACGGGCAGGCGTGCCGTGGGGTCTTCGCTGTAGGGGGCGCAGTCGATGCTTCCGCTCAGGATGACGGCCTCGGCGCCAGGAACGTCGGTGACGGAGACGGTCATGCCAAGACCCGAGAAGGGCTGGTGATGTGTAATGTCGGCCAGCTCGGTGGCGAAGTACTGGGGCGGTACGTCGGTGGCGCTTGGGTCGTCTTCGGCCCACGGAGGCAGGTAGCCGGCTGCGGTGTAGCCGGTGGTCGTGGTGATGGTCCATGTCGGCGGGGCCTCGGCTGATGGTGCGGGCTGAGGTTGGCCGTCGTCCTGTCGCGTTGCACCCGGCTCCGTGCTGGGGCGCTCCTTCGTTGCTCCGCTCATGGGTCATCGCCCTTCCGTCGCCGGTTGGATGGATGCGGGTAAGGCCGGCGCCTCGGACGAGTGCTGCTCGATCGTCGCGGCGACCTCCTGCCAGGCCGTGAAGACGTTCATGACCTCGTGCTCCGGGGCGTGGGTGAGGTCCAGGAGGAAGCGGCGGATCAGGACTTCGCTGCTCAAGGTGTTCTGGATGCGGGCGATCGTCCACAGGCTGTGGGTAGTGGGCGCAGCCGTCGACGGTTGGCCGGGGGTCATCGGGCGTCCTTAGCGTGGGTGAGGTGGGCGGTCACGGTGTGGCCGTGCTGGTCGCCGTGAGTCTCGACCTGGTGGGCGAGTGCGGTGACCATGGTCAGGCCGCGGCCGTGGGTGGCCTCGTCGCCGGGGTGCTCGACGGTCGGCGCCGTCTTCGTACCGCCGGAGTCGGTCACCGAGATGGACACGACCGCGTCGGAGATGGCGAGGCTGACGTGGAAGGCTCCCCCAACCGGGCCGCCGTCCCCGCTGGCGGTGTGCAGCACGGCATTCGCGCTCAGCTCCGTGACGATGAGCGCGGCGTCGTCCGCGCACGGGGAATCGCGCAGGACATCGCGGGTCCAGCGGCGTACGCGGCCAACTTCTTCGGGTGAACCTGGGCAACTGAGTCCCCAGACTCGCGGACTACTCGTATACTCGTGCATACAAGTTACTTTCTGCTGGTGGGCGGCCATGGACCGATGGTGGGAGCTAGACGAGTTTCACGCCGTCGTGCGCACGCACGGCAGGCGGGGACATCGCGTCAAGGGCGTCGAGCACGCGGATCGCGTACGCCTCGTCCGCGAGTTCGGAGACTTCCTCGCGGGTGGCCCAGCGCAGGGCGCTGGTCTCCTTACCGGTGGAGGGCTGGCCGTCGATCGCCTCGCAGCGGAAGACGAGGGAGACGATCAGGCCGGTCATGTTCTTGTAGACGCCTGTGAGGGTGGCAGGGACAGCGATCTTGACGCCGGTCTCCTCCAGCACTTCGCGCTGGAGTGCGTCGGGGATGGTCTCCCCCGCCTCCAGGACTCCGCCCGGCGGTTCCCAGTGGCCGTTGTCGCGGCGCCTGATCAGCAGAGCGCGGCCGACGTCATCGATGATGACTCCGGCGACGCTCACGGAGTGCGGGCGCTCGATCGGCACGGACCTGATCCTCTCGGGTGGCTAGGCTGCCCACCGTAGCAACAAAGGTCGGCCACTCGTCTAGATATCCAAAGGAGTACGTATGCCCGTTCTTCCCTCCGGCGTCCTGGGGGCGCTGGACCCGACGAGCGACCGAGCGGTGTTCCGCCAGATCGCCGACCAGCTGCGTGAGGCGATCGACAAGGGCAAGTTCGCCGAGGGCGACAAGCTGCCCTCCGAGACGGAGTTGGTCGAGCATTACGGCGTCTCGCGAATGACCGTACGGAACTCCTTGTCCGTCCTCCAGGGCGAGGGCCTGGTGGTCTCCGAGCACGGCAAGGGCGTCTTCGTACGTCCCCGGCCGCCCGTGCGGCGACTGGCCTCGGACCGGTTCGCCCGCCGGCACCGCGAGCAGGGCAAGTCCGCGTTCATCGTGGAGGCCGACGCTGCCGGCAGCCACCCCACCGTCGACAGCCTGGAGATCAAGGAAGAACGGCCGAGTCAGGACGTCGCCACCCGGCTCGGGGGTCCGCGTCGCGTGCTGGCCCGGCGCCGCCGCTACCTCCTCGACGGGCGCCCGGTCGAGTTCGCCACCTCCTACCTCCCCCTCGACCTGGCCCGCGGGACGCCGATCGCCGAGCCGAACCCCGGACCTGGCGGCATCTACGCCCGCCTGGAAGAACTGGGCCACCGCCTCGACCACTTCGAGGAGGAGATCCGCGCCCGCATGCCCGCGCCGAGCGAGGTCAAGACGCTCCAGCTGGCTTCCGGTGTGCCCGTGATCCACCTCGTCCGCACAGCGTTCGACACCGAGGGCCGCGCTGTCGAGGTCTGCGACACGGTCATGGCCGCTGACGCATACGTCCTCGCGTACCAGCTTCCGGCCACGTGACCTGGGTGGATGGTGTCGCGACACGGGCAGAGGCAGGCCAACTCCCGTGACTCGTACGCCTTCACGGGCAAGCTCATCTAGACGAGTAGCCGGGTCCTGTGGCACAGTGGTTCGCGTACCCGGTTCTTCGGGTACACAGGGCGACACTTGTCTAGACGACTAGCTGTCACGTGTGAAGGAGAAAGCGTTGCGTTCCATCCGTGTGGAGACCTCGGCGGCGACGATCCTGCTGACCGAGGCTCCGGAGACGAAGATCAAGGACCGGCAGACCGGCGAGATCGCCACCGACGCCAACAGCGGTGAGCCGCTGATGACGCTCGGCGTGGTCCACATCGAGGACGGGGAGTCCTCGCTCCTCAAGGTCACCGTTCCGCAGAGCGGCGTCAGCGAGGGCCTGACCCTCGGCGGACCCGTCGCACTGCCGGGGCTGGTGGCCCGCCCGTGGGAGAGCACCTTCAACGGGCAGCAGCGGCACGGCATCGCCTTCCGCGCCGCCGCCGTCACCCCGGCCGCCTTCCCGGTCCAGGCGGGGGCCTGAGCCTGATGCCGGACCTGATGACGTTGATGGAGGTGGGTGGCCCCCTCGCCGCGGTCGGCGGTGGCGCCGCCTACCTCCGGGCCGAACAACCGGCCGCGTACTGGTCCATGGTCGGCCTGCCCCTCTCGACCGCCCGCCTGCTCGGCTCGTACACGTCCGTCATGGACGCCTGCGGGCTGACCGTGGCTCCGTCACGCTTACGGGCGCTGGCGGTGCGGGCGACGACTCGACGGGAGGTGCGGGCGGTCCCTCCGCGGCGGGGGATCATCCGCCCGACCTCGACGGGCATGCGGATACGGCTGCGGCTCGCGCCGGGCCAGGAGCCGGCCGACGTCGCCGCCTCGGCTGAACGCCTTCGGCATGCGTGGGGCGTTCACGCCGTGTACGTCTCCGTGGTCAAGCCCGGCGTGGTCGAACTGCGGCTCGTCGGCTTCGACGTCCTGCGCAAGGTCCGCATGCCCCGCAAGACCTCCGGCGGCTTCCTCAAGGTCCCAGTGGCGCTTCGGGAGGACGCAACCGCGTTCGTACGGGACTACCGCGCGATACCCCACCAACTCACCCTCGGCGCGCCCCTCTCCGGCAAGTCCATGTACCTGCGCCACCTGATCGCAGGACTCGCCCCTCAACCCGTCGCCCTGGTCGGCATCGACTGCAAGCGCGGCGTGGAACTGGCGCCGTTCACGGCCCGGCTCTCCGCCCTGGCCACCGACCCCGGGCAGGCGGCGGAACTGCTGCCCGTCCTGGTCCGGCTGATGGAAGAGCGCTACGACCTGATCAAGACCCGGCAGGGCATCGCCCGCTCGACACCCGACGAGGAGATCACCTCCGACATCTGGGGCTTGCCCGATGCCGAACGCCCCGTGCCCGTGGTGCTGTTCGTGGACGAGGTGGCCGAACTCTTCCTCGTCGCCACCAAGAAGGACGAGGAACGGCGGGACGAGATGGTCACCCACCTCATCCGGCTCGCTCAACTCGGTCGAGCCGCCGGCATCTACCTGGAAGTCTGCGGGCAGCGCTTCGGCGCCGAACTCGGCAAGGGCGCGACCATGCTCCGAGCCCAGCTCACCGGCCGTGTCTGCCACCGGGTGAACGACGAAGCCTCCGCGAAGATGGCGCTCGGCGACATCGCACCTGAAGCAGTGGGCGCCGCCTGCGCCATCGTCCCCGATCGGCCCGGCCTCGCCGTCGCCGGGGACACCTCCGGCGGCTGGACCCGCATCCGCACGCCCTACCTGTCCCTCGCCGACGCGGCAACCGTCTGCGACACGTCCGCGCACCTCGTACCGGACCTGCCGACGCTGGAACCTTTCCGGCCCGCCACCCAGCCCCACCGGCCCGATCTGCTGACCAAGCTCCGCCCCGTCACCGGCTGACCCCCCCCCCGTACAGCGTCACGTCCCTACCCCGTCATGCCCCGAGCCGAAGGGAGGTCTCGCGCGTGCGCGCTCGCCTGGTCCGCGTCGACGCGGTGCTCGTACAAGCAGCCATCGCCGCCGCGTTGTCCTTCGCCCACCTCCACGACATCGCCAACGCCGCAGGCCAGCACGGTTGGAAAGCCTGGGCCTACCCGGTCTCCGTCGACCTGCTCCTCGTCGCCGCGTGGCGACGGCTCCGCTCCGGTACGGCCAAGGGCGCGGCCTGGTGCTGGTTCGCCATCTCGCTGGCCGCGTCCCTCGGCGCCAACGTCGCCACGGCCGGACTGCTCGACGTCCACGCCGTACCGGCATGGCTCCGCATCCTCGTCGCCGGATGGCCGGCCGTCGCCTTCCTGGGCGGAACGCTGCTCGCGCACAGTCCGTCGCCGCAGGCGCCTTCCCCGGAGCCGGTCACCAGCGATCCGGCCCCCGTACTGCCCGTCCCCGCCGTTCCCGCTGCCCTGGTCGCCCACGCCCGCAAGGTCGCCGCCGACCACCGCACCCGTACCGGCCAAGCCATCGACACCCCAACGCTCCGCGCCCGCCTTGGCGTCACCACACCCCTCGCCGAGGCCGTCGCCGCCCAGCTCTGAGAGGAGAACTCACAAAGGGGGTGGCGGTGGCAGCGGCGCCGAACGCTTCTCCCGGCGTCGTCGCCTCAGCTCCGTGAAGAACCCGGCCGACACCATGACAACAGGAAAGAGCGCCACCTGACGCCACGTCTCATGGTCCCACCAGTGGAAAGCGGCCATGCCGAGAGCGGCGCACGCACTCCAGAAGACGACCGTCAGCAATAGGCCCACTCGCTCGCTCATGAACTCCCCCCGCCCAACTCGCTCAGAGCCCTCCCCGAACGCTGCCAGGCACGAGATCTGTGTACCGCCACGCCCAGAGCCCGACAACCAAGGCCCAGGAAAGGAGAGTTCTCGATGTCTGCTAACCGCCGCTTCCGCAGCATCGTCCGCATCGGCCCTGTCCAAGTCGGCACCGCCTACGACCAGCGCGGCCAGGAGAAGCACACCGCCGCCTGCACCGCCCCGCGCTGCGGCTTCTCCGCCGACTACGACTCCCGTGCCGCCGCCGAACTGGCAGCCCGCACCCACCAATGCGCCGCCCGATGAAAGGACTCGCCCACCCGTGACCGTCAGCCTGCCTCTGGTCGCCGTCCTCGGCATCATCGCCTGGGCCGCGATCAAGTTCCTCGGCATCCGCCTCTGGGTCGCCGTCGTCATCGCGCTGTTCGGTTTCTACCTCGCCCACACCTTCCTCGCGCCCGCGATCGACGACAGCACGCGCAACGGCGTCGAGATCGTCAACGGCACACACACCTAGACGAGTAGCCAAGAGAGGTCCGCCGTGTCCCTGACTCCCAAGTACCCGCAGGCCCCGGCCATTCCGGCGCCGCACGCCCCCTCGCGGGCCGTCCCCGCTCAGCACGCTCATGCACCCGCCTGCCACTGCCAGCCGACCACTCCCGCACGCCGCACCGCCCCCGCGCTCGGCGTCGCCGCCGGGGCAGTCGCCGCCGTCGTCACGGTCGGCATCGTCCTGACCGCGCTCCTGGTCGCCGTCACCGTCGCGGCCGTCTCAGTCGCCGTCGTCGCCGTGGTCCTGCGCTCGCTGCTCACGCCTCCGCGCCAGCGCTGACCGCTTCCACCGAACTGCCGGGGCGGCACTGATACCGCCAAGCATCCGCCGCCCCGGCAGCCCAACTCCACGAACCGCAGCCCGTGAAGGAGCCCCATCATCACCCGCGCCACCCCGCCCCCGCTGCCCGAACTCGCCACCCTCGCCGCCCTGGGCACGATGCCTGCGCTGCTCCGCCAGCTGTCCGGCCTCGGCGGCTGCATCCACCCGATCCGCCTCGACGGCCACCGCATCGAATACGCCCTCGACACCGCCACCGGAGAGATCGGCGCCGCCCTACGCCACATGGCCTCGGAAAGCATGGCCGCCGGCCACCTGCTCGTACGGTGCAACAACCGCCGTACGACCCGTTGCCCGGCCTGCGCCGAGACCTACCGCCGCGACACCTTCCACCTCATCACCGCCGGACTGCGCGGCGGCAAGGGCACCCCGGAGGACGTCGCCCACCACCCGCGCGTCTTCGCCACCTTCACCGCACCCGGCTTCGGCCCCGTCCACAACCGCCCCGACTCCGGCCGCTGCCGCTGCGGCACCGCCCACCCGGCCGACTCCCCCGAACTCGGCACCCCACTCGACCCGGACACGTACGACTACGAAGCCGCCGTGCTCTGGAACGCCCACGCCGGAGCCTTGTGGCGGCGATTCACCATCTACCTGCGCCGCGAAATCGCCAAGCGGGCCGGACTCAGCCAACGCGCCTTCCGCCAGCACGCCCGCGTCTCGTTCGCCAAGGTGGCCGAGTACCAGCGACGCGGCGCCGTCCACTTCCACGCCGTCATCCGCCTCGACGGCCCGGACGGCGGCAGCACCCCGCCGCCCGCCTGGGCAACCGCCGACCTACTCACCGACGCCATCCGCGCCGCCGCCTCAACCGCCCGGGTCACCGGGCCGACCGTCCACGGTCGCACCCACACCTTCACCTTCGGGCGCCAACTCGACGTCCGCACCATCCGCGGCAACGACTTCCGCGGCTCAGAACTCACCGACCGTGCGGTGGCCGCGTACATCGCCAAGTACGCCACCAAGGGCGCCGAGACGGCCACCGGCACCCTCGATCGCCCCCTCCGCTTCCTGGCCGAACTCGCACACGTCCAACTCTCCGGCCACGCCGAGCGGATGATCCGCACCGCATGGACCCTCGGCGCCCGCAAGGACCTCGAACACCTCCGTCTGCGCGCCTGGGCGCACATGCTCGGCTTCCGCGGCCACTTCTCCACCAAGACCCGCCGCTACTCCACCACCCTCGGTGCACTCCGCGACGCCCGCGCCGAGTACCGCCGCGCTCAGGCCCCGCAGACCCCGGAAGAGACGACGTACGTCCTCTCCCACTGGGTCTTCGCCGGCACCGGCCTCACCCTCGCCGAAGCCTGGCTCACCGCATCGCTCGAACCCGCCCCCGGAACGGAAGGAGAACCCACCCATGGCTGAGCGACGCCGGAACCTGGCCGCGGCGGCCGACGCATCGCCTGCCCTCCCCGCTCGGTACCTCACGCCCGAGGACCTGGTGGAGATGTTCGAGCTGCCCAGCGTCGAGACGGTGTACCAGTGGCGGCGCAAGCGGACCGGTCCCCGCGGCTTTCGTGTCGGCCGACACCTGCGCTTCGACCCTGCCGACGTACGGGCCTGGGTGGACTGCCAGCGTGAGGGGGTGGCCGCCTGATGGCCGGGCACATTCAGGATCGCTGGTACCGGGTCGAGGCCGGGCAGGACGGCAAGAGCCGGAAGGTCAAGACCGAGCGCTACGGCTCGGGGCTGCGGTACCGCGCCCGCTATGTCGGTCCGGACGGCACCGAGAAGAGCAAGAGCTTCCCCGACCGGCAACGGCGGCTCGCGGAAGCGTGGCTCGCCCAGACCAAGGCCGACATGGAGCGGGGCCAGTACGTCGACCCCAAGGCGAGTCGGGTCACCTTCCGGCAGTACGCGGAGCGCTGGCTCAAGAACCACGGGGCCGACCCGAACACGGGCTTCTCCATGGAGAGCCAGCTCCGGTTGCATGCCTTCCCCTACATCGGTTCCCGGCCGCTCGGCTCGTTCCAGCCCGCGCACATCCGGGACTGGGTGGGTGAGCTGGCTGCGGCCGGCGTCACTGGGTCGTACGCGCGGGTGATCTACTCCAACGTTCGCAGCGTGCTCAGCGCTGCCGTGGACGACGGGCACCTGCCCAAGAATCCCTGCGCGGCACGGTCGGTGAAGGCGCCCGTAGTCGAGGTGAAGCGCGTCACCCCGTGGACGACTGAGCGGGTCTTCGCTGTACGGACTGCTCTGCCGGAGCGGTATCAGGCAACCGTGGACCTGGGAGCCGGGTGCGGGCTGAGGCAGGGTGAGATTCTGGGCATCACAGTGGATGCGATCGACTTCGACACGGACACCGTGCACGTGGTGCAGCAGCTCAAGCTCAGCCGGAGCAAGGCGGTGTTCGCCCCGCCGAAGGGTGGCAAGCTCCGGGACGTGCCGCTGCCCGGCCCCGTGGCGGATGCCTTACGGGCACACATGAAGCGGTTCCCGCCGGTGGACATCACGCTGCCGTGGAAGGTGGCGGGTGGGCCGCTGGTGACCAGGAAGCTCCTCTTCACCGGGCCGATGGGTGGGCACGTCTGGCGCAGCTCGTTCAACCCTGACGCGTGGAAGCCGGCGCTGGCTGCGGCTGGGGTCATCCCGGCACGTAAGAAGGGTGCGGAGTACGCCTCTGCGCGCGAGCACGGGATGCATGCGCTGCGGCACTTCTACGCCTCGGTCCTGCTGGACGCTGGCGAGAACGTCAAGGCGCTGGCCGAGTACCTGGGCCACTCTGACCCAGGCCTGACCCTGCGGGTGTACGCGCACCTCATGCCGAGCAGCCAGGAGCGGACGCGCAAGGCGATCTCAACAGCTTTCACCGCTTCCAAAGACCACACCATTTCGTAGTCCGGGAACCCAAAGTCTGTTGCGACAGATTTCCCAGCATCACAGACGACCAAATCACAGCTAGAGATTCGTCCCCAGCCGCGAAATCCCGGGATGCAAATTCCCCGGATCCTGTGGGACCAAATCGCGGGCACCAAATCACCTCGAAGCAAATCGATCCGTGAATCCCAATCCCTTCACCATCGCCTGTCCCCCTACGTTGCAGGCCAGACTCCCCATGAGGCAGACCCGGAAGCTCACTTCACCGAGGTTCGCGATGGCGTTGTCAAGCACTCTCCAGAAAGGGCTTGACAACGTCAACCCATTACCACCTGGGCATTTGCCTGACACTGAGTTAGAAGGCTAGGGTCAATAACGCAGGAAGGCCGCCCCGGTCGGACGGGGCGGCCTTTGCTCACCTGCATACCTAGCAGCTATCACAAGTGAGGTGTCTATCGTGGCACAGATCCACTGGAGTATCGACGTCAGCGTCCGCCCAGCTCCCTTCGGACGTATCAGTCTCGGCGAAGTGGCCCTGGGGTACTGGGCAGGGGCTCCCCTGTGGGCTGCCCTGACGGTTGGCGCGCTGACGCTGTTCGACGTAAGGATCCGTCGCTGGCGGGGGCCCAAGCACGCGTGACGGCCCACACACGGCCCCGGCCGTGACTATGCCCCCTGCCTAGCGGCAAACCCGCAGGTAGGGGGCATGTTGGCGTCTAAGAACTACTTCTTGCCCTGGTTCTTCACTGCCTCGATCGCCGCCGCCGCCGCGTCCGGGTCGAGGTAGCGGCCGCCCGGGGTGAGGGGGCGGAAGGAGGCGTCGAGGTCGTAGGACAGGGGGATGCCCGTGGGGATGTTGAGGGACGCGATGTCCGCGTCGGAGATGCCGTCGAGGTGCTTGACCAGGGCGCGGAGCGAGTTGCCGTGGGCGGCGACCAGGACGGTGCGGCCGGTCAGCAGGTCGGGGACGATGGCGTCGTACCAGTACGGGAGCATCCGGGCGACGACGTCCTTGAGGCACTCGGTGCGCGGGCGCAGCTCCGGGGGGATCGTCGCGTAGCGCGGGTCGTCGCTCTGGGAGAACTCGGTGCCGTCCTCAAGGGGCGGCGGCGGGGTGTCGTAGGAGCGGCGCCACAGCATGAACTGCTCTTCGCCGAACTCGGCGAGGGTCTGCGCCTTGTCCTTGCCCTGCAGCGCACCGTAGTGGCGCTCGTTGAGCCGCCAGCTGCGGTGGACCGGGATCCAGTGGCGGTCGGCGGCCTCCAGCGCGAGCTGCGCGGTGCGGATCGCGCGCTTCTGCAGTGAGGTGTGCACCACGTCGGGGAGGAGCCCGGCGTCCTTGAGCAGCTCGCCGCCGCGCACCGCCTCCTTCTCGCCCTTTTCGTTGAGATTCACGTCCACCCAGCCGGTGAACAGGTTCTTCGCGTTCCACTCGCTCTCGCCGTGGCGGAGCAGGATCAGCTTGTACGCAGCAGCAGCCATGTCTCCGAGCCTAATCGAAACTCCGTGGCACCTCGCGACCGGCCTCGGTAACATGCGCTGAGCACATGTGCCTGTTACAGAGAACGAGGGGGAGCCCGTGACGGCGATCAGCCGAGCGGTACGCGAGACGACCGGCGGCCTGCCGCGGCAGTTCTGGTGGCTGTGGACGAGCACGCTGGTCAACCGGCTGGGCGGCTTCGTCGTCACCTTCCTCGCGCTCTACCTCACCGTGCAGCGCGGCTACTCCGCCGCGTACGCCGGACTGGTCGCCGCGCTGTTCGGGCTCGGCGGGGCCGCGGGGGCGGTGCTCGGCGGGGTGCTGGCCGACCGGGTCGGGCGGCGGGCGACGCTGCTGGCCGCGCAGCTCGGCGCGGCGGTGACCACCGCCGTCCTCGGCTTCGTCACCGACCCCCTCGCCATCGCCGCCGTGGCCACCCTGGTCGGCCTGACCGGGAACGCCTCACGGCCCGCACTGTCCGCGATGATCGCCGACCTGGTGCCGGCCGCGGACCGGGTCCGCGCGTTCTCCCTCAACTACTGGGCGATCAACATCGGCTTCGGCGTCTCCGCGGCCGCCGCCGGCTTCATCGCCGCCGAGGGCTATCTGTGGCTCTTCCTCGGCGACGCCTTCACCACCGTGCTGTGCGCGCTCGTCGTCTACGCCAAGGCCGCGGAGACGATGCCGGCGGCGCCCGCGGACCGCGGCACGCACGAGAAGGCGGAGACGTCGACGCTGCTGGACGTCATGCGCGACCGGCGCTTCATGGCGCTGGCCGGCCTGACCTTCCTCTTCGCCGCCGTGATGCAGCAGGCGAGCTCCACGCTCGCGGTGGACATGGGGCAGCACGGGCTCAGCGCCCGGCAGTTCGGCCTGGTCGCCGCCGTCAACGGCGTGGTCATCGTGCTGCTCCAGATGCCGGTCACCCGCGCCCTGCGCAGCCGCAGCAGCGGCGTCCTGCTCGCCGCCGGCTCCCTGGTGCTGGCCTGGGGCATCGGCCTCACCGTCTTCGCCACCTCGGTCGCCGTCTACGCGGTGACCGTCGTCATCTGGACGCTGGGCGAGATCGTGCACGCGCCCGCCTCGATGTCGGTCGTCGCCGACCTCGCCCCGCCGCACGCCCGCGGCCGCTACCAGGGGATGTTCACCCTGGCCTGGTCCGCTGCCGCCTTCGCGGGGCCGCTGGCCGGCGGCCTGGCCCTGCAGTACCTGGGGCGCGACTCCGTGTGGCTGGGCTGCGCCGCCATCGGCACGGTGGCGGCCGCCGGCTACTACCTGCTGCTCCGCCCGCGCACCGCCCCGCTCCAGCCGGCCGTCCCGGTGGAGGCCGGCCGCGACCTCCCGGTCGCCTGAGGTCCCGTCGCGACGCCGTACGGCAGCGGTCGGCGGGCCGGCCTGCCACGGCCCCCGGTGCGCCGAGCCACCGCAGTAAACGGTTTCGTCAGACGTCGTCGCTGGTCAGATGCGCGAACGCGGCCAGATTCTTGGTCGACTCGCCGCGCGAGACCCGCCAGGCGTACTCCTTGCGGATCGAGGATGCGAACCCCAGCTCCAGCAGGACGTTGAAGGACCCGTCGGAGTTCTCCAGGACCGCGCCGAGCAGCCGGTCGACCTCCTCGGGGGTGACCGCGGCCAGCGGCAGGCGGCCGCTCAGATAGACGTCGCCCAGGTGGTCGATGGCGTACGTGACGCCGTACAGCCGCAGGTTGCGCTCCAGCAGCCAGCGGTAGAAGGCCTCGTGGTTCTCGTCGGGGCGGCGGACGACGAAGGCGTTCAGCGACAGGGTGTGGCGGCCGACGATCAGCTGGCAGGTGGTCGACAGCTTGCGGGTGCCGGGCAGTTGCGTGACGTACGTGCCCTGGCGCGGCGACTCCCAGGTCAGCTCCGACTCGCGCAGCACCTGCTCGATGACCCGGCCGGCGGCGGCCTCCGCGTCCGTGGGGGCGCCGTTCGCGCCCTGGCCGCCCCCGTCACCGCTCCCGTCGCCGCTCGCGTCCGCGGTCGGGTCCCCGTTCACGTCCCTGGGCTCAGCCATGGGCCGATCGTAGGCGACGGCGGCGCTCGAACTGCGCTGCCGCGTACACGTCGGCGGTGTCCGCCGCCGAGGCGTCCCAGCCGAAGCGGCGCGCGTGCACCGCGGCGGCCTCGCCGAGCGAGGCGCCCAGCAGCGGGTGGTCGACGAAGCGGCGCAGCACCCGGGCGTAGTCGCGCGGGTCGTGCCCGGGGACCAGGAAGCCGGTGCTCCCGTCGCACACCGCGACCGGCAGCCCGCCGACCGCCGCCGCCACCACCGGGGTGCCGCAGGCCTGCGCCTCGATCGCGACCAGGCCGAAGGACTCGCTGTAGGACGGCATCACCAGCACGGTCGCCGCCCGGTACCAGTCGGCCAGCCGCTCCTGGTCCACCGGCGGCTGGAAGCGTACGACGTCGGACACGCCGAGCCTGGCCGCCAGCTTGTGCAGGGCCTCCGGCTTGGCCAGGCCCGTGCCCGACGGGCCGCCGACGACCGGCACGACCAGCCGGTCGCGCAGCGCCGGGTCCTCGTCGAGCAGCACGGCGACCGCCCGCAGCAGCACGTCGGGGGCCTTCAGGGGCTGTATCCGGCCGGCGAAGAGCGGGATCAGCGCGTCCTGCGGCAGGCCGAGGCGGGCGCGGGCGGCGGCGCGGCCCGCGCCCGGCCGGAAGCGGTCGAGGTTGACGCCGGGGTGGACGACGGCGACCTTGCCGGGGGCGGCGGCGTAGTGCCGGACCAGCTCGCCCGCCTCCTCGTCGGTGTTGGCGATCAGCCGGTCGGCCGCGGCGACCACCTGGGTCTCGCCGATGACGCGGGCGGCGGGCTCTGGGGCGTCGTCCTCGGCGAGCGCGGCGTTCTTGACCTTGGCCATGGTGTGCATGGCGTGCACCAGGGGCACGCCCCAGCGCTCGGCGGCCAGCCAGCCGACGTGGCCCGACAGCCAGTAGTGCGAGTGGACCAGGTCGTAGTGCCCCGGACCCTGCCCGGCCCAGGCCTGCATCAGGCCGTGGGTGAAGGCGCACAGCTGCGCGGGCAGCTCCTCCTTGGCCAGCCCCTCGTACGGCCCGGCGTCCACGTGCCGGACCAGGACGCCGGGCGCCAGCTCGACGCAGGGGCGGCGGGCGCCGGTGGTCGACCGGGTGAAGATCTCGACCTCGATGTCGCGCTGGGCCAGCCGTTTGGCCAGCTCGACGATGTACACGTTCATGCCGCCGGCGTCGCCGGTGCCCGGCTGGTGCAGCGGCGAGGTGTGGACGCTCAGCATCGCGACCCGCCGCACCCGCCGCCCGCCCCGCCTGCGGTGCGGACGGTATGCGGCGGCAGCCGCACCGGCGGCGTCGCGCAGCCCGCCGAACCGGGACGTGTGCTGGGTCACCTTCGTTCCTTCCGGCAGCCGTACCCCCGCGCTCAACAAGTGCGAACACCGGAAGACGGGGTTCCATTTCCGGCTTTGCCGAAGCGTGACGAAATCGCTGGACAGTGCCGCACCGGGAGCGTCCTCCCGGGGCCGCCCGGGGCTGGCCCCTGCCTTCCCGCCGCCTGCCCGCCGCGGGCCGGCCGAACCCGGTTACCCTCGCCGCATGGGTGGTGAGCGGGCGGTCGGGGTGGTGACCAGGGGGACGACCAACCCGAACCGGCTGCGCCGGATGGACCGCTGGATCGCCGCCACCCACGGCCCGCAGCTGCGGCGGGCCGACGACCCGCTCGCGGTCGACCTCGGCTACGGGGCCGCGCCCTGGACCGCCGTCGAGCTGCTCGCGCGGCTGCGCCGGGTGTGCGACGCGGCGGAGGTGGTCGGCGTCGAGATCGACCAGGACCGGGTGACCGCCGCCCTCCCCTATACCCGCGACGGGCTGCGCTTCGTCCGCGGCGGCTTCGAGGTGCCGCTGCCCGGCGGGCGGCGGCCGGTGCTGATCAGGGCGGCGAACGTGCTGCGGCAGTACGCCGAGGACGAGGTCCCCGCGGTGTGGCGGCGGCTGACCGCCAGGCTCGCGCCCGGCGGGTTGCTGGTCGAGGGCACCTGCGACGAGATCGGGCGGCGGCACGTGTGGGTGGCGCTCGGCCCCGAAGGCCCGCGCACGGTCACCTTCGCCACCCGGCTGGGGTCCCTGCACCGCCCCTCCGACCTGGCCGAGCGGCTGCCGAAGGCGCTGATCCACCGCAACGTGCCGGGCGAGCCGGTGCACGCGTTCCTCACCGCCTTCGACCGGGCGTGGGCCGCGGCGGCCCCGCTGTCGGCGCTGGGCGCGCGGCAGCGCTGGATCGCGGCGGTGCGCACGCTGCGGGCGGACGGCTGGCCGGTGCTGGACGGCCCGGCGCGCTGGCGGCAGGGCGAGGTCACGGTGGCGTGGGAGGCGCTGGCGCCGCGCTGAGGTCCGCGAGTGCCCGCGGGGCCGCCCGAGGCGCCTCCGCGCCGTCGCTCAAGTCCCCCTCCAGGTCCGCCGAGTTCCCATCCGGGTCCCTGTCCAGGTCCCTGTTCAGGTCCCTCCCCAAGTCCCTCTCCAAGTCCGCAAAAGGGCCGAATCGCCCCCACGGTTGCAGTGCGGGAGCGTGATGTGTGTCATGTGCGGATCCCCACATCGGGGGCGAAATCCCGCCCTGGCCACCGCATATGACGCTGACGGTTTCCCTGCGGCTCTCCCGTCACGTCGGGTTCAGCCACTAGGGTCTCTCAGACCAGGGGTGGCAAAGCAAGGCAAAGGAAAGACCTCGAATCATTCAGGGGACCGGAAAGGAGTCGCTTGATGTCCGCTGCCAAGCGCGGCACCGAACGGCCCTCGGGCTCCGATCCCGGGGCGGAGGCGGCCGCCACCGCCGCAGCGCCGGAGGCCGCGGGCACGCCCGCGGTGAGCCTGCCGCGCCAGCGCCAGGACACCGCCGACGGGCCGCCCGCCCTCAACCTGCTGGTCGTCGGTGACGACCCGACCGGCGCCTTCACCGCGCCCTGGTTCCAGGACGGCGGCGGCCCCCGTATCCGCATCCTGCGGGCCGGCAACCTCACCGCGGCGGGCCGGCTGCTCACCGACGACGTGCACTGCATCCTGCTCGACCTGCCCGACGCGCTGGAAGGCGTACGGCACATGCTGCGGGTCGCCCCCGGCACCGCCGTCCTGGTGCTGACCGACGGCGCCGACGACGGCAGCGCGGCCGAGGCCGTCCGCGTCGGCGCCCAGGACCACCTGGCCCGCAGCGACGTCGACGCCGGCAGCATCACCCGGGCGGTGCGCTACGCCGTCGAGCGCAAACGCGCCGACCTCGCGCTGCGCAAGCTCACCGAGACCCGGCTGCTGGCCCAGGAGAACCGCAGGCTGGAACGCGGCCTGCTGCCCACACCGCTGCTGGAGGGCGCGGGCCTGCGCTTCGCCGCCCACTACCGCCCGGGCCGCAGCCGCGCCCTGCTCGGCGGCGACTTCTACGACACCGTCCGCACCTCCGACGGCGTGGTGCACGCGATGATCGGCGACGTCTGCGGCCACGGCCCGGACGCGGCGGCCCTCGGCGTGGAGCTGCGCATCGCCTGGCGCGCGCTGACCTTCGCGGGGCTCGGCGGCGACGCCCTGCTGCGCACGCTCCAGCAGGTGCTGGTCCACGAACGGGCCGACGACGAGATCTTCGCGACGCTCTGCACCCTGGACATCGCGCCCGACGGCTGCAGCGCCGAGCTCCACCTGGCCGGCCACCCGGCGCCGCTGCTGGCGGGACCTGGCAGGGTGCCGCGGCTGCTGCCCCACGAGGACGGCGGCCCGGCGCTCGGTCTGCTGCCCGACACGGTCGCCGAATGGCAGCGGGTGCCGGTCGCGCTGGACGGCGAATGGCGGCTGATGCTCTACACCGACGGCCTGATCGAGGGCCGGATCGGGGTGGGCACGCAGCGGCTGGAGCAGGACGGCATGGTCCGGCTGGTCTCCCGGCTGCTGGCCGCGGGCCTGCACGGCGACGCGCTGCTGGACGCCGCCGTCACCGAGGTGCGCGAGCTGAACGGCGGCGAGCTCACCGACGACGTGGCGGTCGTGCTGCTGGAGCGGACCGGGCTGGAGCCGTAGCGCGTACGCGGCTCGTCAGGGCTCAGCGCCTGCCGTTGTACGGGCCGTACGGCCCGTCGCTGCTGCTGCCGCTGTTGCGGCCGCGCAGCCGGCGGGCGGCGCCGCCGCGGCGGCCGCTCACCTCGCGGACCGCGGGACGCACGTCCACCATGTAGACGATCACCGCGACCACGCCGATCACCGGCAGGAACGTCATGATCGGGAAGAACTTCATCACCAAGGCGCAGACGCCGAGGATGATCAGCCAGAAGCCCTTGTTGTTCTTGCTCGCCGCGCGATAGGCGTCCTCGCGGTGCAGTGCCGCGTCGACGAACGCGAACGTCGCGAAGAGGAAGAGCCCCCACGAAATCAGGGCCTGCACTCCCAGGATCTGTGTGGTCAGCACGCCGTCCACCCGCCTTTGTCGTCCGCCGTCCGCCGTCGGCCGGCGCTGCCACCGTACCGGTCGTAGACCTACAACGGGCCGGGCGCGCGATGCGTGCCCGGCCCGTGTGTCCTGCCCGCTCTCCTGCCCGGCACACCGCGCAGGGCCGGCAGTTTCGCCTACTCGGCCGGCTTGTCGGCCTTCTTCGCGGCGGGCTTGCGGGCCGGCGCCTTGCGCGGGGCGGCGGGCTTGGCCTTCGCCTCGGCGGCGATCTCGGGGGCCTTGCCGTTCTGCTCGCCGCTCTCGCCGCGCCAGCTCGCGACGGCGCCCTTGCCGCGCACGGCCAGCTCGTCGTACGTCTCGCGGGCCTTCACCGCGTAGCCGGTGGCCACGCCGACGCCCTGCAGCGCCAGGTCCTGCACCGACTCGCCGAGCTTCTTGAAGTCGGGCATCTCCTTGAACGCCTTGAGGTCGATCTCGCGGTAGGTCTCCGTGAGCTTCGCCTGCGCGTCCTTGGCGCCCGCGCTGACCTTGCCCTGCACGGCCTTCGGGTCGGTGCTCTTGATCTTCTCGATCTGCTCGGGAGCCTGCTCCCTGAGCTTCACGAACAGCCCCGGCACCTCGCGCAGCTTCTCGGCGGCGAGGTCCGCGGTCCCGGCGACCGCGTACAGCGGGGTCGGGTTGCGCAGGCTCTTCACGATGTCGTCGGTGATCGTCATGGTCCGGTTTCCTCCCGTACGGGGGTGGGCCGCCCGCGGCGGTCCGCCTCCTCTTCCTCTGCTTCTGCCTCTGCGTCCTCGGCCGCCCGCGACTCCCCCGCGGCGGCGTTCTCCTTGCGGAAGGACTCGTAGATCTGGATGAGCACCTGCTTCTGCCGCTCGTTGATCGACGGGTCCGTCAAGATCGCCGCCGGCACCTCCAGCTCGTCCCGCTCCCGCGCGTCGAGCATCCCCGCCTGGACATACAGCGTCTCGGCGGAGATCCGCAGCGCCTTGGCAAGCTGCTGCAGAATCTCGGCACTAGGCTTCCGCAGCCCGCGCTCGATCTGGCTCAGATACGGATTCGACACACCGGCCGCCTCCGCCAGTTGCCGCAGACTCAGCTGCGCGCTGCGCCGCTGCTCCCGCAGGTACTCGCCGACGTTGCCGACCTTCAGTGACGCCATACGTACGAGAGTGCACCAGCGCGCTAACTTTTGCAAGCACATCGCTTGCAGCTGGCAAACGGATGTCTCGGGGGAGGGGTTCGCGGCCCCGGGCCGCGGGGCGCGGTCAGGACTCCGGGTCGGGGTCGGGGTCGGGGTCGACGAGGAGGCGGGCGTAGTTGGCCATCGAGCGCTGGTAGCGGGGCAGGTGCGGGGCCAGGGCGGCCACCGCCAGGGAGACGGCCTCGCGGGCGCGGTCGAGGTCGGTGAGGGCCAGGGCGAGGACGACGGTCACGGCGTCGTCGAGGTGGTCGCTGGTCCTGGCGCGCTCCTCCGTCAGCAGGGCGACGCTCTCCTCGGACCGGCCGAGGTTGCGCAGGGAGCTGGCCATCTGGATCACCGCGCGGCGGCGGCGCTCGCCGGGCACGCCGGCGTCCAGGGCGGCCCGGTAGAGCGGGACGGCGAGGTCGGAGTGGCCGGTGGAGTCCCAGGCGGCGGCCCGCTCGAACAGGCCGGTGCCGTCGCCCTCCGGGAGCTCGCCGACCAGGGCGTCCATGGCCGCGCGGAAGTCCTCCTCCGGCAGGCCGTCGACGGCCGCCCACAGGTCGGCGTTGCGGCGCTCCCAGTCCGCGGCGGGGGCGGCGGTCGTCGGTGCTGCGGTCATGGGTCCACGCTCCTGGCTGTGCGGTCCGGTGCCCGGCCGGTCGTCCGGCGGCGCCGCCATCCTGCGAGGGCCGTCGCGGCCGGCACCAGTGATTCGGTGGCCGCCGAATCACCGCGTTGTACGGTGAGGGCGCCGCGCCCGTCCGCGCCGCCGCCGCTGCCGCCCGCCGCCACCCCCGCCCACCTCCCCGCCCGACCCGGACGTCCCCTCCCAGGAGGTCCCGCTCCCCGGCGGCCTGCTCCCAGGAGGTCCCGCCATCACCACCCTGCGCTTCGGCCCCGCCGACCTGCTGCGCTGCCGCTTCGCCTGCTCGCCGGCCTTCGAGACGCTGGCCGCCGTACGCGTCGCGACCGGCCCGCAGCCGCCCGGCCACCACCGGCGCTGGCTCGCCGACGTCACGGACGCCGCACGCGGACTCGACCTGCGGCCGCTGACCCTGCTGCAGCCGCGCCGCGGCTACACCCCCGACTTCCTCTCCCCGCCGCCCGACCGCCCGGCCGAGTCCTTCCCCTCGTTCGCGGACGACCTGGCGCGGATCGCCGCGACGCCGCCGCATCAGGCCCGCGCCGAGATCGCCCGGTCGCTCGCCGAGACGCCGGGCGCGGCCCGCACCGCCACCGGCCGGCTGCTGCTCGACGGCGACCCCGCCGAGGTCGTCGCGCTACTCGCGGGCCTCGTGGCGGACGCGTGGACGGCGCTGGTCGAGCCGTACTGGCCGCGGACCAGGGCGCTGCTCGAAGCGGACATCGCCTTCCAGGCGCGGCGGCTGGCCGGCGGCGGCCTCGACCGGCTCTTCGCCGAACTGCACCCGTCCGTGCGCTGGCACGACAACGTCCTCACCCGGGAGCACGGCGGCACCGACCACCGCGACCTCGAAGGCGAGGGGCTGGTGCTGATGCCCAGCGCGTTCAAATGGGAGCAGGTGGTGATCGTCCTCGACCCGCCGTGGCAGCCGACGCTCATCTATCCGGCGCGGGGCGTCGGCAACCTGTGGGTCGCCGACGCGGGGGCCGATGCCGCGGCGGCGGCGCTGGGGCGGCTCATCGGGCACACCCGCGCCAAGCTGCTCACCGGCCTGACGGAACCCGCCGCCACGGCGTGGCTCGCGCACCGGTACGGGCTCGCTCCCGCGACGGTTTCCGAGCACTTGGCCGTGCTCCGGGACACGGGCCTCGTCACGGCGGCGCGGCACCGCCACGAGGTGCGCTACCGGCGCACGGAACTGGGCGATACGTTCGCCGGCGGCGAGGGCGGCGGCCTTCACCGGGCGGCTGCGAGCGCGAGGGAGGCGACAGCCAGGGCGAAGTAGCCGCCGGGGAAGGCGATGTTGCGGAACACGCGGGCACGGACGTGGGCTGCGAGAGCGCCGGCGAAGAAGAGGACGAGCCCGATCGCGGCGGCGATGCCGACGAAGGCGGTGAAGCGGCCGTCCAGCAGCCCGACCGCGAGCCCGGCGGCCCCGGCCGCCTTCAGCGTGGCGAGCCGCGGGAGCCAGGACTGCGGGAGGCCCACCTCGGCGGAGTTGGCGAGGACGAAATCCGCCCTGGCGAGGTCGGCGACGGCGATCCCGGCGTTGACCGCGATCGTGACGACGGTGTCACGCGCTTCTGCGGCCTGCGGCCGGGCTGGCGGGTCGACATGCGGCAGGCCCCGTGGTCGGACCCGACCGCCGGGCTCGCCGACGGGGCAGTCCACGTCGCCCTGCTGCGGCTGCCCTTCCCCGGCCAGGACGCACTGCGGGTGGAGGTGCTGCTCACCGAGCCCAGGTGGGTCGCGCTCCCGGCCGCCCACCCGCTGGCGGCGCGTGACGTGATCCCCTTCCGAGACCTGTGGGAGGAGCCGTGCGTGGCGGCCGCGCCCGAGACGGCCCGGTGGCGGGACTACTGGCTGGCCGCGGGTGAGCGCGAGGGCCGCCCGGTCACCGTCGGCGCCGTCACCGAGCACCCCGACGACTGGCTCAACGCGATCGCCAACGGCTACGGCATCGCTCTGGCCCCCGCCTCCGCAGCCCGCTTCTACGCCCGGCCCGGCGTCGTCTACCGGCCCGTCAGCGGTGTCAGCGCCAGCCAGGTCGGCGTCGCGTGGGCGCCCGCCGACGACGGCGACCCCGTCCTCCGGGACTTCGTCCGCTGCTGCGTGGACTGCACGTCACCCGCCCGCGACGGAGGCGCCGGCTGACCTGCCCCCCTCGGCGTCCGCCAGGACCTCCGCGATCACGCGGGCGTGCGCGGCGGCCAGGTCCTGGTCCGTGGTGCGGAATTGGCGCATCGAGATGAGGGCCTTCCACAAGGCCCAGCCGCGGGCGCGCGCCCATGCGGGCCGGTCCTGGGCGACGGTGTCGCGGAAGGCGGCGCGGCTGCGGCCGGAGAAGAGGGTCCAGGCGATCACCAGGTCGCACGCGGGGTCACCGACCCCCGACGTGCCGAAGTCGAGCACCGCGGCGAGGCGGCCGCCGGAGACCAGGAGGTTGCCGCCGGCGATGTCCCCGTGGAACCAGACGGGCGGACCCGTGAAGTCCGCCGCGAGTGCCGCCTCCCAGACCGCCGTGGCCTTCGCGGTGTCGACGAGGCCGTCGAGTGCGGCCAGCGCGGCGCGCGTCTCGGCGTCGTAGTAGGCGGGCGGCGCACCGCGCTGGAAGCTGTGCGCGCCGGCCGCGGGGCCGCCCGCGGGGTCGACGGACTGGAGGGCGAGCAGGAAGCCGCCGAGCGCGACGGCGAAGCCGGTGAGGTCGCCGACCCGGTCGGGCGTCATCGCGGTCTCGCCGTCCAGCCAGCCGCGTACCGACCAGGGGTACGGATAGCCCTCCCCCGGCTCCCCCTCGGCCAGCACCTGCGGCACCGGCACCGGCAGGTGCGGCGCGAGCAGCGGCAGCCAGGTGTTCTCCTTCTCGACCGCCGGCACGTAGCCGGCGGCGGTGGGCAGCCGTACGGACATGTCGCCGCCCAGCCGGTAGGTGCGGTTGTCCCACCCGTCGACCGCGACCGGCCGCACGGGCAGGTCCCGCCACTGCGGGAACTGCGCCGCGATCAGCCGCCCCACCAGCGCCGCGTCGATCCCCGCACGGCCGTCCTCACCAGAAGTCACCCGGGTGATGATCACCGCACCCCCGGCCCGCCGCAAGCGAATTGAACGGCGGGCTCTACAACACCTCGATGTGGACGCCGCGGAGGCGTTCGGGGTCGGCGATGACGTCGATCGCGGTGATCAGGTCGTCGACGACGGTGAAGGTCAGGACCAGGCGGAGGCGGCCGGCCGGGGCCATGACCAGGCCCGGGACGCCGTTGAGCAGGGCGGGCTCGGTGAAGGCGACGCGGGCCGCGGCGGCCGACGCGCCCTGGGCGACGCGCAGGCGCCCGCGGATGTCGACGGGTTCCGGGGTGGGGCCGGCGGTGCGGTCGGCGTGGATGACGACGTCCGGGTCGAGGACGGCGACCAGCGCCTCGAAGTCGCCGTCGCGGGAGGCGGCGAGGAAGGCCTGCACCACGTGGCGCTGCCTGGCCACCTCGGCCTCCTTCGCGGCCGGGTCCGCGCCCCTGACGCGGCGCCGGGCGCGGCTGGCGAGCTGGCGGGCCGCGGTCGGGGTGCGCTCGGTCATCCGGGCGATCTCGTCGAAGGGCACGGCGAACATGTCGTGCAGCACGAAGGCGACGCGTTCTGCGGGCGCGAGGGTGTCGAGGACGACCAGCATCGCCAGGCCCACCGACTCGGCCAGCACCGCCTCCTGCTCGGGGTCGGCGGCCTCCTCCACGGGCTCGGGCAGCGCGTCGTCGAGCGGGGCCTCGCGGCGGGTGCCGCGCGTCCTGAGCATGTTCAGGCACAGCCGGGCCACCACGGTCGTCAGCCACGCGGGGAGGCTCTCGATGCCGTCGGCGCCGTTGCGGCTCAGCCGCAGCCAGGCCTCCTGGACCGCGTCGTCGGCCTCGGCGGCCGAGCCGAGCATGCGGTACGCGACCGCACGCAGCCGGGGCCGCTCCTGCTCGAAACTGCCGGCCAGCGCCGCCTCGTCGCTCATCGGTCACGTTCCTCTTCCGCCGCGGGTCACCAAAATAACCCGCCAGAACAGCGCGAACGCCACGGGAGAAACCACATGATCACCTCGCCCATCCTGGTCACCGGCGGCACCGGCACGCTCGGACGCCACGTCCTGCCGATGCTGCGGGACGCCGGCCGCACCGTCCGCGTGCTCACCCGGCACAGCCGCGAATCGGCCGACGACGGCGTCGAGTACGTCACCGGCGACCTGCTCCAGGACACCGGCGTCGGCCCCGCGGTGGCCGGCGTGCACACCGTCCTGCACCTGGCAGGCAGCAACAAGGGCGACGACGAGGCGACCCGCCACCTGGTGCGGGCCGCGGTCGAGGCGGATGTGCGGCACCTGCTGGTCATCTCGGTCATCGGCGCCGACACCGTCCCGCTGGGCTTCCTGCGGACGAAGCTCGCCGCGGAGCGGGTCGTCGCCGAGTCGGGCCTGCCCTGGACGGTGCTGCGCGCGGCCCAATTCCACGACCTGGCCCTGACGATGGCCAAGGGCATGGCCAGGTTGCCGGTCGTCCCGGTCCCTTCGGGCATGCGCCTCCAGCCGGTCGACGTCCGCGACGTCGCCGCCCGGCTGACCAGGCTGGCCCTCGGCGAGCCCGCCGGCCGCGTGCCCGACCTGGCAGGCCCGGCCGTCTACCCGGTGGCCGACCTGGTCCGCGGCTACCTCACCGCCCGCGGCAAGCACCGCCCGCTGCTCCCGGTCCCCCTGCCCGGCAAGGCCGGCCGCGCCTACCGGGCCGGCGCCAACCTCACCCTGGAGGGCGCCGACACGGGCAGCAGGACGTGGGAGGACTTCCTCGCGGAACGCGCCGCGTGAGCAGGCCGCCCACCTGCGCGGCGAGCACCTCGGCGTCGACCGGGGCGCCGCCGCCCGTCTCGACCCGCAGCAGCGGCGCGTCGAGGTCGAGCGGCCCCCGGTAGGAGGCCCGTACGGCGGCGACCCGCTCCGCGACCTGCTCCGGGGTGTGCACCGGGTCGAGGTGCCCCGGGTGGCGCGCACGGGCCTGGAAGCGGGCGGCGGCGACGGCGGCGTCGCAGTCGCAGTGCACCTGGACCAGCCGGGCGCCGCCCTGCCCGCACAGCTCGTGCAGGCGGGCCGGGGCGGTCTCCGGGTGCCACCAGTTGTCCAGCACCGCGCCGGGCGCCAGCGCGGCCTGCGCGTAGAGGACGTCGTCCGCGGCACGGCTCAGCCGGTGCCGCCACGGCTCGGGGCCGACCCCGAGGGAGTCGTACAGCGCCTCCAGGACGACGTCCTTGTCGATCACCGCCAGCCCCAGCCGCGCGGCCAGGCCGCGGGCGAGCGTGCTCTTCCCGCTGCCCGGCAGACCGGACACGACGACTACGCGGGGCTGTCCACGAGGGGAGTATGGCCCGGGGCTTGAACCTGACACCGTGGCAGGGGCTGGAGTGGAGGGGTCATGTTCACCATCGGGGACTTCGCCGCGTACGGCCAGGTGTCGGTGCGGATGCTGCGGCATTACGACGCCATCGGGCTGCTGCCGCCCGCGCGGGTCGATCCGGTCACCGGGCACCGCGGCTACGAGGCCGCGCAACTGGCCCGGCTCAACCGGATCATCGCGCTCAAGGACCTCGGGTTCAGCCTGCGGCAGGTGGCCGTACTGCTGGACGACCGGGTCGACGCGGAGCAGTTGCGCGGCATGCTGCGGCTGCGCCGGGCCGAACTGGCCGCGGCGGCGGCCGCCGCGGCCGACCGGCTGGCGCAGGTCGAGCGGCGGCTCCTCACCATCGAGAGCGAGGGCACGATGCCCGTCGACGAGGTCGTCGTCAAACCGCTGCCGGCGCTGCGGGTCGCCGCGCTGAGCGGCACCGCGGACAGTTTCGACCCGCGGCACCTGGGGGCGGTGCTCCGGCCGCTCCTGCGCGGCGCCCGCGCCCTGATCGCCGCCGCCGGGGTGCAGGCGGCCGGCCCGGACCTCGCGTGGTTCGAGCCGCTGCCCGAGGGGGCGTACGGGGTCACCGTGCACGCGGGTGTGCCCGTGCGGGGCGGGGTGCCGTACGTGCTGCTGCCCGCTGTGCCGCGGGCCGCCACGCTGGTGCACCGCGGGTCGCCCGAGTCCGTTCTGGCCTCGATCCAGAAGCTGGCCCGCTGGGTCGAGGCGGCGGGTCTGGTACCCGAGCCGCCCGGCCGCGAGCACTTCCTCACGGCCGGGGGTGAGCCTTCGTCCTGGCTCACCGAGATCCAGGTCCCGGTGGCCGCGCCTGCCGCACCAGGGCGTACGCCGCCTGCCGCGGTGCCTTCTCCCCTGCGGCCCGGCGGGGGCTTCCCGCGCTCCTGAGGTCCTGCCCCTTGCGGAGCGTTGCCTGCCTAGGGCCGCGTCGTGATCGGCCGCCGGCTCGACCCCGCCGACGCGGATCGCCGTACGGGACCCGGCGCCGGTCTGCCCGCACTCGCCGGTGTGGCACCGCGACAACCCGCACCCGGCGCTCGCCGCGCTGCGCGGCCACCTGCGCTCGGGGCGGTTCGTCCACTCGGCGGCCGGGACGTGGACACCGGCCCGGGCGTGGTCGATGCGCCTCGGGGGCCGGCCACCGTGCCGTCCGAATACCGCCAGCCGGAGATCCGTTCGCAGGGCAGGGTGGGGGCATGACCTCACCGAACACGACCACGCTCGACCACACGCGTATCGAGCCCGGAATCCTCTACTTCGGCACGCCCGTCGTGCTGCTGTCCACCCTCAACGAGGACGGGGCGACGCCGAACCTGGCGCCGATGTCGTCGGCCTTCTGGCTGGGGTGGCGGTGCATGCTGGGCCTGGGGGCACGGTCGCAGACGGCCCGCAATCTGCTGCGGGAGCGGGAGTGCGTGCTGAACCTGCCCGACGACCGGCTCGCCGACGCGGTCGACCGGCTGGCGCTGACCACCGGGCGCGATCCGGTGCCCGGCGGGAAGGCGGAGCGCGGGTACCGCTTCGAGCGCGACAAGTTCGGGCGGGCCGGGCTGACGGCGGTGGCGTCGCAGACCGTACGGCCGCCGCGGGCCGCGGAGTGCCCGGTCGCGATGGAGGCCGTGGTCGAGGCCACGCACCCGCTGGCCGAGGACGACCCGGAGCAGCGCGGCGGCATCATCGTCTTCGAGGTGCGCGTCCAGCGCGTGCTGGTGCACGACGGGATCCGGCTGCCGGGCAGCACCGACCGCATCGACCCGGACCGCTGGCGCCCGCTGATCATGAGCTTCCAGCAGCTGTACGGGCTCGGGCCGCGCGTGCGGGAGTCGACGCTCGCGCGTATCCCCGAGCGGATGTACCGCGGGCCTGACATCGCGCGGTCCCGGGTGGCCGGGGCCGGCCCTGGCGCCCTTGACACCCGGCAGTGACCCGCCGAGTCTGAGCAGGCGCGCTCGCGGTCCCCGCGGGTGGCGCACCGTCACTTCCCGTGCACAGCGGCGGACGACGACCTGCACCACGTTCGACCGCCGGGCAGCTGCGGAGCTGAGCGGCGGGGTGGTCGAACGCCTGCACAGGGAACAGCCGGAGAGCCGCTCAGCCGAGGAGGAGCCGTCATGCGCGGGCCAGACGCGTATCCGACCGTGTCCGGTGTCGCGGCGGCGGCCCGCCTGCTCAGCGCGCGGCATCCGGACCTGTGCCGGATGCGGCTGGCCGGTGAGTCCAGGACCGGGCGGCCGCTGTGGCTGCTGTCGGTCGGACACGGCAGGCGGCACGTACTGGTGGTCGCCGGGCCGCACCCGGACGAGCAGGCCGGCGGCGGCACGGTGCTGTGGCTGGCGGAGCAGGCGGTCGCCGACCGCCGGCGGATGGCCGACGCGGACCTGACCTGGGACTTCCTGCTGTGCCTCGACCCCGACGGCACGGTGCTCAACGAGACCGGGCCGGCCGGACCGCGCCCGCCCGCCGTCCACTTCCGGCACACCTACCGCCCGGCGGTCAGCGAACAGCCCGAGTGGGCAGGCTCCTTCCGCGCCCCGGGCGACGAACTCCCCGAGACCTACGCCCTGCTGGCCGTCATCGACGAGCTGCGGCCCATCCTGCAGTGCACCCTGCACGGTACGGACGTCGGCGGCAGTTGGGTGCAGCTGACCTCCGACATCCCCGGGCTGGCCGAGCCGTTCGGGAAGTACGCCGCGGAACTCGACATCCCCGTGCAGGTCGGGACGTACGACGCGCTGTTCTGGCAGGGCTCGGGGCCGGGCGTGTACGTGCTGCCGTCCGGCGGGGTGAGGGAACGATTCGCCAGCGAGCCGGAGGACGTCAACGGCTCCACCTGGTGCCGCCCGCAGCGCTACGGCGGGCTCACCGCGCTCGTCGAGGTGCCGATGTGGGCGACGCGGCGGGTCGCCGACCCGGCACCGCACCCCGACCCGGCCTACGCGGTCGCCGCGATGGCGGCCAGGCTCCGCAAGGACGGGGCCGCACTGGCCAGCACGCTGGAGCGGGCGCTGCCGGTCATCGGCCCGCCCGAGGGCGGCAGCCAGGCGCTGCTGCTGCGCGGGGTGGAGCACGCGGTCGGGACGTTCGCCGCGCTCGCCGCGGACTACGACGCGCTCGCGGCGGAATCGCCCGTGCCGCTGACGATGGCGCACGTCGCCGCGCTCGACATCGCCTCGCGGCGCATTCCGCTGCGGGCGACGGGGATGCTTTTGCGGCTGCTCGACGAGCAGCCGCTCGGGGACGGGGATCCGGCTGCCGAGCCGGGGCGGTTGCGGAGCCGGCTCGAGCGGCGGCTCGACGCGGGGGCGCGGGAGTTGGTGGCGAGCCTCGATGCACGCTGGGTGCCGGTTTTCGACCAGGTCGAGCTGCAGGCGCGGACCGTTCTCTCGGCGGTGGAACGCCTTTCCTGAGGTGGCCCCTGCGGGTGGCTCAGGGACCAGGTGACTGCCCCCTGCGGTGGCCCGCGCGTCTTCCCGCCGTCGTGGCCGGTCGCGCAGTTCCGCCCCCGGCCCCCCCTGGAGTGACTGCCCCTTGCGGCGAGTTGCCTGGCCTCTGCGCAGCCGCGGGCAGGCGACAGGCCGCGAGGGGAGGTCAGTTCCCGGGGCCGGCGGAGCCGCAGGCCGGGCAGGTGGGGCGGCGGGGGTGGATCTGGAGGACGGGGTCGCCGAGGGACATGAGGTTGATGCCGTAGCGGAAGCCGTGGCGCATGGGCGGGACGCCCGTGAGGAGGGCGAGGGCCGCGTGGGCGACGAGGGTGCCCGAGAGGGTCGCGGTCACCGCGCTGGCCGGGTTCCACGGCATCCGGGGGGACACGGCGCCCTCGTCCTGGCCCGGCGCCAGCCGGAGGTCGCGGCGCTCGTCCTCGCCCGCCCGCTGGCACTCCCAGCACGGCCCTGAACCGGGCACGTGGACGCCCGCGGTGACCAGCGGGCCGCGGTAACCGCCCTCCACCCAGGGGAGGTCCGCCGCCAGGCAGACGCGGTTCGCCCAGCGGCGGATCTCCGGCGGGCGGTCCGCGCCGAGCACCAGCACGTCGTAGGGCGGGCCTTCGGCGACCAGTTCGGCCAGCGCGTCCTGGCCGCGGATCTCCCGGCGTTCGCCGGTGACTGCCGCGTCGGAGTTGAGGGCACGCAGCGCGGCCACCGCCGCCTCCGCCTTGGGGTGCCCGATGTCGGCCTCGCCGTAGAGCAACTGGCGGTTGAGGTTGGACAGTTCGACGGTGTCGGGGTCCACCACGTGCAGCCGCCCGACTCCGGCGGCGGTGAGGATCTGCGCGGCGGCGCCCCCCGTTCCGCCGACCCCGAGCACCAGCACGCGGGCGCGGCGCAACCGGAGCTGCGCCTGCCACGGGCTGGCCCGCGGGCTGAGGTCCATCCAGCGCAGCAGCGCCACCCCGCGGGTGTGCCGCAGCCGGTCGCGTTCGGCAAGGCCCGGCGGCATCGGGGCGGCCGCGTCCTCCACGAAACCGGCCTGCCGCAGCTCGCCGATGGCCGCGCCGACCGTCTCGGGGAGCACCGCCGCCGGGTGCAGCGCGGCGACCTCCGCGGCGATCCGCTGCCCGCTGCGGGTGCCGTCCATCAGCTGGGTGAGCGTCCAGATCCAGCCGTGCGGGTCGGCGATCTCCGCGCCGATGCCGTAGATGACGCTGCCGATCCTGACGTTGCCGTCGACCGTGCGGTACGCCCGGTGCTCCGGCTTGATCCGCGGCCGCCGTAACTCCCCGTCCGCGCCCCCGACGTCCGCCTCCGTCCGTGCCGTCATCCGGGCCGCCCCCTTCCCCGTCGCCCTCCTTGACACTGTCGCCGTGCCGCCGGACTCTGACAAGGCATGGGAGTAACCCGGGGTGAAGAGTCAACTCCTGTGTGCAGCAACCGACTTGGACAGGGGAGAGGGGAGTCAGCATGGCGGGCACCATCGTCATACGACGGCTGGACAAGAAGGAGACCACCGGCGACAGCAATTCCAACGGGACGTGAGCCATTCCACGGCCGATGCGTACCCGGGCGTCGCGGGGGTCGTTGCTGCGGCCTCCGCGTTCGTCCGGTTCCGGCCGGGGCTGTGCACCCTGCGGGTGGCCGGCCGGTCGCGGGAGGGCCGCCCGCTGCATCTGCTCACCGTCGGCCTCGACCGGCCCCGGGTACGCAACATCCTGGTCGTCGCGGGGCCGCACTCCGACGAACGGGTCGGCGCGGCCAGCGCGCTGCGGATCGCCGAGCGGGTCGCCCTCGACCCGCACCTGCACGTCGGATCGGGTGCCGCCTGGCACTTCCTGCTCTGCCTCGACCCGGACGGCACCCTGCGCAGCGAGGCGGGACCGGCGGTCCGCCGCACCCCCGCCGACCACTTCCGGCACGCGTACCGGCCGCCGGCCGACGAGCAGCCCGAGTGGGCGCCGTCGATCCGGCCCCCCGAGGACCAGCTCCCCGAGTCGCAGGCGCTGATCCGGCTCATCGACGAGCTGCGCCCGGTGCTGCAGTGCTCGCTGCACGGCAACGACATCGGCGGCAGCTGGGTCCAGCTCACCCGGGACCTGCCCGGGCTGTCCGAGAGCCTCGGCAAGCTGTCCGCCGAGCGGGACGTGCCGGTGCAGACCGGTACGTACGACGCCCTCTACTGGCGGTCCTCAGGCCCCGGCGTCTTCCTCCTGCCCGAGCCCGGCGAGCGCGCCCAGTTCGACAGCCTGCCCGAGGACGTCAGCAGGTCGACGTGGATACGGCCGCAGGCGTACGGCGGGATGACCGCGCTGTTCGAGGTGCCGATGTGGGCGAGCGCCGGTGTCTCCGACACCAGCCGGCACCCCGACCCGGCCCGCGCCCTCGCCGACCTCGCGGTCCTGCTGCGGCACCAGTCGGGGCTGGCGCGCACGATGCTCGCCGAGGTGCGGCAGGTGCTGGGCGCCTCGGGCGGCGACCCCCGGCTGCTGCGGATCGCCGACGGGCTCGTCGCGATGGGGCCGCGGGTCGCGGAGGAGTGGGACGCGCTGCATCCGTCGCCGGTGCGGTTGTCGCGTGCTCACGTGCACGCGCTCGACATCGCCGCCCGGCGGATGGCCCTGCGGGCGGCGGGGACGCTCCTGCAGCTCCTGGACGCGGATGCGTCGCCCTCGGCGGAGGCCGTACGCACCGCGTGCGCGCGGCGGCTCGCCCGCTGGGCGGCGGAGCTGGCCGCGGAACACGGCCTGACCTGGCTCCCCGTTCCGACCCAGGTCGACCTCCAGACCGAGGCGGTCCTCTCGGCCTTCCACCACCTCCCGTCCTAGGGGGGTGCCGCACCCCCTGCCCCGACCCGCACGCCCCGGACCTTCCCCGGGTGGACAGCTCGTCTCGCGGTTCCGCCCCCAGCGCTTCGCATGGGGGTACCCCCAGCGCCACCTGGGGTGGGTGCCCCTTGCGGTGGCGTCGCTTTCTTTCCCGCCCGTTCGGCGGGGCGCGCAGTTCCCCGCGCCCCTTTTGGCCTGCGTCCTCCAGCGCACAGCGTTCGCCCCTGGCAGGGGCTTGCCCTCTGCGCAGAGGGTGACCGTTTTTCAGGGGCGCGGGGAACTGCGCGACGAGCCACCCAACCGGGCGAAGGTCCCGGGACAAGGGGTGCCCGGGAGGGCGGGGGCTCAGACCGTCGCGGAAAGTTCCGCTGCGACCAGTTCGGCGAGCTGGACCGCGTTCAGCGCAGCGCCCTTGCGGAGGTTGTCGTTGGACAGGAAGAGCGCGAGCCCGTGCTCGACCGTCTCGTCGCGGCGGATGCGGCCGACGTACGAGGCGTCGCGGCCCGCGGCCTGCAGCGGCGTGGGGATGTCCGACAGCTCGACCCCCGGCGCCTGCGCCAGCAGCTCGTACGCCCGCTCCACGCTCAGCTCGCTCGAGAACCTCGCGTTGACCTGGAGCGAGTGCCCGGAGAAGACGGGCACGCGCACGCACGTGCCGGACACCTTCAGGTCCGGGATCTCCAGGATCTTGCGGCTCTCGTTGCGCAGCTTCTGCTCCTCGTCGGTCTCGAAGCTGCCGTCGTCGACGAGGGACCCGGCGAGCGGGAGGACGTTGAAGGCGATGGGCCGGGCGTAGACGGCCGGCTCGGGGAAGTCGACCGCGTCGCCGTCGAAGGTGAGGCGGTCGGCGCCGTCGACGACCTGGCGGGCCTGGCCGTACAGCTCCGCCACGCCGGACAGGCCGGAGCCGGAGACCGCCTGGTAGGTGGTGGCGACCATCGAGACGAGGCCGGCCTCCTGGTGCAGCGGCTTGAGCACCGGCATCGCGGCCATCGTGGTGCAGTTCGGGTTGGCGATGATGCCCTTGGGGCGGTCGGCCAGGGCGTGCGGGTTGACCTCGGAGACGACGAGCGGGACGTCGGGGTCGCGCCGCCAGGCGGAGGAGTTGTCGATCACGACGGCGCCCTGGCCGGCGACCTTCTCCGCGATGGCGCGGCTGGTGGCGCCGCCGGCCGAGAAGATGACGATGTCCAGGCCGGTGTAGTCGGCGGTGCCCGCGTCCTCGACGGTGACCTCGCCACCGGGGGCGCCGGCCCACGGGAGGGTGCGCCCGGCGGACCGCGCCGAGGCGAAGAGCCGCAGCTCCGTCACCGGGAACGCGCGCTCGGCCAGCACCTTGCGTACGACGCCGCCGACCTGCCCGGTGGCTCCGACGATTCCGATCCTCATGCGGTCTCTCCGATCTGGTCGCGCCCGTCCGTGGCGCTGGGTGCTGGGTGTGCCCGCCCGTTCGAGTATCACCGCAGCGGCGGGCGGGCGGCGAATGGTTTCAGGTGCCGAGACGTACGCCGGCCAGCGCCTGCGGGCTCGCGGGCAGCAGCGGCAGCCGTACGCCGGGGGTCGGGATGCGGCCCTGGGCGTGCAGTGCGGCTTTGATCACGGTCGGGTTCGGCTCCCGGAAGAGCGCGGCCGCCTGTGCGGCGAGCCGGTGGCCGAGCTCCCGGTCGCCGGTGGCGGCCAGCCGCACCCATGCGGCGGTGTCGAGGTGGGCGGAGGCCAGGACGGCGCCGGTCGCGCCGAGGGCGAGCATCGCGGGCGCGAAGACGTCGTCGCCGGCGAGCACGTCGAAGCCGGCCGGCCGGTCGCCGAGCAGGTCGACGGTCTCGGCGTCGATGCCGCCGACCGCGTACTTCACCCCGGCCACCCCGGGGATCGCGGCCAGCTCCCGCAGCGCGCGGGCGGTCAGCTGCTGACCGGTGCGGTAGGGGACGTGGTAGACGACCAGCGGCACGTCGCTGCGGGCGGCCACGCCGGCGAAGTGCGCGACGACCCCGGCCTCACCCGGCCGGACGAAGGCCGGCACCGTGACCAGCACGGCGTCGGGCGCGACGGCCCACTCCCCCAGGCCGCGCCGCCCGTCCCCCACCCCGAGCACGAACCGCGCCCCGGCGGCCCGGCACACCCGCCCGACCAGCTCGGCGACCCGCCCCCGCTCCTCCTCGTCCAGGCTCCCCGGCTCCCCGGTCGTGCCGAGCGCCACCAGCCCGTCGGCCCCCTGCGCGAGGACGTCCCGGGCCAGCGCTTCGAGCGCGCCGTAGTCGACCCCTCCGTCGGCGGCGAAGGGCGTGACGAGCGGTACGTACAGGGCTGGGCTCATGCGGCGAGTCTCACCCGGCGGAACACCGTAGGTCCAGTTAAATTTTGCGAGGGTAACCGTTAAGAATCTCTGTTCTTATGGGCGGTCATCCACGCCTCGAACACCGCCTCGACCGCGACCGGCGGCGGCACCTTCTCCATCCCCAGGACTTCCTGCGCCGCCACCAGCGCCCGGTACACGACGGTCGCCACGTGCCGGAGCCGCCCACCGTCCGGGTGCTCGGCCAGCCGTGCCGCGCCGCGGATCACGTCGGTGCAGACCGACTGGACGCGCTTGAAGTCGCGGTAGCGGGGCAGATCCGCGTCCAGTCCCCGGGAGGCGGCGGGGCCGACGGCCCGGCGCCAGCGGCGGATCATGTCGCGTTCCTGGTCGGGGCGGTAGCCCATCAGGTGCAGATGGGTGGCCAGGTCGTACACCGGGTCACCGATCAGTGCCAGCTCCCAGTCGATCGTCCACAGCGCGCCCGCCCGGTCGACCACGAGGTTCTTGCGGTGCAGATCGCCGTGCAGGAGGCGGGGGCCGCGGGGCGTGAGGTCGGGCACCTGCGCCGGCAGCCCGACCAGCGTCTCGTGGCTCACGCCCAGCTCGTCGAACAGGCCGCCGACCCGCGGCCGGTTCGGCAGGTAGATGTGAGCGATGGCGAAGTGCAGCAGCTGGCGCAGGAACCCGGTCCCGTCGCGGCCGCCGGCGCCACCGTCCGCGCAGTCGCAGGACGACTGCCCTTCGGCGAGCAGCGGTCCGGGGTCGATCGCGGCCAGTGCGGCGAACAGCTCCTCCAACTGCTCCTGGATCTGCTCGGGCACCCGCTCTGCCGCCGCGGGCCACCGGTCGAGGGTGACGCCCTCGATGAACTCGGCAAAGGTCAGCACGTCGCCCCTGACCGCGGCACGTCCCACCCGCGGCACCCGCGGCACCCGGCCCTGCACCTGCTCCAGCAGCTGGTCCTCCGACGGGAAGTACCGCATGTCGTACCAGAAGACCCCTTCCCGCGGCTCGCGGAGCTTGAGCCAGGGAAAGTCGCCGGCCAGCGGCGAGGCCCGGTCCAGGCGTACGGCGAAGGTGAAGTGGTGGTTGCCCTTGAGCGGCCCCTCGACCAGGTCCGCGCCGACCGGAGCGGCGTGTGCTCCGACTCCCCAGGTCATCGAACTCCTCGACTGCGCGGTGAACCAGCTGACGGCCACGTCCCAGCACGCCGCCGCGTGGAGTGGAGGGTAGTCCCGGCACCGGATCCGCCGGACGCCCGCCGGAAAGCCACCTGCGGCACAACGGCGGCCCGGGCTACGCGTAGGCCGCGGCCTGGTACACGTGCACGAGCGAGTCGACCACGTGCTCGACCCCGGCGTCCGTCAACTGCCGATGCTTCCTGGCGTTCCTCGCATAGCCGAGGAAGGCGACACCGGCGGCGGAGGCCGCCTCGTAGTCGCGGGGGGAGTCGCCGATCATCAGGCACTGCCCGGCGCCGACGCCCGTACTGCGTATCGCCTCCCGCACGCAGGAGGGATGCGGCTTCAGCAGCCGCGGGTCGGCAGCCCTGCCGTGCACATGCGGGCCGAAGCAAGCGGTCAGGCCGCGCAGTTCGAGATAGCCGAGGACCGCCGCCGCCGAGTTGTTGGTCGTCACCGCGACGGACTTGCCGCGCGCCACCAGCCGCCGTACGAGGGAGTCGGCGTACGGCGTCGGCCTGGCCGAGACGATCGCGACCGATTCCTGGTCGGTGAGCAGCTTGTCCAGTTCCGCGACCCTGTGGTCGTGCTCCGAGCCGTCGAAGGCCTTCGCCACGTCCAGCAGGATCTGTATCGGGTCGGTCCGGTGGGCCACTTCGGGCGCCCGTGGCCAGGAGGCGACACGGGAGGTCAGCGCCGCCGCGACCTCGGTTGCCTTGTGCCCGCCGAACACTGCGGTGAGCGGGCCGTCGAAGTCGAACAGGACGCAGTTCGCGGCGGCCAGCAGCTCCCTGAGCGTGTCGGCCGTCGTCCGGGGGGGCGGGTGCGAGGTCACTCAAAGAGTGTCAACGGCTCGGCGATCGTTGACCAGAGCGTTTCGAACCAGCGCTGCGAGCTGTGGACGAATGCCGCGCCCTGGCCGTCCTCGGCGTCGGCCGAGTAGTGGTAGAGCGTGGCGTCGAGACCGAGGATGTCGTAGATCTCCATTTCCTGCTGCTGGAACGGCACCATGCGCCTGACGACCTCGTAGTAGCCGAACAGCGCGTCCGTGCCGTTGAGCAGATACAGCTTGTGCATCGGGGTGAGCGGGACCGTCCTGATGTCCACCCTCACGTCGGCCACGTGCCCGGAGTCCGCCAGCGCGCCCACCGCGCTCTGCACCGTCACCGCCTGGCTGATCGTCAGCCTGCGGAGTCGGCGCAGCGGCCGGTCGTCGTCGGCGTCGCCCACCGCCTTGGGGAGCGCGAGCCGCACGTCGGGCGACGGCAGCAGCAGCCGCACCGCGATCGATTCCGGCCGCAGCTCGCCCCTCCTGACCCGGCGCAACGGCTCCTGAAGCGCGGAGTTGAGGGTCTCCGAGGTGAACGAGAAGGAGTCCAGAGTGATCCGGTCCGCCTCGAAGGCGGCATCGATGTGGTCGGTCAGCCCCACGCCTGCGGGTTCCGGCGCCGTGTGGGCGGCGGACCGGTCGAGGACGTAGGAGCCGCGGCCCTGCTGGGAGTCGATCCAGCCGTCCCGCCGCAGCTCGTCCAGCGCGCGCTGCACGGTGGCGCGGGACACGTCGAAGCGCCGCACCAGCGCCGCCTGGGTGGGCAGTTGGGCTCCCGCTTCGAACGTGCCCTGCTCGATGTCGTGACGCAGTTCCCAGGCGATCCGCAGATACGGCACCTCGGGCGGGCTTCCGCTCACAGCCGACTCATGCAGGCTCACGGCAACAGCGTACAACCCTCTGTCAACTTTGGGACTTGACTGAGATTCGTTTTGCGATCTCCGCCAAGTGGCACAACATGATTGCCAGACATCAATCAACTTATGGAATTTGACCAAGAGTTGCTGAAGTTGGCCAAGCAGGCTCGGCCGGTACGCCCGTCCAGCGTCGTACGAGCGTCAGCCGACACCGCGGTGCCGGCAGCCAAGCCGGGCAGGTGCGGGCGAACGACCCGGTAGGCGTCGACAAATGCCGGACCTAGCGTCGTCGCCACGGGCGGGAAGAGGACCACGTCAGTCGCCCAGGAGGGGGTGAGGGCGATGCTCTTGATGGATCTGACGGTCTGGTTGCTTCAACAAGGGCTCGAAAACCGCTACGGCCCGGTCATGGGAGCAGGGCTCCTGTGCTGCGGGGTCGGCTTACGGAACCGCGCACGCAGCACACAGGCATGGTGCGCCGGCGGAGTCCTGATCGTGCTGGCGTATCTGGCGCAGCACTGAGCCCCCGGGGCATCACGCCCAGGGGGCTCTCCTCGTCCCTGAGGGCCTTGCCTCAGAACACCTCGGGGCACCAGGGCCGGCGCGGGGTGTGGAACAGGTGGGACGCGGTGGCGGCCGCGCCGGGGCGGTGCTCGGTCAGCAGGCCCAGGGCCGACAGCCGCTCGGCCGACTCGTCGCCGAGGTAGAGGCGGGCCAGGGTGGCGACGTCCAGGGTCAGATCGGGCGGCGAGGCGGGGGCGGGAGTGCAGCGCGGGGCCGCGCCGGGAGCGGTCTCCAGCCGGAAGGTGCCGCCGGCCAGGCCGTCGGCGTCGCGCACGTCGAGTACGAGGTCGGCGCCCAGCGGGGCGTAGGTGCGGGCCGACAGTGCGACCGGGACGTCCAGCAGCCGCAGCCACATGTAGTCGGCGTAGGTCTCGGTGCGGGCGGCGCGGGGGTCGCCGAGCAGCAGCGGGAGGATGTCGTCGGGCGGGCGGTGGCCGGACTTGAGCCGGACGACCCAGTCCAGCGAGAGCAGGTAGCGCCACAGCGCCGCGTCGGCGTCCGGGGTCGCGGCGAGCTGCCAGAGCACCTCGGCTTCGGCGTTGGGGAACTTGCCCGGCCAGTAGGGGTCGTTGACCCGGTACGCCGCCATGCCGTCGACCTCGCCCGCCGTGTCGCGGTGGACGACGAAGAAGGGCACCTGGAAGCCGAACGAGGGCAGCACGATCGCGCCGGTGGCCCGGTCCCACCAGCGGCTGTCACGGCTGATGGCGCCCGGGGTACGGACGCGTACCCGCTCGTGCAGGGCCGGTCCCAGCGCCCGCACCTCGGCCGGGGTGACCAGCTCGACCGTGCCGGATACCGCGTCACCCGGCGGGAGCACCGCCCGCGGCACGTCGACCTCCCACTCGGTGACCCAGGTGGCGGGGCCGAAGCCGAACCGCCCGTAGATCGGGTACTCGGCGGCGATCAGGATGGCCACCGCCTCGCCGCGCTCCTTGGCCGCCGCGAGGTCCGCGGCCATCAGGCGAGTGGCCAGGCCCCGGCGGCGGTGCGTGGCGGTGACGGTCACGTTGGTCACCGCGGTGGCGGACACCGAGCCGCCGCCCGGCACCGTCAGGTCCCGCGCCATGCTGCGGAAGGTCCCCACGCAGCGGTCCCCGTCGAAGGCGCCGCGGGTGCGGTCCAGGTCGAACCCGGGCCGCGAGAGCGCGATCTCCTCCGCGGAGATGACCTGCGACCGGTGGAAGCCGGTGTGCATCGCCTGCACCCACGGGCCGACCTCGGACTCGGTGATCGTGCGTATCTCAACACCCATGTCCGCACGTTACGCAGCCGCGCCCGCCGCCCGCATCCGGTTATCACGGCAGGCCCCGGGCCGGCCGCCGGTCAGCCGTCGGAGAGCAGGTCGTCGATGTGGGCCTCGCCCTCGCGGTAGCGGCGGGCGATCTCCGCCGAGCAGTCGTCGACGGTCTGCTGGAGGCTCAGCCTGCGGCCCGAGACCTGCTGCTCGTGGCGGGCCAGCCGGGCCATCCCCGCGTGCAGCTCGGGGTCGGTGCGCGCGTCGAGGTCGGACAGCTCCACCTCGGCGAGGATGTCGGCGGCCAGCCGCTGCACCCGGGGGCTCAGCGGGGTGCCCAGCGTGACGTGCCGGGCCGAGCGGACCCGGGACGGGCCGTCGGCGAGGATCTCCGGGAGCCGGTCGAGCACCGGGGCGTCCGGGCCGCCGGGGGCGCCGGGCAGGGCGGCGGCACCGGCCCTGCGGCTCAGCTCGGCCCGCAGGATGTCGATCCGCCCGTGCAGCAGCCGGCGCAGATACGACAGGTCGGCCTCCTCGCTCTGGGCGTCCCTGCGCAGGGTGCGCAGCGCCACCAGGTCGAGGCCGCCCAGGTCGGCTGCCGCGGTGTCCGCCAGTGGGCCGCGGGGCGCGGGCGGGCGGGACGGCCCTGGTGCGTCGGCCTTGAGCATGCGGTGGCCCTTCCTGGTGGGCGCCGGGGGCTGGCACCGCCGGCAGGTCGGCGGCGGTGCCGGGAGCCTGTCCAGCGCCGGACGTGATCATGCCTGTCGTCCCCCGCACGCAGCAGCCGTACGCGCCGGCACCGCGAGGGCGGCTCCCACACGGGCAGCTCCGCCACGGCAGCGCACGCGGCAGGCGGCCACGGGCGGGGAATCCTGCCGTCGATGCTGCCACCTGTCCCCGGCACCCCGCAGCGAGTCTGCACCCGAACGGCCGTCGCGACAGTTGTGCGAGGCGGCCGGTGCGGCGCGCGCCGGCGTCCGTACGCGCCCCCGCCCCGGTACGGTGACCGCCCGCGTGCGCGCCCCCACCCTGGTTCTTCCGGCGTTCCCGCACCCGACACAATGAGGCCATGCGAGCGGTGGCCCAGCGGGTGAGCGAGGCGAAGGTCGTGGTCGACGGGCGGAGCGTGGGAGCCATCGGCCCCGGGCTGTGCGTCCTGGTCGGGGTGACGCACGACGACACCGCGGAGAAGGCGGCGGCGCTGGCCCGCAAGCTGTGGACGCTGCGCATCCTGCCCGAGGAGCGGTCCTGCTCCGACATCGCGGCACCGCTGCTGGTGATCAGCCAGTTCACGCTCTACGGCGACGCCCGCAAGGGCCGCCGCCCCACCTGGAACGCCGCCGCGCCGGGACACCTGGCGGAACCGCTGGTCGACGAGGTCGTCGCCCAGCTGCGTGCGCTGGGCGCGACCGTCGAGACCGGGGTCTTCGGCGCCGACATGAAGGTGTCGCTCACCAACGACGGACCCTTCACCGTCGTCGTGGAGCTCTGAGCGCGGTTCGCAGCGCGGCTCGGCTCAGGGATCGGCTCTGCGCCCCGCTCAGGGCGCGACGACCGTCTCCTGGGTCGCGGCGGTGTCCCCGGCCAGCAGCGTCGCACCCTCCGGGGTGTTGCGCTTGACGACCGCGAGCGCGATCGGGCCCAGCTCCCAGTGCCGGGCCGACGAGGTGATCGTGCCGACCGCGCGGCCCTCCTCGCCCTCGGCCGCGACCCGCACCTCGGTGCCGGGCCCGGGCAGCCGCACCTCGCTGCCGTCCAGGTGCAGGAAGACCAGCCGGCGCGGCGGGCGGCCCAGGTTCTGCACACGGGCGACCGTCTCCTGGCCGCGGTAGCAGCCCTTCTGCAGATGCACGGCGGTGTCCAGCCAGCCCAACTCGTGCGGGATGGTGCGGTGGTCGGTCTCCAGGCCCAGCCGCGGCCGGTGCGCCTCGATCCGCAGCGCCTCGTGCGCCAGCACCCCGATGGGCGGCCCGGCCTGCGCGGCGAACTCCTCGAACCTGTCGCGCGGGACGAAGACCTCCCGGCCGTACGGCGTCTGCCGGGCGACCCACTCGGCGGGCACCTCGGTGATCGACCCGGCGGGCAGGTACACGACGGCGAACTGGTCGGAGGCGTCGGCGGTCTCGACCCGGTAGAAGAACTTCATGCTCTCCAGGTAGGCCAGCAGCGGCCCCTGGGTGCCGGGCTCGACGTGCATCCAGGTGGTGGCACCGTCGTCGACCAGGTAGAGGGCGTGCTCGATGTGGCCGTGCGCGGACAGGATGAGCGCCTCGGTGGCCTGCCCGGCCGGCAGGTTCTCCACGTGCTGGGTGAGCAGCAGGTGCAGCCAGGACAGCCGGTCGGCACCGCTGACCGTCACCACACCGCGGTGCGAGAGGTCCACGAAACCGGTGCCGTCGGCGAGGGCGCGCTGCTCGCGGAAGAGGTCGCCGTAGTGCGCGGCCACTCCCTCGTCAGGGCCTTCTGCGGGGACGGCGCCGGGCAGCGACAGCAAAGGGCTCTTGGTCATGCCGTCAAGACTACGACCAGGCCGCTCGTATGACCGGACCGGCGGTCATTGCCACGGTCACAGCGAAGGCGGCGGTACGGGCACCGGCCGTCAGGAGTCCGCGGCCTTCGCCGTGCAGTCGCGGCAGCGGCCGAAGATCGCGAAGTGCTTCATGTCGGTCTCGAAGCCGAACTCCGCCCGCAGCCGCTCGCCCAGCGGCGCCGCGATGTCCACGTCGGCCTCGGTGACCACGTCGCAGTCCCGGCACACCAGGTGCATGTGGTCGTGCCGGTCGGCGAGGTGGTACGTGGGGGCGCCGTGCCCGAGGTGGGCGTGGCTGACCAGGCCCAGCTCCTCCAGCAGCTCCAGCGTGCGGTAGACGGTGGAGATGTTGACCCCGGAGGCGGTCCTGCGCACCTCGGACAGGATGTCGTCGGGCGTCGCGTGCTCCAGGCAGTCGACGGCCTCCAGCACCAGCTGGCGCTGTGGCGTCAGCCGGTATCCGCGCCGGCGCAGGTCGGTCTTCCAGTCGGTGGTGACCACCCGGCCAGTGTAGGTCGACACGCCGGTGAACGACCGCGGCCGGCAGCTCGCAGAACCGGGCCGGCCGCGTGGGGGCCGGCTACTTGAAGAAGGCGATGCCGTCGTCCGGCAGGTCCTTGAGGTCGGCGATCCACTCGCGCGGGTCGACGACCTTCTTCAGGTGCGCCGACATGTACGCCCGCAGCGGCACCGAGGGGGTGGCCTTCTCGCCGACCCACATCAGGTCGCTGTTCACGTAGCCGTACAGCCGCTTGCCGCCGCTGTACTCCGGGGCGAAGGGCAGCCGGGCCACCGCGTCCGTGACCAGGTCGATCTGCGGCTTGCCCTCGGCCAGCTCGCCGGTCCAGATCTCCACGACGCCCTCGTCGCGGCTGCTGGTGACGTCGACCTTGCGGTCCGCGCCGATCCGCCAGTAGCCGCTCTCGCTCTCCAGCGGCCTGACCTTCTTGCCCTCGTCGTCCAGCACCCAGGTGTGCGAGACGTACTCGAGGAACGCCCGGCCGTCGTGGGTGAAGGTGAGGGACTGCCCGAAGTTGCACTTCTCCGAGCCCGGGAAGTCGTGCACGCCCGCGCCCTCCCACCGGCCCAGCAGGAACGCCAGCGGTACGAGGTCGGGGTGCAGGTCGGACGGGATCTCGATCATGTCAGCGCTGGCCCTGGTAGAGCTTCTTCACCGCGTAGAACGCGAATGCGGCGACGCCGACGCAGACCAGCACGAGCAGGACGTCGAAGTAGTACTCAATGTGCACGGGTCGTGCTCCTCGCGAGGGCAGCGGGCAGGGCCGCGCCCAAGTCTAGTGCGCGGCCCCGCCCCGGGCGCGGCCAGCCCACGTGACGTGCCGCTCAGCCGTGCGCGGCAGCAGGGGCCGCGTACCGCTCAGCCCAGCAGCTGGGCCTGCAGCCGCACGGTCTGCCGGAAGGCCTGCTCGGGCACCTCGCCGCCCTTGCGGGTCAGCAGTACCAGCGCCACGGTGTCGCCCGCCGTCACGTAGGCGAACCGGGTCATGCTCGCGCCGTACGGGGCGGTCTCGCCGTAGCCGGAGACCGTCTCGCGCCGGGGGACCGTGCGGTCCACGAGGCTGCGGTCGGGCCTGTCGGTGGTGACGCCCTCGACCGGGCGGCCGTCGGCGTCAGGGCCGACGATCTCGGCGTAGCCCGCGGAGATCATCTGCAGCAGGTACACCTCCGCCCTGGTGCCGTCGGGCATCGTCCAGGCGCGGCCCGCGATGTGCCGCAGCCCCTGCTGCTTGAGGAACAGCGCCTTCTGCGCTCCTGCCCCGTTCTGCCTCGTCCTGAGGTACGCGGCCGTCGGCAGCCAGCCCTTGGTGCCGGGGAAGGCCGGGTCGTCCACCGCGCCCCGCGGCAGCGGGACCAGCAGCGAGCGCAGGTCGGCGTAGTGGATGCCGCCGGGGTCGAGCGCGGCGTCCAGCGGGCGGGGCCTGCGGGCGGGGAGCAGCGGGAGCGCGATCGGCGGGTAGGTCCAGCGCCCGTCGTCCGGCGTCCTCAGCCCGGGGATCTTCGTGCGCTCCGGACGGGTCACGGCGTAGGCGGTGCCGGCGCCGAAGACCGCGAAGACCAGCAGCACGGACGTCCAGCGCAGCGCGACCCGCGCCCGCGGGCTCATCCCGTGCGAGGCGACGACGTCGAGGTCGGTGCCGGTGCCGGTGCCGGTGCCGGTGTGGAGGTGGGTGCCGGACATCAGACTCCCTCCCCCGGCGCCTGGATGCGGTCGAGCTGCTTGGCCATCAGCGCCACGGCCTGGCTCCTGTTCACGCGCGGACCCTCGACCCTGAAGGTCACCATCAGGTCCCCCTCGGTGGCCTGGCAGTACATGCCTTGCAGCCAGTCGTCGCCGGAGGCGGCCGCGCTGCCCGGCACCACGCAGACGGCGTGCGGATGGCCCGGCACCGCGGGTCCCCTGCCGAAGACGTCGGAGCCCTGGCTGAGCTTGCGGAAGGCCTCGGGCGCGGCGCCCGCGGCGAGCTTGTTGCCCACCTGCACGATCGTGATCGCGTAGGTGTCGCTGCCGTCGAACCTGCGGAAGGTGCGCAGGGCGGCGCCCTTGATGTGCATGGCGTCCAGCTCGGCGTCGGCCTGCCTCCGCTCCTTCGCGCTGAGGTCGGCGGCGCCGTCGCCGCCCTCCGCCATCGCCTTGGCCTGGGCGGCGTCGAGCACGGTGTCGTTGCCGTACTGCTCGACGTCCGGTCCCTGCTTCAGCATCGGCTGCGGGGGGAGCAGCAGTTCCCCGAGGTCGCCGTAGTGGGTGCCGCCGGCGGTCACGCCGTAGGACCTGGCCGCGGTGTGGCCGGGCGCGGCCGTCGCCGCGCTCCGGGCGGCGGGCTTGCCGCCGCCGCTGCCGCTGCCGAAGAGCGCGTAGCCGCCGCCGGCCAGGGCCGCGACGGCCAGCAGCGCCCCGGCGATGATCAGATCGCGCCGCTCCTTGGACCGCGCGGGCGCGACGGGCGGGACGGCCGGGGGCGTGGGAGGGGCCGCCGGCGCCGGGTGTTGCTCGGTCACATCCGCTCCAGCTGCTTGGTGATCACGGACAGGACCGCGTTCCGCGACACCGGGCGGACCCCGGTCACGTAGACCTCCACGTAGATGTTGCCGACCCGGGCCAGGCCCATGCCGACGTAGACCTTCAGGCCGCCCTTCTCGCCGTAGGGCTCCGCGGACGGCATGACCTCGCCGTCCTCGGTGCCGGGGATCGGGGTGGCGTAGTCCTGGTGCCCGCCGTCGCCGTCCTCGTTCTCCCGCAGCATCTGCGCGGTGTACGGCGACTGGTCGTCGCGGAACTGCGTGAGGCTGATCTCGGTGTCGGTGGCCTTCGGTTTGCCCACCGACCAGCGGGCCACCGCCGCCCGGCGGAAGCCGTTCTGCCCCAGCTCGCCGTACTCGGACGCCGGGTCGTAGTACTTGTCCGCCTCTTCCGCCTGCGAGACCCAGTGCCTCTCGCGCTGCTCGGCGCCCTTGGGCGTCGGCAGGATCAGCTTGAGCAGGTCGGCCTCGTAGACCGCGTTGCGGTCGTCGGCGGGTTTCGGTGCCGGCCGGGCCGGGGCCGCGCCCTCGGGCTGAGCGGGCGCGGCGGCGACCAGCGGCGGCAGCGGCGTGGGCTTGCGGCCGCGCTGCACCTGGTAGCCGGCGCCCGCGCCGGCCAGCACGCCGAGCACCGCGGCGGCGGCGATGACCAGCGTCAGCCGGGAGCGGGCCATCGGCCGGTAGGGCTCGGGCGGCGGCGCCACCGAGGACGAGACGAGTTCGGGTTCGAACAGCAGGGCAGGACGTGCCTGCCAGTCCTGACCTGCGTCACGGCGTGCTTCGCCGCCGATGTCCTGCATGGAGCCCCCCCGGGCGAAAGACGTACAGGCGTGCGACCAGCGGCACGCGGATTCGTATTATGTCCAGCCGACTCGCTGGGTCCCTACCGATTTCCCGGCCGCGGGATGTGACCTGCCGCACAACCTTGCACCGCCTACGCTGGGCGGATGGCGAAGAAGCTCGTGATCAAGGTGACGGCGGGCGCGGACGCGCCCGAGCGGTGCTCGCAGGCGTTCACCGTGGCGGCGCTCGCGGTGGCCAGCGGAGTGGAGGTGTCGCTGTGGCTGACCGGTGAGTCGGCGTGGTTCGCGCTGCCGGGCCGGGCGGCGGAGTTCGAACTGCCGCACGCCGCACCGCTGCCGGATCTCCTGGACGCGGTGCTGGCCGCGGGGACGGTCACCCTGTGCAGCCAGTGCGCGGCCCGGCGCGACATCACCGAGAAGGACCTCGTGGAGGGGGTGCGCATCGCGGGCGCGCAGCTCTTCGTCAGCGAGATCATGCCGGACGGCGTGCAGGCCCTGGTGTACTAGGAGCGGGGCCGCCGGCGGCGGGAGACCGCGCTCATCTGCGGTGGTCCTTGCCCTTCCGGCCCTCCAGCTCGTCCCACCACGCGTCGGACTCGGGGTCCCCGGTGCCGGCGTCGGAGCCCCGGTCGTCGTCCTGCGGTTCGTCGAACCACCGCTCGTTGGGGCCGTGCCGGTTCGCGATGATCGCCGCGACCGGGGGGATGACCATGGCCACCAGGCACATCCCGATGGCGGCCTGGACCGACCAGAGACGCACGACCGCCCACGCCATGACGAACAGCACCACGCAGGTGCCCATCATGGCGTAATACCAGTGACGGCGGTGTGCGTTCACACTTCAACGGTACGTCCGCCAGGCGGATACCGAAACAGCTCGGAACGCGGCGCGGAGGGCCGCACCCCCTTGCGCGGGGTGCGGCCCTCCGGGCGTGTCGGGCGACGTCGGGGACGTCAGACGGCGATGGCCACCTCGGCCGCCGCACCCTGCTCGGCGACGACCGTACGGTCCACCGTCGCACCGGGCACCAGCGCGCGCAGCGTCCAGGTGCCGGGCGCCGCGAAGAAGCGGAACTGCCCGGTCGCCGAGGTCGGCACCTCGGCGGTGAACTCGCCGCCGCCGTCCAGCAGTCGGACGTAGCCGCTGACCGGCTCGCCGTCGCGGGTCACAGATCCCTGGATGATGGTCTCGTTCGCCACGTCAACTCCTGCCAGGTCAGGCCCGCCGGCCTTGGCTCCACACATTGCGGATATCCCTCACTTCTTGTCGGTCGGTCCCGGTTCAGTTGGCGCCGAGCTCGATCGGCACGCCGACCAGCGAGCCGTACTCGGTCCAGGAGCCGTCGTAGTTCTTGACGTTGTCCTGGTCGAGCAGCTCGTGCAGCACGAACCAGGTGAGCGCCGAGCGCTCGCCGATCCTGCAGTACGCGATGGTGTCCTTGGCCAGGTCGACGTTCTCGTCCTGGTAGAGCTGGACCAGTTCGGCGTCGGACTTGAACGTGCCGTCGTCGTTGGCGTTCTTCGACCACGGGATGTTGCGGGCGCTCGGCACGTGGCCGGGGCGCTGCGACTGCTCCTGCGGGAGGTGGGCCGGGGCGAGCAGCTTGCCGGAGAACTCGTCGGGCGAGCGCACGTCGACCAGGTTCAGCGTGCCGATCGCGGCGACGACGTCGTCGCGGTAGGCGCGGATCGCGGTGTTCTGGGCCTTCGCCTTGTACTCCGTCGCGGCGCGCGCGGGCACCGCGGCGACCAGGTCGCGGGAGTCCAGCTCCCACTTCTTGCGGCCGCCGTCGAGCAGCTTGACCGCGTCGTGGCCGTAGAGCTTGAAGTACCAGTACGCGTACGACGCGAACCAGTTGTTGTTGCCGCCGTACAGGACGACGGTGTCGTCGTTCGCGATGCCCTTGGCGGACAGCAGCGCCTCGAAGCCGGCCTGGTCGACGAAGTCCCGGCGGACCGGGTCCTGGAGGTCCTGCTTCCAGTCGATGCGGACGGCGTTCTTGATGTGGTTCTTCTCGTACGCCGAGGTGTCCTCGTCCACCTCGACGATGACCACCTTCGGGTCGTCGATGTGGGCCTCGACCCAGTCGGCGTCGACCAGGACGTCACTGCGGCTCATGCTGTTCTCCTCCGGGGCAGTACGGATGGTGCGGTTGCGCGACGCGCAGGGGGGCGGTGCGAGTCGGTGCGGTCGAGCGGCTCGGTCGGCGCTCCACAGCACGGGGCAGGCAGGCTGCGCCGGGGGCCTTTCGGCCGGCTTCGGCACGGGGGAGCTGCTGCCCCTAGGGCATGCGACAGAGCATGGCGGCGACGCGGCACAGGTCGACTGCCCGCCGCTTCGTGAGATCCGCCTGTCGCTTCATGAGTCCCGATCGTAGGGAAATGAACCCGTAGGTGTCACCGGCGTGTCATATGGCGAGACAAGATTGTCCGAATGGCGGATGCACCCCTTTTGGCCAGGGGCTCCCCGGGGAACTGGCGGGTGAATCTCAGCTGGCGAGAGTGACGTGCTTCCCGCCCGCCGCGACCGACAGGCCGTCCGGCGTCGTCGTCACCGAGGTCAGCGCGATCCCCGACGGCAGGTGCGTGAGCTGCCGCTCGAAGTCGATCTGCTGCCGCACGTTGTCCTCCAGGCCCAGCTTCGTCAGCTCGACCGGCAGCTTCTCGGCGTGCAGCCCTATGGTGTCCGCGCCGCGCACGGTCACCTGGCTGAGCACGCTGATCTTGGTGCCGATGCCGGGGATGGTCCCGGTGAGCTTCACCATCGGCTTGCCGTCCGCGCTGTTGCCCGCGGCCGAGACGGTGACCCCGGGAGGCGCGGCCTTGGACAGGTCCGCGTAGGTGATGAAGGCGATCCCGTCGGCGCTGTCGGCGACCGCGGTGCGGTAGCCGTTGGAGAACTTCACGCCGTGCAGGTCGGCGTTGAAGGTCGCGATCCGCAGCGTCTCCCCGCCGGCGCCCGCCGCGATGTCCTCCGCCTCGATCGTGACGTCGTCCAGCTTGCCGAAGGCGGCCTGGGTCAGGAACGGGAAGCCCTTGATCGACACCTTCGGCTTGTGGTCGAGCCCCTGGGTGGCCTGGGCGCGCTCGGCGGCCTTGTTCTGGGCGACCGAGACCGCGATCCGGTCGGCGGCGACGAAGAGGCCGCCGAGGACCACCACCACGATCAGGACTATCCGCCACACTCGCATGCGCCCGTACTCCCCCACACTCGTTCCGCCTCGACTTCCGCAACGCCTGACGGGCGGCGGGGGGTCCGCGGTTCCCTGCGGCACCGATCCGTTACCTGTGAGGATCCGCGGAACCTCTCAGGTCAGCGCGCGGCCAAGAGCGTAGACGACCGGCGCCGCGGCGGTGAGCGGCAGCGCCACGCCCGCCGTGAAGTGGACGAAGCGGGACGGGAAGTCGTAGCTGGCCACCCGCAGCCCGATCATGGCGCAGGCGCCGCAGGCCACCGCGAGCAGGATGCCGTCGCTGCTGCCGAGGCCGCCCGCACCGCCGGTGGCCGCACCGGTGACCGCCGCCGCCAGCAGCGAGGTCAGCACCGACAGCGGTTCGCCGGGCAGCGGCAGCGCGCGCACCAGGGTCGCGGCGGCCACCGCGACCGCGCCGGCCACCACCGCGTCCTTGCCCGCGTCGGAGACCGCGGCCGCCAGATAACCGCAGGCCAGCACCGTGATCAGGGTGGAGGCCGAGGTCGCGGTGAGCGAGGACAGCCGCTCGTCCGCGCTGCCGTGGTGGCGCAACTGCAGCACCAGGACCAGCAGCAGCCACACGCCGAGGGTGCCGGCGACCACCTCGGGCGCGTGGTCGCCGTCGGCGGCCAGCATCGCGACGTCGGCGGTCACCCCGGCCAGGAAGGCCAGCACGATGCCCTGCCGGGCGGGCCACATGCCGTTGAGCCGGAACCATCCGGCGGCGGTGACCGCCTGGAGCAGCACCAGGAAGACGGTCAGGCCCGGCTTGCCGAGTGCGGCGCCGCCCGCGAGCAGCAGGCCGAGCGCCGCGGTGAGGGCGGCGGGCTGGATGCCGGGCGCGATGATCGGCGAGCCGGTGCGCCCGTCGGGCCGCACGGGCACGGTCCTGGCTCCCCGGCGGGCGGCCCGGCCGCCGGGCCGGGCGGCGGCGGGCTCGTCCTCGATGACCGGCAGCACCGCGGTGTGCTCGGCGGCCTGCTGCTCCGCCGGGTAAGACTGCGGGTCGGCGTAGGCGTGGGCCTGCGGCTGCTGCCACGGGGCGCCCTGGGCCTCGAAGGCCGCCGCCCCCGGCGGGAACGCGCCCTGCGGCGCGGCGGGCTCCCAGCCTGCCTGCGGGTACTCCTGCGGCGCCGTCCACGGGTGCGCGGCGGGCGGGGTGGCGCCCCAGCCGTCACCCGCGGCGGGGGCGGGGGCGCCGTAGGCCTGGCCGTCGTGGGCCGCGGCGTGCCCGGCCCAGTCGTCGCCGGCCGGCGGGGCGCCGTAGCCGGCGTCCTGGCCCTGCGGCGAGGGCGGGGCGGCGTGCAGCGGCTCGGGGACGTAGGTGCCGTCCGTGCCGTAAGGCGCCGCCCCGCCGTATGCCTGCTCGTCGTGGCCGCGGCCCTGGCCGTAGCCGTCGCCGTACTCGTACGCGCCGTGGTCGCTCATACGGACCCCCCGGCGAAGGGCGGCAGCACCTCGACGGTGCCGCGGTCGGGCAGCGGAACCTGGGCGTGGTCGCGGGTGCCGACCGGGTGGCCGTCGACCAGGAACGAGCAGCGCAGCAGCACGCGGGCGAAGTCGGGCCGCCCGGAGTGCCGCTGCCTGGCGGCGGCCAGCGCGTCGGCGAGCGTGGCAGCGCGGTACGGCTCCTCCGCGGTGCCCGCGGCGGCCTTGGCGGCGGCCCAGTAGCGGATCGTCCCCGCCGCCGGGGGCGCGGCCGTCTCGGTTCCAGCCATCGCGGCTCCGTCTCCTCGTCCTTCGTGGTGCGTGTCGTGCGTGCGGTGCGGGTCGTGCAGGTCGTACGTGCGGTGCGGCCGCGGCGCGGGGGGTGTGACGCCCGTACGCCGGCGTGGGCCGCCTCCATCATGGACCGTCGGCGTCACCGCGCTCCAACACGGGCGGTCAGCCAGTCGCCGATCCGGCCGAGCAGGGCCGCGTCCGCGGCGTTCTCCGCGTGGCCGAAGCCCGGCTCGATCCACAGCTCGGCGCCGCCCTCGCCCGCGGCCGCGGCGAGCGAGTGCGGGTGGTCGAGCGGGAAGTACGTGTCGCGGTCGCCGTGCACGATCAGCAGCGGCGTCGGCGCGATGTGCGGCACCGACTCGACCGGCGAGCGCGGCACCGGGTCCCACTCGGCGGAGTGGATGCGGGTGCCGAGGCCGACCCGGGAAACCAGCCGGCCCGCGGGCCTGGTCACCACCCAGTGCAGCCGCCGCATCGGCGCCGTACCGCGGTAGTACCAGCGGGCGGGAGAGCTGACCGAGACGACCGCGTCCACGCGGGAAAGGCCCGCGTCGGGGCCGGCGCCCGCGTGCCGCAGCACCACGGAGGCGCCCATCGAGAAGCCGACCGCCGCCACGCGTGCGTAGCCCAGCCGCCGCGCCCAGCCGACCGCCGCGTCCAGGTCGAGCACCTCGCGGTCGCCGACCGTGGAGTGGCCGCCGGAGCGGCCGTGGCCGCGGAAGGAGAAGGTGAGCACACCCCCGCTGCCGTGCAGCACCGCGGCCGCCCTGCGGACCGCGGGGCGCTCCAGAGCGCCGGTGAATCCGTGCGCGACGACGATGGCCAGATCCCGACTACCCTTCGCGGCGGCGAGGTGTTCGGCTTCGATCGGTATCCCGTCGGACGTCAACAGAACCGCGCTCCGGCCACCCGAAGTGAGCGGTGAAACACGGAAACGCATGTCGTCGGTCTCGGCAGCGCTGTCCATGTGGGCTATTCTTCCGTGGAAGAGGACCTGGGCAATGCCGCCCCCGGGTCCTTTCGTGCTTTCCGCACGTTGTCGTCCTCGCCGCACCGAGGAAGGGTCGTAGCAAATGAGCCAGCCTGATCCACCCGGCCGCCCCTTCGGCCACGCCTGCGGGAACACCCGCGGCGTCCCCCGCGACAACACCCGGCACCACCACTCCGACCTCGCCCTCGATGTCCGCACGACCGATGGGAGCACCCGGTGAGTTCTCTGCTGCTGCTGACCAACGCACTCCAGCCGTCCACCGAGGTGCTGCCCGCGCTCGGGCTGCTGCTGCACAGCGTGCGCGTGGCCCCCGCGGAAGGCCCCGCGCTGGTGGACACCCCCGGCGCCGACGTGATCCTGATCGACGGCCGCCGCGACCTGCCGCAGGTGCGCAGCCTGTGCCAGCTGCTGCGCTCCACCGGCCCCGGCTGCCCGCTGATGCTGGTCGTCACCGAGGGCGGCCTCGCCGCGGTGACCGCGGACTGGGGCATCGACGACGTGCTGCTCGACACCGCGGGCCCGGCCGAGGTCGAGGCGCGGCTGCGGCTCGCGATGGGCCGCCAGCAGATCACCGGCGACGACAGCCCGATGGAGATCCGCAACGGCGACCTGTCGGTCGACGAGGCCACCTACAGCGCCAAGCTCAAGGGCCGGGTGCTCGACCTGACCTTCAAGGAGTTCGAGCTGCTCAAGTACCTGGCGCAGCACCCGGGCCGGGTCTTCACCCGCGCCCAGCTGCTCCAGGAGGTCTGGGGTTACGACTACTTCGGCGGTACGCGGACGGTGGACGTGCACGTGCGGCGGCTGCGCGCCAAACTCGGCGTCGAGCACGAGTCGTTGATCGGCACGGTCCGCAACGTCGGCTACCGTTTCGTCACTCCGGAGAAGGTCGAGCGGGCCGCAGAGGAGGCCGCGCGCAGCGAGGCCGCGCAGGGCCGCGGGTCCGACCGGCAGGACAGCCGTTCCTCCGCTGAACAGACGGTATGACGATCCGCGTGACGAGCCGATAGACACGCGTAGACTTCCCGTCGTGCCCAAGGTGACGCGCGACGACGTGGCCAGGCTGGCGGGGACATCCACCGCGGTCGTCAGCTACGTCATCAACAACGGACCCCGGCCGGTAGCCCCGGCCACCCGCGAGCGAGTGCTCGCGGCCATCAAGCAGCTCGGCTATCGCCCGGACCGTGTGGCCCAGGCGATGGCGAGCCGCCGTACCGACCTGATCGGCCTGATCGTCCCCGACGCGCGCCAGCCCTTCTTCGCGGAGATGGCGCACGCGGTGGAACAGGCCGCGTCCGAGCGCGGAAAGATGGTGCTGGTCGGTAACTCCGACTACCTCGACGAGCGCGAGGTCCACTATCTGCGGGCCTTCCTCGGCATGCGGGTCTCCGGCCTGATCCTGATCAGCCAGGGCCTCAGCGACAACGCGGCCACCGAGATCGACGCGTGGGACGCCCGGGTGGTGCTGCTGCACGAGCGGCCCGAGGCCATCGACGACATCGCGGTGCGCACCGACGACATCGGCGGCGCGCAACTGGCCGTACGCCACCTGCTGGAGCACGGCCACGACTACGTGGCCTGCCTCGGCGGCACCGAGGTCACCCCGGTCATCGGCGACCCCGTCACCGACCACGTCGTCGGCTGGCGGCGGGCCATGGAGGAAGCCGGGCGGTCCACCGAGGGCCGCCTCTTCCAGGCCCCCTACAACCGCTACGACGCCTACGAGGTCGCGCTCGACCTGCTGGCGGGACCGGACAGGCCGCCGGCCATCTTCTGCGCCACCGACGACCAGGCGCTCGGGGTGCTGCGGGCCGCCCGCGAACTGCGGATCGACGTGCCCGAGCAACTGGCCGTCGCCGGCTTCGACGACGTCAAGGAGGCGGCGCTCGCCGACCCGCCGCTCACCACGGTGGCCTCCGACCGCCAGGGCATGGCCAGGGCGGCGGTCGACGCGGTGCTCGACGACTCCCTGCGGGTACCGGGCGCCCGCCGCGAACGCCTGCGCCAGTTCCCCTCCCGCCTGGTGGTCCGCGGCTCCTGCGGCTGCCACGCCTAGCCTGCGGCTCGCTCGCCCGGCACGACGCAGCCCTCTCCCGCCAGAGGGTGCCCCCAGGGGCGCGGTGCTCCTGCGGTGCCCTTTCCGAAGGGGGTACGCCCCAGGGGCACCCTCCTGCGCAAGGGGAGCCGCACAGACCCCGTGCCCGGGGGAGGCTCGCCCCCTGCCTGAGGGGCACCCTTTACATCGGGCATATTGTCGGGCTTCTCAGCGTGTGCTCAGGCGGCTCTCATCTTCGGGCCGCAGAGTCGTTGACATGACCGAGAGCAGCCGCAACGGCGGCGAACCCCAGCACCCGCACGACCCGCAGCTTCCGCTCTACTTCGGCCCCCAGGCCCCGGTCCCGTCCTCTCCCGCGCCCTCGTCCGAGGGGGAGGGCGAAGGCACCCAGAGCTACGCGGGCTTCCCGCCGCCGCCCCCGCACGACCCGGCCGTCGCGACCGGCGGCCCCGGTGAGCCCGGCGGCCACCGCCGCAGGGTCGTCCGCAGGCCCGTCGCCCTGTTCGCCGCCGCCGCGATCGCGGCCGGGGTGATCGGCGGCGGGATCGGCGCCCTCGTCGGCAACGCCACCGACCACTCGAACGGCACAAGCAGCGCCACCGGCGGCGCCAGCGCCGTGGTGAACGCCGCCGCGCTCGACGGCACCGTCGCGGGTGTGGTGAAGGCGGTCGACCCCAGCGTCGTGGAGATCAACGCGACCTCCGGCCAGGGCAAGGCCACCGGCTCCGGCGTCATCATCACCGCCGACGGCCAGGTCGTCACCAACAACCACGTCGTCGCGGGCGCAAGCCGGCTCAGCGTCACCTACGCCAACGGCAAGACCGCGAGCGCCAGCGTCGTCGGCACCGACCCGGCCAAGGACCTCGCGCTGATCAAGATCCAGGGCGCCACCGGCCTGCCCGCCGCCGGCCTCGGCGACTCCTCCTCCGTGGCCATCGGCGACCAGGTCGTCGCCATCGGCTCCCCCGAGGGCCTGAGCAACACCGTGACCAGCGGCATCGTGTCCGCCCTGAACCGCGACGTGACCGTCCCCGTCGAGACCGGGCAGAGCCAGGGCCAGGGCTTCGGCGGCAACGGCAGCCAGAGCGGCAGCGACCAGTGGCCGTTCTCCTTCGGCGGCAACCAGTACAACGGCGACACCGGCAGCTCCACCACCACGTACAAGGCGATCCAGACCGACGCCTCGCTCAACCCGGGCAACTCCGGCGGCGCCCTGATCAACATGGCCGGCCAGATCGTCGGCATCAACTCGGCGATGTACTCCGACTCCTCCTCCGGCTCGTCCTCCTCCTCGTCCGGCAGCGTCGGCCTCGGCTTCGCCATCCCGGTCAACACCGTCAAGGCCGACCTCGCGACGCTGCGCGGCGGCGGCACCAACTAGCGCACGGCGCCGTGCGACGCTGAGAGGGTCAGCGGCACCACCCATGACGAGCAGCGAGGTATCCCCCACCATGAGCCCTGGTCCCGGCACCGGACCCAGCGCCGGCGAGCCCGCCGAGGCACCCGCCCGCATCCTGATCGTGGACGACGAGCCCGCCGTACGCGAGGCGCTGCGCCGGAGCCTGGCCTTCGAGGGCTACGACACCGAGCTGGCCGCCGACGGCATGGCCGCGCTGGAGACCGCCGACACGTACCGCCCCGACGCGATCGTGCTCGACGTGCTGATGCCGCGGATGGACGGTCTGACCACCGCCCGCCGGCTGCGCGCCACCGGGGTCACCACCCCCATCCTGATGCTCACCGCGCGCGACACCGTCGGCGACCGCGTCACCGGCCTCGACGCGGGCGCCGACGACTACCTGGTCAAGCCCTTCGAGCTGGACGAGCTGCTGGCGCGGCTGCGCGCACTGCTGCGCCGCAGCTCCTACGCCGCGGCCGCGGCGGGCGGGGGCGACCCCGCCGCCCACACCCTGGCCTTCGCCGACCTGCGGATGGACGTCACCACCCGCGAGGTCACCCGCGACGGCCACCCGGTGGAGCTGACCCGCACCGAGTACACCCTGCTGGAGCTGTTCCTCACCCACCCCCGCCAAGTCCTCACCCGCGAGCAGATCCTCAAGGCGGTGTGGGGCTTCGACTTCGAGCCCACCTCCAACTCCCTCGATGTGTACGTGATGTACCTGCGGCGCAAGACCGAGGCGGGCGGCATGCCGCGGCTGGTGCACACGGTGCGGGGCGTCGGCTACGTGCTGCGCGCCCCGGACGGCGGCCACGCGTGAAGAAGCTCACCCTGCGCTCGCGGTTGACGCTGCTGACCGCCGCCGCGGTGGCGGTCGCGGTGGCGGCCGTCGCGCTCGCGGCGTGGTTCATCACCCGCGACCAGCTGGTGGCCCAGCTCGACTCGACGCTGCACAGCACGCACGTCGACAACCGCTACCTCAACCAGACCCTCGTCACCTGCGCGTCGACCGCGCAGACCAGCGGCAACGTCCCGCCGGGCGCCGTGGGCATCCAGATCGTCAAGGCGGACGGGACCCGGTGCCTGGGAGTCGGCGCGCCGCCGGTCAAGGTGCAGGCCCGCGATATCGAGGTGGCGTCCGGCACGGTGGACACCGTGACGCACGACGCCCGCACCGACAGCGGGCAGGAGGTCCGCGTCTTCACCGAGCCGCTGCTCGACGGGCCGGACGGGCAGGCCACCGGGCTCGCCGTGTCGATCTCGCGCCCGCTGACCGAGATCGACAAGACCCTCACCACCCTGGCGTGGGTGCTGTTGGCCGTCGCCGGGGTCGGCGTGCTGGGTGCGACCAGCGCCGGCCTGTGGATCGCCCGGACGGGGCTGCGGCCGGTCGACGAGCTGGCCGGCACCGTCGAGCACATCGCGCGGACCGAGGACCTGAGCGTCCGCATCCCGGTCGAGGGCGAGGACGAGATCGCCCGGCTCGGCCAGTCCTTCAACGCGATGACGTCCGCGCTGGCGTCGTCCAGGGACCGGCAGCAGCAGCTGATCGCCGACGCGGGGCACGAGCTGCGCACCCCGCTGACCTCACTGCGGACCAACATCGAGCTGCTGGAGCGCAGCGAGGCGACCGGCCGGGCCATCCCCCCGGAGGACCGGCGGGCGCTGCTGGCCTCGGTGAAGGCCCAGATGACCGAGCTGGCCGCGCTCATCGGCGACCTCCAGGAGCTGTCCCGGCCGGACGCCGCGCCGACCCTGCAGGTCGTCCCGCTGCACGAGATCACCGGCACCGCCCTGGAACGCGCCCGGCTGCGCGGCCCCGACCTGACGATCTCCGCGGACGTGTCGCCGTGGTTCGTGCGCGGCGAGGCGGCGGCGCTGGAGCGGGCCATCGTGAACCTGCTGGACAACGCGGTGAAGTTCAGCCCGCCTGCCGGGCGGATCGACGTACGGCTGCACGGCGGCCGGTTGACCGTGCGCGACCACGGCCCCGGCATCCCCGCCGAGGAGCTGCCGCACGTCTTCGAACGGTTCTGGCGCTCACCCTCCGCGCGCTCGCTGCCCGGCAGCGGCCTGGGCCTGTCGATCGTGGCCCGTACCGTCCACCAGGCCGGCGGCACGATCGCGCTGACGCCCGCACAGGGTGGCGGCACCGAGGCCGCGCTGTACCTGCCGGGCGCCCCGACCGCACCGCCGGACGCGCCGCCCGAGCCCTGACAGGACCGCATCGATCGTCTCGACATGTGAAATTGCCGTCTCGGATTCCGGTAACCGGCGAATACTTGGCTGCACCATCCACTCATCGGAGGTGCGTCGACCGTGCGTCGCTGGATCATGCTCGCCCTGGGGACCGCGGCGCAGACGGCTGCCTGCGCGTTCGTCTACGGAATCCCGTACCTCGCCGACGACCTGCGCACCCAGCAGGACCTGAGCCTGACCCAGGTCGGCCTGCTGGTGTCCTGCCCGACGGTCGGCCTGGTGCTCGCGCTGTACGGGTGGGGCGCCGCGGCCGACCGGTGGGGCGAGCGGGTGGTCATCGCGGTCGGGCTCGGCGCGGCCGCCGGGGCGCTGGCCGGTGCCGCCTGGGGCGTGCACGGCATGGTGCCGCTCGGGGCGCTGCTGGTGGTGGCAGGCGCCGCGGGCGCGTCGGTCTACTCCGCGAGCGGGCGGCTGGTCATGGGGTGGTTCGCGGCGAGCGAGCGCGGCCTGGCCATGGGCATCAGGCAGACGTCCACCCCGCTGGGCATGGGCCTGGCCGCGCTGGCCATGCCGCCGCTGGCCGGGGCGCACGGGCTGCGCGGCGCCATCGGCTTCCTGGCCGTGCTGTGCGGGGTCATCGCCGTGCTGATCGCGCTCTTCGCCGCCGACCCCGCCAGGCCCGCCGCGAAGAGCGCGGAGCCCGCGCCCAACCCCTACCGCGGCTCGCGCCTGCTGTGGCGCATCCACGGCTCGGCAGCGCTGCTGGTCGTCCCGCAGTTCACCGCGGGCGCCTTCGCGCTGGTGCTGCTGGTGGACGTACGCGGCTGGTCCCCGGTGCACGCAGGCCAGCTGATCGCCGTCGGCCAGGGGCTGGGCGCGCTGTCCCGCATCCTGGTCGGCCGCTGGTCGGACCGGGTCGGCGAGCGGCTGCGGCCGATGCGGCAGCTGGCGGTCGTCACCGCGGCCGTTGTGGCCGGCGCTGCCCTCGCCACCGCCTTCCCCTCCCCGCTGACCGCCGCCGTGCTGGTGGCCGCGATCGCGATCACGGCCAGCACCAACGGGCTGTCCTTCACCTCCACCGCGGAGCACGCGGGTCCCGCCTGGTCGGGCCGCGCCCTCGGCGTCCACAACACCGGCCAGAACCTGACCGCCGCGGTCGTGCCGCCGCTGATGGCCGCGTTCATCTCGGCCACCGCCTACTGGCCCGGATTCGCCCTGGCCGCGGCGACCGCCTGCGCCTCAGCTGCCATCGTCCCGGTGACGCGTGCGGTGCCCGCCCGCCAGGCGGCAGACGGGACCCGTACGATTCCGGCATGACCGACCGGCGGATCGACACCCTCACCGACCTCCCCGCCGACACCGCGCAGGCGGTGCTCGACCTGATCGCCACCGCCGCCACGGCGGACGGGCAGCCCGCGGTGTCAGAGCAGGGCCGGCTGCACGTGCGCCGGGGCGGCCGGGAGGGGGTACGGCACCTGCTGCTGCGGTCCGGCGACGAGCTCGCCGGCTACGGGCAGATCGAGGACACCGACCCGGTCGAGGCGCCGGCCGCGGAGTTCGTGGTGCACCCCGAGCACCGGCTGCACGGGCACGGGCGGGCGCTCGGCGAGGCGCTGCTCGCCACCAGCGGGCACCGGCTGCGGGTGTGGGCGCACGGCGGCCACCCCGCGGCGCGGCACCTGTCCGTACAGCTCGGGCTCAAGCTCTTCCGCGAGCTGCGGCAGCTGCGGATGCCGCTGGCGGCGGCAGGCGCGGGCCTCCCCGAGCCGGTGCTGCCCGCCGGGGTGACCGTGCGGACGTTCCGGCCCGGCGAGGACGACGCGGACTGGCTCGCCGTCAACGCGGCCGCCTTCGCTCACCACCCCGAGCAGGGCTCGCTCACGCAGCGGGACCTCGACGACCGCAAGGCCGAACCGTGGTTCGACCCGGCCGGCTTCTTCCTGGCCTTCCGCGGCACCACCCTGGTCGGCTTCCACTGGACGAAGGTCCACGCCGATCTGGGGCTCGGCGAGGTGTACGTCGTCGGTGTCGCCCCCGCCGAGCAGGGCAGCGGCCTCGGCCGCGCCCTCACCACGATCGGCCTCCGCCACCTCGCCGCGGACCGCGGCCTCCCCGGCGTCCTCCTCTACGTCGACGCGGACAACGCCCCTGCCGTGGCGGTATACGAACGCCTCGGCTTCACCACGTACGAACTCGACCTCATGTACCGCACGGAAACCTGACGCCTGCGGCGCGCCTGATGGGGGATTACCTCTCCCCCGTCGTGGCTGCTCGCGCAGTTCCTCGCGCCCCCAGGTGATTGCCCCTTGCGGAGCGTGCTTCGTCTACAGCTGCGTCGTGGCTTGTCGCGCAGTTCCGCCCCCAGAGCTTCGCCTGGGGTACCCCCAGCGCCGCCTGGAGTGATTGCCCCTCGCGGTGGCGTTGCATTCTTCCCGCCTCTCCGGCGGGGCGCTCCGTTCTCCAACAGAGCTTCGCCTGGGGGTACCCCCACGCGCCCCTGAAAAACGCCCACCCTCTCCGCAGAGGGCAGCCCTGCCAGGAACAAACCCTGCGCGCAGGAGGACGCAGGCCAAAAGGCGCGCTGGGTGTACCTCCAGGCGAAACCCGGGGGGCGGAACTGCGCGCGCAACCCAACGCCGGGGGAAAGCCGACCGCCCACCGCAAGGGGCCACCCCCCGGAGGGGGAGGCGCCTCAGGTGGCACCCAGGACCGCGGAGGCGGAACATGTGTGCGGGAGGTCCCGCGGCGGGGCGACGGGGGCACCCCGAGGAATCCCCGCAACCTCGCCGGAGGTGCTGCGCTTGCCTGACGGCAATGCTCTCGTTACCAGCGGTTCAACCACCCTTGCAAGCATCTCAGGATGCAGCCCGCTGCCCCCCACTGCTCACCCCCGCCCGACCTGCCGAAACCCTCGCCGGCACGAGACAATGGAGTGACGGCTGCTGGCCGCCTGACGGGGGGTGTCGGCCGCGCGTACGACGTGCCGGAACCGGAGGAGGGCTCGCGCACCATGGCCCAGACGAATCACCCCAGCGTCCCAGCCCAGCCCCAGAAGAGGGCCGGCGAGGGCACCACCGATGTGTTCGGCACCTTCCGGCCGCGGGTCGTACCCGACCTGGAGCCGGAGCCGCCAGGCCTCGACGCGGCCAGCGAGGAGTTCGGCGCGGAGCTGCCGCAGGGTCGCTTCCTGGACCGGGAACGCAGCTGGCTGGCCTTCAACGAGCGGGTGCTCGAACTGGCCGAGGACCCGGCCACCCCGCTCCTCGAACGGGCTAATTACCTGGCGATATTCGCCAGCAACCTGGACGAGTTCTTCATGGTCAGGGTCGCCGGGCTGAAGCGCCGGATGGCCACCGGGGTCGCGACCAGGTCGGCGTCCGGGCTGCAGCCCAGGGACGTCCTGGACCTGATACTGACCCGTTCCAGGGAACTCATGGCCAGGCACGCCGCCTGCTTCCAGAACGACGTCGCCCCGCAGCTGGCGGACGAGGGCATCCACGTCATCCGCTGGGGCGAGCTGACCGAGAAGGAGCAGGCGCGGCTCGCGACGCTGTTCCGGCAGCAGATCTTCCCGGTGCTGACCCCGCTGGCCGTGGACCCGGCGCACCCCTTCCCGTACATCTCGGGCCTGTCGCTGAACCTCGCGGTGGTGGTGCGCAACCCCGTCTCCGGCCACGAGCACTTCGCGCGGGTGAAGGTGCCGCCGATCCTGTCCCGCTTCCTGGAGGCCGGGCCGCAGCGCTACGTCCCGCTGGAGGACGTGATCGCCGCGCACCTGGAGGAGCTGTTCCCCGGCATGGACGTGCTCGACCACCACATGTTCCGGGTGACCAGGAACGAGGACCTGGAGGTCGAGGAGGACGACGCGGAGAACCTGCTCCAGGCGCTGGAGAAGGAGCTGATGCGGCGCCGCTTCGGACCGCCGGTGCGCCTGGAGGTGGAGGAGTCGATCGCCCCCCGGGTGCTCGACCTGCTGGTGCACGAGCTGAAGATGAAGCACACCGAGGTCTACCCGCTGCCCGGGCCGCTCGACCTGACGGGCCTGTTCGCGATCGCCGGCCTGGACCGCCCGGAGCTGAAGTTCCAGCGGTTCATCGCGGGCACCCACCGCGACCTGGCCGAGGTGGAGTCCGCGTCACCGCCGGACATCTTCGCGGCGATGCGGGAGCGGGACATCCTGCTGCACCACCCGTACGACTCGTTCTCCACGTCCGTGCAGGCCTTCCTGGACCAGGCGGCCGCCGACCCCGACGTCCTGGCCATCAAGCAGACCCTCTACCGCACTTCGGGCGACTCGCCGATAGTCGACGCGCTGATCGACGCGGCCGAGGCGGGCAAGCAGGTCCTGGTGCTGGTCGAGATCAAGGCGCGCTTCGACGAGCAGGCCAACATCAAGTGGGCGAGAAAGCTCGAAGAGGCCGGCTGCCACGTCGTCTACGGCCTGGTCGGCCTCAAGACGCACTGCAAGCTGTCGCTGGTGGTCAGGCAGGAGGGCGACACGCTGCGCCGCTACAGCCACGTCGGCACCGGCAACTACCACCCCAAGACGGCCAGGCTCTACGAGGACCTGGGCCTGCTGACCGCCGACCCGCAGGTCGGGGCGGACCTCTCGCACCTGTTCAACCGGCTGTCCGGCTACTCGCGGCGCGCCACGTACAACAGGCTGCTGGTCGCCCCGCGCAGCCTGCGCGACGGCCTGGTCTCCCGGATCATGGCGGAGATCGAGCACCAGAAGGCCGGCAGGCCCGCGTTCGTCCGCATCAAGGTCAACTCCATCGTGGACGAGGCGCTGATCGACGCGCTCTACCGGGCCTCGCAGGCCGGCGTCCCGGTGGACATCTGGGTCCGCGGGATCTGCGCGGTACGGCCGGGTGTGGCCGGGCTGTCGGAGAACATCAGGATCCGCAGCGTCCTGGGGCGGTTCCTCGAACACTCCCGGGTGTTCGCGTTCGGCAACGGCGGCGAGCCGGAAGTGTGGTTCGGCAGCGCCGACATGATGCACCGTAACCTCGACCGCCGCATCGAGGCGCTGGTCAGGGTCGCCGACCCGGCCCACCGCGCCACCCTCAACCGCCTGCTGGAGACCGGGATGTCGGACAGCACGTCCTCCTGGCACCTGGCGGCTGACGGCGACTGGACCCGGCACAGCACCGACGCCGAGGGGCGCCCGCTGCGCAACGTCCAGGAGATGCTCATCGACGCCCGGAGGCGCCGGCGTGGCCCATCAGCAGCTACCTGACCGGCTGCCGTCGCAGCGCAGCCACACTCCGCCGGGCAGGCCCGGCGGCAGCTCACCGGCAGACAACGGGGACACGGGGACCAGCACCAGCATGAACGCCGAACCGTACGACGCCACGCCGCCGGGCGGCGGCACCGCGGGTGAGGTGCTGACCCGCTACCTGCACGAGCGCGCCGCCGCCTTCCTGCGCGGGCTGAGCCTGCGCGGCGAGAACGAGGCAGAGGCCGACGCGCTGCTGCGCGGCAGCGCCCGCAGGATCGGCGGGGTGCTGCACATCTACGGGCCGCTGACCGACCCCGGCTGGGCCGAGCCGCTGCGGGCCGAGCTGGGCTGGCTGACCACGACGCTGGGCCGCGAGCCGCAGTACGCCGCCCGGCTGGCCCGGCTGCTCGACGCGCTGCGGCGGCTGTCGGTCAGCGTCGAGGAGCAGGAGGCCGTCACGGTGGGCGGCCCGCCGCCGCCCGCGCCCTCCGGCGGCGGACCGCTGGCGCTGGGCGCGGCCCGCGCGGGTGCACTGCTGGAGCGCCAGCTGACGCTGGCAAGGACCCGCGCGCACTCGGCGTCGCTCCAGGCGATGGGCTCCGCCCGCTTCCACGCGCTGGCCGACGCGATCGCCGTGCTGGTCTCGGACGTCCCGCTGGCGCCGGCCGCCGCGGCCCCGGCCGCCTCGGTCATGCCGCCGCTGGCCGCGCAGGCGTACAGGCTGCTCGCCGACGCCGCCGCCGCGCTGCCGCTGCACCGGGCGGCGCACCCGTACAACGCCGACGCCGTGCAGGCCTCGCTGGGCGCCGACCTCACCGCCGACCTGCAGGACGCGCCCTGGCACCAGGTCCGCATCCTGCTGCGGCTGAGCCGCTACGCCGCCGAGGTGAGCCGGCCCGAGGGCGACGCGGCCGACCGGCAGCGGCTCGCGGACGCGGCGACGGTGCTCGGGCGGCACCGGGCGGCGGCGGAGTCCGCGTCCGCGGTCGCCACCGCGGCCCGTACCCCGCGGATAGCGCCGGCGACCGCCTACGCGCTGGGCGTGCTGCACGCCGACCAGCGGCACGAGGTCGAGGCGGCCCGCTTCGCCTTCTCCCGCCTGTGGCAGCCCGCGGTTCCGGGGCCGCGCGGGCAGTGAACGGCGAGAGCGCGGCCGTACGGGCGGCCGGCGTGGTGCTCTGGCGCACCGCACCGGCGGGCGTCGAGATCGCCCTGATCCACCGGCCGCGGTACGACGACTGGAGCCTGCCCAAGGGGAAGCTGAAGCGGGGCGAGGAGTTCGCCGACGCGGCGCTGCGGGAGACCCGCGAGGAGACGGGCCTGGCCTGCGACCTCGGCCCGGCGCTGCCCGCGACGCACTACCTGGTGGACGGCCGGCCCAAGGAGGTCCGCTACTGGGCCGCACGGGCGCACGCGGGCGCCTTCGTCGCCAACACGGAGGTGGACGCGATGGTCTGGCTCCCCCCGTCCGCGGCCCGCCACCGCCTCACCCACGACCGCGACCGCCCCCTCGTCGACGCACTCCTGCTGGCGCTGGCCTGAGCGGGTGAGCCTCCCCCGGGCACGGGGTCTGTGCGGCTCCCCTTCCGCAAAGGGGGTGCGCCTTCCCCGGGCGGGTGGGCTATGCGACTTCCCTTGCGCAGGAGGGTGCGCCTTCCCCGGGCACGGGGTCTGTGCGGCTCCCCTTCCGCAAGGGGGCAACCCCCAGGGGCGCGGGGAACTGCGCGACCATCCCCCAGAGCTTCGCATGGGAGGTGCCCCCACCACCGGAGCGCGGGTCGTCACCGGCCCGAAGGGGCTGTTCGGTCCGCGCCGGACCACCGGCAAGTGGGTGGCTGAGCGCGCAGTTCCCCGCGCCCCATCAGGCGCCGCCCAGGCATGAGCTCCCCCTGCACAGGGGGAACGCACGCCCCACGCGGGTGGGGACCACCCCGGGCTGACGGGTGAGGTTCACCCGGCGTTCACCCTCTCCCGTTGGTCGCTTCACCTGATCTGCCTAATTTCGGCCTTACCGGTGAGCACCAGCCGCCGGAGGACGAATGCTTCGCCGTCGTCGGCGGGCTCTCGGAAGGAACACACGAAGGTGAAGCTTCAGCGTAAGAGCGGGCTGCGGGCCCTGACCGTCGGCGCGGTCGCGATTACCGGTGCGCTCGTCCTGTCGGCCTGCGGTTCGGACGACAACAGCGACAGCAGCAGCACGCCGAGCGCCTCGGCCAGCGGTTCGAGCAGCGCGGCGGGCGGCACCAACGCGGCGGGGATCTCCTGCGCGCCCGGCAAGATCCTCTCCTCGGGTTCGACCGCGCAGCAGAACGCGATCGAGTCCTGGGTCAAGGACTACCAGCAGGCCTGCAGCGGCTCGACGATCAACTACAAGCCGTCCTCCTCCGGCGAGGGCATCATCGACTTCAACAACGGCACGGACGCCTTCGCCGGCTCCGACTCGCCGCTGAAGCCCGAAGAGGTCGACAAGTCCAAGAGCGTCTGCACCGGCGGCCAGGGCATCAACATCCCGATGGTCGGCGGCCCGATCGCCATCGGCTACAACCTGCCCGGCGTGAACAACCTCGTGCTGAACGCCTCGACGCTGGCCCAGATCTTCAACGGCAAGATCACCACCTGGAACGACAAGGCGATCACCGCCCTCAACCCGGGTGCCACCCTGCCGAGCACCAAGATCCAGTCGGTCCACCGCCAGGACGACTCCGGCACCACCGACAACCTGACCAAGTACTTCAAGGGCGCCGCTCCGGCCGACTGGCCGTACGAGCACGCCAAGGCGTGGGCCGCCAAGGGCGGCCAGGCCGCTCCGAAGTCCGCGGGCGTCGCCGGCCTGGTGAAGCAGACCGAGGGCTCGATCGGCTACTTCGAGCTGTCCTACGCGACCGCCAGCAGCATCCCCACGGTCAAGATCAACACCGGCGCCTCCGCCCCGGTCGAGGCCACCACCGCCAACGCCTCCGCGGGCATCGCCCAGGCGAAGGTCATCGGCACCGGCTCGGACCTCGCGCTCGACCTGGGTGCCGCGTACACCACCAAGGCGGACAACGCCTACCCGATCGTCCTGGTGACGTACGAGATCGCCTGCGACAAGGGCAACAAGGCCGACACCCTGCCGCTGACCAAGTCCTTCCTGAACTACATCGCCAGCGACGCCGGCCAGGCCAAGCTCACGTCGGCCGGCTACGCGCCGCTGCCGACCGAGATCGCCACGAAGGTCCGCACCACCATCTCCGCCCTTTCCTGATCCAAGCGCGGCGGGTCCCGCGGCCGACGGCCGCGGGACCCTCCGCGTATCCGGTGCACCGCCGCCGGGGGAGCGCGCTCCCCCACCCAGACCGGAGAAACCACTGATGACAACCACCGCTCCACCCGCCACACGGCCCGAACCGCATCGGGCCGCCAAGACCGTCTCCCGGCCGGGCGACCGGATCTTCGCCGGCCTCGCCCGCGGCTCCGGCATCCTGCTGCTCGTGGTGATGGCCGCCATCGCGGTCTTCCTCACCGTCCGCGCGGCCCACGCGATCTCCAAGGACCACGGCAACTTCCTGACCACCTTCGAGTGGACGCCCAGCCTGAACCCGCCGGTCTTCGGCATCGCGGTCCTGGCCTACGGCACCGTGGTCAGCTCGATCATCGCGATGGCCATCGCGGTGCCGATCGCGATCGGCATCGCCCTGTTCATCACCCACTACGCACCGCGCCGCCTGGGCGGTCCGATCGCCTACGTGATCGACCTGCTCGCCGCGGTGCCCAGCATCGTCTACGGCCTGTGGGGCGCGCTCTTCCTGGTGCCGCACCTGCGGGGCGTCAACCTCTGGCTGGACCACTACTTCGGCTGGACCTACATCTTCCACAAGGAAGACCCGAACTCCGCGGCCCGCTCGCTGTTCACGGTGGGCATCCTGCTGGCGATCATGATCCTGCCGATCATCACCAACGTCAGCCGCGAAGTGATCAACCAGGTGCCGAAGATGCACGAGGAGGCGGCGCTCGCGCTCGGCGCGACCCGCTGGGAGGTCATCCGCCTGTCGGTGCTGCCCTTCGCCCGCTCCGGCATCATCAGCGCCTCGATGCTGGGTCTGGGCCGCGCGCTCGGCGAGACCATGGCGGTCGCCACCGTGCTGTCCGCCTCGCCGACGCTGTCCGGGCACCTCCTGGACCCGGTCGGCGGCACCTTCTCGCAGAACATCGTCGCCAAGTTCGGTGAGGCCGACGACTTCGGCCGGGACGCGCTGATCGCGTCCGGCCTTGTGCTGTTCCTGATCACCCTGCTGGTCAACGGCGCCGCGCGGATCATCATCCAGCGGCGGAAGGAATACTCGGGGGCCAACGCATGAGCGACACGGTTATCGACGCCACGGCCGCCGCCGGCAAGCCCGCCACCCCCCGGCTCGCCTCCCGGCACCTGCCGCGCTGGAGCCCGCTCGCCATCGCCGCAGGCGCCATCGCGATCGCCGTGGCGATCGGCGCGGGCGCAGGGCTGACCAGCCACATCCAGTGGGGCCTGATCGCGCTGGCGCTCTTCGTCGCCGGCTCCTACGCCATCACCGCACGGGTCGAGGGCCGCCGGCAGGCCAAGGACCGGGTGGCCACCAGCCTGGTCTGGTCGAGCTTCATCCTCGCCGTCGTCCCGCTGTACTCGCTGGTCGAGACCACGATCAGCAAGGGCGTCGGGGTGCTGGACGGCACCTTCCTCACCCACTCGATGAACAACGTGCTGACCATCCAGCCCGGCGGCGGCGTCTACCACGCCATCATCGGCACCCTGGAGCAGGTCGGCATCGCCACCGTCATCGCCGCCCCGCTGGGCATGCTCACCGCGATCTACCTGGTGGAGTACGGCAAGGGCCGGCTCGCCAAGTGGGTGACCTTCTTCGTCGACGTCATGACCGGCATCCCGTCGATCGTGGCCGGTCTGTTCATCCTGTCGGTCTGGTTCGTGGCCCTCGGCAAGGCCCCGGCGTCCGGCTTCGCCGGCTCGCTCGCGCTCGCCCTGCTGATGATGCCGGTCGTGGTGCGCTCCACCGAGGAGATGCTCAAGCTGGTGCCGAACGAGCTGCGCGAGGCCTCGCTGGCGCTGGGCGTCCCGAAGTGGCGCACCACCGTCAAGGTGGTCCTGCCCACGGCCGTCGGCGGCATCACCACCGGCATCATGCTGGCGATCGCGCGTATCGCGGGCGAGAGCGCCCCGATCGCCCTGCTGGTCTTCGGCAGCGCCGCGATCAACACCAACCCGTTCAAGGACCCGCAGTCGTCGCTGCCGTACTACATCTTCGAGCAGTACAACAACGGCAACCAGCCCAGCTACGACCGCGCGTGGGGGGCCGCCCTGGTCCTCATCGCGTTCGTGATGATCCTGAACCTCGTCGCCCGGGTCATCTCCCGCTGGAAGGCGCCCAAGGCCGGTCGCTGACGCGGCCCCCACCAGCAGTCAGCAGACCGCCCGCAGAAAAGAAGTGATCCCCATGGCCAAACGCATCGACATCAGCGGCCTGTCCGCGTACTACAGCGCCTTCAAGGCGATCGACGACATCTCCATGACCATCGAGCCCGGCTCCGTGACGGCCTTCATCGGCCCGTCCGGCTGCGGCAAGTCGACCTTCCTGCGCACCCTGAACCGGATGCACGAGGTCACCCCCGGCGGCCGCGTCGAGGGCAAGGTGCTGCTCGACGACGAGAACCTGTACGGCTCGGGCGTCGACCCGGTGACCGTGCGCCGCACCGTGGGCATGGTCTTCCAGCGGCCCAACCCGTTCCCCACCATGTCGATCTTCGACAACGTGGCGGCGGGCCTGAAGCTCAACGGCGTCCGCAAGAAGAACGAGCTGAACGACATCGTCGAGCGCTCCCTCAAGGGCGCCAACCTGTGGAACGAGGTCAAGGACCGGCTGAACAAGCCCGGCTCCGGCCTGTCCGGCGGCCAGCAGCAGCGGCTGTGCATCGCCCGCGCCATCGCGGTCGAGCCGCAGGTGCTGCTGATGGACGAGCCGTGCTCCGCGCTCGACCCGATCTCGACCCTGGCGATCGAGGACCTGATCGGCGAGCTGAAGAGCCGGTACACCATCGTCATCGTGACCCACAACATGCAGCAGGCCGCCCGCGTGTCGGACCGTACGGCCTTCTTCAACCTGGCGGCCGTCGGCCAGCCCGGCAAGCTCATCGAGATCGACGACACCGAGCGGATCTTCTCCAACCCGTCCGTGCAGGCCACCGAGGACTACATCTCCGGCCGCTTCGGATAACCAGGACCGCCGTGCGGTGCTGCATGGCGGTGCCACCGCAGGGCGCAGGCCCCGCCCCCTTCACCGGGGGCGGGGCCTGATCCGTCGTACGGCTCGGCTGAGGTGGGTCAGAAGACCAGCCGGAGGATCTCGTAGCAGGCGGCGGCCACCAGAGCCGCGGCCGGCATGGTGATGAACCAGCCCGCGACGATGTTCTTGGCGACGCCCCAGCGGACCGCCTTGACCCGCCGGGTCGCGCCGACGCCCATGATCGAGGACGTGATCACGTGGGTGGTGGAGACCGGCGCCTGGAAGATGTACGCGGTCGCGTAGAGGATCGACGCGGACGTCGTCTCGGCCGCGAAGCCCTGCGGCGGGTCCAGGTCGATGATCCGCCGGCCCAGGGTGCGCATGATCCGCCAGCCGCCCGCGTACGTACCCAGCGACATCATCGCCGCGCACACGAACTTGACCCAGATCGGGATGCCGAAGCCCTTGGACGGGTCGTTGATGACCAGCGCGAGCACGACGACACCCATCGTCTTCTGCGCGTCCTGCAGGCCGTGCCCCAGCGCCATGCCGGCCGCCGAGACGGTCTGCGCGATACGGAACCCGCGCTTGGCCTTGTGCGGGTTGGCGCGGCGGAAGAACCACAGGATGGCCAGCATCACCAGGTAGCCCAGGACCAGGCCGACCGCGGGCGACAGGAACATCGGGATGATGACCTTGTCGACCACCCCCGACCAGTGCACGGTCGTGCCGCCGGCCAGCGCAGCGCCGACCAGGCCGCCGAACAGCGCGTGGCTGGAACTCGACGGTAGGCCGAAGTACCAGGTGACCAGGTTCCAGGCGATCGCACCGGCCAGCGCCGCGAAGAGGATGGCCATGCCCGAGCGGCCCTCGGGCGTCGCGATCAGGCCCTTGCTGACCGTATTGGCCACTCCGCTGCCCAGGAACGCGCCGGCCAGGTTCATCACGGCGGCCATCGCGAGCGCCGCCTTGGGCGTCAGGGCCCGGGTCGAGACCGAGGTGGCGATGGCGTTCGCCGAGTCGTGGAAGCCGTTGGTATAGGTGAAGAAGAGCGCCACCGCGATGGTGACGATCAGAACGAAGGTGTCCACGTAGGTCAGGACTCCTTGACCGCGATGGTCTCCACCGTGTTCGCCACGTGCTCGAAAGCGTCCGCGGCCTCCTCCAGCACGTCCACGATCTGCTTGAGCTTGAGCACCTCGATGGCGTCGTACTTGCCGTTGAAGAGCTGGGCGAGCAGCTTGCGGTGGATCTGGTCGGCCTGGTTCTCCAGCCGGTTGACCTCGATCCAGTACTCCGTGAGGTTGGACATGGTCCGCAGGTTCGGCATCGCCTCGGCGGTCAGCTCCGCGGCCCTGGCCAGCACCTCGATCTGCTGCTCGACGCCCTTGGGCAGCTCCTCCACGTTGTAGAGGACGACGAGGTCGACGGCCTCCTCCATGAAGTCCATGATGTCGTCGAGCGAACCGGCGAGGGTGTAGATGTCCTCCCGGTCGAAGGGCGTGATGAAGGAGGAGTTCAGCTGGTGGAAGATCGCGTGGGTCGCGTCGTCCCCCGCGTGCTCAGCCGCCCGCATCCTCTCGGCGATCTCGGTACGGGTAGCCGAATCGGCTCCGAGCAGTTCCATGAGGAGCTTCGAACCGGTGACGATGTTGTCCGCGGACGCGGCGAACATGTCGTAGAAGCTCGTCTCCCTGGGGGTCAGACGAAAGCGCACGTGGGTTCCTCGGCATACATCGGAGTCGGTCTCGTTGATGCTAGGCGCAACATCCGGCCACAGCTAACCGGCGTCATCCAGTGTCGCCCATGGGACAGAGTCCCCCTCACGGGGGATGCGTCGCACACACTACCGATTCGGTAACATATACCCACCAGGGGTATAAGGGACAGAGAGGGCGGGCGGCGGGATGACGGACACGGCGGCGGAGACGGCAGTGACACAAGCAGCGGCGGGCTCAGCGCCGGGATCGACGGGTTCGGCAGCAGACGAGATTGTGTCGCCGCAGGGCCCGCATGGCTATAGCCACGACAAGGAGTCCCACCTCAAACGCCTGCGGAGGATCGAGGGCCAGATCCGCGGCCTCCAGCGGATGGTCGAGCAGGACGTCTACTGCATCGACATCCTGACCCAGGTCTCGGCCAGCACCAAGGGGCTGCAGTCCTTCGCGCTGCAGCTCCTGGAGGAGCACCTGCGGCACTGCGTGGCCGCGGCGGCGGTCGGCGGCGGCCCCGAGATCGACGAGAAGGTCGCCGAGGCGACGGCGGCGATAGCGCGGCTGCTGCGTACCTAGGGCCGGCCCTGGGGCGGGTCCTAGTGCGCGGGGCAGCGGTCGACTTCGAGTACCTCGTCGATGCGGGCGAAGCTCAGCCGCTCCTCGTCGGCGGTGGACGCGGCGATGATCAGCTCCCCGCACAGCTCGATCTCGGCGAGGGCCACCGGGTCGTCCTGGACCGTGGCTCCGGGCGACGGCACCATATCCGCACCACCTCCTCCGCCAAGCGTCCCGTCCAACGGCCGCCATCCAGCGTAGGGACCTCCTTGCCCCGGCGCATGGCACGGAAGGACCATTTCCCGCACCCCCCGCCCGGGCGGAGGGCGGCCGTGCGGCGGCCAGGGTGGATCCGCAGGGTCCCGCACTAGGAAGAAACGATCTTGCCGGCCCAGATGTCGTCCCCCCGGGGCGTGGCGAACGCCACCAGCGCGCCGAAGCCGTCGAAGACCGTGGTCGACACCACACCCACCCCGCTTCCCTTGGCGCCGAAGGTGAAGTGCTCGGTGAGCCGGCGCAGCCGGCCCTCCGCGTCGAGCCACGCGTCGAACGGCACCCGGGTGACGGCGAAGCCGCCGGCCGCCGCGGTGAGCGCCCCCGACGTGCCCGGCGCCGCGGCGCGGGCGGCCCGCGCGATGTCCGCGACGCCGCGGTAGTGGCGTACCGGCGTACCGCCCAGCGCCTCCTCGCCGACCAGGACCACCTGCTGGGCGCCGCGCAGCAGTTCCGCCGCGGCCAGCGGCTCGGTGGCGCCGCCGGTGACGAGGTTGCCGTCCGGCAGCGCCGTGGTGTCGACCCGTACCCACTTGCCCGCCGGCACCCCCGCACCGCGGTCCTTCATGTACAGCGCGCCGGGCGTCATCACCTCGGTGACCGGCCTGTGCTCCTCCGCGCCCGCGGCGTCCCTGGGCAGCACCAGGATCAGTTCGCCCTGCCGTCTGGCGTAGTCGAAGCGGCCGGTACCGGTGACGGTGACCCAGGTGCCGCCGCTGGCCATCCGCATCGACGTCTCCACCAGCGAGCTGCCGGCCCGCACCAGGGCGTCGGCGGCGTCCCACACAGCCGCCGACGCGTCGCCGCCGGCGTCCTTCGCACCGCCCGGCCGGGCCTCGGCCGCCGCGGGCTCGCCGCCCGCCGCGGCACCGTGCTGCACGCACCCCGTGACCAGCGCCACCGCGCAGCCTGCCGCGGCCGCCGCCGTCGCCGCACGCCGGAGCCGCCCCGCGGCCGGCGTCCCTACCGCCGGGGGCGTCGCCCCCGTGGACATCGCAGCCACCATCCCTGAACCATCCCGTCCGCGCCTCGGCCTCACCTCGGTAACGACGGTCGGAAGCGCACCGTCACGCCCGTTACGGTGGTGAGGTGCTCGAGTTCTGTACCGTCCAGGAGACGGCGGCCGCCGACCATCGGACGTCCGTCGTCGAGCGGGGCTCCTTCGCCAGCGCCCACTGCTCCTGCGGCTGGAAGGGGCCCGCCCGCAGAGCCCGCGACCGGGCCAGGCGCGACGCCCAGGAGCACGCCGGCGGCTGATCGCCGCCGCCCGCCGCGCACCGCAACCAGCACCCCCGCCGCCACGTCTGGACTTGCAGAGTCCCCACAGGAAATGCGGCGGTGAAGCACGTGAACGAGTCGTCGGCCCCCCAGGCCCAGGCCAGTGCCCCGATACGGCGGCGTACGGCCCTCACGGCGGGCGGCGGCGCCCTCGCCGCGACCTGGCTGACCGGCTGCGGCCCGGCCGGCGGTGACAGCGGCGGCGACGGCAAGGCGCCCCCGCCGCGCACCACCACCGCGGCGCCCGCCACCCGGACCCCCAGCCCCGGCTTCTCGCCGGTCGCCGCCGACTGGCCCGCCCTCGGCTCCGCCCTGCACGGCCGGCTGGTCCGCCCGAAGGACGCCGCCTACGCCACCGACCGGCGGCTGTACAACACCCGCTTCGACCACCTGCGCCCGGCCGCCATCGCGCACGTCAGCGGCGCCGACGACATCCGCCGCTGCCTGGACTTCGCCCACCGCACCGCGACCACGCCCGTCGTGCGCAGCGGCGGCCACTCCTACGCCGGCTGGTCCAGCGGCGACGGCAAGCTGGTCATCGACGTCTCCGAGCTGAACTCGATCCGGCTCGACGGCACCACGGCCACCGTCGGCGCCGGGGCCAAACTCATCGACGTCTACGCCACGCTCGGCAAGCAGGGCAGGACGATCCCGGCCGGCTCCTGCCCCTCCGTCGGCGTCTCCGGGCTCACACTGGGCGGCGGCCACGGCGTGATGAGCCGCTCCATGGGCCTGACCTGCGACAATCTCATCGGCGCCACGCTGATCACCGCGGACGGCACGACCCACGAGGTCTCCGCCGACCAGGAACCCGACATCTTCTGGGCACTGCGCGGCGCGGGCTGCGGCAACTTCGGCGTCGTCACCTCGCTGCGCTTCTCCACCCACCCGGTGCCCGAGGTCGTCACCGGCTACCTGACCTGGCCGTGGGGCCGGGCCGCCGAGGTGCTCACCGCCTGGCAGGGCTGGGGTCCCGACCAGCCGGACCACCTCTGGTCGGCGCTGCACCTGGACTGCGCCCCGGGCGGCTCACCGACCGTCTCCGTCGCGATGCTGTCCACCGGTTCGAAGTCCGACCTGTCCGCGGCCGCCGACCGCCTCGCCGACGCCGCCGGCGCCCCGGCCTCCTCGGTCTCGCTGCACCCGCACACCTACCTGGAGGCGATGTTCGCCTACGCGGGCTGCTCGGGACAGTCCGCCGCCCAGTGCCACCTGGCGCCCGAGGGCCACCTGGGCCGAGACACCTACACCGCCCGCTCCGACTTCTACGACACCGACCTGCCGGCCGCCGGCGTCAGCGCCCTGCTCTCGCAGGTCGAACGGCTGGCGAGCGCCTCGGGCGGCGGCGCGGGCAGCATCGCGCTGACCGCACTGGGCGGCGCGGTCAACCGGGTCTCCCCCACCGCGACCGCCTTCAGCCACCGCGGCTCGCGCTTCCTGGCGCAGTACCTGGCCTCCGCGGCCCTGTCGACGACCTCCTGGCTGGACACCACCCACGACGCGATGCGCCGCTACGCCTCGGGCGGCGCCTACCAGAACTACACCGACCCGGCCCTCACCGACTGGCGTACCGCCTACTACGGGCAGAACGCCGGCCGGCTCGCCGCGCTCAAGCGAACCCTCGACCCGCAGCGGCTCTTCGACTTCCCGCAGGCCCTGTGACGGCTCGCGGCCGGACGCGAACGGCCGGAAGCCGCCTTGACGGCGACCGGCCCGAGCGGTCTCACGCTGCCAGGTCCTTGTCCGCGGCGCTGTGCCAGCGGTGCGGCGAGGAGGCGCGCGGCGGCCGGCCGTAGGGCGCGGGCCGCGCGACGACCAGGAAGGCCGCCCGGCCGCGGGCCAGCCTCGTGGTCAGCGCGGTGAGCAGGGCCAGGGCGAGCGGGGCGAGCAGCAGCGCGGTGGCGGCGCCGAGCGCGAAGCCGCCGACGACGTCGGTCGGGTAGTGCGCACCCAGGTAGACCTGCGCGAAGCCCTCGGCCACCGCGACGCCTATCGCGACGGCTCCCGCGGCGCGGCTGACCATGAACAGCCCGACGGCGACCGCCGCGGCGAGCGCGACGTGGTCGCTGACGAAGGACGCGGTGTGGTGGCCGCGCACCAGCACGTCGAGGCCGTCGTGGTCGACGTACGGTCGCGGCCGCTGCACCAGCGCGCGTACGGAGATGTTGAGCAGCAGGGCGATGCCCGCGGCGAGGCAGGACCACAGGACGCCCGCGACCGCGGCGGGCGCGTCGGCCGAGCGCCGGGCCACCCGCCACCAGCACCATCCGGCCAGCAGCGCGGTCAGGGCGATCAGGCCGTAGCCGCCGAGCAGTTCGACGGCCCGGTCGACGCCGCGCGGTGCCTGCTTGGCGAGTTCGTTGATGGAGCGGAGCAGGGTGATGTCGGGGTTCGTGCTGTCACTGGCGACCTCTGCCATGGCGGTGGTACCCCTTACCACTAGCAACTGACCGTACCTCAGCGGTTCGGCACGTCTGCAACCCCCGTCGCTTGCGTACCAACCCATTGTCGCCCGTACAACGGCCGACACGGTACGTAGCGTTCCGGTCTTCGCCAGAAGATCACCATGCTGTTATCCAAGGGTGACCAGCGAACCCGCATGAACGTCAGGCGTGGGCCAGGAGGTGACGTTCCGTTCAGGCCGCGGCCACCGGAAGCGCCGCCGCGCCCGCCTGGGTGACCCGGGTCGCGCCGATGAAGTCGGGCGTGTCGATCCGGTCGAAGCGGATCACCGCACCGGTGTGCGGGGCGTCGATCATGTAGCCGCCGCCGACGTAGAGCCCGACGTGGTGGATCGAGCGCGGGTCGTCCAGGTTGTGGGCGAAGAAGACCAGATCGCCGGGCAGCATCTCGTTCCTGCCCGGGTGCGCGCCGGCGTTCCACTGGTCGTTGGCGACCCGCGGCAGGGTGATGCCCACCGAGGCGTACGCCGCCTGCGTCAGCCCCGAGCAGTCGAACCGCCCGCCCTGCGCCGCTGTCCCCTCGCCGCCCCACAGATAAGGGGTGCCGATCCGGGTCTGCGCGAAGTAGATCGCCCCGGCCGCCTGCTGCGACGGCCGCACGGTGCCGACCGGCGCGGCGAAGCTCTTCTCCAGGGTGCGGATGGTCGTCACGTAGTTCTGCGTCTCGCGGTACGGCGGCACCCCGCCGTGCTGGATGACGGCGTACGCCCCGGCGTTGTAGGCCGCCAGCATGTTGTCCGTGTTGTCCCCGGGGACGTCCTTCACATACCGGGCCAGGTCGCAGTCGTAGGTCGCGGCCGACGGGATCGCGTCCTGCGGGTCCCAGACGTCGGCCTTGCCGTCGCCGTTGCCGTCGATCCCGTGGGTGGCCCAGGTGCCGGGGATGAACTGGGCGATGCCCTGTGCCTGCGCACCGCTCTGCGCGCGCGGGTCCCAGCCGCTCTCCTGGTAGAGCTGCGCGGCCAGCAGCGCCGGATTCAGCGCCGGGCACAGACTGCCCCACTTCTGCACGATCGGCTGGTAGACGTCCGGCACCGCGCCCTTGGCCAGCCGCACCGCACCGCCGGAGCCGCCGCCCGCCAGGCCGGCCGCCGCCGAGTACGTCCCGACGACCAGCAGGGCCATGAAGGAGAAGAGCAGCCCACCGCCGAAGATGACGGCCAGCCAGACCTTACGCGCCATCAGTGCCGCCTCCCCTTCCGCACCCTGTCCGCCGCACCGTTCTCACCATGCAGGAACACACGTTCCTATCGTTGCCCTGCGGTTATGCTCGTGATACACAGAGTAGTCATCCATGTCCCATCGAACACCGGTCCGCGTACCAGTCTGACGGCTCCGGGCCGGATCACACGGACGATCCGCCGAGAAAGTCGCCCAGCGGCGCGCAACAGCGGAAACGTCGGTCAAGATAGATGCTGGCCCCTTGCGCCCCGGCAGGGGAGCCAACTGACAGAGCGGGGTGGTGAGTTACATGTTCGTGGCAGCCCCAAAGGGCGACATCAACACCATCATCGGCGGCATCGCACCGGACTGGGGACCTTTCGGGTCCCTGGGCCAGGAAGCGCGTGTGATGATCGAGGTGGTCATGGCGGTGGCGATCCTGCTGTGCCTGGCCATGGCGATCTGGGGTGCGGCGAAGCAGCGGATCGGCGCGACCGCGCTGCGCGACACGTTCAGCGCGGAGCAGGGCAAGGGATTGATCATCGCCGGGCTGACCGGCGTGTTCATCATCGGATCGCTCGGCACGCTGTTCACCATCGTCTACGGAATGGCCGTGTAGCCGGGCGCACCCGCCGCCCGCCCGCCGGCCGCTGCCCTGCCAAGTCCCCAGGAGCCCGTCCCAGGCTCCACCTTCCCACCCGAGGCTGCGTGCTGATGCCCACTCGACCAAGCAGCGGAGCCGTCCGCCCGACGCGGTGCTCCCGCGCGCCCGCGGCGCCCCGAGGGGCGGCCGCGCGATGAGTCTCGGCCAGGACGGACCCCCGACCAGGACCCGGATGCCCGAGGGCCACACGACCCACGGCGGCGGCACCCGCCGCCCGCAGCCCCGGCGTGCCCTGGTCACCGTGGTGGGCATCGTCGTCCTGCTGATCGCCGCCCTGGCCTTCGCCAACCGCGGTGACCACCCCTCAGCCGGCGGCGGCAGTACCGGCGGCGGCACCTCGGGCGGCGGCACCGGCTCCCACGGCTCCGACGCCGCGCCCACCGCGCCGACCGGCCAGAAGCCCGTCGACGGCAAGGGCGGCGCGGGCATCCCGGCCGGCTTCGCGCACACCGACCAGGGCGCGCAGTCCGCGGCGGCCAACTACGCGGTGGCGCTGGGCTCCGCCGACATGTTCAACACCGACCGCAGGCACCGCATCGTCAGCTCGATCTACGACCCCGCCGTCAGCGCCGGTCTGCAGACCAGCCTGGACCAGGCATACGCGGGCGCGGCCCTGAAGAGCCTCGGCCTCACCGCCGACGGGACCGCGCCGGCCGGCTTCACCTTCGTCTCCCGCACGGTGCCGATCGGCACCAAGGTCACCTCCGGCTCCGGTGCCGGCTCCGCCGACGCCAAATCCGTCGAGGTGTGGTGCACCGACCTGGTCGGCCTGGCCGGCTCCGGCTCCACCAAGCCGGTCAGCACCGCCTGGTTCACCATCACCGAGCAGCTGGTCTGGTCCAACGGCGACTGGAAGATCCGCTCCTCCAGTCAGAAGGACGGCCCCGCCCCGGTCGCCGCCGACAACCAGGCCGCCTCCGCCGACGAAATCGCCGGCGCGGTCCGGGACTACGGAGGGTTCACGTATGCCAGGTAGCAGCCGCACCCGACGTCAGAACCGCACCCGGCGCGGACCCGCCGCCCGCCGCTGGTCCGTACCCGCCACGCTGACCGTCCTGACCGCCGCCGCGGTCACGCTGTCCTCCCGCGCGGCGCTGGCGGCCACCGCGACGCCCTCCCCGCCCGGCGCCACTCCCACGACGGCGCCGCCCGACAGCAGCGCCTGCGACGGCCTGATCGGCGCCGCCAAGGACTACTGCACCAAGGGCGACGCCAACGCCCCGGCCAAGGGCACCAACCCGACCGACACCCTCGACCCGCTCACCTCGCTCGCCAAGGGCTGCGCCAACGCCGCCTCGTGGACGATCGACAAGCTGTCGGCCGCCGTGACGAAGACGACGCAGGTGGACTTCACCAACACCGCGTTCCTGCGGCAGTACGCCGTGGTCTTCGCGGCGTCCACGATCCTGACGCTGATCCTGTGGCTGCTGGCGGTGGCCAAGCGGGCGGTGCGCGGGGCGCCGATGACCGAGGCGCTGACGGAGGCGGTCGGCTTCCTGTGGCTGACGGTGCTGGCGTCGGCCTTCACCCCGCTGATCCTCTACACCGTGGTCTCGGCGACCGACGCGGTCACCGACGTGGTGTCCTCGGGCACCAAGTCCGACACCCAGGTCTTCTTCGGTTCCTTCTCCGGCGCCCTGACCAAGGGCACCGACATCGGCGGCGGCCCGATCATGCTGATCGTGGTGTCGATGGTCTCGGTGCTCGCGGCCGGCGTGCTCTGGCTCGAACTCGTCATCAGGGCGGCGCTGCTGTACGTCGGCGCGCTGCTGGGCACCGCGGTCTACGCGGGCCTGGTGGACAAGAACATGTGGCACCACGTCAGGCGCTGGGCCGGCATCATGATCGCGGTGATCCTGGTGAAACCGGTGATCGTGATCGTGCTGGGCCTGGCCGGCGCGCTGTCCTCCTCCGACGACGGACCCGACGCCTTCTCCGCGGTCGTCTCCGGCCTGGCCATCATCCTGCTGGCGATCTTCGCGAGCTTCATGATCTACCGCTTCGTCCCGGGCTTCGGCGACGACGTGGTCAGCCTGCGCAACAGCCGCAAGGCCAGCGGCCAGAGCCAGGCCGCCGCGGTCATCTCCTCGCCCGCCGCACTGGTCAAGCAGGGCATCAAGACGCACAGCGCCCGCGGCGGCCCGCAGGAGCAGGCCCAGGGCGGCGGGCCGCAGCCGTCGAACGCGGTGGCAGGCGGCATGGCCGCGCACAGCTCACGCGGCGGCCAGAGCGGCGGCGGCGCCGCCGCACCGCCCCCGCGGCCCGGCGGTGGCGGCCAGGGCGGCGGAGGCGGCCTCGGCTCGCCCTTCCGGGCGAACCAGGGATCGAACAACGGCACGCAGGGAGGTGATCGCGGGTGACGACCCAGCCCTTCACCCAGCCGCGCCGCACCTATCTGATCGGCAAGGCACGACCCAACGCGATCGTGGGGAAGAACCGCGAGACCGGCGAGATCGTGCTGATCGTGCTCGGCGCGGGACTCGGCATGCTCAACGGCCTGCTGGTGCCGATACTGCTGCTGCGGATCGTCGGCCTGATCGGCTGGCCGTTGCTCGCACTGGCCGCGGTCTTCCTGCCCTACCGGCGGCGCACCTTCTACCGCTGGTTCGAGATCAACCGCACCTACCGCCGTACGCTGCGGGTCTCGCCCACCTACCGCTCGTCGGTGCAGGAGGCGGGCACCGCGCTGGACGGGCGGGAGATCGAGGTGGGTCCGCCGCCGGGGATCGGGCGGATCAGCTGGCTGGCAGCGCCGTTCGGCCCGGACGAGATCGCGGTGCTGCTGCACGTGGACCGGCGTACGGTGACGGCGGCCATCGAGATCGAGGGTCCCGGTGTCGGCCTGCGGGACAGCGAGGACCAGGAAGCCCTGGTGGAACGCTTCGGCACGCTGCTCAAGCACGTGGCGAACGGCGACGGCTTCGTCACCCGCCTGCAGATGCTGGCCCGTACGCTGCCCGCCGACCCCGACGCGCACGCCAAGGACGTCGCCCAGCGCGGCGACCCGGACGCGGACCGGTGGCTCAAGGAGTCCTACGAGCAGCTCCAGTCGATGGTGTCGACGTCGTCCGAGCAGCACCGGGCGTACCTGGTGGCGTGCATGCACTTCACCCGCGAGCTGGCCGCCGAGGGCAACGCGATGGCCCGCGCGACGGTGGTGCGCGGCACCAAGGTCGACAAGGACGCGGGCCTGGCCGCGGTGATGGCCCGTGAGCTGACCGACATCTGCGCCCGGCTCGCCGAGGCCGACATCCGGGTCAGGCAGCCGCTGGGCCAGGCGCGGCTGGCGTCGCTGGTGCACTCGATGTACGACCCGGACCACCCGATCGACCACATCCAGGCGATGACCAGGCGCAACGCCTGGCCGGCCGAACTGGACGCGACCGAGCCGACCTTCCTGCAGGCCAAGACCCGCGAGTCGATGACCCGTGCGCCCTGGCACCATTCGACGGCCTGGATCAAGGAGTGGCCGCTGACGCCGGTCGGGGTGAACTTCCTGGCCCCGCTGCTGGTGCACACCCCCGACGTGATCCGTACGGTCGCGGTGACGATGGACCTGGAGCCGACGGACGTCGCGATCGAGCGGATGCTGACCGAGAAGACCAACGACGACGCCGAGGCCAGCCGTGCCGCGAAGATGAACCGGGTGGTGGACCCGCGGGACATCGCCCACCACGGCCGGATCGACCAGCGCGGCGAGGACCTGGCCAGCGGCGCGGCGGGAGTGAACCTGGTGGGGTACATCACCGTCTCGTCGCGCTCCCCCGAAGCGCTGGCGCGCGACAAGCGCACCATCCGTGCTTCCGCCGGTAAGTCGTATTTGAAGCTTGAGTGGTGCGATCGTGAGCACCACCGGGCATTCGTCAATACGTTGCCGTTCGCGACCGGCATCCGCCGCTAGTCGTCGTCACGAGGAGGCCATCGCCATGCCCATGCTGGACCCTCTTGCGGCGCTCACCGACGCGTTCACCAGCTTCCTCTTCGGCCGGGTCGAGTCGACCCGGCTGCCGGTGCGGACCTCCACGGGTCAGGCGCAGGCGGTCTACCTGCCGACCGCCGCGCCGGGACTCGGCGACTCCGGAGTGATCATCGGGCGCGAGGTCTACTCGGGCAAGGGCTACATCTACGACCCCTTCCAGCTCTACGGCCAGCAGCTGCCGGCCCCGCACTGGCTGGTACTCGGCGAGTCCGGCAACGGCAAGTCGGCGCTGGAGAAGACCTACGTGCTGCGCCAACTGCGCTTCCGCGACCGGCAGGTGGTGGTGCTCGACGCGCAGGGCGAGGACGGCGTCGGCGAGTGGAACCTGATCGCCAGGGCGATGGGCCTGACCCCGATCCGGCTGGACCCGATGGCGGCCCTCGACGGCGGCATCAAGCTCAACCCGCTGGACCCGGCGATCACCGTGACCGGCCAGCTGGCGCTGCTGCGCACCATCATCGAGGTGGCGATGGGCCGCGGCCTGGACGAGCGGTCCGGTTTCGCGCTGAAGGTCGCGCACGCCTTTGTCGCCGAGACGGTGACGGAGCGCCAGCCGATCCTGACCGACATCGTCGACCGGCTGCGGCACCCGATGCCGGAGTCCGCCGAGGCGATGAACGTCGACCTGGACGACGTGCGCGCCTGGGGCCTGGACGTGGCCCTGGTGCTCGACCGGCTGGTCGACGGCGACCTGCGCGGCATGTTCGACGGGCCGACGAGCGCGGGCATCGACCTGGACTCGCCGCTGATCGTCTTCGACCTGTCGCACATCGACCGCAACTCCATCGCGATGCCCATCCTGATGGCGATCGTCGGGGTGTGGCTGGAGCACACCTGGATCCGCCCCGACCGGAGGAAGCGCATCTTCCTGGTCGAGGAGGCCTGGCACATCATCAACTCGCCCTTCGTGGCGCAGCTCTTCCAGCGGCTGCTGAAGTTCGGCCGCCGGCTGGGACTGTCCTTCGTGGCCGTCGTCCACCACCTGTCCGACGTGGTCGACGGGGCCGCGGCGAAGGAGGCCGCCGCGATCCTGAAGATGGCCTCCACCCGCACCATCTACGCCCAGAAGGCCGACGAGGCGCGGGCGACCGGGCGGGTGCTCGGGCTGCCGCGCTGGGCGGTGGAGATCATCCCGACGCTGACCCCCGGCATCGCCGTGTGGGACGTCAACGGCAATGTGCAGGTGGTCAAGCACCTGATCACCGAGAGCGAACGCCCGCTGGTCTTCACCGACCGCGCCATGACCGAGTCCTCGGTGGAGCACGCCGCCGACATGGCCGCGGAGGCGGAAGCCGAGGCCGAGGCCCGCGCGGAGGCCCATGCAGCGGCCCAGGTCGCCCTCGCCAAGCAATTGGCCGACGACGCGGTGGCGTGACATGGCGGCGCAGAAACGGGAGCAGAGCGGTGGCCTGCCCGACGGGCTGATCGTCGGCATCATCGCGTTCCTGCTGGGCGTCACCCTGCTGGTGTGGACGGCGACCGGCATCGCGGGGGTGCTCTCGCACGGGGCGTGGCCGGGCGACGTGCACTTCACCCGCACCCCGCGGGCCATGCGCGCGCTGATCGGGCAGCCGCACGACGTCCCGGCGGCCTGGCCCGACGCGAAGCCCGGCGAGCTGCCGGGTGCGGGGCTGTTCTGGGGGAACTTCATCGGGCAGTTCATGGTGCTGATCACCGTCGCGGTGTGGGTGCTGAACGTCCTGGCGCGGCTGCGCACCCGCGGCGAGCGCCGCGGACCCCGCCCGCAGGCGGCTCCCGAGCCGGCCGCTGCCGCCGCGCCGGCGGCCGCGGCGGTGCCCTCGCC
>NZ_CAJSLV010000045.1 GCF_907177275.1 Actinacidiphila cocklensis
CCGCCCAGCACACCCGGGCGGGCCCGGGGCCGGCCCCCGCCGTGGCCAGCTGGCGCTCCGCCTCGGCCGCGGCCCGCCGGCAGGCGCCCTCGGCGCCGGCCGCCCCGTGCGCCCTGGCCAGCCGGGAGGCGGCCAGCGCGCGGACCTGCGGGGGAGCGCCGCCCGCCGCCCGTACGGCCGCCTCCGCGGCGGCCACCGCGTCCTGCGGCCGGCCGGCGAGCACCGACTGGAGCGCGAGCCCGCTCCAGGCCGCGACCGCGAGCGGCCGGTCGCCTGCGCTGTGCGCCAGCCGAAGGGCCGTCAGATAGTGCCGCTGGGCGGCCCCGTGGCGTCCGGCGTCGGTGGCGGCCCAGCCGCCGAGCTGCGCCAGGTCGGCGGCCACCCGCAGCAGCCGCCGCTCGGTGCCGCGCCCGCCGCGCCCGGGCTGCCCGCGCCGCAACAGCCCGCTGACCAGCCGCAGATCGGCCTCCACCCGGTGCCGTACGGCCGCCCCGCCGAGCCGGTCGTCCAGCTGCCGCAGGCCGGTCACGCCGGCCTCCAGCCAGTCGAGCACCGGCCCGTCCACGCCGCACGAGCCGGGGGCGGGCTGCGCCGGGACCTGCTCGCGGGCGCCCGCGCCGCGGAACCTGGAGTCCTCCGCACCTGCCGCGTCCCAGTCGGCGATGGCGTCGAGCAGCGCCTGCCCGTCGGCGATCGGGAAGCCGCGGGGGTCGGCCGCCGCGTCGTCGAGCACCGACGACAGCGCGGTCAGGCTGCCCTCGGTGGTCCAGGGCAGCCCGTCGGGCATGCCGCCGTGCGCGGGCAGCCAGCGCGGCCACGGGCGGGCGTCGACCTCGCGCGCGGGTATGCCCAGTGCGCGGGCCAGCGCCCGCTGGCTGTCGGCCTCGGGGACGACACCCCAGTGCTCCCAGCGCCACACCTTCTCCCGCCGGGCGGCCATCGGCACCCCGAGCGCCCGCGCGTGCTCGGCTATCACCCGGGCGACGTCCTGGTAGCTCCAGCCGTGTCTGCGCCGCACGTAGGCCAGCGGATGTGTCGACGCGGCGGAGTCCTCGCGTGCCACGTTTGTGCCGTCCATTCACCGGTCCCTGCCGCGCCGCCCACGCCGGCGCCACGTCGTAGCGGAATCGCCTATTCGAATACCAGTCCGGAGGCCGTCCGCGCAGCGAATCCCCCGGATCCGCGGGTTTCGCGTTCCAAACCGACGCCACCCTACGGGACTACAGCAAGACAACAGGGCCGCACTTGTCCCCGACGGCCGCCAACCGATTGGCTATTGGCGATCACATGACGTAACGCGCGCCGTGGAGGGCTGCCCGCGGATGACCCCACCGCCGCCACCCTTCCGCCTTTCGCGTGGCAAGGACGACGTGGCCTTCGATACCGCTCTCGGCGACGAGGAGCTGGTCGCCGTTCGTGCTGCCCTGGGACAGGGCCGCTGGACGGAGGTCCGCGCGCTGCTCGCGCGGACCGGTGACGACTGGGACCTGCGCGGCCACCGGCTGGTCGTCCTGGGCGAGGGCCGCTCCGCGGCCGCCTGGGCCGACGAGTGGCGGCTCGCGGAACCCGAGAGCGCCGACGCCGCCGCGCTGTACGCGACCGCCGCCGTCTTCCGGGCCGTCGCCGGGCGGCAGAGCCCGGAGTCCGCCCGCGACGCCTGCCTGCACGCGGCCCGTATGACACCCGCCGACCCCTCGCCGTGGCTCGGCCTGCTCATCCTGGCCCGCCAGACCGGCACCGACGACGAGCAGGTCCGCGCCTTCGACCAGGTACGCGGCCGGCACCGCGGCCACCACCACGGCCACTACCTGATGACCCGCTGCCTGGCGGAGCGTCAGAAGACCGACGGCGACGACCCCTTCCACGAGGTGTACGAGTTCGCCGAGTGGGCCGCGGACGAGGCGGGACACGGCTCCGTGCTGGGCGCGCTGCCGCTGGTCGCCCTCGTCGAGCGCTACCACGCGCTGGCCGCCGCGGGCGCGCTGCCCCGCGACCCGACCCGGCTGCCGTACTGGACCAGCCCGCGGGCCAGGGCGAGCCTGCGCACCGCCTTCGACTGGTGGCTCGACTGGGACGGGCGCAGCCACCCGCGGCTGCTGCTCGACATCAACCACCTGGCCTTCGTGCACGTCCACGCCGGCGACATGGTGGCCGCAGCCGCGCTGTTCAACCGGATCGGTCGGGACGCGACCCGCGTCCCCTGGTCGTACTTCGACCGCGACCCCAAGAAGTCGTTCCGTGCCGCGCGCAACGCCGCGCTCGGCTTCGGTTCGTCGTAGGACCCGCTACTCCCCAGGCATCACCACCCACGGAAGAAGGACCCAGAGCCATGCTGACGGGCAGTACGACCGGCATCAGCACATACAAGGGAGAGCAGCGAGCGCTGCGCGCGGATCGGATCGGTGCGCCGGCCCTGCTGCTCTCGGTACTCGCGGCCACCGCGCCGCTGTTGGTGGTGGCGGGCGTCATCCCCACCACCTTCGCCACGATGGGCATCGTCGGGGTGCCGCTGCTGTTCGTCATCGTCGGCGTCGTGCTCATCCTGTTCAGCTTCGGCTACGCCGAGATGAGCCGGCACGTGCACAACGCCGGCGCGCTGTACGCCTACATATCCCGCGGGCTCGGCGGCACCGTCGGGGCCGGCGCCTCGTACGTGGCGCTGTTCGCGTACAGCCTCATGCAGTGCGGCAGCTACGGGCTCTTCGGCTTCGAGATCTCCAGCCAGATCGCCGTGCACTGGCACCACAACGTCGCCTGGTGGATACCGGCGCTCGGCGGCGTCGCGATCACCGCGGTCTTCGGCGCGCTGAAGATCGACCTCAACGCCAAGACGCTCGGTGTGCTGCTGCTGATCGAGACCCTGATGATCGTGGTGTTCGACATCGGCTTCCTCAACGACCCGGGCGCGCAGGGCGTCTCCACGCACGCCTTCGACCCGAGCACGCTCAGCGGTGCGGGACTGGGCACCGCGCTGTGCTTCACCATCGCCGGCTTCCTCGGCTTCGAGCAGGCGCCGGTCTACGCCGAGGAGACCAGCGACCCGCAGCGCGTGGTGTCGAAGGTGATGTTCCTGGCCGTCGGCTTCGCCACCGTCTTCTTCGCCCTGAGCGCCTGGGCGATCACCGTGGCCACCGGCCCGGGCGGTGTCATCAAGGGAGCGCAGGAGCAGGGCCCCAACCTGATCTTCGCGCTCACCCAGGACCGGTTGGGCACCGCCTTCACCGACGTGCTCAACGTCTTCTTCATCACCGGCATCTTCGCCTCGATGCTGAGCTTCCACAACGTGGTGGCCCGGTACGCCTTCGCCATGGGCCGCGACGGGCTGCTGCCCGCGGCGGTCGGCCGTACCTCGAAGTCCAGCGGCGCCCCGGCCATCGGCTCGTACCTGCAGTCCGCCGTCGCGCTGATCGTCGTCGTCATCTTCGCCGTCACCGACCACAAGCCGGTCGGCGACCCGACGGCGCCGGTGCTGCGGCTGTTCACCTGGCTGGGCAACGTCGGCGCGCTCGGCGTGGTCCTGCTGATGTGCACCGCCGCGGTCGCGGTGATCTCCTTCTTCGTCAAGCGCGGTGCCGCCCGCGTCCAGGGCTGGCGGCTGGTCACCTCCGCGCTCGCCGCCCTCGCGCTCGGGGCGATCTTCGTCTACTCGGTGAAGGACTTCTCGGTGCTGCTCGGCGCCAACCCCGGCCACGGGCTGCGCTGGCTCCTGCCCGGCATCATCGCGCTGGCCGCCGTCATCGGGCTCGTCTACGGCGCGGTGCTGCGCAGCAGGCAGCCCGAGGTGCACGCCAGGATCGGCCAGGGCAACGAGGCCTTCCAGCTGGAGAAGGCGGCCGCCGCGGAGGCGGGCGCCTGACCGCAAGGACCGCGCAGCGGCCCGCCCCGCCCGCCCGGGTGCGGCGGGCCGCTGCCGTTCCCCATCCCGTCCACCGTCGTCAGGAACCGCCATGACCAGCTGCCCAACGGACGCCGAGACCGCACCTGCCGCCGCCCCGCACCCGCTGGACCCGCTGACCGCCGCCGAGATCGAGGCCGCCCGTGCGGTACTCGAAGCCGAGGGCAAGGTCACCGGGACCACCCGCTTCCCGCTGGTGCTGCCCGACGAGCCCGACCGGCACGCGGTGCTCGCCCACCGCCCCGGCGACCCCGTCGGCCGCCGGATCAGGGCCACCCTGCTCGACACCGCCACCGGCCGCTCGGCCGAGGCGCTGGTGGACGTCACCGACGCCACCGCCGGTGTGCTGCTCTCCTACCGCGACCTCGACCCGGCGGCCGACGGCCAGCCGCCGCTGCTGTTCGAGGAGTACGAGACCTGCGACGAGATCGTCAAGGCCGACGCCGGCTGGCGCAAGGCGATGGCCGAACGCGGCGTCACCGACCTTTCGCTGGTCATCGCCGCCCCGCTGGCGGCGGGCAACTTCGGCGTCGCCTCGGAGGCCGGCCGGCGGATGCTGCGCTCGCTGACCTTCCTGCGCTGCACCGAGAGCGACAACCCGTTCGCCCACCCGGTCGGCGGCCTGGTCGCCGACGTGGACCTCACCGCCCGCCGGGTGGTGCGGCTGATCGACACCGGCGCCGTACCCGTACCGGCCGAATGCGGGCGCTACGACGCCGAGTCCACCGGGCCGGCCCGCACCGACCTGCGCCCGCTGGAGATCACCCAGCCGGAGGGGCCGTCGTTCGCGCTCGACGGGCCGGTGCTGCGCTGGCAGAACTGGCGGCTGCGGTTGGACTTCAACGCCCGCGAGGGCCTGGTGCTGCACGAGATCACCCACCGCGACGCCGGCCGCGACCGGCCGGTGCTGCACCGCGCCTCGATCGCCGAGATGGCCGTGCCCTACGCCGAGCCCGACCCGGCCCGCAACTGGGTCTGCTACCTGGACTCCGGCGAGTACCTGCTCGGCAGGAACGCCAACGCGCTGCGCCTGGGCTGCGACTGCCTCGGCGAGATCGCCTACGTCGACGCGGTCCTCGCCGACGACCACGGCCGCCCCGAGACGCTGCCCAACGCGATCTGCGTCCACGAGGAGGACATCGGCCTGCTCTGGAAGCACACCAACATCTTCGACGGCCTCTCGGTGGACTCCCGCCGCGCCCGCCGCCTGGTGATCTCCTACATCGCCACCCTCGGCAACTACGACTACGGCTTCTACTGGTATCTCCACCAGGACGGCACGATCGCCTTCGAGGCGAAGGCCACCGGCCTGCTGCAGACCTCCGCGGGGCAGCCGGGTGACGGGTCGCCGTACGCCACCGAGGTCGCCCCCGGCCTGCTGGCGCCCTTCCACCAGCACCTGTTCTGCGCCCGGCTCGACGTGACCGTGGACGGCCCCGGCAACACCGTCGAGGAGGTGGACGTCGTCCGGCTGCCGACCGGCCCCGACAACCCCAACGGCAACGCCTTCACCACCCGGGCCACCCCGGTCGCGGACAGCGGCCAGGCCGGGCGGGTCGCCGACCCGTCGGTGGGCCGGCGCTGGCGGATCGTCAACCCGGGTGCGCGCAACCGGATGGGGGCACCGGTGGCGTACACCCTGGTGCCGGACAGCGGGCCGCTGCTGCTCGCGCAGCCCGGCTCCTCGGTCGCCGAGCGGGTCGCGTACGCCACCCGGCACCTGTGGGTGACCCGCTACCGGCCGGAGCGGCGCTACCCCGACGGCGACTACCCCAACCAGCACGCGGGCGGCGCCGGGGTGGCCGCGTGGTCGCAGCCCGGCGAGGCGCTGGAGGACACCGATCTGACGGTGTGGCACTCCTTCGGCCCGACCCATCTGCCGCGCCTGGAGGACTGGCCGGTGATGCCGGTCGACGTCTGCGGCTTCAGCCTGCGGCCGACCGGCTTCTTCGACCGCAACCCGGCGCTCGACCTGCCCAAGGAGACCGGCGGCGCGTCCGGCGGGCACTGCCACGCCTGACACACCTGGGCCGTCGCCCGTGCGGGGCAACCGCTAAGCGGTTGCTCAGCCGGGGCCTTGCGGAAACTGGAACACGTTTCTACTATCACGAGTGTGACATCACCGCTGTCAAACCGGCCGCCGCAGGCTCCGGCCGCACCCGGCCCGCTGGCCGGTGTGCGGGTGGTCGAACTGGCCGGGATCGGTCCTGGACCGTTCGCGGCGATGCTGCTCGCCGACCTCGGCGCCGACGTCGTACGCGTCGACCGGCCGGACGGCCAGGGGCTGGGCGTCGAGCCGGCCGCCGACCTGACCAACCGCAACAAGCGGTCCGTGCTGGTCGACCTCAAGTCGCCGCAAGGACCCGCGGCGGTGCTCGACCTGGTGGAACGCGCCGACATCCTCATCGAGGGCTACCGCCCGGGCGTCGCCGAACGCCTCGGCGTCGGCCCGGCGGAGTGCCTGGCCCGCAACCCGCGGCTGGTCTACGGCCGGATGACCGGCTGGGGCCAGGAAGGGCCACTGGCGGCGAGCGCGGGGCACGACATCGGCTACATCGCGGTCACCGGCGCGCTCGGCCTGGCAGGACCCGCGGACGGCGACCCCGCCGCCCCCGCCAACCTACTCGGCGACTATGCCGGCGGCTCGCTCTACCTGGTCACCGGCGTCCTCGCCGCCCTGCACCACGCCCGCGAGCACGGCGCGGGCCAGGTCGTGGACGCCGCCATCGTGGACGGCACCGCCCACCTGAGCACGATGCTGCACGGCCTGCTCGCCGCCGGCGCCTGGCAGGACCGCCGCGCCGCCAACCTGCTGGACGGCGGGGCGCCCTTCTACGGCGTCTACCCGACCGCCGACGGCTCCCACATGGCCGTCGGCGCCCTGGAACAGCGCTTCTACGACACCTTCGCCGCGCTCCTGGGCCTGTCCGCGGACCAGGCCGCGCTGCGCGACGACCCCGCCCGCTGGCCGGAGTTGCGCGCCGCCGTCGCCGCCCGCTTCCTGACCCGCACCAGGGAGGAGTGGACCGCGGTCTTCGCCGGCACCGACGCATGCGTGGCGCCCGTCCTGTCGCTGGCCGAGGCGCCGCGGCACCCCCATCTGGCGGCCCGCGGCACCTTCACCGAGGCGCACGGCACCGTCCAACCGGCCCCCGCGCCCCGATTCTCCGCGACGCCCACCGCGCTGCGCCGCCCGCCCGCGCTGCCGGGCGCGCACACTGCTGAGGTGGCCCGCGACTGGGACACCCCCGCCCTGACCCGGGCGGAAGGCCCGGCCGACAGAAAGGCATGACGTTGAGCACCGAGGCCTACGTCTACGACGCCGTCCGCACCCCGCGAGGGCGCGGAAAGGCCAACGGATCCCTGCACGGCACCAAGCCGATCGACCTGGTCGTCGGCCTCATCCACGAACTGCGCGACCGCTTCCCCGGCCTCGACCCGGCGGCGATCGACGACATCGTGCTGGGCGTCGTCAGCCCCATCGGCGACCAGGGGTCCGACATCGCCCGTATCGCGGCGGTCGCCGCCGGACTGCCGGACACGGTGGCCGGCGTCCAGGAGAACCGCTTCTGCGCCTCGGGCCTGGAAGCGGTCAACATGGCCGCTGCCAAGGTGCGTTCCGGCTGGGAGGACCTGGTCCTGGCCGGCGGCGTCGAGTCGATGTCCCGGGTCGCGATGGGCTCCGACGGCGGCGCCTGGGCGATGGACCCGATGACCAGCTTCGAGGTCGGCTTCGCGCCGCAGGGCATCGGCGCCGACCTGATCGCCACTCTCGGCGGCTACTCCCGCCACGACGTGGACTCCTACGCGGCCATGTCGCAGGAGCGCGCCGCCGAGGCCTGGAAGGACGGCCGCTTCGCCCGCTCGGTGGTGCCGGTGCGGGACCGCAACGGGCTGGTCGTCCTCGACCGCGACGAGCACCTGCGCCCCGGCACCACTCCCGAGACGCTCGCCTCCCTCAAGCCGTCCTTCGCCGACATCGGCGACCTCGGCGGCTTCGACGCGGTCGTGCTGCAGAAGTACCACTGGGTCGAGAAGATCGACCACGTCCACCACGCCGGCAACTCCTCCGGCATCGTGGACGGCGCCGCCCTGGTGGCGATCGGCAGCCGGGAGGTCGGCGAGCGCTACGGCCTCACCCCGCGCGCCCGTATCGTCTCGGCAGCCGTCTCCGGCTCCGAGCCGACCATCATGCTCACCGGACCCGCCCCGGCCAGCCGCAAGGCGCTGGCCAAGGCCGGCCTGTCCATCGGCGACATCGACCTGATCGAGATGAACGAGGCCTTCGCCGCCGTCGTCCTGCGCTTCGCCGCGGACATGGGCGTCAGCCTTGACAAGGTCAACGTCAACGGCGGCGCCATCGCCATGGGCCACCCGCTCGGCGCCACCGGCGCGATGCTGCTCGGCACGCTCATCGACGAGTTGGAGCGCCGCGACCTGCGCTACGGGCTCGCCACGCTGTGCGTCGGCGGCGGAATGGGCGTCGCCACCGTCGTCGAACGCCTCTGACCCGCCCCGCCCCCGCCCCCACCCGCCGCTAACGGAGCCAACCCGACATGAGCGAGCCCACCACCATCCGCTGGGAGCAGGACGCGGACGGCGTCGTCACCCTCGTCCTGGACGACCCTGCACAGTCGGCCAACACCATGAACGCCGCCTTCGCCGCCTCCTTCGACGCCGTGCTCGACCGGCTGGAAGCCGGCGCCGACGCCATCCGCGGTGTGGTCATCACGTCCGCCAAGAAGACCTTCTTCGCCGGCGGCGACCTCCGCGACCTGATCCGCGCCACCCCCGAGGACGCCGAGCAGGTCTTCGCCGGGAGCATGCGCGTCAAGCGCGCGCTGCGCCGCCTGGAGACCCTCGGCAAGCCCGTCGTCGCCGCCGTCAACGGCGCCGCGCTCGGCGGCGGTTACGAGATCGCCCTGGCCTGCCACCACCGCGTCGCCCTCGACACCCCGGGGACGAAGATCGGGCTGCCCGAGGTCACCCTCGGCCTGCTGCCCGGCGGCGGCGGTGTGGTCAGGACCGTACGGCTGCTCGGCGTCGCCGACGCCCTGCTCAAGGTGCTGCTGCGGGGCACCCAGTACTCCGCGCCGCGCGCCCTGGCCGCCGGCCTGGTCCACGAGGTCGCCGCCGACCGCGACGCCATGCTCGCCGCCGCCCGCGCCTTCATCGACGCCAACCCGCAGGCCCGGCAGCCCTGGGACGTCCCCGGGTACAAGATCCCCGGCGGCACCCCCAAGAGCCCCGCCTTCGCCGCCAACCTGCCGGCCTTCCCCGCCAACCTGCGCAAGCAGCTGGCCGGCGCCCCCTACCCGGCGCCGCGCAACATCCTGGCGGCCGCAGTCGAGGGCACCCAGGTGGACTTCGAGACGGCCTCGGTGATCGAGGCCCGCTACTTCACCGAGCTGGCCTGCGGCCCGATCTCGAAGAACATGATCCAGGCGTTCTTCTTCGACATGCAGGCCGTCAACTCGGGCGCCGGCCGCCCCGCGGACGTCCCCGCCCGCCAGGTCACCCGGGTCGCCGTGCTCGGCGCCGGCATGATGGGCGCCGGCATCGCCTACTCCTGCGCCAGGGCCGGTATCGACGTCGTCCTCAAGGACGTCACCCTTGAAGCGGCCGAGCGCGGCAAGGCCTACTCCGCCGGACTGCTGGACAAGGCGCTGGCCAAGGGGCGTACGACCGCGGAGAAGCGGGACGCGCTGCTGGCCAGGATCACTCCCACCGCGGAACCCGCAGACCTGGCCGGCTGCGACGCCGTCATCGAGGCGGTGTTCGAGGACGCCGCCCTCAAGCACAAGGTCTTCCAGGAGATCGAGCACATCGTCGCGCCCGACGCGCTGCTGTGCTCCAACACCTCCACGCTGCCCATCACCCAGCTGGCCGAAGGCGTCGAGCGCGGCGCCGACTTCATCGGCCTGCACTTCTTCTCGCCGGTCGACCGGATGCCGCTGGTGGAGATCATCAAGGGCGAGCGGACCGCGGAGGGGACCCTGGCCCGCGCCTTCGACCTGGTGCGGCAGATCCGCAAGACGCCCATCGTGGTGAACGACTCGCGCGGCTTCTTCACCTCCCGGGTGATCAGCAACTTCATCAACGAGGGCGTCGCGATGATCGCCGAGGGCGTCCCCGCCGCCTCCGTCGAGCAGGCGGCCGCCCAGGCCGGATACCCGGCCAAGGTGCTGTCGCTGCTCGACGAGCTGACCCTGACGCTGTTCGTCCGGATCAGCCGGGAGACCCGCGCCGCGGTCGAGGCGGCCGGCGGTGCCTGGCGCACCCACCCGGCGGAGGCCGTCATCGACCGGATGGTCGACGAGTTCGGCCGCACCGGCCGCAGCGGCGGCGCCGGCTTCTACGACTACGCCGACGGCCGCAGGACGGGCCTGTGGCCGGGGCTCGCCGAGCACTTCGGCAAGCCGGACGTCGAGATCCCGTTCGCCGACCTGAAGGAGCGGATGCTCTTCTCCGAGTCGCTGGACACCGTGCGGCTGCTGGAGGAGGGCGTGCTCACCTCGGTCGCCGACGCCAACGTCGGCTCGGTACTGGGCATCGGCTTCCCCGCCTGGACCGGCGGCGTCCTGCAGTACGTCAACGGCTACCCGGGCGGCGTCGCCGGCTTCACCGCCAGGGCGCGGGAGCTCGCCGCGGCCTACGGCGAGCGCTTCACCCCGCCGGCGCTGCTGGAGGCGATGGCCGAACGCGGCGAGACCTTCACCGACCGCAGGGCCGGCTGACCGACCCGCACCCCGCAGCCGGGCAGCCCCACCTCAGGACTGCCCGGCGGCGGGCGCCGGCCAGGCCCACAGCTGCTCGTTCAGCGACCGCTGGAAGGTCGTCACCAGCGCCTGCACCACCAGCGGCTGCATCTGCGCCGACAGCGAGCGCATCGCCGCGTCCGGCTCGCCGTCCTGCGCCGGCTCCCACACCGTCTCGCGGAAGATCCGGCTGACCGAGGCCGCCGCCGCCCGCGCGTGCCGCTGCATCGCCTCCCTGGCCGCCACGATCGCCTCCAGCGGGATCGGCATGTCCAGCAGCCGCACCCCCAGGTGCAGGGTGCCGGGGTCGACCACGAAGACGTCGGGGTCCTCGGTCGGCTCCAGCACGTTCATCGCCGCCAGCCGCTCCACGTCCGCCTCGCCCAGCGGGCGGCCCGCCCGCTGCTCCAGTTGCTCGCGGCCGAGCCGCGCGCTGCCCTCCGGCAGCCAGGACGCCACCAGCGCCCGGTGGATCGCCAGGTCGTGCTCGCTGATCGCCTCGGGCAGCTGCGCGAGGTAGCGCTCGATGGCCGCCAGGGTGAGGCCGTGCTGCTGCAGCTCCTCGATCAGCGCCAGCCGCGACAGGTGCTCGGCGCCGTACCGCCCGACCCTGCGCGGGCCGATGTCCGGCGGCGGCAGCAGGCCGCGGGCGCTGTAGAAGCGGACGGTGCGGACGGTCACCCCGGCGCGGGCGGCCAGCTCGTCGACGGTCAGAGCGGTCTGCGGCACCGCAACAGTATTGCTGTGCCACCGGCACTGTGAAAGACGCCGCCGCCGCCCACCTTCCGCGCGCGACCCCGCGCCACCTCGTACGCTGGCCCGCGTGCCCCTGCGCAGAACCGCCCAGCGCGCCGCCCCGCGGCTGCTGCCGGCCTGCCTGGCCGGCGCCGTGCTGGCAGGCCTGCTGTCCTGCTCCGGCGGCAGCACGCCCCCTGCGGGCGCCCCCGGCGCGGGCGACCGGCTCTTCCCCGCGGCGGGCAACGGCGGCTACGACGTCACGCACTACGGCCTCGACCTGTCCTACGACCCCGTGTCCGGGCGCCTGGCCGGCACCGCGGCCATCACCGCCACCGCGGAAGCGGACCTGAGCCGCTTCAACCTCGACCTCGCGGGGCTGACCGTCTCCCGGGTCGGCGTCGACGGGCGTACGGCCCGGGTGGCCCGCTCCGGCACCGAGCTGACCGTACGGCCGGCCCGCGCACTGCGGCGGGGCGCCCGCTTCGAGACCACCGTGGCCTACGCCGGGGTGCCCCGGCTGCTCACCGACCCCGACGGCTCGCACGAGGGCTGGTTCCGCACGGACGACGGCGCCCTGGCACTCGGCGAACCCGTCGGCTCGATGGCCTGGTTCCCCGGCAACGACCACCCCTCGGACAAGGCCTCCTTCGACCTGACCATGTCGGTGCCCGCGGGACTGACCGCCGTGTCCAACGGCGATCTGGCCGGCACCCGTACCGCCGCGGGCCGCACCGCCTTCCACTGGCACAGCACCGCGCCCATGGCCACGTATCTGGCCACCGTCGGCATCGGCCACTACACCGTCACCCGCTCCCGCACCCCCGGCGGAGTGCCGCTGTACGTCGCGGTGGACCCGCGCTCCGACGACGCGCAGACCGCGGCGGCACTGCGCCGGCTGCCGGACATCGTGGACTGGGAGAGCGGGCTGTTCGGCCGCTACCCCTTCGGCTCCGCGGGCGCCGTCGTCGACCACCTGCCGGCCGGCCGGGTCGGCTACGCGCTGGAGACCCAGAACCGGCCGGTCTTCCCCGGCGACGGCGATGGACCCGCGGTCGACGTGCCGACGCTCGTGCACGAGCTGTCCCACCAGTGGTTCGGCGACTCCGTCACCCCGAGCAGCTGGCAGGACATGTGGCTCAACGAGGGCTTCGCGACGTACGCGACGTGGATGTGGCAGGAGCAGCAGGACGGTGTCCCGCTCTCCCGCAGCGCCGCGACCGCCTTCGCCGACCCCGCCGCCTGGGCCTTCCCGCCGGCCAGGCCGCCCACCGCCGCCGACGTCTCCGCGCAGCCCGTCTACGACCGCGGCGCGCTGGTCCTCTACGAGCTGCACAAGGCCCTCGGGGACACCGCCTTCGCCAAGCTGCTCCGCGGCTGGCCTGCCGCGCATTCCCACGCGAACGCCTCCACCGCCGACTTCACCGCCTACTGCGCGGGACTGACCAGCCGTGACCTGGCGCCGCTCTTTGCGACCTGGCTGTACGGGACCGCCAAACCCGCCCGGCTGTGACGGCCCCCCGCGCCGGTCGGCTCAGCGCAGCGGAGCGCCGACCGCGTGCATATGGCCGAGCGCCTGCGCATAGGAGTCGACGAGTCCCGTCTCGGTGTAGGGCACGCCGATGCGGGCGCAGTGCGCGCGCACCAGCGGACGCGCGAGCCGCAGGTGCGGGCGCGGCAGGCTCGGGAAGAGGTGGTGCTCGATCTGGTAGTTGAGCCCGCCGAGAAGGAAGTCCACCACCGGATTGCCGCGTACATTGCGCGAGGTGAGCACCTGGCGCCGCAAGTGCCCCCAGCGCGCCCCCTCCTCCGGCATCTCCATGCCCTTGTGGTTCGGGGCGAAGGCGCAGCCCAGGTGCAGGCCGAACAGAGCGTGGTGCAGCGCCGCGAAGGCGACCGCCTGCGGCAGCGGCAGCGCGGTCAGCAGCAGCGCCGCGTAACCCGCCACATGCGCCACCAGCAGCGAGCCCTCGACCAGCCGCCCCGCGCGGTCGAGGCGGCGCAGGTCGCGGAAGCTGGCCACCTTCAGCGCCAGCCCTTCGAGCAGCAGCATCGGGAAGAACAGCCGCGCCTGGTGCCGGGTCAGGAAGCGGGCGAAGCCCTGCCTCTCGACCGCCTGCGCCCGCGTCCACACCAGCGCGCCCACCTCCACGTCCGGGTCCTTGCCCACGTGGTTGGGGTTCGCGTGGTGCCGGTTGTGCTTGTCGCTCCACCAGGCCGCGCCCATGCCCAGCAGCAGATTGCCGTGGAAGAGCGCGATGGCGCGGTTGGTACGGCGGCCCGCAGCGATCTGCTGGTGCCCGGCGTCATGCCCGACGAAGCCGCTGCGCGCGGAGAGCACCGCGGCCGGCAGCGCCAGCGCCAGCACCCACCACGACCCCGTGCCGCCGGCCAGCACCACCGCCGTCCACACCGCGGCCAGCAGCAGCAGGTTCACCGCTATCGACACCGCGTAGTGCCCGCGGCGCCGCCGCAGCAGCCCGGCGTCGCGTACAGCTCGCAGCAGCGGCGTGAACTCGCTTGCCCCGGTGTCCCCTGTCCGCTCGGGGGGTTGGACGGTGGTCGCGACGGTCGGCATGGGCGCTCCTGGGTGACGGGCGGTGTCCGCGGTACGACCCGCACCGGGCCGTACTACGACGCTACGAACCACCGCCCGCCTCGGACCATGGCGCCATCACCCGGCTTCGCGGGGTGCCAGACCCCCGGAAAACGGGGGGATATCCCCACCTCGGTGCTGCGAGGATGGGTCGTATGACCACGGACGATCTCCGCACGGCCAGCTGGACGGCCGCGCCCCTGCCGGTCTCGCATCCGGACTCCGTCGCGCTGATCCGCCGCTATTACGGCGAGTTGATCGCTCGCTACTACGGGCGGCCGACCGACGAGGCCGAGATCTCCGAGGTGATCGCGGAGGAGCCGAGCGACGACCTGGTCCCGCCCACCGGCGCCTTCGTCGTGGCCAGGATCGGCGGCGCCGCGGTGGGATGCCTGGGGCTGCGGGTGCTGGACGCCGGGACGGCGGAGCTGACCCGGATGTTCGTCGGCGCCGAGGCCCGCAGGCAGGGTGTGGCGGCCGGTCTGATCGCGGTGGTGGAGGACCTCGCGCGCAGCACCTTCGGCACCCGGGTGATCCGCCTCGACACCCGCACGGACCTGGTCGAGGCCCGTGCGCTGTACGCCCGGCAGGGGTACCACGAGATCGAGCGCTACAACGACAGCCCGTACGCCGGCCACTGGTTCGAGAAGACACTGGCCTGACCGCCGGGCGACGACCCGCGGCCGCCTTGCCGCATGCCGCCGCCCGGCGGCGTCTACGATGCTGGCAACCGCCAAGCGTCACGCGTCTTGGCCCGGGTCTGAGGAGCGGCATCATCAGCGGCAACGTTTCGGTCGAACGCAGGATCGCCGAGGAGTTGGGCGTACGCGAAGGTCAGGTGCGGGCGGCCGTCGATCTGCTCGACGGCGGAGCCACCGTGCCGTTCATCGCGCGCTACCGCAAGGAGGCCACCGGCACCCTCGACGACGAGCAGCTGCGCAACCTGGAGGAGCGGCTGCGCTACCTGCGGGAGCTGGACGAGCGGCGGACCGCCGTCCTGGAGTCCATCGACGCGCAGGGCAAGCTCGACGACGCCCTCAGGGCGCAGATCATGGCCGCGGACTCCAAGGCCCGCCTTGAGGACATCTACCTGCCGTACAAGCCCAAGCGGCGCACCAAGGCGCAGATCGCCCGCGAGGCCGGCCTCGAACCGCTCGCCGACGCCCTGCTCGCCGACCCCGCACTGGACCCGCAGGCCGCCGCTTCGGCGTACGTGTCCGCGGACAGCGGGGTGGAGGACGCGGCGGCCGCCCTGGAGGGCGCGCGCGCCATCCTCACCGAGCGCTTCTCCGAGGACGCCGACCTGGTCGGCGAGCTGCGCACCCGGATGTGGAGCCGCGGCCGGCTGATGGCCAAGGTGCGCGAGGGCAAGGAGGAGGCCGGGGCGAAGTTCTCCGACTACTTCGACTTCGCCGAGCCTTTCACCAAGCTCCCCTCGCACCGGGTGCTGGCGATGCTGCGCGGCGAGAAGGAGGAGGTCCTCGACCTCACGCTGGAGCCCGAGGAGCCCGCCGAGGGCCCGACGAGCTTCGAGCGGCGCATCGCCCAGCAGTTCGGCATCGCCGACCGCGGCCGCCCGGGCGACAAGTGGCTCGGCGACACCGTCCGCTGGGCCTGGCGCACCCGCTTCCTGGTCAGGCTCGGCATCGACCTGCGGGTCAGGCTGCGCCAGGAGGCCGAGGACGAGGCCGTACGGGTCTTCGCCACCAACCTGCGCGACCTGCTGCTGGCCGCGCCGGCCGGCACCCGGGCCACCATGGGCCTCGACCCGGGCCTGCGCACCGGCGTGAAGGTCGCCGTCGTCGACGCCACCGGCAAGGTGGTCGCCACCGACACGATCTACCCGCACGTGCCGCGCAACCGCTGGGACGAGTCGCTGGCGACGCTGGCCCGCCTCGCCGCCGCCCACCGGGTGGACCTCATCGCGATCGGCAACGGCACCGCGTCACGCGAGACCGACAAGCTCGCCGCCGACCTGATCAAGGCGCACCCCGAGCTGGACCTGACCAAGGCCGTGGTCTCCGAGGCGGGCGCCTCGGTCTACTCCGCGTCGGCCTACGCCTCGGCGGAGCTGCCCGAGCTGGACGTGTCGCTGCGCGGCGCGGTGTCCATCGCCCGCCGGCTCCAGGACCCGCTGGCGGAACTGGTCAAGATCGACCCGCGGTCCATCGGCGTCGGGCAGTACCAGCACGACCTGTCCGAGGTGAAGCTGTCCCGCTCGCTCGACGCGGTCGTCGAGGACTGCGTCAACGGCGTCGGGGTCGACGTGAACACCGCGTCGGTGCCGCTGCTGCGCCGGGTCTCCGGCATCACCGAGGGCCTCGCGGCCAATATCGTCACCCACCGTGACGCCAACGGGCCCTTCCGCACCCGCAAGGACCTCAAGGACGTCGCCAGGCTCGGCCCGAAGGCGTACGAGCAGTGCGCGGGCTTCCTGCGCATCCTCGGCGGCGACGACCCGCTGGACGCCTCCGCGGTGCACCCCGAGGCGTACCCGGTGGTCCGCAGGATCGGCACGACCGCGGGCACCGGCATCGCCGAGCTGATCGGCAACGGCACGGTGCTGCGCAAGCTGCGCCCGCAGGACTTCGTCGACGACTCCTTCGGCCTGCCGACCGTCACCGACATCCTCGCCGAGCTGGAGAAGCCCGGGCGCGACCCGCGCCCCGCGTTCAAGACCGCGGCCTTCAAGGAGGGCGTGGAGGAGATGAAGGACCTGCGGCCGGGGATGCTGCTCGAAGGCGTCGTCACCAACGTGGCGGCCTTCGGCGCGTTCGTGGACGTCGGCGTCCACCAGGACGGCCTGGTGCACGTGTCGGCGCTGTCCCGCACGTACGTGTCGGACCCGCGGGACGTGGTGAAGTCCGGCGACATCGTGCGGGTCAAGGTGCTCGACGTGGACCTGCCGCGCAAGCGGATCTCGCTGACGCTGCGGCTGGACGACGAGCCCAAGGCGGCCGGGGCGGCCGGCGGCTCAGGGGCCGGCGCAGGCGGCGGCGAGCGCCGCGGCAAGGCGCCGCGGCAGGGCGGCAGGCAGGGCCAGGGCGACCGGCGCGGCGGCGGTTCCGCGCAGCCGCCGGCGAGCGGCGCGATGGCCGACGCGCTGCGCCGGGCGGGACTGACCGGCGGCAGGTGAAACGGGAACCGGGACGGCCTACGGCGCGTTGTGGTGGGTAGGCGATAAGCAGACAGTGAGCGGCGTCCGGCCGCCGGACGCCGTGAACGGAGGCGGGGACAATGTCGAATCGTACGAAGGTCGCCATCGGCGGTGTGGTGGTCGGGCTGATCCTGCTCCACTGGATTCCGCTGTGGCTGTTCTTCCTGATCATCGTCGGGATCCCGGTCGCCGGGTATCTGGCCCTCGACTCCTCGCAGCGCCGCAGGCTGCGCCGGGCGGGCCGGCGGCAAATCGGTCGCTGACCTGGTCGTTCCCTCGGTAGGGTGAGTCATCGGGTCAGGGCATCCGATCGAGGGGAAGACCATCCGATGAGTCACGCCACCATCACCGCGGTCAGCAGCGACACGGATCACCGGTTCAGCAAGCCCAACCGCACCACCGTCCGGCTGCTCGCCGGCCTCGGCGTGGAGGGTGACGCCCACCTCGGCGTCACCGTCCAGCACCTGTCCCGTGTCGCGCAGGACCCCACGCAGCCCAACCTGCGCCAGGTCCATCTGATCCACTCCGAGCTGTTCGACGAGCTGCGCGAGGCCGGCTACGCCGTCGCCCCCGGCGACCTGGGCGAGAACGTCACGACCCGCGGTATCGACCTGCTCGCCCTGCCGACCGGCACCCGGCTGCGGCTGGGAGCCGACGCGGTCGTGGAGATCACCGGCCTCCGCAATCCCTGCCTCCAGATCGACCGCTTCCGCACCGGCCTGCTCAAGCAGGTCGTCGGCCGGGACGCAGCCGGCGACGTGGTCCGCAAGGCCGGCGTGATGGCAGTGGTGCTGTCCGGCGGCACCCTGCGGCCCGGCGACCCGATCACCGCGGAACTCCCCGCCCTCCCGCACCGCCCCCTGGAAAGGGTCTGACCTGATGTCCCACCCCTCGTCCGGCGTTCGCTCGGTGGACGCACTGATCGCGTACGCCGCCGACGGCCGCCGGGTGAAGTACCTGCACTTCTGGGGCCACCGCCCGCAGCGGGACGGCAGCACCGGCGCCGGCTGCCTCAGCCAGTGGTGGCCCGCCCCCTTCACCGTGGACGGCGTCACCTACGCCACCGCCGAGCACTGGATGATGGCCGGCAAGGCGCGGCTGTTCGGCGACCATGACGCCGAGCAGCGCGCCCTGGCGGCCGGCCACCCCAAGGCGGCCAAGACCGTCGGCCGCACGGTGCGCGGCTTCGACGACGCCGTCTGGGAGCGGGAGCGCTTCGCCCTGGTCGCCGAGGGCAGCAGGCACAAGTTCGGGCAGCATCCGGACCTTCGGCGGTTCCTGCTGGCGACCGCGGAAAGGGTGCTGGTGGAGGCGAGCCCGCTGGACCGGGTGTGGGGCATCGGCCTGGCGGCCGACGACGAGCGGGCCGACGATCCGGCGCGCTGGCGCGGGCTGAATCTGCTGGGCTTCGCCCTGATGGAGGCCAGGGAGCAGCTCGCCGTCGGGAGCGATCCGGTGGCGTGACCGCCCGGCCCCCCGCTTGGCGGGGGACCTGGCGGCCGGCCCGCTACTTGAGGTAGGGGCCGTCCGTGCCGACCTTCCCCGGCGCGGCGTTGCTGCCGCCGAGGTCGAGCACGTACACGCGCATGTCACCCTTGCCGGGCGCGGCAATGGACAGCGTCCCGCCGGTGACGGTCCGCACGTCGCCGCTGACGGCGTCCACGTAGCGGCCGTTGGGAATCCCGCTGAAGGTCGCCGCGTCGGTCACCGTCACCAGGGCGAAGCTGTCCACCCCTGACGCGGCGTCGGTGTAGCGGCGCTTGAACGACATCCCGCCGCCGCTGACGCCTTCGGTGCTGTACTGCCCCGTCTGCAGCGCCGGGACGGCCCGCCGGATCTGGTTCAGCCGCTGGAGGTGTTTGACCAGCGGCTGCGCAAGAGTGGTGGCCACCGGACCCGACGCACTTGCGACGGTTCCGAAGTCCGACGCGGTGACCGTGCCCTCCACATGGTCGCCATAGTAGGCGCGACCGGTGGTCGCCAGCGGGCAGCTCGGCCCGCAGTCGATGGTCTTTCCTGCCTGGAACTGGATCTCCGAGCCGTAGTAGAGCGTCGGAATGCCGCGGAAGGTCCACATCAGGGCCATGTTCTCGGCCCAGGCGTCCTGCCCTCCGGTGTAGCGCACCGACGACTTGTTGGGGCCGTAGTCGTGGCTGTCGACGTAGACGACGTTGTAAGTGGCGTCGTTCGTCGAGTCGTCGGAGTCCTTGCCGTTGTTGAAGGCGTTGTGCGCGTCACCGAAATTCATGTGCATGCGCATGTCGATAATATTCATCCCGGAGAATCTGCTGTGGTCCGGGGTGTGGTAGGCGTTGCCTTCGAGGAAGGCGTTGGTGGACGTCGGCTGGTTGCCGGTGCCCAGCTGCTCCTCGTAGTTGTACTGCTCGATGGCCGCGGTCGCGTCGTCCGGGCTGTATTCCTTGCGTTCCTTCCACGTGTAGAACTGCGCCGAATGGTTGACCGACCCGCGGTTCCACTTGTCGTTGACGAAGGCGCCGACCTCGCCGAAGACGAAGAAGTTCTGCGCCTTGTCCTGGCCCCAGTCCTGCAGGACGCGCTGCTGGATCGCGGGCAGGAAGCGGCGGTTCCAGGTGACCCGCGGGATATGTACCGCGGTGTCGATCCGGAAACCGTCGACACCCATGTCGATGTACTTGTTGTAGGCGCCGATCAGGTAGTTCTGCACCGTCGGGTTCTCGGTGTTGAAGTCGGCCAGGTCGTCGGCGAGCCAGCAGGAACGCGAGTCCTCGCCCTCCCAGTTGCCGATCCAGCACTGGTGGTAGAGCGACGCGGGGAACATCCCCGAGGTGGGGCTCGGCCACTGGCAGTTGTAGAGCGTGTAGCCCTCAGGGCTCTTCTGGCCGGTGGGCTTGCCCCAGTTCAGGCAGGTGTTGCCGGACGGCTCCGCAGTCGACCACAGATCGCCGTTGTAGTAGGACTTACCGGTCTTCGGGTCGATCGTCAGGCCGTCGTACTCGAAGCCCGGCTCCTTCTCGTCGTAGTACCACGACCACTGCGCGTCCCTGACGCCGTAGACCGTGGGCACGTACAGGCCCTTGGCGCCCCACCGGGAGCTGTGGTTGTAGACCACGTCCTGGTAGATCTTGATCCCCTTGGCGTGGGCCGCGTTGATCAGGTCCTGGTACGACGCCCCCGCTGACTCCAGGCGCGGGTCGACCCGGTAGAAGTCCCAGCCGTGGTAGCCGTGGTAGTCGTAGTCGCTGCGGTTCAGCACCACCGGGGTGATCCAGATGGCCGAGAAGCCGAGTGCCTTGACGTAGTCGAGCTTCTGGACCAGGCCCTTGAAGTCGCCGCGGAACATCGGGTCGTTGTTCGCCGCGTTGCCGGAGGCCACGTTCTGGTTGCCGCCGCGGTCGTTGCCGGTGTCGCCGTCGTAGAAGCGGGCGGTCAGCACGAAGTAGATCGGGTCCTTGCGCGGGTCGGTGCCGATCATCTGGCCGGGCGTGGCCGGCGGCGGGGCGTGCCCCGTGGTGGCGGTGGCCGCGGCGGAGGCCGTCGAGGCGTTGCCCGCCGCGTCCAGGGCCACGACGGTGTAGGTGTAGGCGGTCTCCGCCTCCAGGCCGGAGTCCGAGAAGACCGTGGAGCCCGCGCTGGTCACCACGGTGCCCTTCGTCCCGCCGCTGCGGGTCACCCGGTAGCCCGTCACCGCGGTGTCGTCGGTGGACGGGTCCCAGGTCAGCACCACCGAGGTGTCGGTGGCGACGGCCTTCACCGCGGTGGGCACGGTGGGCGGCGTGGTGTCGGGGACGACGGCCGCGCAGGGGTCGGCGGCGTTCAGGGTGACCTTGGTGTCCTTGACGGTGCTGACACCGGATGACAGTGCGTAGTTGGCGCCGTTGTTGTTGTCCCAGGTGCCGTTCCCGTTGTTGAAGGTGGCGGCGAGGCCGGTCGCCCCCTGCAGGTCCACGGTCTTCTTCACCCAGCCGGTGCAGGCCGCCTCCATTCCGACGCCCGGGACGGTCGTCCAGGCCTTGCCGGTCGGTGCGTAGTGCAGGTCGACGGTGGTCCAGCCGACCGTGGCGGTGGAGTAGAAGACCGTCGCCGAGGTGCCGGGAGGCGGGTCGGTGGTGCCGCCCGCGCACGGGTCGCTGTGCGCGATGGCACCGTTCTTGACGGTGATGGTGCCGGTGCCCAGGGCGTAGTTCTTGCCGCCGTTGTTGTCCCAGGTGCCCTGGCCGTTGGTGAAGGTGGCCTGCCACCCGGTGGCCGTGCCCAGGTCGACGGTCTTCTTCACCCAGCCGGTGCAGGCCGCGTCCATGGCGACGCCCGGCACGGTGGTCCAGCTGCCGCCGTCCGGCGCCCAGTGCAGGTCGTAGGCCGACCAGTCGGACGCCGTGGTCGAGTAGTAGACGGTGGCGGTGTTGCCGGTGGCGGCCGCCGCGGGTGCGGCGCCGGTGGACAGGGCCGGCAGCAGGGCGGCCAGCAGCCCGGTGACGACGGCGAGTGCCGCCGCCAGCGGACCTGGCCCGGTTCTGCGGTGATGGCGCGGGAGAGCTCTCATCTCGGGCTCCTCGGACGGGGCCGCAACCGCGGCCGATGTCGGGGATGCCGTCTCCTCCGCGCGCCACGGAACGAACGGCCGGCTTTCTTGCGCAAGTTGCTGCAAGAACCTTCGTGAGGTTACTGGGACATGTGAGTGACGTAAAGAGGTGGGTACGGGTCGGCCGCCCCGTCGCACGTAAGGTGCTGTTCGGGTGCGGTGGTTGCATCCGATCGCACCGTTCGCAGAGGGGTGGCACGGCACATGACGGAGCGTCTGGTGGTCATCGGCGGGGACGCCGCTGGTATGTCCGCCGCGTCCCAGGCGCGGCGCCGCCGTGCGGCCGGCGACCTGGAGATCGTCGCCTTCGAACGCGGGCAGCACACCTCGTACTCCGCCTGCGGCATCCCGTACTGGATCGCCGGCGACGCGCAGGGTCCCGACGCGCTGGTCGCCAGGACCGCGGAGGAGCACCGCGCCCGCGCCATCGATCTGCGGCTCGGCACCGAGGTCACCGATATCGACCCGGAGCGCGGCCGGGTCCGCAGCCGGGACGCCGACGGCGCCGAGCAGTGGACCGGCTACGACCACCTGGTCATCGCCACCGGCGCGGAGCCCGTACGCCCGCCGCTGCCCGGCATCCAGGCGCAGGGTGTGTACGGCGTGCAGACCCTGGACGACGGCGAGGCCGTGCTGCGCGGCCTGGACCGCGCCGGGGTCCGCCGCGCCGTGGTGGTGGGCGGCGGCTACATCGGCGTGGAGATGGCCGAGGCGATGCTGCGGCACGGTCTGGAGGTGACGCTGATCGACCGGAACGAGCAGCCGATGACGACCCTCGACCCCGACATGGGGCAGCTGGTGCGCGCGGCCCTCGAAGGCCTCGGTGTGCCGGTGGTCTCCGGTACCCCGGTCCGCGCGGTGCTCACCGGCGCCGACGGCCGGGTCAGGGCCGTCGCCACCGACGACGCGGAGCACCCCGCGGACCTGGTGGTCCTCGGCCTCGGCGTACGCCCGCAGACCGGCCTGGCCGCGGCGGCGGGGCTGCCGCTGGGGGAGCACGGCGGACTGCTCACGGACCGCGCGATGCGGGTGCGCGGCACCGGGAACATCTGGGCGGGCGGCGACTGCGTCGAAGTGCTCAACCTGGTCTCCGGCGCCCTCCAGCACATCGCGCTCGGCACCCACGCCAACAAGCACGGCAGGATCATCGGCATCAACATCGGCGGCGGCTACGCCACCTTCCCCGGCGTGGTCGGCACCGCGGTGAGCAAGGTCTGCGACGTCGAGATCGCCCGCACGGGGCTGAAGGAGTCGCAGGCGCGCGCCGCAGGGCTGCAGTACGTGACCGCGGTCATCGAGTCCACCAGCCGCGCCGGCTACTACCCCGGCGCGGCCCCGATGACCGTCAAGATCCTCGCGGAACGCCGCACCGGGCGGCTGCTCGGCCTGCAGATCGTCGGCCGCGAGGGGGCGGCGAAGCGGGTCGACATCGGGGCGGTCGCCCTGACCGCGGGCATGACCGTCGAGCAGATGATCGGCCTCGACCTGGGCTACGCCCCGCCCTTCTCGCCGGTGTGGGACCCGGTCCTGGTCGCGGCGCGCAAGGCGGCCGACGCGGTGGCGGCGGCCGACGCGGCGGGCTGACGACCCGGAGGCGGTCCGCCGGTCAGGACTGCTGCGCCGCCAGCTTGTCGAGGGCTTCGAGCAGCGGCGGCAGCGAGGGGCCGCGGCCGACGGGCAGCACCTGGCCCGGGGCCTCGTCGAGCAGGACGAAGGCGACGTCGTCGGCCCTGGCGACCAGGGACCAGCCGGGACCGTCGGCCCGCAGCGAGCCGCCGGTGGTGCGGACCCGGCCGGGCGGCGGGGGAGTGCGGAGGTATTCCTCGGCATCTTGCAGAGCGCGGCGTACACCGCCGTGGGAGACGGGGTGTTCGGCCGCCTGCTCCTCGGCACCGGTGGGCGCCTCGGCCGGTGTCTCGGCCGGGTCCGCGGGCGCTTCCGGCGCTGGTTCGGCAGCCGCTTCCGCCGCTGGTTCGGCGGCCGCTTTCCCCGCGTCCGCATCCGGTGCGCCTGCTTCCGGAGCGGATTCCGTGTCCGCTCCGGATTCCGCGTCGGGTGCGTCCGCCGGATCCAGCTGGTCGCGCCACTCGTACCAGTGGACGGCGATCTCGTCGGCGCCCAGCCGCCGCTGCGCGGGTCCCCACACCGAGACGTCCGGCGGTGCGAGTGCGGGTCCGGCCTCCTCGTCCGCGGGATCGTGCGGGGCCGGGACACCGGGGGCCGAGACGGCCACCGGCAGGGGCCAGCCGGGCAGTGACGCGGCCAGGGTGCCCTCGTCCGGCGCGACTTCGTACTCGAGCCCGCAGTCCCAGGCGGCCAGCGCGCACGCGACCATGGCGGCGTCGGTGGTCGCCACGGTCCAGCGGGCGCCGCCGCCGTCCTGGCCGAACATCAGGCCGTAGCCGTCCGGCAGCGGGGGCAGGCCGAGGTGCGCGCACGCGGCCGGGTAGTCGTCGCCAAGCACCCCGGGGAAGCGCTCCGGCGTCAGCATCGCGGCCGTCAGCACGAACAGCTCGTCGTCGTCCTGCGTGCGGTCCGCCGCGGTCATGGCGCACTCCCTCTCGGTTCCGGTCCGCGCACCTTAACCAGCCGGTAACGTCCGCGTCGAGGGGTGGGGCGCCCGTGCCGGGCGAGGCGCGGGGGCAGGGCGGCGCACATTGCCGGCGCCGGGACGGCCCTCACCCTTGCGCGGTGTCGGGGCTGCCGCTCATCCGGCGGCGTCGAGCGCGGCCAACGTGCTGCGCAGCCAGCCGAGTTCGGCGCGGCTGGTGGCCCGGGCGATGACCAGCACGCCCCGCCGGAAGGGATCGTCCACCTCTTCCGCGCTCACCGGGCGCTCGTCGGCGTAGAAGAAGCTCGACGGCTCTTCCAGGAAGGCCAGCCGGCGGCGCAGCACCACGGCCTGCGCGGCGGGGTCGGCCAGATGCCGCAGGAAGGCGAGCACGGTGAACCAGCGGTTCTCGTTGCTGATGTCCAGCGGGTCCGGATCGGCGAGCCGTCGCATCAGCTCGGCCCGGCCCTCGTCCGTCAGGCTGAGGACGTGCCGCGGCGCGGCCACCGCGCCGGGCTGCGGGTCGCGGCGCAGCCAGCCCGCCTTCTCCATCCTCTTGATCGCCGGATAGAGCGTGCTCTCCGCGATCGGCTTGATGTGCCCGGTCAGAGCGGCGACGCGTTTGCGCAGCTCGTAGCCGTGCAGCGGCGCCTCGTGGAGGAAACCCAGGATCGGCAGTTCCAGCATGCCCGCCATTCTCCCACGCATCCGTAGTACAGCGTTGACGTCATACATCGGCACCGATGTATAGTCCGGATGCCGTGGGAGCACGGCACGGACACGGAGAGAGGCGGCAGTCATGCAGCAGACGGAGTTCGGCCCCGAGGGCGCGTACATCCGGTGGACCGAGTCGGAGGGCGTGGGACCGGCCCGCGTCCATGTGCACGGCCTGGGTGCGGCCTCGGGTCCCTACACGGCCCACCTGTCCGCGTATCCCGAACTCGCCGGGCGGCGCACGCTCTACGTCGACCTGCCCGGCTTCGGCATCAGCGACCGCCCGGCCGACTTCGGCTACTCCCTCGAGGACCACGCTTCGGCGCTTGCGGCGGTCCTGGACGCTGCCGGGGTGGACGGGGCCGAGGTGGTCGGGCACAGCATGGGCGGCTCGGTGGCGATCGTGCTGGCCTACCGCAGGCCCGACCTGGTCTCCCGGCTCGTCCTGGCGGAGGCGAACCTCGATCCGGTGCCGGCGCCGGGCATCACGAGCAGCGGGGTGGCCGGCTGGTCGGAGGAGGAGTTCGTGCACGGCGGCGGCTTCGCGGCCACGCTCGAACGGGTGGGCTGGCTGTGGCGCTCGACGATGCGCCTGGCCGACCCGCTGGCCCTGCACCGCAGTGCGTGCGGGCTGATCCGCGGCACCGAGCCGACGATGCGCGCCATGCTGACCGGCCTCGGCATCCCGCGCACCTACCTGGTGGGGGAGGTCGGCGACGGGATCGACGACCTGGACGGCCTGGCCGCTGCGGGCGTCCGGGTGGTCCGGGTGCCGGACTCGGGGCACTGCATCATGTTCGACAACCCGCGGGCCTACGCGGCGGCGATCAGCGCGGCCGCCTGACCGTGGACAGCGAGCAGGGGGCAGGGGAACGCGAACAGGGGACCGCGGACAGGGACCGCGGACCCCGCTCCCGTGAGCCGTCGGGCGGCTACCGCTCCCGGCCGCCGCACACCGGGCGGCGAGAAAAGCCAGGGGCCGTTCGCCTCCGATACTGGCCATGCATCATGGGGGCATGATCACCCTGCGTTCCGTTGCCCTCTTCGTGCTCGCCGCCGTACTGGAGATCGGCGGCGCCTGGCTAATCTGGCAGGGGGTGCGCGAGCACCGCGGCATCGGGTGGATGGGCGCGGGCGTTGTGGCCCTGGGCCTCTACGGATTCGTCGCGACCCGCCAGCCGGACGCCGACTTCGGCCGCATCCTGGCCGCCTACGGCGGCGTCTTCGTGGCGGGCTCCCTCCTGTGGGGCGTCGTCGCCGACGGTTACCGGCCGGACCGGTTCGACATCGCCGGAGCGGTGATCTGCCTGGTCGGGGTGGGCGTCATCATGTACGCGCCGCGCGGCGGCTGAATTCCGCCGTTTCCGTGCCCTGCGCGGTACTTCGGGCAGTGCGGCGGGCAGAGGCGGGGTTGCCGAAGTGCGCCCGGCGCGACAGGCTCTAGGGCAGGGGAGACGGAAGGCAGGGGCGATGACGGTGAGCAACAGGCTCGCATGGCTGCTCGATGACCTGACGCAGCGCGTGCCGCATGTGAAGCACGCGCTCGTCCTGTCCAACGACGGCCTGGTCACGGGCGCCAGCGGCGGTCTCGACCGGCAGGCGGCCGAGCACCTGGCCGCCGTCTCGTCCGGCTTCCACAGCCTCGCGAAAGGTGCGGGCCGGCAGTTCGGCACCGGCGGGGTCAGGCAGACCATGGTCGAGTTCGACGAGGGCTACCTCTTCGTGACCGCGGCGGGCGACGGCAGTTGCCTCTCGGTGCTCAGCGGCATGGAGGCCGATGTCGGCCGGGTCGCCTACGAGATGACGCTGCTGGTGCACCGGGTCGGGGAGCACCTGGGCGTTGCGGCCCGCGGGCCGGGCTCGCCGTTCTGACCCGGCGTCCGACCGTGCGGCCGAGCGGCCGTTGAAGTGTTCCCGCAGCCGTTGTCGGCATCGCTGAGCTGCGGGAACGGGAGTTATCCACAGGGCTGGGAACGCGTGTTCGCCGTGCGCGCTAGAGTCGTCACTGTCAGTAGTTGAGCGATGCGGGGAGTGACGACAGTGGTGACGACGAAGACGGGCGGGGCGGGCAGGCCGGGCGTGTCCGGGACGGCAGGCACAACAGGCGTGGCTGGCAGGGCGCGCAGGGCGACCGAGGTGGCCGGCGCGCGCCGGACCCGCGCGGCCGGGCTGCGCGGTGCGGCTCCTGGCGGGCCGCGGACCCTCACCCTCAACCGGGCGCGCGAGGAACTGGGCCTGGAATTCCCGGATTTCGAGCTGGCCGTGCAGCTCGGCGAGATCGTGACGGTCGGTGGCGGCACGGATCGGCCGCGGGTGACCGAGGAGGAGATCGCCAGGCTGCGGGACACCGGGGGCGGGACGCAGGCCCTGCTGGCGAGGATCCGGCTGGTCAACACCACAGAAGGCGCCGAGTTCCTGGGGATCAGCCGTGATCGGCTGCTCCGGCTGACCAGAGCCGGCTGTGTCCGCCCGGTGCGCTGGTACGTGAACCGCTATCGCGCCCTGGTCTGGCTCTATCTGGCCTGCGAGCTGCGGGACTTCGCGGCGGACAGTCCCGCGCTACTGGCCGGGCGGCTGCCCGCGGCGGTGCGCGAGTCGGCAGACGGGGAGGACTGTCGGCCGCGCGGTTGGCGGTCCCGCCGGGTCGCCCAACTGGCGAGGGACGCGTGGGACCCCTGGGAGGAGGCCGCGGTGTGGGCCGCACTGCTCGGCCCGGAGATGACCGAGTCGGCGGTGCCCGATCCGTACGAGCGCTCGCGGCTGCGCGGGATCCACCAGGTGCTGCCGCCCGGCCGGCCCGGGCCGCTGGCGGACGCCGCGCTGATCGGGCGGCTCGCCACGGCCGACCATCCGGACGAGATCGCGCTGGGCCTGGTCGCGCTGGCCGACGCGCTGGGCCGGGCCAGGGACCGGGACCCGGTGCCGCGACCGGCCTCTGCGGCTCCCGCGGCACCGCCCGTGCGGGCGGCGCAGTCGGGGCCGGTGCCCGCACCGGTGGACCCGCCCGCCCACGTGTCCACGTCCGGCCCCGCGCTCTGGCTGGCCGAGGACCGGCCGCGGCGGAGTCTGCGCAGGCTGCTGCGGGGCCGCAGGCAGGTCACCGACGGGTGAGCCCCGTGCGGGGCGGCCGGGCGCACGGGGTGCCGAGCGGGCTCCTGCCCGGCGTCCTCACAGCTCGCCGACGCCGGTGAGCCTGATCACCGCCCGGCCCTCCTCGTCGGAGGCCGCCAGGTCCACCTCGGCCGAAATGCCCCAGCCGTGGTCGCCGTTGGGGTCGGCGAAGGTCTGGCGCACCCGCCACAGGCCGTGCTCCGGCTGCTCCTCGATCTGCAGCAGTTTCGGGCCGCGGGCGTCGGGGCCGGTGCCCAGGTCGTCGTACTCGTCCCAGTAGGCGTCCATCGCGTCCGCCCAGGTGTCGGCGTCCCAGCCGGACTCCGCGTCCAACTCGCCGAGCTGGTGGTACTTCTCCAGCGCCGCCAGCTCCACCCGGCGGAAGAGCGCGTTGCGCACCAGCACCCGGAAGGCGCGGGCGTTCGCGGTGACCGGCTTGACCTGGTCGGCGCGTTCCGCGGCCTCCTCCGCGCTCTCCTCCTCGGGGTTGGCCAACTGCTCCCACTCGTCCAGCAGGCTGGAGTCGACCTGCCGGACCAGCTCACCGAGCCAGGCGGTCAGATCCTGGAAGTCCTCGGACTTGAGGTCGTCGGGCACGGTGTGCTCCAGCGCCTTGTAGGCACCGGCCAGATAGCGCAGCACGATGCCCTCGGTCCTGGCCAGCTCGTAGTACGAGGTGAACTCGGAGAACGTCATGGCGCGCTCGTACATGTCGCGCACCACGGATTTGGGGGACAGCGGATGATCACCGACCCACGGGTGGCTCTTGCGGTACACGCCGTAGGCGTGCAGCAGGATCTCCTCCATCGGCTTGGGGTACGACACGTCCTGCAGGCGCTCCATGCGCTCCTCGTACTCGACGCCGTCGGCCTTCATCGCCGCCACCGCGTCGCCCCTGGCCTTGTTCTGCTGGGCGGCCAGGATCTGCCGCGGGTCGTCGAGCGTCGACTCCACGACGGACACCATGTCCAGGGCGTAGGAGGGGGAGTCGGGGTCGAGCAGTTCGAAGGAGGCCAGCGCGAAGGTCGAGAGCGGCTGGTTCAGCGCGAAGTCCTGCTGCAGGTCGACCGTCAGCCGGACGATCCTGCCTTCCGCGTCCGGCTCGGCGAGCCGCTCCACGACACCGCCGGCCAGCAGCGAGCGGTAGATGGCGATGGCCCGCCGGATGTGCCGCAGCTGCGCGCGGCGGTCCTCGTGGTTGTCCTCCAGCAGGCTGCGCATCGCGTCGAAGGCGTTGCCCGGGCGGGCGATCACCGACAGCAGCATTGCGTGGGTGACCCGGAAGCGCGACGTCAGCGGCTCCGGGTCGGAGCCGATGAGCTTCTCGAAGGTGGCCTGCGACCAGCCGACGAAGCCCTCGGGTGCCTTCTTGCGGACCACCTTGCGGCGCTTCTTCGGGTCGTCGCCGGCCTTCGCGAGCGCCTTCTCGTTCTCGATGACGTACTCGGGCGCCTGCGCCTCGACGAAGCCCGCGGTGTCGAAGCCGGCCCGCCCGGCGCGGCCGGCGATCTGGTGGAACTCCCGGGCGCGCAGCACGCGCACCCGCTGCCCGTCGTATTTGGTGAGCGCGGTGAAGAGCACCGTGCGGATCGGTACGTTGACGCCCACGCCGAGGGTGTCCGTCCCGCAGATCACCTTGAGCAGCCCGGCCTGCGCCAGCTTCTCCACCAGGCGGCGGTACTTGGGCAGCATCCCCGCGTGGTGCACACCGATGCCGTGCCGGACGTAGCGCGACAGATTGCGGCCGAAGGCCGTGGTGAAGCGGAAGTTGCCGATCAGGTCGGCGATCGCGTCCTTCTCCGCCCGGGTGCACATGTTGATGCTCATCAGCGCCTGCGCCCGCTCGACGGCCGCGGCCTGGGTGAAGTGCACGATGTAGACCGGCGACTGACGGGTCTCCAGCAGTTCGGTCAGCGTCTCGGTCAGCGGGGTGCTGCGGTACTCGTAGCTCAGCGGCACCGGACGGATCGCCGAGCGCACCACCGCGGTCTGCCGGCCGGTGCGGCGGGTCAGGTCCCCCTCGAAGCGGGAGACGTCACCGAGAGTGGCCGACATCAGCAGGAACTGCGCCTGCGGGAGTTCCAGCAGCGGGATCTGCCAGGCCCAGCCGCGGTCCGGCTCGGCGTAGAAGTGGAACTCGTCCATGACCACCTGGCCGACGTCGGCGTCCTTGCCGTCCCGCAGCGCGATCGAGGCCAGAACCTCGGCCGTGCAGCAGATCACCGGGGCGTCGGGGTTGACCGAGGCGTCACCGGTCAGCATCCCGACGTTCTCGGTGCCGAAGAGCTTGCAGAGGTCGAAGAACTTCTCCGAGACCAGCGCCTTGATCGGCGCGGTGTAGAAGGTGACCTCGTCGCGGGCCAGTGCCGCGAAGTGCGCACCCGCCGCGACCAGGCTCTTTCCGGAACCGGTCGGGGTGGAGAGGATCACGTTCGCACCCGAGACCACCTCGATCAGCGCCTCCTCCTGGGCAGGGTAGAGCGAGATGCCCTCCCCCTGCGCCCACGTCGAGAACGCTTCGAAGAGGGCGTCGGGGTCGGCATCGGACGGCAGCTGATCGATAAGGGTCACCCCACCATCTTGCCTGTCCCAGCCGTCACACGAGGAACCGGAGGCGGCGGCCGTGATCATCGGCGATAGGGTGTGCCGTCGACCACGCGTCAACTCCGCCTCCGGGCGGCACTTCTGGGGGACGGAGCAGCACCATGATGGGACCAGCGCACTCACTGTCCGGAGCGGCGGCCTGGCTGGGCGTCGGGGCGATCGCGGCGGGCCTCGGCCACCCGATGCCCTGGCCGACCGTGCTGGTGGGCGCGCTGATCTGCGCGGGTGCCGCACTCGCCCCCGACCTGGACCACCAGGCGGCGACGATCTCCCGGGCCTTCGGCCCGCTGTCCCGGGCGCTGTGCAAGATCGTGGACGGGCTGGCGCACGCCACCTACAAGGCGACCCGCAAGAAGGGCGACCCGCGGCGGGCCGGCGGCCACCGCACCCTGACCCACACCTGGCTGTGGGCGGTACTGGTCGGCGGCGGCTTCTCGGCGGCCGCGGTCTACGGGGGCCGCTGGGCGGTACTGGTCATCCTCTTCATCCACATGGTGCTCGCGGTGGAGGGCCTGCTGTGGCGGCAGGCCAGGATGTCGAGCGACGTACTGGTGTGGCTGCTCGGGGCGACCAGCGCCTGGATGCTCGCCGACGTGCTGGACGACCCGGGCAACGGCAAGGACTGGCTGTTCACGCAGCCGGGCCAGCACTACCTGTGGATCGGCCTGCCGATCGTGCTGGGTTCGCTGGTGCACTGCATCGGCGACGCGCTGACCGTGTCCGGCTGCCCGGTCCTGTGGCCGATACCGATCGGCCGCCGCCGCTGGTACCCGGTCGGCCCGCCGAAGTTCATGCGCTTCCGGGCCGGGAGCTGGGTGGAGATCAAGGTCCTCACCCCGGTCTTCTTCGTCGTCGGCGGCGGCTGCGCCCTTGGCGCCCTGGGCATCATCGGCTGACCGCCCGCCCGGCGCACCCGCCCGGTGGGCGGGCGGCCGGCGGCGGGTCAGCCGTGCCAGGACCGCCACAGGGCCGCGTAGGCCCCGTCGGCCTCCACCAGCTGGTGGTGGCTGCCCAGCTCGCTGATCCGGCCGTCCTCGACCACCGCGATCACGTCCGCGTCGTGGGCGGTGTGCAACCGGTGCGCGATGGCGACGACCGTACGGCCGTCCAGGACCCGGGACAGCGAGCGCTCCAGATGGCGGGCGGCCCGCGGGTCGAGCAGCGAGGTGGCCTCGTCGAGCACCAGGGTGTGCGGGTCGGCCAGCACCAGACGGGCCAGCGCGAGTTGCTGGGCCTGCGCGGGGGTGAGCACGGCGCCCCCGGAGCCGACCTCGGTGTCCAGGCCGTCGGACAGCGACCGCGCCCAGTCCTCGGCGTCCACCGCGCGCAGCGCCTCCCAGATGTCCTCGTCCACCGCGGCCGCCCTGGCGAGCTGCAGGTTGTCGCGGAGGGTGCCGACGAAGACGTGGTGCTCCTGGTTGACCAGCGCCACGTGCTCGCGGACCCGCTCGGCCGGCATCCTGGCCAGCTCGGCGCCGCCGAGGGTGACCTCGCCGCTGCGCGGTGCGTAGATCCCCGCCAGCAGCCGGCCGAGGGTGGACTTGCCCGCCCCGGACGGTCCGACCAGCGCCACCCGGGTGCCGGGCGGCACGCTGAGGCTGATGCCGTGCAGGACGTCGGCGCCCTTGCGGTAGCCGAAGCGCACCTCGTCGGCGGCGACCTCGCGGCCCTGCGGGGAGATCTCCTCGTCCCCGGCCGACTCCTCGACCTCGCGCACCCCGACCAGCCGGGCCAGCGAGACCTGGGCGACCTGCAGCTCGTCGTACCAGCGCAGGATGAGGTTGACCGGGTCCACCAGCATCTGGGCGTAGAGCGCACCGGTGGTCAGTTCGCCCGCCGACACCCACCCGTTCAGGGCGAAGGCACCGCCGATCATCAGCACCGCGGTGAGGATCAGCGTGTGGGTGGCGTTGATCACCGGGAAAAGGACGGTGCGCAGCCACATCGTGTAGCGCTCCCACGCCACCCACTGGCCGATCCGCTGCCGCGACAGCTCCTCCCGGCGGCCGCCCAGGCCGTGCGCCTCGATGGTGCGGCCGGCGTCGACGGACTCGGCGAGCACCGCGGCGACCGCCGCGTATCCGGCGGCCTCGGAGCGGTAGGCCTGCGGGGCGCGGCGGAAGTACCAGCGCACACCCACCAGCAGTACCGGCAGGGCGACCAGCACGGACAGCGCGAGCGGCGGCGAGGTCACGGCGAGGGCGCCCAGCAGCAGTCCCGCCCAGACCACGGCGATGGCCAGTTCGGGCACCGCCTCGCGCATCGCGTTGGCCAGCCGGTCGATGTCGGTGGTGATCCGGGAGAGCAGGTCGCCGGTGCCCGCGCGCTCCAGGACGCCCGGCGGCAGCGACACCGACCGCACCAGGAAGTCCTCCCGCAGGTCGGCCAGCATCAGCTCGCCGAGGATCGCGCCCCGCAGCCTGACCAGCCGGACGAAATACGCCTGCACTGCCAGCGCGGTCAGGAAGAAGGCCACTGTCCGGCCCAGGTGGACGTCGTCCCGCCTGCCGTCGGACATGTCCTGCACCAGCCCGCCGAGCAGGTAGGGACCCACCATCGAGGCCAGCACGGCCACCGTGTTGACGCCCACCAGCAGGGCGAAGTCACCGCGGTGCCGCCTGGCCAGCTCGCGGACGTAGGCGCGCACCGTCGCGGGCGAGCCCACCGGCAGGGTGTTGCTCTGCTGCGGCGCGGCCGGGTCGTACTCCGGCGGTCGCACGCCGATCATGCGGTTTCCTCCATCGTTGCGGTGGCGCCCGGGGCGCCGAGGGGCGCGGGGACCGGCCCGGCGGCGGGGTCGGGCTCCCTGGTGACGACAGCGCGGTAGCGCGGGTCGGTGCGCAGCAGGTCGAGGTGGCTGCCCGCGGCCGTCGCAGTGCCCTCGTCGACGAAGACCACCCGGTCGGCCCGGTCGAGCACCAGCGGGCTGGAGGTGAGGACGACGGTCGTGCGGCCGGCCCTGACCGCGCCGAGGGCGCGGGCGACACGGGCCTCGGTGTGGGCGTCGACCGCCGACGTCGGCTCGTCGAGCACCAGCACCTCGGGGTCGGCGACCAGCGAGCGGGCCAGCGCGAGACGCTGCCGCTGCCCGCCGGACAGCGAGCGGCCGCGCTCGGTGATCCGGGCGCGCATGGGATCGGCAGCTTCCGCGGACTTCCCCGGGTCGGCCAGCGACTGGGCCAGCGCGTCCAGCACGTCGCCGCACTGGGCCGCGGCCAGCGCCTCGCCGGGCGTGACGCGGCCCGTCGACGGCACTGCGAGCAGTTCGGCCAGCGTGCCCGACAGCAGCACCGGGTCCTTGTCCTGGACCAGCACCGCGGTCCTGACCGCGGCCAGCGGCAGTGCGTCGAGCCGGTGGCCGCCGAGCGTCGCCGAGGGCTCGTCGCCGGTGCCGGAGGGGCTGTGGCCGCCCAGCCGGTCCGCCAGCCGCCCCGCCGCGTCCGGGTCGCCGCACACCACGGCGGTCAGCTGACCGGGCACGGCGCGCAGCCCGGTCAGCGGGTCGTGCAGCTCACCGGTCAGCTCGGGCAGGTCGGCGGCGTCCGCGGCGCCGTCCGCCGCCGGCGGCACACCGTCGTCCTGGCTGCGGCGCAGCGCCAGCACACGGGCCGCGCGCTTGGCCGAGGGCCGCGAGAAGGACCAGGCCATGGCGATCTCCTCGAAGTTCCGCAGCGGCATCATCAGGAAGGCCACCGAGCCGTAGACGGTGACCAGTTCGCCCACCGAGATCCGCCCGTCCAGCGCGAGCCTGGCGCCGTACCAGGCGACGGCCACCAGCAGCAGGCCGGGCAGCAGCACCTGGACCGCGCTGATCAGCGCCCACATCCGGGCGCTGTGCACCGCCGCGGTCCGCACCTGCTGCGAGGCGCGGCGGTAGCGGTCGAGGAAGAGGTCCTCGCCGCCGATGCCGCGCAGCACCCGCAGTCCCGCGACCGTGTCGGAGGCCAGCTCCGTGGCCTTGCCGGCCTTCTCCCGCTGGAGGTCGGCCCGCCGGGTCGCCGCGGGCAGCAGCGGCAGCACCGCGAGGGCGAGCACCGGCACGGAGGCGGCGACCACCACGCCCAGCTCGGGCTGGTAGACCAGCAGGGCGACGGCCACTCCGACGGTGGCGAGCAGCGCAGAGGTGAAGCGGGCCAGCGCCTCGACGAACCAGCCGATCTTCTCGACGTCGCCGGTGCTGACGGCCACCACCTCGCCCGCCGCCACCCGCCGGGTGAGTACCGCGCCCAGCTCGACGGTCTTGCCCGCGAGGAGCTGCTGCACGCGGGCCGCGGCGCTGATCCAGTTGGTCACCGCCGTGCGGTGCAGCATCGTGTCGCCGAGCGCGGTGAGCAGCCCGAGCAGCAGCATCAGGGCGCCGGCCAGCGCCAGGTGCTTGCCTGAGCCGTCCACCACGGCCTGTACGGCCAGGCCCACCGCGGCGGGGAAGGAGGCGACCGCGGCCATGTGCAGGAGGCCCCAGGCGGCGGCGAGCACCTGGCCGCGCCACTGCCGGATCTCCAGCCAGAGCAGCAGGCGCAGGCCCGATCTGGCGTCGGGCACACCGGGGTCGGACAGCGGAAGGTCGCGTAGGGACGTCATGGTGTCCTGGGGTCGGAGCGGTCGACTGGGGAGCGGAAGGACCTGCCGGACGGAATGGGAGAAACTGCGCCAAGTGCAGTCCTGAACCGTGCAACCCTCGCGAATTCGACGGCGCCCGGTCAACCCGTTTTTCCACCGCCGCCCGACTCGACGGCAACAACTTGCAGTAAGGCGACGAAAGTTCTTCCGTCAACGTCTTGACGTGTACGCACCGGCGGCGGGAAGCTCCTGGGCGGAACCCGAGGGACCGGTGTTCCGGTCACTCCCCCCACCCGGCGGCCAGGCGCGTGGCTGCCTTCGCAGGGGCACCGCTGTGCCCGCTCTCCGAAGGAGCCGCCCATGAGATCCCGTGCCCTGAACGGCCTGCTGGCCGCCGCCGTCGCGGCGGCAGGACTGTTCGCCGCCTCCGTCCCGCAGGCGCAGGCGACCCCGCCAGGCAGCAAGGACGTCACGGCGACGCTCTTCCAGTGGCGCTACGACTCGGTCGCCAAGGCGTGCACCGACCAGCTCGGCCCGGCCGGCTACGGCTACGTCGAGGTCTCGCCCGCCACCGAGAACATCCAGGGCGACCAGTGGTGGACCTCCTACCAGCCGGTCAGCTACAAGCTGCAGAACCGGCTGGGCAACGAGTCGTCGTTCGCCGGCATGGTGAGCACCTGCCACGCCGCCGGCGTGAAGGTCGTCGCCGACGCGGTCATCAACCACATGTCGGCAGGCTCGGGGACCGGCACCGGCGGCACCGTCTACAGCAAGTACAACTACCCCGGCTACTACCAGGACCAGGACTTCCACACCTGCCGGACGAACATCACCAACTACCAGGACCGCTCCAACGTCCAGAACTGCGAGCTGGTCGGCCTCGCCGACCTCGACACCGGCAGCGACTACGTGCGCAGCACCATCGCGGGCTACCTGAACCACCTGCTCTCGCTGGGCGTGGACGGCTTCCGCGTCGACGCCGCCAAGCACATGGCGGAGACCGACCTCGCGGCGATCAAGTCCAAGCTCAGCAACCCGAACGTCTACTGGGCGCAGGAGGCGATCTACGGCGCAGGCGAGGCCGTGCAGCCCGGCGAGTACGTCAACACCGGCGACGTGGACGCCTTCCAGGGCGCCTTCGACCTCAAGCGGATCTTCAGCGGGCAGCAGCTGGCCTCGCTGAAGACCTGGGGCGCGTCCTGGGGCGCCGGCTACGTCTCCAGCGACAAGGCCAGGACCTTCGTCGACAACTGGGACACCGAGCGCAACGGCTCGACGCTGAGCTACAAGGACAACGCCACCTACACCCTGGCCAACGTCTACCTGCTGGCCTGGCCCTACGGCTCGCCGAACGTCTACTCCGGCTACGAGTTCTCCAGCAACGACGCCGGCCCGCCCAACGGCGGCACCGTCAACGCCTGCTACAGCGACGGCTGGAAGTGCCAGCACGCCTGGCCGCAGATCTCCGGCATGGTCGGCTTCCGCAACGCCGTCGCCGGCACCGCGGTCACCAACTGGTGGGACAATGGCAACAACGCCATCGCCTTCGGCCGCGGCAGCAAGGGCTTCGTCGCGATCAACCACGAGGGCGGCGCGCTCACCCAGACCTTCACCACCTCGCTGCCCGCCGGCACCTACTGCGACGTGCAGCACGGCGGCGCCACCTACTCCGTCGGCTCAGACGGCAGGTTCACCGCCACCATCGGGGCGAACGACGCGGTCGCCCTCTACGCCGGCGGGCCGTGCGGCTCCACCGGCGGCACCACCGGCGGCACGACCGGCGGCGGCACCACCGACCCCGCGGCGGGCGCGTCCTTCGCGGTGAACGCCAGCACGGTCTTCGGCCAGAACATCTACGTCGTCGGTGACAACGCCACCCTGGGCAACTGGAGCACCGGCAGCGCCCTGTTGCTGTCCTCGGCGAGCTACCCGGTGTGGAAGCTGGACGTCACCATGGCCGCCGGCACCGCCTTCCAGTACAAGTACATCCGGAAGGACGGCAGCGGAAACGTGACCTGGGAGTCCGGCGCCAACCGGACGGCCACCGTCCCGGCGAGCGGCAAGGTCGTACTGAACGACACCTGGCGGAACTGACCGCCGGGGCGCTCACCGCACCGCCGATTCACCCCTCTGTGGCAGGACCCGGCACACTGTGGTCTTCCACTGATCTTGACCACAGAGGGGACCCCCACCCATGAAGGGCTTCCGCACCTTCCTGCTGCGCGGCAACGTCGTCGAACTCGCGGTCGGTATCGTCATCGGCGCCGCCTTCACCGCCCTGGTGAACGGCTTCGTCAAGGCGTTCCTGACCCCGATCGTCGGCCTGGTCAGCGGCGCCACCGGTGACTTCAGCGCCAGGACCTTCCACGCCTCGGGTGTCACCTTCCCGTACGGCATATTCATCGACGCGACGATCAGCTTCGTGATCGTCGCGGCGGTGATCTACTTCCTGGTCGTGATGCCGATGAACCGGATGCAGGAGAAGTTCTTCCCGAAGGCCACCGGCGCCCCGATGCGCGAGTGCCCGGAGTGCCTGACCGCGATCCCGGCGGCGGCCAAGCGGTGCAGCGCCTGCACGGCGCCCATAGCGCCGACCACCGTGGTCCCGCAGGGCGGCCCCGCCGACAAGTAACCGCCGCCGGTCAGCGGCAGGCGACAGGGCCGGTCCCGGGGCACAGAGCCCCTGGCCCGGCCCTTCCTTCTGCGGTACGGCCGGACGCCTCAGCAGCGGCGCGGCTCCGCCGCCTCGTCCCGGTCGAGCGCGGCGAGCAGGTCGGTCAGTGCCGCCCGGCTGCCCTCGTCCAGCGGCGCCAGGATCTCCGCGGCCGCGGTCCGTCTGGCGTGCCGCAGATCGGCCAGCGCCCGGCGGCCCCCGTCGCGCAGCTCGATCCTGATCACCCGGCGGTTGTGCGGATCGGGCACCCGGCGCAGCAGCTCCTGCTCCTCCAGCGCGTCCACCAGCGTCGTCACCGCCCGCGGCACCACCTCGAGGCGCTGGGCCAGATCGGCCATCCGCGGCGGCTCCTCGCAGTGCGCCAGGGTACGCAGCAGCCGGGCCTGCGCCGGCGTGATGCCCAGCGGTTCGAGCAGCCGGCGCTGGGCGCGGTGGAGCCGCCGGCTCAGCCGTATCAGCTGATCGGCGAGCCGGCCGGTGACCTCGTCAGCAGGCCCGTCCGTAGGACCGTTCGCAGGTGCTTCCGCGCGTGTTTCCGCGGAGGCGGCGGCCGGAGCGTGCTCGATGGTGCGGGTGTCCATGGAATACAGCGTAGCAGGAGGTAGTTCATTGTGAGCATAGGTAACAATGACCTACACTCTCCGTCGAGAGTCACGTACACCTGACCGTGCCGCCCCGTGCCGCCCCGTGCCGTCCTGTCCCGAGGAGTCCTTTGCGCCCCGAAAACGATCTCGCGTCCCGGTGGTCCCCACCGAAGAAGAAACCCACGGAACCCACCGACGTCCGCCGCATCATGCGGCTCTTCCGCCCCTACCGCGGCCGGCTGGCCGTCGTGGGCGTCCTGGTGGCCCTGTCCTCGCTGGTCTCCGTCGCCTCGCCGTTCCTGCTGCGGGCCATCCTGGACACCGCGATCCCGCAGGGCCGCACCGGCCTGCTGAGCGTGCTCGCGCTCGGCATGATCGCCACCGCCGTCGCCACCGGCGTCTTCGGCGTCCTGCAGACCCTGATCTCCACCACCGTCGGCCAGCGCGTCATGCACGACCTGCGGACCTCCGTCTACGAGCGCCTGCAGCGCATGTCGCTGGCCTTCTTCACCCGCACCCGCACCGGTGAGGTGCAGTCCAGGATCGCCAACGACATCGGCGGCATGCAGGCCACCGTCACCTCCACCGCGACCTCGCTGGTCTCCAACGCCACCGCCGTGATCGCCTCGGTCGTGGCGATGGCGGCGCTGGACTGGCGGCTGACCATCGTCTCCCTGCTGCTGCTTCCGGTGTTCGTCTGGATCGCCAGGCGGGTCGGCCGCGAGCGCAAGAAGATCGCCACCGAGCGCCAGAAGCAGATGGCGTCGATGTCCGCGATCGTCACCGAGTCGCTGTCGGTCAGCGGCATCCTGCTCGGCCGCACCATGGGCCGCGCCGACTCGCTCACCCGTGACTTCTCCACCGAGTCCGAGCGCCTGGTCGACCTCGAAGTGCGCTCCAACATGCAGGGCCGCTGGCGGATGGCCGTCATCGGCATCGTGATGTCCGCGATGCCCGCGCTGCTTTACTGGGCCGCAGGGCTGACCACGGGCCACGGCGGCTCCGCCATCTCCATCGGCACCCTGGTCGCCTTCGTATCGCTCCAGCAGGGCCTCTTCCGGCCCACCGTCTCGCTGCTCGCCACCGGCGTGCAGGTGCAGACCTCGCTGGCGCTCTTCCAGCGCATCTTCGAGTACCTCGACCTGCCACTGGACATCACCGAGCGGCCCGGCGCGCAGAGCCTGGGGACCGTACGCGGCGACGTCGCCTTCGAGGGCGTGGACTTCGCCTACGAGCCCGAGTCCGGCGCCCCGACGCTGAGCGGCGTCGACGTCGCGGTGCCCGCAGGCGGCAGCCTGGCCGTCGTCGGCGCGACCGGTTCCGGCAAGAGCACGCTGAGCTACCTGGTGCCGCGGCTGTACGACGTGACCGCGGGCCGGGTCACCATCGACGGCACCGACGTGCGCGACCTGACCTTCGACACGCTGGCCGCGGCCGTCGGCGTGGTCTCCCAGGAGACCTACCTCTTCCACGCCTCGGTCGCGGAGAACCTGCGCTTCGCCAAGCCGGACGCGACCGACGAGGAGATCCACGCCGCCGCCCGGGCCGCCCAGATCCACGACCACATCACCGGCCTGCCCGACGGGTACGACACGCTGGTCGGTGAGCGCGGCTACCGCTTCTCCGGCGGCGAGAAGCAGCGGCTGGCCATCGCCCGCACGATCCTGCGCAACCCGCCGGTGCTCATCCTCGACGAGGCCACCAGTGCCCTGGACACCAGGACCGAGCAGGCCGTCCAGGACGCCATCGACACCCTGTCGGCCGGGCGCACCACCATCACCATCGCCCACCGGCTGTCCACCATCCGCGACGCCGACCAGATCGTGGTCCTCGACGCGGGGCGGATCATCGAACGCGGTACCCACGACGAACTCCTCGCCGCGGGCGGCCGCTACGCGGCCCTGGTGCGGCGGGACACGCAACTGGCCACCAGCGCGCCGTGATCCGGGCGTCCGGGCCTTGCGGCCCGTAGGTTACCGGAGAGTAGGGTGTGGGACCGGCGGGATGTGCCCGCCGGTCAGGAGGTACGCCCCGGTGCCCGCACGTTCCGCCCACCTGCTCGCCGGCCTGCTGGCCGGCGCAGCCGTCACCCACTTCGCGCGCCCCGAGCCCTACGACGCCCTGGTGCCGTCCGCGCTCCCCGGCAGCGCCCGCGCCTGGACGCAGGCCAGCGGGGCGGTGGAGGCCGCGCTCGCCGCGGCCGTCGCCCTGCCCGCCACCCGCCGCGCCGGCGCCCTGCTCACCGCGGGCTTCTTCGTCGCCGTCTTCCCGGCCAACGTCAAGATGGCCTACGACTGGCGCCACCGCCGCACCCCCTACAAGGCCGCCGCCTACGCCCGGCTCCCCGTCCAGGTGCCGCTGGTGCTCTGGGCGCTGAAGGTCAGCCGCTCCGCGGTGGCGAACTCACCAGGATGACGTCGAGCGTGCGGGGGCCGTGGACGCCTTCGACGCGGTCGAGCTCGATGTCGCTGGTCGCGGAAGGTCCGGAGATCCACGTCATCGGGCGCCGGGGGTCGAGCCGGGGAAGTGCCCGGGGCAGCGAGCTGACGACCTGCTCGGGCGCGTGCACGACGCAGATGTGGTGGTCGGGAACGAGGCTGAGGACGCGCCTGCCCTGGTCCGGTCCCGCGTCGAGCACGACGGTGCCGGTTTCCGCGACGGCCAGCGCGCAACCGGTGATGACGCTGTCGACGGCGTCGAGCCGCTGGGCGGTCAGGGTGCCGTCGTCGTCGATCACTTCCGTGCCCGCGATCGCGCCGAGCCACGGCCGGGGCAGCCCCGGCGGTGTGACGGCGGCACGGGCGCCGCGCTCGGCCAGCAGCCGGGCGATCGTCGCCGCGAGGTCCTCCGGCGTGCACCGGTGGACCCCCGCGCGGTAGTCGGCCAGGTTCTCCGCCAGCAGGTCCAGGACCACCGCGGGGTCGTCGGGGACGTGCGTGTCGCGGTAGGTGCGGAGGGCGGGGTCGAGCCGCGGCACCTCACCTGCCGGGGCGTCGCCGATGGCGGCACGGATGCGGCCGAGCACCTGCTCGCGTGAGCTGCCTGCGGCGGAGGCCTTGTCGGCGGCGGTCATCGGGTCGTGTCCTCTCGTGCGGGCCGCCCGTGCGGAGCTTCGCCGGCGGGGCGGTCCTTCCACCAGGTGCGGAAGGACCGGCCTGGAAATCTGGGGAGGTCGCGGGCGTTGCTCCAGGCCTTCGCCGGGGTGGGGGCGGGGAGTTCGGTGGGGTGGAGGTGCCGGGTGCGGGTGGCGGTCTGCCGGGCGAGGGCGTAGGCGCTGGGGTGGTCGAGGACCCAGGTTGCGGCTTTCATCACCGCGCGTTCGAGGGCGTGGCCTCGGCGCTGCTCGGTGATGCGTTCGCGGAGGTGGACGAGGATGTCGGGGATGTCGATGGCGACGGGGCAGACGTCGTAGCAGGCGCCGCAGAGGGTGGAGGCGTAGGGGAGCGAGGCGTCGAGTTCGGTGGTGGTGCCGCGGAGCTGGGGGGTGAGGATGGCGCCGATGGGGCCGGGGTAGGGGGAGCCGTAGGCGTGGCCGCCGGCGCGTTCGTAGACGGGGCAGACGTTGAGGCAGGCGGAGCAGCGGATGCAGCGCAGGGCCTGGCGTCCGAGGCTGTCGGCCAGGGTGTCGGTGCGGCCGTTGTCGAGCAGGACGAGGTGGAAGTCTGTGGGGCCGTCGCCGTCGGTGGTGCCGGTCCAGGTGGTGGTGTAGGGGTTCATGCGCTCCGCTGTGGAGGAGCGGGGCAGGGTCTGCAGGAAGACCTCCAGGTCCTGCCAGGTGGGGATGAGTTTCTCGATGCCGACGACCGAGATCAGGGTCTCGGGCAGCGTCAGGCACATGCGTCCGTTGCCTTCGGACTCCAGGACGACGAGGGTGCCGGTTTCGGCGATCATGAAGTTGGCGCCGGAGATGGCGACCTTGGCCCGGAGGAATTTCTCGCGGAGGTGGAGCCGGGCGGCTTCGGCGAGGTCGGCGGGGGTGTCGGTGAGGTTGTCGGGGGCGGGGCGGCCCCAGGCGGCCATCTGCCGGCTGAAGATGTCGCGGATCTGGTGGCGGTTCTTGTGGATGGCCGGGACGAGGATGTGCGAGGGCCGGTCGTCGCCCAACTGCACGATGAGTTCGGCGAGGTCGGTCTCGTACGCGTGGATGCCCTCGGCGGCCAGCGCCTCGTTGAGGCCGATCTCCTGGGTGGCCATGGACTTGACCTTGACGACCTCGGTCTCGCCGGTGGCCTTCACCAGGCCGGCGACGATGCGGTTGGCGTCGTCGGCGTCGACGGCCCAGTGGACCGTGCCGCCCGCCGCGGTGACCGCGGCCTCCAGCTGGAGAAGGTAGTGGTCGAGGTGGGCCAGGGTGTGGTCCTTGATCGCCGCACCCGCTGCCCGCAGTTCGGGCCAGTCGGTGAGTTCGCTGATCGCGGTGGCGCGTTTGGCGCGGATGGTGTGGGTGGCGTGCCGCAGGTTCGCCCGCAACTGCTCGTCACGGGTCGACTCGGCCGCGGCCACCGGAAACGACGGCAACCCCAGATATGTACTGCTCATCGGATCTTTCCTGTCGTTTCCGCTGCCATATAGGGGCGTTCCTCGGTCGAGGCGAGAATCTCCGCCAGGTGCAGGGCCTTCAGCGGGGCGTCCTGGCGGCGCAGCATGCCGTCGAGGTGCATCAGGCAGGAGTTGTCGGCCCCGCACAGCACGCCGGCTCCGGTGCTCAGCGCGTTGTCGATCTTGTCTTGGCCCATGGCGGCGGACACGTCGGGATTCTTGACGGCGAAGGTGCCGCCGAAGCCGCAGCACTCCTCGGCGCCCGGCAGTTCCCGCAACTCCAGTCCGCGGACGGCCTGGAGCAGCCGGCGTGGGCGTTCGCCCAGGCCGAGCATCCGCAGCCCGTGGCAGGAGGGGTGGTAGGTGACGGTGTGCGGGAAGTACGCGCCGACATCGGTCACACCCAGCACGTCGACCAGGAACTCCGTCAGCTCGTACGTCTTCGGCACCGCTGCCGCCGCGGCGCCGGCGAGTCCTTCGTCGCGGCCCTCGTCGGCGGCGCGTGCGGCGATCCGGGGGTAGTTGTCGCGGACCATGGCGACGCAGGACCCGGAGGGGGTGACCACGTGGTCGTACCCGTCGAAGACCTCGGCGTAGCGGCGCACCAGCGGCTCTGCCTGCCGCCGGTAACCGGTGTTGTACTGGGCCTGCCCGCAACACGTCTGCCCGGCGGGGAAGTCCACCTCCACGCCCAGCCGCTCCAGCAGCCGCACCACCGCCCGCCCCGTCTGCGGGTAGAGCATGTCGTTCACACACGTCAGGAAAAGGGCTACGCGCATGGGGCCTCCGTGCCGCCCCGGCGACGGCCGGGCTGATCTCGATCACGCATGCGCTCATACTGCCGCAGTCCCCTTCCTCAGGGAAGAAGACCTCCGATGTTTGTTGATCGCGGCGCGGCAAAGGCCGCGTTCAGCGCACGCGCTCCAGCGGCCGCTCGCTCACCGGTGTGGCGGAGTGCGCCGGATCGGCGGGGGCGCCGGACAGCAGTGCCCGGATGTCGCGTACGGCGGTGCGGCCCGCGCGGTTGGCGCCGATGGTGCTCGCGGACGGCCCGTAGCCGACCAGGTGGATGCGCGGGTCCTTGAGCACCCGGGTGCCGTCCACCGCGATGCCGCCGCCGGGCTCGCGCAGCCGCAGCGGGGCGAGGTGGTCCAGGGCGGCCCGGAACCCGGTCGCCCACAAGATGACGTCGGCGTCCAGGGTGCGCCCGTCGTTCCAGGCCACGCCGTGCGGGGTGATCCGGTCGAACATGTCCTGCCGCCGCAGTATGCCGCGCGCCTCGGCCCGCTGCACGGCCTCGGTAGCGGCCAGTCCGGTCACGCTCACCACGCTCTGCGGCGGGAGCCCCTGCCTTACCCGCCGCTCGACCGTCGCGACCGCCTCGCGTCCCCACTCCTCGTTGAAGGGTCCGCTGCGGAACACCGGCGGGCGCCGGGTCACCCAGGTGGTCCGTGCCACCTCCGCCAGCTCCATCAGCAACTGCACCGCCGAGGTGCCGCCGCCCACCACGATCACGTGCCGGCCGGAGAATTCGGCGGCGCCGCGGTAGCCGGCGGTGTGCAACTGGCGGCCGAGGAAGGTCTCCTGGCCCGGGTAGTACGGCAGAAAGGGCCGGTCCCAGGTGCCGGTCGCGTTGATCAGCGCCCGCGCCGACCAGACGCCCGCGCCGGTCTCGACGCGCAGCCGCCCGCCGTCCCCCTCGCGCACCGCCGCCACGTCCACCGGGCGGTGCACCCGCAGGTCGAACTCGCGCTCGTAGCGGGCGAAGTAGTCGGCCACCACCTCGGCCGACGGCCGGTCGGGATCGGCGTCGCCCAACGGCATGCCGGGCAGTTCGTGCACCCGGTGCGCCTTGCCGTAGGTCAGCGACGGCCAGCGGTACTGCCAGGCGCCACCCGGGCCGGGGGAGTGGTCGAGCAGGGCGAAGCCGCTGTCGGGGGCCAGGCCCGCGCGGCGCAGGAAATACCCGGCCGACAGGCCCGCCTGACCCGCGCCGACGACGGCCACCTCGACCTCACGCACCGCATCGTTCATGCCTGTGCCAACCGCGGAGCAGGGGGAATGCTTCCCCGCCCGCCGTCAGCCCGCGCTCACTGCCAGCCCGCGCCCGGCGTCAGCTGGTGCCCGCGGTCGGTGCCGGCTCCGCGGGCATCCGCGGCTCGCAGGCCCAGCGGCGCAGTCGCGCGACCCGCTCCGCCGCCTCCTCCAGCCGCCACTGCGGCAGGTCGCCGTCGGCCACCGCGCGCGCCGCCGCCGCATGGATCGCGTCCCGCACGCCGGCGCCGCTGGACGGGCCGAGCCGTACGAGGTCCACGCCGGCGATCCAGGCCAGCACCGCGGCTCCCGGTACGCCCCAGCCGTCGACGATCGAGGGTGCGTCGAGCGTGTCACTCAGCACGACGCCGCCGTATCCCAGTTCGCCGCGCAACACGCCGGTGACCGCACGGGCGCTGAGCATCGCCGGCAACTGCTCGTCGTCCGGCACCGGGGTGTGCCCGGCGGTGATCGCCCGTACGCCCGCGGCGGCGCCCTCGGCGAACGGCCGCAGGCTGCCTCCTGCGGTGAAGGGGCCGAGTGCGGCGGCCACGCCGTGCATCTGGAGGTCGGTGACGAAGACGCGGGTCTCGTCGGCGCGGAGTCCTGGGCGGACGGCCAGATGGAGGTTCGCGCCCGCCGCGACGAGGCCGGCCGCCGCGGCGTTGCCGCCGCCGTCCGCGTGGTGCCGTGCCGGGGCGCCGGGGTGCCCGGTGAGCGCGTCGGGCAGCGTGGCCCGCAGCGCGTCGGCCGTCGCCCGTGCCTCGACGGCTGCGCCTGGCGTGCCGTTCTCCAGGCCGCGCAGAACCCACTCGGGGAGGCGGCCGTGGCGGCCGCGTACGGTGGGCAGCAGGCAGGAGTCGACCAGTGCGGTGAGCCGGCGCATGACGTTCACCCCCTCCGGGATGCGGCCAGAGCGGACGCGTCGCTGAATGGTACAGACCAATCGCCTCCGGCGGCAATGACCGCACTTCCCGTCCCGGGTCGGTCCTGGAGACTGCCACTTGCGGTGGCGCTGCGTGCTTCCCGCCGTCGTGGCTCGGCTCGCGGTTCCGCCCCCAGAGCTTCGCCTGGAGGTACCCCCAGCGCCCCCGGGCGACGGCCCCTTGCGGCGGGCGGGCACCCTTCGGTGGGTCATGGCTGCGCGGGGCCGACCGCAGATCAGGTGCGGCACCGCGCCCCTGAAAGACGCTCACCCTCTCCGCAGAGGGCAACCCCCGCCACGCGGCTGGGGGGAGCAGGGGCCTGGGTGCCCGGGGGGAGAATGGGGGTATGGCTGATCGCTATCGTTCGCGCGTCATCGACGTCTCCACCGGCTCGGCGGAGAACGTGTACGACCTCACCGCGGAGTGCGCGGACTTCCTCAGGGAGGCGGCCGCCGGCGGCGACGGCCTGCTCAACGTCTTCGTGCCGCACGCCACCGCGGGCGTGGCCGTCATCGAGACGGGCGCGGGCAGCGACGACGACCTGCTGGCCGCCCTGCGGGAGTTGCTGCCCGCCGACGAACGGTGGCGGCACCGGCACGGCAGCCCGGGGCACGGCCGCGACCACGTCCTGCCGGCGCTCGTGCCGCCGCACGCCACGCTGCCCGTCGTCCACGGCAGGCTGGAGCTGGGCACCTGGCAGTCCGTGGTGCTGGTGGACACCAACCGCGACAACCCCCGCCGCCAGGTGCGGCTCAGCTTCCTCGGCTGACAGCCGGCCCGTCAGCTCCGCTCCGCCGACAGGAAGTCCGCCAGGTCGTAGCCGACCGGCTCCTCCAGTTGCGCGTACGTGCACTGCCCGGGTTCCCGGTCCGGCCGCCACCGGCGGAACTGCGCGGTGTGGCGGAAGCGGTCGCCCTGCATGTGGTCGTAGGCGACCTCCAGGACCCGCTCGGGGCGCAGCGGCAGCCAGGACAGATCCTTCTTGCCGGTCCACCGGCTGGGGCCGCCCGGGAGCCGTCCCGAGGCCTGTGCCTCCTCGCTGGCCCACTCCTGCCAGGGGTGGCCGGCCACCGAGTCCATCCGCAGCGGGGCCAGCTCCTCCATCAGCTCGGCGCGGCGCCGCATCGGGAAGGAGGCGCAGACGCCGACGTGCTGGAGGCGCCCCTCGCCGTCGTAGAGGCCGAGCAGCAGGGAGCCGACCACCGGCCCGCTCTTGTGCACGCGCAGGCCCGCGACGACGCAGTCGGCGGTGCGCTCGTGCTTGACCTTCACCAGCACGCGCTCGCCCGGCCGGTAGCCCAGGTCCGGCGGTTTGGCGACGACCCCGTCGAGCCCGGCGCCCTCGAAGCGGTCGAACCAGTCCGCCGCGAGCGCCGCGTCGTCCGTGGCGGGGGCGATGTACACCGGCGCCGACGCGTCCCGCAGCGCCTCGGTCAGCGCCGCCCTGCGGTCCCGCTGCGGCGCCGCCATCAGCGACCTGTCGCCGAGCGCGAGCAGGTCGAAGGCGACGAAGCTCGCCGGCGTCACCGCCGCCAGATGGCGTACCCGCGAGTCGGCCGGGTGGATGCGTTCCAGCAGAGCGTCGAAGTCCAGCCGCCCGTCCCGCGCGATGACGATCTCGCCGTCGACCACGCAGCGCGGCGGCAGGCGGGTGCGCAGCGCCTCCACCACCTCGGGGAAGTAGCGGGTGAGCGGCTTGGTGGAGCGGCTGCCCAGCTCGATCTCGTCGCCGTCGCGGAAGACGATCGCGCGAAAGCCGTCCCACTTGGCCTCGTACTGCATGCCGGCCGGGATGGCCTTCGCGGCCTTGGCCAGCATCGGCTGCACTGGGGGCATCACCGGCAAGTCCATGCTCCGATTGTGCGCGCCCGCCGCGCACAGGGCGCGCGGGCGGAGCGTCCGGCCTAGCGTGGGGTCATGGCAGAGACGCTGGAGCTGACCGTCGGCGAACGCACCGTGAAGGTGTCGCATCCTGACAAGGTCTACTTCCCGCGGCGCGGCCTGACCAAGGCCGACCTGGTGCGCTACTACCTGAGCGTCGGCGACGGAATCCTGCGGGCGCTCAGGGACCGGCCCACCACGCTGGAGCGCTACATCAGCGGGGTGGAGGGCGACTCGTTCTTCCAGAAGCGCGCGCCGAAGAACCTGCCCGACTGGATCCCGACCGGCCGCATCTCCTTCCCCAGCGGCCGCTACGCCGACGAGATCTGCCCGACGGAGACCGCGGCCGTGCTGTGGGCGGCCAACCTCGGCACCTTCACCTTCCACCCCTGGCCGGTCCGCCGCGGCGACACCGAGCACCCCGACGAGCTGCGGATCGACCTCGACCCGCAGCCCGGTACCGACTTCTCCGACGCGGTGCGCGCCGCGCAGGAGTTGCGCGACGTCCTGGACGGGCTCGGCCTGACCGGCTGGCCGAAGACCTCGGGCGGCCGGGGCCTGCACGTCTTCGTGCCGATCGCGCCCGAGTGGACCTTCACCCAGGTGCGGCGCTCGGCCATCGCGGTGGCGCGCGAGCTGGAGCGGCGCGCGCCGGAGCGGATCACCACGGCCTGGTGGAAGGAGGAGCGCGGCGAGAAGATCTTCGTGGACTACAACCAGACCGCCCGCGACCGTACGATCGCCAGCGCCTATTCCGTACGCCCCTTCCCGCACGCGCCAGTCTCGGCCCCGCTGCGCTGGGAGGAGCTGACCGAGGTGGCGCCCGCGGACTTCGACCTGGTCACCATGCCCGAGCGGTACGCCGAAGTGGGCGACCTGCACGCCGATATGGACGAGCACGCCTTCCGGCTCGACGCGGCGCTCGACCTGGCCGACCGGGACGAGAGCGAGCACGGCCTCGGCGACCTGCCGTACCCGCCGGAGCACCCGAAGATGAAGGGTGAGCCGAAGCGGGTCCAGCCGAGCCGGGCCAGGAAGACCGGAGAGGACTGAGCCGGGCAGGGCTCAGTCGAAGGTCTCGACGTACTCCTGCGGCGGTCCGAGCTCTGGGCGGTCGCGCAACTCGATCCGGTCGCCGAAGCGTTCGAGCTCCAGCACCGTCACCGTGTTGCGGCCCGCGGCCAGCAGCGGCGCGGGCACGTAGAGGGTGGTCTGCGGGCCGACCTCCCAGTGGCGGCCGAGCAGTGTCCCGTTGACCCAGACGAAGCCCTTGCCGAAGCCCGGCAGGGCCAGGAAGGTGTCGGCCGGGGTGCCGACGTCGAGGCGGGCGGTCGCGAAGCCGCAGCCACCCGCGGGCGGCGCCACTCCGGGGGCGCGTTCGACCTCGGCCTGCGGCCATTCGTCCAGCGGCAGCCCGTGCACCGACCAGCCGTGCACCAGGCGCGGCCCGATCCGCACCCCGCCCAGGATGCCCTTGCCCTGGCCGAGCAGCGGGCCGTAGTTGATCCTGCCCTGGTTCTCCACCAGCAGGTCGAGCGCGATCCTCCGCCCGGTGCCGGTCAGCGGCAGGGCGCCGGACTCCCGGTCGAGCACGCCGAGCGGTACACCGTCGGCGAAGACCTGGGCGCGGTCGTGCAGCCCGTGCACGGTCAGCTCGTGCGTGCCGGCGGGCACCAGCGGGTGGGCGCGGTAGAGCACCAGCCCCGACGCCTGGCCCAGTTCCTCGAAGCTCGGCGGGTGCGGCCAGTCCGTGGCCGGTGCCAGCGCGGTCAGCCCTTCGAGGAGGCCCGCGCCCGGCACCGGCAGCAGCGTACGAGGCGTCAGCATCGGCGGGTCGGGCGGCAGCGGCCGGGGATCGGCGCCGGTCGCGGCGAGCAGCAGCTCGCGGAAGCGGTGGAACTTCGGGCGCAGGGCGCCGTTCTCGGCGACCGGGGCGTCGGAGTCGTAGCTGGTCACGGTCGGCTGGAGCCGTACGCCGTCGTGGTTGGCGCCGGAGCCGAGGCCGACGTTGGTGCCGCCGTGCGCCATGTAGACGCTCACCGAGCCGCCGGCGTCCAGGATGCCGGCGAGGGCGGCTGCCGCGCTGTCCACCGACCGTACGTGGTGCGGCTCGCCCCAGTGGTCGAACCAGCCGTTCCAGAACTCGGCGCACAGGAACGGCTCCCCGGCCCGCCGCGCCCGCAGCAGCGCGGCGGCCGCCGCCGGCTCTGAGCCGAAGGTGGCCGTGGCAAGGGTGCCCGGCAGGCTGCCGCCGTCCTGCATCAGCTCGGTCGGCCCGTCGGCGGTGTAGAGCAGCTCGCCGACGCCCCGGCCGGTCAGCGCGTCGCGCAACCACTCCAGGTAGCCGCGGTCGTCGCCGTAGCTGCCGTACTCGTTCTCGACCTGCACCGCGACCACCGGCCCGCCGTACGCCGCCTGCGCGGCGGTGATCCGCGGCATCAGGATGTCGAGCCAGCGGGCCACCTCGTCGAGGTAGGGGCGGTACGACGAGCGCGGCCGCATCCCGGGCATCCCGGTCAGCCAGGCGGGCAGCCCGCCGTTGTCCCACTCCGCGCAGATGTAGGGACCCGGCCGGACGATCACGTCGAGGCCCGCGTCCTGGGCGAGGTCGAAGAAGCGCCCGAGGTCGCGGCCGCCGTCGAAGCGGACCTGCCCGCGGTGCGGCTCGTGGACATTCCACGCGACGTAGGTGTCCACGGTGTTCAGGCCCATCGCCGCGAGCCGCCCCAGGCGGTCCGCCCACTGCGCCGGATGGACCCGGAAGTAGTGCAGCGACCCGGCCAGGACACGGTGCGGGCGGCCGCCGCGCAGCAGTTCGCCCTGCGGGTACGACAGCAGGGCCGGCGCCGAAGGCTGCGCAATGTGCCGCGGATCCGTCCCCGGCTCGGACGGCGCCACGCCCATGGCCACGCCGCGGAAGGACACCGAGACCTGCTCGCCGGCTGACGGCTCCACTCCCACGACCTCCCGCTCGCCCCACCCCACGCCTCCGCGCGGCCTGGTGGAACTCTGGCAGAGAGATGTTATCGATGCCAAGAGCCTTCTGTCGCAATATGGCCTGGTGATGAGATCTCATCTGCTCGGTGTATGCGATCGGTATCACCTGCCGAGCGCCGTGTGCGACCCGCCCGGCCACGGCAGCAGAGTGGCGGGAATCGTCATAAGCCTGTCCTTGCCGCCATCACGCGCCGCGCCGACGATGAACGCATGACCAGCCGACGAATCGTCTTCGCCGTCTTCCCTGGCTTCCAGCTGCTCGACCTCGCAGGCCCCAACGAGGTCTTCGTGCAGGCCGCACGCGTGACGGCGCGGGCGGGGAAGGGGACCGACGTCGTCATCGACACGGTGGCCGCGACGCCCGGTCCCGTGGTCAGCAGCGGTGGCCTCGCGGTCTCCCCGACCCTGACGACCGGTGAGGTCACAGGACCGGTGGACACCCTCGTCGCCGTCGGCGGCGGGGGCGTCCACCAGGCGTGCCAGGACGCCGCGTTCGTGGACTGGTTCGCCCGCACGTCCCGCCGGGCGCGCCGCACCGCCTCGGTGTGCAGCGGCACCTTCCTGCTCGGCGCGGCCGGACTGCTCGACGGGCGGCGGGTGGTCACCCACTGGTCGAAGTGCGAGCGGCTGGCCGCCCTCTATCCCGGAGTCGCCGTCGACCGCGACCCGATCTTCGTCCGCGACGGCGACCTGTGGACGTCGGCGGGTGTCACCGCCGGAATAGACCTCGCCCTCGCCATGGTCGAGGCGGACGACGGCCCCGAGGTGTCCAGGGCCGTCGCCAGGCAACTGGTGATGTTCGTCCAGCGCCCCGGCGGCCAGGCGCAGTTCAGCGCACAGCTGGCAGCCCAGCGGCCCGAGCGGCAGTCGCTGCGCGACGTCCTCGACTGGATCGCCGACCACCTGGCCGGCGACCTCAGCGTGCCGGCGCTCGCGGCCAGGGCCGGTATGAGCGAGCGCCACTTCACCCGGGTCTTCCGCGCCGAGACCGGCCGCACCCCGGGCGCGTACGTCGAGAGCGCCCGGGTGGAGGCCGCCCGCCGGCTGCTGGAGTCCACCGCCACCACCGTGGAGGCGGTGGCCCGCGCCTGCGGCTACGGCACCCGCGAGACCCTGCAGCGCAGCTTCAAGCGAGCCGTGCAGGTCACGCCGGGGGAGTACCGCAGGCGTTTCGCGCCGCACTCCGCCCTGCTCTCCGCCCCGCCCGCCGCCGCGCGCTGAGCCGGCGCGTCACGTATCCCGGCCGGGTGCCCGGCCAGAAAGGCCCACCGCCATGCGCATCGTCTTCCCGGTCTTCGAAGGGCTCACCGCCCTCGACGCCGTCGGCCCCTACGAGGTCCTGCGGATGCTGCCGGACGCCGACGTCGTCTTCGCCGCCGCCGAGCCCGGGCCGGTCACCGACGGGGCCGGCATGCTCACCCTGACCGCCACCGCGGCCCTCGCGGACGTCACCGAGGCCGACGTCCTGGTCGTACCCGGCGGCCCGGGCGCCCGTGCGAACGTCGGCAACGAGGAGCTGCTCGAATGGATCAGGCGGATCGCCGCCACTGCCGGCTGGACCACGTCGGTCTGCACCGGCTCGCTGCTGCTGGGCGCGGCGGGGCTGCTCGACGGCCTCAGGGCCACCACCCACTGGAGCGCCACCGACCTGCTGGAGGCGTACGGCGCGCGGTACACCGAGCAGCGGGTGGTCGAGCAGGGCCGGGTCATCACCGCCGCGGGCGTGTCGTCCGGGATCGACATGGCGCTGCGGCTGGCCGAGCTGATCGCCGGTCCGGTCGCGGCCCAGGCCTTCCAGCTGGCCATCGAGTACGACCCGCAGCCGCCCTTCGACGCCGGGTCGTACAGCAAGGCGCCGCAGGCCGCGAAGGACTACCTGGCGTCGCGCTGAGCGCCGTCGCCGTCCCCGCCGCGGCCCACGTCGTCCCCGTCCCCGTCGTCCCCGCCTTCGCCGCCGTCCCCGCCTCCGCCGTCCAGCGGGCCGGTGCCCGCCGCGGCCGCCGGTTCGGTTTCGGGACCGGGGCTCAGCGACTCGACCAGCGGCAGGACCCGATGCGGTACGCGCTCGCTCAGCGCTATCTCGGTACGCATGCGCACCACGCCGGGCAGCCGGCCGAGCCGCTGGATGACCCCCTCCAGATGCGCGTTGTCCCGGGCGACGACCCGGGTCAGCAAGTCGCCGCCGCTGCCGGTGATGGAGAAGGCCTCGACGATCTCCGGCACCGCCGCGAGCGCGTCCCCCACGTCGTCCAGATGGCCGTGCGCGACCTCGATCCGCACGAAGGCCAGCACCGGGTGCCCCAGGGCGACCGGCGACACCCTGGGACCTGCCATGACGATGACCCCGTCGCGCTCCAGCCGCTCCAGCCGCGCCTGGAGGGTGCCGCGGGCGACGCCCAGGATGCGGGCGTACTCGCGGACGCTGGTACGCGGCCGGTCGAGCAGCAGCCGCAGTATGCGGGCGTCCAGGGCGTCCAAGGGCATGGGAGCGCGGCCTCCTCGCCGTCGTCGGGATGTCATGATCACCGTACTGATGGCCCGGGCCTGACCGACTACTTTGAGCCATCACCGCAGCAAGTACCCGCCCGCGGTACCCAACGGCCCCGGACGACCGCCGCATCGACGGGCCACTGGCGGACCCGGGGGCGAGTGCCCGAGCGTCAGGTACTACTCTCAGCCGCCGTACAGACATCAGGCGGAAGAGGTACGGCAGTGGCCGGGCACGTTTACATCGGGTCGTTCACTTCGGCGGGTGGGCGCGGGCTCACCACGGCCACCGTCGACCCGGACACGGGAGCGCTGGTCGCGCTCGGGGACACCGCCGACGTGCCCAACCCGTCCTTCCTCACCGCGTCCCCCGACGGCAGGACGCTCTACACCGTCAGCGAGACCGAACCCGAGGGCGCCGCGGCCGCGTTCTCGCTCGCCGACCCGGCGGCCCCCAAGCTGCTGGGCGCCCCCGTCGCCGTGCACGGCGGTTCCCCCACCCATCTCACCGTCCACCGCGGGCACCTGCTGACCGCCAACTACGCCGAGCCCGGCAGCGTCAGCGTGCTGGCGATCGCTGCCGACGGCAGCCTGGGCGCCCTGCGCTCGCTGCTGGAGCACGAGGGCGACGGACCGAACCAGGAGCGCCAGCGGGGACCGCACGCGCACGCCGTGCTGACCGACCCCAGCGGCCGCTGGGCGGTCAGCGTGGACCTGGGCACGGACTCGGTCCGGGTCTGCGAACTCGACCCGGCCACCGGCGAGCTGGAGATCGAGCGGGAACTGGGCCTGCGCTCCGGCATCGGCCCGCGCCACCTGGCCTTCCACCCGGCGGGCGGCCACGCCTACGTGATGAACGAGCTGGACTCCGTCGTCACCGTCTGCACCTGGGACCCCGAGCGCGGCAGCCTGCGCCCGGTGGCCGAGACCCGGGTGCTGCCCCAGGGCGTGGAAGGCGAGAACTACCCCTCGGAGCTGGTGGTCTCGCACGACGGCCGGTTCGCGTGGGCGGCCAACCGCGGCCACAACAGCATCGCGGTGCTCGGCCTCGGCGCCGGCGGCGAGAGCCTGGAGCTGCTGGAGACCGTCCCCTGCGGCGGCGACTGGCCGCGGGACCTGACCCTCGACCCCTCGGGCACCCGGCTCTACGCGGCCAACGAGCGCTCCGGCGACGTCACCTGGTTCGACGTCGACCCGGCCACCGGCGTCCCCAAGCAGGCCGGCTCGCTGGACGTGCCCGCCGCGTCCTGCGTGCTCTTCGTCTGACGGGCACACCTGAAGGCACCCCTCCCGGGCGGCGGTCCCGGGGTCCCGGGCGACACGGCGGCGGGCGGCCCCTCCAGGAGGGACCGCCCGCCGCTTTGCCGCCCTGCGCCGTCAGTGGATGGGCGCCCCGTGCTGCTGCAGCGAAAGGCCCAGCGCGGCCGCGTACTGCGTGACCACCAGCTTGCCGACCGCCGGGTAGGGGCCCAGGGCGTCGGCGCCCGAGCAGCCCGCCTCGGCCGCGGCGGTGTGCAGCAGCTGGGGGGCGATCTCCGGGCCGATCAGGCAGGGCGCGAGGGCCAGCGTGCCGGACCCGGAGGACCGCAGCTGCTCGGCGGCCTGCGCGATGGCGCCGTCCTCGTCGAGCGCCGCCGCCAGCACCGGCACCGCGAGCCTGGCGGCCAGCAGCAGCCCGGTCACGCCCGCGGCCTGCGCGGCCTCCTCGCCGCCGACGGTGGCCAGGATGATGCCGTCGGCCGCCGTCGCCACCGTGAACAGCCGCGCCCGGTCGGCGCGGGCCAGGCCCGCCTCGGACAGCCTGACGTGCAGTGCCTCGGCGAGCAGCGGGTGCGGGCCGAGCACCTCGGTCAGCTCGACCTGCGCCTTGCTGTCGGCCACGGCCTGCCGGACGCGGCGCAGCACCGACGCCTCGGGGCCGGCCAGCAGCGGCACCACGACCGCCGCGGTGTCCTCGCCCGCACGCTCGCCCGCGACCTTGTCCAGCACGCTGCGCAGGGACGGGAACTCGCTGTCCTGGTCGCCGTCGCCGTCCACGAAGCCGATCCGCGGGTCGAGTCCGGACAGCTCCGAGCGGGCGATGCTGACGACCTCCTCGGCCAGGCTGAGCGCCGCGCTTGAGGGGGTGCCGGGGACGGCCAGGACCAGCACCGGGGCGCCCTCGGGCGCGGCCAGCGCCTCCGGTCGGCGGTGGCGTCCGGTCTGGCGCGGGCGCGGCATGCGAACGGGGAGGCCGGAGGCGGGGTCGCCTGTGGTAGTGCTCATGGCGACGCATGCTAACGCCTTGCGGCGCGGTCCTGCTCAGCCGGGTACGAGACAGGTCAGACCTGTCCAGAAGTGTCCGTTTCCCCGATGACGTTCGGTCACCCGTTCACTATCGTATGCGTCTGAGCAGCGGCTATCGCCGAACGGCGTGCAGCATCGCACCGTCGACCGGCAGCGCCAGCGCGCCGCGGTGCAGTGCCCGCGCGATCAGCAGGGCGCCGTCCAGCGGGTCGCCGGCGGCGGGCACCAGGACCGCGTCGGGCAGCAGCCACTCGGCCTGGTCCCGCAGCGGGCCGAGCAGCGGCTCGCCCATCTTGAACAGCCCGCCGGCCAGGCCAACCTCGATCTCGCCCGGCTGCTGCGGCCGGGCCGCGGCGGCCGACTCCAGGATGTGCTGGGCCGCCTGCCGCAGGATCTCCGAGGCCACCGGGTCCTGTGCGGCGCACCTGGCCACGTCGGGCGCGAATGACGCCAGTACGGCGGGCCGGTCGGTGCGCGGGTAGAGCACCGAGGGCATCGCGCCCGCCGGGCCGAACCGCTCCTGCGCGCAGGCCAGCAGCGCCGCGGAGCCGCCCGCCCTGCCGTCGTACGCGCGCATGGCGGCGTCGAGGCCGGCCCGGCCGATCCAGGCGCCGCCGCCCGCGTCGCCCAGCAGATGGCCCCAGCCGTCGGCTCGCCGCCAGACCTCCCCCGAGGTGCCCAGCGCGATCAGGCCCGTGCCCGCCGCGACCACGACACCGGGGCGCAGCCCCAGCGCGCCCGCGTAGGCGGTGACGGCGTCACCGGCCAGGGCGAGCGCCCGTACGCCGAAGGCGTCCTCCAGCGCCGCGGGCAGTCTCGCGCGCAGGTCGTCGCCGAGGGTCGCCATGCCTGCCGCGCCGACGCAGGCCGCGGCCAGCGAGCCGGCCGACACCTCGCGCAGCAGCCCCGCCGCCCGCGGCAGCACCCGGTCGAGCAGGCTCGCCGCGTCGATGCCGTGCGCGCCGGTCGCCACCGGCCGGTCGTCGGCGACCGGGCCGGGGCCGCCGGAACCGTCGGCCCGGGTGACGGCCACCCGCACCCCGGAGCCGCCGGAGTCGACGCCGAGCACCCACTGCGTTGTGCCGGGCACGGCTCAGCCGAGCCCGCGGGAGTCCTGCTTGAGGGCGGTGTCCACCGTCAGGGCGGAGGCGACGACCATGCTCAGCAGCGGATCGGCGAGCTGCCGGTGGATCTGCAGCACGTAGTTGTCCGCGGTGGTGAACATCGTCTTGGCCAGGCCCTCCCAGGTCTTGGTGATCCGGGCGATCTCGGTGTCGGTGTGGTCGACGATGGCGAAGTTCCAGGCCCGCCAGTTCTCCGCCTTGATCGCGCCGATCTGCTGGCCGTTGTACATGAAGCCGAACTTGATCTTGCCGAAGGCGTTCTGCTGGACGATCTCGCCGAGCGGCTCACCGTTCGCCCGGTGCACGAGCACCTTGGACTTGATGAACTTCGCCGGCCGGGTCAGCACCAGGTGCGGCTGCCCCTGGGCGTCCCTGACCTCCAGCTTGTGGGTGAGGAACTGGTCGACGCTGGAGACGAAGCGCAGCACCTTCTTCGCGGTGCTCTGCCCGACCTCGACGACCGAACCCAGGGTGCGGCCCTGCTGGTCGAAGACGCTGTACTCGTTGACCAGCTCGATCAGCTTGGCCTTCTGGTTGACCACCAGGACCGGCTCGGTGAACAGCGTCCCGCCGCCGTACGCCGTCGGCGACACGCCCGCCTGCTGCTGCACCTGCTGCTGCACCTTGGCCGGGTCGGGGGTGCGGCTGACGTTCAGCTCCCAGGCGCTGCCCCCGCCCTGCTGCTGCTGCGGCACCTGACCGGGGTTGGTGTGCTCGGTCCACTGGGAGCCGTCCCAGTACCGGAGCAGGTTCGGAGTGCCTTGCGGGTCCGCGTACCAGCCCGCCGGGGTATTCGAATGCGTTGTCACCCGGGCAGAGTACCGTCAAGCGCCGGTCAGCGGAGGTCTCCGTTTCACGGGCTGGGCGCCGGTCCGCGGCCGTCCCCGCGCGGTCGTGGGCGGACGCGCCGGGCCGGTAGGGTGATCGGCCGTGGCAGCACGAGAGTTGAGCGAACTTGTCGAGCCGGGATGGGCCGAGGCGCTGCGCCCGGTGGCCGGGCGGGTGGCGGCGATGGGGGACTTCCTGCGCGCCGAGATCGCGGCGGGCCGCACCTACCTGCCGGCCGGTGCGAACGTCCTGCGGGCGTTCCAGCAGCCCTTCGACGAGGTGCGGGTGCTGATCGTCGGCCAGGACCCGTACCCGACCCCGGGCATGGCCGTCGGCCTCAGCTTCTCCGTGGCGCCCGAGGTGCGCCAGCTGCCGGGCAGCCTGGAGAACATCTTCCGCGAGCTTTCCACGGACCTGGGCCTGGCCAGGCCCTCCAACGGCGACCTGACCCCGTGGACCCGGCAGGGAGTTCTGCTGCTGAACCGGGCGCTGACCACCGCCCCGCGCAAGCCCGCCGCCCATCGCGGCAAGGGCTGGGAAGAGGTCACCGAGCAGGCGATCCGCGCACTGGCCGCGCGCGGCAAGCCGCTGGTGTCCGTGCTGTGGGGGCGCGACGCCCGCAACCTGCGGCCCTCCCTCGACGGCTACCCGGCGATCGAGTCGGCGCACCCCTCACCCATGTCGGCCGACCGCGGCTTCTTCGGCTCCCGCCCCTTCAGCCGCGCCAACGACCTGCTGATCCGCCAGGGCGCCCAGCCGGTGGACTGGCGCCTGCCGTAGCGCGCCGTTCCCGGCGTCAGGAGCCGAGCTTGCGCAGCGCCACGCCGTAGAGGCGGTCGGCGGAGAAGTAGCCGGCGCGGCGCGAGTCGTGCGAGCGCGCCGGGTTGTCGCCCAGCACCACCAGCCGCCCCGCCGGTACGCGCGTACCCGGTTCGGAACGCAGCGCGGGCACGGCGTCCCGCGGGATCGGGTCGCCGGGCACCGCGGTGACGCGCTTGATGATCCAGGGGGCGTGCACCGTCCTGTCCTGGTCCGCCATTCCGGGCGGAAGCGCCGCATGCGGCGGTGCCTGGTGCCCGCTGAGCACGACCACCTGTCCCGCGCGCAGCGCGTCGGCAGGCGTCCGCCGCACGAGCACCCGCTCGCCGGGCCGGTACGTCGGCAGCATGCTCTCGCCGTGCACGGTCACCACCAGGTAGCGCCCGCGCAGCCACAGGGCCGCCAGCACGGCGGCGGCGACGAGAACAGCGAGTACCGCCAGGACGTCGGTCACTGCAGGGCTCCCGTCGGCTCCATGTCGTCGTCGCGGTAGCCGGCCGCCTGGCGGGCGAAGAGCCGGGCGTACACGCCGCCGTCGGCCAGCAGCGCGGTGTGCCCGCCCTCCTCCGCGACGACACCGTCGGTCAGCACCACGATCCGGTCGACGTCCCGGATCGCGCCGAGCCGGTGCGAGATCATCACGCTGGTACGCCCCGACCGCAGCTTCCTCAACTGGCGGTGCACCTCGTACTCGGCCTCCGGATCCAGGCCGGAGCTGGGCTCGTCGAGGATCATCAGGTCGCGGTCGCGACGCAGGAAGCCGCGGGCGAGCGCGAGCCGCTGCCACTGCCCGCCGGACAGCAGCACCCCGTCCGCGTCCTCGTCCTGCTCGGAGGCGAATCCGCGGCTCAGCAGGGTGCGGTAGCCGTGCGGCAGGGTCGTGAGGGTGTCGTGGATGTCGGCCTCCCGCGCCGCCCGCACGACGCGCTCTTCGTCACCGGCGAGCGCGAGGTCGCCCACCGCGATGTTCTCCGCCGCGGTCAGCTCGTAGGACACGAAGTCCTGGAAGACCGCGCTGATACGGTGGCGCAGCGCCTGCGGCGGTACGTCGCGGATGTCCACGCCGTCCCACAGGATCGCCCCGCGGGTCGGGTCGTAGAAGCGGCACAGCAGCTTCGCCAGGGTGCTCTTGCCCGCCCCGTTGCGCCCGACCAGGGCGACCGTCTGGCCGTGCGGGACGAACAGGTCGACCCCGCGCAGGATCCACGGGTGGTCGTCGCTGTAGCGGAACCAGACGTCGCGCAGCTCGATGCCCCGGCGCAGGGGCGGCAGGTCCCGGTCGGTGCCGGGCAGCGGTAGGTCGGGGCCTGCGGCCACGATCGAGACCTCGTGCTGGAAGTTCAGCAGGTGCTCATAGGCCATCACGCCGGCCGCCACGACGACGTTCAGCGCCCCCTGCACCCCGGCGATCGCCGCCACGAACATCGACACGTCGCCGATGCCGAGCCGTCCGTCGCCGGCCGCGAGGATCGCCCAGACGAGTCCGGCTCCTGCGACACCGGCGGAGGCGGCCGCCAGGCCCGACTGGATGAGCAGCTCCTGCCGGTCCACCCGGCGGCGGGCCGCGTTGGCGGTGCGCAGCTCGGCGAGCATCCGAAGGCGCAGGAAGTCGCCGAGCGCGAACAGCCGGATCTCCTTCGCGGCACTCGCGGTCGACATCAACTGCGCGTAGAAGGCCTCGCGGCGCTCGGCCGGACCGATCCGCCAGAGCATCGCGGTGCGCCGCCGCGACAGCCGCATCTCGATGAGCAGCGCCGGCAGTGCCGCCAGCAGGACCAGGACGGTGAAGGTGGGACTGATCAGCGCGAGCGAGCCGACGAAGCCGACGACGGTCACCAGGCCGCTGGCCGCCGACATGGTGGTGTCCACCAGCCGGCCGGGGTGGCTCGCGCTCTGCTGGGCCAGGCGGAGGCGGTCGAGGAAGGCCGGGTTCTCGAAGGCGGCGAGCCCCGTGGAGCGGGAGACCGCCGCGAACAGCTCGTCCTTCGCGGACGTCGCCGTCCGCCTGTCCACCTCGGCCCGCAGGTACTGCCCGGCGTGCGAGGCCACCGCGACGGCCGTGGTGACCGCGGTGATCGCCAGCGCCAGGCCGAGCAGCGAGCCCGTCCTGTGCTGCGCGACATGGTCGAGCACGGCCCTGGTCAGCCACGCCACCGTGATCGGCGCCGCGGAACCCACCAACGCCACTGCCAGATAACCCAGAAGGTGCGCCGGCGCGGACCGCCACACCCGCGACATGGTGCGTACCGCGCTGCGCAGCAGTTCCCGCCGCGTCGGCGTGATCCGCAGCCCGTCGTCGGTCACGCCGGCGACCCCACGGGCAGCCGGGAGATCTTGCCCTCCACCGCGAGCAGCCGGCCTTCCCCGGAGACTTGGTAGAAGGTCGGGAACACCTTGAGGCCGAAGGCATTGCCCATCGTGAGGTCATCCTCCACGATCACCTGCGCGACCGGCGACAGCGCCGTGACCAGCTCCTCGGGGTCGCCGGAACTGGAGTCGAGCACCGCCACCACCTGACGCCGGTCCTGGCCCGCGGCCCAGGAGGCGATCTCGGGGAGCTGCGCGCGGCACCCTGCGCAGTTGGCGGACAGGAACGCCACCACCGCGCCCTCGGGAAGCAGCTCCCGCGTCACCTGGTCTCCGTCCAGCGTCGTGGCGGCGAAGTCACCGACCAACTCACCCTTGTCCAACGATGCGAGGCTCGTGGCAGGTCCGGCGCCCATCAGGTCGACGGCCTCGTACAGCGCGTCCATCAGCTTCGTGTGTTCGCGGAGCCGGCGGATCACCCCCAGGGTCAGCACCAAGGTCAGCAGGCAGAGGACACCGAGGAGGGACACGACGGCAATCAAGAGGGGCATGAAGTACTCCGTGTGAAAGGGAAGGATCAGCCGTGCCCGGCGGTCGGGCGGGCCGCCGGGCACCTGTCACCGCGAGGACCGGGCCTGGCTGCCGTACGAGCCCTCGCCAGCGAGCGCGGTCACCTAGCTGCAGGCAATCTGGCGCGAGCAAGCACCGCAGCTGGTGTGGCCGTTCGGGTAGTAGCAGCAGAGTGCACCGGCGGGCCTCGGGCCGCAGCCGGCAGCGGCTCCGCACGTGATGTCGCAGTCGGCGGCCCGCGCCACGGTGTGCGGCGCAACCATCTCGAGCAGCCGGTCGGCAATCTTGTTCATGAGGCGCATGGAATCTTCCCTTCGGTCACGGGGCCGGGCGGGTTCCCGCCCCGTACGGTGCGGGTGCGCCGGATCGCGCCGTCGCCCCACCGCTCGGGGCAGCGTGGGCCAGGGCTGTGATCGGTTTCTCAATGAATTCTCAACGGCCCGCCGTTCGCCTCGCCCCGACCGCCTGGGGCGCCCGAAGCGCGGCGACGCGGACGCGGACGCGGTCGGCCTGGGCGTCGCCGAGGGCCTCGTGGAAGTCGGCGGCCCGCTGCCAGGCGGCGGCCGCGGCGGCCGGGTCACCGGCCCGCACATGGGTCTCGCCCAGCCGCACCAGGGTCTCCGCGGCCGGGTGCAGGTCGTCGCAGCCGTGGAAGAGCTCCGCCGCCCGCTCGAAGCCCGCAACCGCCCCCGCGGTGTCGCCCCGGGCGTCCAGGATGTAGGCGATGCTGTCCCACGCATGCCCTTCGCCGTCCGGGCACTTGAGGTCGGCCAGGATGCGCTGCGCCCGCCGGCACGCGTCGAGCGCCGCCTCGTACTCGCCCTCGTGCGCCCGCAGCCACCCCGCGTTGTTGAGCGCCCGCGCCGCCGCGACGCTGTCGCCCGCCTGCAGGAACAGCTCGCGCGCCCGGAGCGTCGGCCCCAGCGCCCGGCTCGGCCGCTCCCTGCTCAGCGGACCTGCCAGGCCCAGCAGGACGTACGCCTGCAGCGCCGGCTCCCCGAGGTCCTCGTACAGCTCGATCGCCCGCTCGAACTGCTCGACCGCCTCACGGTCGCGGCCGAGCCTGACCAGCGCGCGGGCGGTGTTGTTGCGGCAGTGGGCCTCGCCCAGGCTGTCACCGAGCCGCTGTGCGGCCGGCAGCGCCACCGCGTGCACCCGCAGCGTCTCCTCCCACAGCCCGCGCCGCTGCATGAACTCCGCGAAGGAGCAGGCCAGCTGCCACGCGTGCCGGTCGAGCCCGGCCCCCGTCGCCATCGCGAGCAGGGCGGGCACCGCCACCGACTCGTCCGCGTACCACCGCAGCGCCTCGGCATGGTCGGCGAACCGCTCCACCACCGCACCGGGTTCCGGCGCCGCGAGCGGCAGGCCGTCGCGGTGCGGGTAGCAGAGGGCGCCCGCCGCGCCCGCGGAGTGGAGGCAGTGGTCGAGCAGCCGCCTGACGGCCGCCTGGCGCTCCGCCAGGCTGTCGGCGCTCAGACCCTTCTCCACCGCGTACACCCGCAGCAGCGCGTGCAGGTGGAGCCGGCCCGGCGGGTGTGTCTCGACCAGGTTGGCGCCGCTCAGGTGCGCGGTCAGCTCCCGGGTGTGCTCCACCGGGAGGCCGGCCAGGCTCGCCGCGGCCGACAACGACAGATGCGGCCCCGGATGCTGCCCGAGCCGCCGGAAGAGCCGCGCGCCGGCGGCGGAGAGCTCCCGGTAGGAGCGCCAGAAGACCCTGCGCAGATCGATCGCGGGGTCGCTGTGCGCGAACGGCTCCAGGTCCGTGTCGGTCTGCTCCAGGTCCGCCGCCACCTCGGCCAGGGGCAGGTCGGTGCGCCGCGACAGCTGCGCCGCGACGATGGCCAGCGCCAGCGGGAGCCGGCCGCAGCGCCGGATGATCAGATCGGCGGCCGCCGGCTCCGCCGCCAGCCGTGCCTGGCCGAGCCAGGCCGCCAGCAGGTGGTGGGCGTCCGCGTCGGGCATGACGTCCAGTTGCAGCAGGTGAGCACCCGCCGTGACCGCCAGGCCCGACAGCTCGGACCTGCTGGTGACCAGCGTCAGGCAGCCGGACCCTGCTGCCACCAGCGGCCGCACCTGGGAGGCGCCGTGGGCGTTGTCCAGCACGACCAGCACCCGGCGGTCGGCCAGCAGGCTGCGGTAGAGCCCGATCTGCGCCTCGAAACCCGACGGCACCTGTGCCTCGGGGACTCCGAGGCCCGCGAGGAAGCGGGGCAGCACCACCGCCGCGTCGGCCGGGTCGACGGTGCTGAGGTCGGCGTAGAGCTGCCCGCCGGGGAAACGGTTCCGCTGCAGGTGCGCCCAGCGCAGCGCGACGGACGACTTGCCCACCCCGGGCGGCCCGGATATCGCGCAGACCGCGGCGGCCGCCGGGTGCTCGTCGGCCGTGATGGCGGCCAGCCGCGCCAGCTCCGCGCTCCGCCCGACGAAATGCCGCAGGCCGACCGGCAGTTGCAGTGGCACCGGCCGTACGGGCTCGGCCGCGCCGTCGGACCGCAGCAGCATCCGGTGAACCTGCTGCAGCGACGTCCCCGGCTCGACGCCCAGCTCGCCGGCCAGCGTCCGCCGGACACGGGCGAAATGCGCCAGTGCCTCGGCGGTCCGCCCGCAGGCGTGCAGCGCCTCGATCAGGGCGGCCGCCAGCAGTTCGTCCAGCGGGTGCTCCTCCGCCAGCGGCGAAAGCGCCGTCGCCGCCGCCACGGGGTCGCTGCCGGTGACCGTGCGCGCCCAGCGCAGCTGGGTCTCCTTGCGCTCGTCGCGCATCCGGTGCCGGGCGCGCTCCGCCCACTCGCCCGGCAGCCCGGTCAGCGGGTCGCCGCGCCACAGCGCCAGTGCCTCGCCCAGCGGCGGCGCCGGATCGGGCGCCGCCGCGGCCTCCTTGGCCAGGCCGCGGAAGCACAGCACGTCCACCGCCGACTCCTTCACGTCGAGCAGGTAGCCGCCGACCCTGCGGACGACCGCGCCGTCGTCGGCCAGCACGTCGTGCCGGATACGGGTGATGACGGTGTGCAAAGTGCGCCGGGCGCCGGGCGGGACCGCCTCGCCCCAGATCCGGGCGAGCAGCGACTCGACCGGCACCACCCGGCCGGCCTCCCACGCGAGCGCAGCGAGCGCGAGCGCGACCTGCGGCGGCCGCACGGGCCTTGACTGGCCGGAACGTTCCACCTCTACCGGCCCGAGCAACCGAATCAGCACGACGGCCCACCCCCTTGCCTGCGGACCATCGAGAGTAACCCAAGTAATTTGGTCACCGTAATATCATGGTTTGAACCATAGAGCCCGTGGTGAAGGGTCGCAGCGCTGCGACCAGCAGCGACAGCATCGTCCTGAAGCCTTGTCAGACCCGTCGGAGGGCGTCTAGGTTCTGTCCATGCAGTACGTTGACGTTGCCGGCAGGCTGCTGCTGATCACGGTCTTCGCCCTCGCTCTGGCGGGGAAGGTCTCCAGCCGCGACGCCTGGCAGGAATTCGTGCAGTCGGTCAGATCGATGGCGGTGATCGACCGCGGGAAGGCACCCGCGGCCGCGGTGGCGACCGCGGCGGCCGAGGCCGCTGTCGTCGTGCTCGCCGTGATCCCGCTCCGCCTCGCGGGGACGGCCGCCTTCCTGCTCGCGGCCGGACTGCTCGGCTGCCTCACGGTCGCCGTCGCCAAGGTCGTCCGCCGGGGTGCCGCCGTGCCCTGCCGCTGCTTCGGCGCCTCGCAGACCCCGTTGGGCGTGGCGCACGTGGTGCGCAACCTCATCCTGGTGGCGACGGCCCTGCTGGGCCTCGCCGGCTCCCTGGCGCACGGTCACCTCGACGTGGCCTTCTGCGCGGTCGTCGCCGTCTTCGGCGCCGGGCTCGGGCTGCTGATGGCCCGGTGGGACGACCTGGTCTCACTCCTGCGGGTCTGACACCGCCCCGGCCCGCGCGACGGCCACCGCCTGGCGATGGAATCCGGCCGTCGGGTCGTAGTCCTCGGCGCCGGGCGGCGGCTCACCCGACTCCCACGGCAGGGCGTAACGCTGGAAGAGCTCGGCACGCAGCCGGTGGACCGGCATCGGCGCCCCGGGCAGCAGCATGGCCACCGACGCGCCCATCAGCAGCGCCCTCAGCAGCCGGTACTCCTCCTCGGGGTCGGCCGCGCCCCAGCAGATCATCGTGTCCCGCAGCAGCTGCGCGAGCCGCTGCTGCTCGGGGCACTGGATGAAGCCCTCCTCCTGAAGGATCGAGGCCATGTGCGTGCGCATCAGCGTGGTGTGGCCGGTGCTCACACCGAGCATCGCGTCGATGGCCCTGGCCAGCAGCTCCTGGCCGTCGTCGGTACGCGGCTCGCGCTCCAGTGCGGCAGCCAGCTCACCGGCCATCAGCCGGTGCACGGCCGACTGCAGAAGCGCCCGCTTTCCCGAGAAGTAGTAGGACACCAGGCCCCTGGCCGAACCGGCACGCTGCGTGATGTCGGCCAGCGTGGTGGCCTCGTAGCCGCGCTCCTCGACCAGTTCGACAGTGGCTTGCAGCAGCCGTTCCCGGGAACGCCTGCGCATCGCTTCATTGACCGAAGCGCTCCGAGGGGACATGCTTTACTCCTGCGTTGACTGGCTGCGAGCCAATATACTCAACGCATCCCGCCGGGCCAGTGCCCGCACGGGTTACGGGGACGGGCGCCGGTCCCGGCGACGCGGGGGATCGCCGGGACCGGCGCCCGCCGCGTCCCGCGGCGACGTCAGGCCAGCAGGTCGAGCACCCCGCGCAGCGCGTCGGGCCGGCCGGCGGCCGGCAGGTGGTCCACGAAGTGCACCGGGCAGCCGAGCGCGGCCGCGCCGCCGTCGGCTTCGCGGTCGTCACCCACCATCAGGGTGTCCTGCGGCGCCACCCCCAGTGCCTCGCAGGCCGCCAGGAAGATCGCCGGGTCGGGCTTCTGCCGGCCGAACTCGTAGCTCAGCACGAAGGCGTCGACCAGCTCGGCGAGACCGTGCGCGGCGAAGACCGGCCGCAGGTCCCAGCCGATGTTGCTGACCACCGCCACCGGGACGCCCCGCGCCCGCAGCTCTGCCAGCACCTCGGCGGCGTCCGGGTACGGGCGCCAGGCCGCAGGCGACATGTGCCGGTCGTAGAGCACGTCGTGGATGTCCCAGGGCAGTCCGCTGGCCCGGGACTGCACCCTGTACGCGTGCCGGTGCAGCTCGGCGGTCAGATCGCGCTGCTCCCAGGCGGCCTCCGCCTCGGGCCGCCAGCCGGCCGGCGTCGCCCCGCCGGGCTGGGCGCCGAACCGTTCCAACCGCTCGGCCCAGTACGCGATCTCGTCGTCGGGCGCTTCGACGCCCGCCGCCTCCAGCGCCCCGCGCAGCCAGTCGGCGCACGGCTCGATGCGGAAGACGGTGCCGGAGAAGTCGAACATGCAGCCTTTGGCCTTCATCGCCTCGCCTGTCGCCGTGGTCGCGTTGCCGGGGCCGGCCCCGCCGTCTGTCCGAGGGCCGGACCCGGCGTCCTGTGCCCGTCCTTGCTCCGGTGCGGGACCCGCCGGCCCGGTCACCAGGTCAGCGCGCCCAGGCCGGGGCCGAACGCGATCAGCAGCGGCACGGCCGGCACCAGCAGGGCGCAGGCGCTCATCCGCACCCGGCGGGCCAGTGGCAGCCGCGGTGCCGGGTCCAGCAACCGGTGCACCCGGCCGGGCAGCGCGGCCAGCGGTACGGGAGCCGGGCCGAAGACGCCGCGCTCCTCGTTCAGTTCCACCAGGGCCAGAGCCGTGGTGAGCCGGCCGAAGCGGCGCGAGGCGGTGTCGTCGGCGGCCAGTTCGACCAGGTGGTGCACCTGGTCGCGGAAGGCGGCGAAGACCGGTACCTGCGGGAAGCCGCCCGCGAGCGCCCCCGCGCAGTGCAGCAGCACATCGTGCCTGGCCCGCATGTGCCCCTGCTCGTGCGCGAGCACCGCGTCGAGCTGGCGGCCCTTGAGGCGGCCGAGCGCCGCCGTGGTGATGACCAGCCGCGGCTCCGCACCCGAAAGCCACCAGGCGTCGGACCTCGGGTCCTCCAGCACGACCAGGCGCTCGCCCGCCGGCACCTCCTCACCCGGCAGCCGCGGCGAGCGCTCCCGCAGCTCGGCCCGGCGCTGCCTGCGCCTGCCGCGTGCGGTGCGGATCTCGCGGGTGAGCATCGCCACCGTCCACAGCCCGCCCAGCGCGAGCGTCACCGCAAGCGCGCCCGCGCCGCGGCCGTATTCGGACAGGCCGTACGCGTCGACCACGCCGTGCGGCGCGAAGGCGAAGACGTGGCCGCGCACGGCCGCCCACGCGGCCGAGGCGGTGAGCGCCAGCGCAGACAGGCAGCACAGCAGCACGGCGGCGACCACGCACTGCCACACCCACAGTGCCAGCACCGGTTCGCGGTCCGGCCACTGGGCACGGGACAGCAGTCGCGGCGCCATTGCCGCCGTCAGTGCGCCCAGGACCAGCAGCACGAACGGGACCGTCATGACGATCACCCTAGGAGCGCGCGGTAAGCGGCGGGGGCGCCCGGCACCCGATGTGACGCATCCCTCACAGGAGCATGCGGGCCGCAGACGCCGCAAGGGCCGCGGTGCGGCTCCCACCGACGCGGGGCACCGCTTCGGCGGCGCGGTCGAAGGCCGCGGCGTCGGAGGTCAGAGCGTCAGGGTGAGGGTCAGAGGGTCGGGGTCAGAGGGTCAGCAGCATCGCGAACATCGCCAGGGCCATCGCCACCCGGCACGCCGCCGCCACCTCGGGGGCGTGCCGCAGGCGTATCGCGCCGCCAGGGGGCACGGGGACGGTGGAATGGGCCGGGTGGGGGCCGGTCGGCATCGCCAGCCGGCTGCCGGCGTGCAGTACGTACCCGGCGAAGTACACCAGCAGCAGCCCGGTCAGCAGCGGGGCGCCCGCGCTCGTGTGGGCGGCATGGCCGGTGCTCGCGGGACCCGCGCCCGCCATCGCCGCCGCCATGTAGACCATCGCCCCGGCGCACACCGAGTGGTGCATCTGGTGGCTCGTCGGGAGCGGGGACGGTCGCAGGGTGTGCACGGCGACGGCGGCGAAGACGACCGCGAGCATCGCCGTACTCCAGCGCGGCGGGTCGAAGACCGACAGCGGCACGGCCATCACCGCCATCCCCACGCCGAGCAGCGCCTCGCTCCGCGCCTCCCGGCGCAGCACGCACGAGACCGCCGCGGCGGCGCTGAGCGCCACGAGCAGCCAGGCCACCATCGGCGGTCCGTGCATCGCCCCTCCCCCCTCGGACCCGCGGACCGCCCGGTGCGACGGCGGCCCGAGGACAAGCTGCCCGGTCACGGCGGCGCACACGCAAGCGCACTGGCGTGGAAGGGGGAGCGCGTTCCCGCCGCGCGCGCCGCACCGGCCGGGGCGCCGTACCGGACCGCGGACCGCCGGTCAAGGCGCGGCGCCCCGGCGCACAGGTCCGCACCGTGCCCCCGCGGCCGCGGGACGGGCTCGGTTAGCCTGTCGGCCATGGACACCGCCGCCGGCCCCGGCTTCCGCCCCGCCACCGCAGAAGACGTCCCCGCGCTCGTCGCGCTGATCGAGTCCGCCTACCGCGGCGACGCGAGCCGCGCGGGGTGGACGACGGAGGCGGACATCCTCCAGGGGCAGCGCACCGACCCCGAGGGTGTGCTCGCGGTCATACGGAACCCCGACAGCAGGCTGGTCGCGGTCGAGGCCGGCGGCGAGCTGGTGGCCTGCTGCCAGCTGGAGCACCGCGGCGACCACGCCTACTTCGGGATGTTCGCGGTGCGCCCCACGATGCAGGGGGCCGGGCTGGGCAAGGTCATCATCGCGGAGGCGGAGCGCTTCGCCCGCGACGAGTGGGGCGTGGCCGAGATGCACATGACGGTGATCTCGGTCCGTGCGGACCTGATCGCCTGGTACGAGCGGCGCGGCTACACCAGGACCGGGCAGACCACCGCCTTCCCCTACGGCGACGAGCGCTTCGGTCTGCCGACCCGCGACGACCTGGAGTTCGAGCTGCTGACCAAGAAGCTCGGCTGACCCGGAGCCGCCCGGTCAGGCAGCGGGCTCGGCCGGCAGGTCGGTGGCGACTCCGTCCAGCCGCAGTGCCCGGGCCAGCGCCCAGTCCTGCGCCGTGTTCACCGTCCAGGCCATCACCGCGATGCCCGCGGCCTGGCAGCGGCGTACGACGTCCAGATTCAGCTGGGTGAGGTCGAGGCTGACCAGCCGCGCGCCGACTGCCTGCGCGCGGGGCACGATGTCAGGGCCGAGCTTTCCGGCCACCAGCACGGTGGGGACGTCCGGCAGCAGCGAGTGGATCTCGGCGAGCGCGTCGTCGTGGAAGGACAGCACGCTGACCCGCTCGGTGGCCCCGCGCTCGCGGAGGGTGTCGGCGAGCGCGCGGGCCGCCGCGGTGTCCTTGATCTCCGCCTGGATCGGGCGGTCCACCGCGTCGAGCACCTCCTCGAAGACCGGCACCCGCTCGCCGAGACCGGCGTCCAGCGTGCGGATCTCGGCCAGCGTGAGGTCGCGGATCAGCCCGCTGCCGTCCGTGGTGCGGTCCACTTCGGCGTCGTGCATCACCACCAGCGCGCCGTCCTTGCTCAGGTGCAGGTGCAGGTCCAGCTCGACCTGGTCCAGGCCGGCCTGCTCGGCGCGGCGGAAGGACCGCAGGGTGTTCTCCGGCTCGACGCCCATGACGCCGCGGTGACCGACAGTGAGGAAGCTCATACCGGCACCATATGCGGCCCGGGCGACGCGGGGCCGAACGCACCGTGACGAGTCGGCGCAACGGGATATGCCGCTGAATCACACCTCTCAAACCGGGCAACGGCCGCAAGAACACCCGCGGAAGGGCTATCGGGCGGGATGATCTGCTTCGGGCCGCCTTGAAGCGGGAACAATCTCATGGATACGGTGTGGCTACGGCAAATTTTTCAGCAGAGGAGCGGTCATGGGTGAAGTTCTTTCGTCGGCGACGGCTCGCGCCGACCGGATATCCGGGGACGACGTGATCGGTCACCCCGCGTGGGCGACGCTCAAGCAGGCGGTCGAGGCCGTCAGGCCCTGGCAGCTCAAGGACGGCTCGATCGACTTCGATGCCGAGGGCGCACCCTCCCGCGAGGACGCCGAGCGCACCGTCGAGCGGGTGGCGGACGCGGTCGGGCAGCTCACCGCCGTCCTGCCGCACGACGCCGACTACCACCGCGCCCTGGCCGCCGACCTGCGCCGCTGGGCCGGCGAGGGATTCGGCGTCCCCGACTTCCTCGACTCCCTGCTGGCCTTCCAGCCGTCCGCCGACCGCCTCGACGGCCGCCGCCATGTGGTCGTCTTCCCGATGTACACGCAGAACGGCAACCCGGACCGGAACCTGGAAGCCGTCGCCCTGCGGGTGACCTGGCCGGACTGGCTCGCGGAGCTGGAGCGCACCCGCTACGACAACCCGCAGTTCGTACCGATCACCTTCGAGGACTTCACCCCCGGCTACGACACCAACTCCGCGGTGCTCTTCCCGGAGACCGTCGCCGTGCGCAAGCCCCCGGAGCGCTGGAGCTGGGGCGCGATCTTCTGCGACCGCGAGGCGGCCCGCTTCCGCGCGGTGACCGCCGCCGCCGTGGACACCCTCGGCCTGGAGCTGCCGCCGGAGGCCGCGCGGCTGGTGGACGACCAGGAGCTGGCCCAGCAGACGTACGTGCTCTGGGACATGATCCACGACCGCACCCACAGCCACGGCGACCTGCCGTTCGACCCGTTCATGATCAAGCAGCGGGCGCCCTTCTGGATGTACGGGCTCGAAGAGCTGCGCTGTGACCTGACCACCTTCCGCGAGGCCGTCAAGCTCCAGGCCGAGGGCCACCCCATGGGGCTCGGCGTGCAGTACGCCATCCTCTTCGACCGGCTCTTCCGCTTCCCGGTCACCGGCGAGCGGGTCCGCAACTACGACGGACTCGGCGGTCAGCTGCTTTTCGCCTACCTGCACAAGCACGACGCCGTACGCTGGACGGACAACACCCTGCACATCGACTGGGAGCGCGCACCGCAGGTCACCAACCAGCTCTGCGCCGACATCGAGACGCTGTACCGGGACGGTATCGACCGCCCCAAGCTTGTGCACTGGTTCGCCGCCTACGACCTGGTCGCAAGCTATCTCTCGCCGCATCCCGGCTCGGTCTGGGCCAAGGGGCCGGACGCCCTGGACCTGACGCTGCCCCCGCGCAAGCTCGTGGACGACGTGCTGGCGGACGAGTTTCCGCTCAGCATGTTCTACGAAGCCCTTGCCAAGAAGCTCCGCGAGGTGATCGCCTCCACCAAGGGGATCACGGGCGAGAGCCCGGCACGGAGCGCCGCGTGACCGGTGCGGCCGAGGAGGCGGACATGACGACGGACACGTATTCGGGCGGTCTTGACGGAGCGGTGATCGCGGTGGCGGGTGCCGGCGGACCAGCCGGCCGCGCCGTACTGCAGCGGCTGGCCCGCGCGGGCGGCCATGTGGTCGCGGCGGACGCCGACCCCGAACGCCTGGCAGAGGCCGTCGACGCGGCGCGCTACGACGCCGGCGGCGCGGACATCACCGGCGAGATCGTCGACCTGCTCGACCTGGAGGCCAGCCAGGACTGGGCGGGCCGGATCGAGAAGGACCACGGCCGGGTCGACGGCCTGGTCCACCTGGTCGGCGGCTGGCGCGGCTCCGCCTCCTTCCCGGAGACCGAGCTCGCCGACTGGGACGTCCTGCACAAACTGCTGATCCAGACGGTGCAGCACACCTCGCTCGCCTTCCACGACGGCCTGATGCGCAGCCCCGGCGGCCGCTATGTGCTGATCAGCGCGGCCGGCGCCAGCAGCCCCACCGCGGGGAACGCCGCATATGCGGCGGCGAAGGCCGCGGCCGAGGCCTGGACGCTCGCGCTCGGCGACTCCTTCAGCAAGCTCAGCGGCCCCGACGGACCCACGGCGGCGGCCACTGTCCTGGTGATCAAGGCGCTGGTGCACGATGGCCTGCGGGCCGAGCGCCCGCAGGCCAAATTCGCCGGTTTCACCGATGTACGCGATCTCGCCGACGCGATCGCGGACGTCTGGAACCGCAACGCCGACGATGTGAACGGGACCCGCCAGTGGCTGACGCCCCAACCGTGACCGACCCGACCGACCGCACCGGCCCCGCGGGTCCCGCAGCGCCGCCGACCGACGCCGTACGACGGCACGACCCGGCCTCGCGCGGCTTCGCCAGCGACAACTACGCGGGCGTCCACCCCGAGGTGCTCGCCGCCCTCGCGCTGGCCAACGGAGGCCACCAGGTCGCCTACGGCGGCGACGAGTACACCGCGCACCTCCAGGAGGTCTTCCGGCGGCACTTCGGCCCCACCGCCGAGGTCTTCCCGGTCTTCAACGGCACCGGTGCCAACGTGACCGCGCTGCAGGCCGTCACCGAGCGCTGGGGCGCGGTGGTCTGCGCCGAGTCCGCGCACATCAACGTGGACGAGTGCGGGGCGCCGGAGCGGGTCGGCGGGCTGAAGCTGCTCACCGTGCCGACCCCGGACGGCAAGCTCACCCCCGAGCTGGTGGACCGGCAGGCGTACGGCTTCGACGACGAGCACCGGGCGCAGCCGCAGGTCGTGTCGATCACCCAGACCACCGAGCTGGGCACCTGCTACACGCCCGAGGAGATCAAGGCGCTCTGCGACCACGCCCACCAGCTGGGCATGGCCGTGCACCTGGACGGCGCGAGGCTGGCCAACGCGGCGGCCAGTCTGGGGGTGCCGCTCGCCCGCTTCACCACCGAGGCCGGCGTCGACATCCTGTCCTTCGGCGGCACCAAGAACGGCCTGCTGCTCGGTGAGTGCGTGGTCGTGCTCAGCCCCGAGCGGGTCCGCGCGCTGCTGCATCTGCGCAAGCTGTCGATGCAGCTGGCGTCGAAGATGCGCTTCGTGTCCGTGCAGTTCGAGGCGCTGCTGGCCGGCGACCTGTGGCTGCGCAGCGCCGAGCACGCCAACGCGATGGCCCGCAGGCTCGACGCCGCGGTGCGCGGCATCGACGGGGTGCGGGTGATGCGGCCCGTGCAGGCCAACGCGGTCTTCGCGCTGCTGCCGCGCGAGGTCAGCGAGCGGCTGCAGAAGCGCTACCGCTTCTACTTCTGGGACGAGTCGACGGGCGAGGTCCGCTGGATGTGCGCCTTCGACACGACGGAGGACGACGTGGACGGCTTCGCCGCGGCAATTGCCGAGGAGATGGCCTCGGGCGCCTGACGCCGGGACCGCGTCTCTGAATAGATATACGGAGCACGGTAATTCGATTGAACGGAGGATCGGTGGCTCTCTAGGGTTCGGCGCATGGAACCGATCCCGGAGACCTCCGGCCTCTCCGCATATCTTGCTGCCGACGACGTCATAGACCACCACGACCCGGTGGTGCGGGAGACCGCTGCGCTGCTGGCGGAAGGCACCCACACTGCGCATGATTATGCGGAGGCCGCCTTCGAATACGTCCGCGACGCGATCCCGCACTCCTTCGACTCGGGAGACCCGCGGGTCAGCTGGCGGGCGTCCGACGTGCTGGAGCAGCGCAACGGCATCTGCTACTCCAAGTCGCACGCCCTGACCGCGCTGCTGAGATCCCGCGGCATCCCCGCCGGGCTCTGCTACCAGCGGCTCACCGAGGACGACGGCTCGGACCCCGCTCTGCATGGCCTGATCGCCCTGCTGCTGCCAGGTGCCGACCGCTGGAGCCGGCTGGACGCCCGGGGCAACAAGCCCGGCGTGGACGCGCGCTTCTCGCCGGCGGAGGAGCGGCTGGCCTTCCCGGTGCGCCCGGAGCTGGGGGAGTGCGACTACCCGCTGGTCTACGCCGCCCCGCTGCCGGCCGTGGTGGCCTGCCTGCGGGCCGCGCCCAGCAGCTCCGGGATCGTGGTGCCGACCGCCCTGCCCGGGGCTTCCTAGCCTGCCGCCAGCTGCTCGCGGTCCCGCTCCGCCGCCACCTCGGGTGTCGGGGCGGTGCCGCCGAGGTGCGAGGGCAGCCACCACCGGTCGTCGGGGCCGGAGGGCCGGCCCGGGTACGTACGCTGGGCGTCGTCCAGCAGCTCCTGCACCCGCAGCCGCAGCCGACGGGTCAGGGCGCCCGCCCTCTCGTCCGCGTGCGGCCGCATCTGCTCGCCGATCCGCAGCGAGATCGGGAACCTGTTGCGGCCCAGGCTGCGCGGGCGGTCCTTGGTCCACAGCCGCTGGGAACCCCACAGCGCCATCGGCAGCAGCGGCACCCCCGCCTCCATGGCCAGCCGGGCGGCGCCGGACTTGAACGACTTGAGGGTGAAGGACTGCGAGATGGTCGCCTCGGGGAAGACCCCGATGATCTCGCCGCTGCGCAGCGCCTCCAGCGCGTGCGCGTAGGCGTGCATGCCCTCGGAACGGTCCACCGGGATGTGCTTCATGGCGCGCATCAGCGGACCCGACACCTTGTGCCGGAAAACCGACTCCTTGGCCATGAAGCGCACCAGCCGCTTGGCCGGCAGCGTCGTCAGCCCGCAGAACATGAAGTCCAGGTACCCGATGTGGTTGCTCACCAGCAGCGCGCCGCCCTCGCGCGGCACGTTCTCGGTGCCCCTGATGTCGAACCGCAGGCCCTGCACCTTGAACATGGTGCGGGCGAAGCCGATCACCGGGGGATAGACGAGTTCGGCCATGGCGGAGCACCTGCTCTCTCCGGGGTGGCGCTCCCGGCGGAAGTTACGCGCCCGTAGGTTCTCGGGCCGCTGAGCGATGGTGCCCCGGAGGCAGGGCCGCTGTCACCCCGGGCGGCCGTGCCACGGGGAGATTCTTCTCACGTCACGCCGATGTCACCCCTGTGCCCGGTCCGCGTCGCGGGCCCGCCGCCCGGTCAGCCGGCCGTACGCCGTAGGACCAGGTACATCTCGCAGCCGAGGCAGTAGGCGAAGGCCGCGTTCAGGAAGGCGGCGGCCAGCGCGCAGCCGGTGGCCGCCATCCCCAGCCACTGCGGCCCGGCCAGGTAGCCGACCACCCCGACGGCCGCGAAGGCCAGCCCCACGGCCTGGGCGAAGCGTGGCGGCGCCGCGTCCTCGGTGGCCGTGGGCGGCCCGATCCTGGGGCGTATCAGGGTGCGGAAGACCCAGCCGTACGGCGAGCGCTGCACACCGGCCACGGCGCCCACGGCGAAGAGCGCGGCCTGCACCGCGAGCAGCGGGCCGCTGCCGGTGACCAGGACCACCGCGAGCACCGCGGTGGTCAGGGCCGCGCCGAACCGGGGGCCGCGTACGTCGATGTCCATGACGGGAATGATGACCTACCGGCGGGCGGTCGTGACCGCGGGAATCATTGCGGTCGTATGAACGCTGACTTGCGGGAATACAGTGCGGTTCGCGCGCGGGTGACAATGCGGCGCGGTGAGGGTGGCGGCGGAGGAGGAGCGGTGATGACGGGTCTGGTGGTCTGCCTCGCCGTGCTCGCGGCGGCGAGCGCCTTCGGTGTCCTGCACCGGCGGCGGGACGGGAGGGTCCGGGTGGGTGCCAAGGACGGCGGCGAGCGGCTGACGGCGGCGGATCTCGGCGGGCCGCTGGGGGAACGTGCCACGCTCGTGCAGTTCTCCAGCGCCTTCTGCGCGCCCTGCAGGGCGACCCGGCGGGTGCTCGCCGAGGTCACCGGCATGGTCGAGGGGGTGCGCCACGTGGAGATCGACGCAGAGGCGCAGCTCGATCTCGTACGGCGGCTGCACATCCTCAAGACCCCGACCGTGCTCGTCCTCGACGCGGACGGCTCCGTGGTCCGCCGGGCGTCGGGCCAGCCCCGGCGTGCCGACGTGATCGCCGCGCTGGGCGCCGCGGTCTGACAGGGCCTTTCGGCGCGGCGCGGTCCTGCCGCGGGCGGGGTGCCGCGCGGGCGTAGGGCAGGTCACAGTGGAGGAACCTTGCCAAGCGGCGGCGCTCTCTGTGTACTGGCGAGTAATATATCCGCCGGGGTACTCACCGCGACGCGTGCTGCGTTCCGGCGGGGAGCCGCAGCCACAGGCGCCTATGCTGCCAATTCCGGGGCACTTGCCAGGGCGCTGCCGGGGCAGTTGACGAAGACGTGCAGGACGAAGCAGTAGGAGAGCAGGCGTGAGCTTGAGGATCGTAGTCGCTGTGAAGTACGTGCCCGACGCCACCGGCGACCGTCACTTCGCCGATGACCTGACCACCGATCGCGACGCGGTCGACGGCCTGCTGTCGGAGCTGGACGAGTACGCCGTCGAGCAGGCGCTGCAGATCGCCGAGTCGGCGGAGGGTGCGGAGATCACCGTGCTGACCGTCGGTCCCGAGGACGCCAAGGACGCGCTGCGCAAGGCGCTGTCGATGGGTGCGGACAAGGCGATCCACGTCGAGGACGACGCGCTGCACGGCACCGATGTGATCGGTACGTCGCTGGTGCTGGCCAAGGCCATCGAGCACGCCGGGTACGACCTGGTCGTGACCGGTATGGCCTCCACCGACGGGACGGCGGGTGTGGTGCCCGCGCTGCTCGCGGAGCGGCTGGGTATCCCGCAGGTCACCCTGCTGTCGGAGGTCGCGGTGGCCGGCGGCAAGGTGACCGGGCGCCGCGACGGGGATGCGGCCAGCGAGCAGCTGGAGGCGTCGCTGCCCGCGCTGGTGTCGGTCACCGACCAGTCGGGCGAGGCCCGCTACCCGTCCTTCAAGGGCATCATGGCCGCCAAGAAGAAGCCGGTGGAGGCCCTCGACCTGTCCGACCTGGGCATCGACGGGGCCGAGGTGGGCCTCGTCGGCGCCTGGAGTGCCGTGCAGGACGCCACCGCCCGCCCGCCGCGCACCGCGGGCACGATCGTCAAGGACGAGGGCGAGGGCGGCAAGCAGCTCGCGGCCTACCTCGCGGAGCAGAAGTTCATCTGATGGACGGCCCCGCCCGGCGCCCTTCGCCCGGGCAGGGCAGCGACCGCAGGCCCGCCCCCGCCCCTCACTTTCCGCAGGAGAACGATTCCCATGGCTGAAGTCCTCGTCCTCGTCGACCACGTGGACGGTGCCGTCCGCAAGCCGACCCTCGAACTGCTGACCCTGGCCCGCCGGATCGGCGACCCGGTCGCGGTCCACCTCGGCCCCGGTGCCGAGACGGCCGCCCCGGTGCTCGCCGAGCACGGCGCGGTCAAGGTACTGGCCGCCGACGCGCCGGAGTTCACCGACTACCTGGTGGTGCCCAAGGTGGACGCGCTGCAGGCCGCGGCCGCCGCCACCTCGCCCGCCGCCGTCCTGGTGGCCTCCTCCGCCGAGGGCAAGGAGGTCGCGGCCCGCCTCGCGCTGCGGCTCGGCTCCGGCATCATCACCGACGCCACCGACGTGACCGCGGGCGACGACGGCCCGGTCGCCACCCAGTCGGCCTTCGCCGCCGCCTTCACCACCCGCTCCCGGGTCAGCCGCGGTGTGCCGGTGATCACCGTCAAGCCGAACTCGGCGCCGGTCGAGCCCGCCCCCGCCGCCGGCACCGTGGAGCCGCTCGCGGTCACCTTCGGTGAGCTGGCCACCGGCACGAAGGTCGTCGCGCGCACCCCGCGCCAGTCCACCGGCCGCCCCGAGCTGACCGAGGCCGCGATCGTGGTCTCCGGCGGCCGCGGCGTCAACGGCGCCGAGAACTTCTCGGTCATCGAGGCGCTCGCCGACTCCCTGGGCGCGGCCGTCGGCGCGTCCCGGGCCGCGGTGGACGCCGGCTGGTACCCGCACACCAACCAGGTCGGCCAGACCGGCAAGTCGGTCTCGCCGCAGCTCTACATCGCCAACGGCATCTCCGGCGCGATCCAGCACCGGGCCGGCATGCAGACCTCCAAGACCATCGTCGCGGTCAACAAGGACGCCGAAGCACCCATCTTCGACCTCGTCGACTACGGCGTCGTCGGCGACCTCTTCCAGGTCGTCCCCCAGCTCACCGAGGAGATCACGGCCCGCAAGGGCTGACCCTCCCCGCCGCGGCCCCCGTACGCGCCGCGTACGGGGGCCGCGGCATGCCCGTGCGGGTGTTGACCGGCGGAACGCCTCGGACTAGCGTCGCTTCAACGATTTGTTGAAGCCTGGGGAGGGTGGCCCATGCCGCAGCCGGCCGGTACGACACTGACCGACGCCCACGTCGCCGGGATCGGCGCGTCACTGGCAGCCACGGACGCCGAACTGGCCCGCCGCTACCCCGGCGACCCCGGCACCCGGCAGCCCGTGCACACCGTCTACGTGCCCGCCGACGCCTTCACCGCCGGGACCGTGCGGGAGTGGGGCGACCGGGCGCTCGCGGCCCTCGACGAGCACGCGCCGGATTCCGGGGCGCTCGCCGCCGTGCTCGGCCTGCCCGGCGGCCTCGCCGCCGAGGTCCACGACCGGGTGCGGGACAAGCTGCGCCGCGAGCCGGTCGAGGACCTGCGGATCGACTTCGAGGACGGCTACGGCGCCAGGCCCGACGCGGAGGAGGACGCCGCGGCGGTGGCCGCCGCGCGCACGGTCACCGCGATGACCGCCGACGGCACCGCGCCGCCCTGGATCGGCATCCGCATGAAATGCATGGAGGCCGCCGTCCGCGACCGGGGCATCCGCACCCTCGACCTCTTCCTGACGGCGCTGCTCGACGGCGGCGGGCTGCCGGCGGGGCTGGCCCTCACCCTGCCGAAGGTGACCTTCCCCGCGCAGGTCGCCGCGATGGCGGAGCTGTGCGGGCAGTTCGAACGGGCCGTGGGACTGCCGGACGGCAGGATCGGCTTCGAGATCCAGATCGAGACCACGCAGTCCATCCTCGGCCCGGACGGCACTGCGACCGTGCCCCGGCTCATCGACGCTGCAGCCGGCCGCGCCACCGCACTGCACTACGGCACGTTCGACTACAGCGCCGCCTGCGGGATCAGTGCCGCCCACCAGGCCCCCGACCACCCGGCGGCCGACCACGCCAAGGCCGTGATGCAGGTCGCCGCCGCAGGCACGGGCGTACGGCTCTCCGACGGCTCCACCAACGTGCTGCCGGTCGGCCCGGCCGAGGCGGTGCACGACGCCTGGCGGCTCCACTACGGCCTTGTACGGCGCTCGCTGGCCCGCGCGTACTACCAGGGCTGGGACATGCACCCGGCGCAGCTGCCGACGCGTTACGCGGCCGTCTACGCCTTCTACCGGGAGGGCCTGGACGCCGCGGCGGCGCGGCTGGCCGGCTACGTGGCCAAAACCGCCGGCGCGGTGCTCGACGAGCCGGCGACGGCCCGCGCGCTCAGCGGCTACCTCCTGCGCGGCCTGGACTGCGGCGCCGTGGACCCCGCGGAGGTCGCCTCCCGCACCGGCCTGACCCGCGCCGAGTTGGACGCGCCGGCCGGACGCTAGCCCGCCGGGCGGATCCCGTCCGCCCGGCAGGCGCCGGCGCCCGTCAGTACGCCGGCGGGATCTCGCCGGAGCCGCGGGCGATCAGCCGGGCCGGCAGCTCCACGCGGCTGGGCTCCTCCGAGGTCGCGCCGTCCAGCCGGCGGAAGAGCAGTTGCGCGGCGTTGCGGCCCAGGCCTGCGGGGTCCTGCGCGACGACCGTGACCGGCGGGTCGAGCAGGTCGGCGAGCTCGAAGTCGTCGAAGCCGACCAGCGCGACCGGCTGCGGGCGGCCGGACAGGACGCGTACCGCGGTGACGGTGACGCGGTTGTTGCCCGCGAAGAGCGCGGTGACGGGCTCGGGTCCTGTCAGCATGGTGGCCAGCGCCGCCCTGACCCGCTCGGGGGTGGTGGGGCCCATCGCGTACCAGTCGGGGCGCACCGGCAGCCCCGCGTCGGCCATCGCCTCCCGGTAGCCGCGCAGCCGCTCGCCCGCGGTGTGGATCCCGGGCTGGTCGCCGATGAAGCCGATCCTGCGGTGGCCGTGCGCGATCAGGTGCGCGACGCCGGTACGGGTGCCGCCGGCGTTGTCGGTGAGGACGACGTCCGCGTCGATCCGGCCGGCCGGCCGGTCCACGAACACCGTGGCCACGCCCGCTTCGATCTCCGGGATGAGATAGCGGTGGTCGTCGCTGGCGGGCACCACGACGAGGCCGTCGACCCGGCGGGCGCAGAAGGCCAGCACCAGCTCCTGCTCGCGGCGCGGGTTCTCGGTGCTCGAACCGGTGAAGAGCAGGGCGCCGTGCGCGCGCGCCACGTCCTCCACGGCGCGGCTGAGCGACCCGTAGAAGGGGTCGGCGAGGTCTTCCAGTACCAGCCCGACGCTGGCGGTCCTACGGGTGCGCAGCAGGCGGGCGCTGTCGTTGCGCCGGAATCCGAGGGCGTCGATGGCGGACTGGACGCGCGCCACGGTGTCGGGCGTCACACCCGGTTCCTCGTTCACCACCCGGGACACCGTCTTGAGTCCGACGCCCGCCCGGGCGGCGACATCCTTCATAGTGGGCCGGGGGACACGTCCAGGAGTATGGGTCACGGTCGTAGTATTCCCTGCGGCAAGAGATGGACAACGTTGTCACGGTCAGGCGAGACTACCCCTGGGGCCGCCGTCGCGGAACCCGGGCGACACAACGACGAAGGAGACCCCCGAACGATGCACCCCCACGGCGCGATCGGTCCACTCGTGGCCGCACTGGACATCGGCGGTACGAAGATCGCCGGGGCGCTCGTCGACACCGAGGGCCGCCCCGTGGCGCGGTCCCTGCGGCCGACGCCCGCGGGCCGGGACGGCGAGACGGTGATGCAGGCCGTCGCCGAGGTCGTCGCGGAGCTGCGCGCCGCGCCGCAGTGGCCGGCCGCGGTCGCCGTGGGCATCGGCAGCGCGGGTCCCGTGGACGCCCTGCACGGCACCGTCAGCCCGGTCAACGTACCCGGCTGGCGGGACTTCCCGCTGGTCCCGCGGGTCGGCGAGGCGGCCGGCGGCCTGCCGGTGGTGCTCACCGGCGACGGCGTCGCGATGACCGCGGCCGAGCACTGGCAGGGCGCCGCCCGCGGCTACGACAACGCGCTGTGCATGGTGGTCTCGACAGGCGTCGGCGGCGGCCTGGTGCTCGGCGGCGCCCTGCTGCCCGGGCCTACCGGCAATGCGGGCCACATCGGCCACATCAGCGTCGACCTCGACGGCGACCCGTGTCCCTGCGGCTCGCGCGGCTGCGTCGAGCGCATCGCCAGCGGCCCCAACATCGCCCGCCGCGCGGTGGAGTCCGGCTGGCTGCCGCCGGCCGGCACCGAGCCGACGGCGGCCGCCGTCGCCGAGTCCGCGCGGGCCGGTGACCCGCTCGCGATGGCGTCCTTCGATCGGGCCGCCCAGGCGCTCGCCGCCGGTATCGCGGCGACGGCGACCCTCGTCGAGATCAACGTCGCCGTGATCGGCGGCGGAGTCGCGGGCGCAGGACCGGTGCTCTTCGACCCGCTGCGCGACCACCTGACCCGTTACGCCACCCTCTCCTTCGCGGCGGGCGTGGACGTGGTCCCGGCCAAACTGGGCACGGACGCCGGCCTGGTGGGCGCCGCGGCCGCGGCGGCCCAGGTCCTCGGCCTCGCGGGCTTCGTGGCCGGCTGACCGCGATACGCGGGTGGTGACGCGGGCGGCCGTCCCGGTGCGCTGAGCGCCGTCCGGAACCGGGTCCGGTCGGCGGGCGGCCAGAACTGCCTCCGTCCGTGGCGGCCCGGCGGGAAGCCCTGGGGCCGGCGGCCGGTCGGTCTTGCTGTCGCCCGACGGGCTGCCGTCCGCGCTCGTGGCGGCCAGCGGCCGGGTGCGGGCCCGGGTTGGCCCGGCGGGAAGCCCCGGTCGGGCGTTCGGTCTTGCTGTCGCCCGACGGGCTGCCGTCCGCGCTCGTGGCGGCCAGCCGCCGGGTCCGGGCCCGGGTCGGCCCGGCGGGAAGCCCCAGTCAGGCGGTCGGCCTTGCAGTCGCCCGACGGGCGGGCGGCCTCCTCGACGGTGGCCGCCGCGCGTACTCCACCCGTTCAGCCGCGCCTGGCGGAGCCCGGTGAGGACGCGGGTGTCGGGGGCACCTGCTGCGGCGATGACGCCGGGACGGGTCGCGCGGCAATTGCCGTGGCGGCCCCGGACACCGCGGCCTGCCTGCGGGCGAGGCGGGCCAGCAGCAGGATCGCGGCGGCGCCGGCGAGGCAGGCGGCGGCGCTGAGCAGGAAGGCGTGGTTGGCGCCCGCGGCCAGTGCGGCGGCGGGGGAGTGGCCGTGGGCGGCGGTCGCGACGGCGACGGTCAGGGCGACGCCGAGCGCGGAACCGACGTAGCGGGCGGTGTTGTTGGCGCCGGAGCCCATCGCGCTGCGCTCGGCGGGGACGCTGGCGACGGCCAGCCGGGCCAGCGCCGCGTTCAGGATGCCGCTGCCGACGCCCGCCACGGCCAGGCCCGGGAAGAGCCGTCCGTAGGAGCCGCCGACGTGCATGCCGTACAGGGAGCCCTGGCCGAACGCGGATATCGCCAGGCCCAGGGCGGCCTGGGTGTCCGCGCCCATGTGCGGGGCGAGCCGGCGGGAGAGCAGCGCGAAGAGCGCGGAGACGCCGGACCAGACGACGAAGAGCAGGCTGGTGGCGATCGCGCCGGTGCCGAGCACCCCTTGCACCATGGTCGGCAGGTAGCTGAACAGGCCGACCACGGCCAGGCCGGTGGTCAGCGCGCCGACGCCCGCGGCGAGGAAGGTCGGGCTGCGCCACAGCGCCGGGTCCAGCATCGGTTCCGCCACCCGGCGCTCCACCGCGGCGAAGACCGCGAGGACGACGACGGCCGCGGCCAGCGGGATCAGCACGGCGGGCCGCAGCCACCCGCCGCGGCTCTCGCCGAAGCCTGCGACCAGGGCGGCCGTGCCCGCGCCGAGGGTGACCGCTCCCGCGAGGTCGAGGCGGCGCGTGTGCGCGGCACGCGATTCGGGGACCGCGGCGGTGAGCGCGGCCACCGGCACGGCGAGCAGCGCCAGGCCCCAGTACAGCGAGCGCCAGCCCCAGACCTGGGTCAGTACGGCCGCGTAGACCGGGCCGACCGCGATCCCGCCGCCGACGGTCGCACCCCACACGCCCAGCGCGCGCACCCGGTGCCGGCCGGCCGGATGGGTGTCGGCGATCAGGCCGAGTCCGGCCGCGAGCACGGCGGCGCTCGCCACGCCCTGCAGGATCCGGCCGGCGAGGAAGACCGCGGTGCCGGGGGCGGCGGCCGACAGGGCGGTGGCGAGCACCAGCAGGACGGCGCCCGCGCCGAACGTACGCCGCCGCCCGCGGGCGTCCGCGACGCTGCCCATGGTGAGCAGGAGGGCGGCGAGGCCCACCGGAGTGCCGGTGAGCATCCAGGTCTGGGCGACCGCTCCTGAGTGCAGCCCGTGTGCGGTGTCGGCCAGCGTGGTGGCGGGGGCGGTGAAGGCCATCAGCGTCAGCAGGGTGCCGAGGCCCACGGTCAGCAGGGTCGCCGCGGCGCCCGGTGCGGCGCTCGCTCCGGCCCCCGGGCCGGGTCCTGCCGGGTGGTGGGGCGAGGCGGCGTCGGGAGCCGCGGTGGTCGGTGCGGCCTGGGCGTCCATCAGGTTCCTCCGCAGGGCGGTCGGGCCGGGAAGCATGGGGTAGGTCTGATCAACGAACTGACTCTCGGGGGCTGAGCCTAGCATGTGAGTCTGTTCACCGAACCTGACGGTATGGTGGGCCGTATGGCACTCGGCACCGATTACGCGCAGCAGGACTGCACCCTCGCCCGCGCCCTGGAGGTGGTCGGCGAGCGCTGGAGCCTGCTGATCGTGCGGGACGCCTTCTACGGGGTGCGCAGGTTCAATGACTTCCTGGTCCACCTGGACATCCCGCGGGCCGTGCTCACCGCGCGGCTGGCGGCGCTCACCGAGGCCGGAGTGCTGCGCAAGGAGGCATACCAGCAGTCGCCGCCGCGGTACGACTACGTCCTCACCGACGCGGGGCTCGATCTGTGGCCGCCGCTGCACGCGCTGATGCGCTGGGGCGGCAGGCACGCGTCGCGGGGCGAGCCGACCAGGACCTTCCACCACGCGGCCTGCGGCTCCCGGCTCGACATGACCGGCGGGTGCCCGGCCTGCGAGGTGGCGCAGGTGGCTCCCGCCGACGTCGAGATGCGCTGGGTGTCCGACGCCGGCCGCCCTGGCCGTGTCGACCAGGTGGCTGCCGCACTGGCCACCACGTCCCCGCTGCTGCGCCCGGTGCGCGGCGCCGCCGGGGCCGACGCGTTTGCCGGGGGCGATGATCCGGGCAATTCGTAGGGGTCTACGGAGAAGGGGGCACCGTGATCATCTGGGTGAACGGGGCGTTCGGCGCGGGCAAGACCAGCGCCGCACGGGAGATGCTCGACCTCGTACCGGAGAGCACTCTGTACGACCCCGGCGTGCTCGGGGGCTGCCTGCGGCAACTGCTGCCGGAGAAGCGGCTCCAGGAGGTCACCGACTACCAGGAACTCCCCATCTGGCGGCGGCTGGTGATCGAGACCGCCGCCGCGCTGCTGGCCGACGTCGGAGGGGTCCTCATGGTCCCGATGACGCTGCTGCGGCAGGAGCACCGCGACGAGGTCTTCGGCGGGCTGGCCTCCCGCGGGATCGATGTCCGGCATCTGCTGCTCGACCCCGGAGAAACGATCCTGCGCAGCCGGATCGCCGCATGGACGCAGTACTCCGACCGCTCCCCGGTGGGCGACGCCGCCCGCCGCTGGGCGCTGGAACGCATCCCCGACTACCTCGACGCGCTGCCCTGGCTGGCGCGCGACGCCCATGTGCTGGACACGGCCGACCTGACGCCGCGGGAGACGGCGCTGCGGCTCACCGAGGCGGTCGGCCGGGGCGCCGGGGCCTGCGGCATCGTGCAGACCCCGGAACCGCGGACCGAGACGGTGGCGGCCGGGGTGCTGCTCTTCGACGACGCCGACCGCGTGCTGCTCGTCGACCCCACCTACAAACCCGGCTGGGAATTCCCCGGCGGCGTCGTCGAACGCGGCGAGTCACCGGCGCGGGCCGGACACCGCGAGGTCGCCGAGGAGTTGGGCATCGAGCTGACCGGCGGGCTCGAACTCCTGGTCGTCGACTGGGAGCCGCCGCAGCCGCCCGGCCACGGCGGGCTGCGGCTGCTCTTCGACGGCGGCCGGGTGCCGACCGCCGACATCGGCCGGCTGCTGCTGCCGCCCGCAGAACTGCGCGACTGGCGCTTCGTCACCGAGGACGAGGCCGCCGGGCTGCTGCCGCCGGTCCGGCTCGACCGGCTGCGCTGGGCGCTGCGCGCCCGTGAACAGGGCCGCCCGCTCAACCTGGAAGCAGGCCACCCCGCCGAATGACCCTCGACCGGTCCCGCCCCTCGCACCCCGCGGGGCGGGACCGCCACCCGTGCTGCCCCTCGGGACCGGCTCAGCCCGCCGCCGGCGCCTTCGACGCGGCATAGCGCTGCAGGAAGACCGCCTCCGCCAGCGACAGCCGCTCCAACTCCTGCGGCGACACGCTCTCGTTGACCGCGTGGATCTGCGCCTCCGGCTCGCTCAGCCCGATCAGCAGGATCTCCGCCTCCGGATACAGCGTCGCCAGCGTGTTGCACAGCGGGATCGAACCACCCTGGCCGGCGATCGCCAGCTCCTGCCCGTACGCCTCCCGCATCGCCTCGGCCATCGCGGTATAGGCCGGGCTCGTGGTGTCGGCCTGGAAGGGCTGGCCGATGCCGGTCTGGGTCACCTCGACCCGGGCGCCCCAGGGCGCCGCCGCCTTCAGGTGCGCGGTCAGGGCCTGCGAGGCCTGATCCGCCGTCACGCCGGGCGGCACCCGGACGCTCACCTGCGCACCCGCCGCGGCCTGCACCGAGGGTGTGGCGCCGATGATCGGCGGGGCGTCGATACCCAGCACCGTCACCGAGGGGCGGGCCCAGATGCGGTCGGCGACACTGCCGGTACCGACCAGCTCCACCCCGTCGAGCACCTTGGCGTCCCGGCGGAAGTCCTCCTCCGGGTAGCTCAGCCCGGCCCAGGTGCCGGAACCGTCCAGCCCCTCGACGGTGGTCGCCCCCGAGGCGTCCCGCAGCGAGTTGAGCATTCTGATCAGCGCGGCGAGCGCGTCGGGCGCCGCCCCGCCGAACTGCCCCGAGTGCAGGTTGCCCTCAAGCGTGGCGACATGCACGTCGAGCCGCACCATGCCGCGCAGCGACGAGGTCACGGTCGGCATCCCCACCCGGAAATTACCCGCGTCGCCGATCACGACCGCGTCGGCGGTGAGCAGCTCGGGGTGCGCCTCCGCGTACCTTTCGAGCCCGCCCGTGCCCTGCTCCTCCGAACCCTCCACGATCACCTTGACGTTCACCGGGACACCGCCGTGCTCCCGCAGTGCCCGCAGCGCGGTCAGGTGCATCACCACGCCGCCCTTGCAGTCCGCGGCACCCCGGCCGTACCACCGGCCGTCACGTTCCGTCAGCTCGAACGGCGGCGACAGCCACGCCGACTCGTCCAGCGGCGGCTGCACGTCGTAGTGCGCGTACAGCAGCACCGTCGGCGCGTCGGCAGGGCCGGGCAGCAGACCGTAGACCGACTGGGTGCCGTCCGGCGTGTCGAGCAGGGCCACGTCCTGGAAGCCCTCCTCCCGCAGCGCGGCAGCCACCCAGCCTGCGGCCTTCTCGCTCTCGCTGCGCGGGAACTGCCGCTCGTCGGCCACCGACGCGTACGACACCAGCTCTGCCAGCTCGGTACGCGCACGGGGCATGAGTGAGGCCACGGTCTCGGACAGCGGAACGGACGGCATGGGCTGCTCCTTGCAGGAATCGGGGGACTGCTGTGGTGGTTGGTGCACACATCGGGTCGCTGCCGATGGTGCCACAGCGAGCTGACCGCGACGGGCGCAATAGGATGCCCTGAGCAGGGGCGACGACAGCCGGACAGGCGAGCGGGAGCGGAAACAGACGTGAGCGGTGAGCAGGCGGCGCAGGACAGCGGTGCGGGGGACGGCGGAACGCCGACGGTCTGGGACGTCGTCGTGATCGGCGCAGGCCCCGCGGGAGCGTCGGCGGCCCATGCCGCAGCGGTCAGCGGCCGCCGGGTCCTGCTGCTGGAGAAGGCCGAACTCCCCAGGTACAAGACCTGCGGCGGTGGCATCATCGGCCCGTCGCGGGACGCGCTGCCGCCCGGTTTCGAACTGCCGCTGCGCGACCGGGTGCACGCGGTCACCTTCAGCCTCAACGGCCGGCTGTCCAGGACCAAGCGCTCCCGGCAGATGCTCTTCGGGCTGATCAACCGCCCCGAATTCGACGCCGCCCTGGTCGACGCGGCCCGCGAGGCCGGCGCCGAGGTGCGTACCGGAGTGACCGTCTCCCGGGTGGAGCAGCACGGCCCAGGTGTGCCCGACCGGCGCACGGTGGCGGTGATCGTGAACGGCAGCGGGGGAGCGGCAGGCAAGCGCGACGAGGAGATCGTCTACGCCCGCGCCGTGGTCGGCGCCGACGGCAGCGCCAGCCGGATAGGAGCCCATGTCGGGGTCAAACTCGACCAGGTCGACCTCGGCCTGGAAGCCGAGATCCCGGTGCCGGCCGCCGTGGCCGAGGACTGGAGCGGCCGGGTCCTCATCGACTGGGGTCCGCTGCCCGGCAGTTACGGCTGGGTCTTTCCCAAGGGCGACTCCCTCACCGTGGGCGTCATCTCGGCCCGCGGCGACGGCAGCGCCACCAAGCGCTACCTGGACGACTTCATCGCCCGCCTCGGCCTGGCCGGCTTCGAGCCGAGCGTGTCCAGCGGGCACCTCACCCGCTGCCGCGCCGACGACTCGCCGCTGTCCCGCGGCCGGGTGCTGGTCTGCGGCGACGCTGCGGGCCTGCTCGAACCCTGGACCCGCGAGGGCATCTCCTACGCGCTGCGCTCGGGCCGGCTCGCGGGGGAGTGGGCGGTGCGCATCGCCGAGGCGCATGACGCGGTGGACGCCCGCCGGCAGGCGCTCAACTACGCCTTCGCCGTCAAGGCCGGCCTGGGCGTCGAGATGGGCGTCGGCCGCCGCATGCTGACCCTCTTCGAGCGGCGCCCCGGGCTGCTGCACGCGGCCCTGACCACCTTCCCGCCGGCTTGGAGGGCCTTCGCAGGGATCACCCGCGGCAACCGCTCGCTGGCCGAGCTGGTCCGTACCCATCCGATGGCCCGCCGGGCGCTGGACAGCGTGAGCCGGGCCTGACGGCCTCCTCCGCGGCGGCAGCCGCGGGCGGCGCGCACGGCCCGGCGCCCCGGCGTCACCTGCCCGCGCCCTCGCTGCCGCCCTCGGCTTCGCCGGCCTGCCGTATCCGGAAGACCGGGTGCTTGGGCGCTATCGCCCGCAGCTCCTCATCGGTGGAATCCGGACCGACGCCGCCGAAGAAGACGCCCACCTCGGCCTTCCAGCGCTTGAGGTAGCCGCGCAGTATCGGCGTCTTGTCGTCGTCGGAGATCTCCACCGCGGTGAACTCCTCGACCTTCTTCCCCAGGTGCAGCTGCCCGCCGCCGGCCGCCCGCATGTTGTGCGTCCACTGGACGTGGCCGCGGGGGGCCACCAGATAGCGCTCGCCGTCCAGCGTCAGGACGTTGACCGGGGTGGTGCGCCACTCCCCGCTCTTGCGGCCGCGGACCGCCAGCACCCGCGAGCCCCAGACGCTGACGCCGCGGCGGGTCAGGAAGGCGACGGTGCGGTTGAGGACGTTGACGGTGAACCAGCCGGGCTTCTGAACGTGCTGGACCTGCTCGGACATGACGGCCTCTCCAGTTTCTGTGAGCGGTGCTCTCGCTTGAGAACAGTGTGCCTTCCTTTCCTGCCCAAAAGCAAGAGCACCGCTCTCTATTTTTTTCGGGGCTCTCGTTCTTGGTCATTGCTCTTAGTGATGGCACACTGGGGCCATGGGTGCGATCAGAGGAGCCAGGGAACGGGCCAGAGCGGAGATCACCGCGGCCATCAAGGAGGAGGCGGCGCGGCAGTTGGGCACGCACGGACCCGCCGGGCTGTCGCTGCGCGCGGTCGCCCGCGAGCTGGGGATGGCGTCCTCCGCTCTCTACCGCTACTTCCCCAGCCGCGACGACCTGCTCACCGCTCTCATCATCGACGCCTACGACGCGGTCGGCGCGGCGGCGGAGCATGAGCTGGCGATGCTCGACCGGAGGCAGCCTGCCGCGCAACCGGTCGAGCGCTGGGTCGCGGTGTGCCGTGCGGCCCGCGACTGGGCGGTCGGCCATCCCCAGGAGTACGCCCTGATCTACGGCTCGCCGGTGCCCGGCTACTCGGCGCCGCAGGACACCGTGGGACCCGCCTCCCGGGTCGGCCTCGCCTTGGTGTCGGTGGTCCGGGACGCCCACACCGCCGGCCTGCTCGGCGAGCCCGCCGGCCGGCCGCTCGCCGGTCCGGTGCGCGCCGACGCGGGCCGGCTCGCCGCCGAGCTGGCCCCCGAGCTACCGATCCGGGTGATCGCCGCGCTGGTCGCCGCCTGGGCGCAGGTCTTCGGCATCGTCAGCTTCGAAGTCTTCGGGCAGTTCAACCGGGTCGTGGAGGCCCGCAGCGAGTTCTTCGAGCAGGCCGCGGTCGCGCTCGCCGCCCAGGTGGGGCTGCGGACGGACGGCGGCGCGCGGGACGGCGCGATAGCCGCGGGCGCCTCGGCGGGCTCGGCCGGCCGCGGCGCCGGCGGCGTACTCCCGGCGAAGTAGCCGCGCCGCCCCCGAGCAGCGGACGCGGGTGCCGAGGGTCGCGGTCTAGCGTGGACGCATGACGTACGAGGCGCAGCCGAAGCCGCCCCGGCGCGGGCACTTCCCCGCAGGCCGGGGCCATCACGGCAGGCCCTCGCTGTGGGTGCCGGCGCTGGCGCTGGCCTTCGTGCAGGTGGTCGGCTCCAGCCTGGCCGGGCGCCACCAGACCGTACGCCTCGACCTGGACTGGCTCGGCTATCTGCTGCTGCTCGCCGGCCCCGCGCTGCTGCTGCTCCGCCGCCGCAGGCCGGTCGAGGTGGCCGCGGGCACCGCCGTGGTGACGCTGCTCTACACCGTCCTCGGCTATCCCTACGGGCCGGTCTTCGCCAGCCTGGTGGTCGCCTTCTTCAGCGCGGTGGCCGCAGGGCACCGCAGAGCCGTGCTCGTCATCGCCGGCGCTGCCTTCGCCGCCCACGCGCTGGTCGGCGAGTGGCTCTACCGCTGGCTGCCGCCGTCCGGCGACAGCCGGACCTCATGGCAGGAGCTGTCGGGCGCCGCGGCCTGGCTGCTCGCCGTGCTGGCCGGGGCGGAGCTCTTCCGGGTGCGGCGCGAGCGCATCGCCAGGGAGCGGCGGGAGCGGGCAGAGGCGGAGCGGCGCCGGGTGGACGAGGAGCGGATGCGGATCGCCCGGGAGCTGCACGACGTGCTGGCGCACAGCATCTCGCTGATCAATGTGCAGGCCGGGGTCGCCCTCGCGCTGATCGACGAGCGGCCCGAGCAGGCCCGCACCGCGCTGACCACGATCAAGGCGGCGAGCAAGGAGGCGCTGGGGGAGGTGCGCCAGGTGCTCAGCACGCTGCGGGCACCCGGCGAGGCGCCCCGCGCGCCCGCCCCCGGACTCGACCGGCTGCCCGAACTGCTGGAGCAGGCCGCGGCCGCGGGCCTGCACGCCGAGGTGGGCGTCGAGGGCGAGCCGGTGCCGCTGCCCCCGGGTGCCGACCTGGCCGCCTTCCGTATCGTCCAGGAGGCGCTGACCAACATCGTGCGGCACTCCGGATCGCGCACCGCGCGGGTGGGCCTGGGTTACCTGCCCGGCCTCGTGCAGGTACAGGTCGACGACGACGGTCCCGCGGTGGCCGGCAGCGAGAGCGGCGGCGGCAACGGCCTGGTCGGTATGCGGGAGCGCGCCGCGGCGCTGGGCGGCACCGTCGAGACCGGCCGGCGCCCCGACGGCGGCTTCCGCGTCCTGGCCCGCCTCCCCCTCGGCGCCGCCGAGCCCCCCGTCCCCGAGCCCCCCGTCCCCGAGCACCCCGTCCCCGAGCCCCCCGTCCCCGAGCCCTCCGCCCCCGACGGCACGCCGACCGCCGGCCCGGCCCCGGCCCCTGGCACCCGCGCGGACACCGGCCCGAACGGGCCGCAGGCGGGACCCGCCGACCCCGCCGGACACACCGACCCCGCCGGAGAACGCGGCTCAGGGACCGGCCAGGAGCAGCAGACCACCGACCGGGAGGCCGGGATACCCGCCGGCGAGGAGCGCCCATGATCCGCGTTGTGCTGGCCGACGACCAGGTGCTGGTGCGGGCCGGCTTCCGGGCGCTGCTCGACGCGCAGAGCGACATCGAGGTCGTCGGCGAGGCCGCCGACGGGCAGCAGGCGCTGCACGCGGTGCGGGAACTGCACCCGGACGCCGTGCTGATGGACATCCGCATGCCGGTCATGGACGGGCTGGCCGCCACCCGCCGCATCACCGGGGACGCCGCGCTCGCGGGGGTGAAGGTGGTGGTGCTGACCACGTTCGAGCTGGACGAGTACGTCTTCGAGGCGATCCGCGCCGGCGCCTCCGGCTTCCTGGTCAAGGACACCGAACCGGCCGAGCTGCTGCGGGCGGTCCGCGCCGTGGTGGACGGCGACGCGCTGCTCTCGCCCGGCGTCACCCGCCGGCTGATCGCCGAGTTCGCCGCCCGCTCCAAGGAGCCGGCGGCGGTCGGCGCCCTCGACCAGCTCACCGACCGCGAACGCGAGGTGATGGCGCTGGTCGGCATCGGCCTGTCCAACGAGGAGATCGCCCGCCGCCTGGTGGTCAGCCCGCTCACCGCGAAGACGCACGTCAGCCGGGCCATGGTCAAACTGGGTGCCCGCGACCGCGCCCAACTGGTCGTCCTGGCCTACGAGTCCGGTCTGGTGCGCCCCGGTTGGCTGGGCTGACCCCGCCGCCCCGCCCGTACGGCCACCCGCACTCGAGGCCCGCCGACGAACCGCCGCCGGCCCGGCCCCGCACGATGAAGTGCGGAACCGGGCCGGCGGCGGACGGCGTACCCACACCCCCGCGGGCACGCCGTAGGTCAGTCGCGCCCGGCGCCCCGGCCGCGGGAACCGGAACCGGAACCCGAGGACGATGCGGAAGAGGACGAGGCCGAAGAGGACGATGCGGAAGACGACGCAGCCGCCACCTCACCGTCGCCCCGCGCGGCCCGCCGCGCCTCGTCCTCGGCCGAGGACGCGACGAGGATGCCGTAGGACGGCCGCCGCCTGCGCAGGCCCGACAAGGTGAGCAGCAGCCCGGCCACACCGATGCCGGTGACCACCCACAGCGCCGGCCGGTAGCTGTCCAGGACCGCCTGCTTCCCGCCGCCGGGTCCGCTGGTGTGCGCGGTGACCACCGCGGTGACGACGGCCAGGAAGATCGCCCCGCCGACCTGGAAGGAGGTGTTGAGCAGGCCGGAGACCATGCCCTGCTCCTCGTCCTTGACACCGTTGGTGGCCTGGATGTTGAGCGAGGGGAAGGCCAGGGCGAACGCCGCGCCGAGCAGCAGCATCGACGGGAGGATGACGGCCGCGTAGCTCGGGTGCAGGTCGATCCGCAGGAAGAGCGCGTATCCGGTGACCAGCGCCAGGAAGCCGGCGGCGATCACCCGCGGGGTGCCGAACCGGTCGACGATCGGCCCCATCCGGGTGGACAGGATGGCGACCAGCGAGCCGGCGGGCAGGAAGGCGAGCGCGGTCTGCATGGCGCTGTAACCGAGCACGTTCTGCAGGTACTGCGTGACCAGGAACTGGAAGGCCACGTAGGAGCCGAAGAAGGTCGCGGCGCCGAGATTCGCCCGGACCTGGTTGGACGAGCGCAGTACGCCGAGCCGGATGAGCGGGTGGGCCGACCGCAGCTCGGTCAGGACGAACGCGGTGAGCAGCACGGCGACACCGGCGAAGGAGCCGAGCGTACGGGCCGAGGCCCAGCCGGCGCTCTGGGCGGAGACCACGGTGAACACCAGCAGCAGCATCGATGCCGTGCCGCTGACGGCGCCCGGCAGGTCGTAGCCTCTGCCCTTCGTGTTCTCCCGCGGGGTCCTGGGAATCAGCTTGAGGCCGGCGATCAGCGCGATCAGCGCGACCGGCGCGGGCAGCAGCATCGTCCAGCGCCAGCCCGCCTCGGTCAGGAAGCCGGAGAGCACCAGGCCCATCGAGAAGCCGGTGGCGCCGCAGCTGGAGTAGATGGTCAGGGCGCGGTTGCGCACCGGACCCTCGGCGAAGGTGGTGGTGATGATCGACAGGCCGGCGGGCGCGGTGAAGGCGGCGCTCAGGCCCTTGATGAAGCGGGTGGCGATCAGCAGCGAGCCTGAGTCGACGAGGCCGCCGAGCAGCGAGGCGACGGCGAAGACGCCGAGTGCGACGAGGAAGACGCGGCGCCTGCCGAGCAGGTCGGCCGCCCGGCCGCCGAGCAGGAGCAGGCCGCCGTAACCGAGGATGTAGCCGCTGACGACCCACTGCAGGGAGTTGGTGGACAGGTGGAGGTCGTCGCCGATCGAGGGGAGCGCCACGCCGACCATCGACACGTCGAGTGCGTCGAGGAAGAGCGCGCCGCAGAGCACGAAGAGGGTGCCCCACTGCAGGGCACTCCAACGCTCTTCGGCCCGGGGGACGGTAGTTGACGGAGAGGTCATGCGCCGAACATTACATGCATGCGCATCAGATGCAAGCGCATTTAATGTCCGTGCATCGGGGTCCGTTTTCTGCTACCCTGCGGGCATGACCATGGACAAGGGTGAGCGGGCGCTGGAGCGCGAGTGGCGGGAGATCCTCGCCATCCACGCGCGCACCGCGTGCGAACTCGACCGTGAGCTGCATCAGTACGGGCTCTGTGCGAGCGACTTCGAGGTGCTCGACGTCCTCGCCGGCGACCCGGAGGACGGCGGCTGCACCTTCCGCGTGCAGGAGCTGGCCGACCGCGTGCATCTGAGCCAGAGCGCGCTGTCCCGGCTGGTCGCCAGGCTGGAGAAGGAAGGCCTCGTCAACCGGGGCATCTGCAGCGAGGACCGGCGCGGCGTGTACGTGGGGATCACCGACGACGGCCGGCGCCGCTACGAGCAGGCCCGCCCCGGCCACCGTGCCGTGCTGGAGCGGATGCTCGTCAAGCCCGCCCAGGTCTGACCCGCTCCCGCGGACGGCAGGCGGGAGCGACGTAATGCGGGGCGCGGCTCAGGTGTGCCGGGCCGCGGAGCCGGTGGCCGTGCCGCCCGACGCGGTGGCGCGGCGGCGGGCGATCCTGGCCGCGCAGCCGAGCAGCACGGCGTTGATGACGGCCGAGACAAGTGCCGAGGCCACCGCCAGCGTCCAGCCCGTCCAGCCGAAGGCCGTCGTCCGGACGTCCAGTCCGCCGGCGGTCGCGGCGAGCGACCACAGCAGCGGCGTCCAGGGCAGTGTCACCACCAGCAGCAGGAACGCGATGGGCGAGGCGTGCCGGTGCGAGACCAGCGCGGTGTCCAGGAGCAGCAGCACCGTCGCGATGCCGACCACCAGCAGGTAGATCCGGGACACCCGCTCCCTGTGCACCGGGCGGGTGGCGTTGATCAGCCAGGTCGGTATGCGCATCGCTCCTCCTCGGGCGTGACGCGGGGAGCGGACCCCCGCGGCGGCCCCCAGCATCCCCCAGCCCGGCGATTCCGGCGCCTGTGATGTACGTCAAGCATCGTGCGGCCGCACCTTGAGCGGCCCGCGCGGTGCCGCCTCAGGCGGTGCGGCCGCTGTTGCGTACCGCGTACGCGATGCCGGCCGCGACCGCGGCCAGCGCCGCCACCGTGGTCAGCGCGATCGGCAGCCCCGCGGCGTCGGTGAGGAAGCCGATCGAGGGCGGGCCGAGCAGCATGCCCCCGTAGCCGAAGGTGGAGGCGGCGGCCACGCCGCTGGGGCCGGTCAGCGCGCCGGCCCTGGCCATGGCGGTCGGGAAGCTGTTGGCCAGGCCGAGGCCGGTGAGCGCGAAGCCCACGATGACCAGCGGGATCACCGGTGCCAGGGCGCCGAGCAGCATGCCGCCGGCCGCGGTGAGCCCGCCGAACACCAGGACCCGGGTCTGGCCGAGGCGTTCCAGCAGTGCGGTGCCCGACAGCCGGCCCAGCGTCATGGCCGCCGCGACCGCCGCGTATCCGGCCGCCGCGATCCCCGGGCCGCCGTGCAGGTCCTGCTGGATGTGCAGCGGTCCCCACTCGGCGAGCGCGCCCTCGCCGTAGGACGAGCAGGTCGCGATCAGCCCGAAGACGGCGACCAGCAGGGTGGTGCGCCGCGGGCTCGTGGTCCCGGAGGCGGCCGCCCCGGCCGTGTCGACGGCTTCCGGCTGTCCCTCGATCGGGTGGGCCAGCAGGACCCGTCCCACGAACGCGACGGTGATCAGGCCGAGCACGGTGAGCAGCAGCAGGTGGTTGGCCGGCGACAGGTGCGGCGCCAGCAGTCCGCCCAGGCCTGCGCCGACGAGGCTGCCGCAGCTGTAGGCGGCGTGGAAGCTGGACATCACCGGGCGGCGCAGCGCCGCGACCAGTTCGACGGCGGCGCTGTTCATGGCGACGTTCAGACCGCCGTACGATACGCCGAACACCAGCAGGACCAGGCCGAGTGCGAGTGCCGAGTGCGTTCGGGGCGGCAGGGCGATGCTCAGCGACATCACCACGCCCATGGCCACGGTGACCCGGTCGCTGCCGAACCGGCGGCAGAGCCGTCCGGTCAGCATCATCGTCGCCACCGCGCCCGCGGACACGCCGAGCAGAGCCAGGCCCAGCTGGCCGGCGGAGGCGCCGACCTGGGCCTTGATGGCGGGGATGCGTACCACCCAGCCGGCGAAGAGGAAGCCGTCGACAGCGAAGAAGACGGTCAGGGCGATGCGCAGGCGGCGCAGGACAGGGCTGGTTGCGTGAGCTTGGCGGGATCGGCCCAGGGTCGTCCCTATTTTGTTTACCGTCGGCACAAAGTCAGAATAGGGGGGTGACACAGATTCGGACAAGGCTTGAGCGAGGCCGCGGTGCACTCGGTCCCGCGCTCTCCCTCGTGCACACCGGCCGCGCGGCGACCCGCGCACTGCTGACCGCCGAGCTGGGGGTGACCCGCGCGACGGCGGGCGCGGTCGCCGCGGAGCTGGAGGCGCTGGGGCTGATCCGGGTGGACACCCGGCCCAGCGGTCCCTCCGGCGCGCAGGGCCGCCCCTCGCACCGGCTCGACGTGGCTCCGCAAGGGCCGGTCGTGCTGGCCGCGCAGGTGCACGCGGACGGCTTCAGGGCCGCGCTGGTGGGCCTGGGCGGGGAGATCGTGGCCACCGCGCCCGGCAGCATGACCGTGCCGGCCGACCCGGCGCACGTGCTCGGCGCGGTCGTCGAGGCGGGCGCGGGGCTGCTGCGCGGCTCCGGGCGGATCTGCCTCGGCGCGGGCCTGGCGGTGCCCTCCGCGGTCGCGGAGCCCGAGGGCACCGCACTCAACCCGCTGCACCTGGCCTGGCCCGCGGGCGCCCCGGTGCGCGATGTCTTCGCGGGCCAGATCGCCCGGGTGGGCATCCTCGGCCCGGACGGCGAGCCGGTCGCGTCCTTCGTCGGCAACGACGTCAACGTCGCCGCGCTGGCCGAGCACCGGCACGGCGCCGGGCGCGGCGCGCAGGACCTGCTGGTCGTCGCCTCGGGCCACCGCGGCGTCGGCGGCGCGCTGGTGCTCGACGGCCGCCTGCACACCGGCAGTTCCGGGCTCGCCCTGGAGGTCGGCCACCTCACGGTGCAGCCCGACGGGCGCCCCTGCCACTGCGGCAGCCGCGGCTGCCTGGACGTCGAGGCGGACCCGCTGGCCTTCCTCGAAGCGGCGGGCCGGGTCCCCGGCCCCGAGGTGTCGCTGCTCGAACAGTGCCGCGACCTGCTCCGTGCGGAGTACGGCGACCCGGCCGTCAAGGCCGCGGCGCACACCCTGATCGACCGGCTGGGCCGCGGCCTGGCCGGCATGGTCAACGTCCTCAACCCGGACCGCATCCTGCTCGGCGGCCTGCACCGCCACCTGCTGGACGCCGACCCCGAGGCGCTGCGCGCGGTGGTGTCCGACCACAGCCTGTGGGGGCGCAGCGGCGGCGTGCCGGTGCTGGCCTGCGCGCTCGACCACAACAGCCTCGTCGGCGCGGCCGAGTTGGCGTGGCAGCCGGTGCTCGACGACCCGCTGGCCGCGCTCGGCGGCTGACGGGACGGGACGGGGCGGGGCGGCGCGTACTCCGCGGGGAGCAGGCCGGGTGCCGCTGGCCGTACGACGATTTCGGCGGCGGGAAGAGCCAGGCTCGGTGGTGTCGGGAGAACCCGGCACGACCGAGGAGATGACGGACATGAACACCCTGGCCTGGCACGACGGCGGCCCCGGCCCGTGGATCCTCTTCCTCCCGCTGATCTGGGTGTTCGCGGTGGCCGCCGTGATCACCGTGCTGCGCCGCACGGTGTGGCGCGGCCGCGGCGGACCGTGGCAGCAGATCAGGCCGGGGGCGACCGGCGAGCACAGCCCGATGGCGGTGCTCGGCCGGCGCTTCGCCGCCGGCGAGATCGACGAGGAGGAGTACTGGCGGCGGATGTCGGTGCTGGAGGAGCACTTCGCCCGCGACCCGCGCGGCCCCGGCGGCAGGAACGCGGCGCTGTGAGCGGCCTGACCGCAGGCCGCGCGGGTCGTGGTCCGGTCACCGGATGAGCTGCCCGGCCCGCAGTCTGCGTGCGGCGCTTCGGCGGGTGTTGCCGGGTGCGGCGGTCAGGCCGCGGCGGCGACGGCGACGGCGATCGTCTCGGGCACCGGCTCGGGCTCGGGCAGCGCGCGGTCGAACGGCATCGCGGTCCGCAGCGGGACCAGGGTCGGCACGGCGAGCGGGGTGCGCAGGACGAACCACACGACCTTGCCGGCGTCCTCGGGCAGCAGGTCGGTGCCCCAGCTGTCGCTCATCGCCTCGACCATCGTCAGACCGCGCCCGGTGGTGGCCATCGGCTCCACCGGCCGCAGCTGCGGCAGCCGCGGGTCGTTGTCGGTGACGGCCACGGTGAGGCGGTCGTCGGCGAGCGTCAGCCGTACACCGCACTTCTTGTCCGGCCTGGCGTGCCGGTGCACGTTCGCCAGCAGCTCGCTGGTGGCACCCGACGCGGGCTCGATCAGCGGATCGAGTCGCCAGTAGCGCAGCTGTGCGGACACGATGCGGCGGATCTGCTGGATCCGGTACGGGTGCGCCTCGAGTTCGAGGGTGCACTCGCGTTCCGTTCGGTGGGTCGGGTCGGTCCTGTCGGTCTTGTCGGCTTGCATGATCACGGCTGCGACTCCCTCCGCGGCTGGGCAGGGCCCCGCACATGCGAGGGTCCGGCGTTTCGCCGCTCCGATGGGAACACCTGAGCGAAAATGCGTAGAGTGACCGCTACGGCACTCCGTGATGCGATATCAGCGTCACCCGATGTGAGGAATCCCGCAACTCGTCGGGTAGGACGCCTCCGACCAGGCCTTTCCGCGTCAGGGCCGGGTCGAAGCGGAATGCCGGGCCGTCCGGCCGCACCGCCGACCGGCGGGTTCCTTACTCCGGAGCGACATCGTCGGGGCCGGTCCGCGCCAGGGCCGCCAGCGTGGTCAGCGCCCGGCGCAGCACCGGCGGCGGGGGAGAGGCGAGCCCGATGCGCACCGCGGCCGGCGTCCGGTGCGGCCCCACCGCGAAGGACGCGGCCGGGGTGACCGCGATGCCGTGCCTGGCCGCCGCGGCCACGAAGGTGTCCGCACGCCACGGTGCCGGCAGCTCCCACCAGCAGAAATACGATCCGGGGCCGGATGCCGTCGCCAGGCCGGCCAGGGCTTCCGCCGCGATCTGCTGCCGGTGGCGCGCGTCGGCCCGCTTGGCCGCGGCGATCGCGGTGGCGGTGCCGTCGGTCAGCCAACCGGTCACCGCCGCGAGGGCGTAGCCGGCCGCGGCCCAGCCGCCGGAGCGCAGGGCGGCCGTCACCGGCGCGGTGAGCCCGGCCGGTGTGACGGCGAAGCCCGCGGTCAGGCCGGGCGCGAGCCGCTTGGAGGTGCTGTCCGCCAGGATCACCCGCTCCGGTGCGTACGCCGCAAGCGGTGGCGGCGCGTCCTCGCGCAGGAAGGACCAGATCGCGTCCTCGACAGCGGTGAGCCCGGTCTCCCGCAGGACGGCGGCCAGTTCGGCCCGTCGGCGGTCCGGCATGGTGACGCCCAGCGGATTGTGCAGCGTCGGCTGGACGTACACCCCGCCCAGCGGCGCCGCCCGGTGTGCGGCGGCCAGCGCGCCCGGCAGCAGGCCTTCGCCGTCGCACTCCAGCGGCACGAGGGTGACGCCCAGCCGGGCCGCGACCGCCTTGACCACCGGGTACGTCAGCGCCTCGACGCCCAGCCGGCCGCCGGGCCGCACCAGCGCGGCAACGGCGGCGGCGATGGCCTGCCTGCCGTTGCCCGCGAAGAGCACCCCGTCGGGCTCCGGCGCCCAACCGGGCCTGCCCAGCACCCCGGCGACCGCGGCGCGCGCCGCCGGGGTGCCCGCCGCGCCGGTCGGGCGCAGCGCGGCGGCCAGCACGTCGGGCCGTGCCAGCCGGGTCAGTCCGGCGGCCAGCAGCTCCGACTGTCCTGCGGTGACGGGGTAGTTCAGCTCCAGGTCCACCCGGGCCGCCGCGGGCTCCGCGAGCGCCGGGTCCGCCGCGGGAGCCGCGGCGCGCACGAAGGTGCCGCGGCCCACCTCGCCGGTGACCAGGCCGCGGCGGGCGAGTTCGGCGTAGACCCGGCTCGCCGTCGACTCGGCGACGCCGTGCCGCCGCGCGAACGCCCGCTGCGTCGGCAGCCGGTCGCCGGGCCGCAGCCGCCCCGCGGCGATCTGCGCCGCCACCGCGTCGGCGGCCTGCCGGAAGTCCCGCGCCATGTCCACGCCCCCGCTGTGAGGTCCACGTCCCGCGCCACCCTATTGCACCGAGATCAAATCAAGCCATTGCCCGCGCAAATGCCCCGCGCATAGCATCGGGACATCGGCCTGAAGAGGGGAAACCGCAGGTGAGCAGCGCTTTCATCAACGGCATCACCATGACCTACGACGACACCGGTGCCGGCGGCGGCACCGCCCTGCTGCTCGTGCACGGGCACCCCTTCGACCGCACCATGTGGCGCCCGCAGCAGGACGCGGCGCCCGGCCACCGGGTCGTCACCCCCGACCTGCGCGGCTACGGCGCCACCCAGGTCGTCCCCGGCGTGACACCGCTGAGCACCTTCGCCCACGACCTCGCAGGACTGCTCGACCACCTCGGGGAGCGGCGGGCCGTGCTGTGCGGGCTGTCGATGGGCGGTCAGATCGTCCTGGAGTTCCACCGGCTCTTCCCCGAGCGGGTCGCCGGGCTCGTCCTCGCCGACACCTTCGCGCAGGGCGAGACCGACCAGGGCAGGAAGGAACGCAACGAGCGCGCCGACCGGTTGCTGCGGGAGGGCATGTCCGGCTACGCCCACGAGGTGCTGGACTCGATGGTGGCGCCGGCGACCGTCGTGAACCTGCCCGACGTGGCCGGGCACGTGCTCGGCATGATGCTCGCCGCCCCGCCCGAGGGCGCCGCCGCCGCGCTGCGCGGCCGGGCGGAACGCCCCGACTACACCGCGATGCTGCCCGCGGTCGCCGTGCCCACCCTGGTCGTGGTCGGCAGGGACGACGTCTTCACCCCCGTCGCCGACGCCGAGTTCCTCCACCGGCGCATCCCCGGTGCGCGGCTGGCCGTCGTCGAGGGCGCCGGGCACCTGCCCAACCTGGAGCGCCCCGCCGCCTTCAACGACGCTCTCGCGGGCCTGCTCGCGGCCGTGGCGCAGAGCGCGGGGACGCCCAGGATGTGACGGAATTCTGACGTCGTGGAACCGGCCCTGGCCAGATGGCCGCCGGCGTGCTCGAATCGATCCATGGACGACCGAACGCCGCCGGTGAGGGCACCGGAAGACCCCCCGATCCCCGAGCCGTCGGAAGCGGGCCGCGGCACCCCCGTCGGCCGGCGGGTCGTGCTCGGCATGCTCGGCCTGGGCGCGGTCGGCGTGGCCGTCGGCGGCGCCGTGCAGGACCGGCTGGACTCCGTTCTGGCCTCGGTCAGCGCCAAGGACCCTACGGGCGTGACCGGACTGCTGCCCGGCGGCGGCGGATTCCGCTTCTACTCGGTGTCCGACTCCATCCCGCACCGCGGCGAGAGCGACTACCGGCTGACCGTCGGCGGCCTGGTCGAGCGGCCCGCCGGCTACCGGCTCGCCGACCTGCGCGCCCTTCCGCAGACCCGGCTGGTCCGCGACGTGCAGTGCGTCACCGGCTGGCGGGTGCCGAAGACCGCCTTCTCCGGGGTGCGGCTGTCCACGCTGCTGGACGCGGCCGGGGTGAAGTCCGGCGGCACCGCCATCCGCTTCAACTGCTTCGACGGCGTCTACACCGAGAGCCTGACCCTCGAACAGGCCCGCCGCGCCGACATCCTGGTCGCGCTCACCATGAACGACAAGCCGGTCACCGCCGCCCACGGCGGTCCCGTCCGGCTCTATGCGGCGCCCATGTACTTCTACAAGTCCGCGAAATGGCTGTCCGGCATCACCGTGACCGAGGACGTCCAGCCCGGCTACTGGGAGCACTACGGCTACGACGTCGACGCGTGGGTCGGCAAGTCGAACGGCCGTGGTGATGACCCCACTTCGTGACACCGCGGTGGCGGCCAGGCTGCGCCGCTTCACCCCCGCGGAGACCTGGGTGCACCGCTCGGTGACCTGGCTGCTGGGCATCTGCGTCCTGACCGGCGGCTGCCTGTACTTCCCGCCGCTGGCCGAGATCGTCGGCCGCCGCAGGACCGTGGTCACCCTGCACGAGTACTCCGGGATCGCCGTGCCCGTGCCGGTGCTGCTCGGCCTGCTCTCCCGCGCCTTCCGCCGCGACCTGGGCCGGCTCGGCCGCTTCTTCCCGCACGACTGGCGCTGGCTGGGCACCGCCCTGCGCCGCAGGCGGCGGGAGCCGAGCCTGGCGGGGAAGTTCAACGCCGGCCAGAAGCTCTACGCCGCCTTCGCCACGGGCGCGCTGCTGATCATGGCGGGCACCGGGGTCCTCATGTGGTTCCCCCGGCTGGCGCCGCTGGTGTGGCGCACCGGGTCGACCTTCGTGCACGACTGGCTGGCGCTGGCCTTCGTCGCGGTCATCGCCGGGCACGTGTGGTTCGCGAGCATCGACCCCGAGGCGCGGCGCGGGCTGCGCACGGGCTACGTACCGCGGTGGTGGGCGCGCGAGGAGCACCCGCTGTGGCGGCCGGAGGCGCCGCAGGACCCGCCGGCGGAAGGCCCCTGACGGGACGTCGGCATCCGCAGGGAGCCGGCACCGTCCCCCCACGGCTCCGCGGCAGTTCTGTTACGGCCAGGACACCCGGCGGTCGCCCCGGCGACACCGGGGTTTCGCGGCCCGCACCTAGCTTCGCGGTATGACGACGTCTCAGACGGCCCCGGCGCCGCAGGAGGCCGCGACCCCGGCGGCGCCCGCCGCCGCACCGGCGACCAGGCCGGAGGCGTACCGGCCGCGCCGCCGGCCGCGGCTGCTGGGCGGCGGACCGCGCCGGCTCGCCGCCCGTACGGTGGCGGCCCTGCTGGCCCTCGGCGCGCTGTGCGCGGTCGCCGTGGCGGGCGCGGTCGGCGTACGGGGCGACACCGCGCGGCTGCACACCACCGTCGCCGAGCGTGCCGCGGTGGCCGCGCAGCTGCGCTTCGCGCTCGCCGACCTCGACGCGCAGCGCGCCGACACCCTCGCGCCCGGCCGCTCCGCGAGCGACCTGGACGTCATCGTCGGCAACCAGCTCAACGCCCTGATCACCGCGCAGCAGCGCCGCAGCCAGGTCAGCGACCTGCTGCGGCAGCTCGGCGCGGACCGCGGCCAGGGGCAGGCGGTCGCTGACCTGCTCAACGGCCTCGGCCGCTACGACGACCTCAGCGGCCGCGCCGCCTACGTCGCCGAGCAGGACCCCGACCCCGTCGCGGGCCACCCGCCGCGCTTCGCGGTGGCCATGAACGTGCAGGCCGGCAACGTCATGCGCGACCAGCTGCTGCCCGCGGCCGACGCGCTGTCCGCGGCCTACCAGCGGCAGGCCGACGACCAGCGGGCCGCCGCCCACGACGCCGCCGTCCGCTGGGGCCTGGTGCTCTGGGCGCTGGGCCTGGCCGTGATCGCGGTGCTGCTGTGGTGGCAGTGGGAGATGGCGCGGGACTACCGCAGGCGGTTCAACCCGGCCCTGCTGGTCGCGACCGCCGCGGCACTGGCCGTCACCCTCGCCGGCGGCCTCGCGCTGACCGCCACCGCGGACGCCGTGAACGCCGCGGGCGAGCAGGGGCTGCGGCCCTGGACCAGGCTCGCCGAGGCCCGCGCGGTCGCCGCACAGGCGGCCGCCACCGAGAGCCGCTGGTTCGTCCACGACTCGGCCTTCGGCGCCGCCGACCAGAAGCAGTTCGACGGCCTGGTCAAGCGCCTCGACACCCTGCTGGCGCCGGCCGGCTACGCCACCGGCGCCGAGCGCCCCGCCTACCAGGACGTGCTGGCCCGCTACGGCCACTTCCGCGCCGACGACGACAGGCTGCGCGCGCTGAAGCGGTCCGGCGACACCGAGCAGGCGGCGGCGGTGCTCACCGAGGTCGGCCGCGGCGACGTGGCCTTCGACTTCTGGGACTTCGCGACCACGCTGGACGCTCTCGCGGGCCGGCAGCTGGACGACTTCTCCGCCCATGCCGGCGACGCCCGGCACTCCCTCGACGGCTGGCCCGAGGTGCCCGCGGGCGCGCTCGGCCTGGCGGCGGTGCTGGTGCTGGTCGGCGTGCGGCGCCGGTTCGCCGAATACCGCTGAGGCAGGCCCGCGGCGCCCGGTCCCGGCCGATCGGCCGGGACCGTACTTGTCGATTCCGGTCCTGTGCGGGTAGAAGTGACAGGAGTATCGATTCGCCGGTTGGGGGACCGCGTGCAGCTTGCCCGCCCCGGCCTTGCCTGGACGAGACGAGAGCACAGAGTGACCACCGAACCATCACCCGCGGCCGAGGAGCCGTCGCTGCCCGACGACGTGTGGGAGCAGTTCGCCAACGACTCGGAGCGTGCGATACGGGTCAGCGCGCCCAAGGAGCCGTCGGCCCGGGCCAGGATCGTCGCCCGCCGGCTGCGCGAGGAGGACGAGCGGGCCGCCGAGGCGGAGCCGCGCCGCTGGCGCCGCCGCCCCCAGCCGCCGCACACCCCCTCGCAGGCCGCCGCCGCGTGGCGTCCCGACAGCCCTCCGCAGAAGCCGCCGATGTCGCCCTCGATACGCAGGCTGCGCGCGCTGGCGGGCATCGTCCTGGTCGCCGCGGTGGTCCTGGTCCTGCTCTCACCCGACCGCGCCTGGTCCTGGATATCCGGCTGATCCGGCGGGGCCGTGGCTGACCCGCCACGGCCCCGCCGGCCCGGCCTCAGCCCTCCGTGGCGGGCTCGCCGGCCACGATCAGGTCCGAGAGGTGCTCGGAGATCTCCGCACGCAGCACCTCGGGGATGCCCGCGTCCGTCACCAGGGTGTCCACGTCCTCCAGGGCGGCGAAGGAACTCAGGCCCACCGTGCCCCACTTGGTGTGGTCGGCGATCACCACCACCCGGCGCGCGGAGCGCACGAAGTGCCGGTTGGTCTCCGCCTCGGCCAGGTTCGGAGTGGACAGGCCCGCCTCCACCGAGATGCCGTGCACACCCAGGAACAGCAGGTCGAAGTGCAGTGCCTGGATGGCCCGGTCGGCCACCGGGCCGACCAGCGTCTCCGAGGGCGTACGCACCCCGCCGGTGATCACCACGGTGGCCGTCGCCTCCGCGTGGTTCGCACCGGGCCGCCGCTGGCCGGACTGGAAGACGTCCGCCACCCGCACCGAGTTGGTGACCACCGTCAGGTCGGGCACGTCCAGCAGGTGGTGCGCCAGCGCGTAGGCGGTCGTGCCGCCCGCCAGGGCGATCGCGCTGCCCGGCGGGACCAGCGCGGCCGCCGCCGTCGCGATGGCCTCCTTGGCGCCCAGCTCGAGGCCCGACTTCGCCTCGAATCCCGGCTCGTGACTGCTCGCCTCGACCACCGGCACGGCGCCGCCGTGCACCTTCTCGACCACGCCCTGCCGGGCGAGGGCGTCGAGGTCGCGGCGCACCGTCATGTCGGACACGTTGAGCCTGCGGGTCAGTTCGTTGACGCGTACTCCGCCGCGTCGGCGTACCTCGTCCAGGATCAGTGCCCGGCGCTGCTCCGCGAGGAGGTTCTGGTTGTCGCTCACCCGTGACCTCGTATCGTCCGTCTCGTTGTGTGCGATGCCGTCTACCGGCGCGCTGCGGTCATCCTTCCACGCACCACGCCGTCCGGTGTATGCCGGGCCACAGGTCGGAACGCCTTTGCGGGCGCGGGGCCGTGCCCGCGCATCACGACTGCGGCACGCAAGACCCCGCCGGAGGCTGACCCGCGGCCGGCGCGGGTACACCCGGGAAGGACGGGACACGGGAGGCGGACGTGACGGCCGGGACGGATGCCGAGACCCCGCGGGCGCCACTCGCCCTGGAACTGCTGGTGCACGGCGTCGGCGGCACCACGCCCGAGCGGATGCTCGGCGACCCGCGCACGGTGTGCCTGGCCGGCGACGACACGGCCGGCGTGCACCGCCGCGCCTGCGACGCGGACGCCGAACAGCACCCGGAGCGGCACCACGAGGCGCCGGTGCCCGAGGCCTACTGCTGGTCCAACCTCACGTCGGGCAACGGCAGCAGGGCGCTGTGGCTGCTGCTGCTCCCCTTCATGATCGCGAACCTCGCCCACTGGATGCGGCCGCCCTCGCACCGGCAGCGGTCGGCCCGCGGCTACGGAGCGGCCGTGCGGCTGCTCGCCCTGACCTTGACGGTGCTGCTGGTCGCGGCGGCCTGCGAGGTCGCGCTCGACCTGGTCGGCTGGCAGTGCGCGGGCAGCGCCAGGTGCGTACGCGGCAGCTCCTGGCTCGGCTTCGCCGCCGCCGGGCGCGGCGGCTGGTGGAGCGAGCCGGGCCGCAGGCTCGCCCTGGCGGCGCTCGTGCCCGCCGCGCTGACCGCACTGCTGTGGTGGCTCTCGCACCGCACCTGGTCCGCCTACGAGTCGCAGCGCCCCGCCCCCGGGGCGGCCGCCGCTCCCGGCACACCGGCGCTGGCGATGCCGGGCTTCTGGTACGGCCGCCGCTCGGTCGCCCGGCTGCGCTCCGCCCACACCGCGGCGGCACTGCTCACGGTGGCCGCCGCGGTCACCGTCCCCGCGCTGCGCCACGACCGCGGCGGCGCCCGCTTACCGCTGCAGGTGCTCGGCTGGACGCTGGCCGCGCTGATCGCCGCCCTCGCCGCGGCGGCCGTCACCGTCACCTGCCGCGCCGCCCGCAGCGAGGCCGGCCTCGACGACGCCACCGACCACGGCACCAGCCGCGCCCTGCTCGCCGGCGCCCTCGCTGCCCTGGCGGCCGCGGCCCTCTACGCGGGCTGGCACCGCCCCGCCTGGGCCTCGACGGGCCGCCTGCCCGCAGCGCAGGCCGTCACGGCCCTGACGGTCCTCCAGGGCGCCCTGATCGCCGCCCTGGCGGTCCTTGCCGCCCTCCTCCACCACTCCCCGCCCCACGACCCCGAGGACGGCTCCCCGGGCGCCGCGGCGCCGTCAGCCGTGGCCGGGCCGCCGTCCCAGGCGGACGGGGTGGGCGTCGGGTCGGGCGCGGAGCCGTCAGCCGTGGCCGGATCGTCTCCCCAGGCGGTGCCGTTGCGCGGTCTCGGCGGGCCGGCGGTCGGGCTGCTCGGCTGCGGGCTGGGCGGGGTGCTCACCGGTGGGGTGGCGCAGCGGGCGGCCGACTGGCTGGACCGGGGGCGGACGCCCGGCGAGGCGGGGAGCCCGCTGGCCGGGCCGCCGGCCGTACTCACCTGGGAGGCCTCGGTGATCCCCGTCGTGCTCGGACTGCTCGCGGTGACCGCCGCCGCCGTCGTGTGGCGGCTGCGGCGCCGGGAGCGCGCGCTGCGCGGCGAGGTCGAGGCGGCCTACTCCGACGAGCAGCACCGGCCGGCCCGCACCCGGCAGATCGCCGGCGCCGTCGCCCGCGCCGGGCTGACCGACAGCGCACCGCTGCTCGTCGCCGTGGTCTGTGCGGCGGCCTTCGTCCTCGGGGCCGCCGCGGTCACCGGCGCCCTGACGGGCGGCGGCACCCCGGGGGAACGGGCCGCCGGCGCGCCCGCGGTGGTGGCGGCGGGCGCGGGCGCGGCGCAGGCGATGGGCTCCTGGCTGGTCGGCGCCGGCGTCGTCGCCCTGGTGGCACTCGGCCGCCGCGCCTACCGCGACCCCGCGGCCCGCAGAACCGTCGGCATCCTGTGGGACGTCGGCACCTTCTGGCCGCGCGCCGCCCACCCCTTCGCACCGCCCTGCTACGCCGAGCGCGCCGTACCCGACCTGAGCTGGCGGATGGAGTCGTGGACCGCGCGGACCGGCGGGCGGATCATCCTGTCGGGGCACTCGCAGGGCAGCGTGCTGTCCGCCGCCGCGGTCTGGCAGCTCGACCCCGAGACCCGCGGCCGGGTCGCGCTGCTCACCTACGGCTGCCCGCTGACCCGGCTCTACGGCCGCTGGTTCCCCGCGTACTTCGGGCAGCGGTCGCTGCACGGGCTGCACCGCGACATGCACGCCTGGCGCAACCTGTGGCGGCGCACCGACCCGATCGGCGGCCCGGTCGGCATCCCGGGTCCCGGCGAGCCCGTGGACCGCGGACCGCTGCTCGACCCGGTGGCGTACGGCCGCAGCGCCCGCCACCCGCTGCCGGAGCCCGTACGCGGCCACTCCGGCTTCCAGGCCGATCCGGCCTTCGCGCGGGAACGCGCCGCCCTGCTGGCCCAGGTGGTGCAGGAGGGCTTGCGGGGGAGCGGCAAGGCGCTGCCGGCTCAGGGCAGTTCCGGCAGGTCCTCCGGGTAGAGCAGCTGCAGCTCGTCGTGTGTCGGCTCGGTGACATGCGCCAGCCGCATCGCGTGCCGCTCCACCATCGCCTCGAAGGTCTGCCGCGCCGCCCTGCCGTTGCCGAAGGCCGGACCCTTGGGCAGCGCGGAGAAGTACTTCAGCAGCGCGTCGCCCGCGTCGTCGCCGAGCCGGTACTCGTGCTCGGCGGCCTGCGACTCCACGATGCTGAGCAGCTCGTGCGAGGTGTAGTCGCCGAAGGTGATGGTCCGCGAGAAGCGGGACGCCACACCGGGGTTGGACGCCAGGAAGCGCTCCATCTCCGCGGTGTAGCCGGCCACGATCACCACCACCGCGTCCCGGTGGTCCTCCATCAGCTTGACCAGGGTGTCGATGGCCTCCCTGCCGAAGTCCCGCCCGGCGTCCTCCGGCGCCAGCGCGTAGGCCTCGTCGATGAACAGCACGCCGCCGCGCGCCCGTTCGAAGGCCTCCTGGGTGCGGATCGCCGTGGAGCCGATGTGCTCGCCGACCAGGTCGACCCTGGCCACCTCCACCAGGTGGCCGCGCTCCAGCACGTCGAGCGAGGCCAGGATCTCGCCGTAGAGCCGCGCCACGGTCGTCTTGCCGGTGCCGGGGGAGCCGGTGAAGACCAGATGGCGCCGCGGCGAGGGCGCCTTGAGCCCGGCCTGCTCCCGGCGGCGGCCCACCGCGATCATGTCGATCAGGGTGCGCACCTCGCGCTTGACGCTGTCCAGGCCGACCAGCGTGTCCAGCTCGCCCAGCACCTCGGTGCTCTCCCGCGCCGCCGGTACGGCCGGCTCGCTTTCCGCGGGCCGCTGCTGGGGCACCCCGCCGAGCAGGCCGTACGACTGGGCGGCCGGCTGCCGGTCGGTGGCGGTGGCCACCGGGACAGGGGCCGGCTCGGGCGCGGCGGTGCGGTCGCTGGTGCAGTCCTCGGTGACCGGCCCGGGCTCGGCGAACTCGTAGCCGCCGCGCGCGCAGCGCTCGGTACGGCAGCGGGTCAGCGTGGAGCGGCAGCCGTCGATGATGTGGAAGCCGTAGCCCTTGCTGCCGGTCACCCGGCACCCGGTGAAGGTGCCGCGGCCCTCGGCCGACACGTAGACGCCGGACTCCGTCGCGTTGGTGACCGTGCAGCGGTCGAGCGCCGGGTCGGCGCCCTTGGTGACGATCACACCGGTCGCGGTGTCGTCGATGGTGACCTGCGCGAAGGTGCCGCCGCTGCCGTGGTCGCGGAACCAGGCGCCGGTCGCGGCCTCCCTGATCCTGCAGTCGTCCAGCTGGACGTTGGCGCCGTCGCTCACCGACACCGCGGTGTTGCGGATCTGCGAGAAGTCGCTGTCCACGACGTCCGCCCGCGAACCGCGGTCCAGCACGAACAGCGCGTCCGGCACGTCGTGCACCCGGCAGGCGTCCAGTATGGCCACGGCACCGTCGCTGACCCACACCGCCGGATAGTCGCCCGTGCTGTCGTGCACCTCGCACTGGTTGGCGTCCGCCCTGGTCCCCGGGTCCCACACCGAAAGGCCGTTGCGGCCGAAGCGGCGGACCGTGCAGCGGGTCAGCGTCAGCACCGAGCGGGCGCGCAGGTCGACGGCGTTCTCCGGGATGTCGTGGATGTCGCAGTCGGACATCGCCAGCACCGCGTCGGAGTCCAGCGAGACGCCGTCGCCGGTGGTGCGGTGCAGCTGGCAGTCGGTCAGGTGCCCCGACGCCCGCTGCGACAGGTGCAGCCCGGTGCCGTGGATCTCGTAGATCTCGCAGCCGAGCGCCTCGATCGAGCTGTGCTCCCCGGTGACGGACAGGCCCGAGCCCGACGCGTGGTGCACCCGGCAGCGCTCCAGCCTGGGGCTGCCGCCGCCGCGTACCGCGACGCCGCTCTGCCCGGCCGAGACCACCTCGCAGTCCTCGAACAGCCCGCCGGCCGCGTCCAGCACGCTGATGCCGAGCCCGGCGGGGTTGTCGACCGTGCAGCGCCGCACCGTGGGGCGCGCGCTGTCGCGCACTTCGAGGCCGACGGCGGAGCGGGTGCTGATCCGCAGCCCCGTCAGCTCCGGGGCGCAGGCCTCCACCAGCAGCGCGGCGGCCGTGCTGTCCTGGCCCTCGATCAGCAGGTCGTGCACGCCGGCCGCCGCCCGCACCGTCAACGCCACCCCGGAGGCCGGCGCGATACGGACCGTGCCGGGACCGTCCGCGCAGCGCAGGGTGACCGCGTGGTCGATCACCAGATTCTCCCGGTAGGTGCCGGGAGCCACCGACAGCACGTCTCCGTCGCCGGCCGCCTCCAGGGCTGCCGCCACGGTGGCGTACTCACCTGTGCGGCGGCGCCACCGCGAACTGCTCGGGTTCGTGACCTGCACCACGCCATGTGCCATCGGGCTGCTCTTCCCCACCTCTTGCGTCTGCCGACCGGGGGATCAACCGTAGCGCGCGCGGCGGCCGGTCGTTGACGACAACCCGTCAGGTGGACACCGCCGGCGGCCGCGACGGACGGCGCCGGGGCTCAGCCGCCCGTGCCGGCCCGGCCCCAGTCCTGGCCGACCCTGGCCCACTCGCGCTCCCAGGAGTCCATTCTGCGCCGCATCAGCCGCCACACCAGGACCTGCCGGGTCATCAGCATGGCCCCGGCGGCCGCGGAGCCGGTGGCCACACCGGCGAGCACCGCGTGCGTGGACGCGGTGGCCCGGTCCAGCGGCGGCGGCACGAGCCCGCCGGCCTTGTCGGTCCACAGCAGCAGCCGGTCGCCGTGCCAGACCTCCAGGCCCACCGGAACCGTCCCCGTGTGCGCCGTGCGGTCCGGTGCGATCCAGCGCAGCACGTCGCCATGCCGCGGGTCCGTGTCGGCGCCTGCCGCGGCTATCGCGGCCGCAGCCTTCGACGCACCCGGAGCCTGGGAGGCGCCGGACTCGGCGGGGGACTCCACCACGGCGGCGGGTACCAGGGTCCGCTCCGCCCGCTGGGTGCGCGCCACCCGTTGCAGGGCGCGGTCGACGGACTGGCCCGCCCACCAGCCGATCAGCGGGACGGTGCAGATCATGAGCGCGGTGAACACGCCGAGCCACGCCTCGACGATGTCGGACCGGCGGCGCAGCGGATTGCGCCGCCACCGCCAACCACGCTTGGTGAGCCTCTTGGGACGAGCCATGGCCGACCACCCCCTTCACCCGTTCAACTACCGCAAACGGCGCGACTCATGCGTGTGAACTCGCATCCCGCAGGGGCCGCGGGCAGGACGCATCGACGCGTTACTCCAGTGTGGTCAACGCATCGCCGATGCGCAGGGTTCCGGAGTGCTCGGGTATCAGATTCTGGCCGAAGAGCACCTTCGAACCGACCCTGCGGTGCCGGGCCAGCGTGCGCAGCGGCTCCTTGCCGCGGGCGCCGCTGCCCTGGTCGGTGGTGGTGACCACGCAGCGACCGCAGGGCTTGGGCACCCGGAAGGCGACCTCGCCGATCCGCACCCGCCGCCAGCCGTCCTCGGCCCAGGGAGCGGTGCCGTCGATCACCACGTTCGGCCGGAAGCGGTTCATCGGCAGCGGCCCCTCCTCGGCCCGGTCGCCCGCGGCGATCAGCGCGTTGAGCGCGTCGAGTGAGGCGGTCGTGGTGACCAGCAGCGGATAGCCGTCGGCGAGGCTGACGGTCTCCCCGGGCCGCGCGTACCGCGGGTCGATCGGCCGCCGTACCGCCGGGTCGTCCAGGTGCACCAGGCGTACCGGTGTGCCGAGGAAGCCGGAGAACCACGCGTCGGCCTCGTCGCCCGCCGGGAGCACGTCGATCTTGCCCGCGAAGAGCCGCACCGTCCGCAGCGGCCCCGCGGTGGGCGGCACGACGGTGAGCGGCGGCAGTCCGGGCGCGGCCAGCCGCAGGCCGCCACCCCCCACGGGCAGTGCGGCGAGCAGCGTCAGACGCGGGTGTTCCCGCTGGGTCAGCGCGGAGTCGCTACCGGCGTCGACCAGCATCCAGCGGCGGTCCCCCGCGAGCCCCCACGGCTCCACGACCGCCTCCTGCATGCCGACAGCGCGCAGCGACTTGACGGGGTAGATGTGCAGCGCGCTGAGGCGGGGTGTGGTCACCACACCATCCTGCCAGCCCGCCGGTGATGATCAGCCCTGGTAGTAGCCTCCGCCGCCCTGGCCGAGGTTGCGCCGCGGGTACTGCTCCTCGGGGTGCCCGCCGGGCGCCTGCCGCGGCGGTACGGGGCGCGGCGGCACCGGCCGGGCCGCCTCGTAGCCGCTGGGCGAGGGCTGCTGCGGCATCCCCTGGTAGCCGTTCCCGTTCCCGTTGGGGTTCTGGTTCTGGTAGCCGTTGGCGGCGTAGCCGCGCTGCGGCGCCTGCTGCGGGATGTAGGCCGCGGGCGGCTGCTGGTAGCCCGCGCCCGGGTAGCCGCCGGGCGGCGCGGGCTGCGGCTGCTGGTACGACGGCGAGGACGGTCCCGACGGAAGCGCGGGCAGCGCCGCGGGCAGCGCCGGGAGGTTGCTTCCGCCGCTGTACCCGCCCGCCAGTCCCGTGTCGTAGCCGGAGTACGGCGACGGTACGCGGATCGGGGCGATCTGCGGGGTGCCGCGCTCTGCCACGAGGCTGTCGTAGATCGGGGTGTCGGGGAAGGACGAGGACGAAGGGTAGTAGCTGCCGTAGCCGCCACCGTACGAACCGCGGGGGGTGGTCATGAGCCATAAGTTAAGCCCACGATGTGGTCGTTGGGGAGACCGATTAGAGGGTTGTTTGATGGGCGGGGAGTGGCACCAAGTCCCCAATATGAGCGAATCACCGGAAACCGGTCAGCACGTCATGGTGTGATCAGGTAAAAGGCGTGCGTCCAGGGGGTTACCGGGGACCCGTGACGCACCGGCGGAGGGGGCGGCATGCTGCTGCGCAAGGGGGAGAGTGTCCGGTTGCCGACCGCCGAAGTCCGGTTGGAGTTCGGACGGGGGACCGGTCCCGGCATTCCGCGGGCCGACATGTGCGCGCTGCTGCTCGCCGGCGGGGCGCCCCGCGGCGCCGGCGACCTGGTCGACGCGGACGTGCCCGGGCACGTGTCGGGGGCGGTCACCCACGCGCGGGCGGCCGGGGAGGACGACGCGGTCCTCGACACCCTCGTCCTCGATCTCGCGTCACTCGAAAGAGCGGTCACCGCGGTACTCGTGGTGATACGTGCCGAGGGCGGGCCGCTCGGCCGCATCCCGGGACTGCGGCTGCGCGCACTGGTCGACGGGGCCGACCCGGTACGGCTCGACTGCGGAGGTGTCACCGGCGGGCGGATGCTGGTCGTCGGGGAGTGCTACCGCGACGCCGCGGGCGAGCGGTGGCGGCTGCGGGCCGTCGCCCATGCCGCGCCCCTCCTCCCGGCCAAGCCCCGCCCCGCGCCGGCCCCGCGCGTGGTGCTGCCCGCCGCCGGAACGTGCGCGGGACCCGGGCTGCTGCGCATCGCCTTCGGCGCGGAGGGCGACGGCGGGGACGGTGTCGACCTGTGCGCGCTCTTCGAACTGGCCGACGGGCGCAAGGGGGTGGTGCAGCCGCTCGGGGGTGCCGCCGGTGCGCTGCGGCTGCCGCCGTACGTCAGGCTCGACGGCGACCGGCTCACCGTCAACCTCGACCACGCGGAGCGCTTCCGGCGGGTCCTGGTCTTCCTCACGCTGCGTGGTGCCGGGCGCAGCTTCGCGGACGTCCGCGGCACGGTCACGGTGCGGCCCGACCACGGACCCGCGCAGGACTTCGGGCTCGATCCGCCCGGCGGGTTCGAGTCCACCGCCTGCGCGCTGCTGCTCCTGACCCGGGAGGGGGACGCCCTGCGCGTCCGGCGCGAGGCCCGCCACCTCGCCGTCCGGCGGGGCGTCAGCCCCCAGCGGACCGTCGACTACGCGTACGGCTGGGGCCTGGTGTGGACTCCGGCCACGTCCTGACCCGCACCGGTCCGTGTGCGCCCGCACTGCCTCACTGCGGCGAACCCTCCGAGGGCTGCGTGGGGGTCGGGCGGGAGTAGGTGCGGCCCTTCCAGGCCGCGCCTCGGCCTCGGTAGTGCTGGACGGCGGAGTCGATGGTCATGAGCAGGTACAGCGCGGCGGTGTACGGGAGCGTGGGGGCGAGCCACCGCCGCTGGCCGTAGTAGCGCAGCATCGGCAGGTACGTGGCCGTCATGACCGCCCAGGCCGCCGCGCCCAGCGCGCACAGCGGCCACGCCCCGGCCGCGGCGCCGCCGATCGCCGCGGCCGGCGGGACGAGGTAGATCAGCGCGAGGCCGGCCACCGTCCCGCCCAGCAGGGCCGGGCTGTGCCGGAGCTGGGCGTAGGCGCTGCGCGAGACCATCCGCCACAGCTCGCCCAGGTGCGGGTAGGGGCGGATGCTGTCGACGCGGTCGGCGAGGCCGAGCCAGATCCGGCCGCCCGAGCGCCGTACCGCGCGTGCGAGGGCCACGTCGTCGATGACGGACTGCCGGATGCTGTCCGGGACGCCGGCCGCGTCGACGGCCGACGCGCGGATGAGGACGCAGCCGCCGGCCGCCGCCGCGGTGCGACCCCGCCGGCGGTTGATCCAGCGGAAGGGGTAGAGCTGCGCGAAGAAGTAGACGAACGCCGGGACGATCAGCCGCTCCCACCCGGTCTCGACCCGCAGCCTGGCCATCTGCGACACCATGTCGAGGTCCGCGCCGTCCGCCGCGGCGACCAGCGCGCGCAGGCTGTCGGGCCGGTGCGCGATGTCGGCGTCGGTGAGCAGCAGGTACTCCGCCCCGGTGCGCTCGCGCGCCAGCGCGATCCCGTGGCGTACGGCCCACAGCTTGCCGGTCCAGCCCGGCGGCGGCTCGCCGGGGGAGGAGACGGTCAGCGGCAGCCCGCCGCGGTCCGCCGCCAGTTCGCGGGCGGTGTCCCCGGTGCCGTCGGTGCTGCCGTCGTCGACCAGGAAGACCTCGGCCCGGCCCGGGTACTCCTGCGCCAGCAGCGAGGGCAGGCTCAGCCCGAGCACCGCGGCCTCGTCGCGCGCGGGCACCACGACGGCGACCGCGGGCCACTCGGAGGGCTCGGCCGGGTGCCGGGGCAGCCGTACGTCCGTGCGCCAGAAGAAGCCCTGCCCCAGCAGCAGCCACATCCACACCAGCAGGGACAGCCCCGCGATCACCGTCATCACCGTCACCCGCGGCAGTCTGCCGCACTCCGGGTGCCGGGCGGCGGCACGGTCGCAGCGCCGCATAGGGTGAGGGCGTGAAGATCGCACTTGTGGACTCCGGTATCGGGCTGCTGGCCGCCGCCGCGGCCGTACGGCGGATGCGCCCGGACGCCGACCTCGTGCTGTCGTGCGACCCCGAGGGCATGCCCTGGGGGCCAAGGACCGCGCAGGACGTCAGCGACCGCGCTCTGCAGTGCGCGCTGGCGGCGGCCGAACACCGCCCCGACGCGCTGATCGTGGCCTGCAACACCGCGTCGGTGCACGCGCTGGCGGCGGTACGGGCCGCGCTGGAACCGGCGCTGCCGGTGATCGGCACGGTGCCCGCGATCAAGCCCGCAGCGGCGGGCGGCGGTGCGGTCGCCATCTGGGCGACGCCCGCCACCACGGGCAGCGCCTACCAGCGCGCGCTGATCGCCGAGTTCGGCGGCGGCGCGGAGGTCACCGAGGTGCCGTGCCCCGGGCTCGCGGACGCCGTGGACGCCGGCGACACCGCAGCGGTGGCCGCCGCGGTCGCCGCGGCGGCCGGGCTGACCCCGGTGGGCGTACGCGCGGTCGTGCTCGGCTGCACGCACTACGAACTGGTCACCGACCGGATCGCGGCGGCCGTGCCGGGGGCGCTGATGTTCGGCTCCGCCGACGCCGTCGCCGCGCAGGCGCTGCGCAGGATCGGCCAGGCGGCGGAGCCGGCGGCCGCCGCCGGCGGTGCCCTGGGCGGGCTCGAGGTGCTGCTCAACGGCCGCAGCGCCGCCCTGCCCGCCGTCGCTGCGGCCTACCTGGAGGGCGCGGCGCTGGCCGTGACACCCGCCACGGCCTGACGTCACAGGGCTGCCCGATGCGTGCCGAATGAGTACGCTTCGAGCATGACGCACGCTCCCCGACCGGAGTCCGTCGCGCCCCAGGTGTGGACGGGCCGCGCCAGCAACCGCATGCAGTGGGTCCTGGCCTGCGCGGGCGCGGCCTGCCTCGCGCTGGGCATCGAGCTGGCCGTTGACCAGCCCGCGACCACGGATCCCGTACCGCTGGTGATGTCGGTGGTGGGGTGCCTCGCGGTCGGGCTGCTGATCATCTTCGGCACGGTCGCCTTCACACATGTCAAGGTCCAGGTCGACCGGGACTGCGTCGAGGTCCGCTGCGGCCACATCGGGGTGCCGCGCCGGCGTATTCCGCTCGCCGACGTCAGCGGTGCCAGGCTGGTGCCGCTGATCAGCCCGCGCAGCTGGGGCGGCTGGGGCTACCGCTGGCGCCCGGAGAAGGGCACGGGCGTCATCGTGCGCCGCGGCCCCGGCATCATCATCGACCTCGGAGCCGGGCACCGGTTCACCGTCACGGTGGACGACCCCGAAGGGGCGGTGCAGGCGATCGGCGAGTGGTTGCACCTGCGGTCCAGGACACTGCCGCTGTGACAGGCGGAGCCGTACGCCGCTGAGCGGCGCCCCCGGCGCTCAGCCGGGCGGCGGGAACGGGCGGGCCGTGGCGATGCCGGACAGGAAACCGGCGCCGGCTGTCACCACGGCGTAGCTCAGCACGTGGTCCACGGTGGCGAGCATGGCCAGGCCGGTGAGGGACGCGGCGGCGGTCAGGACCACCGGGGTCGGGCGCGGGGAGCGCCACAGGGCGGTGAGCAGCCAGGCGAAGGCGGCGGCCAGCAGCACGGCGCCCGGGACACCCTGCTCGGCGGCGAGCTGGAGCGGGGCGGACTGCGGGGACTCCGCGCTCGGGGCGAGGTCAGGCCCGGCCGTCGCGGCGGCCTCGTCGGCGAAGCGCTCCGGGCCGACGCCCCGCAGCGGGTGCTGCTCGGCGAGGTCGACCGCCTGGTGCCACAGCTCCACCCGGGGCTGGGTGAGCTGGCCGGTGAGGGACTCCGACAGGCCGGACGGCAGCGCGTCCACCGCCACCGCGCAACTGCCGCCGACCACGAGTGCCGCGGCCAGTGCGAAGCCGGTCAGCCCCAGCAGGCGGCGCCGCATCCGGGCCGCGGCCAGCGAGCACAGGACGATCGCGACGCCCGCCGCGAAGCCGGCCGCGGAGCCGAGCGCGAGTGCCGCCACCGCCGCGCCGGCGCCCACGCAGGCCAGCGCGGCCCGCCGGGCTCTGCCCCGGGCGGCCCAGGCGGCGCAGCAGGCCGCGCCGACGGCCAGCACCAGCAGCGCGGCGTCGGCGTTCGGATAGCCCAGCGGCGGCGCGTCGGGGTGGGCCGACAGCCGGGTCGGCGGGATGAGCACCAGGGCCAGGACGGCGGCGGCCGCGGCGGCCGGCGCCAGCACCGGCAGCAGCGCGCCCAGGATGCGGCCGAGCGCGTAGCCCGCGGTGACGGCGAGCAGCGCGAGCAGCGTGCCCTCGGGGCGGGCCGGCCGTCCGGCGGCGGCGATCAGCGCCCAGACGGCACAGCAGACCAGCACCACGATGCCGACCGCGTCGACGGCCCCGCCGCTGTCCCGCCGTGCGGCGTCCTTGTCCCGCGGCGGGCCGTCGCTGCGGCCCGCGTGAGTGGCGCCCGGCGTGTCGCCGGCCGTCGTGTCCATGCCCCCGTTACCCCCTGACGCCACGCGGCTGCGACGGGTCCCGTCACACCCGCGTTCCCCGCGTGGGCGTTACCTGTCGGGCCACCGTAACGGCTGATCGCGCCGCTGTGGACAGTTGTGCGGGCACTTGTGCGGCAACGATGTCGTCGGTGGGAAACCTGGTGCGGATGTGGCGTTCACCTGGTGTCTCGTAGGCTCTGGGCATGGCGACTCCGCAATTCATCCTGGACATCCGCGCCAAGGCGGGCGACACGCTGCTGTTCATGCCGGGGGTGGTGATGGTGGTGTTCGACGACCGCGGCCGGGTGCTGCTCAACCGCCGGGCCGACACCGGCAGGTGGGCGCTGATCAGCGGTATCCCCGACCCCGGCGAGCAGCCCGCCGAGGCGGCCGTGCGGGAGATCGACGAGGAGACCGGCGTCGCGGCGATCGTGGAGCGGGTGCTGAGCGTCTTCACCAACGAGCCCGTGGTCTACGGCAACGGCGACCGAGCGCAGTACGTCGACATCGTGCTGCGCTGCCGCGCGGTCGGCGGCGAGGCCCGGGTCAACGACGACGAGTCGCTCGACGTGCGCTGGTTCGCGCCGGACGAGCTGCCGCCGCTCGGCCCGATCGCCCGCGGCCGGATCGAGCTGGCGCTGCGCGACGACCCCACCTGGTTCGCCCCCGCCCCCGCCCCCGGGCTCGCCGACCGCGGCTACCGGGCGCCCTGACCCGGCGCGGGGCCGGGCCGACGGCCCCGCCCCGCATCCAGGACGCCGCGGGCGCGGTCTTCGGCCACGGCTTCGTCGACGCCATGGGGCCGACGCTGCTGGTCTCGGTGGGGGTGCTCGCGCTGGGCGTGGCCGGCTGCCTGTTCGTCAGGAGGCTCGACGGCGCGCCGGCCGACCCGCACGGGCTGCCGATGACCGACGAGGAGATCGCGGCGGCCGACGCCGCGGGCGCGGGCGGTGGTGCCGGCGCGGTCGCCGGCCGACCGCGGAACGGGTCGTACGCACGTTCGTCAAATACCGTCTGGCCAGCGGACTTTGTCAGTGCCTGGCAGTAAAATGGACAGTGTTCGTCAGGGTCGGCCGACGCCGCAGGAGGATGCCGATGGCTGTTGCCGTACTGTCCGCGCCGAAGTCCCCACTCCCCAGGAAGCCGTTGCCCGCAGGTCGTCCGCGCGCCTGGTACGTCGCGCACAACCGGCGGCTGAAGACCATGCGCCTGGTCATAGCCCTGCTCGACGCCGGAATCTACGAGCCGGGCCAGGCCGGCAACCGGCGGATCCGCGACACCGCGGAGCGGATCGGCGTCCACGAGCCGTCCGACACCACCTGCCGCATGGTGCGCACCCTGCTGGTCTACGGGCGCTGAGCGGCCGGGCACGCCGGTCCCCTCCCCGCGGAGGGGACCGGCGGGTCAGGTCTTGCGGTAGGTGTACGCGTCCGCCGCCGCCGCCGCGACCGCGTCCAGGTCGGCGCCGGTCGAGGCGGTGACCACCGCGGCGACCGCGCCCTCGAGGAAAGGCGCGTCCACCAGCCGTGCCCCCGAGGGCAGTTCGTCGTCGGCCAGCAGCGCCTTGACGGTGAGGACGGCGCTGCCCAGGTCCGCCAGCACCGCCACACCCGCGCCGCGGTCCACCGAACGGGCCGCCGCGGCGATCAGGTCGGAGCTGGTGCCGAGCCCGCCGTCCGGGCCGCCGCCCGCCGGGGCCACCGGCACGTCGCCGCCGCCCCCGGTCAGCCCCGCCGCGAGGTCCGCGACCGCGGTGGCCACCTGGGCGCTGTGCGAGACCAGCACCACACCGACCAGCGGGCCGCTCATCCGTCCTCCCGGGCGGTGTCGGCCAGCGCCGCGATCAGCAGCGCCGACGAGGTGGCCCCGGGGTCCTGGTGGCCGATGCTGCGCTCACCCAGATAGCTCGCCCGGCCCTTGCGCGCCCGCAGCGGGATGGTCGCCTTCGCGCCCTCGTCGGCCGCGGCAGCCGCCGCCGCGAGCGCGTCCGCCGCCCCGCCGCCCGCGTCCAGCGCGCCGGTCAGCGCGTCCAGGGCCGGCAGCAGCGCGTCCAGCATGGTCTTGTCGCCCGGCACGGCGCCGCCCAGCGCCGCCACACCGTCGACCCCGGCGCGCAGCCCGTCGCGCAGCCGGGCGGCCGGCACCGCCTGCTCCTCGCCGAGGTCCTTGCCCGCCCGCCGCAGCAGCGTGCCGTACAGCGGCCCCGAGGCGCCGCCGACCGTGCTGATCAGGGTGCGCCCGACGAGCACCAGCACACCGCCGGGAGTCTGCGGCGGCTCCTGCTCGACCGCCGTGCGCGCGGCCAGGAAGCCGCGCCGCATGTTCGTACCGTGGTCGGCGTCGCCGATGGGGGAGTCCAGCTCGGTCAGCCGGGACGCCTCGCGTTCCATCACGGAGGCGGCCGTGTCCAGCCAGCGGCGCAGGAAGGCCGCATCGACCGGCGCCTCGGGGTCGGGGGTTGCGTTCATCGCGGTTCGCGCGGTCCTCTCGCCGGTGGTACGGGATATTCGCCGGTGGTACGGGATAGGTGCCGGTGCGCCGGCGGCCCGGGTGGGCCGCCGGCGGCCGGAGTCAGCAGCCCCAGCGCAGGCCGGGGGTCGAGACCGGGGCGTCCCACAGCCGCAGCAGCTCCTCGTCGACCTGGCAGATCGTCACCGACGCACCCGCCATGTCCAGCGACGTCACGTAGTTGCCGACCAGTGTGCGGGCCACGGGTATGCGCCGCTCGGCCAGCGCCCGCTGGACCTCGGCGTTGAACCCGTACAGCTCCAGCAGCGGGGTCGCGCCCATGCCGTTGACCAGGACCAGCACGGGGCCGTCCGGGTTGAGGTCGGAGACCACCGCCTCGACGGTGACGTCGGCGATCTCGCCCGAGGTCATCATGGCCCGCCGCTCCCGGCCCGGTTCGCCGTGGATGCCGACGCCCAGCTCCAGCTCGCCGTCGGGCAGGTCGAAGGTCGGGCCGCCCTTGGCCGGGGTGCTGCACGCGCTGAGCGCCACCCCGAAGCTCCTGGACGCCGAGTTGACCTGCCGGGCCAGTGCCGCCACCCGGTCGAGGGGAGCCCCCTCCTCCGCGGCGGCGCCGGCGATCTTCTCGACGAAGAGCGTCGCGCCCGTACCGCGCCGGCCGGCGGTGTAGAGGCTGTCGGTCACGGCCACGTCGTCGTCCACCAGGACGCTGACGACCTGCACGCCCTCGTCCTCGGCCAGCTCGGCGGCCATCTGGAAGTTCAGCACGTCACCGGTGTAGTTCTTCACGATGAAGAGCACCCCGGCGCCGCTGTCGACGGCGGCGGCCGCCCGTACCATCTGGTCGGGCACCGGGGAGGTGAAGACCTCACCGGGGCAGGCCGCGTCCAGCATGCCCTTGCCGACGAAACCGCCGTGCAGCGGCTCGTGCCCCGACCCTCCGCCGGAGACCAGCCCGACCTTGCCCTCGTAGGGGGCGCCACGCCGTACGATCACGCGGCGCTCGATATCGACGGTCAGCTCGGGATGTGCGGCGGCGAAACCGCGCAGCGCATCGGCGACGACGTTCTCGGCGACGTTGATCAGCATCTTCATCGGCTACTCCCGTCCGCAGGACTTATGGAGATCTCCAGACTACGTTTTCGGCGCCGAGCGGGCACCACGTGGGGCAGGAACGGGGTCCTGAGGCCCTGTCCCGCGGGGTGCCCCCGCGCCGTTACCGTGGGCCGCAGAAGGAGGCCGCGATGCGCGAGGCTGACCCGGGGCTGTTCGGACCCGATTCGGTGACCTGGCAGGTGCACGCCGACCCGGTGATGTGGGTGGCCGGCATCAGGGCGCTGTACCTCCAGGCCCTGCACCCGCAGGCGGTCCGCGGCGTCGTGCAGAACTCCGACTTCCGGCGGGACGCCTGGGGGCGGCTGCTGCGGACGGCGTCCTTCGTCGGCACGATCACCTACGGCACCACCGCGGCCGCGGAGAAGGCCGGCGGCAGGGTCCGCGGCATCCACCGCAGGCTCGGGGCGACCGACCCCGACACCGGAGAGCGCTACGGCGTCGACGACCCCGCTCTGCTGCTGTGGGTGCACTGCGCCGAGATCGACTCGTACCTGCAGGTCGCCCGCCGATCCGGCTACCCGCTGACCGACGCGCAGGCCGACGCCTACGTGGACGAGCAGCGCGAGGCGGCCCGGCTGGTCGGCCTCGACCCCGCAGGCGTCCCGGCCGGCACCGGGGAGCTGGCCCGCTACTTCGACACCGTACGGCCGCAGCTGGCGGCCACCCCCGAGTCGGACGAGGTCACCCGGTTCCTCAAGGCGCCGCCGGTGCCCTGGCCGCTGCTGCCGGCCCGGCTCGCGGTGTGGCAGGCGGTGGCCGGCACCGCCAGGGCCGCGCTGCCGCCGTGGGCGCACGAGCTGTACGGCCGGCCGGCGCCCTCGCGGGCCGCGGCAGACCGGCGGCTGCGTACGGCCGGCCGGGTGCTTCGCGCCGTGCCCGAGCGGCTGCGCTGGAAGCTGCCGCCCGGGCACATCCTGGGGGCCATGGACCGGCTCGGCCCAGGAAGCCGCCCCTCCGCGCACCGGCTGCGCCGGCCGCAGGCGCCGAGCTGAGGCGTTATGCCCTGATGCGAGGTGCCGTGCGCCGCCCCGCGCGGCCATACTGGTGGCGGGGAAGCACCGAAGACCACGGGGGCGGCACGCGATGGCGGCGGGACATCACGGGAACCACCAGGGACCGGGCGGCGCGGAGGAAGCGGAGCACAGCACCCTCATCCAGGGCCGCTACCGGCTGCACGAGCTGATCGGGCGCGGCGGCATGGGCGAGGTCTGGCGTGCCCTCGACGAGTCGCTGGGCCGCAGGGTCGCGGTGAAGTGCCTCAAGCCCGCGGGCCAGGCCAGGGACGCCGGGTTCACCCGCATCCTGCAGGAGCGCTTCCGCCGCGAGGCCAGGGTCGCGGCGGCGCTCCAGCACCGCGGCGTCACCGTCGTCCACGACTTCGGCGAGCACGACGGCGTGCTCTACCTGGTGATGGAACTGCTCGACGGCCGCAACCTGCTCCAGGTGCTGGACGACGCCCGCCGGCACCCGCTGCCCGTTCCCGACATCATCGACATCGCCGAGCAGGTCGCCGACGCGCTCGCGTACACCCACGCCCAGGGCATCGTCCACCGGGACCTGAAACCGGCCAACATCATCAGGCTCAGCGACGGTGCGGTGAAGATCTGCGACTTCGGCATCGCCAGGCTCGGCCACGACATCGGCTTCACCTCCCGGCTGACCGGCACCGGCGTGGCCATGGGCACCCCGCACTACATGTCGCCCGAGCAGATCGGCGCGTCGGGTGAGGTCGACCACCGCAGCGACCTGTACTCCCTGGGCTGCGTGCTCTACGAACTCGCCACCGGGGCGCCGCCGTTCGACCTCGGCGACACCTGGGCGATCCTGGTCGGCCACCGCGACAACGTGCCGGAGCCGCCGCGCGCCACGCGCCCCGAACTGCCGGTGGACCTGGAGCGCCTGATCCTCGACCTGCTCGCCAAGGCCCCGGACGACCGCCCGCAGGACGCCGCCGACGTCGGCGGCCGGCTCAAGGCGCTGCGGGCCGGCACGGGCAGCCCGCACACCGGAGCGGGTCCTGGGCCGGCCCGCGGCACCGCTGAACTGCCCGGCTGGGCACGGCAGTTGACCACGGGCAGCGCGGCGGCCTCCACCCGCTCCCGGCACACCGTCAACGCGCCGCGCCACGAGCTGACCGGCGCCTGGTCCACCCGCGCCCTGCAGGCGGGACCGCGCCCCGGCGTGCTCACCGAACTGGCCGACCGGCACGCCGAGGGCATCGACCTGGCCCGGGTCGGGAACTGGCGCCAGGCCTACGACCTGCACACCGCGGTGGCCGCCGCCCGCGACCACGCCCAGGGCACCGAGCACCCCGACACCCTCGCCAGCCGCTACGAGGCCGCGTACTGCCTGACCGGGCTCGGCCGTACGGAGGAGGCGCTCCAGCTCTACGCCTACGTCGGCGAGACCCGCGCCCGGGTGCTCGGCCCCGACCACCCCGACACGCTGGCCGCCCGGCACGAGGCGGCCTACGCCCTCGGCCTGCTCGGCCGGCACCTGGAGGCGCACCAGGAGTACGCGGAAGTGCTCGCCGCCCGGGTCCGCACCACGGGACCCGACCACCCCGACACCCTCCAGTGCAAGCACAACCTGGCCTTCAACCTCGGCCGGCTGGGCCGTACGGCGGAGGCGCACACCATGGCGGTGGAGGTCGCCGAGGCGCGCACCAGGGTGCTCGGCGCGGAGCACCCGCAGACCCTCGTCACCCGCTTCGAGGTGGGCCACCTGCTCGGCGCGTCCCGCCGCTGGGCCGAGGCGCTCGACGTCTACCGCGACGTGGCCGCCGTCAGGACCCGGGTCCTCGGCCCCGGCCATCCCGACACCCTCGCGGTGGACTACGAGATCGGCATCTGCCTGGGCCGCCTGGGCCGGAGCGCGGAGGCGCTGACGCTCTACGAGAACCTGGTCGAGGCCAGGACCAGGACCGCGGGCTCCACCGACGCCGAGACGCTGCGCGCCCGGCACGCGCTCGGCGTCAACCTCGGCCGGCTGGGCCACTGGGAGCGGGCGCTCGCCGAGGCCCGCGACGTGGCCGCCGTACGCGAACGGGTCCTCGGCCACGTGCACCCCGACACGCTGGTCAGCAAGCGGGAGATCGCCGTCGGCCTCGGCTGGCTGGGCCGCTGGTCCGGGGCGCTCACCGTCTACCACGAGGTCGCCGACGCCCGCGAGCAGGTGCTGGGACCCGCCCATCCCGACACCCTGACCAGCCGCAACGACGAGGCGCAGTGCCTGGAGCAGCTCGGCCGCAGCGCGGAGGCGCAGATCCTCTACGACCGGGTCGCCGCCCAGCAGCAGAACGGGCCGCAACGCCTGTGACGCCGCGGCCCGGTTGGGCCGAGCGCGAACAGCCGTGCCCCGGCGCCGGGGTGCGCACTACTGTCGCCGACATGAACGAGGTGCGGGAATACCAGGTCCACGGGGTGCGGCTGGTCTGCGAACTGGCCGGGCCTGCCGACGGTCCGCCGCTGCTGCTCCTGCACGCGCTCGGCGAGGACCGCGGGTCGTGGTCGGCGGTCGGCGGCGCGCTCGCCGCGGACGGCTGGCGCACCATCGCGCCCGACCTGCGCGGCCACGGCGACAGCGACCACCCGGGCGACTACGCGTTCGAGGCGATGCGGGACGACGTCTTCGGGCTGCTCGACGCGATGGGCGTCCGCCGGGTCACGGTGGTGGCGCACTCGCTCGGCACGGTCGTCGCGTCGCTGGTCGCGATGGACCGGCCGGAGCTGGTGGACCGGCTGGTCCTGGAGGAGGGTCCGCTGCCCTTCCCCGCCGACCCGCCCCGCCCCGAGGTCTCGGGACCCGGCCCCGAACCCGTGAGCTACGACTGGCGGGTCGTCGCCGAGGTGGCCCGGCAGCGCAATGCGCCGGCCGCGCGGCATTGGGACGGGCTCGCGGAGATCACCGCGCGGACGCTGATCATCGCCGGCGGCCCGCTCAGCCACCTCCGCCAGGACCAGCTGGCGCTGGTGGCCGAACGCATCCCGGACGCCCGCCTCACCACGATCGAGGCGGGCCACATGATCCACGACACGCGCCCCTCGGACTACCTCGCCGAAGTCCGCGCCTTCCTCCAGCCGGCCTAGCCCCCTGCCGGGGGCTGCCCCTTGCGGGCGGCCTGCCATCTTTCGCCCGGTGGGCGACCGGGCTCGCAGCTCCCCGAGCCCCTGAAAACGCTCACCCTCTGCGCAGAGGGCAACCCCCCCCAGGGGCGCGGGGAACCGCGCGTCAAGCCACGACGCGCCGGAGGATGCGAGCCCACCGCAAGGGGCAGTCACCCAGGGGCGCGGGGAACCGCGCGGTCAGCTCACCACAGGCCAGGGCGCGGCCAGCGCACCGGCAGGGTTGGCGCGGAAGACGGATTCGGCAGCGGCGGAGCCGAGTTCGTGGATGAGGCGGGGCCGCAAGGTGCGCAGGAGGTAGCCGGCCCCAGGCCCCCCGCCGGGGGACGTCGTGTCGGCGCCGAGCAGCAACTGGTCGGTGTGACCCGCCGCCGCGAGGGCGACAAGGCTGTCGACCAGCCACGCATCCGTCGCGTGATGCGCCCTGCTCGGCCCGTCGAAGGCGAGGTACGCCCCCGCGGCGGCCAGCTCCCGGTGCACCCCGGCGTCGGGGAACCGGTTGAGGTGCCCGAGCAGTACGCTGCGGGCCGGCACCCCGAGTTCACCGTGCAGCAGTCCGAGCACGTCGACCGCGGCCGTCCCCATCTCGTGGTGGACGCCGATCGGCGCCCCGGTGGCGTGATGCGCCTGCGCCGCCGCCGCCATGACCCAGCGGGTGTGGTCGTCGAGGCCGTGGAACATCCCGGCGACCTTGATCATCCCGGCCCTGGCGGCGGTCCGCGCACCGCCGGGGCCGTCGCCCGCGATCATCCCCTCGGTCAGCTCCGCGGTGAAGAAGGCCGCCAGGCCGTCGCCGCGGCGCAGCCGCCCCAGGACCTCGGCGTCGTAGTGCACCGCCTGGTGGAGGCCGGTCGCGGCGATCACGTGCACCCCCGTGGCACGTGAGACCGCGACCGCCTCCGCGGGCCTGCGCCCCATCCCGAACGGGGTCCACTGTGCCAGCGCCTCGCCGCCGAGAGCGCGGAAGCCGGCGACGCGTTCCGTCGCCTCTGCCGGGTCGTCGAGCTGCGGCCCGGGCATCGCGGGGCTGGTCAGGAACAGGTGGTCGTGGGCGTCGCACACCCCGAGCGCGGCGGGCTCGATGTCGCCGAGCACCGTACGGACCGCGGTCATGCCTGCTCCTCCCGCTCACCCAGCACCGCGGCCGCGACCCGCAGGCCGGCCAGAGCCTTCGGCAATCCGACGTACGGCGCCAGATGCACCATCACCTCGACGATCTCCCGGGCCTCGACGCCGATCCGCAGGCTGTTGCGCACGTGGTCGTCCAGTTGGGGCTCCACCCCGCCGAGCGCGGTGAGTGCCGCCAGCGTGGCGATCTGCCGGTCCCGCAGCGCGAGGCCCTCGCGCTGGTACGTGCCGCCGAAGAGGCTGGTCACTATCCAGTCGGGGAAGCCGGGGGCGAGCGCTTCGAGCCTGCCGAGCGTGCCCTCGACGGTCTCGGGCCCTGCGAGTTCGCCCATCAGCCGGTAGCCCGCCTCGCGGTCCACCGTCGCCTTCTGCATCACCACTGCCGTCCCGTTCTGATGTCGTCGACTTCCGGCTGCGAAAGGTGCAGTACCTCGTGGCGGTCCTCGCCCGGCACCTCGGGCGCCGCGTCCTGCCACAGCGTGAAGCGCAGCAGCTCCCAGTGCCGCGGGTCGACCAGCAGCGCGGCCGAGTGCAGCCCGGGCCGGTCGGCGCTGCCGGCCAGCTCGTCCAGTGCGCGGGTGATCGCGGCGGCCGGGTCCTCGCCGGCGGCGATCGGCTCGGAGCGCCGGGCCGCGGCCCGCGGGAGGGCGCCGAAGGACGGGCCGCGGAAGAAGCCGAGTCCCGTCCAGTGCTCCACGACCGGGCGCCCGAAGTCCTCGACGAGGCCGTGGAATCCGGGTCCCCACAGGAAGCTGTTCATGCCCTCGGCGGAGTTCCACAGGTAGAAGGGCGCGTACTGGTTGACCGGGGAGCCGTCCACCCCCCGCTCCCGGATCAGATACGCCTTCAGACCGAGCCCGGGGAAGCCGTCCAGCAGGTGTCCCCTGGTGGCCACCCGGTGGCGGATGATCTTCATGTCGTAGTCGGCGGGCAGGGTGATGCGGTAGTTCATCGCGTGCACGGGTGCTGGCTCCCCACGGAGATGTGACGGGCGTACGGCCGGGACGTCGGAAAAGGCCCAGGCATCTCGGGCAGTTCAGGCATCGGGCGCGGCCTGCGCGGCCAGCAGCGCGACCGCGCCGCGTACCGCCCGGTCGAAGGGCTCCTGCGAGCCGGCGGCGCGGGCCAGGACGTAACCGCCCTGGACGACGGCGACGATCGCGGCGGCGGTGTCGTCCGGGTCGAGGCCCGGGCGCAGTTCGCCGCTCGCCACCCCGTCGGCGACGATCCCCGCGAGGCGGCCGGTCAGCCAGTCGAAGGTCTCCTGGACCGGCTCCCGCAACTGCTCGCTGGCGATGACGTCCGGGTCCATGGCCATCCGCCCGACCCGGCAGCCGCGCAGCGCGTCGCGTTCCCGCAGCAGATAGGCGGCGGCCTTCTCCTGCGCGGTGCGGCCGCCGGCCAGTTGCGCCTCGGCCTGCGCGCGCAGCTGCTCAGCGCTGCGCCGCATCGCCGCCACCGCGAGGTCGGGCTTGCCGCGGAAGTGGTGGTACATGCTGCCCTGCCCCGCGCCCGCCCGCTCCTGGATGGCCTTGGGGCTGGTGCCGACGTAGCCGCGCTCCCAGAGCAGTTCCCTGGCGCTCTCGATCAGGCGTTCCGATGTCTCCATGACGGTAGTGTACATACTAGTAGGTACAGAAACCGGCGAGTCCGGAGCGGCCCGCCCCCGTGCCGTACGCACGCGGGCCGCTCCGGAGGTGGCCGAACGTCAGCCGAGCACGGCGGAGTTGGACGCGCCCGATGTCGTCAGGCCCGCCTCGCCCGCGCCCGCACCCGGGGCGCCGTGGGTGACCAGGCCGCCCTCACCGCCCTGGACGATCACGACGCCCCCGCCCGCCTTGCCGCCCTTGGGCGGCAGCGGCGGCAGCGGCGGGCACCCGCCCTTGGGGACGACCGAACCCTTGGGCGCGGGCTTGCCGTTGATGTAGACCTTGCCGTTCACGACCTTCACCGTGATCTTCCCGGCGGTCCCCTTGCCCGGCTGCCCCGCCTTCCCCGGCTTCCCGGTCAGCGGGGGCAGCGGCGGCAGCGGGGGCAGCCCGGTCTTGCCGCCGCCCTTGCCGCCGTGCCCCTCGATCCGGATCACGCAGACGACCTTCGGCCCGCCGCCCTTGTGGCCGGGCGCCGCCTTGGCGGGCTTCGCGTGGGCCGCCCCTGCGGTCGCGGACTGCGCGGTCGCGGCCCCGCTGACCGGCGCCGTCGCCACGCCGGTCAGGCCGAGCCCGGCGGTGAGCGCGATCCCCGCGAGGATCCTCTTCTTGTCCATGGTCTGGTCACTCCTGTGGAAGGTTCGCCGCGATCGGTCGATCCGGCACCGAGCAGCCTCGCCGCGGACGGCTGAAGCGGACCTGAGGACCCGACAGATGATCTTCATGTTCGCCTTAGGTACGGCCCTGCACGCTGGCCGCGTGCGCATACTCGTGGTGGAAGACGAACGCAGGCTCGCGGAACTGCTCAGCGACGGCCTGACCAGGGAGGGCTTCGCGGTCGACCTCGCCCACGACGGCCGCGAGGGGCTGTGGATGGCCACCGAGCAGCCGTACGACGTGATCGTGCTCGACGTGATGCTGCCGGAGCTGAACGGCTACGAGGTCTGCGCCCGGCTGCGCGAGGCCGGCGTGTGGACGCCGATCCTGATGCTCACCGCGATGGACGGCGAGTACGACGAGGCCGAGGCGCTGGACACCGGCGCCGACGACTACCTGACCAAGCCGTTCTCCTACGTGGTGCTGCTCGCCCGGCTGCGGGCGCTGGTCAGGCGCGGGCTGCGGGAGCGGCCCGCGGTGCTGTCGGTGGGCGACCTGCGGGTCGACCCGGCGGGGCTGCGGTGCAGCAGGGGCGATGTGCTGATCGCCCTGACGCCCAAGGAGTTCGCGATCCTGCACTGCCTGGCCCGGCGCGCGGGCGAGGTGGTGCCCAAGTCCGAACTGCTCGCCAGGGCCTGGGACTTCGCCTACGACGGCGACTCCAACGTCGTCGAGGTCTACATCAGCGCCCTGCGCCGCAAGATCGACAAGCCGTTCGGCCGTACGACGCTGAGCACCGTGCGCGGCGCCGGATACCGGCTGGAGGCCTGAGATGGGGGTACGCCTGCGGACCACGCTGGCCGCGACCGCCGTCGTGGCCGCCGCCCTCGCACTGGCCGCCGTTGCGCTCTTCAGCGCGCTGCACACCAGCCTGACCGACTCGGCCAACGCGCTGGCCGCACAGGACGCCGACCACAAGGCCGCCGTCCTCCTGACGAAAGGACTGGGAGCCGGCGGGAAGGTCTCCGGCGGCGGCGCCACCGCCCTCCCGCCGGACCCGGGGCTGCCGGGGGACCTGGTGGGGCCGCCACCGGGAGCCCCGCCCGGGGAGGGCGGCGGTCTGGTGGTCATCAGCCGGAGCGTGGACACCGGGTCGGGGAGGGTCACCGTCATGGGCACCGCCTCGCTGGCCCCGGCCCGCGCCGCCATGCGCACCCTGACCGCCGTGCTGGTGCCGGGGATTCCCGCGCTGCTCGCGCTGGTCGCCTGGCTCACCTGGCTCGCCGTCGGCCGGGCGCTGCGGCCGGTCTCCGCGATCCGCGCGAAGGTCGCCGACATCACCGCCCGCGACCTGCATGAACGGGTGCCGGAACCGGCGTCGCGCGACGAGGTCGGCGCCCTGGCGCGTACCGTCAACGCCACCTTGGACCGGCTGCAGACCGCGGTCGGCGCGCACCGGCAGTTCGTCGCCGACGCGGCCCACGAGCTGCGCAGCCCGATGGCGGTGCTGCGTACCCGGCTCGAACTCGCCCGCCCTGTCGAGCGGCGGCTCGCCGCGGACGCGCTCGACGACGTGCAGCGGCTGCAGACCCTCACCGCCGACCTGCTGCTGCTCGCCAGGCTCGACGCCCGCGAGCCGATCCGCACCCGGGAGACCGACCTGGCCCAGATCGTCGCGGAGGAGGCCGCCCGCGCCCGCCCGCGCACCGACGTCCAGGTGGCCCTGCGGCTCACCCCCGACCTGCTGGTCGACGGATCGCCCGACCAGCTGCGGCGCCTGGTCGCGAACCTGGTCGACAACGCCGTACGCCACGCGGCCGGTTCCGTGACGGTCGCGCTCACCCACGAGGCCGGTTCGGGCCAGGCCCGCCTCGACGTCACCGACGACGGCCCCGGCATACCCCCCGAGCACCAGGCCACCGTCTTCGACCGCTTCACCCGGCTCGACCACGCCCGCACCCGCGACACCGGCGGCTCGGGCCTCGGCCTGTCCATCGCCCGCGACATCGCGCTCGCCCACCGGGCCACGCTCCAGGTCGTCCCCGGTCCCGCCCCCGGCGCCAGGCTGCGCGCGGTCTTCCCGCTGCGGACCGCGGCGCGCTGCTGACCGTGCGGTGTGCGGGCCCGCCGGGACCGGGCCCGCGCACCGCACGGGCCTCATCCGGCCGCGAACTCCACCTCGGCCGCGGTCACCACGGTCCCGAACCGCGGAAAGTCCAGGGACACCGCGGCCCGGTGCTCCGCCGCGGTCAGCCCCGACATGGCGTCCTCGGCGAAGACCAGCTGGTAGCCGAGGTCGGCGGCGGCCCGTGCGGTGGACTCCACGCCCAGGTTGGTGGCGACGCCGGCCATCACCAGGGTGTCGACGCCCAGCGCCCGCAGCCGCTCGTGCAGGCCGGTGTCCTGGAAGGCGCCGATCGTGTGCTTGACGACGACGATGTCGCCGTCCTGGACGACGCCCTCGGCCAGGTCGCTGCCGGCCGGCTGCTCCCCGGCTCCCGGCCGCTGCGCCCGGACGGCCACCACCGGGGCGCCCGCCTTGCGGAAGGCGGCCGCCAGCTCCAGCACGGCATCGAGCACCTGCGGCCCTGACAGCGGTGCCAGCGGCAACGCCACGATCCGGTCCATGAGGTCGATCGTGACCAGCGCGGTGCGTGCCGGGTCGAGGCCGGGGGCGAGCGGGGACTCGCGGGCAGGCCCGGCTCCCTGTTCGTGATCATGTGCGGTCATGAGCGGACCCTACCCGCAGGCTCCGGCCGCCCGCCGGGTGTTCACAAGGCTGCAGGACCGCTCGCAAGCGGTCGCGGGACCGGGCCTCCCGCGATCACGTACGGGCTGCGGCGGGCGGCTTCCGTCATCTTGTGTCGGCGTGCGCCACGGCCGATAGGCTGGAAAGGAAGGACGATGCGGGAGGAGAGCGGACGTGGCGGAAAGCACCACAGGACAGCCGTTGGCCAACGGGAAGAAGCCGCAGCTTGATCTGGCGGATGCGGAGTGGCTGTCCAGCAGCCAGGGCAGCGGAGACGTGCAGATCGCCTTCGTCGAGGGCTACATCGCGATGCGGGACGGGCGCCATCCCGACGGCCCGGCGCTGATCTTCACCCCCGCCGAGTGGCGTGCCTTCGTTCTCGGCGCGCGCGACGGCGAGTTCGACCTCACCTGACGGCCCGTCGCCCGGGCGTACGGCGTGGCCGTACGCCCGGCGAACCGCGGGTCGGTCCTGCTAGGGCCAACTGCCCAGCTCCGGGAGCGGATCGCCGGTCAGCGGGCGCGCCGGCGCCCGTCCGGCCAGCCACGCCGCCAGGTCGGTGAGCCGCCCGCCGACCGCCACCGGCTCGCCCCTGCCCAGCGTCCAGGAACGGTCCGCGTCCACCGCCGTCAGCGTCAGCTCGGTCCCGTACGGCACCCGTACGGCGAGGAAGTCGACCAGGTGGACGCACAGTTGCGGCGGCCAGCGGTCAGGCCCCGTGCCCAGCAGCGCGTCCGCGGTGTGGATCTCCAGCTCTCGCCACCAGGCCAGCCCCGCGGTGCGCACGGTGCTGTCACGGTAGGACACCTGCCGCTGCCAGTCGCCGGGGCCGACCGCCGACCAGGACGCCTCGGCCTCGTCCAGCGCGTCCCCGACCGCCGCGGCCAACTGCGCGGCGCTGCGGCCGTGTCCGGCCTCGATCGCCGCGTCACGTGCCGCCCTGCCGCCGTCGTAGACCTCGACCAGTCGGCCGCGCAGCGCGTACCGCGCCTGCCGGGCCAGCGCCCGCGCGACCCCTTCGATGTGGGTCAGCAGATGCCCGCGGGTCCAGCCGGGCAGCGCGCTCGGGGCGCGGGCCGCGTCCTCGGTGAGCCCGGCGAGCAGCCCGCGCAGGTGGACCTGGCCGGCGGACAGCGCGGACTGCAGGTCGAGGTCCTCGGAAGGCGCCTGTTCGGTCACGGCCACAGCAGTCCCCGCTTCCATCCGTCGTCGGTGCGCGTGTAGTTCACCCGGGTGTGCCGGCGGTCGCGGTCGCCCTGCCAGAACTCCACGCTGTCGGGGCGCAGGGTGTAGAGCGTCCAGCCGGGGGAGACCAGGCCCGGCTCGCGGTCGATCCGTGCGGCGGCCTCGCGTACTGCCGCGTCCCTGGTGGCCAGGTCGGCCAGCGGGGTGCTCTGCAGGCCGAGCAGCGCCTCGGCCCGGGCGCCGGGGGAGCGGGCCAGGAAGTCCGCCGCGCTCGCGTCGTCGCCGCCCGCGCCGACCCGGCCGCGTATCCGGACCTGGCGGGCCAGCGGCGACCAGTAGAAGGTGAGCGCCGCCGCCGGGTGCCCGGCCAGCTCCCGCCCCTTGCGGCTGCCGGAGTCGGCGGCGAAGTGCCAGCCGTCGGGCGAGACGTCCTTGAGGATGAGGACCCGGGCCGACGGGTCGCCGCCGGCATCGCTCGTGGACAGCGTCATGGCGTGCGGTTCGCGCACCCCGGCCCGCACGGCGGCGAGCAGCCAGTCGGTGAACAGCTCCCGCGGGTCGGCCGGCGCCGCGTCGGCGTCGAAGTCCGGCAGATCGCCCGAGAAGACGTCGAGCCCCCGCAGGAGTTCGCGGAGATCGGACACAGGCACCCCCTCCGTATTAATGGTTTCCGGCGATGTTAGCATTAGCTCATGCCTGCTGATCATCTCGCGCTGGATCTCGCCGTCACGATCCGGCACGACGGCCACGGCGGAGTCGCCGACGACCTCGCGGAACCGGCGGGGCTGACCGGCTGGGTGCGTACGCACGCCGCGGACCTGCAGGCCGACCTGGCAGCCGGGCCGTACGCCGCGGCGACCTTCACCGCCGACGACGCCGTGCTCGCCGCGGCCGTCGAGGTGCGCACCGCGGTCCGCGCACTCTTCGCCCGCGCGGTGCTGCCCGGGCCGCCCAGCTCCGCCGACGCCGACCGGCTGCCGACCGCCCGGCAGGCCCTGGACCGGCTCAACGCGGCGGCGGCCCTGGTCCCGGTCACCCCGCGGCTGGACTGGCCGCAGGGCGGCGCCGCCGCCGAGTGCCGTACGGTCGCCGGCGCGCCCGCCCCCGCCGACCTGCTCGCCGCCGCGCTCGCCCGGCACGCCATCGGCTTCCTCGCCGGCCCCGACCGGGAGTTGCTGCGCGCCTGCCCGGCGCCGCGCTGCGTGCGCTACTTCGTCAAGGAGCACGCCCGCCAGGAGTGGTGCAAGCCCTCCTGCGGCAACCGCGCCCGCGTCGCCCGGCACCACGCCCGGCAGCGCGCCGCCGGCGGCGACGCGACCTGACGCCGGCGCCCGGGCCGCCGCTCGCGGTACGCGCGAGACGCACGGTAACGGGGGGCGCATCCGGGGCGCACGGGAGAACAGGCATGGCGCGTGATCTGTGGGTGCTGGCCGGTCGGGCGACCGGCGTGGCAGGCTCCCCGGAGGCCGGCCGCGCAGGTGCCTCGCGCAGGCCGCCGCCCCCAGCGCCGTGCCGGCCGAGTCCCCTGCCAGTGGCCGACCGGCACGGCCGTTCATGCTTACACACCGCAGCGGACGGCGTACGCTGTGAGGCCACCGGACGGATGTCCGTACGGCACGGTGTGCGCCCGGCGTGCGCCGTCCGGCCGCCAGGGGGTGCACCATGCCGCAGCGCCAGACGAGCAGCCGGCGCGCGCTGCTCGAACGCGAGGCCGAACTCCGTGCCGTCGACGAGGCGCTGGGCGAGCTCAGCGGGCTGCGCCCCGACGGTACCGAGCACCCCGGTGCGCGGCGCCGCGGCGGCCTGCTCGCGCTCGCCGGGTCCGCGGGCCTGGGCAAGACCACCCTGCTCGCCGAGGTGCGCAGGCGGGCCGCCGACCGCGGCTGCACCGTGCTGTCCGCACGCGGCGGCGACCAGGAGCAGCAGGTCGCCTTCCACGTGGCACGGCAGCTGCTGCAACCGCAGCTCGCGGGCGCCGCCGAGGCGGAGATCAGGGCCACGCTGGGCAGTTGGTACGGCATCGTCGGCCCCGCGCTCGGCCTGTGCGCCACCGGGGGCAGCACCCCCGACCCGCAGGGCATCCGCGACGGGCTCGACTGGGTGCTCACCCACCTCGCCGTGCAGCGCGCACCCGCCGTCCTGGTCCTCGACGACGCCCACTGGGCCGACCCGCAGTCGCTGAACTGGCTGGCCGCCTTCGCGCCCCGCGCCGACGACCTCGCCCTGCTCGTCGTCGTCGCCTACCGGCCCGACGAACTCCCCGCAGGAGCCGAGGCGTTCCGCGTGCTGCCCGGCAGGGCAGGGCACCGCCCCCTCGGCCTCGAACCGCTCACCGCGGACGCGGTGGGCCACCTGGTGCGCGACGCCGTCGGCGAGCACGCCGACGAGGACTTCTGCCGCGAGTGCTGGGCGGTCACCGCCGGAAATCCCTTCGAGGCCGTCGAGTTGGCCGCCAAGCTCCGCGACCGCGGTGTCACACCCGACGGTTCGAGCACCCACCTGCTGCGCGACCTCGCCGCCGACGCCAAGGGCCGCGGCCTGGTCAGCCGGCTCGAACGGCTCGGCCCCTCCACCGTCAGGCTCGCCTGGGCCGCCGCGGTCCTGGGCACCCAGGTGCCGCCGGAACTGGCCGCCGACGTCGCGGGGCTCGGCCGGGAGGAGGCCGCCGACTGCGCCGACCGGCTCCGCGAGGCCCGCATCCTCACCCGCAGCGGCACCCTGGAGTTCGTCCACCCGCTGATCGCCACCACCGTCTACCACGCGATACCCGACGCCGTACGGGTCGCCCTGCACGGCCAGGCCGCCCAGTCCGTCATCGACGCCGGGCTCGGCGCCTCCGCGGCCGCCCGGCACCTGCTGGAGACCCACCCGGAGGGCGACCCGTGGGTGGTCGGCCGGCTGCGGGCCGCCGCCCGGGAGACCCTGCGGGCCGGCGCCCCCGAGACGGCCCGCAGCTACCTGGGCCGGGCGCTGCGCGAGCCCCCGCAGGACGCCGACCGCGCCGCGGTGCTCTACGAACTGGGCTGCGCCTCCCAGCTCCTCGAACCGGCGGTGACCGTCAACCACCTGCGGGCCGCGCTGGAGGAGCCGATCGGCGACCCCGAGCTGCGCGACGGCATCGTCTTCAAGCTGTCGCAGTCACTGGCCCACAGCGACCGGCTCAGCGAGGCCGCCGAGGTCGTCGCGCAGGCCGCCCGCACCGCGACCAGCGCCCGCACCCGGCTGCGGATGCAGTCCGAGCAGTTCATGTGGGACGCCTTCCGCGCCGACGAGGCCGACTCGCCCGGCCGCTCCCGGCGGCTGACCCGGCTCGCCGACCGGCTCACCGGACGCGACCTCACCGAGCGGTACATCATCGGGCTGCGCGCCTGGGACGCCACGCTGCGCGGCGAGCACACCTCGACCGTGCTGCGGCACGCGCGCCGCGCACTGGACGGCGGGCTGCCGTGGGCCGACGAGGACCGCGGCTTCGAGGTGCCGGTGCTGGTCGCGATGACGTACGCCTACGCCGACCGGCCCGAGCGCGCCGAGGAGCTGTTCGCCACCGGGATCGCCGACTTCGAACGCCAGGGCTGGCGCGGCGCCCACCTGTCCTTCGGGCTGCTGCTGCTCGGCTACGTCCGCTACCGGCAGGGCCGGCTCGCCGAGGCCGAGGACCTGGCCCGCGACGGGCTGCGGCTCGCCGAGCGGGTCGGGCGCGGCACCCCCGTGCAGTGGTACGCCGTCGCCGTCCTGATCGAGGTGCTGCTCGCCCGCGGCCGAAGCGAGCAGGCGGCGGCGCTGGCCGCGGAGTACGCCTTCCGCCACCCCTTCCCCGCCGCCGTCACCTTCCCCGACGCCCAGGCCGTACACGGCGAGCTGCTGCTGGCCTGCGGGCTGCACCAGGAGGCCGCCGCAGTGCTGGCCGCGGTCGGCCGCAGGCTGGACGCCCGCGGGATGCGCAACCCCGCCTGGTGCCCCTGGCAGCTGCACCTGGCGCTCGCCGAGTCCCGCGACGCACCGCAGCGCGCCCGGGACACCGTGCTCGACGCCGTCGCCAGGGCGCGGCAGTACGGCGCCAGGTCCGCGATCGGCCACGCGCTGCTGACCGCGGCCGAGGTCTGCGGTGGCCCCGAAAGGCTGAAGCTCCTCACCGAGGCCGTCAGCCTTCTGGAGGCCTCCCCTTCCGCCCATCTGCTCGCCGCGGCGCTGGTCGCCCAGGGCGTCGCCCTGCGCGACGCGGACCGCCCCGCGGAGGCGGTGGACCGGCTCCGCCGCGGCCTCGACACCGCCCTGCGGTGCGCCGCCGACGGCACCGCGGCACAGGCCCGCGCGGAACTGTCGCAGGCCACCGCCCCGGACCCCGCCGCACCCTGACGGCGCCGCCCGGCGCTGCCGCCCCGGACCACCTGGTGGTCGGCGGGTCCCCGCGGCGCAGGTCAGCCTTTACCATGGCGGCATGTCCTTCCTCCGCCGCCGCAGCGCAGCCACGCCCACCGGGCCGGACTTCGACGTACTCGCGATGGACCCGGGGGACTGGCCGGGCGACCTGGGGGCCGGGCTGCTGCCTGGCCCCGACGGGCGGTGCGAGGGGATCTACCTGCGCTACGACCTCTTCGGCGGCCGCGGCCCTGCGATGCTCATCGGCAACCTGCCGGAGGGATCGCCCGCCCGCGAGCTGAGCGAGGGGCAGGTGCCCTTCGAGGTGGCGCAGCTGCTGGCCGCGCTGGGCAACGACGAGCCCGCCGAGGTCACCGAGATCGAGGACACCCCGGTCTGGCAGGGCGACGGCCTGCTGATCGTCCGGCGGATCAAGATCTCCGAGTCCCGCGTCGCGTGCGCGCAGTTCGACCGCAGCGACGGTGTGCAGGTGACCATCGCCACCTGGGACCGGCCGATCACCGACGACCTCTACCAGCTGCTCAAGCCGCTGCCCGCGGCAATGTTCCAGGCCGGCTGACGCCGGCGGCGGGGGCGTAGGCGCCGAGGGTGCCGAGGGTGCGCACCGCGGCAGTCGACCGGGCCGGCTGAGCCCCCGCGCTCAGCCCGCCGCCCTTCAGCGCGTGCCCACTGCGGCGCGCACCGCCCTGCGGGCCAGGCCGCAGTCGTCGTGCAGCCTGCGCAGCAGCAGCCGCTGCTCCTCACCGCTCTCCGCGGCGCCCGGCGCCACCGGCGCGGTGGACCGCATGGTGCGCTGGACGGCCGTCTCGTACGTGCGGATCTCCCGGGTCAGCACCAGCATCAGGTTGACCAGGAAGGCGTCCCGCGCGGCCGGGCCCGGGGCCTGCGCCTGCTGGCTGATCTGCCGGCGGGCCGCCTCGTCGTCGCCGAGCACCGACCACAGCACCGCCAGGTCGTAGCCGGGCAGATACCAGCCCGCGTGCTCCCAGTCGACCAGCGAGGGGCCGGCCGGCGAGAGCAGCACGTTGGACAGCAGCGCGTCGCCGTGGCAGAACTGCCCCTGCGCGTGGGCCAGTCCGTGCAGCAGCTTCTGCAGGTCGCCCATGTCGCGGTCGGTGAGCAGGCCCAGCTCGTGGTAGCGGTTGATCCTGGCCGGGTAGTCGATCGGCGCGTCGAACGAACCCGGAGGCGGGCGCCACATGTTGATCCGCGCGTACGCCGACAGGGCGGCGCGCACGTCGCCCCGGGCCGGCGGGTGCGACGGGTGGCGCTGCGGCGAGACGACCCGTCCCGGCATCCGCTCCATCACCAGGACGCAGCTGTCCGGGTCGGCGGCGATCAGCCGCGGCACCCGTACCGGCGGACGGTGCCGGACGAACGTCCGGTACGCAGCTATCTCGTGGCGGAAACGATCCGCCCAGGCGGGCGAGTGGTCCAGCAGGCACTTGGCCACGGCGGGAGAGCGTCCCGAGGTGCCGATCAGCAGTGCCGTCCGGCCGCCTCGGCGCAGTAGCTGCACGGGGGTGAACTCGGGACAGATCCGCTGCACCGCCGCGACCGCGGTACGAAGCTGGGTCCCTTGCGGGCCGGTCAAGTCGAGTCTCCCGCTGAGGGGATGGGTGCTGCCGAGCGTCCCGCGCCGCAGTCCTGTGGGCGGGCGGGTTCTGAGGACGGCCGGCTCCGCAACGGCGGGATACGCGGGGCGGGGCGGGGCGGACACGGAGGACGATGCCGAATACATGGGAAGAGCCGTTCCCTTCGTGTGCCTGCGAGTTCAGGGACACCGGCCCCGCCCGGCGGCGCACCCTGGGGAATGCGGCGCCGGAGCGGGGTGGCGCGTTCCTACCTGACACCCGGCAGGCCATGGCAGACCATCTGGCGGACCCTGGCGAACCCTGGCGAATAGTCGCGGGGCGATTGTCGGGGGGAATAGTGTCAACAGCGCCGAGGAACCTGGGGGCTTGACGTGGGCAATGAGGCCAACACCCGACTCGCGGACCTGTTCGGTCTCACCGGCTGGTCCAAGGGCGAACTCGCGCGGCTGGTCAACCGGCAGGCGGCGGCCATGGGCCACCCGCAGCTGGCGACCGACACGTCGCGGGTGCGCCGCTGGATCGACACCGGTGAGTCACCGCGCGAACCCGTGCCGAAGGTGCTGGCCGCGCTGTTCACCGAGCGTCTCGGCCGTGTCGTGACCATCGAGGATCTCGGGTTCGACCGGCGCCGGCAGACGGGGAACAGACAGACCGGAGACGGCCTCCCGTGGCCGCCGGAAAGAACAGCCGCGGTCCTCACCGAATTCACGGGAATGGACCTCATGCTCAACCGACGCGGTCTGGTGGGCGCGGGCGCCGCGCTCGCCTCCGGCACCCTAATCAGCAATGCCCTGCAGGACTGGCTGCACACCGACCCGGCCCTCGCGGCCGACGCACCCGGATTCGCCGATCCGCTGCACGTGGACCCGGCCGACTACGACCCCTACGAGGCGGTCCCGGTCGGATCCCAGGAGATCGAGTCGCTGGAGCGCTCGGTCGAGGTCTTCCGCGCCTGGGACGCCGCCCGCGGCGGCGGGCTCCAGCGCAAGGCGGTCGTCGGCCAGCTCAACGAGGTGGGCGGCATGCTCTCCTACCGGAATCCGCCGCACCTGCAGCGCAGGCTGTGGGGCGTGGCGGCCAACCTGGCGGTCCTGGCCGGCTGGATGTCGCACGACATCGGGCTCGAACCGACAGCGCAGAAGTACTTCCTGATCGCCGCGCACGCGGCCCGCGAGGGCGGTGACCGGCCGCGCGCCGGCGAGGCGCTGTCCCGGGCCGCCCGGCAGATGGTGCACCTCGGACAGCCGGAGCAGGCCCTGGACCTGATGCAGCTCGCCAGGTCCGGCTCCGGCGACCAGGCGCTGCCCCGCACCCGGGCGATGCTGCACACCATCGAGGCGTGGGCGCAGGCGTCCATGGGGCGCGGCCAGGCGATGCGGCGGACCCTCGGTGAGGCCGAGGACCTGTTCGTCTCCGACAAGGGCGACGTGGCCCCGCCGAGCTGGATGCAGAACTTCGACGAGGCCGACCTGCACGGCATGCAGGCGCTGGCCTACCGCACCCTGGCCGAGCACGAGCCGGCGGCGGCCGCCCAGGCGCAGCTGCACGCCAAACAGGCGATCACGCTGCGCACCTCGGGTCACGAGCGCTCGATGATCTTCGACTACCTGTCGCTGGCCTCGGCCTGCTTCATCGCCGACGACCCGGAGCAGGCCGACCGCTACGCGCGGATGGCGCTGCTGACCATCGGCCAGACCTCCTCGCACCGCACCTGGGACCGGCTGCGCGAGATGTACCGCCTCACCGGGCGCTACTCCGACTACAGCCGCATCCAGGACCTGCGGCAGGAGATCGAGTCGACCATGCCGGGCCGCCGCAAGAGCGGAGGCTCCCGCTACCGCGAGGTCTGACCCGCCGCCGGGGCACGCCCCGCGGCCGTACGGCCGGCCGCCGCCGTACGCCATGCCTCCGCCCCGCCGCCGAACGGGTCGGACAGCAGGACGTGGGGTGACACGGCCGATACGACAGCCGGTGCGGTCAGGGGATCGCGGTCAGAGGATCCTGGCGATCAGCACGCAGGCGTCGTCCTCGCGGTCGGGAGTGCCGAACTCCTCCGCCACCAGCCGTACGCAGTCCTGTGCGCTCCTGGCGGCGGAGAAGAGCGGGGCCATCGCCAGCAGGCGGTTCCCCCCGCCGCCGGTGTCCGGCGCGTCCACGACCGAGCGGCGCGGCGCCAGGCCGTCGGTGTGCAGCACCAGCAGGTCGCCGGGCGCCAGCTGCTCGCGTGCCTGGCCGTACTGCGCACCCGAGGTGGCGCCGAGCAGGACGCCGTCCGGCGGATCCAGCGACCGCCCCGTCCCGTTGCGGAACAGCAGCGGGGCGGGGTGGCCGGCCTGCGCCCAGTGCAGCTCCCGGGTGTCCGGCTCGTAGCGGCAGCACAGGGCGCTGCCGAGCGCGGGCTGCGGCGAGGTGTCGAGCAGTTCGTTGAGCCAGCCCATCAGCGGGCCCGGCTGCAGGCCCGCGACGGCCATGCCGCGCAGGGCGCCGAGCAGCATCGCCATGCCCGACGTCGCCGTCACGCCGTGGCCGGTGAGGTCGCCGACGGTGAGTAAGGAGGCGCCGTCCGGCAGCTGCATCGCGTCGTACCAGTCACCGCCGATCAGGGCGCTGGTCGCGGACGGCAGGTAGTGCGCCGCCAGATCCATCGTGGTCGGCCCCCCGTCCAGCGGGAAGCGCTGGGCGCCGCGCCACGGCGGCAGCACCGCCTCCTGCAGCTCGACCGCCATGCGCCGCTCGGTCTGCGCGATCTGCCGCTGCCGCTGCAGCGACTCCCTGGTCTCGCGGAGCGTCCGCTGGCTGCGCCGCAGGTCGCTCACGTCCCGCAGGACCGCCCACATCGACTCGGTGCCGCCGTCGGTGCCGAGCACCGGCTCGCCGACCATGTGCACGGTCCGCACCGAGCCGTCCGCGCGCACGATGCGGAATTCGCCGTCGATCGGCCGCCCGTCCACCAGGCAGCCGGTGACCATCTCGGTGAGCACCGCCTGGTCCTCGGCGAACAGCCAGGACGGCAGCTCGTCCAGGGTCAGCGGGCCGTCCCCCGGGGAGCGGCCGAAGATGCGGTACAGCTCGTCCGACCACAGCGCCCCGTCGGTGAGCAGGTCCCACTGCGCGCTGCCGGCCCTGCCGAGCGCGCCCACCGCGGCCGCGTCGGGACCGCTCGGCTGGAGCGGTACGTCGAGCAGCAGCAGCCCGTCCGGCGGCAGGTCGGCGGGGTCCAGGCCGTCCCTGAGCTGCCCGAGGTGGGTGCCCAGGTCGTCGAGCTGGTGGACGGCCAGGTCGCACAGCGCGCGCTGCCAGCGCAGCTGCGGGTCGCCGGTGGTGTCGCTGTCCCGCAGGACCGCGTCGACCCGGGTCCTGAGCTGGCGTGCCTGGGAGATCAGCGCGTCCACCGCACCGGGGTCCGGCGGTTGCGCGGCGGTGTGATCCGCATGCGTTGGGGACGGCATGACGCACTCCGAACGTGTCTGCTGGCAGGCTCTCAACGGCCGTGGCGGACGGAAGGGGCCGGTAACGACTGTTGCACAGGGAGCGATGGGTCGTAAGGGTTTCAGCGATACCCGATCCGGTGGTGCTTGCGGCATATGCCAATAGCCCAGAGGTAGTTGGGCCGGGAAACGGCCGCCGGGCCGACCTCCGCAGGTCGCCCGCAGGACGCCGGGGAGCCACCCTGCTCCCGGTCGCGGGCGGTCCGGAAGCGACATCGCGCCCCCGAGTCGGTAGGCTGCCGCCGCCCGTCCCCACGGAGTCCGGCCCGGCCGCCAGGTGTGAAAAGCCCGGTGGCCGGTAAGGATGCCGGGCATCAGCAGCGGAAATCCCGTTGCCATGGAACCCCCCGCACCGGATGCTGACCTCATGTTCGACCCAGACATAGCGCCCAGCGGCACCCTTCTCGGCCTCCTCCAGCGGGGGCGCGGAGACGGTCCCCTGCACGCCCTCGCGGCGCCGCGGGCCGACGCACTCGCCGCCCTGGAGCACTGCGTGCTGCGCGACCCCCGCCTGGACTGGCGGGTCGAGTCGCGCTCCCTCTATTACGCGCGGCTCTACTCCGACCTGGAAGGCCCGCTCGACGGGATCGAACAGCACCTCTTCCACCCCGACGACCTGATCGTCCCCGACGAGCACCGCTGCGGCCTGGCCCTGTCGGTCCTCGGCCACCTGGCCGGCTACGGCCGCCGGGACGCGCTGCACCTGCTGCGCCGCTACGCCGCCACCGGCGGCTGCTGGGAATGGGCGCTGGACGAGCTGGCCGTACGCGACGCGGAGGCCGGACTGCGCTCCCTGGGCCCCGCCGTGGTCGCCCGCTTCCCGCGCACCCCTGAGGGCGACGCCGCCCTCGCCCGCGCGGTCCGGGAGGCGTACGAACCGCGCCCCTGGCAGCTGTGGGCCGAGGACACCGCGCACCCCGCCACCGCCGAGCGGGTCAGGCAGGCCGCCGAGCAGGTCAGCTTCGACCGCTGGCAGCGCCAGCTGCGTTCGGCGGGACCCACCCCGGGCTGGAGCGTCGCGGCCGTCCTGGAATGGGCCGAGCAGGGCCTCGACGAGCACCCCTCCGTCGAGCGCGACCAGCCCGCCGCCCGCTGCCTGGCCGCCGTCGCAGGACCTGAGGACCGCCCCGCGCTGCTGGAGGCCGCCCTGCGCGGCCCGTCCGCCGCCCGCGCGGCCGCCCTGCGCCACCTCGGCGACCGCCGCGACCCGCAGTGCCTCGACCTGATCGAGACCGCCGCGGAAGCCGTCGAGGAACGCGTGGTGCGCGCGGCCGTCGAGTCCTTCGAGCGCATGCGCGACGACGAGGCCATGGCCCGGGCCCGCGTCTGGGCCGCACGCACCGGCCTGCTCGGTGCCGCCGCAGCCAGGATGCTCGCCCGCCGCGGCGGCCCCGCGGACGCCGACCTGGTGCTCGCCGCACTGCGCCGCACCGTCCAGTCGGGCGGCGCCGACGCGGAAGGGCTCGACGCGCTCGTCGAGGGCGTCGGCCGGCTCGCCGCCTGCCGTGCCGCACCCCTGCTGCGGCACCTCTACCGCGAGACGTCCTCCTCCCAGCTGCGCGGCACCGCGGCCCGCGCCCTGGCGCTCGCCGACCCCGGCTTCGCGGCCGGCTTCGCCGTCGAGTGCCTGTGGGACTGCGAGGAGGCCACCAGAGAGCTGGCGGCGCACCGCGCCACCTCGGGCGACGTCCGGGTGCTGACGCAGCTGCGCCGGCTGGCCGCCGATCCCGCCGAGGAGGCCGAGGTCCAGACGGCCGTACGGGGCCGGCTCAGCTCGGGCGGCACCGCGCGCTGACACCGGGGCGCGGCTGACCTCTCCCGCCGGGTGACACGGCCCGGCGGGGCGGAAGAGGGCGTTGCGCCGTGGATGTCCAGGCCGCGGGGCATGGCCGCGGCCCAACGCTCATGGGGCGTTCCCCTTCGGGAAAGATCCTCGTGGCCCTGACAACGTCCGGCGCGGCGACAACGTCGGTATGAGAGTCGCCATCGTCACGGAGTCCTTCCCACCCGACGTCAACGGAGTGGCCCACTGCGCGCTGCGCACGGCCGAACACCTCGCCCGCCGCGGCCACGAGCCCCTGGTCGTCGCGCCCGCGGGGCCGCACGACCAGGACGCCGACGACCCCTGCCCGGTCGTCCGCGTGCCCTCGCTGCCGCTGCCCGGCTACCCCCAGGTGCGGGTGGCGCTGCCCGGCCGCCGCACCGCCGCGGCCATCACCGCGCACCGCGCCGACATCGTCCACCTGGCCAGCCCCTTCGTCCTCGGGGTACGCGGCCTGGCCGCCGCAACCCGGCTGCGGATACCGGCGGTCGCCGTCTACCAGACCGACCTGGCCGGCTACGCCAGGACGTACCTGAACGCCGGCGAGGCCGCCGCCTGGCGTCGTATACGCGCCGTGCACACCGCCGCCGCCCGCACGCTGGCCCCCTCCACCGCGTCGGCCGCCGCGCTGGCCGGCCAGGGCGTGCCCCGGGTCCACCTGTGGCCGCGCGGTGTCGACTCGGTCCGCTTCCACCCCGCCCACCGGGACGACGCGCTGCGCCGCGAGCTCGCCCCGCGCGGCGAGCTGATCGTCGGCTACGTCGGCCGGCTCGCCGCGGAGAAGCACGTGGAACTGCTGGCCGGCACCTGCGAACTGCCCGGCGTACGGGTCGTCGTGGTCGGCGACGGCCCCAGCCTGCCGGGGCTGCGCCAGGCGCTGCCGCGTGCGGTCTTCCTCGGCCGCAGAACCGGGAGCGACCTCGCCCGCATCTACGCCTCGCTCGACGTCTTCTGCCACACCGGCCCCTTCGAGACCTTCTGCCAGACCGTCCAGGAGGCCATGGCCAGCGGCGTCCCTGTGGTCGCCCCCGCCGCGGGCGGCCCGCTCGACCTGGTCGACCACGGCAGGACCGGCCTGCTCGTACCGCCGGGCGACGACCTCGCGGTACGGACCGCGGTCCGGCTGCTGCACGCGGACCCGCGGCTGCGGGTCCGCTACGGCACCGCCGCCCGCGCGGCCGTCGCGGAACGCACGTGGGAAGCCGTCGGCGACCAGCTGCTCGACCACTACGCGCAGGTGCTCGGCGAGCGAGCGGTGGTCGCCGCATGACCGCCGCCGGCCTGCGCATCGTCCGGGTGGCGAACTTCGTCACACCCGTCTCCGGCGGACTGCGCACCGCGCTGCGCCACCTCGGCGAGGGGTACGCGGCCGCCGGCCACGAACCCGTCCTTGTCATCCCGGGACCCGAGGCGTCCGACGAGCACACCGCACAGGGCCGGGTCATCACCCTCCCGGGACCCGAGATCCCCGGCACCGGCGGCTACCGCGTACTGGCCCGCCGCGCACCCGTCGCCGCGCTGCTCGAACAGCTCGCGCCGGACCGGCTGGAGGTCTCCGACCGCACCACGCTGCGCTGGACCGGGGAATGGGCCAGGCGCCGCCGGGTGCCCGCGGTCATGGTCTCCCACGAGAGCGCCGACGGCGTCCTGGGCACCTGGGGCCTCCCGGCGGGTGCCGCCCGCCGCGCCGCCGACGCCCTCAACCGGCGCACCGCGTACGCCTACACCCGCGTGGTCTGCACGACCGCCTGGGCGGCGGCCGAGTTCGAGCGGATCGGGGTACGCAACGTCGTCCGCGCCCCGCTCGGCGTCGACCTCGCCGGGCTGCACCCCGGCCACCACGACGCCTCGCTGCGCGAACGGTACGGGCACGGCGCCGCGGTCATGCTCGTGCTGTGCTCCCGGCTCAGCCCGGAGAAGCGGCCCGGCGACGCGCTCGACACGCTGGCCCGGCTACGCGCCGCGGGCGTCGACGCGGCGCTGGTCGTCGCGGGCGACGGGCCGCTGCGCGCGCGGCTCACCACCCACGCCAGGACCCACCGGCTGCCGGTGACCTTCCTCGGCCATCTCGCGCGGCGCGACGACCTCGCGGCGCTGCTGGCGACCGCCGACGTGGCGCTCGCGCCGGGACCCGTCGAGACGTTCGGGCTGGCCGCCCTGGAAGCGCTGGCCTGCGGCACCCCTGTGGTGGCCAGCACCCGTTCCGCACTGCCCGCGCTCATCGGCCCGGCCGGCGCCTCGGGTGCCACCCCCGCGGAGTACACGGCCGCGGTCCGCCACCTCCTCGCGGTCCCCGCGGCAGACCGCCGCGCCCGCGCCAGGCACCGCGCCGAGCTCTACACCTGGCCGTCCGCAGTCACCGCCTTCCTCACAGCCCACGCAGCCCCCACCCCTTCCCGCACCGGATCCCCCCGATGACCGCCCCGGCCGCCCCCTCCCAGCCGAGACGGCGAAGCAGCGGCACGACCACGCCGAGCGGCACCCTCCAGGGGCGCGGGGAACCGCGCGCGCAACCACCCATCCACCGCCGTGTGACAACGGACCGCCACCACCCCGAGGGGCGCGGGGGACTGCATGCCCAGCCACGACGGGCCGTCGCAGGGGAATCAGGCCCGGCCACGACGCGCCGTCGGGAGAAGCCCGCCGCAGGCAGCCGTGGCGGTCCCCATGAGTGACACCGTGGTGCGGTTCGCCGTGCTCGGGGACTCGCTCAGCGAGGGCGTCGGCGACCCCGCGCCGGGAGGCAAGCCCACGCCGGTGGGCGCCCCCGCGCCTGGAGGCGACCCCTCGCGGGGAGGCGAGTGGCGAGGCTGGGCCGCCATTCTGGCGGAGAGCCTCACCCCGGCCGCCGACCTGCTGAACCTCGCCCGCAGCGGCGCCCGCACAGCAGACGTCGCCGGCCCCCAGCTCAGCGCAGCGCTCCTGCACCGCCCCCACCTCGCGTCCGTGCTGGTCGGCGGCAACGACACCCTGCGCGGCGGTTTCGACATCCGCACCGTCGCAGCCGAGTTGCACACCGCCATGGGCGCGCTGCGCGCCACCGGCGCCGACGTACTGACCGCGTGCCTGCCCGACCCCGGCACCGTACTGGGCCTGCCCTGGCCGCTGGCCCGTCCCCTCGGCCGCCGGATGACCGCGCTGAACGACACCGTCCACGCGCTGTCCGCGCACCACGGCGCCCTGCACCTGCACGCCGCTCCGCGGCCCTGGGCGACGAGCCCGGGGACGCTCAGCGCGGACCGGCTGCATCCGAGCGAGGCCGGACACCGGCTGCTGGCCCGGGACTTCCACGGGGTGCTGGCCGGCGCGGGCCTGGCGGTCGGCCCGCCGCCGCGGCTGGACCCTGACGGCCCGCCGCCGGGGCGTGGCGCGTCGGTGTGGTGGATGGCCACCCGCGGCACCAGATGGATCGCGGACCGCTGCACGGACCTGCTGCCCGACCTTCTGCGGCTTGCGGCGGAGGAGTACCGGCACACCGCCCGCGGCACCGCACCGCTGTTGGACCACGCCGCCCGGGAGGCGACGGTGGCGGCCCTGGAGTCACTGGGCCTGGGGCGGGTCCGCAAGGTCCCGTCGTCCGCCCGAAGGGCGGGGCAGACGGTGTCTGGTGCGTGCGACAGCACGGCGGAGGCTCGTCCTCGTAGCGGGCCTGCTCGGACGAGCCCGACAACGCCGGGGGCACCTCCCGCCGAAGACAGGGGGAGAGCACGCGTGCCAGGCGCAATCGGCCGGACGGGACCATGCGGACCCGCCCTGGGCGCCGTAGCGCCCGTTCACAGCACGGGCCGGCCGGACCGCAGCGCCACGAAGCGGATTCTGGTGCCGGGTGCGGACTGGGCCGCGGCGGGCAGCGACTCCTCGGGCACGACGCCGATCACCGGGTAGCCCCCGGTGGTGGGGTGGTCGGCGAGGAAGACGACGGGGCGGCCGTCCGGCGGGACTTGGACGGCGCCCGGCACCATGCCCTCGCTGGGCAGCTCGCCGTCCCGCCCGGCGGCCCTGCGCAGCGCGGGCCCCAGGACGCGCAGGCCGATCCGGTTGGAGGCGGGGGAGACCGAGTAGCCCCCGGTGACCAGGGCGTCGAGGGAGCCGGGCGCGAACCAGTCGTCCCGCGGCCCCGGCAGGAACGGCAGCACCAGCTTGGCGCCGACCGAGCCGTACGGCAGGACGTCCGCCGCCGCGCTGCGGCCCCGCTCTGATCCGACGGGCAGCTCGTCGCCGTCGGCGAGCGGCGCAGGGCCGAGGCCGGACAGCAGGTCGGTGGCCCGGCTGCCGAGCACCGCGTCGACGGCGAGCCCGCCGGCCACGGCGACGTAGCTGCGCAGTCCGACCGTGGCCGGCCCCACGTCGAGCACCGCACCGCCCGGCACCACCAGCGGTGCGCCCCAGGCGGCGGGCCGGCCGTCGATCCGTACGGGGCAGCCCGCACCGGTGACCGCGACCACCACGGTCCGCGACGGGCGCAGCGCACACCCCGACACGGTGGTCTCCAGCCCGGCGGCCCGCTCGCCGTTCCCGACCAGCCGGTTGGCCAGCCGATGCGCCGGCAGGTCCAGCGCCCCGGACCGCGGCACCCCCAGATGCGCGAACCCGGCCCGCCCGACGTCCTGCACGGTCGTCAACGCCCCGGCCCGCACGACCCGCAGTACCGCCCCGGTCATACCGCCGCCTCCCTGCCGGCAGCCGTATCGGGCACCGCCGACGCTGCCTCGCGCGGCCAACGGCGGCGCAGGCCGGGGAAGTCGGCCTGCGGGCGGGTCACCGGGACGCCCCGGTGAAACGGACCTCGGTGCCGGGGGAGAGCAGGGCGGCCGGGTCGCGGGCCGGGTCCCACAGCGGGGCGTCCGTCGTGCCGATCAGCTGCCAGCCGCCCGGGGACGACCTCGGGTAGAGGCCCCCGTAGGGGCCGGCCAGGGCCAGCGACCCCGCGGGGACCGCGGTGCGCGGGGTCGGGCGGCGCGGGACGTGCAGCTCGGGCGGCAGGCCGGCCAGGTAGGCGAAGCCCGGGGCGAAGCCGCAGAAGACCACCCGGAAAGGCGTCGCGGTGACGATGCCGGCCAGCTCGTCCGGGGTCACCGACCACAGGGCGGCGACCTCCGCGACATCGGGGCCGTCGAAGCGCACCGGTATCTCGCGCAGCTCGCCGCCGCCCGCCTCGACCGGGGGCACGTCCCAGCCCGACACCGCGGCGGCGAAGGCGCGCGGGTCGGCGAGGCCGCCCACCAGGACGGTCCGCGCGGCCGGCACGATCTCCCGCACCTCGGGGAACTCCCCGGCCGCGCGCCGCCGCAGCAGTTCGGCGTGCAGCGCCTGCGCCCGCTCACCGTCCTCCGCCTCGACCAGCACGGCGCCCCGGCCCATCGCCAACACCCGGCACCTCACGGCCCCGTCACCCCGCCCTCATACGAACGCCGCCACCCGCAGCCCTGCCGCCTCCAGCTCCTGCCGCACCCGGGTGGCGAGTTGTGCAGCACCCGGAGTGTCGCCGTGCACGCACAGCGAGCGGGCCGCGATCGCCACCTGCGTGCCCTCCGCCGACGTCACCCCGCCGCCGGAGGCCATCCGCACCGCCCGCGTGACCACCTCGTCCGGCTCGCCCACCACCGCACCCGGCTCGCGGCGCGGCACCAGAGTGCCCAGCGCCGTGTACGCCCGGTCCGCGAAGGCCTCGGTTATCGCGAGGAGCCCGGCATCGGCGGCGGCGGACAGCAACTGCGAGCCGGGCAGGCCCAGCACGGGCAGCCCGCCCGCGAGGACGACGCCCTCCACGACGGCGGCGGCCTGCTCCGCGTCGTGCACCGCACGGTTGTACAGCGCGCCGTGCGGCTTCACGTACGCCACCGACGCTCCGGCCGCGCGCGCGAAGACGTCGAGCGCACCGATCTGATACGCGACCTCGGCGGCCAACTCCGCGGACGGCACGTCCATCGAGCGCCGCCCGAAGCCCGCCAGGTCCCGGTAGGAGACCTGCGCGCCGATCCGCACCCCGCGGGCCGCCGCCCGCTCGCACACCCGCCGCATCGTCGCCGGGTCGCCCGCGTGGAAGCCGCAGGCGACGTTCGCGCTGGTGACCACCGACAGCAGCGCCTCGTCGTCGGTGAGCTGCCAGCGCCCGAAACCCTCGCCGAGATCGGCGTTGAGGTCCACGACCGCACCGCCCGCGTCCGCCATCGTGATCCGCCCCTCCGACACCGCCGTAGAATGCCCCAGCCCCGATCATGGCATCCCCCACCGACAACGCGTGCCCGCCCCGTGGTGATCCGTGCCGTTTCGTTCGTTGTCGGTGGCACCGCCTAGTGTGTGGGGCGTGACCACCACAGTCCCGTACCCCCTGCCGGGCGCCGCCCGGCCGGCCCCGGGCCCCGCCGCGGACGAGGGCCTGGCCCGCCGGCTCAAGGCGCTCGCCTGCACCGCGCCGCTGCACGACCTCGACGCCCGCAAGGCCAACCTCGCGGGCGAGTACTCGGTGTACGCGATGGCGGAGGTCGCGCTCGCCGCGATCGACCTGGTCACCCTCAACATGGACTTCGACACCGGCGCCGACCACGACCAGATAGTGGCCAGACTGCTGCCCCGGGTCGCCGCCCAGGCCCCCGGGCGCAGCCACGCCGAGCACGAGCGGGTCGCCCGCTGGGTGCTGGAGAACCTGATCAACGTCGGCAGCGCCGACCGCGGATTCCGCGCCGTCTACGGCACGTTCGGCGCGGACGGCGCCTATGTGCGGCGGGACTACGACTTCAAGCTGATCGAGGAGGTGCCGGGCCCCGGCGGCAGCGTCTATCTGCGCACCACCGACGAGGCGGTCAACGTCCTGGTGGGCGCGCTCGACACCGACGTCACCAGCGCCCAGATCGCCGCCGAGGTCAAGCTGGAGGTGCTGATCAGCCGCGGCAGGCTCGCCGACGCCCAACTCGCCGCCGAGCAGGCCCGCTACCGCACCGTGCAGTATGCCGAGACGCTGCGCCGCACCCTGGAGGCGACCCGGCGCAACGTGCGGGCGGTGGACTGGCTGCGGCAGGTCCCCGACATGATCGCGGAGGCCCTCGACCACGTGGCGGACCGCTACCGCCACGAGAACGCGATCCTCACCAACATCCGCAAGGCGCGCGACGAGGCCGAGGACCCCGAGCACAAGCGGCGGGCCGCGGAGCTGGTCGACATCGTCAAGGACTGCATCAGACGGCACACCCAGCTGCAGTCCCGGCTGCTGGAGGCCGGCCCGCTCTTCCGCGCCGAGCAGGACCGGCAGGCCTTCGCCGCACCGCCCGCCCGCGCCGGACTCGACCTGTACGGCCAGCTGGTCGCCCCGCTGCTGCCGCTGCCGGTGGAGCAGGCCTCGCGGGTGACCGACGCGTTCTTCGCGCGCGGCGCGGGACTGCGCACCCCGGCAGCGGTCCGCGTCACCGACCTGGTCGACCTGCTGCTGACCCCGCCGGTCGAACGCGACCACCTGGGTGCGGAGATGCCCGAGCCCGACCTCGTCGCCACCCCCGACGACAGCCGCTTCTCCGACGAGCAGCTGGAGTCCGCACTCGACCTGCTCGACCTGCCGCACGACGCGCCCCGGCGGCTGTCCGGGCTGCTCGCGGAAGCCCGCCGCCGGGACCCCGACCTGCCGTACCTGGTCGCGCTGCTGGCCCTGCACGCCGCCTCGCCGCCGGTCGGCACCGCGGTGCGCCAGGGCGAGCCGCAGGTGCTCTTCGCCGTGGACGACGGCACCGAGCTGGACGACCCCGACTTCGGCGGCGCCGACCTCGTGCTGGGCACCGCCCGCCTCACCGCCCGCCCCGCGGACCCGAAAGAGAGAACGACGTGAGCGACCACCGCGACGACGACGCGGAAGGCCGGGACGGCAGCCGCGACCAGGCCCGCGACGGCGCCCGCGAGACCCACAGGGACGGCGCCGCGCCACTGACCGCGGGCGACGTCGCCGACGCCGCCCGGCTGGTCGGCTTCGGCCTGCAGCCGAAACTGCTGCCCGCCCGGGACGCGGAGTACGCCGAGCTGGTCAGGCGGCACCGCGAGGACCCCGGCTTCGCCAGGATCGCCGACGCGGTGGCCGCCGGGCTCGGCCTGGTCGTCCTCGAAGTGTCGCCGCGGGCCGGCATGGCCGTCGCGGCGGGCGAGGACTCGGTCTTCGCCGTCCGCATGGGCGACTACGCGCGCCGGGCCGCCTCCGACGCGGGCGACCGGTTCCTGCACGGCCTGGCGCACCTGGCCGCCGCCGCACTGGCCTTCCCGCGCCCCGAGGACCTGGCCGACGACGGCTACATCGGCCGGATCACCGTCAACGGGGTCGACGCCTTCGTCCGCCAGGCCTGCCGCCGGCTGGAGGAGCGCGCCGACGAGACCGGCGAGAACACCGACCCGGCCAGCGACGCGCCGGGACTCGAGGCGGCCTGGCGGGTCTACGCCCGGCGCACCGCGACCGGCGCGACCAAGGACGCCCGGCGGCTGGCCGGCTCCACCACCGGCATCATCGGCAAGGCCGTCGCCTTCCTGGTCGACTCCGGCTTTCTGCAGCGCACCGGCGACGAGTCCGGCGGCACGTACCGCACCACCGCGCGCTACCAGCTCCAGGTGCGCGACATGGCGGGCAGCGCCGCGATGGCCGAACTGCTCGACCTCGGCGTCGTCCCGGTCACCGACGGCAGCGCCAGCCTGCTGCCCGCGGCCGCCGACGACGGCGCCGACCTGGTCGCCGATGCGGGCCTGCCCTTCCACACCTCCGCCTGACCGGCCGCCGCCGTCCCCGCCCACCTACCCCAGCCACGAGAGTCCGCCGCATGTACGAGCTTTCCCGACTCCGCCTCTACTCCATCGGGCCTGCCGGCGCGCGCTACGCCGACACCGTGCTCGACCTGCGGGGTGTCGGCGAACCGGTGCCGCAACCCGCGCCGGCGCAGGGCGACTTCTTCGCGGACGAGCCGGCCGGGCCGCCGCGCCGCCCGGCCCCGGCGGGAGTGCTCTTCCTGGAGAACGGCGGCGGGAAGTCCGTCCTGCTGAAGCTGATCTTCTCGGTGATGCTGCCCGGGCACCGCAACACGCTCGGCGGCGCCAGCTCCGGTGTGCTGCGCAAGTTCCTGCTCGCCGAGGACTGCGGGCATGTCGCGCTGGAGTGGCAGCACACCGTGACCGGCGAGCTGGTCGTGGTCGGCAAGGTCAGCGAGTGGCGGGGCCGCCAGGTGTCGGCCGACCCGCGCAAGTTCGCCGAGGCCTGGTACTCCTTCCGGCCCGGCCCCGGGATGAGCCTGGACTCGCTGCCGGTCGCCGAGTCCACGGCGGTACGCCCGCCGGTCGAGGGCGCCTCGGGGGCACGCGGCAGGCGCCGCACGATGAAGGGCTTCAGGGACGCGCTGACCGAGGCGGGCAAGGCGTACCCGAACCTCGACGTGGTGTGGGAGGAGATCCACGACCGCTGGAACGAGCACCTCGGCGAGCTGGGTCTGGACCCCGAACTGTTCCGCTACCAGCGGGAGATGAACGCCGACGAGGGCGAGGCCGCGGGCCTGTTCGCGGTCAAGAAGGACTCCGACTTCACCGACCTGCTGCTGCGCGCGGTCACCGACACCCGGGACACCGACGGCCTCGCCGACCTCGTCCACGGATTCGCCGGCAAGCTCGGCCGCCGGGCGGAGCTGACCGCGGAGCGCGACTTCACCGCGGGCTCGCTCGACCTGCTGGAACGCATCGTCGACGGTGCCGAGTCCCGGGACCGGGCAAGGGCCGTGCACGCCCAGTCCGAGCGCCGCACCCGGTCGCTGGCCCGGCGGCTGTCGGCCCGCGCCCAGCAGGAGCGGGCCAGGACCGGCGAGATCGCCCAGGACATGGCGCAGGCCGCGCACGCGGTCACCGACACCGAGCAGGCCCGCGCGGGCAGCGTGCTCACCGCCGCCGAGATCGCCTACCGGCACGCGTCGCTGGCGCTGGCCGCCGCGGACAAGGCCGCGGCGGCGCTGCGCCGCGAGTTGGGCGACGCGCGCACCCTGCACGCCGCCTGGCAGGCCGCGGAGACGGTGCTGCGGCAGCGGGCGGCGGGGGACAGGCTGCAGCGGGTCAGCGCGGCCATCCGCGAGGCCGAGCGGGACGCCGCCCCCGCCCTCGCGGCCCGCACCACGGCCGCCGCCGAGCTGGTACGCGCGCTGCACAGCGCCGCCGCACGGGCCGAACGGCAGGCCGACGAGGAGGAGGAGCGCTCGGCGGAACTGCAGGTGCGGTCCGAGACAGCGCACCGTGACGCGACCGCCGCGGCCACCGAGGCGCAGCGCGCCCGCAGCGAGACCGGGCACCTCGCCCAGCGGCTCGCCGAGGTCGAGCAGGAGACCGCACAGGCCGTACGGTCCGGCTGGCTCGACGATTCGGCTCCCGACTCCGACCCCGCGCGTGCGGCGCTCGCCGCAGCCGACGCCGAGGAGGCCGCCACCGAGCTGTCCCGCGCCGCCGCCGACACCGCCCGGGCCGAGGCCGCCCGTGCCAGGGACGCCGCGGCGGCCGAGTCCCGCGCCGAACTGGCCGCGGCCCGCGCCGCCGACGCCCTGTCCACCGCGGAATCCGCCCTGACCGCGGCCACGATGGCGGCCACCACGCTGACCACCGACCCCCGCCTGACCGCCCTCCTCAGCCTCCCCGCCCCCCGCACGTCCGCGCCCGGCGACGGGCCTGCCTCCCGTACCGCGGCGGCCGGGTCCCGCGGCGCCGGTGCGCGCCCCTCCGCAGCGGGCAACGACGGCGAGGACGCCCGCGCCACCGCCGCCGAGGGCCCGCGCACCGGGGGCGAGGGCCTGACTCCCGGCATGCTCGACGAATTCGCCGAGCCCTTGCGGGAGTTGCTGGACGGGGCCGTGACCGCCGCCGAGCGGCAGCTGTTCGAGCTGCGGACCGCCGCCGCCGATGACGCGCGGATCCTCGGGGCGCTCGGCGACGGCGGGCTGCTGCCGCCGGGACCCGATGTGCTGGCCACCGTCGAGTACCTGGGGGAGCACGGCATCCCGGCGCTGCCGGGGTGGCGCTACCTCGCGCAGGCCGTGGACCCGGTGGACCACGCCGTGGTGCTGGCTGCCCGGCCCGAGCTGGTGGACGGGGTCGTCGTCACCGACCCCGGCACGTACCAGCGGGCCAGGGACGTCCTGGCGCAGGCCGCCCTGCTGCCCCGCTCCACCGTGGCCGTCGGCACCGCCGCCGCGCTGCTCGCCCCGCCGCCGGTGTCCGGCACCGAGCCGGACGTCTTCCTCGTACCGCCGAACCCGGCGATGCACGACGAGTTCGCCGCGGACGGCGAGCGCCAGGCGCTGCGGGGCAGGGCGACCGCGCGCGAGGAGGAGATCAGGGCGCTGGCGGCCCGTCTCGCGCACGACCGTACGCTGGCGGCCCGGCTCGCCTCCTGGCGTGCCGCCTGCCCGCAGGGCCGGCTCGCCGAGCTGGCCGCGGAGGCCGCCGCCGCCCGCGACACCGTGGAGCGCACCCGCGCGGAGATGACCGAGGCGCGCGCCGCCCGCGGCGAGGCCGACGCCGTCGCCGCGGAGGCGGCACAGGACAGCGACACCCGCAGGGCCGCCGCGGAGCAGGCCCGCCGCAGCGCCGACGCGCTGGCAGGGCTTGCCCACCGGCTGCGGGAGCGGGCCAACTGGCAGCGCAGGACCCGGGAGCTGGCCGCCGACGCGGCCGAGGCGGAGACCCGGGCCGAGACCTGCCTCGCGCAGGCCCGCGCCGCCGACGAGGACCGCAGGGCCGCCCAGCGCGCCTCGGACGACGCCCGACGCACCGCCCGCGTCCTGCGCGCCGAGCGGGCCGAGATCGCCGGCGCCCCCGACGAGGGGACCGCGGCGGCGGAAGGCGACACCGCCACCTCCCTGCCCGCACTGCGCGAGGCCTACCGCGCGGCATCCGAGGTCTACGAGAAGGTCGGCGTGGGCGCCGACCTGCGGGCCGAGCAGGCACGGGCGGAGAGCACCGAGAACGCCGCGCTGGTCGAACTGGACCGCCTCACCAACAAGGTGCGCAGCCGCGCCGCCCAGCTGCTCGAAGGCCCCGACGGCTCCGACGGCCCGTCACGTCAGGCGGCGGCAGGCCGCGCCGAGGCGCTCGTGCAGACCCTGGAGTCCCGGGCGTCCACCGCGAGCGAGCAGCTCGGCCGGCTCCGCGGCGAGGCAGAACGCCTCGCGCCGCCCGGCGGCGCACCGCACCACACCGAACTGCCCGAGCCCCTGCAGCCGCGCGACGCCGACCACGCCCAGGAGCTGCTGCGCGCGGCCACCACGGAGGTCGCCGCCCGTACCGAGGCACTGGAACAGGCAACCGCCGCCCACGCCGACCTGGTCGCGGCGCACCGCGCGGCCGAGGACGCGGCCGGCGGCTTCGACGAGACCGCCGCGCTGCTGCGCGACCTGCTGCGGGACGGCGGGCCGCAGCAGCACCCCGACGAGGAGGAGCCGCAGCCGTACCCGGGCAGCCAGGAGGCGGCCAGGCAGGCCGCCGCCGAGGCCCGGCGCAGCCTGCGCGGCTGCGCCGCCGACCTGTCGGCCGCCGAGACGCAGCTGCGCGAGTCCGCGGACGTCCTGGTCCGGCACGCCAACGCGGTCCGCTTCGAGCAGGTCAGGACGCCCGCCCGGCAGCAGATCAGGGAGCTGCCGGGCGCCGCGCTGCCCGAGCACGCGGCGGCCTGGGCCGCGGCCTTCGCCCCACGGCTGCGGGTACTGACCGACGAGCTGGACCAGTTGGAGCGCAACCGGGAGATCATCGTGGACCGGCTGCGCGGCCTGGTCGAGTCCGCGCTGGCGACCCTGCGCTCGGCCCAGCGGCTGTCCCGGCTGCCGGAGGGCCTCGGCGAGTGGTCGGGCCAGGAATTCCTGCGTATCCGCTTCGAGGACCCCGACCAGGCGGTGCTGACCGAGCGCCTCGGCGAGGTCATCGACGAGGCCACCAGGTCGGCGCTGCGGAAGAACGCCGACCTGCGGCGCGACGGCATGTCGCTGCTGCTGCGCGGGGTCGGCGCGGGCCTCCAGCCGCGCGGTATCGCCGTGGAGATCCTCAAGCCCGACGCGGTGCTGCGGGCCGAGCGCGTCCCCGTCGGCCAGATGGGCGACGTCTTCTCCGGCGGCCAGCTCCTCACCGCCGCCATCGCGCTGTACTGCACGATGGCCGCATTGCGCAGCAACGACCGCGGCAGGGACCGGCAGCGGCACGCGGGCACGCTCTTCCTCGACAATCCGATCGGGCGTGCGAATGCCACCTATCTGCTGGAGCTGCAGCGGGCCGTCGCCGATGCGCTCGGAGTGCAGCTCATCTACACCACCGGCCTATTCGACACGACCGCGCTTGCCGAATTCCCGCTCGTGGTCAGGCTGCGCAATGACGCGGATCTGCGGGCGGGCCTGAAATACATCAGCGTCGAGGAACACCTCAGGCCCGGCCTTCCGGTGCAGGACCCGCAGGGCGAACAGGTGCACGGTGAGATCACCGCCACCAGGATGTTCCGCCGCCCGCCGGAGGCAGCCCAGGAGCCGGCCGGCGAAGCCGCTGCCGAGCCCGCCCCGGACCCCGCGGCGGAAGTCGCTGGTGGAGCCGCCGCCCGGTGACCGCTACACCCCCAGGTGGCGCGGCTGATGCCGCGGTCCGGCCGCACCGGGCTGCGATCTGGCCGCTCGGGCGGCCCGCCGTGCTCTGCGCCGCTCACGGCGCAGCGTCCTGGCGGCGCTGCTCGGGCTGGAGACCACGCCGTTGCGCTGGTTCCACACCTGACGGGTCACCCACACGTCGAGCACCGCCCAGGTGGCGACGACCGACGTGAGCACCGTGGTCATCAGCAGGGGTGCCGACAGCCAGGAGTGCCCGGCGGCGAGCACGACGTCGGTGACGGCCTGTACCAGCGCGACGGCGGCGGTCAGAAACGCCCGCACCGCGGCGGCACGCACCGGGTCCGCCATCCGCGGCCTGGGGGCCGTCTCTTCCACCCACACGGTCCTCCGTTGGAAGTCCATGAAGAGTGGCTGCCCCGAATCCTCCAGGTGCATTCCGGGGTACGTTTCGTCGCAGACCTGCCCAACCCCCCGACATACTTTCGAGTTACCGCTGAGGCGGTAGTAGGCTCACGCCGTTTAAACAAGACAGAAGCCCCCTTCGCGGGGGAGACGTTGGGGAGGCCATGAGCTTTCGCGGTACGACGATCCGCCGGAAGATCGTGGCGCTGCTGCTGATCCCTCTGGTGTCACTGACGGTCATCTGGGCCTTCGCCGCCACGGTGACCGGCCGCGCGCTGCTGGACCGTCCGGATGTCCAGCGGGTCGTGGACAACGTCGGCTATCCCGGCCAGGACGCGGTGCAGAGCCTCCAGCAGGAGCGCAGGGCAGCGATGATCTACGTGGCCAACACCCGGGACTCGCAGGCCAGGATCGGCTACAACAAGCAGCAGCAGGTCACCGACGCCTCCATAGCCAAGATGCGCACCAGGATCGCCGCATCGGGCGTGCGCGGCTCGCTCGGCTCGCAGGCCCGCACCCGGCTCGACACGTTCCTCGGCACCGTCGAGGGCCTCAGCTCGCTGCGCAAGCGCGCCGACGACGGGCGGATCAGCCGCAACGACGTCCTCGACGCGTACAACGCGATGACCGACCCGGCCTTCCAGCTGTTCGACGCCCTCAACCCGCACAACGACCTCAAGCTCGACGACCAGCACCGCTCGGTCGTCCAACTCGGCCGCGCCCGCGACGAGATCAGCCGCGAGGACGCCCTGATGGCGGCCGCCATCAGCACCGGGCACATGAGCCAGGCGGAACTGCGCTCCTTCACCTTCGCGGTGGCCGAGCAGCGCAACTACTACGACGGCAGCCTGTGGCAGCTGACCGACGAGGAGCGCGCGCCCTACGACGCGTACTGGAAGAACAGCAACGGCAAGGCGCTGCGTTCCGCGGAGGACGCGGTCATCGCCGGCGGGGTCTCCGACGCGCCGATCGTCGCCGCCCACCTGTCCTGGCCCGGCGTCGCCGCGACCGCGATGGACGACCTGGGCCGGCTCGGCGCCACCTCGGACAGCCAGGTCACCGACCGCAACCAGCCGATCGCGACCACCAAGCTCGTCGAGGCGGCCTTCGTCGGCGGTGTCGGCCTCATCGCGGTGGTCGCCTCGCTGGTCGTCTCGGTACGCATCGGCCGCGGCCTGATCAGGGACCTGACCGGACTGCGCCGCGAAGCCCAGGAGGTGTCCGGCACCCGGCTGCCGCGGGTCATGCGGCGGCTGGCGGCCGGCGAGCAGATCGACGTCGAGACCGAGGTGCCGCGGCTGGAGTACGCCGACGACGAGATCGGCCACGTCGGCAAGGCGCTCAACACCCTCCAGCGGGCCGTCGTCGAGGCCACCGTCCGGCAGAACGACCTGCGCAAGGGCGTGTCCGAGGTCTTCGTCAACCTCGCCCGTCGCAGCCAGGTGCTGCTGCACCGCCAGCTGACGCTGCTGGACGCGATGGAGCGCCGCGCCGAGGACGGCGAGGAACTGGCCGACCTCTTCCGGCTCGACCACATGACCACCCGCATGCGGCGGCACGCCGAGGGCCTGGTCATCCTCTCCGGCGCGGCCCCCTCGCGGCAGTGGCGCAAGCCCGTGCAGCTGATGGACGTGGTCCGCGCCGCCATCGCCGAGGTCGAGGACTACGAGCGGATCGAGGTGCGCCGGCTGCCGCGGCTGGCCGTCGCCGGCGCCGCGGTCGCCGACCTCACCCACCTGCTCGCCGAACTCATCGAGAACGCCGCGGTCTTCTCGCCGCCGCACACCACCGTGAAGCTGCACGGCGAGCCGGTCGCCAACGGGTTCGTCCTGGAGATCGACGACCGCGGCCTGGGCCTGACGCCCGACGCGCTGCTGGAGGCGAACCTGCGGCTCGCCGAGACGCCCGAGTTCGAGCTGTCGGACACCGACCGGCTCGGCCTGTTCGTGGTCAGCCGGCTCGCCCGGCGGCAGAACGTCAGGGTCTCGCTGCGGCAGTCGCCGTACGGCGGCACCACGGCCGTCGTCATGATCCCCGAGTCGCTGCTCAGCGACAGCGGCGAGGACACCGGCGGCACGCAACTGCCCGGGGCCGCCAGGCCGCTGGGACTCGACGTGGCGGGCGAGACCGAGCACACGTTCCGCCAGTGGGGTCTGGAGGGCGTGGACGACGTCGGCGGCGAGCGGCACAAGGAGCACGCCCCGCACCAGGAGGAGCCGCTGCCCGCGGCCCTGAGCCGGGGGCTCGACGGGATCGACGACCCCGAGGAGCCGGCCGCCGCTCCCGGTACCGGCGAGCAGGCGCCCGCGGCCCCGCTGCCGCTGCCCCGCCGCCGGCCCCGTACGGCGGCCCAGCAGGTTCCGCGGGCGGTGACGGCCGTACCGTCGCTGCCGCGCCCGCGGCAGGAGGCGCCCGGCGCGGCAGAGGAGCCGGCCGAGGGCGCTGCGGAGGGCGGCATCGTGCTGCCCCGGCGGGTCAGGCAGGCCAGTCTGGCACCGCAGTTGCGGGCCGACGCGGCACGGTCCCCCGCCACCGAGACAGAACGCGACGGCGGCCGTGAGCGGTCCGCCGACGAGGTACGCGACCGGATGTCCGCGATCCAGGCCGGCTGGCAGCGCGGCCGCAGGGCAGCGGAGGCCGAGCCGGACGGCGGAGCAGCACCCGGCGACGACGCATCGACGACAGCACCGAGAACGACACCTGAGGGGAACGGTCGATGACTGCAGCATCGAGCCCGACACGTGAGCTGAGCTGGCTCCTGGACGACCTGGTCACCCGGGTCGCCAGCATTCGCAAGGCTTTGGTGCTCTCCGGGGACGGCCTGGCCACCGGCTCCTCGGACGGACTGACGCGAGAGGACTCGGAGCATCTGGCGGCGGTCGCCTCCGGATTCCACAGCCTCGCCAAGGGCGTCGGCCGGCACTTCGACGCCGGCCGGGTCCGGCAGACCATCGTCGAACTGGACGACGCGTTCCTGTTCGTCACGGCCGCCGGCGACGGCAGCTGCCTGGCGGTGCTGGCCGACGCGGACTCCGACGTCGGGCAGGTGGCGTACGAGATGGCGCTGCTGGTCAAGCGGGTGGGCGTCCATCTGGCTGCGGAGCCGCGGCATGGCGGCGAAACGGCGCTCAGCGGCTGACAGCCGGCGAGCGGACTTGGGACGACGGGGTGACGGGGTGACATGACGTCTGAATCGGACCGCTGGTACGACGACGCGGCAGGACCGGTGGTACGGCCTTACGCGATGACCCGCGGGCGGACGAGCCACGCGGCAGAGGCGAAGCTCGACCTGATCGCCCTGGTGATCGCGCAGGACTCGGACGCGGACGCGGGCGTCGACGACGACCGCACCCTGTCGCCCGAGCACCTCGACATCGTCGAGGCCTGCCGGCTGCAGTCGGTGTCGGTGGCGGAACTCGCCGCCGACCTCGACCTGCCGGTCGGCGTCGTCCGGGTGCTCGTCGGCGACCTGCTGGAAGCCGGGCACGTCATGGTCCACCAGCCCGTGCCGCCGGCCGAGCTGCCCGACGAGAGCATCCTGCGCGAGGTCATCAACGGTCTGCGCGCGCTGTAGCGCCCGCTAGGCTGCTCGTACCCGTGCCATCCCCAAGTCCGCATCCGAGCAGGGAAGTAGAAGACACCATGGCCATCGCCCACGCCGACCGCCGCCGTCAGCAGTCCGCCGCGGAGCCGGTCGCGCTCAAGCTGCTGGTCGCCGGCGGCTTCGGGGTCGGCAAGACGACCCTGGTCGGCACGGTCAGCGAGATCAGGCCGCTGCGGACCGAGGAGGCGCTGAGCGAGGCGGGCCGGCCGGTCGACGACCTCGCGGGCGTGGAGGGCAAGCGCACCACGACCGTGGCCATGGACTTCGGCCGCATCACGCTGCGCGACGACCTGGTGCTGTACCTGTTCGGCACCCCGGGGCAGGACCGGTTCTGGTTCCTGTGGGACGAGCTGGCCCAGGGCGCGCTGGGTGCGGTGGTGCTGGCCGACACCCGCCGACTTGAGGACTGCTTCGCCGCGGTCGACTACTTCGAGCGGCGCGGCATCCCCTTCACGGTCGCGGTCAACTGCTTCGACGGCGCCCAACTGCACGCCCCCGCCGTGGTCACCGAGGCGCTGGACCTCGACCCCGGGGTTCCGGTGGTGCTGTGCGACGCGCGGGATCGCGAGTCGGCCAAGCAGGTGCTGATCAGCGTGGTCGAGCACGCGGCCGCGGTGGCGGCCGGCCGCCGCGCGCCCGCGGCGACCTGACGGCCCGCCCGGTCCGGCCCGCCTCACCTGCCCCGGCCCGCGGGCATCGCGGGCCGGTCGTCGTCCAGCCAGCCGAGGCTGCGTTCCACGGCCCGCTTCCAGCGCCGGTACTCCCCGCTGCGCACCTGCTCGGGCATCGCCGGCTTCCAGCGGGTGTCCTCCCGCCACTGCTTCCTGAGCGCGTCGGGTCCCTCCCACACCCCGGTGGCGAGCCCGGCCGCGTAGGCGGCGCCCAGGCTGGTGGTCTCGGCGACGACGGGCCGGATCACCGGTACGCCCAGCACGTCCGCCTGGTGCTGCATCAGCAGCCCGTTGACGGTCATGCCGCCGTCCACCCGCAGCGCGCCGATCCGCACCCCTGAGTCCTGCTGCATCGCGTCGACCACCTCGCGGGTCTGCCAGCTGGTCGCCTCCAGGACGGCCCTGGCCAGATGCGCCCTGGTGACGTACGCGGTCAGGCCGGTGATCACGCCGCGCGCGTCGGACCGCCAGTAGGGCGCGAACAGGCCGGAGAAGGCGGGGACGACGTAGGCGCCGCCGTTGTCGGGGACGCTTGCCGCCAGCGGCTCGATCTCCTCGATGGTGCGGATCACCCCGAGCCGGTCGCGCAGCCACTCCACCAGCGCCCCGGTGATCGCGATGGAGCCCTCCAGGGCGTACACCGGCCGCTCACCGCCGAGTTGGTGGGCGACCGTGGTGAGCAGGCCGCTCTCGGACGGCACCGGCCGCCCTCCGGTGTTGAGCAGCAGGAAGCTTCCCGGGCCGTAGGTGTTCTTCGCCTCGCCGAGGTCGAAGCAGGTCTGCCCGAACAGCGCGGCCTGCTGGTCGCCGAGCGCGGCGGCGACGGGGACGCCCGCGAGCCGTCCGGTGGCCAGGCCGTACACCTCGGCCGAGGGGCGGATGCGCGGCAGCACGGCCTCGGGGATGTCCATCGCGGACAGGATCGCCGGGTCCCAGTCCAGGGTGTGCAGGTCCATCAGCAGGGTGCGTGAGGCGTTGCTGACGTCGGTGACGTGGACACCGCCCGCGGTGCCGCCGGTGAGGTTCCAGATCAGCCAGGAGTCGATGGTGCCGAACGCGATCTCGCCGTGCTCGGCCCGGTGCCGCAGCCCGGGTACGTGGTCGAGCAGCCAGGCGATCTTCGGCCCGGCGAAGTAGGGGGCCAGCGGCAGCCCGGTGGTGTCGCGGAAGCGGTCCTGCCCGTAGGTGCCGCCGAGTTCGGTGCACAGCGCCGCGGTGCGGGTGTCCTGCCAGACGACGGCGTTGTGCACCGGGCGGCCGGTGGAGCGGTCCCAGAGCACCACCGTCTCGCGCTGGTTGGCGATGCCGAGCGCCGTCAGCTGGTCGGGGCGGAGCCCGGCTCTGGCCAGCGCGCCCGACGCCACGGCCTGGACCTTGGCCCAGATCTCGGTGGCGTCGTGCTCGACCCAGCCGGGCCTGGGCAGGATCTGGCGGTGCTCGCGCCGGTCCGACGCGACGATCCGGCCCTCCGCGTCGAAGATCAGGCAGCGGGTGGAGGTGGTGCCCTGGTCGATCGCGGCCACGTGGGTCGGGACGGTCTGGCTCATGTCACGCTCCCTTGCCCGGTCGGTGAACGACCGTGTCGGGAATGGGCGCGCGGATGCCCGGTGAGCGCAACTCCCCTCCCACCGACCGGCGTCGCGCTGCCGGAAGTGTTGCCCCACGGTGACGGAGCGTCAAGCGGTCGTGCGCCGTGGAATGTTGCCGCGGTCGCGTGGACGGTGTCGCAGGCCCGTGCTATGTTCTTCTCGTAACGAGAAATACTCATACTGAGAACGACATCGGGCGGGGAGGGACGGCGGTCATGGCGGAGCCGGACGGCACGCAGGCGGAGCGGGACTTCCTGGCGCAGTACGACCCCCGCGCCTTCGACCCGATCGCGGTCACCGTGGACGTCGTGGCGCTGACGCTGCGGGCCGGCCGGCTGCACGTGCTGGCTGTGGAGCGCGGCGGTCAGCCCTTCGCCGGCCGCTGGGCGCTGCCCGGCGGCTTCGTACGGGCCGGCCGTGAGTCGCTCGACGAGGCGGCGGCCCGCGAACTGGCCGAGGAGACCGGCCTGGATGCCGCCGCGCTCGACCGGGTCCACCTCGAACAGCTCGGCTCGTACGGCAGCCCGCACCGCGATCCGCGGATGCACGTCGTCTCGGTGGCCTACCTCGCCTTCGCCCCCGGACTGCCCGACGCCCAGCCGGGCGGCGACGCGGCGGGCGCCGGCTGGCTCCCGGTCGAGGCAATATCACCTGCGGGGCAACCGGACGAGGCACGTCCGCGTCCCTTCGAGCAGGGTCGGCGGACCGGGGCCTACGGGGGTGGTGCCGGCCGCCGACCCGGTCACGACGGCAGCGGCGGACTCGCCTTCGACCACGGCCGCATCCTCGCGGACGGCCTGGAGCGGGCCAGGGCCAAGATCGAGTACACCCCGCTGGCCACCGCCTTCCTCGGCGAGAGCTTCACCATCACCGAGCTGCGCGAGGTCTACGAGACGGTGTGGGGCGCGGCGCTGCACGCCGGGAACTTCCACCGCAAGGTGCTGTCCGTGCCCGGGTTCGTGGAGTCCACCGGCGAGACGGACACCCGCCCCGGCAGCCGCGGCGGCCCGCGCGCCCGCCTCTACCGGGCCGGGGACGCCCGCCTGCTGCACCCGGCGCTGCTGCGCCCCGACCGCGAGGCGGGCGTGCGATGACCGCCTCAGGGGCACGGGCCGCGGCGCCCGCGGCCGCTGCCGACGCCCAGGGCGCCGGCGCCGCCGACTTCGACGACGCCCTCGCGGCACTGACCGGCGGCTTCCCCGCGGAACCGAGGGAAGCCGCCCGGCACTACCGCAGGCTCGCCCGGCTGCTGCACCCCGACACCGCGCCGGCCGGCCGCGCGGAGCAGGCGGCCGCTGCCTTCGCCCGGCTCACCGCCGCCTGGCAGGCCAGGCACGAGACGGTCACCGGCGGGCGGCACCGCTACGTCCTCGGCCCGGTGCTCGCGGAAGGCGGCCTCGCCACCGTGCGCGGCGCCCGCTACGACAGCGACGGCGACCGCCACGCGGCCGTACTGAAGATCCCCCGCGAGCCGCGGGACAACGACCTGATGGAGCACGAGGCCGACGTGCTGACCCGGCTGCGCACGGTCGGCGAGCCACGGCACCGCGCCTACGCCCCCACCCTGATCGAGAGCTTCCGGCAGCGGCACCCCGACGGCACCGAGCAGGTCGTCAACGCCTTCGTCCCGCTCACCGGCTTCCACACCCTGGCCGAGGTCGCCGCGGCCCACCCCGGCGGGCTCGACCCGAGGGACGCGGCCTGGATGTGGCGCCGCCTGCTGACCGCACTGGGCTGGGCGCACCGCGCCCGGCTGGTCCACGGCGCCGTCTTCCCCGAGCACGTGCTGATCCACCCGGAGCTGCACGGCCTGGTGCTGGTCGACTGGTGCTACGCCACCGCGACCGGCACCGACGTCCCCGTCCTGCTGCACCGGCACGCCGGCAGCTACCCGCCCGAGGCGCTGGCGCACCTGCCGGCGACCCCGGCCACCGACATCCACCTCGCCTCGCTGTGCATCGCGCAGCTCACCGGCGACCTGGCACCGCCGCAGATGCGCGCCTTCCTGCGCGGCTGCACCCTGCCCGAGCAGGAACGCCGCCCGCAGGACGCCTGGCAGCTGCTCGCGGAACTCGACGACCTGCTGGAACGGCTCTACGGGCCGCGCACCTTCCGGCCGTTCACGATGCCCGCCGCGCCACCGGCCTGACCGGCCGCGACCACCGCACGCGGGCACCACACCCCGCACCACAGCACGCACCACACCATCACGAGGGGGACGACCATGGGCAGCGGAAGCTGGTCCACCAACGTCTACGACGCCGCCGCGCGCTACCGCGCGGCCGCCGGCACCGACGCGTTCGCGTACAGCGACCACGTCAGGCACAGCGCGCCCCGGCACACCTGGCGCGCACACCAGTCGCTCGACCCGCACGGCCTGACCGTCAGGGAGAGCCGGGACTCCGACGAACACCCGGACTCCCTGGCCATCGCGGTCCTCTTCGACGTCACCGGCTCCATGGGCGGCGTCCCGCGCACCTTGCAGACCAAGCTGCCCGACCTGTTCGGCCTGCTGCTGCGCAAGGGCTACGTCCGCGACCCGCAGATCCTCTTCGGCGCGGTCGGCGACGCCACCTGCGACCGGGTCCCGCTGCAGCTCGGCCAGTTCGAGTCCGACAACCGGATGGACGACGACCTCGGCAACATCCTGCTGGAGGGCGGAGGCGGCGGCCAGATGACCGAGTCGTACGAACTCGCCCTCTACGCCATGGCCCGGCACACCGAACTCGACTGCCACACCAAGCGCGGCCGCCGCGGCTACCTCTTCCTCATCGGCGACGAGATGCCCTACGGCAAGGTCAAGGCCCGCGAGGTGCAGGCCGTCCTCGGCGAGACGATCCGCCACGACATTCCCGTCCAGGACATCCTGGCCGAGCTGAAGCGCAAGTTCCACGTCCACTACATCCTCCCCGCCGGCACCTCCTACGCGGGCAACCCCGAGGTCCTCACCCTGTGGCGCCGCCTGCTGGGCCAGAACGTGATCGAGCTGGACGACCTCGACGCGGTCTGCGAGACCATCGCCCTGACGGTCGGCCTCGGCGAGGAGGCCATCGACCTGGCCACCGGCCTCGCCGATCTGGCCGACGTCGGCTCCACGGCGGTGGACACCGTGGCGCGGGCACTGTCGGGCCGGTGACGGGCCGGTGATGGGCGCCACCCGAGCCTCGGGAGACCGGCGGCACACCCTCGTCGCCGACCTCGGCTTCGGCGATGCGGGCAAGGGCGCCACCGTCGACCGGCTCTGCCGGGCCGGCGGTGTCGCCGCCGTCGTCCGCTTCAACGGCGGCGCGCAGGCCGCCCACAACGTCGTCACCGCAGACGGCCGCCACCACACCTTCGCCCAGTTCGGCTCCGGCACCCTGCACGGAGTGCCCACCCAGCTGTCGCGGTTCACCGCGGTGGACCCGCTCGCGCTGGCCGCGGAGGCCGACCACCTGCGGGCGCTGGGCGTGCCCGACCCGTACGCCCTGCTCGCCGTCGACCGCGACGCGCCGCTGACCACGCCCTACCACGCGGCCGCGGGCCGGCTGCGCGAGCTGGCCAGGGGCGAGGCCAGGCACGGCTCGTGCGGGATGGGGGTGGGGGAGACCACGCGGTACACCCTCGCCCACGCGGGCGACGAGCCGACGGCGGGCGACTGCGCGTCACGCCCCCGGCTGCTGAGCCGGCTGCGGCTGCTGCGGGACCGGCTCACCGACGAGCTGGGACCGCTGGCCGCACCGCCGGTGGAGGCGTGCGCCGAGGCCTACACGTCCTTCGCGCGGGCCGTACGGCTCACCGACGGCACCCGGCTGCGCGAACTGGCCGCCCGCGGGCCGCTGGTCTTCGAGGGCGCCCAGGGAGTACTGCTCGACGAATGGCACGGCTTCCACCCGTACACGACCTGGTCGACCACCACCTTCGCCAACGCCGAGACGCTGCTGGCCGAGGCGGGCGCGGCCGGGGAGGGGCTGCGGCTCGGCGTGGTGCGCACGTACACCACCCGGCACGGCCCCGGGCCGCTGGTCACCGAGGACCCCGAGCTGACCGCGGCACTGCCGGAGCCGCACAACGGCCACGGCCGCTGGCAGGGCGCCTTCCGCATCGGCCACTTCGACGCGGTCGCGCACACCTACGCGGCCGAGGTCTGCGGGGGAGTGGACGCGCTGGCCGTCACCCACCTGGATGCGCCCCGCCGCTGCCGGGGCCTGCGGATCTGCCGCGCCTACGGGATCGACGGCGACCTGGTGGAACGCCTGCCGGCCGGGCCGCCCGGCGACCTGGCACGGCAGGCGGAGCTGACCGGGAGGCTGCTGCGCGCGGCGCCGGCGCTGTGGGACACCCCGGGCCGTGACCCGCGCCACTGGAGCGAGGCGATCGGGTCACTGCTCGGGGCGCCGGTGCTGCTGGAGTCCTCAGGCCCCGCCCGTCAGGGGGTCAACGACCTGCGGTCGATGGGGAAGTCGAAGTACGTGTCGGGGAAGGGCTCGGCGTTGAGCGTGTAGTGCCACCACTCCTCGGGCAGATTGGTGAACCCCTGCATCGCGTCCATCAGCAGCATCCGGTTGGCGTGCTGGACGCCCTGGATCCGCGGGTCGAGGGTGTGGGCGAGGGTGTCGAAGCAGTCGAAACCGGTGCCCATGTCCAGCGAGTTGTCGGGGAAGCGCTGGTCCTGCGGCCCGTAGCAGGGTGTCAGGGGCTCACCCGGTCGGTAGGGGCGGGTGGGCCTGGCCGGCAGCGGGACGACCGTCAGGTCCATGGTGCTGCCGCGGCTGTGCCCGGATTTCGCGGCGATGTAACCGTCCGCGAACAACCGGGTCTTGTCGACCTGGGGGTAGAACTCCGCCTTCATCGTCGTGTCGTCCAGGTCCTCCGCCCAGGAGACGAAGGTGTCGACGGCCCGCTGCGGCCGGTAGCAGTCGTAGACCTTGAGGGAGTAGCCGCTGCGCAGCAGCCGCACCTGCGCCCGGTGCAGGCCCTCGGCCGCGGCTCTGGTCAGGATGCACATCGGCGCCCGGTATCCGTCGATGGGCGCCCCGGTGAAGTTGTGCGGGGTGAAGTACCGCATCTCCTGGATGATCGTGGGGTCCACGTCCCGCAGCGCGACGAACTGCGCGGGCGCCTTGGGCTCGGGGTGCGCGGGCCGTGCCGCACGCGCCTGGGCGGGGCCGCCCGCGGCGACCGCGACCAGTGTGGCGAGGGGCAGGACGAGGGCTCGCAGTAAAGAGGTGAGTTTCGGCATCCCCATGACCTATCACTTCCCGGGCCAGCCGCGACAGTGATCGCATACAGTCCGACTCGTCTGTCGCCCATATCTCGACCCTGGTCAGAGCCGGTATCCGCGCCGGCCCGCACCAGCGGGGTCGAACCGGGTGCCGCGCGCCGGCACCTGGCTCGGCGGCCCTGTCGTGTCGGTCTGGGACAACGTGCGGCTCCACCTGACTGTCGGCATGCGGGAGTTCATCGCGGCGAACGCCCACTGGCTCACAGCGTCGCAGCTACCGGCCCGAGATCGGGAAGTGGCCGCGGTGCCAGTACCAGTGGCGGCCGGCCTTGAGGTGGTCGGCCACCGCGCGCTGGAGCGCGGTGCGGCGCGGCAGGCGGTCGAGCGGCGTGGTCAGGGTGCGGAACACGAACCGCAGTACCTCGACGTCGGCGTCCAGCCCCTCCGGCTCCTCGTACGGCTCCAGCTCGAACCTCTGCTGGAACCGGACGATGTTGGAGTCCGCGGGCAGGTACTCCAGCAGTTGCGGGTCGAGCAGCCACGAGCCGCAGGAGAAGGCCGTGTAGCGCTCGTCGGGGAAGTGGCGCGGGAAGAACGCGCGGGCCTCGTCGAGCGACGCGGCGACCGCCTCCGGGGTCATCGGCCCCGACTCGGGGATGTGCAGGCCGATGGCGGTGCTGCCGCGCTGGTACTGCAGCCGGCCCAGCTCGTAGAGGCCGCCGCGTGCGTGCAGCGTCAGCCAGCTCTGCATGACCGGCCAGCCCTCGCGGTGCATTCGCCGGTCGACCGCGAGGTTGCGCCCCAGGTCCGCGAGGGTTGCCCCCGACACGGCATCGGTGATGCCGTGTTCGCGGTGGTAGCCCGTGGCGACATCGACCAGGGCCAGGTACGCGTACACGTAGAGATGCCGCCAGGCGGGGCCTCGTGCGCGCGGCAGCGCGGGACCGGGCGGCAGCCAGTCGTGGCCCCCGAGGTCGGCGCGGACCAGGGCGATCGAGCGGTCGAGCAGCCAGCGCAGCTCCGGAATCCACAGCGGGGAGCCGGGATCCGGCCAGCCCTCCATGATTTCCGCGGCGTCGTCCGGCCGCACCGCGAGCCGGTCGAGGATCGCGGGCGCGTCGGCCTTGGCGGGCAGCGGAGCCGACGGGCGGTCGCCGGCGAGCCGGTGCACGCGGTCGACGTCCTCGACGGGTACTCCGAGCCTGGCGGCGACGGCGTCCAGATCCACGCGAGCCACCCTACCGGCCGGTGGGGTGGCGCAGGCCGGCCGTGGGAACAGGTATCAGCCCCGGCACGGGCGGCTGGGATCCCGCGTTCCGCGGATCTAGGATTGTCCGCCGGGCGTCCGATCAAGGCCGCGTCAACCGAGAGGACGATCATGGCTCCCACCAGCACGATGACCGCGGAAGCTGTTGTCCTGCAGCACTTCCTCGACGCCCAGCGGACCAGTGCGCTGGCGATCCTCGACGGGCTGACCGACGAGCAGTTGCGGACCTCGGTCATGCCCTCGGGTTGGACGCCGCTCGGGTTGATCAAGCATCTCGGTTATGCCGAACGCCACTGGTTCCAAAGGTTCTTCTCCGGAAGCACGGCCGACGCGCCGTGGCCTGACGACGACGAGGAGCTGATGTCTTCGGCGCATCCGGTCGCGGAGGTGTTCGCCTTCTACCGGGAGCAGTGTGAGCGGGGCAATGCCCTGCTGGCCGTCACGCCGCTGGACGCGAAGCCGGTCGGGCGGCACGGCAGCGACCCGCATGACGAGGTCGCCGATCTGCGCGGGATCGTTCTCCACATGATCGAGGAGACGGCCCGGCATCTCGGCCACCTGGACGCCGCGCGCGAACTGCTCGACGGCCGCACCGGCCTCGGCCCGCGCTAGGACTGTTTGCCCGTGGTCAAAATGCCCCACGAGGCGAACTGCACCCGCCCACCGGCTCACCACGACGAGTTCTGCGCGCTCGTCGTCCAGGCCGGCACCGAATCGCACCTGCCGCGGATGCGACTGCCCGCGACCGCCGAGGAGTTCCGGGCCTGAACGCGCCGCTTCGACGGCGGCACCAACGTGGATTCCCGGCCTGCGTCCGCGAATCAGGCATCCCCGGCCCTGGTCCGGCGGGCGGCGTCCTCGCACGGCCCGCGCGACCGGCCGGGAGGACCGAGGAGGCGAAGTCCCGGTGGCCGCACCGCCGGACGGCGGCGCCGGCAGGGACGGCGCCGAGCCTCCCATGGTGGGTGACAGGGCTGCGCAACGGGTACTCGACCACACCCTGGGTGACCGGTGGACGCCCGTGCCGTCGTACGGCTTCGACCTCGTGCGCGTTGTGGAACACAGCCTGCGCGCCCGCCGATCACGTCGCGTGCGGCGGTGTGTGCTCGCGGCGGTGACGGCTGGTGTCGCCGAAGATCCGATACAGTCCGGGCGTGTCCGCTGCCGCTCCCGAGCCCCCGACGACGCCCCCGGTGAAGAACTCGCACTGCTCCGCGTGCGGTAACCGCTACCCGGCCGATGCCGGCTGGCCGCGCCGCTGCCCGGCCTGCGGCACCTTCGCATACCGCAACCCGCTGCCGGTCGCCGTCGCCCTGCTGCCGGTCCGCGGCCCGCAGGGCACCGGGCTCGTCGTCATCCGCCGCACCATCGAGCCGAGCCGCGGCGAACTCGCGCTGCCCGGCGGCTTCATCGACCACGGCGAGAGCTGGGAGCACGCCGTCACCCGCGAACTGGCCGAGGAGACCGGCATCACCGCGGCCGCCTCCGACGTCGTGCTCGCAGACGCCCTCACCGACGAGGCCGGCGGCTACCTGCTGCTGTTCGGGCTGCTGCCGCAGCGCGACGCCGGCGAACTGCCGCCGTCCGCGGCCACCGACGAGACCGAGGGCCACCAGCTCCTGCACGCACCGCAGGAGCTGGGCTTCCCGCTGCACACCCTGGCGGTCCGCCGCTGGTTCGCCGGCGGCTACGACGCGGCGCCGCGCATCCGCACGGTGTAGGCGGGCGCCGCCCCGCCGTCCCGCTCGACGACCACCGCGCCGTCCTCCCACCGCGACACGAAGCGCTCCATCCGCGGCTTGGCCCACCCCTCGGGGTCCCCGGTGAAGACCACACCGCCGCCGGTACGCCCCTGCCGCGGCGCCCACACCTCCAGCTCGGTGGTGCCGTCGTCACCGGCGACCGGCAGTACGGCGCCCGCCCTGGCCAGCACCGGTATCCGCCCCAGCGGCGCGTCGAGCAGCACCTGCGTACGCCCGCGGTGCGGCTCGCCGGTCGCGGTGTCGTACCAGAGTCCCCGCGGCAGCCGGACCGCCCGGCTCGTCGCGCCCGGTTCGAGGACCGGTGCGACCAGCAGCGAGTCGCCCAGCAGGAAGGCGTCGCCGCACTCCCGCAGCGCCCGGTCGCCGGGCGAGTTCCACCACAGCGGCCGCACGTACGGCGCCCCGGTGCGGTGCGCGACATGCGCCAGGGTGACCAGGTACGGCAGCAGCCTGGCCCGTTCGGCCAGCGCCGCCCTGGCGTGCTCCAGCACCTGCTCGCCGAACTCCCACGGCTCGCGGCGTCCCGCGTCGATCGCCGAGTGCGTACGGAAGAACGGCAGGTACGCACCCAGCTGGAACCAGCGCAGGTACAGCTCGGGCGACGGCGACCCGGTGAAACCGCCGACGTCGGGACCGGAGTAGGGCACCCCGCACAGGCCGAGCCCCAGCACCAGCGCCAGCGACGCCCGCAGCCCCGCCCAGCCGGTCGCCACGTCGCCCGACCAGCTGCCGCCGTATCGCTGCATGCCCGCCCAGCCCGACCGGGAGAAGAGGAACGGGCGCTGCTCGGGCCGCAGTTCGCACAGGCCCTCGTATCCGGCGCGGGCCATCCCCAGGGCGTAGACGTTGTGCGCCTCGCGGTGGTCGCCGCCGCGGCCGTCCAGCGCGTGCCGGGCCGAACGCGGCAGGGTGGCGTCGCCGAACGCGGCGAAGGACACCGGCTCGTTCATGTCGTGCCACACCCCGGCGAAGCCCTGCGCGAGCCGCTCCGCGTACAGACCGCCCCACCACCGGCGCACCTCGGGGTCGGTGAAGTCGGGGAAGACCGCGTCGCCCGGCCACACCACGCCCCGCACCTCCTGGCCGCGCGCGTCCCGCACGAACGCGTCCACCGCCCGGCCCCCGTCGTAGGCGGCGAGGCCCGGCTCGGCCTTCACCGCGGGGTCCACGATCGACACCAGGCGCACCCCCTGCCCGGCCAGTTCCCGTGCCAGGCCCGGCAGGTCCGGGAAGCGCACCGGGTCGGCGGTGAAGATCCGGTGGCCGTCGAAGTGGTCGATGTCCAGGTGCACCGCCGACAGCGGCAGACCGCGCTCGCGGTAGCCGGCGACGACCCTGCGGACCTCCTGCGCGCTGCCGAAGCCCCACCGCGAGTGGTGCGGGCCGAGCGCCCAGCGCGGCGGCACCGCGGGCCGCCCGGTCAGCGCGGTCCAGCCGGCCATCACCCGGGACGGCGTACCGGTGATCACCCAGTAGCGCAGCGGGCCGCCGTCCATCCGCACCTCGCAGCCGCCCCGCCGGTCGTGCCCCGAGCCCGCGCCCTCCTCGCCGTCCCGCAGCGTGACCCGGCCGTCCCAGGTGTTGTCGTGGAAGACCAGATGGCAGCCCTCGTCGGCGACCACCAGCTGCACCGGCATCGTGATGTACAGCGGGTCGTCGCCGGGCTCGAAGGAGCCCCCCGGGTCGGTGTTCCACAACCGGTAGGTGCCCGCCGCCAGCCGCGGCCCGGCGGCCCGGCCGCCCAGACCGTAGACGCGGGCGTCGGCCGGCGTCTCCGAGCGCTGCACCCAGCGCGCCGCGCCCTGCCCCTCCTCCGCGCCCACCGGGTCCCACCAGCGCGGCGGCAGCTCGCGGCGCAGCAGCCTGCCGCCGGGGGTGCGGATCTCCACCGCGCCGTGCCGTGAGACGCGCACCGTCACCCGCTCGGAGACCACCCGCCAGCCGTCCGGGTCGGGTTCGAGGACCGCCCGCGGGTCCGCCTCGGGGCAGCCGCCGGACGGCCGCTCCCGCGGCGAGCCCCACTTCTGGGTGCCCGCCACCGCGTACGACGGCTCGGGCTCCGCACCGTCCCAGCCGCAGAAGACCGCGCCGCCCACCCCGACCCGCACCCGCAGCACCGAACGGGCGAAGCGCACCGTGCCGCCGCCCGGCAGCGGCTCGACCTCCAGCGCCGTCCCCGGCACCCGCGCCCGCTCCCCGCCGCGCGCCTCCGGCGGCAGATCGCGTGCGTCGATCCGCTGCCGGCGCCACGCCGACCTGGCAGAACGCCGCCCCTGGGCGGAACCCGCCATCCGTACCGACCGCAGCAGGTCCCGAGCATCCATGACTCCCACCTTTCCACTGTGCGCGCCCGCCACGCCGATCGTTCGGCCGGTGTTCACCTTCTGTGTGCGGTCCGCGCCCACACATCGGCGCCCGCGCACCTGTGGACGGCCGCCCTGGCGCGGTGGCCGCCGCCATGGCATCGTCCTGACCAGCCGTGCCGTGGACCGTCCTGGAGCCGCCCGATGACAAGCAAGACCGAAGCCGACCGTGCGCCGGAAGCCCTGTGGACCCCGGGACCTGAGCGTGTCGCCCGGGCCGCGGTGACCCGCTTCCAGAGCTGGGCGCACGAGCGGCACGGCGCCCCCGCCGTCATCGCCGACGACCCGCAGGGCAGCTACGCCGCCCTGCACGCCTGGTCGGTGCGCGAGACCGGCACCTTCTGGCAGGCGCTGACGCAGTGGTACGACGTCCGCTTCGGCACCTCCTCCGGCACGGTCCTGGCCGACGCCTCGATGCCCGGCGCCCGCTGGTTCCCCGGCGCGACCGTCAACTACGCGGAGCACGCGCTGCGGCCCGCCCTGGACACCGCACGCGCCGAGCTGCCCGCCGTGCTGCACGTCGACGAGACCATGGAGACCGGCGTCCTGAGCTGGGCCGAGCTGTCCCGGCAGGTCGCCTCGCTCGCCGCGGCGCTGCGCCGGCTCGGCGTCACCCCCGGCGACCGGGTCAGCGGCTACCTGCCCAACATCCCGCAGGCCGCCATCGCGCTGCTCGCCACCGCCGCGGTCGGCGGGGTGTGGACCTCGTGCGCCCCCGACTTCGGCGCCCGCAGCGTCCTGGACCGCTTCCAGCAGGTCGAACCCGTCGTGCTGTTCACCGTCGACGGCTACCGCTACGGCGGCAAGGAGCACGACAGGACCGGCGTCGTCGCCGAGACCCGGGCCGGGCTGCCCTCGCTGCGCGCGACCGTGCACATCCCGCTGCTGGGCACCCCGGCGCCCGAGGGCGCCCTGGAATGGCGGGACCTGGTCGCCGACGACCCGCAACCGTCCTACGAGCAGGTGCCGTTCGACCACCCGCTGTGGGTGCTGTACTCGTCGGGCACCACCGGGCTGCCCAAGGCGATCGTCCAGTCCCAGGGCGGCATCCTGCTCGAACACCTCAAGCAGACCGGGCTGCACCTCGACCTCGGCCCCGACGACCGCTTCTTCTGGTACACCTCCACCGGCTGGATGATGTGGAACTTCCTGGTGTCGGGGCTGCTGGCCGGCGCCACCGTGGTCCTCTACGACGGCAGCCCCGGCTACCCGGCGATCGAGGCGCAGTGGCGGGTCGCCGAGCAGACCGGCACCACCGTGTTCGGCACCTCGGCCGCGTACGTCATCGCCTGCCGCAAGGCCGGTGTGCACCCGGGCCGCGACTTCGACCTGTCGCGGGTCAGCTGCGTGGCGACCACCGGCTCGCCGCTGCCGCCCGACGGCTTCCGCTGGCTGCACGACGAGGTCGCGGAGGACCTGTGGATCGCCTCGGTCAGCGGCGGCACCGACGTGTGCAGCTGCTTCGCCGGGGGAGTGCCGACGCTGCCGGTGTACATCGGTGAGCTGCAGGCCGCGTGCCTCGGCACCGACCTGCAGGCCTGGGACGCCCAGGGCAGGCCGGTCGTGGACGAGGTCGGCGAACTGGTCGTCACCAACCCGATGCCGTCGATGCCGGTGCACTTCTGGAACGACCCGGACGGCGACCGCTACCGGGAGAGCTACTTCGAGATGTTCCCCGGCGTGTGGCGGCACGGCGACTGGATCACCCTCACCTCGCGCGGCACCGTGGTCATCCACGGCAGGTCCGACTCCACGCTCAACCGGCAGGGCGTACGCATGGGTTCCGCCGACATCTACGAGGTCGTCGAACGCCTCCCGGAGATCCGCGAGTCCCTGGTCATCGGGATCGAGGAGCCGGACGGCGGCTACTGGATGCCGCTGTTCGTGCAGCTCGCGGAGGGCGCCGAACTGACCGACGAGCTGCGCGCCCGGGTCAACGACGCGATCCGCGCCCAGCTGTCCCCGCGCCATGTGCCCGACGAGATCGTGGCGGTGCCCGGAGTGCCGCACACCCTCACCGGCAAGCGCATCGAGGTCCCGGTCAAACGGCTGCTGCAGGGGGCCGAGTTGGACAAGGCCGTCAACCCCGGCTCGGTGGACGACCTCGACGTGCTGCGCTTCTACGAGCGGCTGGGCGCGGAACGCGCCGCGGGCCGCCCGTAGCGGCGTCTTCGCGCAGGGCAGGCCGGTGCGGGCCGCGGGGCCGGCCCCCGCGGCCCGTCAACCTCCGTAGGTGTTCAGGGTCTCGGCCAGCACGCCTGCGAAGTCACCGGCCAGCCGTGCCGCGTGCTGCACCGCCAGTTCCGCGGTGGTGATCCGCACCCCCGGCGCGGCGGAGATCCGGAAGCGGGCGCCGCCGGCCACCCACCAGCCGTGCGAGCGCAGCCCGTTGACGACCGCCGACTCGTCCCGCACCGGCACCCACACGTTGAACCCGCTGACCCCGTGCGCCCCGATCCCGCGATCCGCGAGTGCGCCGATCAGCGCCTCGCGGCGCTCCCGGTACGCCACCGCCGCCTCGGCCACCAGCGCGCCGGTGGCCGGGTCGGCCATCAGCCGTACGACCGTCTCCTGCAGCACATGGCTGATCCATCCCGAGGTCAGCAGCAGCCGGCCGTCGTGCCGGGCCAGCGTGGTCGCGTCGCAGGCCATGGCAGTCCACCGCAGGTCGGTGCCCAGGTGCTTGGAGACGGTGCGGACGTGCGCCCAGCGCGGCGGCCCTCCGGCGCCCGCGGTGACCAGCGAGTGCAGCGGGCCGCCCGCGGTGTCCGCGCTGTGGTCGTCCTCCACCACCAGCACCTCGGGCGCGTCGGCCAGCACCGCGAGCAGCTCCGCCCTGCGGGCCGCCGACATCCGCGAGCCGTACGGGTTCTGCGCCCGCGGGCACAGCACCACCGCCCGCGCCCCGGCCCGCAGCGCGGCCCGCAGCCCCTCCGGGCGCAACCCCTCGTCGTCCACCGGCACCGCGACCGTACGCATCCCCAACGCCGGTACGAGGTCCAGCAGATGGTGGAATCCAGGGTCCTCCACCGCGACCGCGTCGCCCGGCCGCAGCTCCACCGACAGCAGCCGTGAGATGCAGTCGAGTGCCCCGTGCGCGAAGGTCACCTGCTCGTGCGGCACCCCGTCCCGCGCGAACCACGCGCGGCACAGCTCCTCCAGTTCCGGCAGCCGCGGCGCCGCCCGGTGCGAGCGCGCGCCCGGCGACAGCCGGCCGGGCGGCACCAGGTCGGGCAGGAAGGCCGGATCGGGGTGCCCGCCGGCCAGGTCGCGCAGCCCCGACGGCACCCGCGGCGGCCGCCGCGAGGTCACCACGGGCGCCGGCGCCACCACCGTCCCGCCCCGGCCCCGGGTCACCACGATGCCGCGGCGCCGCAGTTCCTTGTACGCCGTCGCCACCGTGCCCGGGCTCACCCCGAGGGCGTCGGCGAGGGCGCGCACCGGCGGCAGTGCCTCGCCGGGCCGCAACAGGCCCTCGGTGACCGCGCGTTCGGCCGAGGCGGAAATCTCCCTGGCTGTCGCACCCTGGATCGCATATTGTGTCGGCACAGAGCAAAGTATGTATCAATACAAACGCGGTGGCAAGTGCCCGTCCGGCCGCACGCCACCGCCGAGCCGAGGACGTGACGCCGTGCAGGGGGCACCGATGATCGAGCGGGCACAACGAGCACTGAGGATCCCGGAGATACCCGGCGGCCCCGACGGCCGGCGGATGCTGTGGATCAACCTCGTCGACAAGATCGGCTCGGGCCTGTGGGTCTCGGTCACCGCCCTCTACTTCGTCGTCGTCGCGGGCCTCGACACCGGCAGGACCGGACTCCTGCTCGGCCTCGGCGGCGTCGCCGGCATCGCGGGCGCACCCCTGGCCGGCCGGCTCGCCGACCGCCTGCCGCTCACCCGCGTGCTCTTCGCCGTCCAGGTCCTGCGCGCCGCCTCGGGACTGCTGCTGCTGACCGCCCACGGCTTCTGGCAACTCCTGCCGCTGGTCGCCGTCGGCAGCCTCGGCGAACGCTCCGCCTCCGTCCTCACCAAGCTCTTCGCCGCCCGCGTCGCGGGCCAGGACCGCGCCCGCTACCAGGCCGTCCAGCGCACCGTCGTCAACGTCGGCTACACCATCGGCGGCCTCGCCGCCTCCGCCGCCCTGGCCGTGGGCACCACCGCCGTCTACCGGCTGCTGCTGCTCGGCGACGGCCTGTCCTTCGTCCTCGTCGCGCTGATGGTCGCCCGCTGCGCGGAACCGCCCTCCGCGACCAGGACCGTCGTCGCCCGCACGGCCGCGGGACCCGCGGCAGGAAAGGAAGAGGGCGCCGCCGCCGCGCCGCCGCCCGGCGCGGCCAACCCCTGGCGCGACGCCGGCTACCTGGCCTATGCCGCACTCGACTCGGTGATGTTCCTCTACGGCTGCGCGCTCACCGTCGGCCTCCCGCTGTGGATCGTCACCCGCACCACGGCACCGCACGGCCTGGCCGCCGCGGTCTTCGTCGTCAACACCGTCCTGGTCGTCCTCCTCCAGGTCCGCCTCGCCCGCTACGGCAGCTCCGCACGCGTCGCCGCCGACTCCCTGCGGCAGGTCGCCGTCTGGTTCGTGCTCGCCTGTGCGGTCACGGCCGTCGCGGTCCTGGACACCCGGTGGGCCGCGACCGTCGCCGTCGTGGCCTCCGCCATCGCCTTCACCGTGGTGGAGATGATCCAGTCCGCCGTCTCGTGGGAACTGTCCGTCAGCCTCGCCCCCGCACATGCCCAGGGCAGCTACGTCGGAGTGCACGGCCTCGCGCAGTCCACCTCCCGCTGCATCGGCCCGCTGCTGCTCACCGCCGTCGTCATCGCGGCAGGACCGGCCGGCTGGATCGGCTTCGGCGCCGTCCTGGCCGGCGCCGCGCTCCTGCAGCGCCACCTGGTCCTGCGCCGCCTCTCCCAGCCCCGCGGCGCGGTCGCGGAACCCCCGTTGTCAGTGGCGCCGATTACAGTCAGTGAGCAGTAGGGATCACTCGTATCCGTTCACAGGGGGAAAGATGGCACGCACCAGCAGCGCCGACGGGTCCGACCGCGGCACGAGCAGCGCCGCGAACCGCACCTCGGACCGCAGGGCCGGCCGCCAGGGCAACCGGACCGGCAAGCGCAAAGCCGCACGCCGAAACCGCCATCGCCCGCCGGGCCGCACCACGTACCGCCGCGCCCTGCGCCGCGAAGCGCCCACCGTCGTCGGACTGCTGCTCGACGACCACGACTTCGCCGCCATGACCGAATACCCGAGCTTCCCCTTCCGCGACTACGGACTGTATCTGCGGCACATGGACGGGCTGCTGCGCTCCCTGCACGCCCAGGGCACCAGCATCGCCGTCACCCTCTTCGACCCCGACCGCTACGCCGACCACTGCGCCGACACCCGCAGGCCGCCGGACACCCCGGCCTCCCGCATCCACTACACGGCCGCGGTCAGCACCACGGGACCCGCCGTCCGCTACACCCGCCAACCCCTCGCGCTGCTGCGCACCCAACTCGCCCACGAGGCCGACCGCCGCGCCACCTGGGACCGCGCCGGCGACCTCCTCATCGCCGCGGGCCAGTGCCCCGACTGCGCGCAACCCCTCGCCCACTGCGCCTTCGACCTCGCCTCGCACACCCTGCTGCGCATCGTCGAAGCAGCCGGAGCCGGCACCCACCACCTCGTCTGCAGCCTTCCCACCGACGACGGCGACTCCCTGCTGGCCACCGCCCACATCACCGCCGACACCGAAGGCGAACTCCACCTTTCCGACACCGAGGCGCTCGTGCTGTGCACCGTCATGGCCGCCGCCCGCGTCAGCGCCCGCCCGGGCGGCCTGGTCCTGCGCACGACCGACGACGAAGGGGCCGACACCGTCTACGGCTGGTCCCTGCACCCGGAAGGCCCGCGCCCGCTCACCGAGGCCGAGGTCTTCAACGCCTACTGCACCGACCCCGACACCGGCGACCCCGTGCCACCCGAAGCCGGCGTCCGCTACCGGGCGGGCCTGCCCCTTCCCCCGCCCCTGCCCGGCGACGAGCCAGGCACCAGATGACACCCGGGCGCCGGGCGGCCGCACAGCCCTGAAGGGCGCCCCACCATGAGGTGGAACGCCCTTCAGGACAGCCGACCCGGGCCTGCCGGGGACGTCCGGAACTACTCGCCGGACAGCACTCCCTGCACGGCCCGCCGCGCCTCGTCCGCGCTGTCGGTCGCCCGCGCCGCAGCCGCCGCCCGCTCGCACTGCGCCAGCGTGTGCTTGGCCAACGTCGCCCGCACGTAAGGAATCGACGCCGCACCCATCGAAAGGCTGGTGACGCCCAGACCCGTCAGCACACACGCGAGCAGCGGATCGGCAGCCGCCTCACCGCACACCCCGCAGCTCTTCCCCTCGGCCTTTGCCGCCTCGGCGGCCAGCGCCACCAGGTCGAGCAGCGCGGGCTGCCACGGGTCCTGCAGGCGCGCCACCGCACCCACCTGACGGTCGGCGGCGAAGGTGTACTGCGCCAGGTCGTTCGTGCCGAGCGAGAGGAACTCGACCTCCTGCAGGATCGACCTGGCCCGCAGGGCAGCCGACGGGATCTCCACCATCGCGCCGAACTTCGCCGTGAGACCCGCGGCACGGCAGGCGTCGGCGAACGCCTTCGCGTCCTGCCGGTCCGCCACCATCGGCGCCATGACCTCCAGATAGACCGGCAGCCCCGCGGAGGCCGTGGCCAGCGCCCGCAGCTGGGTGGCCAGCACCTCCGGGTGGTCCAGAAGCGAGCGCAGACCCCGCACGCCCAGTGCCGGGTTCGGCTCGTCCGCGGGCGTCAGGAAGTCCAGCGGCTTGTCCGCGCCCGCGTCCAGCACCCGCACCACGACCCGGCCGCCCGGGAACGCCTCGAGCACCTGCCGGTAGGCCTCGACCTGCTTCTCCTCCGAGGGAGCCGTCGCCGAGTCGTCCAGGAAGAGGAACTCGGTACGGAAGAGCCCCACGCCCTCCGCACCCGCGGCCACAGCGGCCGGCACGTCGGCGGGACCGCCGACATTCGCCAGCAGCGGCACCTTGTGCCCGTCCGACGTCACGCCGGGACCCGACGCCGCGGCCAGCGCCGCCTTGCGCTCGGCAGCCGCCTCGGTCAGCGCCGCCTGCTTCTCCGCACTCGGCTGGACGAAGACCTCACCCGTACTGCCGTCCACCGCGATCACCGTCCCCTCGGACAGCTCACCCGCGCCCGGCAGCGCCACCACGGCGGGAACCCCCAGCGCACGGGCGAGGATCGCGCTGTGACTGGTCGGCCCGCCCTCCTCGGTGACGAAGCCCAGCACCAGCGTGGGGTCCAGCAGCGCCGTGTCGGCCGGCGCCAGATCGCGGGCGATCAGTACATACGGCTCGTCGCTGTCCGGCACACCCGGCATCGGCACACCCAGCAGCCGCGCCACGATGCGGTTGCGCACGTCGTCGAGATCCGCGACCCGCCCGGCCAGGTACTCGCCGGCACCGGCGAGCAGGGCGCGGTAGGAGGCGAAGGCGTCGTACACGGCGCGCTCCGCGGTGCTCCCCACCGCGACCCTCCGCTCGACATCGGCCATCAGCTCCGGGTCGAGTGCCATCAGCGCCTGGGCTTCGAGCACCGCCTGCGCCTCACCGCCGGCCAGATGCCCCCGCGCATTGAGGTCGGCGGCCACCGCTTCCACGGCCTGCCTCGCACGACCCTGCTCACGAGCGGTGTCACCGGAAGCGATCTGCTTGGCCGGCGGCTCCAGGACCGCCGTACCCATGTGCCGTACCTCGCCGATCGCCACACCGTGGCTGACGCCGACACCCTGAAGCGTTGTCTCCATCGGTCCCCGCCCTACTTCCAGCTGAAAAGGGTGTCGCCGGCCGCCACGTCGGCGGACTCGACCACGTCCGCAAGTGCCTCGGCCGTGGCCTCCAGCGCGACGACCGGGCAGATCGGGGACTTCCCCGCGGCCTCCACGGCCGCCGGGTCCCAGCGCACCACTGAATCACCGCGGGCGACGGTGTCGCCCTTCGCGACCAGCAACTCGAAACCCTCGCCGTTGAGCTGCACCGTGTCGATGCCAAGATGGGTCAGCACACCGTGGCCGGCGTCGTCCACGACGACAAAGGCGTGCGGGTGCAGGGACACGATCACTCCGTCGACCGGAGATACCGCCTCACCGGACTCGCGCACCGGGTCGATCGCGGTACCGGGACCCACCATCGCTCCGGAGAACACCGGGTCGGGCACTGCCGCGAGGCCGATGACCCGGCCGGCGAGGGGAGACGAAACGGTCGTCATGGGGGAAGCCTCCTAGATGCGGAGATCACAACGCCGTCACAGCCTGTCACGGGACGGCGAGCCGCGAGAGCAGCCTAAGTCATGTCAAGTGGGGATTCCGTCCCAGGCGTACCCGTCGCACGCCCGTCCGGTTCCCTACCCCCGATTTGCTCCGTGCAGGGGAGTCGAGTAGGTTGGCACGACCGCCTCGACGAGAACTGCGGAAACGTGTGTTCTCGAAATGGGGTTGGTAATTCCGACCGGAAAGCATCTGCTAAAGTCGGAGACACAACGAAGGGAAAGCCCGGAGGGGCCGGTGAAACGGTCTCGAAGGAAGCTTCCGTTCCTTGAGAACTCAACAGCGTGCCAAAAGTCAACGCCAGATATGTTGATACCCCGTCGCGTGCCCTATGTGGTGCGTGATGAGGTTCCTTTGAAGAAACACACAGCGAGGACGCTGTGCACTCAGGGATTATTCCTCTCTGGGTGCCGCTCTTGCGTGGTGTGCCACCGGGATTACCCGGAAGCATTCACGGAGAGTTTGATCCTGGCTCAGGACGAACGCTGGCGGCGTGCTTAACA
>NZ_CAJSLV010000046.1 GCF_907177275.1 Actinacidiphila cocklensis
GGTCGGCGCAGCCCGAAGCGGCGCCCGGTGCCGGGCTCCGCGGGGTGCAGGACGACGCCGAGGACGGCGGCGCCGGCGGCGTCGACCAGTTCGCGTACGCGTTCCAGGTCGGCGCGGTGCACGGCCCGCGGGTCGCACACCACGACGACGCCGTCGACGCGGTCGGCCAGCGCGACGGCGTCGGCGTAGGCCAGGACGGGCGGCGCGAGGACGACGACGACGGAGCCGGGCTCGTCGGCCTCGGCGAAGAGCCGTCCGGCCGGGGAGGAGGTCAGCGCGCGGGCGACGTTGCGCACCCGGCGTCCCGGCACCAGGTCGAAGGAGCCGGACTCCCCCGCGTCGATGGGGATCTGCAGCCCCGCGGGCCAGCCGCCCTCGCCGAGGCCCGGCGCCCTGGCCCAGCCGGGCCGGGCGCCGTCCGCGGTGCGCAGCCGGGCGGACAGCGCGGGGGTGCGCAGGTCGGCCTCGACGAGCAGCACCTCCATGCCCATCTCGGCGAAGGAGGCGGCCAGGTTGACGGCGACGGCCGCGGGCGTCTCGCCGGTGCCGCGCGGGGCGACGACCAGCAGGCGGCGGCTCTCGGAGAAGCGCTTGTCGTGGGTGAGCCGGAAGGCGACCGCGCGGTACTCCTCGGCGAGCCGCCCGTCGCCGCGCCCGCCGGCGAGCAGGGTGCCGGTGCCGTTCGCGGCGGCCCGGCCGCGCAGCCGGGGCAGGGTGCCGAGCACGGGGGCGCCCAGCGCGCGGGTGACCTCGGCGTCGCTGCGCACGGTCGGGTCGAAGACCAGCCGCACCCAGGCCAGCAGCAGGCCGAGCGCGATACCGACGCCGCCGCCGAGGCCGAGCATCATCGACAGCCCGGGTCCCGAGGGCGCGGAGGGTGCGATGCCCGGCTTGATGACCACGCCGGGCGTGGTGTCCAGGGCGCGCAACCCGCTGATGTCGGAGTTGAGCTGGGTGATCCGGCTGAGCAGGTTGGTCTGCGAGGAGACCAGGGTGCCGACGACCTGGCTGCTCTTGGCGCGGGCGATCTGGTCGAGCAGGTCGTTGCGCTGGGTGACCATCGGGTCCAGCTGGGACTGGTAACTGGTCACCATCCGCGCGACGGTGGCCTTCGTCTGCGCCTGCCGGTCGTCCAGGTAGGCCTTGGTGAAGGCGTTCACCCAGTCCGCGGCGTGCTCTGCGGTGCCGGCCGTGCAGGTGAAGCGCAGCACGAGGGTGTTGGGCGGGTTGGTCACCTGGAGGCACTTGGACATCGTGGTGACCGGCGACCCCGCGGTCTTCGCCGCCGCGGCGGCGACGGTGCTGCTCAGCGCGCTCTGCCGCTCGGTGCCGATGTCGATGTTCTTGTCGGCGGTGGCCCCGGCCACGAAGGGGTCCTCGATGGCGGCCCTGACCCGCACCTCGCTGGTCGCCGTGTAGCTGTCGGCGCCGCTGAAGGCGAGGTAGGCGCCGCCGAGCAGGCCGATCAGCAACCCGGTCACCAGCAGCGCCCGGTAGCGGATCAGCTGGCGGAACTGGTCGCGCAGCAGGTCGGGTTCGTCCTGCGACGGCTGCTCTGCCCGCGTCACGTCGGTCACTTGGCCTCTGCCCCCTCGTCTTCCCCGGCCCCGGGCTCGCCCGCGGCCGCCCTGCGCGGGTGTTCGCCCAGCGCCTCGGCGAGCAGCGCGTCGATCCGCGCCAGGCCCGCCTCGCGACTCAGATGCTCGCGTACGTAGACCGGTCCGCGCGCCCCCAGCGCGTCGGCCCTGCCAGGATCATCGGACAGTGCGCGCACCGCGTCCAGCAGGGCGCGCGGGTCTTCCGGGGCGACCACGAGGCCGGCGCCCGAGCGCTCGACCTCCGCCGCGGTGCCGCCCGCCGCCGCGACCGAGGCGAGCACCGGGCGCCCGGCGGCGAAGTAGGAGGTGAGCTTGGACGGGATGCTCATGTCCAGCACCGACGCCCGCTGGGTGACCGCCAGGACGTCGGCGGCGGCCAGCACATCGGGGAAGTCCGCGTCGTCGGCGGGTGGTGCGAACTGCAGGTTGGGCAGTCCGCCCGCCAACTCCCGCAGCACCGAACGCTGGTTGCCGTCGCCCATGAGCACGACGAGCAGGTCCGGGTCCAGCCGGGCGGCCTCGACCAGGACTTCCAGGCCCTGCTTGAGGCCCATGTTGCCCGAGTGCAGCAGCACGGTCCGCCCGGGCCGCCAGCCGAGCCGGGCGCGCATCTCCTCCCGGGGGCGCGAAGGGCTGCGGACGTGCGACCAGTTGGGCACCAGCCGTATTCGCTCCTCGGGCACCCCGAGGGCGGCGACCTTCGGGACGAACGTCTCGTGTATCACCCCGACCAGGGTGGCCCGGCGCAGGGCGTACGACTCCGCGGCCCCGGCCGCCGCGGCGACCCGGCCGCCGCCGCGTATCCCGCTCTGCCTGGCCGCCGCGCCCATCAGGTCCTGCACCACGGGGACGTACGGCACGCGGTACCGGCGGGCCAGCCGGGCGCCGAGTATCCCGCCCGCCAGACTGGGGAGTTGGGCGACGACCGCGTCGGGCCTGCCCATCGCGGGCGGGGCGTAGACGCCGTGCGCGAGCACCGACGCCTCGAACAGCGCCCGGCGCACCGCGGTCTGCCGCGGCGGGACGGTGTGCCGCCGCCGGTGCACCCGTACCCCGGCGCGCTCCTCCTCCGCACGCCACACCCCCGCGTAGGCCGGATCGACCCGCCACGCCGGGTAGTGCGGCATCCCGGCGAGCACGTGCACCTCGGCGCCGCCAGCCGCCCAGTGCTCGGCGATCTGGGTGGCGTAAGGGCCTATTCCGGCGTGCTCGGGCGCGTAGTTGGTGGAGACCAGCAGCAGTCGGCGGCGCGTGCCGGAACCGGCCACGGCGTGTTCCTTCCCCCCAGACGAACAACCCACAGACGAACAACTGCCCACACTAGCCGTTCACCGGGGCATCACGCCCGGTGTTGCCAAGCGTTGGACTTTGGCAAATCGCCGCTTGACCGCGCGGCGGCCCGGCTATCGTCTGAGACTCCGCAACGCCGGGGAGCGTTGTACGGTTTTTCGTGCGACTGGGGGGTCGTGTCATGACACAGCGGATCGGTACGCACCGGGTCGGCTACGCACCGGGGGTCTACGACCTCTTCCACGTCGGGCACCTCAACATCCTGCGGCACGCCCGCAGCCAGTGCGACTACCTCGTGGCGGGCGTCGTCTCCGACGAGATGGCCCAACTCGCCAAGGGCCGGAGCCCGGTGGTGCCGCTGGTGGAGCGGCTGGAGATCGTCCGCAGCGTGCGGTTCGTGGACGCCGCCTTCGTGGAGACGGTGCCCGACAAGGTCGAGACCTGGCGGCAGGTCAGGTTCGACGTGCTGTTCAAGGGCGACGACTGGCGCGGCACGGACAAGGGCCTGCGGCTGGAGCGGGACTTCGCGGCGGTGGGGGTGGAGATCGTCTACTTCCCCTACACCGTGCACACGTCGAGCACCCAGCTGCGCCGGGCGCTCGACGTGCTGACCGAACCGGTCAGACCCTCCGAAGCTCTCTGAACCACTTCGTGAGGAAGGCCGCCAGGAAGACCGCGTGCACGGCGAACAGCGCGAGGTAGGCGTACCGGAAGGCGTCCTGGCTGCCGAGCAGCAGGAAGACGGCGCAGAAGACCCCGTAGTCCACGGGGAGCAGGGCGACGGCCCGCAGCCGTGACGGCACCGGGGCCGCCCCCGGGGCCGCCTTCGGCTTGAGCTTGTCGGTGAGCAGGCCACCGAAGAAGATCATGACTGCGGCGAGTTGGAAGCCGAGCGGGAGCAGGAGCCAGGTGTCGCCCGGGAGGGCGAAGTGGCGGTAGAAGGTGATCAGCACGGCCGCGTGCACCGCGGTGATCTTCGCGCAGTCCACGACGTGGTCCAGCCACTCGCCCGCAGGGCCGCCCGTGCCGAGCAGCCGGGCGAGCTGGCCGTCGGCCGAGTCGAAGGCGAAGCCGAGGGCCAGGGCGGCGTAGACCGCGGCCGCCAGGCCCCACGACGGTGCGGCCACCGCGAGCGCGGCGATGCCGCCGCCGCTGAAGGCCGCGCTCACCAGGGTGACCTGGTTGGGCGTCATCCCGGCGCGGTACGCCCCCGCCGCGAGCACCCGCCCTGCGGGCCGGTTGACGTACCGCGAGTACAACGACACGCCTTTGGCCGCTTTCTGCGCCGCCGCCAGGCGCCTCAGCGCCTGGCGATACGTCATCGCCTCCGCTGCGGACGCCGCGGACGCCGCGGACGCCGCGGACGCCGCCTGCGGCGCCGGGTCAGCCGGTGTCGTCACCTGATCCCCCACTCGCTTCTCCTCCCACCCCACCGCCGCGTTGCGGCGGGCCTCCACCACCACTGGGCGCGGCCCTTTGCGCACCCAGCTCCCCCACCGGCCGGTGGCCCGTCTCCGGCAGAAGCAGCCCCCTTCGGCCGGAGACGACCCGCGCCCCGGTCGGCGCTGGTCGCGCAGTCCCGCCCCCAGAGCCTCGCCTGGGGATACCCCCAGCGCCGCCTGACAAGCACCGCCCTCCGCAGAGGCACCCCCCACCACCCCGAAAACCGCCGCCCTCGGCACGAGAGGGCAACCACCAGGGGCGCGACGAACTGCGCGACCAGCCCACCACTCGCCGGTGGTCCGGCACGAACCGAACAGCCCCCTTCGGCCGGAGACGACCCGCACCCCGGTCGGGGCTGAGCGCGCCGTTCCTCCCCCAGAGCCTCGCCTGGGGGTACCCCCACCCGAGCTTCGCCTGGGGCCACCCCCAGCGCCGCCTGAAAACGCTCACCCTCTCCGTCAGAGGGCAGCCCTCAGGGGCGCGGGGAACTGCGCGCGCAACCCGCCACCAGCCGGTGGTCCGGCACAGACCGGGCAGCCCCCCCGGGTCGGGGACGACCCGTGCGCCCACGATGGGCAAAATCATGATGCCAGGGGCACGGCCCCTGGCGATGCGGCATTCGTGGGATCGTGCGGCCCCATCGGTCGGATAAATAAGACATTAGGCCCTAAAGTGACGCCGATGTCGATCTCTCGCCGCAACCTCCTCCAGGTGACCGCCTCCGAGGCGCTGCTGTCCGGCTGCACCGGCGGCAGGGCCGCCTCCACGGGGCCGGATCCCGCGACGCCGCCTGCCGCGGGTGCGCCGTCGGCCAAGAGCGGTGGCACGCCCGTGCCCGGCAGCACGACGGCGGGCCCGCTGCCGCCGCTGCCGCCCGGACTGCCCGACCAGATCGAGCACGGCCCGCGCACCCGGCCGCAGCTGGCCCTCACCTTCCATGGGCAGGGCGACCCCGCCCAGGCCGAAGCGCTGCTGAAGGCCGCCGAGCGGGCCGGCGCGCGGATCACCGTGCTGGCCGTCGGCAACTGGCTCGACGCGTATCCGCAGCTCGCCGCCCGCGTCCTGGCCGGCGGGCACGAGTTGGGCAACCACACGCAGACGCACGGCGACATCGGCGCCATGGACGCGGCCGCGGCCACCGCGGAGATCGAGGGCTGCGCCCGCCGGCTGCGGAAGCTGACCGGCACGCCGGGCCGCTGGTTCCGGCCCTCGCAGGCCCGGCTGACCACCGCGCTGGTGCTCTCGCTCGCGAAGAAGGCGGGCTACCCGCACCTGCTGTCGTACGACGTGGACCCGCTGGACTACACCGACCCCGGCCCGGAGGCGGTCCGCTCGGCCGTGGCCGAAAAAGCAGGACCCGGCTCGGTGGTCTCGCTGCACTTCGGGCACGCCGGCACCGTCGCCGCGCTGCCGGGAATCCTCGACGACCTGCACCGCCGCGGCCTGCGCGCGGTCACGACCTCGGAGCTGCTGACCTGATGCGCCGTCACTTCAGTCCCCTGCGCCGCGCGGCCGTCACCGCCGCGGTCACCACCGCCGCCGTCCTGGCCGCAGGGTGCGGCGACACCGGCACCCGGTCGCCGGCCCCCGCCCCCGCCGTGGCCGCCGTCGTCGCGCAGGCCTCCGCCGCCGCGTCGGCGGCCAAGGCGCAGCGGCTGGCCGCCGCCGCGCACCCGGGGCTGGCCGGCATGCCGCCGCTGGTCGACCAGCGCGACGTCTACGCCGCCGACCGCCCCAACGCGCTGTCCCCGGTGGTCCGGAACTTCCCCTCGCTGGTCTACGTGCCCAACAGCGAGTCCAACACCGTCTCGGTGATCGACCCGAAGACGTACAAGGTGGTCAGGACCATTCCGGTGGGCCTGCAGCCGCAGCACGTCGTGCCGTCGTGGGACCTGAGGACCCTGTGGGTCAACAACGACGTCGGCAACAGCCTGACCCCGATCGACCCGGCCACCGGCAGGGTCGGCGAGCCGGTCGACGTACACGACCCGTACAACCTGTACTTCACCCCGGACGGGAAGTACGCCATCGTGATGGCCTCGCTGGACCGCCAACTGGTCTTCAGGGACGCGCACACCATGGCGGTCAGGAAGGTCGTGCCGGTGAGCTGCTACGGCGTCAACCACGCCGACTTCTCGCCGGACGGCCGCTACTTCATCGTCTCCTGCGAGTTCTCCGGCGAGCTGCTGAAGGTCGACACCGCCGCGATGAAGATCGTCGGCCAGCAGCGGCTGCCGATGGAGGGCGCGATGCCGCAGGACGTCAAGATCTCGCCGGACGGCAGCACCTGGTACATCGCCGACATGGTCGCCAACGGCGTCTGGACGATGAACGGCGACACCTTCTCCAAGCCGGTGCTGCTGCCCACCGGCAAGGGCGCGCACGGCCTGTACGTCTCGCGCGACTCGAGGTACCTCTACGTCACCAACCGCGGCGAGGGCTCGGTCTCCCTGCTGGACTTCGCGACCGGCAGGCTCGTCACCAAGTGGCACATCGACGGCGGCGGCAGCCCCGACATGGGCGGTGTCTCCGCCGACGGCAAGGTGCTGTGGCTCACCGGCCGCTACAACGCCGAGGTCTACGCCCTGGACACCGCCACCGGCCGCACCCTGGCCAAGATCCCGGTCGGCTCGGGGCCGCACGGGCTGGCCGTCTACCCGCAGCCGGGCCGCTACTCCCTGGGCCACACCGGCATCTTCCGCTGAGCCGGCGAGGGGCCGCGCGCGGTCAGATCCCGGCGGGCAGCGCCCGGGCCAGCCGGGTGGCCGCGGCGGCCCGCGGCGCGCTGCCCTGGGTGTGCCGGACCGGGTGGACGGTGTTGGCCAGCAGCACCAGGAAGGCGCCGGACGCCGGGTCCAGGACCAGGCAGGTGCCGGTGAAGCCCGTGTGGCCCAGGGCGCCGCGCCCCGCGAGCTCGCCCATGAACCAGGGCTGGTCGGTCTCGAAGCCGAAGCCGGGCGTCAGCGGCAGGGTGCCGTCGAGCAGGGCGGCGGCGAAGAGCGCCAGGTCCCAGGCGGTGGAGAAGAGCCCGGCGTGGCCGGCGACCAGGCCCATGGCGTACGCGTTCTCGTCGTGGACGGTGCCGCGCACCATGCCGCGGTCGAGCTTGCCCCAGGGCCGCCGCTGGTCCTCGGTCGCCGCGGTGCGGCGCTGCCAGGACGGCGGCGGCGCGAAGCGGGTGGAGCGCATGCCCAGCGGCCTGGTGATGCCGTCGGCGACCAGCCGGTCCAGCGGGCGGCCGGTGACCTGCTCCAGCACGGTCTGGGTGAGCAGCAGGTTGAGGTCGGAGTAGCAGCGCTGCTCGCCGGGCGGGGTACGGGGCTGCTCGGTGGCCAGCGCGGCGAGCCGCTCCGCGGGGCCGGGGAGGTCGTAGAGCGGCAGCTCGGGTTGCAGCCCCGAGGTGTGGGTGAGCAGGTGGCGCAGGGAGATGCCGGGCTGCAGACCGGGGACGTACGCGCTGACCGGGGCGTCCGGGTCCAGGGCGCCGGCCTCGATCTGCTGGACGGCCACGGTCGCGGTGAAGAGCTTGGTGAGCGAGGCCAGGTCGAACACCGTTCCCTGCCGCATCGGCACCCGCTGCCCGGCCGGCAGCTCCACTCCCCGGCCGGACGGCGCGTCGTACGACCCGTAGCGCACCGCCCAGCCGACCGCCTCGTGCAGCGCGACGACACGGCCGCGCCCGGCGAGCACGACCGCGCCCGCGCACCACGCGGGGCCGGCCGCCGTGTCCAGCGCGGCGGTCAGCTCGGGGACGATCCTGCCGATCTCGTCGGCGTCGAGACCCGCCTCAGGGCAGGTACCTCTCGACAGCGGCGGGGCCATGCTCCTCCAGATCCTTGCGGGCCTTCTCGATCAGTTCCGGGGTGATGTCCCGGCCGGAGGCCATGACCAGGTCCTCCGGATCGACGGTGCTCTCGGCGCCGGTGTGCAGTGAGCTGTCGGCTGTCTTGAACGCCCAGGTGCGTTCGTCCGGATCGGACATCGCTTCCTCCTGATGGCCTCAGGCCGTTCCCCGCGTCGGCCTACGATCCCTCCACCGTACGTCGGCGCGGGACGCAGAGCCCGACGAAGGCCGCGCAGGCGATAAGTGTGCAGGTCAGCTGCGTGACGGCCATCGGGACCGCGGTGTCGTCGCCGGCGATCCCGGCGAGCGGCGCGATGAGCGCGCCGATCAGGAACGACGACGTGCCGATCAGCGCGGAGGCGGACCCGGCGTTGCGCTTGGTACGCAGCAGCGCCTGGGTGTTGGTGGTGGGCAGCACCAGGCCCATCGACGCCATCAGGACGAACAGCGCGGCGGCGACCTCGGCGAGCGAGGCCCTGCCGAAGACGCCGGTGGTCAGCAGCACCAGAGCCACGGACGCGGCGGTGATCAGTGCCAGGCCGACCGCGAGCACCCGGTCCATGGGGACCCGGCCGACCAGCACCTTGCCGTTGAGCTGGCCGATGCCGACGATACCGATGGAGTTCAGGCCGAACAGCAGGCTGAAGGTCTGCGCCGAGGCGCCGTAGATGTCCTGCACGACGAAGGACGACGCGGACACGTAGGTGAACAGGGCCGCGAAGCCGAAGCTGCCCGCGACGACGTAGCCGGTGAAGACCCGGTCGGCGAGCAGGCTGCGGAAGGCGCTGAAGGTGCCGGCCAGCTCGCCGGAGTGCCGCTCCTCTGGCGGCAGCGTCTCGCCGAGCCAGCGCCACACCACCGCGGTGAGCAGGATGCCGATGGCGGTGCAGACGACGAAGACGCCGCGCCAGTCGGTGAGCCGCAGGATCTGGCCGCCGATGACCGGGGCGACGATCGGGGCCACCCCGGAGATGAGCATCAGGGTGGAGAAGAAGCGCGCCATCTCCACCCCGTCGTAGAGGTCCCGCACGATCGCCCGGGAGATCACGATGCCGGCCGCGCCGGCCAGGCCCTGCAGCAGCCGGAAGCCGACCAGCAGCGGGGCGGTGGGCGCCAGGGCGCACACGGCGGTGGCCAGGACGTAGACGACCATGCCGATCAGCAGCGGGCGGCGGCGCCCGAAGCGGTCGCTGAGCGGGCCGACCACGAGCTGGCCGAGCGCCATGCCGGCCAGGCAGGCGGTGAGGGTGAGCTGGACGGTCGAGGAGTTGCTGTGCAGGGCGTCGGTGACCTGGGGCAGCGCGGGCAGGTACATGTCCATGGACAGCGGCGGCAGCGCGGTGAGACCGCCGAGGACCAGGGTGACGAGCAGGCCGACGCGGGCCTGGCGGCCGGCGGCGGGGGTGAGGGTGGCGGAAGCGGTCGGGGCGTTGGCCTGAGCGGGGGTTCTCGGCCCGGCGTCCTGCACGGTGGCACTCTCCATCAGGGTCGTTGAATCGTTGCCTATTCTTTCAGTGATCGGGGACGCCGAGACCACGTTTATGAGGCATCGATGAGTGACGTGCAGCGCACAATCCGCTGGGGCATCCTGGCGACCGGCGGTATCGCCGCGACCTTCACCGAGGCGCTGGCCACCGTGCCGGGCGCCGAGGTCGTCGCGGTCGGCTCGCGCAGCCAGGAGGGGGCCGAGGCCTTCGCCGAGCGGTTCGGAATCCCCCGGGCGTACGGCAGCTGGGCAGAACTGGCCGCGGACGACGCCGTGGACGTCGTCTACGTGGCCACCCCGCACTCCGCGCACCGGGCGGCGGCCGGGCTCTGCCTGGAGGCGGGCAAGGCGGTGCTGTGCGAGAAGGCGTTCACCATCAACTCGCGCGAGGCGCGCGAGTTGGTGGAACTCGCCGAGGAGCGCGGGCTGTTCCTGATGGAAGCCATGTGGACGTACTGCAACCCGCTGATACGGCACCTGGCCGCGGTCATCGCCGACGGGGTGATCGGCGAGATCCGCAACATCTCGGCCGACTTCGGCTTCGGCGGCGACTTCCCGCCCGACCACCGGCTGCGCGACCCCGCGCAGGGCGGCGGCGCGCTGCTGGACCTGGGCGTCTACCCGGTGTCCTTCGCGCAGCTGCTGCTCGGCGAGCCGGACACCGTGCAGGCCTGGGCGCACCTGACGCCCGAGCGCGTCGACGACAACACCGGGATACTGCTCGGCTGGAACGACGGTGCGCTGGCCACCTTGACCTGCACCTTCGCCGCGGACACCGGGGCGCCGGCGACGATCACCGGCACCCGGGGGCGGATCGAGATCCCCGAGGGCTTCTTCAACCCCGACCGCTTCACCCTGCACCGGCAGGGCGAGGCACCGCACACCGTGCACTTCGCCGACGTCACGGACGACGGCCTGGCCCGCGGCACGATGCGGTACGAGGCCGCCGAGGTCACACGCTGCCTCCAGCAGGGGCTGACGCAGTCCCCGCTGGTGCCGCTGGCCGGCTCGCTGTCGGTGATGCGCACGCTGGACGCGGTGCGCGAGCAGATCGGGGTCCGCTACCCCGGGGTCGACTGACCCCCGCTCCTACTGCGCGCCGTGGCCCGGCGCGACGGCGTCGATGCGGGCGGCCAGACCGAAGTCCTTGTCGGTCAGCCGTCCGCCGGCGGCGTGCGTGGTGATCGCCACGTGCAGCGTGTCGTAGCCGAGGGTGAGGTCGGAGTGGTGGTTCAGCTCCGCCTGGATGCCGGCGATGTGCACGGCGAAGATCGCCGCGGGCAGGTGCGCGAGCCGGTACGTCCGCTGCAGCGTCCGCCCCTCCTCCACCTCCCACCCGGGCAGCTGCCCGAGCCGCTCCTCGATCTCTTCCGCACTCAGCGCATCCGCGTATGCCATGCCTTCATCGTCCCACGCCCCCACGGACCTGCCACTTGCGCCGACAGCGCGCCCTCCGCCCGGTGGCCGTGCAGAGGCCCTGAGCGCAGGCGGACGCAGGCCAACAGGGGCGCGAGGAACTGCGCGCGCAACCACCACGCACCGAAAGGTGCAAGCCCACCGCAAGGGGCAGCCCCCCAGGGGCGCGGGGAACTGCGCGACACGCCACGACGGCGCAGTAGGCAAGCAACCCACCGCAAGGGGCAGGACCTGAAGGGGCGCGAGGAACTGCGCGCCCAACCACGACGCACCGAAAGGTGCAAGCCCACCGCAAGGGACAACCCCCAGGGGCGCGAGGAACTGCGCGCCCAGCCCGGACGGCGGGAAGGAGGCGACGCCACCGCAGGCGGCACCGGTCCCCCGGAAGGAGGAGAGCTATTCCTCCGCCGGAGGCGGTGGCTTGGGCGCCCACGGAGTGAAGTGCACCGGGAGGGTGGTCAGGGAGCGCTGGAAGGGACCCGGGCGCCATGGCAGCGTCGTGGCCGGGCGGCCGAGCCGCATGTCGCACAGCCGGCTGGTGAGCTGCTCGACCGCCGAGATGGCGATGAGAAGGGCCGGCTGCCGCGCCGGACAACTGTGCGGCCCCGCGCTCCACGCGAGATGCGCACTCTCGCTCGCCCCCCACGCGTCGGTCGCACCGCCCGGCGAGGACTGCCCGTTGGCCGCCGCGTAGGAGACCAGCACCAGCTGGCCCGCCTCCAGGGCCACCCCGTGGAAGGTCGTGTCGTACCGCACGTAGTAGCCGGACGACGTGGACTGCGGCGGGTTGCGCCACAGCACCTCGTTGATGGCCTCGTGCGCGGTCATGGCGCCGGCGTAGACGGAGCCGTCGTACCGCGGGTCGGCGAGCATGTGCAGCAGCGTGTTCGCGATGAGGTTCGCGGTGAACTCGTAGCCCCCGCTGAAGGTGACGGCGATCTGCATGACGGCCTCGGCGTCGTCGAGGCCGGCCGGGTGCTGCAGGAAGTACGAGGTCAGGTCGCGCTGCGGGCGGCGGCGCCGGTCGGCGACGAGGGCGCCGATCATCTCGTTCAGCTCGGCGGTCGCGGACTGCGCGTCCGCGCCGGAGGCGAACATCGACGCGAGCCGGTCGGCGAGCACCTCGCCCTCCGCGTCGGGCACGCCGAACCAGGTGTTGAACACCCGCAGCGGCACCTGCCTGGCGTACCCGGTGACCAGGTCGGCGCTGCCCGCGGCGGCGAACCGGCCGATGAGGGTGGCGGCGGCGTCGGCGACCTGGTTCTGCAGCAGGTGCGGGCCGAGCAGGCCGAGGCTCTCGCCGATGACCTTGCGGTGCCGCGCGTGGGTGTCGCCGTCGGAGAAGACGACCGAGGGCCGGTAGGCGAGCACCGAGCGGACCGGCGAGTCCTCCGGGATGGTGTCGGGCCAGGGCCGCGGGTCCTTGGAGAAGGTGTGCGTGTCGCGCAGCACGTCGAGTGCCGCCTGGTAGTCGGTGACGAGCACCGCCTCCGCGCCGGGGGCGATCTCGACCCGGGCCAGCGGCCCCTGCAGGCGCAGCTGTTCGTAGTGGCGCCCGGGATCGGCGGCGAAGTCCTCGCCGTACAGCGCGGGCAGCGTACCGGCGGTCATGGCGCGTCCTGGGTCAGTCGGGACAGTACGTACTCGCCGAGCGCGATGAGCGTGCCGATGCTGTCGCGTCGGTTGCGGGCGTCGCACTGCACGAGCGGCGTCTCGGGCGCCAGGTCGAGATGCCGGCGCAGCACCTCGTCGCTGTGCGCGGGTGCGCCGGGGAAGCGGTTGACGGCGACGGCGTAGGGCAGGCCCTGCTCCTCGACCATGTCCATCACCGGGAAGGAGTCGGCGAGCCGCCGGGTGTCGGCCATCACCAGGGCGCCCAGCGCGCCGCGGGCGATGTCCTGCCACAGCGGGAAGAAACGCTCCTGCCCGGGCGTGCCGAACAGGTAGAGCACCAGGTCGCCGGGGACGGTGAGCCGGCCGAAGTCGACGGCGACGGTGGTCGTGGCCTTCTCCGGCAGGCCGCGCAGGTCGTCGAGCCCCGCGCTGGAGGTGGTCATCACCTCCTCGGTGTGCAGGGTGGGGATCTCCGAGAGGGTGCGGATCAAGGTGGTCTTGCCCACGCCGAAGGGGCCGGTGACGACCAGCTTCATCAGGGTCTGCCCGGTCGAGGGCAGGTACCGGACCGTTCCGGGGCCCGGCTCGGGTCTCGACTCGGTCCGCGGCTCTGGCCGCGGTGCTGCGACCGGCGCGGTCGCCGGTTCAGGGGAGGGCACGGAGTCCAACGAGCAGCCTCTCGATGAGCGTTCGGTCGATCGCCTCGGCCTTGGGGACCGGGGACCGCGCGAGCAGGTGACCGCCGCCGACCAGGTCGGCGGCCAGGAAGACGGTGGCGCTGACCGGCAGGCCCAGGTGGGCCGCGCACTCCACCACGGTCAGCGCGCCGGGGCGCAGCAGTGTCCACAGCCTGCGGTGTTCCGGCCCGAAGTCCATCTCGGGCGGCCGCTGGTCGGTGGACACCAGCACGGTCAGCCGGTCGAAGTCGGCGGTCCCGCGCGGGCGTTCGCGGCCGCCGGTGGCCAGGTACGCCGGGACCAGGCGGCGGCCACGGCCGCCTGGCGTCCCGGGTTCCGGCGCGGCGGCAGCTCCTGAGGTGCCGGGCCTGCCGGGTGTCATGGCCGGCCGGCTGCGTCCGGCTCGCGGGCGGGTGCGCTCATCGCCCTGGCCAGCGCGGCGACCTGCACCTGCATCTGGTAGGCGATGTTGCCGAGTTGGGTGTCGGGTGCCGCGAAGACCGCGAGCGAGGTGTTCTGGCCCGCGGGCACGACGATGGCGAAGCCCTGCTCGGACTCCACCACGGTCTGCGCCAGGCGCGGCGCCTCGATCTCGGTGAAGGCGGTGGTGAAGGCGCGGGCCGAGGCGTGCAGGGTGGCGGTCATCGCGGCCACCCGCTCGGCGGCGGCCCGGTCCAGGCCGGGTGAGGACCCTTCCAGCAGGCCGTCGCCGGTGGCGATCAACGCGTGCTGGACGCCCGGGAGTTCGAGCAGCGGTTCCAGCACCCAGGCCAGGTCCTCGGCCATGGGTCGGCGGGTGGTCATGAAGGGTTGTCTCCTTGCTTGTCTGCTGCGGCGGTTCCCCCGGCCGCGGTCGTGCCGCTCCCTGCTGCGGACCTGCCGCTGCGGGTGCCGTCCTGGAGCGCGCCCCACAGCGCGCCCGCCTGCTCTGGTGTGCGCGCCACGGGCGCCTCCGCGGCCGGCGGCACCGGTGCGACGGGGCGTGCGGCGGCGGTTCTCGGGCTGCGGCGGCGGCGCGAGGGCAGCGGAGTGGCCTCGACCACCGTTCCCTCGTCGTCCGCCGGGTCCTCGGCGGGCCTGGCCGGGGCCGCGGTCTCGGCCGGGGCGGGCACCAGCACGGACAGCGTGTGCTCCTCGTCGAGTACCGTCAGCAACTCGGCTGGCACCCGCAGCATCGCGCGGACCCCGCCGTAGGGCGAGGACTCGACGTGGCAGGAGAAGCCGTACTGCCGCACCAGCCGGCCCACCACGGCGAACCCGGCCTGCGGCGGGTTGCCCAGTTCGGTCAGCAGCAGCACCTCGGGGCCTGCCAGCAGCCGCCGGGCGCGGGACAGCGTCTCCTCGTCCATGCCGATGCCGCCGTCGTCCACCACGATCAGCGCGCCGCGCCCACCGCTCTGCTGGATCGTCACCGGCACGGCGGTGTCGGGGTGCGAGTACGAGGTCGCGTTGGCGAGCAGTTCCGCGACCGCGATGGCCAGCGGTTCCGCGGCCCGTGCGACCACCGCCAGGCGCTGCTCGCGCAGGTGGTTGGACATCTTGATGCGGGCGTAGCCGGCCACCCGGGACTGCGCGCCGATCACGACCTCGGCGAGCGGCGAGTCGCTGCGGGCCAGTCCCGGCCAGGCCTCGCAGAGCACCGCGGTGGCCTGAATACGCCGTAGCGCCAGCTCGTTGCGGAAGTCGAGTTCGAGCAGCCGGGGGTCGTCCAGCTCGTGCTGGAGGTCCTGCAGCACGCTCTGCGTCTGGTAGAGCAGCGACTGCACCTTCGCGGTGGCGCCGCGCATCGCGGCCCTGGCGGCCGCGTCGACCCGGTCGCGCTCGCCCGCCGCGGCGGCGCCGGTCGCCGACAGCACGTCCCGCATCGCCTTGGCCAGCGTGGCGTTGGCCTCCTGCGGGTGCAGCAGGCCGGGGACGGGGGCGTGCTCGTGGGTCAGCGCGAGCACGGCGGCCGGGATGCGGTCGGTGGCGAGAAAGCGCAACTCCTCGATGGCGACCCGCAGTTGCTCCTCGGCGTTCTTGGCCCGCACCTCGGCGGTCTGGACGGTGGTGCGCGCCATCCGCACCAACTGGCGGTCCCGCACGTGTCTGAGGCCCGACCAGATGCCACCGACCACGGCGGCGACGAGAACACCGATGAATGCATAGAGCACGACGCGACCCCACCCTGGAACAGTCTTGAAGCGTGATTATGCCGTGGCGAAATCCCGCCACAAGGTTTGGCGTCAAAATTCGTCGCAGATTCGTGTGGTTCCGAAGGGTGGGGCACCAGGTCCGGATACCGGACGGTCACCGATCGACACGAAGGCGCCAAGAGGTGTCAAGAACGCGTGTAGATCGGGTAAGTTGGCTTGCGGTGTGCCGGGAAGTCTGGTCGGCGATGCGAGAGAGCTCTCTTCGTCGGCGGAAGGCGGTCCCATGCACGACTGGCACTCCTGGGCGGCCGTCGCCGTCTTCGCCGGCAGCTACGCGCTGATCATCAGCGAGCGGATACATCGGGTCGCCGCGGCCCTGGGCGGCGCGGGACTGATGCTGCTGGTGGGTGCCACCGACGACACCTCGGCCTTCTACTCGGTGGACTCCGGCATCGACTGGAACGTCGTCTTCCTGCTGATGGGCATGATGATGATCGTCGGAGTGCTCAGGCGCACCGGGCTGTTCGAGTACCTGGCGATCTGGTCGGCGAAGAGGGCCAGGGGGCGGCCCTTCCGGGTGATGGTGATGCTGGTGGTCATCACGGCCGTCGCGTCCGCGCTGCTGGACAACGTCACCACGGTGCTGCTGGTCGCGCCGGTCACCCTGCTGATCTGCGACCGGCTGGCGCTGCCCGTGGCTCCGTTCCTGATCGTGGAGGTCTTCGCCGCCAACATCGGCGGCCTGGCGACCCTGGTCGGCGATCCGCCGAACGTCATCATCGGCAGCCGCGCCGGGCTGACCTTCAACGACTTCCTGGTCCACCTCGCCCCGCTGGCCGCCGTGCTGGTGCTGGTGCTGATCGCGCTGGCCCGGGTGCTGTTCGGGCGGGAGCTCACCCATGACGCCGACCTGACCGCGGCGGTGATGGCCATGGACGAGCGCGCGGCCGTACGCGACCCGCGGATGCTCGCCCAGGGCCTGGCCGTACTGGCCCTGGTCGTCGCGGCGTTCGCGCTGCACCCGGTGCTGCACCTGGCGCCCAGCGTGGTGGCGCTGCTCGGCGCGGGGCTGCTGGTGGCGATCACGACCGTCGACACCGGCGAGGTCCTGGCCGAGGTCGAGTGGCCCACGCTCGCCTTCTTCGCGGGGCTGTTCGTGATGATCGGCGGCCTGACCGGGACCGGCGTCATCGCGCAGGTCTCCGACGCCCTCGCGAGCGCGGTCGGGGACCGGGAGGCGGGCGGTTCGATGCTGGTGCTCGGAGCCTCGGGGGTGCTGTCGGGGGTGGTGGACAACATCCCCTACGTCGCCACCATGGCCCCGGTCACCGCCGACCTCGTACGGCACCTCGGCGGCGGCTCCGGCGACGCCATGTGGTGGGCGCTGGCCGCCGGCGCGGGCCTGGGCGGGAACGCCACCGCGATCGGCGCCTCGGCCAACGTCGTCGTCCTGGGCATCGCGGAACGCGCGGGCAGGCCCATCTCCTTCTGGCAGTTCACCCGTTACGGCCTGGTCGTCACCGCCGCCACCCTCGGGGTGTCCGCGCTCTACCTGTGGCTGCGCTACTTCGCCTTCACCTGAGGGCCGCGCCCTCACGCCAGGGGCCGGCCCGAGCCGAGCGGGTCGTCGAGCAGCGGGGCCATGGCCAGTTCCGCCGCACCGACCAGCGGGGCGCGGTGGGCGAGCGCGGACCTGCGGTGGGTGTAGGGGGCGCGGCTGCGGGCCAGCCCTGTGGTGGCGCTGTACAGCTCGATCTGGTCGAAGGTGGCCTCGTAGATGTCCTGCAGCCCGCCGCCGAAGATCACCAGCCGGGGGCTCAGCACAGCGGCCAGGTTGCCGAGCCCGATCGCCAGCCAGCGGGCCGCGTCGTCCAGAGCGCGCACCGCCCGCTCGTCGCCGCCGGCCGCCGCCTCGACGACACCGGACAGCGAGTGGTCGTAGGGGACCTGGAGGCCGGCCGCCTCGATGATGACGTCGGTGCCGATCTCGGTCTCCCAGCAGCCGCGGGCACCGCAACGGCACTGCCGGCCCCGCGGGTTGACGATCATGTGGCCGATCTCGCCCGCGTAGCCGCGCTGCCCCGGCACCGGCCGCCCGCCGCAGAACAGGCCGCCGCCGACCCCCACGTTGGCCGAGATGTAGACGAAGTCGTCGTAGCCGCGGGCCGCTCCGCGGGCGTGCTCGCCGAGCGCGCCCAGGTCCGCGTCGTTGCCGACGGCGATCGGCACCTGTGACCAGGGCTGGGGCAGCCGCTCACTGAGGGCCGCGGCGAGCGGCTCGTCGGTCCACTGCAGGTTCGGCGCGAAGCGCACCAGGCCGTCCGCCCGCCGCACCAGGCCCGGCACGGCGATGCCGATCCCTGTGCAGTTCCCCGCGGCGGCGGCCGGCTCACCCAGCGATTCGACGAGGCCGGCCAGCCGGGCGACGGTCTCCTCGAAGGCGGCGGGGCCGTCGGTCGGCGGCAGCAGGGTGTGCTCGGCGAGCACCGTGCCGCCCAGGCCCACCCGCTCGGCCCTGATCCGCTCCACGCCCACCTCCAGGGCGATCACCTGGGCGCGCTCGGGAACGGGCAGCACCATCGGCGACGGGCGGCCGGCGGAGCGGTGGGTGCGCGGGATCTCCTCGCGCACCAGCCCCGCCCGGGCCAGGGCGGCGACCAGCGCGGCGGTCGTGCTGCGGTTGACGCCGGTGGCCCGGGTCAGCTCGGAGCGCGAGACGGCGCCTTCGGTGTGGACCCGGCGCAGCACCACGCTCAGGTTGTGGTGCCGCACCTCGGCCTGCGGAGGACCCGCGGGTACGGACATGGCGGCCTCCTCGCCGTGGGGGGTCGCGCGCGGACGCGGGTCGGGCGGCGGGGCCGCGGGGTGGCGCGGTCGGGCGGGGCGCTCAGGCGGGCGCGGGGCCGGCGAACTCGGCCCAGGCGAGGGTGCCCGTGGGGCCGACGTGGCGGCCGTGGGCCTGCGCGAGTGCCTGGACCAGCGCGAGGCCGCGCCCTCCGTCGCCGGGGTCGCGCTGCAGCGGGGACGCGCACGGGCCGCCGTCGGTGATCTCGACCCGCACGGTGCCGCAGGGCAGCCGCGACATGTGCAGGCAGACGGCGGGCAGCGCGTGGTTGAGTGCGTTGGTGACCAGTTCCGATATCACCAGCACGACGTCGGAGGCGGTCTCCTCCGGCAACTGCCAGCGGTCGAGCACGGCCTGCGCGGACCTGCGGGCGTCGCCGCCGGCCTCGGGGCGGTGCGGTAGCGGAAGGCAGCCGATCCCGGAGTCGGTGTCGGTGTCGGTGTCGGTTCCGGAGTCGTGGTCCGTTCCGGAGTCGGTGTCCGTTCCGGGGTCTGCGGCGGATTCCGTTCCGGCGCCGGATTCAGTGCCGCTGCGAGCGGGGTGCGGTACGCCGCCCCGGGAGCCGGCCGGCCACGCGAGGTGTGCCTGGCCGCGACCGGCCCACTTCGGCGAGGAAGCCGAGCGGACGGCCGAGGGTGCTGATTCGGGAGAAAGGATGCGCATGTCGGGTACCTGGGCATGTAGGCGGGTCCCGGTCCGCCGCCGGTCGGCGGTGGCTCGGCACTGGATGCGTGACGCTCTGCGTCGGAGCCGGTTTCGTCACCTCGTACGGGCGCGGTGGCGGCACATGGCCACGGGCGCGTACCACTACTGCTTCCGCCTGCGGCCTGATTTGTTGTCGATCACCACAATACGACTAATTACGAAAAACACACCCGCCTGACTGCCCGAATGTTCCGATCGAGCGCCCGAAAGGGCATCACCGCAGGTCAGCTCGGTACGGGCAGGCACGAAAGACAGCCGGCCCCCGCGTACCGGTGGGTATGTCCGTCCGGTACGCGGGGGCCGTCGGTCGCTGTCGGTGACCGCCCGCTGCGGTGGGTTCACCGCGACGCGGTCACCCGGCGTCCTCCGGGCACAGGTGCAGCGCCAGGACGTTGCCGCCGGTGACGGTCACGTGGACGCGGCCCAGCGTGCCGACGTCCCCGCTGTTGGCGACCCGGAAGTCGCTGCCGGCGTTCTCCCCGTTGTGGAAGGCCGCGTCGTCCAGCGTGAAGGTGGCGGTCTTCCAGGTGTCGGTGCCGGTCTTGGCCACCGAGGGCGACTGCTTGTACGCACCCGAGGTCGCGTCGTACTGCAGGCTCCAGCTGCCGGTGCCGTGGTCGTAGTAGTCGATGGTGACGGTCGCCTGGTAGGCGCCGCCGGGGACGATGGTGTTGTCGACGTCGAAGTACTCGAAGGGCGAGCCGTCGGTGGTGGAGCGCCCGCTGCGGCCGCCGAGGGTGACCGGCACGGTGTGCCCGTCGCCGTTGTCCCGGAAGCGCAGCCCGCACTCGGTGTCGGTGGCGCCCAGCGTGTCGCAGGCCGTCGCGGCGCCGTCCGCGGCCGGCACGGTCACCACGACCGCGCCGCCGGGCAGCGCCGTGCCGTCCGCCGCACGGAAGGCGACCTTCACCGGGTGGTAGCCCGAGGGCGTGTCCGCCGCGACCGCGACGGCGACCGGCACGGTGGCGCGGTCGGCGTGCCGCAGGTCGAGGGTGCCCGACGACGGGGTCACGGTGACCCCGGGCACGTCGGAGGAGGCGGTCCAGCGCACCGTGCCCGCGTGCCCGGCGAGGCCGGAGACGCCCACCGTCGCGGGCAGGCTGCTGCCGCCGGCCAGCACCTGCGTGCCGGTCGGAGTCAGGTAGCCGACCGCGGGCACCTCACCGGTGCGGTACGACGGCGGCGCCGCGTCGGCGCCGGTGGCCCAGCGGGTGTCGGGCCGGGTGGACAGGTCGACGTCGAGGGAGCCGCCGCGGGTCGCGAAGGACGCGGGCAGCGCGGTGGACTCGAAGTGCCGCCCGTCCAGCCGCATCCCGGTGACGTAGGGCGCGTCGTCCGCCGCCTTCGGCGCGTCGATCGTGATCCGGTGGCCGTTGCCGAGGCTGATCACCGCCCGCTTGACCAGCGGGCTGTTGAGCGCGAGCGTCGGGGTGCCGGGGGTGGCCGGCATCATGCCGAGCGCGGCCCACACGTATTCGGAGGACAGCGCCCCGTTGTCGTCGTTGCCGGGCAGCCCGTCCGGCGCGGTGGTGAACAGCTCGGTCTCGAACCGCCGGGTGACCTCCTGGGTCTTCCACGGCCGGCCGACGTAGTCGTACATCCACGGGGTGGTGGTGTCGATCTCGTTGCCCGCCCAGTCGTAGGGCGCGTTGCCGCCCGCGTTGAGCTGACCGAAGTAGTCGTCCAGGCGCGCGGCCACCCTGTCCTTGCCGCCCATCGCGGTGACCAGGCCGGCGATGTCCTGCTGCGCCGAGAAGTTGTACTGCGCCGCGTTGCCCTCGTCGTAGCCGTCCTGGCCGAACGCGCCGGCCGGCGGGGCCTGGAAGCCCGGTCCCGCGGGGAAGGCGCCGTTGTCGTCGCGCGGGCGCAGGTAGCCGGTGGCCGGGTCGAAGATGTTCTGCCAGTTGTTGCCGCGTACCGCGTACTCGGCAGCCGTCGCGCGGTCGCCGATCCCGGCGGCGAGCCGGCTGATGGTGAAGTCGTCGGTGGCCCACTCCAGGGTCTCCGAGGCGCCCTGCAGGCCGTGGTCGCCTTGCGAGGCGCTGTTGTTGGGCGCGTAGCCGAGCCGTACGTAGTCCTCGATCCCGGGGCGCTCCACCCAGCCCCAGCCGACCTTCTGCGACTGCGTCGCACCCTTCTTCATGATCGGCAGCGCATCCTTGACGTCCACACCGGTAGCGCCGAAGGCGACGTACTGCGCGAACAGCGGGACGCCGTTGTCGCCGTTCATGACGTTGCCCGTCATGTTCTGCGACGGCCACTTGGGCCACCAGCCGCCCTGCTGCTGGGCGTCCCGCAGCAGGGAGTTGGCCATGTCGCCGGCCTTGTCCGGGTAGAGCATCGTCTGCAGCGGGGCCAGCGAGCGGTAGATGTCCCAGTCGGAGAAGGTGGCGTACTGGGTGTGGCCGCGCGGGACCTGGTGGATGACGTCGTCGAACCCGATGTAGCGGCCGTCCACGTCGTTGAAGACACTCGGCGACTGCAGCGAGCGGTACAACGACGTGTAGAAGGTGGTCAGTTCGTCGTCGGAAGCACCGCCGACGGACACCTTGCGCAGGGCGTCGCGCCAGGCGTTCCCGGTCTGCGCCTGGACCTTGCCGACGCTCCACCCCGGTATCTCGGCCTCGGCGTTGGCCGCGGCACCGGACGTACTCACGTACGACATGCCGATCTTGGCGGTCACGCTGCGGTCGGTGCCGGTGTCGAAGGTGAGGTAGGCGCCGGAGCCCGAGCCGGTCGCGGTGCCCGCGCCCGGCGTGACGGCCGTGGCGCCGCTGCCGGTGCCGCCGCCGCGCTGCCAGGTGCCGTGGGCGGTGAACGGGCGGTCGAAGGTGATGTCGAAGTACATCGTGTACCGGCTGTTGTTGCACAGGCCGTGCGGTGTGGTGGTGCCGGAGATCTCGTGGTCGCTGACCACGTTCACCTCGGCGGCGTAGTCGCCGCCCAGGTTCGTCCCCGACTTGACCAGCACCTGGGCCGGCCCGCCGCCGGCCGGGTAGCCGAAGGTCGCGATGCCGGTGCGGGCGGTGGCACCGATGTCGACCTGCACGTCGGAGTCCTGCAGATGCACGTCGTACGAGCCGGGCGCCGCCTGCTCGTCGTCGTGCGAGAAGTGCTCGGTGCGCGCGGCGGGGTCACTGCCGACGTCGCCGGTCACCGGCAGCAGCGGGATGTCGCCGAAGGACGAGCAGCCGCCGGAGAAGTGGTCGAGGCTGAAGCCCTTGATGGCGGTGTCGGTGTATCCGTACCCGGTCGGCGCGGAGGTGGTGTCCGGGCTGAACTGCATCATCCCGAAGGGCGCGGTGACGCCGGGGAAGGTGTTCTCCCAGTCCACGCCCTTCTGGGTGCCGATGAACGTGTTGACGTAGGCGGTGGGGTCCGCCACGAGGGCGGTGCCGCCCCCGCCCCCGCCGGTCGGCCCCGCGGCCAGCGCCGACGGTACGGCCAGCAGGCCGAGCGCGGTCGCCGCCGCGGCGACGACGGCCAGGCGCCTGCGGCCGGGGCTGGCGGTGTCGCGGTGTTTCTCTCGGTGTCGGTACACGTGAGACCTTCCCTGTCACCCTGCACGGCTCTCTCACGAGGGCGGATGTTGTCAAATAACTCTCTTGACAACGTTGTCACCCCCACGCGCCCCGAGTGTTCCCCCACCCCTGAACCCCGTCAACCCCCCTCGCCCCACCCCGCGGAAGGCGTCTCCGGAGACCCACGCCGTAACCGCGGCCCCGCCCGCGCGAGGAGGCGCGGACGGCGCGGGCGGGGTGGCAGGACCGGGGCGGGCGGTCAGGTCGACGCCGCACGGCGGGAGCCGGAGTGCCTGCGTTCCAGGACGACGACCGGGCAGTTCAACGCCCGGGCGATCCTGGCCAGGTCGGCGGGGGTGGCGCTGCGCCGGCCGGACTCGACCTCACCCATCAACTGCTCCGAGATGCCGACCAGTTCGGCAAGCCGCCGCTTCGTCAGGCCGCTCTTCTCACGCGCCCAGGTCACGGCCTCCGGCTCCTGGTGCAGGCTGCGCGGACGCTCCCGCCTCCGCCCGCCCCGACCCGCACCGGACACCTCGTCACTGTCACCCTCGACCGCACACTCGGCCCACACGAGTTTCCCGACCCCCTCACGGCCGCTCACTCCCCAGCTCCCGCCGGTGAGCGCATCCACCAACGCCAGGCCGCGCCCGGACTCGGCGTCCGACGACGGCTGCCGCAACTCCGGCCTGCGGCTGCTCGCGTCATGCACCTCGATGAGCAGTCCGCCGTCGGGCAACGGCCGGAACCACGTCTCGACCAGGGTGTCCTCCGGGCCGTGCGCATGCCGCACGGCGTTGGTGACCAGCTCCGACACCACCAGTTCCGCGACGCCCGCCAGCCTGTCCATGCCCCACGCCTCCAGGTGCCACAGCAGCAGCCGCCGCGCCCAGACCACGCTGCGCGGGTCACGACGCCACCGGTACACCCGAGTTAGCGGCACGGCGCCCTGAACGCATTGACCACCACCCGTCGGAGCACCCACGAACTCGGTTGACTCTCCCGCCAATTCGAGAGCATCAGCCAGACGCGAGATGAACGAGTTCCCGCCGTCGGTGCTCAAGTAGCACGGCTTGCCGTCCTCACCCGTCCACGGCAGCGCCCGCAGCGGTTCCGGCCCGACTCCTCCCCTACCGCCGCTCACGTCGTGCTCCCGCGGGGTTCCTCACTGCATCGCATCGCTCATACCCCTAGACTGACGCCGAAATGTCGCCTCACGTAACGTCATTGGCGGTGTCGGAACGGCGACATCGGGGGCGTCATTTCGGTGCCATTGCCGCCGTCAGAGAGCTAGCGTGAACCCATGGCCACACCCAACAGCGCCCTGCGGGCGACCCGCATGGGCCTCCTCATGTCCCAGGACGACTTCGCCCGTGCCCTGCGCGAGGCCGGCCAGCGCGCAGGGGAGCCCAACGACGCGTCCAAGCGGCTCGTGCAGCGCTGGGAGGCGGGGATCTCCCTCTCGCCGCGACCGGCGTACGCGCGTGCCCTCGAAACCATCACCGGCCTGCCCATAGAAGCCCTCGGATTCGCACTCGCCGTTCCCCAGGCCCGCGTGAGCAGCGACGGCAACGGCGGCTACGACCTGGACAACCCGCCCACCGGGATAGCAGCCGTCCACGGCATGCCGACCACGCAACCGGCCCCACGGGGCAACTACTCAGGGATATGGCTCTCCCGCTACGAGTACGTCTCCTCCAGCAGGGACAACCAGGTCTTCACCGGCCTGCACCACGTGGTGATCCTCCAGCACGCCAACCGCCTGACCGTACGCAGCCTGCCCGGCTCGTCGGACTCACCGCTCACCATGGACCTCACCGCCGACGGCAACGTCGTCACCGGCACATGGGTCGAGCAGACGGCGGAGGAAGGCCACTACCGCGGCGCCCGCTACCACGGCGCCGTCCAGCTCCTCGGCGAACCCACCGGGCGCCGACTGACCGGCAAGTGGGTCGGCTTCGGCACGGAGATGGATGTCAACACCGGCCCCTGGGAGCTGATCTTCCATGACGCCTCCACCAACAAGGCCAGCATGGACAGGTACAACCGCCCCCCGAGCGCGTGACCGCCCGTTACCGTGGAACCCATGAGCGAACTGGCCGAGTTGGAGGAGTGGGTCACGCTCATCGATGCATGCGTCGAACCGCTCGCGAAGAGGCCGGTGGATCTCACCGACCCCGGCTGGGCCGAGAAGATGAGGAAGCGTCCGCATCCGCTGGACGAGGCCGGGGTCCGGCCGGAGGCCGAGGCGGCACTGCGGGAGGTGCTCTCCCGGTACGAGGAGGGCGGCGAGGACGCAAGGGTCGCGCTGCGTGCGCTTCTTGACCGGTGCGGCTCGTTCCGCTGGGCCACCTCGCTGCCCTACGAGCCCACGCAGCGGGGCTTCCGGCAGCGGCTGCTGGAGATCTCCGTCGAGGACCAGGGCATCGACGGGCGGGACATGATGGTCGGCCTGAACGGCCTGTCCGGGAAGGCGCGGGACGCCGGGGTCGACATCCGGCCGCTGCTGCGCGAAGTGGCCGCGCTCTCCAGTGACGTCGACGTCCAGGGGATGGGCTCCACGCGGAGCATCCTGCTCCGGGCCACGGAGATGGAGCCCCCCGCGCTGTGGTGAGCGTGCCGCACGGTGTGGGCCGGATGCCGTCGCGGAGCCGGTGCGTAGGATCGCCCGCATGGCGCTGCGACTTGTCCAGGTGAACATCAAGGCCGTCGACCACGCGGCGGTCGGGCGGTTCTGGGCGGACGCGCTCGGCTGGAGCGTGTTCAGCGGGGAATCGGGCCCGACGACCTACGCCGCCCCCGCGGGGGACCTCGTCTGGCCGCACCCGGAGGCCGTCTGCGTCGACGTCGTCGGCGTCCCGGAGGCCAAGACAGCGGTGAAGAACCGCGTGCACCTCGATCTGGCCAGCACCTCCGCGGCCCATCAGGCGGAGCTGGTCGCGCGCCTGAAGACGCTCGGTGCGACGCCCGCCGACGTGGGCCAGGGCGACGTGCCGTGGACGGTGCTCGCCGACCCCGAGGGCAACGAGTTCTGCGTGCTGGAGCCGCGGGAGGTCTACCGGGACACCGGGCCGATCGCCGCGGTGGTGGTCGACTGTGCGGACCCGCGGGCCATGGCCCGGTTCTGGGGTGCGGCGGTGGACTGGACCGTGCAGGAAGTGGCCGACGATTACGCCTCGTTGCGCTCCGCCAAGGGCACAGGCCCGTATCTTGAGTTCCTCCGCAAGTCCGACGGGAAGACCGTGCCGGACCGCGTCCACCTCGACCTGCTGCCGTACCCGGGGGACGACAAGGCGGCCGAGGTGGCCCGGATGCGCGCCCTCGGGGCCACCGACCTCGACATCGGCCAGGGCGACGTCCCGTGGACGTGCCTGACCGACCCGGACGGCCACGAGTTCTGCGTCCTCGCGCTGCCCTGAGGCGAAGCCCGAAGAGCCCCCGCGAACTCACAGGAGCCCGCGGGGACTTACCCGCGGCGCCCCGCCGAATGGATCGCCGCCAAGCCGCGGGGGAGCGCCGCCTCCTGCGGGCTCAGCGCGGCACAGAGTTCCGCCACCCGCCGTGCGATCTCCGCGGCACCGGGGTCGGTGACGCGGTGGCCCTCGTCCGTGAGGCTCACCAGCACCCCGCGCCCGTCGTGCGGCGACCGCCTGCGTACGAGCCCCGCTTCTCCGCGCGGGCCACGTGCCCGGTCAGCACGAGAGCGTCGACCGCGTCCAGCTCCCCGCCGGGCCACCGCGTCGTGCTCACGCCCGCAGGCCGACCGCGCCGCTTGACAGAGCTAAGACGACTGGTCATATTGGAGGAGTACCCGAGAACCGGAGGCGGGCCGATGGCCAGGCAGAGCATGCGCGAGGAGATCGTCGAGGCGGCGGCCGAGCGCTTCCACACGCACGGCTACAACGCGGCCGGCGTCAAGGACATCACCGCGGACGCCGGGGTGCCCAAGGGCTCGTTCTACAACCACTTCGCCAGCAAGGAAGCCCTCGCGCTCACCATCCTGGAGCGGTACGGCGCCTCCCGGCGGCTGGCCGAGCTGGCCGACCCCGCCGTCCCCCCGGTGGAGCGCCTGCGCCGCCACTTCACCTTCCTGCGCGACGAGCAGCAGGAGTACGGCTACAGCCGCGGCTGCCTGCTCGGCAACTTCGGCGCCGAGATCGCCGACCACAGCGGCACGCTGCGCGACGGGGTGGAGCACGGCTTCGACGGCTGGTCCCAGGCACTGAGCCGTGCGGTCGCCGACGCGGTCCGCGACGGCTCCGCCGACCCGGGCCTCGACCCGGACGACACCGCGCTGTTCCTGCTCTGCGCCTGGGAGGGCGCGATCCTTACGGCCCGGGCCGCCCGCTCCGACCGGCCCTTCACCGTCTTCTTCGCGCAGACCTTCGACCGCCTTCTCGCCGCCCCGCAGCGCTGACCCCTCCCCCGGGAACCCCCAGCGGTTCCTTGCGGCCATTTTTAAGACGACCGGTCATATAGGCCGGACCCCACCACGAGACGAGGACACCCATGTCTGACTACCGAGCCCTCCAGGTCACCGGCTCCCACAACTTCGCCGCCGTCCGCCGCAGGCGCCAGGAGCCCGGCGCAGGCGAAGTGCGGCTGCGGGTCGAGGCCTGCGGCGTCTGCCACACCGACGTGCTCGCCGCGGAGGGCGTGCGTGCCGACCCGGCACACCCGATCGTGCCGGGCCACGAGATCGTCGGCGTCGTCGACGCCGTGGGCGCGGGCGTGACCGCGTGGCGCGAAGGCGACCGGGTGGGCGTCGGCTTCCTCGGCGGCCACTGCGGCGAGTGCCGCAACTGCCGCCGCGGGGACTTCGTCAACTGCGAGAACCAGCCGCAGACCGGCACGACCGTGGACGGGGGCTACGCCGAGTCGGTCGTCACACGGGCCACCGGCCTCGTCCGCATCCCCGACGGGCTGTCCTCCGTCGACGCCGCGCCGCTGCTGTGCGCGGGGCTGACCTCGTACAAGGGCCTGGCAGCCGTCGACGCCGAGCCCGGCGCCCTGGTCGCGATCCAGGGCATCGGCGGGCTCGGGCACCTCGCCCTGCAGTACGCCCACCGGCTCGGCTACCGCGTCGCCGCCATCGCGCGGGGCGGCGAGAAGGCCGAGCTGGCGCGGGCGCTGGGCGCCGACCACTACATCGACAGCCTGGCCACCGACCCCGGCGAGGAGCTGCGCGGGCTCGGTGGCGCCGCCGCCGTCATCGCGACGGCCGCGAGCGGGGCCTCGATGACGCCGCTGATCTCCGGCCTGCGCGCCCGCGGGCAGCTGATCGTGCTGGGCGCCGCCCCCGACCCGCTCTCCGTGCAGACCGCCGACCTGATCTTCGGCACCCGCCGGATCAGCGGCAGCCTCACCGGCACGCCGATCGAGAACGAGGACAACCTGCAGTTCTGCCTGGCGCAGGGCATCCGCCCGAGCGTCGAGGTGATGCCGCTGTCCGCGGCGCCCGAGGCGTACGCGCACATGCTGTCGGGCCGCGCCCGCTTCCGGGTGGTCCTCGACGCCGCCGCGTGAGGCGGGTCCCCGGCGGATCGCCGCCTCAGTGAGACGGCGATCCCCCGCCGCCCGACGGCTCGGGCCGAGCGGCGGGGGCCGGCGGCTAGCCGCTGTAGGTGTACGTGAAGTGCGGGGTGTCGTACTGCGGCCCGCTCTTCTCGTACGTGAACCAGTACGTGACGACGCTGCCCGACGCCAGCCCGTTGATGCTCTGCGTCCAGGTGCCTCCGCTGTTGGCCATCCGGAAGTTCTGCTGGCCCGCGCCGTTGACCAGGTAGTGCACGTCCACGTAGGCGGCGGGCGTCGTCGGCACGAAGGTGAGCCGCACCTGCCCGGAACCGGTGGTCGCGGCGCTCGCGGTGTAGTCGGGCCCGGTCGTACTCCCGCCGCTGGAACCGCCGTTGGTGGTCCCGGTGGAGGTGCCCGTCGACGTACCGGTGGACGTGCCGGTGGACGTGCCGGTGGAGGTGCCCGTCGACGTGCCCGTCGACGTGCCCGTGGACGTACTGCCGCTGGTGGTCCGGTTGACGGCGATCCAGTCGACCGTCATGGCGGCGCCCGAGCTGATGTCGGCCGACGGCGAGGTGCAGCCGCAGACCTTGTTGGGGTACGAACCGCCGATCGCCACGTCGAAGATGGCGAAGAAGCCGTGGTCGACGGCCGCCTGCCAGGTGCCGGTGGAGACCTGGTTCTCGTTGACCGTGTACGTCACCTGGCCGTCCAGCAGGAACCGCAGCTGCTCGGCGGCGGTGTTGGTGCGGTCGATGACCACCGAGTACGTGTGGAAGCCGCTCTGGCAGCCGGAGCAGGCCTGGAGCCCGCTGCTGATGCCGTCGGGGTCGTGGCACTCGCCGGCCCACACACCGCAGTGGAAGGTGGTCGAGTGCTGGCTCAGCGCGTTGACGTCCTCCATGATGTCCAGCTCGCCGATGCTCGGCCAGTTGGTCGCGCCGACCGGCCGGGCGTCGGCGCCCATCGCCCAGAACGCGGGCCAGTAGCCGAGGCCCTGGGCCGGCGCGGGCTGCTTGAGCGACGCGCTGATCTCCAACTGGCCGCCCGCGGGTGCCGCGAAGTCCGTGCGCTGGGTCTCGATCCGGCCCGAAGTCCAGTGCCCTGACGCGTCCTTGATCGGCTTGATCACCAGGTGGCCGGAACCGTCCTGGTAGACGTTGGCGGTCGAGTCGGTGGCCGTCTCGATCTCGCCGGTGCCCCACATGGTGGCGGCGCCCGGGTAGCCGTAGCCCGTACCGGTGTCGTAGAGCCAGTCGGACCGGTTCAGGCCGCTGCCGGACGCGCCGTTGAAGTCGTCGCTGAAGATCGTGGTCCAGCCGGCCGGCGGCCCCGGCACCGCCGCCGCGGCCGAGCCGCCGGTGACCGAGAGCCCCAGGGCGCCGGCGAGAAGCAGCAGCAGCGCGCCGATCACGGCCGGAAGGGCGCGCCGGCTCCGGGGCGGGGCGCCCGGGGAGGCGGCGCTGGGATGTGCGTTCTTACTCATGGGCATGAGGACCTTTCTCCGATGGTGGGGGTTGGCCGAAGAGGTCAGAACGGGCACTGCGCGGGAAAACCCGAGGGAATCCCTTCCGTTCAGGAAGTGAACGAGATGTGCGGTCCGTACAGATCACGCCTACACGCCTCAATCGACGACAAGCGTCCTCCGTCGAGGAAACCTTCGAGTCAGCGGCTTGGAAGCGCTCTCACCCAACAGGATCGAGATGGAGTCTCAGTGCGTGACGCGCACTCGTCAATAACTTGAACAAGATCAACTTAACAACGCACGCCGACCTGCCCGTTTCCGCCGGCGGCGGCAACGGCGGCGACGGCGCACGAAACCCGGTCCAGACCTTTTCGGTCGGCGCTCTTGACCCGCCCACCGGCGGGGTCGCACATTGTCCGCACAGCACGACCTGAGAGCGCTCTCAATGTTCACGCCGAGAGCGCCGGCGCCGCCGGCCACGGCGCCGGCGCTCCCTCATCCGACCCCGCGCGGAAGGGCACCCATGACTCCCCCCACCTGGCTCACCCCGGCACGGCGCAGGCTGCTCGGCGCGCTCCTCACCGTTCTGGCCGTTCTCGGCCTCGGGCTGACCTGCGTGTCCGGTGCGCACGCCGCCGACGATTACACGCAAGGGGTCGTGCAGACCGGCAGCGGCTCGGTCCAGATCTGGTTCACCCCCACCACCCCCGCGTCGCTCGTCGACGTCCACTACCTGCCCGGCGGCGGCCTCGGCGAGCAGGACTTCCGGATGGCAGCCAGTGGCGGCACCTGGCGGCAGAACGTCGCGGGGCTGGCCGCGGGCTTCAGCCTCGAGTACTGGTTCACCTACGAGAAGGCCGGCCCGCTCTACGACACCCCGCACTTCCGCTACACCGTCGGGACCGGCGGCACAGGGGGGACCGGCGGCACAGGCGGCACAGGGGGCGGTGGGACCGGGAGCTTCCCGATCGCGTTCCAGAACAACACCCGCGGTACGTTCAGCGACTCGCAGGTCTACGTCACCGTGCTGGGCCAGGTGACGCCCGGCCAGTGGTCGTACATGAAGCCGGACGGGTCGATGGCCCACATCAACCACCTGGACGCCACCGCCCCCGGCCATCTCACCAAGAACGGCGTGAACTACCCCGCCATGTCCTTCACGTTGGCCCAGGCGCACACCGTCGCCTCCCCCGGCCAGATCCGCGGCGGGCGGATCTACATCTCCCTCGGCTCGCCGCTCTACATCCCGGTCTCCCCGGACGACCAGGGGTGGGGCGGACCCGACCTGCGCAATCCGGCCGACCCCAACAGCGATGTCCCCTACGACTGGTACGAGTACACCTATGTCGCCGGCCAGGTGGCCTTCGGCGGTAACACGACCCAGGTCGACCAGTTCGGCTTCCCCATGACCTCCCGGCTGCAACAGACCTCCAGCGGCTACGACAACACCGCCGGCATCACCCTCACCCGGGCACAGGTGATGTCGCAGTACGCCGCGTCGGTCGGCGCCCCGTTCAAGGCGCTGCAGAACACCTACCGGATCGTGGCCCCCCGCTCGTCCGGTGCGTTCCTCGCCGGCGGTTCGCAGGCGAACTACCTGCAGCCCGCTGTCGACCAGGCCTGGTCCTACTACACCTCGCACCAGTTCACCCTCACCAGGCTCGGCGAGACCTTCACCGGGCGGGTCAGCGCCACCACCCTGACCTTCACGAAGAACGGCGTCGGCCCGTTCCGGCTCGACAAGCCCACCTCACCGGACGTGATGGCCTGCGCCGGCACCCTGGCCTCGGGCAGCGACACGGAGAAGCAGCTCGGCGCCGAATTCTGCGCCGCGTTCAACCGCGGCGTCGCACTCGACACTTCGCAGTGGTACACCCCGTCCGCCTACTACACGGGAAGCGTGAAGAACGACTACGCCGGCTTCTTCCACACGATCAGCCTCAACAGCCGCTCTTACGGCTTCCCTTACGACGACATCAACGACCAGTCGTCCGTGCAGATCCTCGCTGACGCCAACGCGCCGACGAGTCTGACCCTCGGTATCGGCTGGTGACGCGAGGCACTGTCACGTTCGCCCGCGGCCGGGCCGCGCGCGGTCGGCGTGGCCGCCGCGGGCAGCCTCATCGACCTGGACGGGCAGGGCCGCAACCGGGCTGCTGACCCGCGGGCAACCGCCGCGGCGGGGCCGGGGCTCAGAGCCGGGTCACCATCAAGGAGATGTCGTCCTGCTGGCCGTCGGGGTTGGCCAGGGCGTGCAGCAGGCCGTCGGCCAGGTCCTCGGGCGGCAGGTCGCGGAGTTCCTGTGTGACGGCGACCAGGCGGTCCAGGCCCGCGTCGATGTCCTCGCCGCGGCGTTCGATCAGGCCGTCGGTGTACATCACCAGCAGGTCGCCCCGGCTGTATTCGACGGAAGCCTGCGGCCTCGGGACGTGTTCGATCCGTACGCCGAGCGGCGGGTCGGTGGCGCCGTCCAGCAGGTGGTGCGTGCCGTCGGCGTGCATCAGCACGGGCGGGGGGTGGCCGGCGTTGCTGTAGGTCAGCAACCGGCTGACCGGGAAGATCTGGCAGGCGAAGGTCGTGGTGGCCGTCGCGCCGTCCAGGGAGCGCGAGTACAGTCCCAGCGCCTCCAGCGCACCGCTGGGCCCGTCGGCGACCCGGATGGCGGCGCTGAGCGCGCTGCGCAGCATGCCCATGGTGCTGGCGGCGTTCACCCCGTGGCCCACCACGTCGCCGACGGTCAGGCCGAGCCGCCCCTCGGGCAGGTCCACCACGTCGTACCAGTCACCGCAGGCGTTCATTCCGCGCATCGCCGGCCGGTAGCGCACCGCGATCTCGGGGTGCCCCCTCAGGTCGGGAGTGGCGAGCATGGCCTGCTGGAGAGTGAGCGCCACGTCGTGGCTGTGGGCCGTCGACCTCTGCAGCCGGGTGTGGGCCTGCCCCAACTGCTCTGCCCGGCTGAAGAGTTCCGCATGCGGCGCGGCTGCCCGCTCCCCGTCGGGCGCGGGTCCGGCAGTCACGCGCTCGGACCTGACGAAGGCGGTGACGTCCTCGACGCGGTGGATGATCAGATCGACCTGCCCGTCGGCCCCGATGAGCGGCCGGTTCACCACGTTCCACCAGCGCGGCTCGAACTCACCCGCCCGGCCGGCCCGGGGAATCGCGAAGCGCTGCAGGAGCAGCATGTTGCCACGCCGCGAGGCCAGCACCGCTTCGAGCGAGTCGCGCTGGGCCTCGACTCCACGCGCCGTCGGGTCACCCGGATCGGGCGGGAAGGCGTCGAAGAAGGACCGCCCGGTCAGTTCGGCCGCCGGGCGCCCGGTGACCTCGGTGTACGCGTCGTTGGTGGCGACGATCGTCAGTTCGCGGTCGAGCACCACGCAGGCCGCGGGCACCGCGGCGAAGAGGGCCGCGTAGTCCAGCCCGGCACCCTCGCGTCCCGCCACCCCTGGCCCCCTCCCTTGCGCTCACCCGCCCGCGGGTACTCGTGTGACGGCCAGTCAACCCCGCCCGCGCGGCCGCCCTCCGCAGGCACACGCGCAACTCGTCCGTACAGCCGATACGGACGTAACTCTTGCCACGTGCCCGGCGGCCGCCTATCGTCCCGTGCTCGGAGCGGTGTGGGAGCGCTCCCATAATCGAATTCGTCGAAACCGAATGGGACAACTCCTCCCAACGCTTGCACATCCCCCCACCTCCGTGCCTGTCGAAAGGGACAGCATGAAGTCTCTGCAGCAAGCTCTCAGATCCACCCGCAAGGCCGCCGTCGCAGCCCTGGCGGCCCTCGGCCTCGCCGTGGGCGGCCTGATCACGCTGACCGCGGCGCCCGCGGCCCACGCCGACACCCAGATCTGCACGCAGTACGGCAGCACCACGATCCAGGGCCGCTACGTCGTGCAGAACAACCGCTGGGGCACCAGCGAGGCCCAGTGCATCAACGTCACGAGCACCGGCTTCCAGGTCACCCAGGCCGACGGTTCCGTGCCCCTCAACGGCGCCCCCAAGGCGTACCCGTCGATCTTCAACGGCTGCCACTACACCAACTGCTCCCCGGGCACCAACCTGCCCGCCCAGCTCAGCGCCATCGGCAGCGCCCCCACCAGCATCTCGTACGGCTTCGTCGGCAACGCGGTCTTCGACGCGGCGTACGACATCTGGCTCGACCCGACGCCCAAGAAGGACGGCGTCAACAAGACCGAGATCATGGTGTGGTTCAACCACGTCGGCCAGGTCCAGCCGGTGGGCTCGAAAGTGGGCGCCGCCAGTGTGGGCGGGCGTAGTTGGGACGTGTGGACCGGCAACAACGGCGGCAACGACGTCATCTCCTTCGTCGCGCCCTCGGCGATCGACAGCTGGAGCTTCGACGTCAAGGACTTCGCCAACGAGACGATCAACCGGGGCCTGGCCCAGAACTCCTGGTACCTCACCAGCGTCCAGGCCGGTTTCGAGCCCTGGCAGAACGGCGCGGGCCTGGCCGTCAACTCCTTCTCGTCGACGGTGAACATCGGCGGCGGTTCGACCAACGGCGGGACGACGAGCGGCGGGACGACGAACGGCGGAACCACCAACGGCGGCACCACGACCGGCGGCACCACCGGCGGCTCCGGCTCGTCCGGCTGCAAGGTGACCGTCACCCCGCAGAGCTGGTCGGGCGGCTTCACCGCGAACGTCACCGTGGCCAACACCGGTTCCAGCGCCGTCAACGGCTGGAAGCTCGGCTTCACCCTCCCCTCGGGCCAGACGATCACCAGCGCCTGGAACGCCACCGTGACGCCGTCCTCCGGCGCCGTCACCGCCTCCGGCCTGTCCTACAACGCCCAGATCCCGGCCGGCGGCTCCCAGTCGTTCGGCTTCCAGGGCAACTCCAGCGGGGCGTACGCGGCCCCGACCGGCTTCACCCTGAACGGAACCACCTGCTCCTGACCGCTGAGCCCGCGCGACGCCGCCCACCCACCGGGCGGGCGGCGTTCGCGTTCCGGTCCCGCCCCGGGTGAGGGGCGGGGCCGTCACCCGGGGCCGGGAATTTGACGTGAGGTCAGCAGGGGGGCGTCATAGACTCCGCTGCCATGCGCATAGCACCGAGAACTCCTGGCAGTCCCGCTCACGCCCATACCCCCGCCGTTGCGGCCGTCGCGGCCGTCGCGCTCCTTGCCGCCGTCGCCGGTTGCTCGTCGGGTTCCGGCGGTGGGACGGAGTCGCTGAAGGCACTGCGGCACATGGCCGACGCCACCGCCTCGAAGCAGGTGACGTACGTCGACGGCGTCCAGGTGCGGAAGTTGCGGGGGGTCGACGCGAAGCGCTTCACGACCATAGGGGACCCGGCCAGCTCGGTGCTGAACACCTACCGGGCCGCGCCGTGGGAGGAGAGCCTCAAGCTGAGCCAGATCGACACCGCGGTCGACACCAGCGACGCGGGGCACTGGGACGGCACGTTCGACCCGGCGGCCATCACCGCGACGCTGAAGAAGAACGGCTACACGTCGGGCAAGCAGGACGGCAAGGAGGCCTGGAAGGCGCCGGACGGCTCCGGGCCGATCTTCGTCATCACGAAGGACGAGATCAGGTACGCAACGGAAGCCAAGGGGTTCTCCCCGTCCGACCCCGGCCACGGCGACTCGCTGGCCGACACCGAGGAGTACAAGCTCGTCGCGAACTGCATGGGCGAGGTGTACCGCGCCGACTTCAACCCGCTGTCCACCGGCAAGCCGGTCCGGCTGTCGGCCCTCGGCCAGCAGGCGGACGACGCGGGCAAGAACACCGAGGTGCTGTGCGTGGCCGTCAAGGACCAGGCGACCGCCGACAAGCTGGCGGCCAAGCTCCGTGCCGTCGTCAAGGACAAGGCCCCGCGGTTCGCCGGTACGGAGGTGACCGTGGCCAAGGGCGACCGGCCGGTCGTGCGCGCGTCCGTCCCCGACACCTCCTCCCAGCGCCCGGGCCGGCTGATGGTCTCCGACGTCCAACTGTGGATGGCCATAGGCGACATGTGACCCGGCCGGTAGCCGGCGGTTTTACGGGACGCGCCGTCGGCGCGGGCCAGGAGGGCGTCCGTACCGCGGCGGTACGTACCGCTGCCGGCGCCGGGACGTAGGAGGTCTCCTCGAAGATGGCCGGCGCGGCGCGGTGGTCCACCAGGCCCTGCGCGTACTCATGCTGCTCGTCGGCGAGGTGGCCGAGTGCCCGCGACAGTGCCGGGTCGGGCTCCTCCACCGCCCGCTGCTGGCGCACCGCGAACCCGACGGTCACCGGCGCCGGCACGGCCACCAGCGGCCATGCCCACCCCCCACCCCCGCAGCCGGACAACCGGCCCGGGGAGTGACGAGGCGGTCTTCGCCGCGCCGGCCGTGGCCTCGGCACGACCCGGGCGGCGCGTCAGGAGCCGGTGGCGATCCAGCTGACCGACGTGGCCGTGGTGTTGGTGCGGGTCAGCCAGATGTCGACCTGGGTCGGGGTGCGGCTGCCGATGCCCACTCCGGTGACCTCGTTGCCGGGGAGGCTCGTCTCGGCCGTGGCGACGACGACCGGGGCCACGGTGAACAGCCCGGCCGGGAAGGTGACGGTGACCTTCGTGGGGGTGTTCGCCGCACTGGGGGTGATCACGATTCTTCCGCCGGCGGTGACCGTCGCCACTCCGACCGGTGTGCCGTCCACGAAGTTGTCGCCGCACGTGGTCGGGGCGGCGCCGGTGAAGTCGTGGAAGACGGCCGCCTGCCCCTGCGGTGCGGAGATGGCCAGCTCGCACAGCGGGTTGGAAGCGGGGTCGACGCCCAGCCACGTCGAGGCGACCAGGCCGCTGCCGGCGGTCCCGGTGACGCTGCTGGCGCAGTCGTTCTGCGAGATGACCGTCCGCGCGACGTCCCGGCACGAGAAGGCGTTCGTGAAGGACGTGCCCATGATCTTGTTGCCGGTCAGCACGCACGCGGAGGCCCCGTTGAGCCGGATCGCGGAGGTGACGTCGGAGTACACCCTGTTGTCCTTCACGGTGACGGACTCGACGGCGTACTTCGCGTCCGCCGAACTCTCGCCGATCTGGATGCAGTGGTTCGCCGCGGTCTGGACCTTGATGACCTCGTTGTTCGAGATGCTGCCGACGAGGCAGGCCGAGAGGTAGATCCCGTTGGAGGACGACCCGTAGATCTGGTTGCCGTCGATGTCGACGTAGGACCAGCTCCCGCTGCTGGCCGGGCCGTCCGTGGTGACCGGGTCCACGCGGATACCGCCGCGGGCCGCGTTCTTGACGATGTTGTTGCGGACGATGAGCCGGGAACCGGACACGCTGGGTCCCAGCCCCGCGTAGATGCCGTGGCCCCCCGGACTCTCGACGAGGTTGCCTTCGATGATCGACTCGGACCAGGAGTAGGCGTGGATCGCCGAGTCCAGAACGTTGTCGGCGACGTTGTCGAGTACGCGGATACGGCTGTGCGGTCCGGTTCCCTGCGTGTGGCAGTCCACCAGCCGCCCCCACGGCCCCGACTCCCCGGCGACCGGTGAGGCTCCGGCATAGCAGTTCTGGATCGTGACGTCGTCGCACGGGTTCGCGTCGCCCGACTCGGTGCCGCTGTCGATCTGGACCGGGCCGCGGGGGAAGGTGCTGCTGCCCTGCACGTAGCCTTCGAACCGGCAGTTCTCGACCCGTATGTGCTGGATGCCCTGGATATCGATCGCGTGGAAGGACGCGATGTTGCGGATCGTGACATCGCGGAACAGGTAGTTGCGGCCGTGGTTGATCGTGAAGCCCTGCGTCGCGGTGGACTTGCCGTCCCACGTGCCGCCGACCACCCCGATGTCCCGGTGGGCGGTGTAGCCGCTGTAGGAGCCGTAGCCGCCGTCACCGGAGTCGTTCATCAGGGTCGCCGTCTTCCCGCCCCCCATGAACAGGTAGGCGCCGTAGGCGACGACCGTGGTGCCGGAGAAGACGGCCAGCGTGGCGGACAGCTTGTACGAGTACCCACCGGGAATGAGCACGATCCCGCCGTGCGCGGCTTTCGCGGCGTTCAGCGCCCCCTGGATCGCCGCCGTGTCGTCGGCCGACCCGTCACCCACCGCCCCGTAGTCGAACGGGTTGAACAGCCCGGACTGGCTGCCGGTTGCGGCGTCCGCGTGCTGCTCGCTCAGCGCGCCGAGCACGCCGACGCCGGCGGCGGTGGCGAGCCCGCCGCGCCACAGCATCCCGCGCCGGCTGAGACCGGCCGTGTTCCCGTCCTCCCCCGACGGTCCCGCGGACGCGCGGTCGGTGGGGGTGGTGTGCTTCGAACTCTCATGACGACGGCTCACTCCGGTGCTCCTCCTCGAAGGCGAACGTTCATCGCGACCGCGGCACGCGCGACGAGGAGAAGGCCGGCCGCGCTGCGAGCGCGCCGGATGGTGCCGGTGAACGCCTACCGGAGAACGACCAGGCCGGTGCTGTGCGGGGCACGCAGCGCAGAGCCCGCCGCGACCGCAACTCCCCCTGTCTTCGCGCCGCCCCCTCCGATTCCCCCGCCCGCCCCGCCCCCCTCGCCGCACAGCACATCTGACGCCACGACATGCTCAACGGACTCGTACATCCGTACCACCGCGGTTGCCCGCCGAAACCAGCCGCGGACTCACCGAGACCAAGGCGTGCGCGGAACCGGGCGGCCGTGCCCCTCCCCAGGGTGGTGGGTGCCGGGGTACGGCGACCGGGCGGTCACCGTAGCTTGCGGTAGGTGGTGCGGAGGTCGTGGATCCAGGCTTCGGGGTTCTCGTAGGGCCCGAAGTGGCCGCCTTTGTCGTGGACGTTGACGTCGCGGATGTCGGCGTAGAACTGGGCGCCGCCGGCTTTGAAGATCGCGATGCGTTCTTCGGCGGTCTCGGCGCCGGGCGAGGCGTCGCCGAGCAGGAAGGTGAAGCCGGCAGGGGCCTGGACGTAGGGCTTCAGGTCGTTGACAGGCTTCGGCGGGTAGAGGCTGGCGTTCTTGTAGGCGCGGATGGAGGAGCCGATGGCCTGGTTGACCCAGTAGATGGTGGCGAAGGTGAGGATGTCGTCGGCGGGCCAGGTGGCGTCGAAGTCGGCGTTCCGGTCGCTCCAGGTCTTCCAGCGCTTGAGGACCCATGCCAGCATGCCGGCCGGGGAGTCGTTCAGCCCGTGGGTGATGGTCTGGCCGTCGAGCAGGTGTGCTGCCACGTGGGAGACGTAGGTCTTGTTGCGGCGCAGGATCCGGGCCCTGGCGGCCTCGGGCAGGTCCTCGGTGCGCTGACCGCCGGTCAGGTCCCAGAAGCGGTCGCCCTGGAACATCGCGGGCGGCATCTCGTTGCCGAGGTGGATGCCGTAGAGGGAGTCGGCGTACTTGTGTCCGAGCCGGGCGCCGACGAGTGCGCCGTAGTCGGCCGCGCCGACGCCGTACCTGCCGTAGCCGAGCACGTCGGTCATCAGGGTGTGGAAGCGGTCGGCCATGTCGGCGTAGTTCTCGCGGGGGTTGGCCAGGGGGGTGGAGAAGCCGAAGCCGGGCAGGGAGGGGATGATCACGTCGAAGGCGTCGGCGGGGTCGCCGCCGTGTGCTGCGGGGTCGGTGAGCGGGCCGATGACCTTGTGCCAGTGGTGGTGGGTCCACGGCCAGCCGTGCATCAGGAGCAGCGGGATCGGCGCCGGGCCCTTGCCCCGTTCGTGGATGAAGTGCACCGGGCTGCCGTCGACGTCCAGGCGGTGCTGGTTGAAGGCGTTCAGTTTCGCCTCGGCGGCCCGCCAGTCGTAGCCGTCGGCCCAGTACTCGATCAGGGGCCTGAGGTAGGCGGTGCTCAGACCGTAGGTCTCGTCGTCGTTCTCCGGGTCGGACGCGAAGCGGGTGGCCTTCAGCCGGGCACGGAGGTCGTCCACGACCTCCTGCGGGACGTCGACGACGAACGGCTCCAGATCACGGGGGGAATGGGTGCTGCTCACGATGGCGATTCCTTCTTTCGGGGATGATCGGCCCCGGCAACGGGGCCGGTGGTCTTGTCAGTACTCGAGGTCCATCCGGACCCGGGTCAGTACGAGCTCGGCGATCTTCCAGACCCCGTCGACCTTGGCGAACCGGGGGCGGTAGTGCCCGAAGCCGTGCATGGAGGTGAACCGCGGCCTGCCGTCGGGCCCGGTACTCGCGGGGCGTTCGATCAGGTCCTCCATCGCCCACACCCCGCGGGCGGAGGTCTCGGACTCGACGTCGATCTCGTCGGAGAACAGGTGGTGGACCACCACTGCCTCGGGGCCGACGTTCGCCGGAATCGACTCGGCGATCTGCGACCGGCCCTCCATGCGGGCCGCGACGGAACCGTCGACGTTGTGCGGGGTGAACGTGCCGTCGGCGGTGAAAAGCGACGCCAGGTCTTCCCAGCGCTGCAGGTCGGCGTTGTAGACGTAGCGCGCCATCAGGCGGCGCAGGTCCTCAATCGTGCTCAGGCGTTCGATGACATCCATCGGTCGTACCTCCGTCGTTCTCATCACCCTGCGGCCGTCCTCGGCATGGATCGGTGCTCTTCCACGTTGAAAGGGCGGTGAGGCCACCCAGGGAGCTCATTTCTGGACTTGCCGGTCCATTGAAGTGTGTACCGCTTGTGACTGGACCGTCAAGTCCAATCTTGGGCCGTACCGCGGCGGGATCTTTGACAGAGAGCACCCTGCGGCCCGTACGGCCCCGCGGGGCGGTCACGGACGATCCGACTTGCTCATCGCCGTGGCCGAGCACGAAGCCGAACAGGTCCTTGAGGCTCAGCAGCCGCACCTCGGCGGCCTGACGGCCTGGGAGTCCTGGCAGAAGTGGCGTGAGGCCGTGATCAACCGCCTGATCAACCGCTACGCGGAACCGGGACAGCGCTGCCCGCCGGGCAGTCTCACGTCCGAACTCGGAAAGTCCTCACCCCAGGCGCGCGCGGTGGCATCCAAGCCGTACGACGCATGGAAGGAGGCGCCGCTGCGCGGCGTGGAGGCGCTCACGTCCGCACGCCGCCTCGCCCGGAGGGCGGCACATACCCGGCCTCGGCGGCTAGAATGGACTTGACGGTCCTATTTTTGTAGGCATCATTGGACTATGAAGTCCATTCTAGCGGCCCCGAACAACTCCGTGCCGACGCCTGAGCCCCGCGCGCGCAGCGCAGGAATCACGCTCGCCACTCTGTCCATTGCGACCGTGTCCTACGCGCTGGTGCAGTCGATGGTGAATCCCGGGCTGGAGGCGCTGCGCGGACGCGTGCACACCGACCAGGTCGGAGTGAGCTGGGTACTCACCGCGTTCCTGCTGTCCAGCGCTGTTCTCACTCCCGTGCTGGGGCGGCTGGGAGATCGGGTCGGCAAGCGCAGCACCATGATCGCCATGCTCGGGGTCCTGGCGGCCGGCAGCGTGATCGCGGCGCTGGCCACCAGCCTGCCGGTGCTGGTCGTCGGCCGTGTGGTCCAGGGCGCGGGAGGTGCGACACTCCCGCTGGCTTTCGGCATCGTCCGTGACCTGGTGCCCCGGGCGAAGGTCGGGGCCACCGTCGGGATGATCGCGGCGACGAGTTCGGTGGGCGGCGCGATCGGCGTGCTCGTGACGGGCCCGATCATCACCCATCTCGGTGTGCCCTGGCTCTTCTGGCTTCCGGCCATCGCCAACGCCATCGTGGCCCTTGCCGTCTTCCTGTTCATCCCCCGCACCGGGTCGACGGCCGAGGGGCGGATGAACTGGCCGGCGGCCCTCGCACTCGCCGCGGCGCTGGTTCTGCTGCTGCTTCCCCTGAGCCTCGGAGAGGAGTGGGGCTGGGGATCGGCCAGGACGCTGGTCCTGTTCGCCGCCGCGATCGTGGCCGGAGGAATCTGGGCCACGGTGGAGACCCGCTCCCGCCACCCGCTGATCGACATGCGGGTGTTCCGGCTTCGACCGGTGTGGACCGCGAACGTCGCCTCGTTCCTCTTCGGCGTCACCCTGTACTCGTCCTTCGGCTTCATCCCGTCGTTCCTGCAAGTCCCGACCAGTACGGGCTACGGACTCGGCAAGTCGATCGCGGTCTCCGGCCTGTTGTTCCTGCCGATCACGGTGACCCAGTTGATCAGCGGCTTCGCCGCCGGCCCCCTGGCCAGGATCATTCCGACGAAGATCCTGCTCATCCTGGGATCCGTCCCCGTGATCGTCTCCTTCTCACTGATCTCGGCATTTCATGAGCAGGTGTGGCAGATCGTTGTCGCGACCTCCATAGGCGGGATCGGGTTCGGTATCGGGCTCTCCGCCCTCTCGGCGGTGGTGGTCCACGCCGTCCCCGCCGAACACACCGGCGCGGCCAGCGGGATGAACGCGAACATCCGCACCATCGGCGGTGCGGTCGGCGCCGCCCTCGTCTCCAGCGTCCTCACCTCCAGCACCACCAGCGGGGGATTCCCCAGTGACGGCGGATACACCGCGGCATTCGCACTGCTGGCCGTGGCCGCGGTCGCCGGACTGGCCTCCTGTCTGCTGATCCCGGGCCGCAGGCCCACGGTGCACAGCCAGGGCACCCCCGCGCAGCGCGTCGCCGAACCCACTGACCAGCGCAGCCCCTTCTGACCGGCACCCCGGTATCTAGCCGGCGGTTCAGTAGCCGACGGTGAAGTGCCGCTCGCCGCCCGGGCGTTCGATCTCGTCCAGGACCGCCACCGCCAGGTCCTCCGCCGAGATACGGGACGTGCCGTCGGGGCGGACCAGGAGGGCGTCCGTGCCGCGGCGGTACGTGCCGGTGCGGGCGCCGGGTTCGAGGAGGGCGGGCGGGCTGAGGTAGACCCAGTCGGCCATGTGGGCGCGGCAGGCGTCGAGTTGGGCGGCGCTGGCCGCAGCGGCTGCGCGGTACTCCGCCGGTACGTACACCGGGCTGTCGGCGACCAGCCGGCCGGAGTCCCCGGGTATCCGCAGCGGTGCCGCGCCGCCGACGACGAGGATGCGCGCGCCGGCGGCATCGGCCGCGTCGAGCAGCGCGGTCGTGGTGGCGACGAGGGTGGGTTCCCGGCCGGCCGGCGGGCGGGTCGCGGCAACGACGACGTCGGTACCGTCGAGCAGCCGGCCCATGCGGGCGGGGTCGTCCGCGTCGCCCTCGACGGCGGTCGCACCCGGCGGCAGGGCGCCGGGCCGCCGCGTGCGGAAGACCGCGACGAGGTCGTGGCCCCGGCGGGCGGCCTCGGCGAGGACACGCGAGCCGACCATGCCTGCGGCTCCGACGACGGTGATCCTCAACGGGGTGTCCTCTTCCGTTCTGTTGGCTTCAGCGAGTTGGTTCACTTCGGCGGGTCTGGTCACTTCAGCGGGTCTGGTCACTTCAGCGGGTCTGTTCGCTTCGGTGAGCGGGTGGGTGCGGGGAGCTGCCCCGCGACGAGGGCGGCCAAGGCCAGGGCGAACCCGAGGAGTTGGACCAGCCCCAGGGTCTGGCCGAGCACGGCGGCGCCGAGGACGGCGGCGACCAGCGGCGAGAGCAGGCCGAGCAGCGCCGCGGAGGTGACCGGCAGCGTGGTGACGCCCTGGAACCACAGGACGTAGGTGATCAGCCCGCCCACCAGCCCCAGCCACAGGTAGCCGAGGGCGGCCTTCGGGCCGATCTCCGGCGGCGCCCCCTCGACGAGGAAGGTGACGGGCAGCAGGAAGAGGCCGCCCGCGGTGAGCTGCCAGCCGGCGAAGGCGGTGGGGCTGACGCCGGCCGGGCGCCCCCAGCGCCGGGTGAGCGTCACGCCGAGCGCCATCGTGGCCGCGCCGGCCAGGCCCGCGGCGATGCCGACGCCGTCGAGCGCCGCGTTCGGGCCGATCACCACCAGGCCGACGCCGGCAACGCCGACCACCCCCCACAACAGCCGCCGGCCGGAGAGGCGTTCACCGAGCACGGCGACGGCCAGGAAGGCGACGACGAGCGGCTGCGCGGCCCCCAGGGTCGCTGCCACGCCGCCCGGCAGCCGCTCGGCGGCGGTGAACAGCAGCGGCAGGAAGAGCCCGATGTTCAGCACCCCGAGGGCGGCGGCCTTCCCCCACCACGCGCCGCGCGGCAGCGTCCTGGTGAAGGCGAGCGCGATCAGTCCCGCGGGCAGCGCCCGCAGCAGGCCCGCGAACAACGGGTGCCCGTCGGGGAGGAATTCGGTCGTGACGATGTAGGTCGTGCCCCACACCGAGGGCGCGAGGGCGGTCAGCGCGATACGCGGCAGGTTCGCGGGGCGGGCCGCCCCGCCGCTTCCGCGGACCCCGCCGCCCCCACTGCCCCCGCCGGCCCGCTGGAATGTCTGGCTTGTCATGGGCACAAGTCTCTTCGCCCGGTGATCGATGAGTCCAACACATCCTTGTCACGCCATCGATCGCGATACGTGATGGATGATGGACCCATGGAGCTCCAGCAGATGCGGTACGTCGTCGCCGTGGCCGAGACGAACAGCTTCACCCGGGCCGCGGAGCGGTGCCTGGTCGTCCAGTCCGCCCTGAGCCACCAGGTCGCCCGGCTGGAGAAGGAGTTGGGCGCGCGGCTCTTCGAGCGGACCAGCCGCCGTGTACGGCTGACCCCGGCAGGCGAGGCCTTCCTGCCGGCCGCCCGCCAGTGCCTGGACGCCGCGGAGCGGGCCGCCGCCGAGGTCGCGGCGGCCGTCGGCGAGGTGCGGGGCCGGCTCGTGGTGGGGCTGATCCCCACGGTCACCGCCGTCGACGTCCCCGCGGCGCTGCGCGACTTCCACGAGCGCCACCCGCAGGTGCGCATCAGCCTGCGGGTGGGAGCGAGCGACGACCTCGTCGAGCAGACCGCGGAGGGAGCCCTCGACGTGGCCTTCCTCGGGCTGCCCACCACCAAGCAGCCGCGCGGCGTCGCCGCCCACGAACTGGCCCGCGGCAACCTGCTCGCCGTGGTCGCCCCCGACCACCGGCTGGCCGGCCGGCCCTCGGTCAGCCTGCGCCGCCTGTCCCGCGAGGTGTTCGTCGACTTCCCGGCGGGCACCGCCGGCCGTGCCCAGTCCGACCAGGCCTTCGCCGCGGCCGGTTTGACCCGCGACGTCGCCTACGAGGTCACCAACGCGGACTTCATCACCCGCCTCGTCGGCCCCGGCCTCGGCGTCGCCCTGCTCCCCTCCGCCTACACCCCGTACCTGACGGGCGTGTCCACGATCGAGGTCACCGACGCCCCGGCCCGCGTCGAGTACGTCGTCTGGAGCCGCACCGCCCCCACCCCGGCGGCCACCGCCTTCCTCACCCTCCTGGCCAGGGACGCGCCCGGCATCCCGACGCCGGGCGCTACCGTCACGCCGTGACCGCGACCGGCCCGGCCCCCCGCTGCCCGTCCTGCGACGGGCCGGTGACCTTCACCGCCCTGGTCCTCGCCCACAGGGAGGAGGACGGCAAGCGCGTCTGCCGCGGCGTGTGGCAGTGCGCCGACCGCCACCTCTGGTGGAGCTGGGCAGACCGCCCGGGCGACCCCCTGGAGCCCTGCCCCTACCCCGACCTCTTCGGAGCCTGACAGCCCACATCATCGGCTGAACGCTTCAGGGAGAGGGCGACGGCAGTAGTGCCCGGACCTCCTCCGCGTCCGGGAGGTCGATGCCGGCGAGGATCGTCTCGGCCTCGGCGCGGCAGGCCGCGGCCTCGGCGGCCTGGTGGGCGGCGACGCCTCCAAGTGCTCCGCGGCCTCGTCGTAACGGCCGCCGTCACGCAGGAGGTTGCCCAGTTCGCGGCGGGCGTCGGCGCTCCGGTCCGGGTCGCCCACCGCCTCCCACAGCGCGACGGACTGCCGCAGCAGCACGACCCCGCGCTCGACGCGGCCTTCGTGGTCGTAGCTCTGCCCCAGCCTGAGCAGGGCGTCCGCGGTCGCCCGGTCGTCACCCAGGGGCTGTACTGCCACGAGCGGCCATGCCCACCCCCGCAGCCAGACAACCGGCCCGGGGAGCGTGCCCCCGGTCGCCACGTTCACCGCCACCGCGAGCAGCACCGAGAACACGCTTGATGCCGATGCCAGCACCATCACCACATGACGCCGCCGCACGATCCCCCCTCTCCCCGGCGTCTTCAGTGTGGCAGTGGCATCGCCACCGTGGCCGAGCCCGGCAGGCGCGAACCGCGGATCGCTTCCGGAGTTCCAGCGCCGGTGCCGCAGCAGCGACCCGAGTGCCAGGCCGGCGCCCAGGCGGACCAGGGCGCCGGCCGATGTCCGCCGTGCGGGCGACGACAAGGGCGACGGCACCGGAGCCGTGCCCCGGCAGCCGAGCGGCTCAGCCGATTCGTGAGCACAGCTCGTCGGTCGAGCCGTGCACCATGGTCAGGGTCTTGTATCCGGTGGGGCTGAACTCCAGCGTGTACACGCCGTCGATGGTGTACAGGCCTCGGGCCAGGGTGCCGCTGTTCTCGCCGAACCCGATCAGCACCGGCCCGAGCACGTACCAGAGCTGGGAGCCGTCGGTGCGGTAGTCGACGACGGCCGTGCCGCCGGCGTCGGCGTCGTAGAAGGCGCCGGTATCGGTGTTGGTGAGCCGTACGACCAGGTCGCCCTTGTACGCGATCCGCTTCGCGGTGCCGTCGGGATACGTGTCGAGGACGCGCTGTACGACGTCGTCGACGACGGGTTCGCCGTGGACGGGGAAGTCGCACCGAAGACCGGCCGCCTTGTCCCACGGCGCCGACGGCGCGGGGACCCAGCCGGCAGCGGCGTCCCCGGCGTTCAACGCGGGCGTGGGCGCTTTCGCGGGAGCGGATGCGGATGCGGATGCGGATGCGGATGCGTTGGAAACGGGTGCCGCGCCGATGGCGACGGCGGCAAGTACCGACAGGGCAATGGAAGTTCGTCGCATGCTTCTTCCCGGGTGAGGTGGTGGAGTTCCGGGCCTCATCCTCACCCTCGCCGCTGACCGGATTCTCACCACGGCGCCCTAGGATGAGGCCAGCCATGGAGTTCCAGTTGCTCGGACCGTTCGAGGGCCGCCACGAGGGCGAGCGCGTCATGCTCGGCGAGCGCCGCCAGGAACGCTGCCTGCTGGCGATCCTGCTGCTGGACGCCGGCCGCGTGGTGACGACCGCACGCCTCATCGACCTGCTGTGGAACGGCTCCCCGCCCGTCTCTGCCCGCGGCACCGTGCACACGTACATCGGCAGGGTGCGGGCCCGGCTCAGGGCGTACGGGCTTCTCATCGAGACCCGCCACGACGGCTACGTGCTCGACCCCGGCCACCACACGATCGACGCACAGGAGTTTCTGAAGTTCGTCGGGGAGGCGGCCATGGCCGGCGATCCCGAGGAACAGACGCGCTGGAACGACCGGGCGCTGGCACTGTGGCACGGCCCGCTGCTCGCCGACGTCATCGACGATGAGCTCCGCGGCCGGCTCGGCGGCCGGCTCACCGAGTTGCGGTTGTCCGCTCTGGAGCAGCGGGCGGAGGTACGGCTCACCATGGGCCTGCACGAGCGGGTCCTGGCGGATCTGGCGCCCCTGGCCCACGAACTCCCCTCGCGGGAGCGGCTCGTCGTCGCCCGGATGACCGCCCTGTACCGAAGTGGCCGTCGGGCGGAGGCCCTTGAGGTCTACCGGCATGCGCGCCGCGTGCTGGTGACCGAGCTGGGCATCGAGCCGGGCCCCGCGCTGGCCACGCTGCACGACCGCATACTCCGGGCCGACCCGCGGCTGGACCGCCCGCCTGCCCCCTTGTACGCCGTGCGGGTGGGCGAAGAGTGGCTGCCGTGGAGCACCAGCGGGCATCCGGCTCTGGAGTTCTGCAACACGTACGCGGGCTGGGGTAACCCGGGGCTTCCCGGTGCGGAGTGGTTGCGCCGCTACTCCACCCTCGCCGTGTGGGCGGGCCACATGGACCTGGCGGACGACCCGGTCGTCGACCGGCTGCTCCAGCGGGCGCGGGAGTTTCCCGAGGAGGCCACCGCCGCGTTGGAGGAGGCCCGGCTCTTCCGCAAGCAGCTCTACGCCTGCCTGACCGACCCGCACGACGCCCGCGCGTTCAACGCCGTGGCCGCCGTCGTGCAGGACGCGGCCGGCTCCGCGGTCTTCACCCTGGGAGACGACGGCCTGGGCCGATGGCGGCTGTCCCCGGCCGCAGGCCTGCGGCTGCCCGTGCTCGCCACCGCCCGCGGTGCCGCGGAGCTCCTGGCCGACCCGCGGCGCTTCACGATCCGCTCCTGCGCCAGTGACGACTGCGGTTGGGTCTTCCTCGACCACAGCGGTCGCCGTCGCTGGTGCAGTCTTGCGACCTGCGGCAGCCGCCGGGCGCCGGCCGGGGGCTGAGCGGGGCGCCCCCGGTACTCGCATCGAGCCGACTCATCTGTCTTCTCCTCAGGCCTCTGTGCGCCTGGCCGCTCCCCCAGCGGTCCACTTCAGCCGCCTGCAAGGCAGCCAGAGGGAGCCGAGCACCGTCACTCCCCACGGCTCTCACTCACCCCAGCGGCCGCGGCCGCACTGGCCATCGGCACCGCCTTGCCTTCCGCGGCGGACGCGGCCGAACCGGCGGCGGCGCCGGGCACGGCAAAGCGTCCGCGGCCGGCCGACAGCGGCTGATTCGGGGAGGTCGGGGCCGCCGCCGTCAGGTGGGGCTGAAGGGCAGCGTGTAACGCTCCGGCCGCAGGACGCCAAGAGGAGTGAAGGCAACGCAAGAGACCAGAGGGAGTCGATGTGAGGCATCCGCCGGGCAGTTACGAGGTGGCGCGGATCGGTGAGGATCCGGAGGCGTTCGAGGCGTTCTACCGAGAGCACATGGAGGCGGTGCTGAGGTACGCGACCCGCCGCAGCCGTGATCCGCACGCCGCGGCAGACCTTGTGGCCGACGTATTTCTCGCGGCGATCTCCGCGGCGGCCGGTTACCGGGAGGAGCTGGGCAGCCAGATCGCGTGGCTGCACGGCATCGCCCGCAACGTCGCGGCGGCCGAGAACCGACGAGCCGCCCGAGCGCGGGTGGCCGAAGGCCGGATCTCCGGCCGTCGGTATTTGGACGCCGACGACATCGCCCGGCTGGAAGAACGCATCGACGCCGAACGGGAGGGCCGCGCGCTGATCGAGCGCATGGCCTCGCTGCCGGCCGGCCAGCGTGCCGTGCTGGAACTGGTCGCAGTGGACGGCCTGACCGTCGCGGAGGCCGCCACGGCGCTCGGCATCAACGGGGTGGCCGCCCGGGTGCGCCTGCACCGCGCCCGGTCTGCCCTGAAGGACACAGCGGTACCGGTGGTCCCTGAAACCCTCCCGCCCTTCCCGTCCCTGATGGAGGTCCGATGAACACCGAAGGCTTTGAGGATCGGTTGATGCACGAGCTGAAGGACCATGTCCGGCAGAGCGCCCAGCATGTGAATACCGAAGAGACCGACGGCGCCCGCCCGGTCCGCAGCCGCCGGGTGCGCTGGGTACCGGTCGGGCTTGTCGCCGGGCTGGCCGCCACGGTGGCGGCCACCACGCTCATCGTCGGCCAGTCCGCCTCCCCGGGCGCTCCCGGCGGCCTGACGGCTTCCGCAGACGGCGGTCGTTCTCTGAACCGGATCACGAACGCCGCCTACACCCTGGAAAAGGAGCCGGCCGGTGGGGTCAAACTGACCATCGAGAACTCGTCGGGCAAGCCGGACATCGAGGGCATGCGGAACGACCTGGCCCGCATGGGCGTGCGCGCCAAGGTACTCGCGGGAGACCCGAGCTGCTCCGCTGATAGTGGTGCCTCGGGCGATCCGATTCCCGAACCGTCCAACGGGCACGCGGGGGAGGTCGCTCCCTATTTCCACCTCAGGGGTGCGGCTGGCAGGCTCGTTGCCTACATCTACCCTGCCAAGGTGCCGGCCGGCAGCACGCTCACGCTCGGGTTTCCGTTCGCTGAGGTTCGCCCGGACCACGCTCTGGATGTCTTGGTGATCAGCGCGTCCAAGGGCGACGGCCCGAAGTGCATCCCGGCGGGGACCGAAGACGACATCCGCCACGAACCTACGGCAGTGCGCTAGGCCTGTTGTGACATGCGGACGGGACGGACGAGGTGATGCCCAGGTCCGGCCCGTCCGCTCGTCTCTACAGGTCGAGCTGGTACTGCAGTGTCGTGTGCGTGGGCAGGTAGCCGAGGCTGTCGCTGATGTGTCTCATGTGCGTGTTGCTGTCGGCGGTGTCGGTCAGGAGGCCGCCGAGGTCCGGGTAGTGCCCGTGGGCTTGTCGGATCGACTCGGCCTTCATCCAGCGGCCGAGCCCGTGTCCGCGGTGCTCGGGAAGCACGCCGGTGCCGTAGTGCTGGGCATCACCTGTGCCGCCGCCGGGCACGACGAGTTCGGTGAACCCGGCGATCGAGCCGTCGGAGGTGTCGATGGCGACGACGGTGTGCAGGTGGTCGCCGCGCTGTTCGACGGCCTTCGCCGCAGCCCGGACCCGGTCCACGTCCCAGGTCGTGGTGCCGTGGTCGGTGTCCTCCATGGGCATGTCGTCCATGGCGCGACGTGAGTCGGCGAAGGTCTGGGCGAGATCGTCCGGGACGGTTCCCTGCCAGGATGCCAACCGGTAGCCGGAATACGGACCTTCAATGATCTCTGCCAGGGAGGGGATGTCCACATCGGCCAGGGGCAGGCGGGAGTACCTCAGGGTGAGGACCTTGCGGAAGCCGCGGGCCGGCAGGAAGTGGTCGCCGGGCGATCCCGCCCCGGCCTGCGCTACGACGCAGCGCCGGGTGTTGTCCCGGGCGGCGGCCACGGCAGTGTCGAGTAGCCGGGAGCCGACGCCCTTGCGGCGCTCCACGGGATGGACGTGGAGGTTCAGTTCGGCCAGGTGCTTTTGCCCGCCATCGAACAGGCGCAGAAAGGCCGTCCCGACAGGGATGGAATCGGCGTCGGACGCCAGCCATGCAAGACGTCGGCTGTGCGCACCGTGAGCGGGGTCGGTCAGTGGGGTGATGCGGAGCGACAAGGTGTCTCCGTCGTGAGGAGGTGGCAAAGGTCAGTACGCGGGCTCAACTGCTGGGCACTCCTGCGCATGTGCTCCACACCTCCTCGTCGACAGAGCCGGTCCGGATCAACCTGGACGGCTGGGAGAACGTAGCTCGTCCATCGGCTCCTCGGCAAAGGGTTAACTGAAAGCTGCTGCGGCCGCGGGGTCACACGGGATATCCGCAGGTCAGCCGCTGTCATGCGAAGGGTCTCCGCACCGCGCGACGGAACAAATTCGCCGCTAGATTCGACCCAGATTCGACCCGGGCAGATTCGAGACGAGTGAGAAGGTGCTCTGACCTGGGGCGGAAGGTGAGCGGCAGACGAGTCGGGCTGTAGGCCGGGTTCTGTACCCGGGGGCCTCGCGGCCCGCCGGGTGGCGGCCATCCATCTAGGGCTGCCGTTGCCGGCAGCCTCGTGCGGTCTACCCGCGGACTCGGGCGGGCAGCCCTCGAACGTCCGCGCGGGCGGCGTATCGCTACGACGCCCTCTTGACCTTGCTCCGGGTGGGGTTTACCTAGCTGCCCAGGTCGCCCTGGGCACTGGTGGTCTCTTACACCACCGTTTCACCCTTACCGGGGACCGAGATCCCCGGCGGTCTGTTTTCTGTGGCACTGTCCCGCGGGTCACCCCGGGTGGCCGTTAGCCATCACCCTGCCCTGTGGAGCCCGGACCTTCCTCGGCAGGACCCTGGGGTCCTGACGCGGTCGCCCGCCCGGCTCGTCTGCCGTAGGGCCATCGTAGTGGATCAGGCGGGGGCGAAGAGCACGCCGGGACGGGCCGGGTCGGCCTCGGTGAGGCGGACCCGCAGGTGGTGGCCGAGCGGGAGGGGCGGGGCGCCGGGGGGCGACTCGACGGGGGCCACGACCGCCGGGGCGTCGAGGTGGACGGTGCCGGCGGTGGGGCGGGCGTCCCTGACGTCGATGACGACGGCGTCGAAGACCTCGCCGACCCGGTCCCTGAGCAGCGCGGCCTCCACCAGGTCCAGGCTCGCCCGTTCCGCCTGGGCGGCCCGCCGGAAGCCGCCGGCCATCTCGGCCGGCAGCGCGTCGAGCGCGCCGAGTGCCCAGCCGGGCGGCGGCGTACCGGCGGCGGCCGCCACGCACAGCTCGCCGGCGTAGCGGTCGACGAGCCGCCGCAGCGGGGCGGTGACGTGCGTGTACGGGGCCGCGACGGCGGCGTGCACCGCGTGGTCGGGGACGTGGCCGTCGCGGAAGACGGTGTAGCCGGCGCCGCGCAGCAGCGTCGTGCACTCCTGCGCGAAGGCGGCGTCCCGGGTGCGGCGCGGGTCGAGGGCGCGGACGACGGCGGAGTACGGGGTGCCGTCCGGCCAGTCCACGCCGAGCGCGTGCGCGACCCGGCGCAGCCGGGCCACCGAGCCGTCGGGGGCGCTCGGCAGCGTACGCAGGATGCCGGTGCCGGAGCGCAGCATCAGGTCGGCCGCGGCCATGCCGGTGAGCAGCGAGACCTGGGCGTTCCAGGCGCCGGCGGGCAGCGGGGCGCGGTAGCCGAGGACGTAGCTGCCGCCGCTGCGGGTGATCTCCTGCTCGGGGACGCTCAGCGAGATGCCGCCGCGGGCGGCCTCCAGGGCAGCTCGCCGCACGCCGATGTCCCTGAGCAGGGCGACCGGTTCCTCCGCAGTGCCGTCGTCGACGGTGCGCTGCACGGTCGCGTAGTCCAGCCGGGCGCGGCTGCGGACCCTCGCGCGGCGGACGTCGGCGGTGAGCAGGTCGCCGTCCTGGTCGAGGTCGAACCGCCACAGCAGCGCCGGCCGCACCTCGCCCGGCAGCAGGCTCGCCGCGCCCTCGCCCAGCACCGGCGGGTGCAGCGGGACGCGGCCGTCGGGGAAGTACAGCGTCATCGCCCGCCGGTGCGCCTCGTCGTCCAGGGCGGCGCCCGGGGTGACGAAGGCGGCGACGTCGGCGATGGCGTAGTGCACGCGGTAGCCGCCGGCGGTACGGGCCAGGTGCATCGCCTGGTCCAGGTCGCGGGAGCCGGGCGGGTCGACGGTGAACAGGGCCAGGCCCGTCGCGTCCTCCTCCGGCATCCGGGGCGCCCGGACCGCCGCGTCGGCCGCCGCCAGCACCTCGGGCGGGAAGTCACCCGGTACTCCCGGGGCGGTACGCAGCGCGGCCAGCGCGGTCCGCAGCGCGGTGGCGTCTTGCACGGGAACGTGCAGGTGGCGGCGGGGCATGCGGCGACCCTACGGCCGCCCGCCCGGTGCGCAGGGGCACCACACCGCCGGGCCGCGCCGCGTAGGCTGGCGCGGGTCCGTCCGTGTGAAGGAGATGCCGTGCTCGTCCTGCTGCCGCCGTCCGAAGGGAAGGCCACCGCCGTACGCGGGCGGCCGGTCGCGCTCGACGGGCTGTCGCTGCCCGGGCTGAGCGCGGCGCGCGAGGCGCTGCTCGACGAACTCGTCGCCCTGTGCGCCGCGGACGAGGACAAGGCGGCGGACGTGCTGGGGCTCAGCCCCGGGCTGCGCGGCGAGGTCGCCAGGAACGCCGGGCTGCGCGCCGCCCCCGCGATGCCCGCCGGGCGGCTCTACACGGGTGTCCTCTACGACGCGCTCGGCCTCGCCACGCTGGACGCCGCCGCCAAGCGGCGGGCCGGGAAGTCGCTGCTGGTCTTCTCCGGGCTGTGGGGTGCGGTGCGGCCGGCCGACCGCATTCCGGCCTACCGCTGCTCGATGGCGGTACGGCTGCCGGCCGCCGGGGGGCTCGCCGGGTACTGGAAGCCGCACATGGAGCGGGTGCTGCCGGAGGCGGCGGGGGGCGGGCTCGTGCTCGACCTGCGCTCTTCGGCTTACGCCGGGGCTTGGCGGCCGCAGGGCCAGGTCGGGGCGCGCACCGCGACGGTGCGGGTGCTTCAGGTGGCGGTGGTCGACGGGGTCGAGCGGCGGAGCGTGGTGTCGCACTTCAACAAGGCGACGAAGGGGCGGCTGGTGCGGGCGCTCCTCACGTCCGGGGCCTCGCCCCGGACCCCGGAGGCGCTGGCCTCCGACCTCCGTGACCTCGGTTTCACCGTCGAGGCGTCGGGCTCGCGCCTCGACGTCCTGGTGCGCGAGGTCTAGCGACTGCCCCTTGCGGTTCCCCGCGCCCCCGGGTGATTGCCCCTTGCGGCCGGCTCGCACCCTCCGGTGCGTCGTGGTTACGCGCGCAGTTCCCCGCGCCTCTTCAGGTCCTGCCCCCTGCGGTGGGCGGTCACCTTCCCCGCCGTCCCGGCTGAGCGCGCAGTTCCCCGCGCCCCTATAGGTTGCCCTCTGCGCGGAGGGTGGGCGTTCTTCAGGCGGCGCTGGGGGCGGAACTGCGCGCCAGCCCCCCACCCGGCGCGGCCGGGGATTCGTGTGCTGGCCCCGGGGGGGAACGCGCGTTGCGCGGAGTGCAATGGGCGTTGCAGGGGGTGGTCCGGGGGGACAGGATGGGGGGATGGACTCCGTGCTTGGCCTCACGCCAGTGATACCTGTCGTCGTCGTCGAGGACGCCGACGACGCCGTACCGCTCGCGCGAGCGCTGCTCGCCGGCGGGCTCGGCGCCATCGAGATCACGTTGCGGACGCCGGCCGCCCTGGAGGCGATCCAGGTCGTGGCGCACGAGGTGCCGGACGCGGTGGTGGGCGCCGGGACCGTGCTGACGCCGGACCACGCGGCGGCAGCCGCCGCCGCGGGGGCGCGGTTCCTGGTCAGCCCGGGGTGGACGGAGCGGCTGCTCGACGCGATGTGCGGTACGGGGCTGCCGTATCTGCCGGGCGTCTCGACGCCGTCCGAAGTGATCGACCTGCTCGAACGCGGCGTCACCGACATGAAGTTCTTCCCCGCGGAGGCCGCCGGCGGCGTACCGTTCCTGCGGTCGCTGGCCTCGCCGCTGCCGCAGGCGCGGTTCTGCCCGACCGGCGGGATCGACGCGGCCCGGGCGCCGGAGTATCTGGCGTTGCCGAACGTCGCCTGCGTGGGCGGGAGTTGGATGCTGCCCAAGGAGCTGCTGGCGGCCCGGGACTGGGAGGGCGTCACCGCGCTGGCCAAGGAGGCCGCGGCGCTCAGGCCAGGTGCGCGGTGGAGTTGAGGAACCGCACGGACGCGTTGCCGTCCGCGTAGTGCGCCACCGCCGAGAGGGACGCGGGGGCGAGGTCCATCCGGAAGACGGCCTCGTGCGGCGCGCCCAGCGCGAGGCGTACCAGCGTCTTGACCGGGGTCACATGGCTGACCAGCAGCACCGTACGCCCGCGGTGCGCGGCCAGCAGCTCGTCACGGGTGCGGGCCACCCGGGCCGTGACGTCGTCGAAGCTCTCGCCGCCGGGGGGTGCGGCGGCCGGTGAGGCGAACCAGGCGTCCAGCTCGGCGGGGAAGCGCGCCCGCACCTCGGCGAAGGTCAGGCCTTCCCACGCCCCGAACGCCGTCTCGCGCAGCCCGTCCGCGACCTCGACCGGCAGGCCGAGCCGGTCGGCCGCCGCCTGCGCGGTCTGCCGGCAGCGGGCCAGCGGCGAGGTGACGACGGCCTGGACCGGGCCGAGCGAGGTGGCGGCGGCCGCCTGCCGGGCCTGCTCGCGGCCGCGCTCCGACAGCGCGGGATCGGCCCCGCCGCTGCCGGAGAAGCGCCGCTGCTCGGTGTGCGCGGTCTCGCCGTGCCGCAGCAGCACCAGGACGGTCGCGTCCGCCACCGGCTACAGTCCGGAGTCCGCCGTACGCACCAGGATGCGGCGGCAGTTCTCGCAGCGCACGACCTGGTTGGCGGGGGCGGCCCGCACCTCGTTCAGCTCGGTGATGTTCAGCTCCAGGCGGCAGCCCTCGCAGCGCTTCTGGTAGAGCCGCGCGGCGCCGACGCCGCCCTGCTGGGCGCGGAGCTTGTCGTAGAGCTTGATCAGGTCCTCGGGCACGGTGCCGGCGAGCACCTCTCGCTGCTTGGCCGCGGTGAAGCCCTCCGCGTCGATGCCTTCCAGGGCCGCGGACTTGCGGGCCTCGGCCTCCGCGGACTCGGCCTGCAGCGCCTCGACCCGGCCGGCCAGCTCGGTGGCCCGCTCCTGGGCGGCCTCGCGGCGCTCCATGACGTCGAGCACGACGTCCTCCAGGTCGGACTGCCGCCTGGCCAGCGAGGTCAGCTCGCGCTGCACGTTCTCCAGGTCCTTCGCACCGAGGGCGCCGGAGTCGAGGCGCTGCTGGTCGCGTACGGCACGCTGGCGGACCTGGTCGACGTCCTGCTCGGCCTTGGTCTGCTCGCGTGCGGTGTCGCTCTCCTCGGTCTGCGCGGCGACCAGCAGGTCGCGCAGCTGGGCGAGGTCGGCGCCGAGCCGTTCCAGCTCGGTGTGCTCGGGAAGGGTCCTGCTTTTGTGGTCCAGCTGCGCGATGCGCGCGTCGAGTGCCTGGACTTCGAGGAGGCGGATCTGGTCGGCGGGCTCGGCGTTCAGCGGGGGGCTCCTGGGCTGCTGGAAGGGACGGGAGAAGCGGAGGGTGCGTGCGCCGTCCACGGGTCGGTGACGGCGTGCGAGACCTGGGTGCTCAGCGCCCAGCCGTACTGCTCGGCGAGCGCGTCGACCTCGCGGGCGGCCTGCGGGCACCACGGCCACTCGGTGGCCCAGTGCGCGGCGTCGAGCAGCGCGGGCGGTCCTGCCTGGCGGGCCTCGGACGCCGGGTGGTGGCGCAGGTCGGCGGTCAGGTACGCGTCCACGCCGGCGGCCCTGACCTGCTCGAAGAGGCTGTCGCCCGACCCGCCGCACACCGCGACGGTACGGATCGGCGCCGCCGGGTCGCCGGCGATGCGCAGGCCGGTGGCGGTGGCGGGCAGCCCGCGGGCGGCCTGCGCGGCGAACTCGGCCAGGCTCAGCGGGGGGTCGAGGGTGCCGATGCGGCCGAGGCCGCGGCGGCCCTCGGGGTCGGCGGGGTCGGGCACCAGCGGTCCGGTGACCCGCAGGCCCACCGCGGCGGCCAGGGCGTCGGAGACGCCGGGGTCAGCGCGGTCGGCGTTGGTGTGCGCGACGTAGAGGGCGACGCCGCCCCGGATGAGGTCGTGGACGACCCGGCCCTTGAAGCCGGCCGGGCCGACCGGTGCGACGGTCGTGGTGCCGCGCAGATACAGCGGGTGGTGGGTGACCAGCAGGCCGGCGCCGGCCGCGACCGCCTCGTCCACGACCTCCTGTACGGGGTCGACGGCGAAGACGATCCGGCCGACCTCGGCGTCAGGGTCGCCGCACACCAGGCCGACGGCGTCCCAGGACTCGGCCAGTGCCGGGGGCCACAGGGCGTCGAGGGCGGCGATGACGTCGGAAAGGCGGGGCACGTATGAAGGTTACCCGGGATGCCGGCCGGGCTGCCGCGCCCCGGCCCCCGCCCCGGCCCCGCCCGCGGCGTCAGCCCGCCAGGTAGTGGGTCAGGTCGGCCACGACCTGGTCGGCGGCGGTGACGCCGAGGCCCAGGTACCAGGTCTCGTCGGGGACGTCGAAGGCGTGGCCGGCCTTGACGGCGCGGAGGTTCTTCCACAGCGGGTTGGCCTGGGCGCGGGACTTGTCCGTGGTGCCGGGGTCGCCGTAGACGCCGGTGAAGATGTAGTCGCCGTCGGCCTTGTCGATGTTCTCGGCCGAGATCTCCGCCGCGAGGTCGTCGATGTCCTGGATCTTGGGCCGCGGGATGCCGGCGTCCTTGAGGATCGTGCCGATGAAGGACGCGTTGCCGTAGAGCCGGGTCTTGCCGTCCTGCATGTAGCGGACCATCGACACGACGGGCTTGTGCGCGCCCAGCTTCGCGTCCAGCGCCCTGATCCGGGTGTCGTAGTCGGCGAGCTTCGCCTTCGCCTCCGCGGTCTTGTCCAGGGCGGCGGCGTTGAGCAGGTAGTTCTGCTTCCACGTGAAGCCGGGGCGGATGGAGAAGACGGTCGGCGCGATCTTGCTGAGCGCCGCGTACTGCGGGGCGGCACGCAGCTGGCTGCCGAGGATGAGGTCGGGGTGGAGGCCCGCGATGGCCTCCAGGTTGAGGCTGTTGATGGTGCCGACGCTCTTCGGCTGCCCCCCGTCCTTCTTCAGGTACGAGGGCAGCTCGGGCGACCCCTCACTGGGCGCGAAGCCGACCGGCTTGACGCCGAGGGAGACGACGTTGTCCAGCTCGCCGACGTCCAGGACCACGACCCGGGTGGGCTGCGCCTTGATGACGGTGGTGCCCATGGCGTGCGTGATGGTCCGCGGGAACTGGCCGGGCTTGGCGTCGGTGCCCATCGCTGCGGTCTTCTCGGCGGCCGAACCGAAGTCCTTGCCGCCCTTGGCGACGGACTGCTTGTCCTTGCCCTTGGCGGCGGTGCCGTTGCCGCTGCCGCTGCCCGCGCCGTCGGAGGAGCTTCCGCAGGCGGCGAGGGACAGGCCCGCCGCGACGGCGAGGGCGACGACGGCGGTGTAGCGGCGCCGATGAGACATGGGAGCACTCCTGGAACGGTTCTCAGCAATTTCTTAGGTGAGCCTAACCTGAGTGCCCGGAGGGGTGTGCCCCACCCCCCTCCCGCCACCCCCTCGGGAGCACAAGAGCCCCGCCCCCGCGGCGAAATCACGTGAACCGGCACCCTTACGTGTGAACTGCCCCCACTCGCGTTGATCGTCCGGACGTACGAAAAGTACGGTCCTGAGCCGGAGGTGGACAATTCATATGACCGTCAGTGCAGTTGGCGCCATGAGCGCGCTCCGTACGGCGGGTGCACCGCGTACGGTGCGCCGGTCGGGATTCACCATCGCCGCGGACGGCTCGTACGCGGCCTGCCTCGCGGAGACCGTCCTGCCCGAGGAGGGGCTCGGCGGCGGGCTGCTCGCCGAGCGGTGGACGCTCGGCGGACCCGAGCCGTACGCCGTGCCCCTGCCGGGGGCGCAGCCGGAGGAGCCCGGCACCCAGGTGCTGCCGCTGACCGACGGGCGGGTGCTGATCAGGCGCCGGGTCGCCGACCGGCACGACCTGGCCCTGCTCTACCCCAGCGGTCCCGACACCGGGTCGCTGGCGGTGGGCTCGCTCATCGGCGCGGACGTGCGGTTGCTGCCACCCGCGCCGGGCGGCTGCGCGTACGCCCTCGCATACGACGAGGACGGCGACCAGACCGGGGTCTGGCGGGTGCACGGCACGTCCGGCGGCCTGCCCGAACCCGTCATGGCGGTGCCGGGGCGCTGTACCGGCGGGGTCTGGCTGGACCGTGCCGGGCGGCTGCTCGCGGTGGACCGCGAACTCGACGGGCGGACGAAGGCGGTCGCCGCCGACCTGCACACCGGGCGCACCAGCCCGCTGCTGCAGATCACCGACGACAGCGACGACCGGCTGCTGCTCTCCGAGCCCGACAGCGGACTGCTGCTGCTGCGCAGCGACGCCACCGGTGAGGCGCGGCTCGGCTGGGGGGTGCTGGGCAGCAGGCTCCCGGTGCGCTTCCCCGACGCGCTGCGGGTGCCGGGCGTGCTGCTCACCCCGGTCGCCGCGCAGCCCGGGCAGATCCTGACGCCCGAGGCGTCGGTGGTGGCGCTGCGGGCGGAGGTGCCGGGCGGGGCGGAGTCGCTGGCGCTGTGGCGGCCGGGCGAACGCCGGCTGCACTGGCGGGCGTCGCCGCCCGGGTGGCTGGGGGCGGCCGGGATGTGGCTGCCGCGGGACGAGCTGCGGCTGCCGTACGCCGAGGGCGACCACCTGTGCGGGCTCGCCGCGTACGACCCGCCGGCGAGCTGGCCCGAGCGGCGCACCGCCGCTGCGGGGGTCGTGGTCCACGGGCAGGCCCGGGCGCTTCCCGCGCTGCCGGCTCGACCCGCGCTGCCCGCCCTGCCCGCTCGCCGGGAGTGGTGCGTGCTGCCCTTGCAGCAGGCGCCGCTCGCGGGGTGACCCGCATGACGGGGGTGCTGCGCCCGTCAGTAGACTCGCCACTCGCCGTCGCGGGCCGGGGTACCCGACGTGACCACGGGTTCTTCCTGCTCGCACGCTTTCGGCGGCGCCATCGCTTTTCCACGGGGAGTACGACCATGTCCGACAGCACCGCCGCCGAGCAGCAGCCGGGCCGCCACCGCGGCCCCGCCTCCGCCGAGCCCCAGGACGCCCCTCCCCCGCCGCCGCCCGGCCGCCACCGCAGGCCCGCGGAGGACTGACCCGGCCGCCCCTCCCGCCGCACGGCGCCCTTCCACTGACCGGGCAGGGCGAGCCCCTCTGAGGCGGCAGGCAGAGCGGGCTCGCCTCGGGGGCACTGTCTCCGCTGCTGCACCGCCTGGTGGCCGAGAAGCGCGTGCTCTCGGTCGACCTGCCACTGTCCACCAAGCCGGGAAAACCCGCCCTCTACCGAGTGGCGGACAGCAATCTGCGCCTCTACCTTGCGGCTCTTCGCTCCGCCCAGGAGCAGGCCCGCCGGGGCAGGCCGGACTCCGCCTTCGACGTGGTGCTGCGCCGTTGGCCGGCCTGGCGCGGCCGGGCGGTCGAGCCGCTGGTCAGGGAATCCCTGGAGCCGGCGGCCATCGCAGGCGATCTGCCGTGGGCGGACACCGAGGCCGTCGGCGGGTGGTGGAACCGCCGTTTCGACCCCGAGGTCGACCTCGTCGGCGCCGATCGCCCGCCCGTCGCCGGCAGCGTGCACTTCGCCGGTTCGATCAAGTGGCCGGACTCCGCCTTCGACGCCCACGACCTCGCCGCCCTCACCCGGGCCGCGCCCCAGATCCCCGGCTTCGTCCCGGGGACCAGCGGCCTGGTGGTCGCCTCCCGCTCGGGCGTCGCTCTGCCACCGGGAGCGGTGGACGTGGTCTGGTCCCCGGCCGATGTCCTCGCAGCCTGGCCCGCCGGTTAGCGTGGGGCCATGACGAACGGAGCGGGGCTGGACCTCGCGGGGCTGGACAAGGCGCAGTTCGGGTTTCCCGGGGAGCTGCGGGATCAGCTGGTCGGGGCGGTGCTGGACGGGAGCAAGACGTCGACCACCGGGGTCGTGGCGGACTACGAGCACCACGACGAGGCGCTGCCCGAGGCCGGGGAGCGCCTCGTCGTGGTGGATTCCGGCGACCGGCCGGTCGCCGTCATCGAGACGACCGAGGTGCGGGTGGTGCCGCTGCGGGAGGTGGACCTCGCGCACGCCGTGGACGAGGGCGAGGGCTACGACAGCGTCGCCGCCTGGCGTCGCGGCCACGAGGAGTTCTGGCACAGCCCCGAGATGCGGGCCGCGATGGACGACCCGGATTTCACCGTGGACGACGACACCCCGCTCGTCCTGCAGCGCTTCCGGATGATCGCCGACCTCAGGGCCTGACCGCGGTCAGCCGTCCTCGCCCACCGGCAGCACCGCCGCGACCCGGAAACCGCCCGCGGGCGAGGGACCCGAGGTCAGCGAGCCGCCGGCGGCGGCGAGGCGCTCGGTCAGGCCGCGCAGCCCGGTACCGGTCCTGGTGGACTGGAGCGTCGCCGTCGTACCGGAGGCAGCAGAAGCGGCAGGACCCTGGCCGTTGTCGGTGATCGTGAGGTGCACCAGGCCCTCGGCGCACCGCAGTTCGATGCGGGTCAGGGTCGCGCCGCTGTGGCGTACGACGTTGGTGACCCCCTCGCGTACCACCCAGCCCAGCAGCGCCTCGGTCTGCGGCGGCAGCGGCGGACCCGACTCCTGGAGGACGACCTCGATGTCGGAGGCGGCCAGCGCCGAGCGCGCCCGGTCCAGCTCGGTGGACAGGCTGCCCTCCCGGTAGCCGGTGACGGCCTCGCGGATCTCGGTGAGCGCCTGCCTGCCGACCGACTCGATGTCGCCGACCTGCGTGAGTGCCGCCTCCAGGTTGCGCGGCGCCAGCCGCCGTGCGGCCTCGGCCTTCACCACGACCACCGACAGCGTGTGGCCCAGCAGGTCGTGCAGGTCGCGGGAGAACCGCAGCCGCTCCTCGGCGACGGCGTTGCGGGCCAGCTCCTGCCGGGTGGACTTGAGCTGGTCCACCGCGTGGAAGAGCGTGATGATCACCGAGACGACGAGACCGGACAGGAACGTGCCGTACGACAGGCTCGCCGTGCTCCAGAAGCCCTCGTGGTGCAGTCCCGACACGATGCCGGCCGCGGCGCTGAGCGGGATCAGCATCAGGCCCAGCGCGCGGCGGCTGCGCGACACGCAGCCCGCGCACAGCGACACCAGCACGAACAGCAGCATGAAGTTGCCGCCGTAGCCGATCGACAGCGACAGCACGAGCGCCGCGAGCGCGCCCAGCAGCTCGTAGGGCAGCCGGCCGGTCCGCCACCGCGGGCTGAACGCGGCCTTGATCGTGGACACGTACAGCCCGCAGAAGGCGGCCAGGCCGGACGCGGCCAGCCACGGCATCGGCACCTCGCCCTTGATCACGTCGGTGGCCGGGCCGAGGACCATCAGCATCCACGGGATCAGCGCTCCGCCGTCCGGCGCCTTGAGATTCTCGATCTCCTGCTCGAACTCGTTCGGGCCGCGTTTCCACCACGCCCTGCGGCACTGTTCCTCGGCCGGATCGTCCTTCGTCGCCTTCTTCGCCATGTCGGTCCCCGTCCCCGTCGGCACTGCGTCCATCGCGCGCCCGCCGGGGAGCGGAGGCCTCACGCCGTCCGTGCGCTCCGCCGGTGGGAGAGCACAGCGTAACCGGCGAAAAGTGTCGGCCAAAGGCCCGGCACACGGACCGTGACAGGCCCGGGAGTGCGTGGTCCGGCACGCTCCGGCCCAGGTCACCGAAGCGGTTGGCCGGTGCCGAGCGGGAGACCGCGGCCGGCCGGCGCGGGAAGACGTCGCCCCTCCGCGACACCGGTGGAGCGTCGCCGCCACGCTAACCCGCCTCGGCGCCGACCCACTCGTCGAAGGTGGTCTTCCCGCGGGGGCCGGGGGCCGTGGGCAGGAGCGCGCCGCCGACCATCTCCCTGCCGACCTTGCCGGGCAGCTTCAGCGGCAGGACGGGACGGCGGCCGCCGCGCGCCCGGTGCAGTTGCCTGACCATCTGCACCATGTCGCGCTCCTCGGGGCCGGCGAGGTCGGGGGCGAGGCCCTGGGGGGCGCCGAGGGCCAACTCCACCAGCGCGTCGGCGACTTCCCTGGCCGCCACCGGCTGGCAGCGCATCCGGGGGGCGATGGCGAACGGGCCGCCCCGCGCCAGCATCTGCGCCGCGAACTCGTGGAACTGCGTGGCGCGCAGCACGCTGGAGGGCACGTCGGAGTCGGCGGCGAGGGATTCCTGGGCGCGCTTGCCGGCGTAGTAGCCGTAGTCGACCCGGTCGATCCCCACGATGGACAGCACCACGTGGTGGCTGACTCCCGCCGCCTGCCCCGCGCGCAGCAGATGGGACGTGGCCGCCTCGAAGAAGGCCACCGACCTGGAGCGGCCGGTGGTCACGATGTTGCTTGCGTCGATGACCCGCTCGACGCCGTCCAGGGCACGTTCGAGACCGCGCCCCGTGGTGAGGTCGACGCCCTCGGAGCGCGAGATCACCCGCGGTTCGTGCCCGGCCTCCCTGACGGCCGAGACGACCAGCTTCCCGACCCATCCGGTACCGCCTGCGACTGCGATGCGCATTTCCTTGTGCCTTTCGTCTCGGATCTCCGGCATGGGGACGCCGCGGCACCGGAAAGTGTGACACCACCGCGTGGGCGTCGCCCGCGCCGAGGGACGCCACCTGGCTGGATACGCTGGGCGGGTGACGGATGAGGGCAAGGCGGTGCGGGTGCTGCTCGCCGAGGACCAGGGGATGCTGCGGGGGGCGCTGGCGCTGCTGCTCGACCTGGAGGACGACATGGAGGTCGTCGCGCAGGTCGCCGCGGGCGACCGGATCGTCGAGGAGGCGCTCGCCGCCCGGCCCGACGTGGCGTTGCTCGACATCGAACTGCCGGGGCGCAGCGGGCTGGACGCCGCCGCGGAGCTGCACGAGCGGCTGCCGGAGTGCCGGGTGCTGATCCTGACGACGTTCGGGCGGCCGGGCTATCTGCGGCGGGCGATGGAGGCGGGGGCGGCGGGCTTCCTGGTGAAGGACGGGCCGGTGGAGGAGCTGGCCGGGGTGATCAGGCGGGTGCTGCGCGGGGAGCGGGTGATCGACCCGGCGCTGGCCGCCGCGGCGCTCAGCGCGGGGCCGAGCCCGCTCACCCAGCGCGAGCAGGACGTGCTCAACGCCGCGGGGGACGGCGCCACCGTCGCCGACATCGCGGGGCGGCTGTTCCTGTCGGAGTCGACGGTACGGAACTACCTGTCGGCCGCGATCGGCAAGACCGGCACCCGCAACCGCATGGAGGCACTGCGGGCCGCCCGGCAGAACGGCTGGCTCTGAGGTCGGGTGAACGGCCTCAGGAGGCGGGCCGCGGGGCCCGCTTCGGCAGCAGCGCCACCAGGCACGTACCGACCGCGAGGAAGCCCGCGCAGATCAGGAACGCCAGGCCGTAGCCCGCGGACAGCGCGTCGGCGGGAGCGGCGCCGCCGGCCGCGCGGTCGGCCATCCGGGACGCGGCGGCCGTCGCCAGGACCGTCAGGCCCAGGGCGCCGCCGAGCTGGCGTGCGGTGTTGAGCAGGCCGGAGACCAGGCCCTGTTCGCCGCGGCCGGCCGGGCCGGCGGGGTGGGTGGTGGCGGTGGGGCTGCGCTGTCCGAGGATCTCGTTCACGGCCCTCATGCTTCCGTGGCGGCCGCCGCCGGGGCATCGGGATTTCGCCCTACGACCTGCGGCCCCGTCCCGGCGGCCCACGTCTCCAGGCCCGGGTCCGTCCACGTGTCCGCCGCCGCGGGACCCGGCGCGACCGGGCGCGGCCTCCTTCGTAGGATGCCGGGATGACTGACGTGCTCGCGGCGTTCGAGGCCGCCAAGGGGTTCATGCCCGCAGACGAGGGCATGGCGCTCCACGAGGCTGCCCGCAAGGCCACCGCGGACCTGGGGCTGCCGCTGCTGGAGGTCGGCACCTACTGCGGGCGGTCCACGATCCTGCTGGCGGACGCGGCCCGGCAGGCGGGCACGGTCGTGGTGACGGTGGACCACCACCGGGGCAGCGAGGAGCAGCAGCCGGGCTGGGAGTACCACGACCCGTCGCTGGTGGACCCGCACACCGGCCTGATCGACACCGTGCCGCACTTCCGCCGCACCCTGCACGCGGCGGGCCTGGAGGACCACGTGGTCGCGGTGGTGGGACGGTCGCCGCAGGTGGCGGCGCTGTGGACGCAGCCGTTCAGCCTGGTGTTCATCGACGGCGGGCACACCGACGAGCACGCGACGGCCGACTACGAGGGGTGGGCGCCCCGGGTCGCGCCCGGCGGGCTGCTGGCGATCCACGACGTGTTCGCGGACCCGGCGGACGGCGGCCAGGCGCCGTACCGCATCTACCGCCGCGCGCTGGAGTCCGGCGCGTTCGTGAGCGAGTCGTCGACGCGCTCGCTCCAGTTGTTGCGCTCCGTGACCGGCGGCGGCGTACGGTAGTACGCCGCCGCGGTGCGCGGGCCGGTTCGCCGGGGGCCGTGCGGGGCGGCGAGACGGGCCGATAGAGTCGCGGGCGTGTTCAGCAACGAGTCACACGGGGGCGCTCGGAGCCGGTCGCTGGTCGTCACCGCACTGGTGGTGGCCGCGGCACTGGCGGCGGGCTGGTTCGTGTACGACGCACAGCGCGGGTCAGGCTCCGGCCCGGTGGCCGGCCGCGGCCCCGCCGGGGCGTCGTCCGCGGCGCCCGCGAGGGGCGGCTCCCCGGTGGCGGACGGTGACGCGAGCGCAGCTCCGGGGAAGAGCGCCGTGCCCGGTGCGACCTCGGCCGCCGCGCCCCGCAGCAAGGAGCTGGCGGGCAGGACCGTCGTCATCGACCCGGGCCACAACCTGGGCAACGCGGAGCACACCGCCGAGATCGACCGGCTGGTCGACATCGGCACCAACCGCAAGGCGTGCGACACCACCGGCACCTCGACCAACGCCGGTTATCCGGAGGCGACTTATACCCTGGACGTAGCCCACCGGGTACGGGTGCTGCTGCAGGCGCGCGGTGCGAAGGTCGTGCTGACCTACGACGGCGACCGGGCGTACGGCCCGTGCGTGGACGAGCGGGCCAGGACAGGGAACGCCGCGCACGCGGACGCGGCCCTGTCGATCCACGCCGACGGCGCACCCGCCGACAAGTTCGGCTTCCATGTGATCGCGCCCAAGTCGGTGCACAAGGGCGCGGCGGACACCCGCGCCATCGCGGCGCCCTCGCTGCGGCTGGCGACCACCCTGCGGTCGCACTTCCACGCCGTCACGGGCGAGCCGCTGGCCAACTACCTGGGCGGCAAGGGGCTGACGATCCGCGACGACCTCGGCGGACTCAACCTCTCGACCGTGCCGAAGGTCTTCATCGAGTGCGGCAACATGCGCAACGCGCACGACGCCGCCGCGTTGACGAACGCCGCCTGGCGGCAGCAGGCTGCGGAGGGGATCGCCGACGGGATCACCGCCTTCCTTGAAGGGAAGAGGTGACAGGGCTGTAGCAGTCCGGTATGGATCGTGCACCAATGCCCATACCCGGCCACCCGGTCAAGATCACCCTCGTACCATGGGGCACCGCCCCGAGTGACCCAAGAGAACTGACAGAACTGACAAAGGACAGGACCTGACGTGAACATCCGCTCCCTGACCCGAGGAGACGGCGCGGTGATCGGAGCAGCGGTGCTGCTCCTGATCGCTTCCTTCCTGCCGTTCTACAGCGTGGGGTCCGAGTCCCGTAACCTGTGGCACTCGGACTGGTTCCCGACCCTGCCGTCGGTGACGCTCGCTGCGCTCGTGGCCGCCGGTGCCGTACTCATGGCACGTGCACCGCAGTTCAACGGCAAGCAGGTGCTCGGGCTGTCGTTCGAGCAGTGGGCCGTCTCGCTGTCGATCTTCGTCGGCTGGTCCGCGGTGTGGGCGACGCTCTTCCACAACCCCGAGGGCGTCGACAAGGGCTCCGGCAACTGGCTGACCCTGCTGTTCGGCCTGGCCATCGCCGTCGCCGCGCCGCTGTCGAGCCGGCTGCCCGCGCTCAAGGCCCCGCTGATGGGTGCCCCTTCGCCGGCCGCCCAGCAGCAGCCGTACGCGGTGGGCGGTGCGGCCCCGTACGGTGCCGCGCCGCAGCAGGCCGGTTACGGCTACCCGGGCGGCGCGCAGTCGGTCGACCCGGCGTTCGGCCAGCAGCCGTACGGTGCGCAGGCCGCGGCCCCGCAGCCGACGCCCGCCGCGGCTCCGGCGCCCGCGTCGGACTTCACCGCGTTCTGGTTCGCGGTGCCGGTGCCGCGCCCGCTGTTCGCGGAGGACAACTCCGGTGCGCAGATCGCCGAGCTGACCCCGGGCACCTGGTACCTGGCCGTCGACCAGCGCGGTGCCGCGCTGATCGCGCAGACCCAGGACGGCCGCCGCGGCGTGCTGCAGGACAGCAGCGGCATCCAGCGCGGCTGAACCGTATCTCCACCACGACGGCCGGCCACCCTCCAGGGGGTGGCCGGCCGTCGTGCTGCGACACCTGTGCGAGCAGGGCGCGGTCGAACGGGTTTCGACCATCCGATCGGGGCAAGACGGCCGTCATGGCCAGACGGTATGGCGGCAACCCCGCCGCGGCGATCATCCTTGTCGCCGCAGACATCGCTGCATTGATCCTCGTCCTGTGGATCCTCTTCTTCGTCTTCGACGCCAACCGGGCGAACGACCTGGTCAACTGGGTCCACCACTCGGCCGACTGGTTGGCGGGCTGGTCGAAGGACCTGTTCACACCGGACAACGCCAAGTGGCGCACCGTGCTCAACTACGGTCTGCCCGCGGTCGTCTACATGCTGATCGCCCATGCGATCGCGGGCCGGGTCAACCGGGCCTGAAGGCCCGTCTGCCCCTCACAGCCGGGGCGGACAGCAGCCGGGCGCAAGGCCGTTCGGCAGCCGCTCCGCCCCGAAGACGGCGGTGGTCGCCTCGTCCCCCCCGAGAGCGGCCACCGCCAACAGGAGCGCGCCCGCCGTCCAGGTGGTGCGCTCCGCGGGCCACACGGCGTCGTCCTCGAAGACGTAGCCGGTCCAGTACAGGCCGTCGTCCGCCCGCAGGTGCTGCATGTCGGCGAGGATGGTCACCGCACGGTCGGACTCCCCCACCGCCCAGAGCGCCAGGGCGAGTTCGGCGGTCTCGCCGCCGGTCACCCAGGGGTTGGGCGACACGCAGCGGACACCGAGACCGGGCACCACGAAGCGCTGCCAGCCCTCCTCGATCCGCGCCAGGGCGCGCGGGCCGCGCAGCGCGCCGGACAGCACCGGGTAGTACCAGTCCATCGAGTAGCGGCTCTTGTCGAGGAACCGCTCGGGGTGCCGGCGGATCGCGTGGCCCAGCGCGCCGGTCGCCAACTCCCAGTCCGGCTGCGGCTCCTCGCGGTGCTCGGCGATCGCCAGCGCGCAGCGCAGTGCCTGGTGCACCGACGAACTCCCGGTCAGCAGCGCGTCGGTGACGGCCGCACCGCCGTCCTCGGCCGCCTCGCGCTTCCAGCCGATCTGCCCGCCGGGCTGCTGGAGCGCCAGCACGAACTCCACCGCGGACACCACCGTCGGCCAGATCCGCTCGATGAACGCGTCGTCACCCGTGGACAGGTAGTGGTGCCAGGCGCCGACCGCCAGGTACGCGCAGAAGTTGGACTCCCGCGAGCGGTCGGTCGGCCGGGCCGGGTCGCCGTCCTGGTAGGCGGCGAACCACCCGCCCCCCGGCTCCTGGTGGCGTACCAGCCAGTCGTACGCGGCCTCGGCGGCGTCGTGTTCGCCCGCCGCGTCCAGCGCCATGGCCGCCTCGATGTGGTCCCACGGGTCGAGGTGGTGGCCGGGGAACCACGGGATGGCGCCGTCCGGGCGCTGCACGGCGAGCATCGCGTCGACGGTCCGCGCGGCCTGCTCCATGGTGAGCACTCCGGGCAGCGCCAGCCGTTCCGTCCTGCGCTGCCCGCGGTCGGCGCGGGTCACGTGGTCGCGTCCAGCGGCAGCCGGGGCTTGGTCGCGTACGCCACGAAGCTCTTGCCGATCAGCGGGTTGAGCGCCTGCTCGGCGACCCTGGTGGCCAGCGGCTTCTTCATGATGTCCCAGACCAGCAGCTTGTGGTACAGCTTCACCGGCAGGGCCTTGTCGTTGTCGACGCCGACCGCGCACTTGATCCACCAGTACGGTGCGTGCAGCCCGTGCGCGTGGTGCGTGCCGTACGGGCGCAGGCCCGCCTCGCGCATCCGCTCCAGCAGCTGGTCGGCCTTGTAGATGCGGATGTGGCCGCCCTCGACCTCGTGGTACGCGTCGGACAGCGCCCAGCACACCTTCTCCGGGCCGTAGCGCGGCACGGTCACCGCGATGCGGCCGCCGGGCCGCAGCACCCGCACCATCTCGGCGAGCACGCCCTTGTCGTCGGGGATGTGCTCCATCACCTCGGAGATGATGACGACGTCGAAGCTGTCGTCGGCGAAGGGGAGGTTGAGGGCGTCGCCCTGCATGGCCGTCGCGGACGCCCCCGCGGGGGCCTCGCCGGCCTCCTTCATCGCCGCGAACCACTTCGCGACCTCGCGGATCTCGTCGCCGTTGCGGTCCAACGCGGTGACGCGGGCGCCGCGCCGGTAGCACTCGAAGGCGTGCCGGCCGCCTCCGCACCCCAGGTCCAGCACGGTGTCGCCGGCGGCGACCGGGAAGCGAGTGAAGTCGACGGTCAGCATGCGCGGTTCCCCGTTCCGGGTGCGATCCCGGGTGCCCCGGGTACGTCTGCGATCTGCGCCTTGCCCCCTGCGGGGGTGCTCCTGCGTTCCGGCGCCCCCTCTGCAAGGGTGCCGATACGCTCGGGCGCCTCCCCGGCGGGGGTGCCGATGCGCTCGGGCACGGGCTTTTCCCCGGCGGGGGTGCTGATGCGTTCCGGCACGGGCTTTCCCCCGGCGGGGGTGCCGATACGCTCGGGCGCCCCCTCTGCGAGGGTGCTGATGCGTTCCGGCGCGGGCTTTTCCCCGGCGGGGGTGCTGATGCGCTCGGGCGCGGGCTTTTCAGGGGCGCGGGGGACTGCGCGGCCGGCCACTGACGGCCGGTGGTCCGGATGCGACAGCGACTGCCCCTTCGGGACGGTGACGACCCGCGCCCGGGATGCGGGCCGGGCGCGCAGTCCCGCCCCCGGCGCACCCTGGGAGGCAATGGCTTGGCGGTAGAGCGCGGCGGTGGCCGCAGCCGCTCGGGTCCAGGTGAAGGCGGCCAGGACGCGGGCGCGGCCCGCGGCCGCGAGGCGGCGGCGGAGAACGGGGTCGCCCAAGGCCAGTTCGAGGGCCGCGGCCAGAGCGCCCGCGTCACCCGGGGCAACCGCGAGGCACGTCTCGCCGTCGCGGCCGGCGACCTCCGGCACGGCGCCGCCGGTGGTGGCGACCAGCGCCGTACCCGTCGCCATCGCCTCCGCCGCGGGCAGCGAGAAGCCCTCGTAGAGCGACGGCACGCACGCGACCTCGGCGCTGCGGATCAGGTCGACGAGCTCCGCGTCGCTGATGCCCTTGACGAAGTCGACCGCGCCCTCCAGCCCGAAGGCCTCGATCGCCTCGGCGACCGGCCCGCTGTCCGGGCGGTTGCCGACCACGACCAGATGCGCGTCCGGGTGCTGCACCCGGACCTTGGCCAGCGCCTCGACCAGGAAGACCAGGCCCTTGAGCGGCACGTCCGCGCTTGACGTGGTGACGATACGTCCCGGCACCTCCGCCACCGCGGGGTCCGGCGCGAAGAGCCGGGTGTCCGCGCCGATCGGCACGGTGTGGATGCGCTCGGGGCGTACCCCGAGGTCCGCGGTGATCTCGGCGCTCGACGAGCCCGACACGGTGAGCACCGACGGCAGCCGCCCGGCCACCCGCTTCTGCATGCGCGTGAAGCCGTACCAGCGCCGTATCGACGCCCGCCGCTTCCAGTCGGGCGCCGCCGCCAGGTCCAGCCGGCGGTCCACGGTGATCGGGTGGTGCACGGTGGTGACCAGCGGCAGGCCGATACCGAGCAGCCCGTAGCCGAGCGTCTGGTTGTCGTGCACGACGTCGAAGTCGCCGCGCCGGGCCGCCAGATGCCGCCTGGCCCGCAGGCTGAAGGTCAGCGGCTCGGGGAAGCCGCCGGTCCACATGGTCGCGACCTCCAGGAGGTCGATCCAGTCCCGGTACTCCTCGCGCTTCGGCGTACGGAACGGGTCCGGCTGCCGGTAGAGGTCCAGGCTGGGCAGTTCCGTGAGGGTGACGCCGTCGCCGAGAGCGTCCAGTACGGGGTACGGCTGCGCGCCGATGACCTCGACGCTGTGGCCGAGGGCGGCCAGCTCACGGGACAGGTGCCGGACGTACACGCCCTGGCCGCCGCAGTAGGGATTGCCCTTGTAGCTGAGCAGTGCGATCCGTAGCGGCCTGGCCTCTGCCGTCACTCCCGGCCCCCTTCTCAGCGATAGAGCCGGAGCGTAACCGGTCGCGCTAATCTAGAACAAGTTTCAGACTCGATGGTACAGACGGCGAGTCCACCGGGAAGCGGACGGGGTCCTCGGCCCCCGTCCGAGCGCATGCCGGTGCCGCGCGTGACGGATGGATGTACGAATGGGCCGCATCACCGCTTTGACCGTACGGCAGGAGGCCAGGCGGCGGCGCATCCTGGACGCCAGCACCCGGCTCGCCGCCGGCGGCGGCTTCGACGCGGTCCAGATGCGGGAGGTCGCCGAGGAGTCGGGGGTGGCCCTCGGCACGCTCTACCGCTACTTCCCCTCCAAGGTCCACCTGCTGGTCGCCGTCATGCAGGACCAGCTCGGGCAGCTGCACGACACGCTCCGCGACCGGCCGCCGAGTGCGGCGTCGCCGGGCGAGCGGGTCGCGGAGACCCTGCTGAGAGCTTTCCGCGCGCTGCAGCGCGAGCCGTTGCTCGCCGACGCGATGGTGCGCGCGGTGATCTTCGCGGACCGGTCGGTCCGCGCGGAGGTCGACACGGTGTCCGTGCTCACCCGGGCGATCATCCTCGACGCGATGCGGATCGGCTCCGAGCCGTCCGCGGACATGCTGTCCGCGGTTCGTGTCGTCGAGCACACCTGGCATGCGACGCTCGTCAGCTGGCTCGCCGACCGCTCCCCGGTCGACCAGGTCCGCGAAGACCTCCGGACCGTCTGCCGCCTCATCCCTCCGGGGGTTGCGGGGTAGGCGGGGGCGCCTTGCGGTGGGATCGCACCTTTCCCCCGGTGGGGGAAAGGACCCGGGACGGACAGGACCGGGCAGGGCTCAGGGGCCGAAGGACGCCGGCGTGAGCCGAAGCGCGGAGAGGAGTGCGCGGTCGCGCACCGCCGTGGGGAGGCGCCGCGCCACGCGGATCGTGCGGGCGTCGGGGCCGACGAGATAGCGCGTGCGCGGCCGCCGCGCGGTGAGCGCGTGGTGGACGGCGTCCACCGCGTCGTCCACCGGCCGGAGCTTCGTGGCGGCCACCGACTCCGCCGCCGCGGCGGCGGCACGTGCGTACTGCCGCTCGACGTCCGGCCCGCCGGCCGCCCCGTCGGCGCGCGCGGACCTGACCGCCCGGTCGAAGATCTCCGTCCGCATCGCCCCGGGCTCGACGAGCGCGACCTTCACCCCCTGGTGCCGCAGCTCGATCCGCAGGGAGTCCGTCATCGAGGCCAGCGCCGCCTTGGACGCGGCGATCGGGCCGAAGAAGGGCAGCGCGACCAGCGAGCTGAGGGCGCCGATGTTGACGACCCGCCCGCGGCTCGCGCGCAGCGCGGGGAGGAACGTGCGGGTCACCGCCATGAGCCCGAGGACGTTGACGTCGAACTGCCGGCGCAGCGCCGCCGCGGGCACCTGCTCCCAGAACCCCTGGACGATCAGCCCCGCGCTGTTGACCAGGGCGTCCAGCGAACCGCCGACCTGGTCAGCGGCGGCGGCCACGCTCGCCTCGTCGGTGACGTCGAACGTGACGGGGCGGATGTCGCCGGGCAGGTCGGCGAGCCGCAGGGCGTCGGCCTGGTTGCGTACCGCCGCGTGGACCGTCCAGCCCTCGGCGGCGAGCCGGCGGGTCACGGCGGTGCCGAGGCCGCCGGAGGCCCCGGTGACGAGCACGGACCGGGCGGACGGGGTGGGAGAGTGCGACACGGAACACCCTTTCGGACGTGCGGGATTGCGGACGTGGGCCTTCGGACGAAGGTGATCTCCCTTCCACCCTCGGGGCGGCCGTGGCCGCCGTGAAGAGTGCGGGTTTTACTGGTGGCGGCGACACCAGCATCCGGCAGCGGGAGGCCCACCCTGAGCGAGTACAGCCGCAAGGAACTCGGCGCCTTCCTGCGCTCCCGGCGCGAGCGCAGCGAGCCCTCGGCGCTCGCGGCGGGCCTGCCGGCCGGCGGCCGGCGGCGGACGCCGGGGCTGCGCCGGGAGGAGGTCTCGCTGCTGTCGGGCGTCAGCCTGACCTGGTACACATGGCTTGAGCAGGGCAGGGACATCAACGTCTCGCCGCAGATCCTGCGGGCGCTGGCCCGGGCACTGTCGCTCGACGGCGTCGAGCGCGACCATCTGTTCCGGCTGGCCGGAGCCGAACCGCCGCCCGCGGTCCGCACGGCCGCCCCGTCGCCGGTGAGCCCGGCGCTGCGCGCCTTCCTCGACGCCCAGTCGCCGAACCCGGCCTTCGTCATCGACCGCTGCTTCGACGTCCTGGCGTGGAACGACGCGGAGGAGGCGCTGGTGGCGGGCCGGCTGGACGTCGACCGGCCGCAGGCCGAACTCAACGTGCTGTGGCTGATGTTCACCGAGCCCGGCCTCACGGAGCTGTTCGACGACTGGGACGGCGAGGTGCGCTGGCTGACCGCGATGCTGCGCGGGCAGGCGGCGTACGAGATGGACAACCCGCGGTTCGCCGAGCTGATCGAGGCGCTGCTCGGGGCGAGCCCGCTCTTCCGCGAGCTGTGGGCGGCGCACGACGTGCAGGCCTTCCGGTCCTCGACCCGCCGCTTCCACCACCCGGTGGTCGGCCGGCTCGACCTGTCGTACGTGCGGTTGGCGGTGGAGGACGATCCCGGCCGCAGCGTGGTGGTGCATTTCCCCGAGCCGGGCTCGGCGACGCAGGAGCGGCTGCGGCGACTGGTGGGGCGCCCGGCGTTGTGAACCCTCGCCAGACAGGGCGCGTTCGGGTCCACCCCGCACGCCCCCCGAGCGCAACTGGCCGCTCTCGACTGCTCCCGTATGACTGAAAACCGGGTCCTCCGCGACATCTCGCCGGGGTAGAACCGGGGGGCAATGAAGCGTTGCTGCGGGGATCGGTGCGACAACACAAGGGGAAAATCCGACGTGATACGCGTTCTGGTGGCCCATGACACAAGCCTGCTGCGGTCCGCTCTCGCGGCGCTGCTCGTCAGGGAGCCCGACTTCGAGGTGACGGATACCGGATGGCACGGGTTGAGCGAGAACGGGCGATTACTCGGGCCCCATGTGTGCGTGGTCGACGCGGACTGTCCCGGCTGGCGCCGGCACACCGACAGGGCAGCGGCCCCGCCGGCCGGCGCCCGTGGGGCCGGCGTCGGCAGTGGGCTGATCGTCCTCACCAACGGGGGGAAACCGGGGAATCTGCGCCGGGCCTACACGGCCGACGCGTTGGGCTTCGTGAACAAGGACCGCTCGGCCGACCGGCTGCCCGCCGCGGTGCGGCAGGTGGCACAGGGGAAACGGTTCGTCGACGAGTCGCTGGCGGTGGAGTTCCTGCAGGCCGCCGATATGCCCCTCACAAAGCGGGAGTTGAGCGTGCTGTCGCTGAGCGCGGAAGGCGCCTCCGTCGCGGAGATCGCGCGCAGCCTGCATCTGTGCAACGGCACGGTGCGCAACTACCTGGCGGCGATCACCCGCAAGACCGGTGCGCGCAACCGGGTCGACGCCATCCGGATCTCCCGCTTCGCGGGCTGGCTCTGAGCCGCAGGTCTAAGGGCCGGTCGTCGCGGCCGCCCAGGCGGCGGCCAGGTCGCGGTAGAGCGGGGAGCCGGCGAGCAGGTCGGCGTGCGGGCCGCAGGTGGTGTCGGCGCCGTCCAGGACGAGGGTGCGGTCCGCGCGGCGCGCGGAGCTGATCCGGTGGGCGATGACGACCAGGGTGGTCGCGGGCCGGTCGGCGAAGGCGCGTTCCGCGAACGCCTCGGCCGCCGGGTCGAGATGGCAGGTGGCCTCGTCCAGCACGACGACCCCGGCGGGGGCGAGGTAGGTGCGGGCCAGGGCGAGCAGCTGCCGCTCGCCGGTGGACAGCGCGGCCGGGTCGACCTGCGCGTCGGGGCCGCCGAGCGCGTCGACCAGTCCTGCGGCGCCCACCGCGGCCGCCGCGGCGGTGACCAGGGCGGGGGTGGTGTGCGCGCGGAGGTAGCCGATGTTCTCCCCGACGGTGCCGCGGAAGACGTAGGCCTCCTGCGGCACGAGGGCGACCGCCCCCGCCCGCCGCACCACCCCCGCGCTCGGCACCAGCAACCCGGCGATCAGGCCCGCGAGCGTGGACTTCCCCACCCCGCTCGGCCCGACGACGGCCAGATGCTCCCCGCCCCCGACCGCCAGGTCCAACTCCCGCACCACCGGCTCGGCGCCGACCCCGTAGGCGAACGTGACCCCGCGCAAATCCAGCACAACGCCTTTTGGGGCAGGGGCTGTCGACCGACCGCCCCGGACGCCGTCCGGCAGCGGCGGCCCCGCGGGCTCGCCCGGAGCGCCGCCCCCTGGCAGCGGAACGGATGCGGCCAGAAAGCCGCGTGCGGGTCCACTCCCCACCGCTGCCGGCGGCCCCGCGGGCTCGGGCACGGTGCTCTCGGGAGGTGGTGGCGGGGTGCTGGTGAGGTGGGTCAGGACGACGGTCAGGCGGGTGCCGGAGGTCGCGAGGGTGTGGAGCAGGGCCTGGAGGGCGGGTTGCAGGGACTGGGTCAGGTAGGCGAAGGCGCCGAGCAGCGCGCCGGGGGTGATGCGGTGGGAGGACAGCAGCCAGGGGGTCGCCACCAGCAGCAGCACGATCGGGAGTTGGCCGGCGACGGCGAGTGCGCCGGTGCGGGCCACGCCCCACGTGGCGAGCGCGCGGGACGCGCGCAGCGCGGCCGCGATGCGGGTGTCGGCCCGCTCGGCCATCGGCTGCTGCGCCCCGCACGCGGTGATGTCGCGCAGCCCGCCGGCGAGCGCACCGCACTCCTCGGCGACCGCCTCGTCCGCGGCGAGGAAGCGCCGCTGGCGCCTGGCCAGCGGGCGCAGGGCCAGGGCGAAGAGCGCCGTGCCCACCGCCAGCGGCGGCAGCACCACCAGCAGCAGCACCGGCGCGAGCGTGATCATGCCGGCCACGACGCCCGCTGCCGTGAAGGCGAAGGACCGCAGCACCATCACGATGCCGCCCAGCGAATCCCTGGCGATCTCGACCTGGTGGGTGAGCCGGGAGACCACCGCGGAGTCCGCGGGCTGCCCCCCGCCGCGGGCCGCGGCACGGACCGCGCCGGCCAGGCCGCCCCGCACCACCCGCCGCACCAGCCGGTCCCGCAGCGGTTCGACCAGGTCGGCGATGCCGCGGAAGACCCGCGCGGTGCCGTACGCGCCGACCGGTACGGCCGCCGCGGCGAGCGCCAGCCACCACAGGCCTGTGCCCTGCCGGCCGCGCAGGAAACCCTGGTCCAGGGCGTGGGCCAGGGCGAAGCCGAACAGGAAGGTCTGCCCGGCTTCGAGCACCGACCAGCCGAGCAGCACCGCGACGACGGCGCCGCGGCCGCGTACGCAGTCCCTGATCCGTAGCTCACGCATCGGCGGCGTCCCCGAACAGCGCCCGGTAGTCGGCGTCGGCCCACAGCACGTCGTGCGGTGCCAGCGCGCGGATGCGCCCGGCGTCGAGCCAGGCGACCAGGTCGGCGCGGGCGGCGGTGGCCGCGCGGTGGGTGGTGAGCAGCCGGGTGCGGTGTGCGTGGTCGTGGAAGAGGGCGCGGGCGACCCGGACTTCGGTGACGGTGTCGAGGCTCGATGTCGCGTCGTCGAGGACGAGCAGCCGCCCGGGGCGGGCGAACGCCCGCGCCAGGCCGAGGCGTTGGATCTCGCCGCCGGAGAAGGGCGCCCGGCTCCGGGCGGTGGCGTAGCCGTCGGGCAGCAGGCGCACGAAGCCGTCCGCCTCCGCGGCCCGCGCGCCCCGCGTGACGTGCTCGAAGGGCAGCGGGCGCGGCCCGAAGGCGATGGCGTCGCCGACGGTGTCGCCGAGCAGCGCCGGGCGCTCGAAGGCGTAGCCGACGGCGTCCCGCAGCTCGGCGGCCGTCAGTTCGGGCAGCGGGCAGTCGTCGAGCAGGACGGTGCCGCCGTCGGGGTCGGCCAACCGCCCGGCGAGCGCGGCCAGTACGGACTTGCCGGCGCCGGAGCGTCCGACGACGGCCACGCAGCTCCCGCCGGGCACGGTGAGGTCGAGCCGGTCCAGTACGGTGTCGGCGCCGCGGACCGCGGTGACCGCGCGCAGCTCCAGGGCGCCGGGGCCGTGCCGCGGCAACTGCCGTGTGCCGTGGGCGGGTACGGGGACGGCCAGCACCTCGTCGACCCGGGTCGCGGCGGCCCTGCCCTTGACGACGGCTCCCAACTGGCCGACGAGGACGCCGATTCCGGTGGCCAGCAGGACGTAGCGGCTGGCGGCGAGCAGGTCGCCGACGCTGAGCGCGCCGACGGACAGCCTGATGCCGCCGACCGCGAGGACGGTGAGCTGGAGCAGCGGCACCAGGACCGCGGCCTGGGCGGTCGCACGGCCCTGGACGCGCCACATCCGCCGCCCCTGCGTGCCGAGTTCGGGCAGCGGGGCCAGGATCCGGGCGTTCTCCCGCTCCTCGGTTCCGGCGGCGGCGATGGTCCGCGCCCCGCCCAGCGCCTCGACCAGCAGGGTGGCGATACGGCCCTGGGCGTTCTGGTAGCCGATGACGGAGTCCGCGGAGGCGCGGGCGAAGCGGTGCACGAGCAGTGCCAGCAGCGGTGCGCCGGCGAGGAAGGCGACGGCGAGCCACACGTCGGTCAGGCCGAGTGCGACGATGCCGCCGACCGGTGCGGCGAGCGCCGCGGGCAGTGCGGCGGCGGCCGCGGGGGTCGCGGCGGCGTCCGAGGCGTTCCCGACCACCCGGGTGACCAGGTCCCCGGTCCCCTTCCCCGCCGCACGCGGCCCCGCGGCCAGCATGTGCCGCACGGTCCGCCGCCGTATCCGGGCGGCGGACCGTGCGGTGGTGAGTCCGGCGAGCAGGTCCTCCCCGGCCCCGGTCGCCGTCTGCGCGGCGATGAGCCCCCCGCACGCCGCGACCCACCATCCGGCAGCCGCCCCCCGCAGCAGCAGGTCGAGTGCGTGCCCGAGCGCGTACGGCAGCGCCAGCGCCACCGCCGCGGAGAGCAGGCCGAGCACGGTGATCCCCACGACCCGTCCGGCGTCCTGCCGCCCGGTCTCGACGACGACCGCCATGTGCTCGCTCCTTCGGCAGATCCGGCCGGCCCGACCCGGCAGGGTGGAGCCCCGGGCGGCCCGGTGGACCGGGCCGCCCGGGGCTGGTTGCCTCAGAGGCAGACGAGGAAGCTCACGGAGCTGATGCAGCCGATCAGGCTCAGCGAGCTGGCGGGGGCGCCGCCGCCGTTGTGACCGTTCTCCGGCTCCATGTTCTGCAGGTCGAGAAGTGCCATGTCAGTGTCCTTTCAATGGGTTGACAACAGAGGTGGTGCACGGCTCCGGCCGGGGCGGCCGGACCCGGATCAGGAGCCGCCGGTCAGCGGCGGCAGGAAGGGCAGCCCGGCGGCGGAGCCGCCGTGGGCCGAGCCCAGTGCGAGCAGGCACCCGGCGGTGCCGGTGCCCAGGTCCATCGACAGCCGCATCATCTGGTTGCCGGGGAAGGCGAGCCCGTCGCGGTACGGCATGCCGTACCAGCCGAGCGCGTCGATCTGCGCGGCGAGCGCGCCCGGGGGCACCGCGGGCGCGCTGGTGCGGGCCAGGTGCAGGATGATGCCGGCCCGGCCGGCGAGCAGCCCGGGTTGGGCGTAGAGCCGCAGGGTGGACGCGCGGACGATGTCGGTGCGGGCCTGCTCGAAGCGTGCCCCCACCTCGGGGTCGAGGTCGCCGGCGCGGCGGGCGAGCGGCAGGAAGTCGTCGAGGACGAGTCCGATGCCCGCGCTGCCGTCGCCGAGGTACGGCATGGTCCGCCAGCCCTCGTCCACGTCGAGCCCGCCGGCAGCGGTGTGCACGCAGCGGTCGAGGTCGAGTTGCAGGGCGCGGGCGGCGTGGCCGAGGAGTGCGGGTGCGCCGATGCGCTCGTAGAGCCGTACGAAGAGCAGGGCCGCTCCGGTGGCGCCGCGCATCAGCCCGGCGCGCGAGGTTCCGGCGGCGGCGAGGCGGGCGGCGACCAGTCCTGCGGCTTCCAACGCCCGCTCCTGCAGGGCGGCTTCGCCGGTGCTGTGGGCGAGGTGGTCCAGGACGAGGCCGATGCCGGCCAGGCCGCCGGACAGGTCGGAGCCGGACTGCTGCCACTTCTCGGCGAGCAGCAGGTGGGCCAGTTCCAGGGCGCGTTCGGTGTGGCCGAGCCGGTCGAGGGCGTACGCGATACCGGCGATGCCGTCGTAGAGGCCGAGCGGGGTGCCGCTGGGCGGTGGTGCGGTGCGGGCCAGCAGCCAGCGTTCGCCGTCCTCGTAGCGGGGCAGGCCGGTCTCGGCCAGGGCGAGCAGGACGCCGGCGGCGCCGTGGGCGAGGCCGAGGCCGCCGCCGTCGGAGAACTGCGCGATGTCGCCGGGGAAGAGCCGGTCGTCGCGGTCCGGCGTGGCGGAGGCGAGGATCGCGCCGGCCATGGCGTCCCTGGCGGCGGGCCAGTCGGTGGTCGCGGCGGGCAGGTAGCCGGGCGCCGCGGACCGCGGACCGCTGGAGCCGGCGGACCGCACCGGGGGCTCCGCCGCGGGCAGGCCGCGGGTGATCTCGGTGACGGCCTCCTCCAGGAAGGTGCGCGGCACCGGGAACTGCGCGGCGATGACGTCGGCGAGGTGCGCGGCCTTGGTGCGGTCCACCGCGAACAGCGTGGTGACCGGCAGGAAGAGGGCCAGGCGCAGGCAGGCCAGGGCGTAGTGGTCGACGGCGGTGCCGCGGCGGTCGGGCGGGGCCATGAAGCCCGGGTGGGCGACCGACTGGCGGACGTTGTCGGTGGCGGCCGCGGCGGCCTCGAAGTCCAGCAGCCGCACGGACTCGCCGTCGTCACCGATCATGATGTTGTACATGTGCAGGTCGTTGAAGACGATCCCGCGGGAGTGGACCGCGGCGACCGCCCGCTCCACACCGGCGTGGACGCGCAGCGCCCAGCGGGTGTAGTCGGCGACCTCGGCGGGGTCGGGGTCCGGGGTGAGCAGCGGGTGGCGGTGGCCGAAGAAGGTGTTGAGCGGCTTGCCGTCGAGGAACTCCATGACCAGGAAGCGGTGGTCGCCGAGGGTGAACCAGTCGCGTACCTCGGGTGCGACGCCGAGCCCCGACAGCCGCTGCAGGGCGTCCCGTTCGCGTTCCAGGCGGGTGACGGCGTCGGCGCCGTCGGAGGCGAGCCCGGCGTGCGGGCGGCCTTCCTTGAGGACGACCTTCTCGCCGCTGCGGGTGTCGGTGCCGACGTAGACGCCGCCGCCGTTGGAGAAGTGCAGCGCCGACTCGATGCGGTAGGGAAGTTCGCCGACGGTCGTGCTGTTGCGCGCCTGCAAGTGCGGACGCAGGAAGTCCGGCAGCGTCACCCACTCGGGTACATGGAAGGCGGGGGCCCGGCTGTCGGGCACGAGATGCCCTTCTGCGTCCTCGATCGCGGAGACCAGGGTGCCGTGGTCGCCCACGCAGAAGCGCTTGGCGAATGCGCCGTAGCGCACGTAGAGCGGCCCTTCCCGCCAGCGCAGATCCGTGAGGATGTAGGGGCCAGGTTCCCCGTCGAGCAATTCGCCGAGTTCTTCCAGCACCGCGTGCAGTTGCGACTCGTCGCGCGGATAGATCGTGACGAATTTCCCGCTGGTGTCGCGGCCCGCGTATTTGGAGTTCCGCAGGTGGAGCAGTTGCGGACTCGGCACGAATTTGAACGGAATGCCGCGCGGCACGCAGTGGTCCCAGACCTTGGCCGCCACCTTGTCCGCGTTGCCGAGGCCGGCCGACGCGTGGACCTTCCAGCCTTGCAGCGGGCGGTCTTCCTGCCCCGAACCCGGCGTCGGGTCGAGGTGCAGCCAGTCGCCGGTCCGCACCGTGCGCCAGCCGGCCGGCACATCGCGCTGGGCGGTCTCGAAGTTCTCCACGAGCGGCGCGCTGCGCTGCCCGGAGGGCGCACCGGAATCGTCGCGGGAAGCGCCCGGGAGCCGGTCGAGACTCTCGTAGAAGTACCGGTCGGCAAGACAGAATATCTCGTACCGATTGTCCATCGATCCCCCCAGTGGCGGTGACGGACAAAGATTTACATATCGGCGCGTGAATGGTGAAGTAACCGTTGTCACCTCATGGCCGTGCAGAACGCACGATTGCGGCGGGCGCACTGAACGCCCGCGGCGGCGGGCGGGGGGCGCGAGGCGATGGCGGCGAGGCGCGAAGGCGCAGGCGGGGGCCGGGTATCACCGTAACCGCGCACCCCTGTCAACGGCCGTGCACGGCAAGGGAGTTGACTGTTCATGTACGCATGCCCCACAGGACCTTATGGGGCAATAGTGCCCCTCTGCAACCTTGTCTCCGAAATTTCCAGAAACGATCTGGACCCGAGGTAAGAGGAACGGCACACTCGAACCAGCATCAAGAAGGGACACCATGCCGCTCAGAAGCACCGCAACCGCCCGCCAGGAGCGCCTCGGTGCGGAGCTACGGAAAATGCGCGAGGCAGCCGGCATCACGGCTCGCGACACCGCCCGTCTGCTCGGCACCGACCCGGCCAAGGTCAGTCACATCGAGGCCGGGCGGCTCGGGGTCAGCGAGGAGCGGCTGCGGCGGCTCGCGTCGTTCTACGAATGCGGCGACACCGAACTGATCGACGCCCTGGTCGTGATGGCCAACGGCCTGGGCCGCAAGGGCTGGTGGGAGGCCTACCGCGGGGTGGTGCCCGCCGCACTGCTGGACATCGCCGAGTTGGAGTTCCACGCCACCGCGCTGCGCACCATCCAGATCACCCACATCCCCGGGGTGCTGCAGACCGAGGACTACACCCGTACGGTCTTCGGCTACGCGATCCCCCCGCTGCCGCCCGGCGAGTTGGAGGCCAGGGTCGCCCAGCGCATGGAGCGCTCCAGCGTGCTCTACCGCGATTCCGCCCCGCCCTACGAGGCGGTGGTCCACGAGGCGGCGCTGCGGATGCGGTTCGGCGGGGGCAAGGTCGCCCGCGCCCAGCTCGAACACCTGATGGAATTGAGCCACCTGCCGCACATACGAGTCCGGGTGATCCCCTTCGCCGCGGACGGCCACATCGGTTCAGGCCACGCGATGCTCTACACCAGCGGCGCCGTCCGCGCCCTCGACACCGTGCAGATCGACTCCGCCCACGGCGTCACCTTCCTGCACGCGGCATCGCAACTGGCCAACTACCGCACCCTGTACAACACACTCGCCGCGGTCGCGCTCGACGAGTCCCACTCGCGGGACTTCATCCTCAGCGCCTCCCGAGAACTCTGAGACCGGAAGGCAGCCGATGACCGCGCCGACGCTGATCTGGCAGAAGTCCACGTATTCGCAGGAGCAGGGCGACTGCGTGGAGCTGGCCGCCACGGCCGGTGGTGCGGTGCTGATACGGGAGAGCGACGACCCGGGCGTCGTGCTCTCCACCACACCGTCGGCGCTGGCCCGCTTCCTCCAGGCGATCAAGCACGGAGCCTCGGGCACATAGCACCCGGCGGCGGCTCAGGGGTGCCGGAGGTCACCCCGGGCGACCCGCCGCCGCACGTTAGGGTGAGGGCTCCCCCGGACCAGGAAAGGCCACGACCTCATGCCCTTGCGCCGCCGCGCCGCCCTCGTGGCGGCCGCCGCCACGACGCTCACCGCTCTGACGGCGCCGATCGCACTCGCGGACACCACCGCGCCGGCGGCGGCCACCACCACGGCGGCGCCGTCCGGCGGCGACCTGTACGGCACGGCCGACCCGACCTACGACGGGGTGTGGCGGCAGTCGTACGCCGAGATAGCCGTGGCGCGGTCCGGCTACTTCGTGAACGGGTCCGCGACCGCCTGGCTGCTGGCCCAGCAGTGCGCGGACGGCGGCTGGCCCTCGTACCGCAAGGACACCGCCAAGGCCTGCGACCCCAAGACCGAGGACACCAACGCCACAGGCCTGGCCGTGCAGGCCCTCGGCGCCGTACAGAGCTCGCAGTCCGGTGCCGCCTCGAAGCGTGCCGTCGCATGGCTGCACACCGTGCAGAACGCCGACGGCGGCTGGTCGTACAACCCGGGCGGCCCCTCCGACCCCGACTCCACCGCCGTCGTCATCGGCGCCCTGGGCCGCGAGGCGAGCCTCGCGCCCAACGCCAAGGGCAAGTCGCCCTACGACGCGCTGCTCGGCTTCCAGTTCGGCTGCGACGCCAAGCCCGCCGACCGGGGGTCGTTCGGCTACCCCGGCACCGACGGGAAGCTGACCCCCAACGCCAAGGCCACCGCCGACGCCGTCCACGGCCTGGCGGCGGGCGGCCTCGCCGGCTCCGCGTACGCCAGCCCGTCCACCGCGGCGGCCCCGCCCAAGTCGGCGGACTGCGACGGCAACCCGCAGGCGTACGCCAAGCTCGACCCGAACGCGGCCGCGTCCGCCGGCGCCGACTGGCTGCTCGCGCAGCTCCGCGCGGGCGGCGGCCACCTCACCGCCGTCACCCCGGGCGCCGACACCCCGACCCCGGACTACGGCACCACCGCGGACGCGGTCATCGCGCTCGACGGGATCGGCCGCTCCACCGACGCGAAGGCCACCAGCACCTGGCTGGGCGCCAACTCCGCGGCCTGGTCCAAGGGCAACCCGGCCGCGCTGGCCCAGCTCGTGCTGTCCGGCGCCGACCGCTTCGCCACCGGCGGCACCGCCCCGCTCCAGCAGCTCATCGCCCTCGGCCCGGCCCCCACCAAGCGGCCGACCGGCGCGAGCGTCAAGGCCGACGAGAAGCACGACTCGTCCTCCCGCACCGTCTGGATCGTCGTCGGCGTCCTCTTCGTCGCCGGCATCGGCGCGGGCCTCCTGCTCAGCGCCCGCAAGCGGCGGAAGAGCTGATGCGCTGCCGCAGCCTCGCCGCACTCCCGGCCGCCGCCGCGGCCCTGCTGCTGCTCGCCGTCGCCGCCCCCGCGCACGCCGCCGGTTACCGCTACTGGTCCTACTGGCTGCGCTCCGGGAGCAGTTGGACGTACGCGCAGACCGGCCCCGCGATGCACATACCCGCCGACGGCAGCGTCGAGGGCTGGCGCTTCGCGGTCAGCGAGGACGCGGCGGCGACCGCGGCGCAGCCGCGCGGCACCGCGGACTTCGCCCGCGTCTGCGCCGGCCACCCGGCGGCACCGGGCCGCAAGCGCGTCGCCCTGCTCATCGACCCGGGCACCGCCGCCGACGCCCCCGGCTCCGCCACCCCGCCCTCCCCCCGCACCGCCTGCGCCCAGATCCCCGCGAGCGCCTCCTCCGCCGACGCCCTGGCCGCGGTCGCCAAGCCGCTGCGCTACAACTCGGCGGGCATCGTCTGCGCCATCACCGGCTACCCCGCCACGGGCTGCGGCGACGAGATCTCCGCCACCTCGCACTCCTCCCACGACGGCCCCTCCGTCGGCCTGATCGCCGGGGGCGCCGCGATCGCCGCCCTGGCCGTCGCCGCCACCTGGCAGTCCCGCCGCCGCCGCCGATGACCCCGCCGACTCCGCCCCGGACGGGGAGGCCCGGCGCGAACCTGCACGCCGGCGCCTGGTGGATCTGGGCGCTGGGCCTGGCCACAGCCGCGAGCAGGACGACCAACGTCCTGCTCCTGGCGCTGCTCACGGCGGTGGCCGGCTACGTCGTGGCGGCCCGCAGGACGGACGCGCCCTGGGCGCGCTCCTACGGCACCTTCCTGCGGCTGGGGCTCGCCGTCCTGGCGATCCGCCTGGTCTTCGCGATCGTGCTCGGCTCGCCGATCCCCGGCACCCACACCCTCTTCACCCTCCCCGAGGTCCCGCTGCCCGGCTGGGCGCAGGGCGTCCGCCTCGGCGGCAGGGTCACCGCGGAGTCGGTGGTCTTCGCGCTGCGCGACGGCATGAAGCTGGCCACCCTGCTGGTGTGCGTCGGCGCCGCCAACTCCCTGGCGAACCCGGCCCGGTTGCTCAAGTCGCTGCCGGGCGCGCTGTACGAGGCAGGCGTCGCCGTCGTCGTGGCGATGACCTTCGCCCCGCACCTGGTCGCCGACGTGGCGCGGCTGCGGGCCGCGCGCCGGCTGCGCGGCCGCGACGACCGCGGCGTCCGGGCGATGCTCCAGGTCGGACTTCCGGTCCTGGAGGGCGCGTTGGAGCGCTCGGTCGCACTGGCCGCGGCCATGGACGCGCGCGGCTACGGGCGGACCGCCGACGTGCCGCCCGCCGTCCGCCGGACGACCGCCGCGCTGACCGTCGGCGGCCTGCTGGGCATCTGCGCGGGCACGTACGGGCTGCTCGCCGCCGGCGGCGCCGGCGCGGGCTACGGGCTGCCGTTGCTGCTGCTGGGCCTGGCCGCGGCGGTCGCGGGGCTGCGGCTGGGCGGGCGGCGCTCGCCGCGCACCCGCTACCGGCCCGACGCGTGGGGCGCCCGCGCCTGGCTGGTCGCGGGCTCGGGGGCAGCGGTCGCGGCCGCGATGATCGCCGCGGCGACCTACGCGCCCGCCGCGCTCGACCCGCCCGCGGTGCCGCTGGCCGCGCCCACCCTCCCGCTGTGGCCGGCTGCCTGCGTGCTGCTCGGGCTCCTCCCCGCCGTCGCCGCCCCGAAGGGAGCCTTGCGGTGATCCGTTTCGAGCAGGTCTCCTTCCGCTACGCGGACACCGCGGCGCCCGCCCTCCAGGGCGTCGACATCGAGGTGCCCGAGGGTGAGTTGTGCCTCGTCGTGGGGCCGTCGGGGGTCGGCAAGTCCACCCTGCTCGGCGCGGTGAGCGGCCTGGTGCCGCACTTCACCGGCGGGCACCTCACCGGAAGGGTGACCGTCGCGGGCCGCGACACCCGCACCCACCGGCCGCGCGAACTCGCCGACGTCGTCGGCACGGTGGGGCAGGACCCGCTCTCGCACTTCGTGACCGACACCGTCGAGGACGAACTCGCCTACGGCATGGAGTCGCTGGGCATCGCCCCCGAGACGATGCGGCGCCGCGTCGAGGAGACCCTCGACCTGCTGGGCCTGGCCGAGCTGCGCGACCGCCCGATCGCGACGCTGTCCGGCGGGCAGCAGCAGCGGGTCGCCATCGGCTCGGTGCTGACCGTGCACCCCCGCGTCCTCGTCCTCGACGAGCCCACCTCCGCGCTCGACCCGGGCGCGGCCGAGGAGGTGCTCGCCGTGCTGCAGCGCCTCGTGCACGACCTCGGGACGACCGTGCTGCTCGCCGAGCACCGCCTGGAGCGCGTCGTGCAGTACGCCGACCAGGTCATCCTGCTGCCCTCCCCCGGCGCCCCGCCGGTCGTCGGAGCGCCCGCCGACATCATGGCCGTCTCCCCCGTCCACCCCCCGGTGGTGGCGCTCGGCCGCCTCGCCGGCTGGTCACCGCTGCCGCTGTCGATACGTGACGCCCGCCGCGCCGCGGGACCGCTGCGCGAACGCCTCGCGGACCGTACGCCCGGCACGTCGGGTCCCGCCGCTCCCGGTGAACTCCTGGTGTGCGCCGAGCGGTTGGGGGTGCGCCGCGGCCGGGTCGAGGCGCTGCGGGGCGTGGACCTGGCCGTACGGGCGGGCGAGACGGTCGCGCTCATGGGGCGCAACGGCGCCGGCAAGTCCACCCTGCTGTCCACCCTGGTCGGCCTGCACACCCCGGCCGCGGGCACGGTCACCGTCGGCGGCGCGGTCCCGCACCGCACCCGGCCCGCGGAACTGCTCCGCCGGGTCGGCCTGGTCCCGCAGGAGCCGCGCGACCTGCTCTACGCCGACACCGTCGACGCCGAGTGCGCCGCCGCCGACCGGGACGCCGCCGCGCCGCCCGGCACCTGCCGCGGCCTGGTCGCCGAGCTGCTGCCCGGCATACCCGGCGACGTCCACCCGCGGGACCTGTCCGAGGGCCAGCGGCTGTCGCTGGCGCTGGCGATCGTGCTGACCGCGAGCCCGCCGGTGCTGCTGCTCGACGAGCCGACCCGCGGCCTGGACTACGCGGCCAAGTCCCGGCTGGTCGGCCAGCTGCGGGCGCTGGCCGCCGCGGGTCACGCGATCGTGCTCGCCACCCATGACGTGGAACTGGCCGCCGACCTCGCGCACCGGGTGGTGATCCTCGCGGACGGCGAGATCGTCGCCGACGGCCCGGCCGCCGACGTCGTCCTGTCCTCGCCGGCGTTCGCACCGCAGACCGCGAAGGTGCTGGCACCCGCGCCCTGGCTGACCGTCACGCAGGTGACCCGCGCGCTGGAGGCCACGCCGTGACGCCCGAGGCGCCCCGCACCGACCCGGTGCGGCTCGGACCGCGCGCGGTCGTCGTCCTCACCCTGGTCTCGCTGACCGGGCTGGCCGCCTTCTGCTGGCCGCTGCTGGCCGCGCACGGCTCCGCGGTCGCCGCGCACAGCGCCGACGCACCCTGGCTGTTCGCGGCGCTGCTGCCACTGCTGGTCGCCGTCGTCATCGCCACGATCGCCGACAACGGCGTGGACCCCAAGGCCGTCGCGATGCTCGGCATGCTCGCCGCCGCGGGCGCGGCACTGCGCCCGCTGGGCGCGGGGACCGCCGGGATCGAGCCGATGTTCTTCCTGATGGTGCTGTCCGGCCGGGTCCTCGGACCCGGCTTCGGCTTCGCCCTGGGTTCGCTGACGATGTTCGCCTCGGCGCTGCTGACCGGGGGCGTCGGGCCGTGGCTGCCGTTCCAGATGCTGGCGATGGGGTGGGTGACGATGGGGGCGGGCCTGCTGCCCAGGCCCTCGCTGCGCGGGCGCCCCGAGCTGCTGATGCTCGCGGTGTACGGGGCGGTGGCAGCGGTGGCGTACGGCACGGTGATGAACCTTCAGGGCTGGCCCTACATCGCGGGCCTGGCCTCCGACGTGAGCTACTCCCCGCACCTGTCGCTGGGCGCGAACCTGGCCCGCTTCGCCACGTACTGCCTGACGACCTCGCTCGGCTGGGACCTGCCGCGCGCGGCCCTGACCGCCGTGCTCTCCTTCACCCTCGGCCCCACCCTCCTCAAGGCGCTGCGCCGCGCCACCCGGCACGCCTCCTTCTCGCCCACCACGACCTTCACCCCGCCGGCGGGCTGAGGCAGGCAGGCGGCAGGTGCGGCAGGCGGCCGTCCCCGGCCCTGCCGCACCTGCGGTGCGGTGCGTGCACTGCGGATCAGAAGGCGATGAGCCGGTCGGTCAGGTCGCGGTAGCGGGTGAGGGCCACCCGCAGCTCCTCGGTGTCAGCACCGTCCTTGCTGCCCGTGCGGAGCGCCGTCCTGCGGCTCTCGACGAGCTGCTGCATGTGCCTGATCGCCTCGTCCAGCACGTCGTCCGCCTCCCGCACGGCCCGCCGCGGGTCGTCCACGAAGCCGCCGATCGCGTGCTCCATCCGACGCCCGAGCCGGCCCGCCGCGTCCGCTCCGGGCGCGGCGCCGGTGGAGGCCGCGGGGGCGGCCGCCGTGTGCGGGACGGCGGTCCTGTCCTGGCCCGCGGGCTCCGCCTGCTCGGTGTGCTTGTCCTGCCGGGCCGTCCTGTCGAGGCCGCCGGGCCTGTCCTGGCTCGCGGGCCTCGCCCGGTCGGCGGACCTGTCCTGGCTCGCCGGCCTGTCCTGGCCCGCCCGCCTGTCCTGGCCTGCGGGCCTCGCCTGCTCGGCCGTCCTGTCCTGGCCCGCGCGCTTGTCGTCCCGCTCGACGGGCTTGTCCTGCTCGGAGTTCCGGGTCGGGTCGACCTGTGTCTCACTCACCGTTCTGCCTCCGTACGTCCGCGCCCCGTGAGCGCGGCAAGTCGCTTGCCGAGTACCGGCTTGGATTCGCTCGGCCCGGCCGCCTCCTGCGCCTCCCGCTCGGACGCGGGCTCCGCAGCCTCAGGCTCCTGCGCCTGCTCCTGCTCCTGCTCCTGCTCCGCGGCGGCCTTGTCGCGGGCGCTGCCGCTGACGTGCAGCATGTCGTCGAACATCCCCCGCGCGGAGACCAGCGCCTTGCGCAGGTCCTCGGTACCGCGCCGCGCACCGCCGGCGGTGGCGGCGTGCACCTCCCGGTAGCCGTTGACGTAGTGCGGGTGGTGCACCGACAGCGCGTCCATGTGCTCGGGCGAGTCCGCCGCCGGGTAGCCGCGTTCCGCGGCGAGTCGGGCGATCAGCTCGTCAGCGGAACCGACCGCCGCGGCCGGGTCGTCCACGAACTTCGACTGGACCGCGGACCATCGGGCCGCGTACCGCTCCTGCACCTGCTCGGGCAGCACCCGCTGCTCGATACCGCCGTACCGCTTCACGCGCTCGGTCAGCTCGCGCCGGGTGGCGCGGCTGTCCCCGTCGTGCCGCGCCAGCGTCCGTTCGTACTCGGGGCCGAAGCGTCGTTTGAGCCCGGGGCTTCCCGCGCCGCGCTGCATCGCCACCACCGCGGCGATCGCGGCCACGATGATGACCGCCGCCACGACGGCGACAATCGCTCCTGTGGACATGCCGTGCCTCCTTCCGTCCGGTGTCACCCGTCCAGTCGGTCGGCTTGCCGCGGATGGGCGGCGCAAACCCGTGTGCCCGTTATACGGCCTCCCCGGCGGCGGCCGGCTTCGTACGGGAACGGCGGTCGGGGTGGTCGGTGTCGCCGCCGCACAACTCGCTGCTCAATTTCTTCACCAGCGCCGCCAGTTCGGAATGGACGGCCGGGTCCCAGTCGCCGAGCAGGCCGGCCAGGACCGAGCGCCTGGCCTCGGTGAGCCGGTCGGCGACGGCCCGGCCCGACTCGGTGAGGACCAGCGGGTTGCCCTCGCGTACGGCGAGGCCGCGGGACTCCGCCTCGACGGCCGCCTTCTCGATGACCTCGGCGGGCACGGTGGTCAGGCGGGCGAGTTCCACCGGGTCGGCGCGGCCGTCGTGGGCCAGCCTGAGCAGCAGCCAGCTGGTGGCGGGGTATATGTCGAGGCCGGCCAGCCGGGTGATGCGGGTGTAGAGGTCGCGGCGGGCGTCCCGGCTGCCGAGCAGCGACAGGCAGCGGGCGATCTCGTCCAGCGAGGACCGCTCGACGGGGTTGACGCCGACCGTCTCGCTGGCGTCCGGAACGGTCACGCTGCCGCGCAGCGGCTGCTCCTTGAGCAGCCAGGCCATCGCGAAGCCGAGCAGCGCGATCGGGACCGCGTAGAGGAAGACCGTGGTGATGGACTCCGAGTACGCGTGCACCACCGGCGTCTTGATGGCGGTCGGCAGGCCCGCGATGGCCTTGGGGTCGGCCTGCAGCTGCCCGGGGTCGAAGCCGGGCGGCACCGGGACCCCGCGCAGTGCGGCGGTCAGCTTGTCCCTGAGCTGGTTGGTGAAGACGGTGCCGAAGACCGAGACGCCGAAGGACGCGCCGATGGACCGGAAGAAGGTCGCCCCTGAGGTGGCGGAGCCCAGGTCCTCGTAGCCGACGGCGTTCTGCACGGCGAGCACCAGCACCTGCATCACCATGCCGAGCCCGAAGCCGAAGATGAAGAAGTACAGGCTCATCAGCCAGACCGCGGTGTGCTCGTCGAGCTGGTGCAGCAGCAGCAGGCCGACCGCGGTCACGGCGGTGCCGAGGATCGGGAAGATCTTGTAGCGGCCGGTGCGGCTGATGATCTGCCCCGAGCCGGTGGAGGCGATCAGCAGGCCGACGACCATCGGGATCATGTGGACGCCAGAGAGCGTCGGCGAGTAGCCGCGGACGACCTGGAGGAAGGTCGGCAGGTACGTCATGGCGCCGAACATCGCGAAGCCGATGATGAAGGAGATCACCGAGCACACCACGAAGGTCCGCCCCCGGAAGAGCCGCGGCGGCAGCACCGGCTCCTGCGCGTGGCGCTCGACCAGGACGAAGACGGCGACCAGGGCGACGCCGACCACCGCGAGGCTGATGATGGCGGGCGAGCCCCAGTCCAGGGTGGTGCCGCCGAGCGAGGTGACCAGCACCAGGCAGGTGGCGGCCGCGGCCACCGCGGCCATGCCGACGTAGTCGATGCGGTGCGAGGTACGGCGTACCGGGATGTGCAGGACGGCGGCGATGACGATGAGCGCGACGACGCCGATCGGCAGGTTGATGTAGAACACCCAGCGCCAGGACAGCTGTTCGGTGAACACCCCGCCGAGCAGCGGCCCGAGCACGCTGGCGGCGCCGAACACCCCGCCGAACACGCCCTGGTAGCGGCCCCGGTCGCGGGGCGGCACGATGTCGCCGACGATCGCCATGGACAGCGCGATCAACCCGCCGCCGCCCAGGCCCTGGAGGGCGCGGAAGGCGATCAGCTGGCTCATGCTCTGGGCGACTCCGCACAGCACGGAGCCGATAAGGAAGATCACGATGACGGTCTGGAACAGCCGCTTGCGGCCGTACATGTCGCCGAGCTTGCCCCACAGCGGGGTGGCGGCGGTCGACGCGAGCAGGTAGGCGGTGACCACCCAGGAGAGGTGGTCGATACCGCCCAGTTCGCTGACGATGGTGGGCAGCGCGGTCGAGACGATGGTCTGGTCGAGGGCGGCGAGCAGCAGCCCGAGGGCGAGGGCACCGATGGCGATCCGTACCTGGCGCCGGTCCTGTTCCGCACCGGGCGCCACCGCGGTACTGGTGTCCTGCGCCATGAAACGGCTCCTCGCGTCGCCCCCCGACGGTCGGACTCTCATATTGGCACCGTTTGTACGGATACGACCTGTGGGAATGGGCCAGCGGGGAGGGGACCGGGTGTGCGACGGCATGGGGTATCGGCATAATCACTGAGACGTCTTTGCGAACGCGCGAACGACGGCGGGAGGGGAACCCAGTGGCGCCGCACGAGCCGGACCTCACAGCAGGGCCGTACGAGCCTGACGACACCGGTGTGACCGGTGTGACCAGCGAGTACGCCGAGGCCATCGGGGACGGCGGCGACGTCGACGGCGAGGTCAGGGCCGCCGAGCGCTCCGCCGAGCGGGCCGCCGCCTTCGCGGTGACCGAGGGCTTCCACCCGCTGCGGGTACGCCCCTACGTCGCGGGCGACCAGGACGACACCTTCGGCGGCGGCGCGACCACCGCGCGGCCGCTGATCGACACGGACGGCGGGGCGGACGGAGGTCCTGCGACGCAGGACCTCGGGCTCTTCCCCGCGGCGCATGCCGCGATGGCGGCGGCGCAGGAGTACCCGGCCGACGACGGCTACGCCCAGGAGACGGCTGCCGCCGCCGCGGCGGCGCACGGCCGGCACCGCAGGCGCAGACGCGGCATCGTGGTGGCCGCGGCGGCCGTCGCCGCGTCCGCGCTGGCCGCGGGCGCGGTGGCCGTCACGGGCTCGGTGATGGGCGAGGAGCAGGGCGGCACCGACCGGGCACTGCCCGAGCCCGCCTCGGCCGCACCCGACGTCACCCTTCCCGCGGACGCGGCTCCCGGCGCGGTCACCGAGCCGGTGAAGGTGACCACGGCGCCGCACCACCCGATGCGGGCGACGACGACGCCCGCGCCGAAGGTGACGCCGTCGACGACGGCGCCGCCCTCCTCGGCGCCCGCGTCCCCGTCCCCGTCCGTGTCGGCCTCCGCCACGACGACGGCGACGGCGCCGCCGTCGAGCACTCCGCCGCCCGGGGACGCCTCCACGCAGCCGGGCGTCCTGCAGGTCGGGGCGAGCGGCCCCGAGGTCGAGGACCTCCAGCAGAGGCTGACCGCGGTGTGGGTCTACCACGGCCCCGTGGACGGGCAGTACGACTCGCACGTCGAGCACTCGGTGGCGATGTTCCAGGTCTGGTACGGCGTCCAGGGCGACCCCTCGGGCGTCTACGGCCCCGCCACCCGCGCGGCCCTGGAAGCCGCCACCCAGACCACCCCCGCCGCCCACCACTGACCTCCGGCCGGCCCCGAGCCCCTGCCCCCTGCGGCGGCCCCGCGACCTCCTGTCGGTGAGTGGCTGGGCGCGCAGCTCTGGGGGGCGGAACCGCGCGCCCGGCCACGGCGGCGGGAAGAAGGAAACGCCACAGCAAGTGGCACCCACCCCCACAGGTAACGTCACAGGCGTGCCGTACTTCGGACCCGCCCACTTCCAGCTGGCCCTGTTGCGCAGGATGGCCGACCACCACCCCGACCTGGTGGACGGCGCCCTCCGCTCGCTGAACGCCTCGCACGCGGACCTGCGCGAAGCCCACCGCGCCTGGCAGGCGCGACTGCACAGCCGGACCTTCCCGCGCGGTGAGCGCGGGTACCGGCTGCTGCTCGGGCCGCCCGAGCAGGAGGTCGAGCGCCGGGTCGGCGACCTGACGTGCCGCGCGCTGCTGTGGCCGCTGCCGCTGTGGCCGGACCTGCGCTGGGAGGTGCTGTGCGCCCCTGGCGGCACCGCGGTGTGGAACGAGTGGCTGGTCCGCGCCCCCGGCACGGAGCCCCCGCGGCTGAGCCGCGTCGAGGACCTGACCCCCTGGTCGTGCGTCGTGGACGACGTGGCCCGCGCGTTCCCGCCCGCGACCCCGCTGCCCGCGGACGCCCCGAGCCGCGCCCGCCTCGCGGTCACCGCACCCGCCACGGGCGAGCGGATCGTCGCGCATTTCACCTGGGGTCTGCTGCAGTTCACCGACCCGCCGTGAGGACGGGGTGGCGCGGCCCCCGAATATTTTGTATCTTCGAGGAACAAAGTGGTTCCGCCCGCTCACCCTGACCGGCGGGCGGAACCACTGAGTACGCCCCGCGCCGTCCCAGGGAGCCCCATGCCGTCCGTGTTCACCGCCCGCGCCCTGCTGCTCGACATGGACGGGACGCTCGTCGACTCCGACGCGGTGGTGGAGCGCTGCTGGAGCCGCTGGGCGATCCGGCAGGGCCTGGACCCGGCCGCCGTCCTGAAGGTGGTCCACGGCAGGCAGGGCCACGCCACGATGGCCGCGCTCCTCCCGCACCGCCCGATGGCGCAGAACTTCGCCGAGAACGCGGTGATGCTCGCCGAGGAGACCGCCGACCTCGACGGCGTCGTCCCGGTCCCCGGCGCCCCCGCCTTCCTCGCCTCGCTGGCCGGCCGCCCGCACGCCCTGGTGACCTCGGCCGGCGAGAAGCTGGCCCTGGCCAGGATGGGCGCCGCCGGACTGCCGCTGCCGCCGGTCATGGTGACCGCCGAGCGGGTGGGCGCCAGCAAGCCGGACCCCGAGGGCTTCCTCAAGGGCGCCGCGGAGCTGGGCTTCGCCCCCGAGGAGTGCCTGGTCTTCGAGGACGCCGAGGTCGGCATCGCCGCGGCCCGTGCCGCAGGCATGCGGGTCATCGGCGTCGGACCGCGCGCCGCCGCCTTCGAGCCGTCCGCCCACGCCCCGTCCCTGGAGGACGTCCGCGTGACGGCCGCGGACGGCCTCCTGACGGTCACGGTGGGCTGAACCCCGGCCCACCGTCCCCGCCCGCGCCCGCTCAGCCCACCGCGGCCTCGTACAGGCTGAAACCGGCCAGCAGCACCATCACCCCTGCGGCGATCTTCGTGATCAGCGCCAGCGGCACCCGCTTCATCAGCATCTTGCCGCCGAAGATCCCCAGGCCCGCGACCGCCCACAGACCCAGCACCGCACCGATGCCCACGGAGACCGGGTCGTCGTAGCGGGCGGCGAGGTTGGCGGTCATGATCTGCGTGAGGTCGCCGAACTCGGCGACCAGGATCAGCATGAAGCCGGCGCCCGCGACCTTCCAGAAGCTCTGGTCGGCGGGCGGCTTGACGGTCTCCTCGCCCTCGTCCTTGTGCAGCAGCAGCATGGCCGCGCCACCGAGGAAGAGCAGCCCCACCACGCCCTGCACCAAGCGGTGCGGCAGCAGCGTCAGCAGGCTGCCGGCGGCGATGGCGAGCGCGACATGGACCACGAAGGCCGCCGCGACGCCCGCGAAGACGTAGGAGGCGCGGTAACGGGTACCGAGCATGAGGCTGGCGAGCGCCGTCTTGTCGGGGAGTTCGGCCAGGAAGATCACGCCGAAGACGACGGCGATGACGGTGATGCTGAACACGGGTCGGATTCCTCGATCGGTAGGGGACTGCCCTGCCGAGAGAGACCTGCGGAAAAGGGTCGCTTCGGCACGGCAGCGTCGGAACACTGCGGCCGAAGGTCTCGCTGGCCGCGTCACGTTTCCGTATCGCTGCCTCCGGGCGCCGGCCCCGGTCCCATGCCGCGCCTTTCGGCGCCGCAGGCGAACCCGGGCAGTATGTCGACGGTCCGGCGAAGAGCTACTCCCCTTCTGCTGCCCACCAGTGTACGGGACGCGCCACCTGGGCAGATTTCAGTATCGGCACTTTCACGGCGCCCGCGGGAGCCGGACCGGTGCCGCCGTCAACTGCCGCGGCGCGGCACATTCCCGGAGGGCGGACCATTCCCGAGGGAAAGTATTCCTGCCGTGACAACGTCGTGATTGTCTCGTACGTCACGCACCCTGACCGGTGCCGACGGCCCATGCTGGCGTACGCTGTACGGCTGACGGTGGATGAAGATCCGCCGCCGTTGACGCGAGACCGGCACTGACAGCTCCGCAAGGCCTTGACCAGCACAGACGAGCACAAAGCACGGATGTGACACGGTACGGATCAAGCACCGCCAGGCATCGGCACGCTCCCAGCGGCATTGCAGGACCCGACAGGACCCGACAACGACGCGTAGGACTGGCGAAGGACGAGGAGGCGCGGTGCTGCAAGGCCTGGGCTCTCTTTTCGAGTGGCCGTGGATCTACCTGCTCGTCGCGCTGTCGGTTCTCCTCGACGTCTTCGTGCCGGTGCTGCCCAGCGGCGTGCTGGTGGTCAGCGCGGCGTCCGCGGGCTCGTCCGGTACGAGTGACGACATCCTCGACATCGTGGCCCTGCTGGCCTGCGCCGCCGTGGCGTCCTGCCTCGGCGACGCGATCGCCTACCGGCTGGCCTTCCGCGGCGGGGACTGGTTCCACCGCCGGATGGCGTCCTCGCGGCGCCTGTCGGCCGCCCACGAACGGCTCGGCCAGGTGCTGGCGAGCGGTGGCGGCGCCCTGGTGGTGCTCGCCCGCTTCGCGCCCGCGGGCCGCAGCGTGGTCAGCCTGGGCGCGGGCACGGCCCGCCGCCGCCCCCGGGAGTTCCTGCCGTGGTCCGCGCTGGCCGGCGTCTGCTGGGCGACCTACAGCGTGGGCCTGGGCTGGATCGGCGGCGAGTGGCTCGGCGCCAGCTGGCTCGGCACTCTGATGTCCGTCGTCGCCCTGCTGGGCGCGGGCGCCTTCGCCGCGTACGTCTTCCGCCGCGAGCGCCGTACGGCGATGGCCGCGGCCGCCTACGCGGCGGTGCCGCTGGCGATCCCGCCGCAGGCCGCCGCGGGTCCCGACCGCAGCTCGGTCGTCGAAGCCCTCTGACCGCCCGCCGGCGCCCCAAGTGGCCGCCCGCGGGCGGTTTTTCGTGGCACTCCCCCACCGACGTCAAAAGTATTCTCACTCGATACGGCAATAGGCAGCACCCAGCGTGACGGAAAGAATACTCCCGTATCACCCCCATACGGGAAGGACATCCACATGTCGGTTGATGCGGGCCAGGACACCGCACACGGCAATCCGCAGGACGCCGCGCGTACGAGCCTCGACACGGCCGCGGCGCGGAATCTGGCCACGACGACCAAGTCCACGCCCCAGATGCAGGGCATCTCGTCCCGGTGGCTGCTGAAGGTGCTGCCCTGGGTGCAGGTCAACGCGGGCACGTACCGGGTCAACCGGCGGCTGAGCTACGCCGTCGGGGACGGGCGGGTGACGTTCGTCAAGACCGGGTCGCAGGTCCGGGTCATCCCGCAGGAGCTGGGCGAGATCGCCCACCTGCGGTCCTTCGAGGACGGGGAGGCGCTGACCGCGCTCGCGGACCGCTTCGTCCAGCGGGAGTTCGCGCCCGGCGAGGTGCTGGCCGAGGTGGGGCAGCCGGCCGACACCGTCTATCTGATCGCCCACGGAAAGGTCGAGAAGCTCAGCGAGGGCTCGTACGGCGAGCAGAACCGCCTCGGCACCCTGGCCGACGGCGACCACTTCGGCGAGCAGGTGCTGCTCAGCGGGGACGGCGAGTGGGCCTTCACCGCCCGCGCGGTGGCGGCCACCACCGTACTGGCGCTGCCCCGGCAGGCCCTGGAGCAGCTGCTCGCCCAGGCGACGTCGCTGCGCGAGCACCTGGATGCGGTCCTGGTGATCCCGCAGCAGCGGGCCAACAGGCGCGGCGAGGCGAACATCGAACTCGCCTCGGGGCACCGGGGTGAGGCCCAGCTGCCCGGCACCTACGTCGACTACGAGGTCAAGCCCCGCGAGTACGAACTGAGCGTCGCCCAGACCGTCCTGCGCGTCCACAGCCGCGTCGCCGACCTCTACAACGAACCGATGAACCAGACCGAGCAGCAACTCAAGCTCACTGTCGAGGCGTTGCGGGAGCGCCAGGAGCACGAGCTGATCAACAACCCGGAGTTCGGGCTGCTCAACAACGCGGAGTACGAGCAGCGCATCCAGCCGCACGCCGGCCCGCCGCTGCCCGACGACCTGGACGAGCTGATCAGCCGCCGCCGCGGCACCCGCTACCTGCTGGCCAACCCCAGGACGATCGCTGCCATCGCCCGGGAGTGGACCCGGGCCGGCATCTACCCCGACCCGGTCGAGTGCCTCGGCTCCACCGTCCCCGCCTGGCGCGGCATCCCGATCCTGAGCTGCAACAAGATCCCGGTCACCGAGGCCCGCACCAGCTCGATCATCGCGATCCGTACCGGCGAGGACAACCAGGGCGTGATCGGCCTCAACCAGACCGGCCTGCCCGACGAGTACGAACCCGGCCTGAACGTGCGCTTCATGGGCGTGGACGAGAAGGCCATCATCAGCTACCTGGTCAGCACGTACTTCTCCGCGGCCGTCCTGGTGCCCGACGCGCTGGGCGTGCTGGAGAACGTGAACGTGTCCAACTGGCGCTGACTAGCGGCGCCGAGCGCCCGTGAAAAGGCCCCGCCGCCCGGTCAGGTCCGGGCGGCGGGGCCGCTTCATGCGCGGAGCCGCTTCATGCGCTCACAGCAGCTGGCGGAAGAGGTCGGAGGAGACCGCGAGACCGCTTCCGAAGGGCGCGTCGAGGTCCCAGATCAGGAACAGCAGGAAGGCGATCAGCGCGCTGAAGAGCCCGGCGAGCAGCAACTCCTTCGCCGACCGCCTGATCTGCAGCGTGAAGATCAGCCCGACCGTCACCAGCGCCCCGGCGATCAGCCCGAACCACACCACCCCCGGCATCGTCGAGCCGGCGTTCTGCCCGCGCGAGGCCCGCGCCGTGTCGGCCGCGGCGACCTCGTCCACCACCGGCTGGTACGCCTGCGCCGCCAGATCGCTCTTCGGGTCGAAGGTCGTGACGTCGGTGCGCACCTGGTTGAGCAACTCCGTCCCCCGCGGCGAGAGTTCGCCGTGGTCGCGCATGTAGGACCACTCCTTGTCGGCGACGAACGCGGCATAGGCGTCGACGTCCGCCCGTACCTTGTCCCTGACCCCGGCCGGGTAGACCTGCACCCGGGCCTTGACCTCGTGCAGCGCCTGCGTCTCGGCCAGCACGTCGGCCTGCGCCCCGCCCATCCCCTCCCACACTCCGGCGATCGCCAGGCCCAGCACGATCGCGTAGATCACCCCGATCATCATGACCATGTACTCGATGACGTCCGGCGTCTCGCTCGGGTCGTCGTCCTCGGAGATCCTGCGGTGCCTGAGGACGACGACGGAGACGACGACCGCGCAGACCGCGGCCATCGCGATCAGCAGTACCACCCATTGCGACATGTGAACTCCCCCTCGCGTCCTACCGGTTGTTCCTGCGATACGCCCCGGACCCGGGCTTGAGCACGGCAGCGGCCAGCAGTCCCGGCACCGTCGTGAGCAGCAGCGTGGTCGTGAGCTTGCGCCGGTGCGGCTCCGGCGCCGCCGCCTGCGCGACCTTCTGCCGCGGCCAGTGCACGACGGCCGGCGGCGCCTGGTGCGGCGCGGGCCTGACGACGGGCTTCGGCTTCGGCTTCGGCTTCGGTGCGGGCGGCTTGGGGGCGGGCTTGACCACCGGCTTCGGAACGACCTTCACCACCGGTTTCGGCTTCGGCTTCGGTGCGGGCTCAGGCGCGGGTTTCACCACCGGTTTCGGCACGGGCTTCGGCGTCGGCTTGACCGGCGGTTCGACCGGCGGCTTCGTCGGCGGCACCGGCTTGTGGCAGTGCAGCGGCGGGGGCCACTGCCAGTGCGGATGCCACCGCCCGCACCAGTACGCGGGCCGCGGCTTGTGCACGTGCGGCTTGTGCGGCTTGTGCGGCTTGTGCGGCTTGTGCGGCTTGTGCGGCTTGTGGATGTGCGGTTCGTGCGGCGGCTTCGGTCGGTGGATGTGCGGCAGGCGCGGCGGCTTCGGCAGGTGGATCTGCGGCGGCCTGGGCGCGTGGATCTTCGGCGGCTTCGGACGGTCGGCGGACACGGGAACACGCACATGCGCGGGTATCGGTACGGGCAGGCGTACGGACGCGGCGGCAGGCAGGCCGGCGGGCGCCGGCGGGTCCGCAGGCCCGGGGTCGGCCGCGGCGACACCGCAGAACCCCCACGACCCCACGGCCGCCGTGACCACGGCAAGTGCCGCCCACGCGCGGATGCGCTTCCCCCTAGAAGTGCTCACGCGTTCATCGTCAGCACCCCGGCACCCGACGCGCCCGCATACTCCCGCCGTTCCCCGAAAGGAGTAACGGAGCGCCCAAACACTCGATCATCCGTGCGAGCCGGCGCGGGGGAGTCCGGGACATACCCGGGTAGGAGAAGAGGGGGTGGGCGTGGACGGTTTCGAACCGCCGACATCCGCCTTGTAAGGGCGGCGCTCTTTCTCTGTTGACCTGCCAAGTGTCCCTAGATGGAGATCATTTGGGAGATTTTCGGGAGATCAACTTTCCTCCCACACTCTCGACCACCCAAGCGCCCGCATCCCGCGCTCGTAGATCCCCTGGAGCCCTTCCAGCCTAGCGCGTCGCATGTCCGGAGTGGGGTGCTGATACACGGCCTTGATCCCGGGGCGCTTGTGGCCGGCCTGCTCGAAGGCCAACGCGGGCTTCACGCCTATCTCGTCCTGGTAGGTGTCGTGGGTGTGCCGGAGGGCGCGCATGGTCAGGCCCGGCATGATCGGCTCCCAGGCGCTGCGCGGCGCGTGGCCCTTGCTCGCCGCCAGTGCCTCGCGACCGTCGGATGCCGGACGAACCACCTGCCGGCCGAAGTTGCCGCGCCGCCAGTGGCCGCCAGCTCGCGTGCAGAACAGGAACTCGGTCCGGCACGCGGCGGCATGAGTCGCCAGCAGCTCGGCGAGGAACGGGGGCAAGTCGATCGAGCGCTTCGACTCCGCGGTCTTCACCGGCTCCAGGCCGAGGAAGAGGCCCAGGCGCTCGCCGTCCGGGCCGCGCTGGGTGTACTCGGCGACTTCCTCGGCGACCGCCAGCGTGGGGCAGGTGAAGCCGCGCTCACGCCGCTCCCCCAGCGAGGCAGGCCGCAACGCCAGGGACTCGCCCCACCGGACGCCGGCGAACGCCGTGGTGATGATGTGCAGACCGTCGAGCGGGCCGACGCGTCGGGCGAGCTGGAGTACGACCTCCGGCGGTGCCCACATCTCCGCCGTGTCCTTCGCGTGCAGGGTCTCCTTCACGGCGGCTGGCCTCGACCGGCGCCGGTTCGCCAGCGGGTTGACGAGCAGGCGCTTCGCGTCGACTGCGCCGGTGAGAATCTGCGACATGATCGTGAGGCACTTCGTCGCCGTGCTGTCGTCACAGCCCAGTCCGTTGGCCCAGTTCTCCGCGTCGTACCAAGTGATGCCCTGCAAGGGCGTGTGCTCCCACCGGGGCAGAATGTGGGTCTCCAGCTTCTCCCACATGGTGCCGCGGGTGCGGCCGCGCGGCTCCCGGTCCGCCATGTACTTCCGCGCCCACGCGCCGAAGGGGCCGCGCGCGAGGGCGGGGTCGATCCACCGACCCTCGCGGATTGCCGCCTCTTGAGCGTCTCCCCACTCGATCGCGGTGCGCTTCGTCGGGAACCCGGGCTCACTGCCCCAGGTCCCGTCAGGTTTCAGGTACCGGGAGCGCCAGGTCACCTTGCCCTTGCTGCCCTTGGCGGTGCTGACGCGCTTCTCGGCATACGCCATCGGATCACCTCTTGGGGGTGCTGCGTGTGTGGTTGGGGACGGCGGCCAGATTCCCCCCTGGCCGCCGATCTCCCCTCGGCAGGACCGCATTGAGCGGCCCTTGGTGAGGTCTCAGTCTGCCTTCCACGGCGACACGGCGCCGTGGTCAAGCAGCTGCTCGCTCACGTACATCACGTGGCCGGTCAAGACCGGCCTCACCCACAGCAGCACCCCAAGCGGCATGCTGGACACGCGTAGAACACGGACCATAGTGCGGCCCTTCACCCCGAACTGGGCGGCCCCCTCATCGGTCCGGTCATGCTGCCACGGGCGCGTGCGCTGCGTACACCCTTTCTAGCCATCTGATGACCAGAAAGGTCAATCACTGATTATCTGATGAATCGTCCGCTACTTCTCCGAGCCGGTCGAGGTGCCCCTCCTGGCGCTCCCACTCGCGCAAGATGGCGCGTTTCTCCTCGTCGGTCGCACCCTCGCGACCCTTGACGATGATCACGATCTCGCCACCTGACCCGATGGTCTTGAGTCGGGTGTCCAGCGCCGTGCCGTCAGCGAGGGCCTGGGCGATTCGGTACGGCAACCCTTCGAGGCTCGCCACGGCGGCGGCCTGCGTGGTTTCTGGTGCTGGCGCTGGAGTGGGCTCGCCGCCATCGAGGATGGCCTGCACCGACCCCTCGGCCCACCCGATCGCAGCCTCGACTGCGCGTAGCGTCGGTGTGACCTTCTGGAACTCCTGGCCTCGCTCGATGGCTCGAATGGTGCCGGCGCTGACGTCGGCGCGGGCGGCGAGTTCGGCCTGCGTCAGTTCCTGCGCTTTGCGGGCAGCGCGGAGCGCAGTGCCGACTCGCGCCCAAGGTGTCTCCATGGTGGTCCATCATGCAACACCTTGATGCAACAGGGGAGTGGCAATCCGGCCCTTTGACCTGCGCGTAGGGGTTTCTTTCGGCGCACGGGTGTTGCATGGCGCGCGCCCCCTGCGCCCCGAGCGTCACGACCTGACGCTCCGCAGCGTCAGAATCTGACGCGAGATTCCGCGAGGTTCTTGCAGATTCCACGCGCACAGCGTTAGATTCTGACGGTGACAGCGAACGGCACTGCTATCCGCAGCATCCGAGAAGCGCAGAATCTATCCCTGCGTGGTCTCGCTCGCGCGACCAAGCGTCAGCCCAGCCATATCTCCCGCCTGGAGCGGGGACTGTGCGGGGCGTCCGGCGACACGGTCGAGCGGATCGCGGCGGCTCTGGGAGTGCCGGTCGATGCCATCGCCCCGCCCGCCCCCACTGAGGAGACGCAGTGACCGCCAAGGCCACGCGCAAGCCCCCGGTCAAGGACCCCGTCATCGACATCCGGACGCTGGAGCGCTTCACGCCCGAGCAGGTCGAAGAGCTGAAGCTCTCGCCCTACACGGCCGCGACGCTCCGGAAGAAGGCGCAGCGTCGCGAGATTCACCACCACCGCGACGGCATGAAGATCACGTTCACGCGCGATGACCTGCAGCGCAACGCGGACCTGGGCGCCACCGCCCCGCTCGCGATCGGCGCCTGACCCCCCACGTGCAAAGGGGCCGCCCGGACGGCAATCCCGGCGACCCCCACGGCTCCACCTCACCCAACGCAGATCAGAGAGGTTTCGCCATGTCCGAACAGAGTATCCAGCGTCCGACGGTCGTCGCCGTCTTCGACGCCTTCATCGAGGAGCTGCTCGCCGACCCGGTGACCGCGCCCCTGACACACGACGCCAACTGGTCGATGCGCAGCAGCTCCCTGGGCTCCTACATCCAGGTCATCCAGCACGTGCACGCCGAGGACCCGCAGGCGGTGCTCAGCGCCGTGGCGTGGCGGTTCGGTGGCGAGTTCGCGGTCGGCGGCCCCGCCAGCCCGGGGACCGTCTGGCACGAACTGGAGACAACGTGGGAGGGCGTGCAGCTGACGCTGAAGCTCGCCGCGCCGGGCATGAGCGCCGAGGACGCGCTGCGGGCCAGGGTCGCCGAACTGGAGCAGCAGCTCGCCGCCGGCACACCGCCCGAGCCGGCCGCCGTCCGCACACTGGCCGACGCGCAGGGCGGTGCGGTGTGAGCAGCCAGATCACGGTCTTCCTAGACAAACACGCGGACGCCCGCGGCTCCGGCGCACTCGGAGCCCTGTGGTTGTACTCCGATGGCAAGCAGAGCACGTCCGTCACGCTCCAGTTCCCCAGCGGTACCCCCCTGGCCGATCAGGTCAAGGCTGCCGAGTCGCTGTTGCGGGGCGTCCAGCGGTGGCGTGACGACCTGGTGGCCTACGACGAGCGCCAGCGCACGGCACAGGACGAACTCGTCGAGGCCCGCGCGGAGATCGCCCGACTCAAGGCCGAGGCAGGTGAAGGCGAATGAGCGCCCCGCTGAGCGAGCAGACGCTCGCCGCGATCCGCGCCGACTTGGCCGCCGTGCCCGCGCCGCCGTGGCGCTGGATCGGCGTCCGCGGTGCCGGCGGCCCGCAGCTCGTCACCGACCACTCCGGCCGCCAGTACCTGCTGCGCGCGGCCAAGCCGGTCGACGGCCGCGGTGACGAAGTGCTGGATCCCGCGACCGACTACCCGGTGTATGGCGACCTGGAGTTCCGCGACCAGCGCAACGGCGAGCAGTACCCGACGATGCGGGCCGGCGACCGACTCGCCGTCGGCCGCACGTCGTACGACGAGGACTCGATCATCGACGTTGACAACCCGGTGGCTCGGTGGGTGGAGCGGTCCGCCGCGCACGCCGCTGCGCTGCTGGCAGAGGTCGACCGGTTGGCCGAGCAGCGAGACCGGCGGCGTGGCCGGCTGGTCAAGCTCCAGAACGACGCCCTGAACATGCGCGGCGCACTCTCCCCTGATGGCGAGCCACGGAAGGTCCCGTTTCCGCTGGGCGAGACGTTGACGCCCGCCGTGGAGTGGCTGATCGCACGCGTCGCCGAGCTGGAGCAGCAGGCTGCGGAGGTGCGCGCCGCCGGGGCTGAGATCGTCCGGTCGCTTCTACCGACTCAGCCGGACAACGAGACCGACGAGGGCATTGCGTGGGCGCTCAACCTAGCGGCCGACGCTGTGGAGCGGGAGCATCGATGACCGGCCTGCTCACCGCCGGAGCGTGCTTCCTTGCCGCCGCGCTCGTCTACCGCCTCGACCGTCTGCGTGTCCGCCGGACGGCCCGCGAACGGACGCAGGCCGCCGGCCCCGCGCTGCTGCTGTACATCCCGCAGCAGGTCCAGGCCACCACCGAGGGCGACTGCCTCGACTGCGACCTGCCCCGGACCCGCAACCACGTCTGCAAGGACCGCACATGAAGCTGACCCGCGGCCGCCGTCGGCCGTCCCCGGCCGATCTGGCGCCGGTTCCCGTCCCGCTCAAGTCCGCCCCGCCCGCCGAGCACACCGTGCCGTGGTTCGAGCGTCCGGAGGCGCAGCTCACGCCGCCGCCCACCCCGGCCGGCGCCACGCCCGCCCCGGTATTCCAGCCCAGCCGCTACGTCGTCCAGTACGACCGTCTCGGCCAGGTCGGCGACCGTCTCACGGGCCTGCGGCGCACGCCGCCCCCGCTGACCACGCACGCCGACTCGGCCGCCGACCTGGCGGAGCAGATCCGCACGGACGTCGACCCGTGGATCGGCGGGGGTGCCCGCATCGAGGTCACCATCGACATGGCCGTCTCGGGCGGCATGATCCGCGCCGGTGTTGTGGGCGGCGCGTTCAAGTTCACCCGCGGCGGCCTCCGGTGACCGCCGTACAGCTGCGGTTCCCCGCGGTCGTCGAGGGCACGGTCGACCCGGCCAGCGGGGAGCGGGCGAAGGCCCGCGGGATGCGCCAGGCCGCCGGCGCGACCCCGCCGCCGTGGGCCGACGCCTGCGACGCCGCGATCCGAGTACTGGCCGCCCGGGGCGTCGAGTTCCAGGCCGCGGACCTCATCGCCGAGGGCCTGGTCGACGAGCCCGTCAGCCCGTCGCAGTGGGGGCCGCGGTTCCAGGCCGCAGCCCGCGATGGCGTCATCGAGGCCGCCGGGGTGGCCCGCTCCAAGCGGGCCACGGTCCGCGCGTCGCTGTGCCTGGTCTGGCGCGGGACGGGGGCGGCATGAAGCGCCGTCTGTCGCCCCCGTGCCAGACCCCGGAGCCGCGGCACTCCCTGACCCGGGCGCGGCTGTACCCGTCCGGCTGGGAGTGCGACCGGCACGCCCCGTGGGCGCGGAAGGGCCTGCCCGAGCCCCTGCCGGGTCCCGGCTGGCCGTCCGCCGCCTGGACCACTCCGGCCGGGCAGGGCGTCGCCTCGCTGATCGACGAGCGGGCCATCGCCCGCGGCAAGCGCCGAGCCTCCCAGACCGACTACCGCGCCGCCCAGGCCGCGGTCACCTCGAAGGGCCGCTGATGGACACCAACACCGCATCCGACCTCGTCATGGAAGCGCTGGCCCACGCCGTCGCCGGCGACGCCGACGAGGCCACCGTCGCGCTTATGACGCTCGGCCAGCAGGGCGACGGGAACCTCATGTACGGCGTCTGCTGCGCCCTGGCCTCCGCCGGAGAGCACGGGCTCCGCACCGTCTACGGCGACCGCGCGCCCCGCCGCGAGAACGGCGACATGTGGGTCATGCAGGAGCTGGCGCCGAGCTCGCTGAGCGAGGACCCGCCGAAGGCGTTCGCGATGCGGTTCGTCGTCGCCTACGCCAACCGAGACATGCCCGCCTGCCTGGCCCTCTACGAGGCCGCGTTCAAGGCGAGCGACGAGGAGTACGCCGACTCGATCTGCGCACTGCTGGCCGAAGTCGCCGGGGTTCTCCGGCTTGCCCGCGAGCAGCGCGAGAAGCGCACCTGACCGGTCCGGGGGCGGCTGGTCACCAGATCGCCGCCCCCGGACGCACCACCGCACCTGCCCCGCTGAACGAAGGACAGCTGTTGAGCATCGACGCCATGCACTGGGTGTGGACACACTCCCAGGCCAAGGGGAACGCCCGGTTGGCGTTGCTGGCTGTCGCCGACAAGGCGCCGGGGCCTGACTGCGTCGTCCGTATGGGCACCACCGAGTTCCGGCAGCGCCTGAATGCGTCGAAGTCCGCGGTCGTCGTCGCGGTCGACAAGGCGATCGAGACGGGCGAGTTGGAGATCGTCGAGCCTGCCGTCGGGAGCCGCGCCGCGGCGTACCGGCTGCCTCGCGCAGTCGGTTACGTCCGCCCGACGCCCGGCGCTAGGGGTCCGGAATCCGGACCGGTAATCGCCGCCCAGGGGTCCGGAATCCGGACCGGTAGCGATGACGAGGGGTCCGGAATCGAGACCCCTAACGATTCGGTTAGGGGTCCGGAATCAGGACCGGGGGGGTCCGGAATCCGGACCCCTTTGGGTCCGGATTCCGGACCCCTCTACCAAACCACTCCTACCAGGAGTGGTAGCAAGCAAGCTGGAGAGCCCGCCGCGCCCGACCTCGGCCCTGGGATCCCAGAGGCCTCCCGCCCGCTGGTCGACTCGATCACCGCCGCCGGCGTCGTCGTCCGCTGGAACCTCAGCAGTGCCGAATGGTTCACCGTCGAAGCGCTCATCAAGCGCTCCGGCGCCCCGGCCCTCGCCGCCTACGCGCAGCAGCAGGCCGCCCGCCGGGAGATCACCTACGCCCGGTACTTCCTGCCCGGCTGGCGCGAACTGCCGCCGCTGCCCGCCGCCTCGGCCTTCGGGCCTGACGGCGACGTGATTCCGCTCACCGGCCGGCCGCGCACCCGTGCCGAGCAGGCCGCTGACTTCTACCGCAACGCCGCCCAGAAGGGCTGAGCCATGACCCGTGACCAGATCATTGCGCTGCTGGCCTACGCCGCGCGCCTCGACCCCCGCACCGCCCCCACCAACCAGGCGGAGGCGGACGACCGCCTCGACCAGTGGCGCGACCTGCTTTCCGATGTGCCGCCGACCGGCGCCCGCGGATGGGACGCCGCCCACATCGTCCGCCAGCACATCGCGTCGTCGCCGTACCCGATCATCCCCGCCGACATCGCCCGCGCCTGGCACACCCACCGCAAGGACGCCATCGGCCGGCACACCGACCCGGCGCCCGCCGCCGACCCCGACAATCCACAGCTGTGGATGACCGCGCTGCGCGCTGACCGGGCCGCCGTCGCCACCGGCGAGACCGGCCCCGCCGGGCACCGCGCCGCCCTCGGCGGCCGCCCGCCCCTCGCCGCCCTCACCGGCGCCATCGGCCGCGGCCCCGGCTATATCCCGCCCGGCGCCCGCCAGCAGCTCGCCCAGACCCTGCCCGGTCGCGCCGCCCGCGAGACCGCGGTCGCCACCGGCGACCCCGACGCGCTGACCGTGCTCTGCCCCTGGTGCAAGTCCGGCCCCGGTGCCGCCTGCCAGCGCGGCGGACGCCCCGGCGCCGGCCGCGCCATGGCCACACCCCACCCCAGCCGCACCGAGGCCGCGCACGCCGCCGTCAGCGCCCAGGAGGCGTCATGAAGTCATCCACGAAGAAGAGCCGCACGGCCGCGCACCGGCCGGCCGTTCGGCGGCGCCGGTTCCGACACGACGACCACACCGCGGTCGACCTGTTCTCCGGGTTCGGGGGCTTCACCCAGGCCGCCAAAAGGGCCGGGTTCACCACGATCATGGCCGCGAACCACAACGCCTACAAGGTCGAGGTCCACGAGGCGAACCACCCCGACGCCGAGCACTGGATCGCCGACCTGGTCGACCCGGACGCCGCGGACTACCACTCCGCCCGGGACCTTCCCGCCGCCGACCTGCTGCTCGCCGGCGTGAGCTGCGTCAACCACTCGCAGGCCAACACCCAGAAGGCCTACCAGCAGAGCCTGTCCCTGTTCGACCTGGACGACCCCGACTTCGAGGAGAGGGTCACCCGGAGCGAGAGGGACAGGGCCACGGCGAACTGCGTCCTGCACTACGCCGCCCAGCACCACCCGAGGCTGATCCTCATCGAGTGCACCACCGAACTCACCTCGTGGGGCCCGGCGATCCCCAACAAGCCGAAGATCGGCGACGGCAGCACCTACCGGTGGTGGCTCAAGCAGTTCGACCTCCTCAACTACGACCACCGGGTGCTGTACCTCAACTCCCAGTTCTTCGGTGTGCCGCAGTCCCGCGACCGGCTATACATCGCGTTCTGGGACAAGTCTCTGCCCGCACCCGACCTCGACCACCGGCCCGTGTCGCGGTGCCACCACTGCGACAAGGACGTCGAAGCGGTGTGGACGTGGAAGACCGGCATCCCGCCGACCGGGTCAGTGCGCTACGGCAAGCAGTACGAGTACCGGTGCCCGTCCTGCCGCACCCCCGTGGTCCCGCCGATGACGCCTTCGCTGGTCGCCCTCGACCTGAGCGACCTGGGCATCCGCATCGGTGACAAGCCGATCAAGGAGTTCACGGACAAGAAGACCGGCATCGTCACCAGGGGGCCGCTCGCTCCCGCCACGATGGCCCGCGCGGAGCGCTGCCGTCAGCGGTTCGCAGACTTCCCCGCGGTGCTGATGCCCGCCAAGGCCGTGCACGGCTCCGAGCGGCACCCCTGGCAGCCCATGTCGACGCAGACCAGCCAACAGGAGACGTCGATCCTTTCGACCGGACCGCTGGTCCAGTCGCTGTGGAACCAGGACCCCGCCACTGGCCTGGCCACGCCAATAGCGATCGCCGTAGACAACTACCAGGGCACCCCCCGTGGGGCCGGTGAGCCGCTGCCCACCCAGGTCGGCTCGGAGACCCTCGCCGTGGTGAGCAGCGGCGTCGTCCCCTACCGGCAGAACACGGTGCCCACCATTCACAGCGAGGCGATGCCCACGTTCACCTCGGACCAGATCCCGGGGCTCCTCACCGCCGCCAGCTGGTACAAGCAGAACGGCTCCACGGGGAACGAGACCGCGCCGCACCCGCTCACCGACCCCCTCGGCACCATCACCGCCCACGACACCACAGCGCTGCTCATGGCCCAGTGGCGGGCCGCTCTGCGGGATCTGCCGCTAGAGGACTGCTACTTCCGGATGATGCGGGCGTACGAGGTCGGCCGCGGCTGCGGCTTCGACGTCGACTTCCCCGGCCACGAAGGCACCTTCATCGTCTGGGGATCCGCCCGGAACCAGGTCGACGGGTTCGGCAACGCCGTATCCGAGCAGGTCGGCGACTGGCTCGCATCCCAACTTCGGGCCACCCTCCACACCGCCAGGGACGCGGCATGACAACCGCCTTGCCCGCGATCCCCGCCGCCGCCGTCGCCGTCATCGCCGCCGCGCTCGAGGACCACCGGCTCACCGCCGACCCGGTCACCGACACCCCGCACGCCGCCGCCGAGGACATCGCGCTGTACCTCGCCAGCAGCGGCTACGCCCTCGTGCCCGCCAGCGAGACCGGGGCGGGAGGTGCGCGGTGACCCCGCGGGAGCGCCGCGCGGCCCTTCAGGTGGCTGCCCGCGCCGTCAACACGGCGGAGTGCCTGGACCTGCTGCGCATGCTCGGGCTGGCCCCGATGGCGGAGCAAGGGAGCGAGCGCCGAGGCGGGATCGCGCCCGACGCCTCCGCGGGGCACCAGCGGGGATGTCGCTGCGATGCCTGCAAGGCCGCTGCGGCAGCGCGGTCCGCGGCGTGGCGCGACAAGGTCCACGGCGACGCTGAGGCCGCCGACCGGGCCGGCCACGGCAAGCAGGGCACGTACAAGAACTACGGCTGTCGCTGCGATCGGTGTCTCGCCGCCCACGACGCCCACCTCGCCGCCCGCCGGGCGCGGCGCGCAACCCGCGCCGCCGACGGCACGGCGGTGCCCCGGTGAGCGCCGCCGTGTGCCGGGGCTGGTTCCCCGGCGGCAGCGAAGAGCCTGAGCCCGACCAGGAGCAGCGGTGAAGCGGCGCCGGTACGGCCGGCGTCGCAGCTGCGGCCACAAGGTCGCGCACACCAGCCAGGCCGCCGCCGCGCACCGCGACGCACTTCTAGACCTCGGCGCCACCAGCCTCACCGTCTACCGCTGCCGGTACTGCGGCCACCTTCGCGTTGGCCACCGATCCAAGACCCGCTGAACCACCAGGAGAACCCGTGCCCTGCGAGATGTGCGACCGCCCCGCCGGCGCCGACTACCTGTGCGCCCGGTGCACGGCCGACCTCGGCCTGCGCCTGGGCCAGCTGCCCGCGCTCTACGCCGCGCTCGGCAGCATGCTCGCGCCCGGCCGGACCGCGGACGGCGGACGTGGCGCCACCCTCGTCGAGGCGCCCGCGCCTGCCCGGCTCGACGTCGTCGACCAGCGGGCCGAGTTCGGCGTGCTGGAGGTGTGGGCGCGGGCGCTCGCGGCCGACCGGGCCGTGCCCGTCGCCGTTCCGGGCGCTGACGACCTCGGCGCCCGGGCCACCGCGGCCTGCGCGGCACTGGGCGCCGCGGTCGACTGGATCGCGAGCAGTTGGCCGGCGGCGGGCGACTGCGCGGGCGAAGTGCGCGGGCTGTTCGACGGCGCGCGGTCCGTGGTCGGCGCGGGCGACCTGCCCGCGCGGATGGGCCGCTGCCCGCGCCTGGTGCACGGCGCGGCGTGCGGGGCGGAGTTGCTGCTGCCGCAGGGCCAGCAGGTGCTGCGGTGCGGCTGGTGCGGGGCCACGTACCCGCCGGGCGTGTGGGCCGCACTGCGCGTCGCGCAGCGCGACCTGGCCGCCGCATTGTAAGCGACCCTGTTGACACCGTATGCGGGGCTGCTTACAGTGGAGGTCCCACCACCACTTCCGGTACAAGGAGGGACGTGACCACGTGGAGAGAGCGCCATGACGCCGCCGTAGCAGACCAGTCGGCCGCCTGGGCCAAGTACCTCGACGCCACCCAGAAGCGCGGAAAGGCGCTCCAGGACGGCGTCACCGAACTCGGCTCGCAGGCCGCAGTCGCCCGAGACCTCGGGGTCAGCCGGGCGATCGTCAATCGGGCCATCAAGGCGCTGGAGCGCAAGCAACAGCAGCCATAACCCACAACTGAAGACGGCCCCAGCCGGGGCTCCTACACCCCGGCCAGGGCCTAACCGAACACCTTGACATCACCAAGGAGACGGCTGACATGGATCTTTCCATGCCCGCGGGCACGCCCGCACCCCCGCCCCGGCGCCTCGTCGCCGCCGGCGTCATCCGCCGCACCGGCGGCCGCACCCTGCGCATCACCGCCACCCAGGCCGGCGTCACCGGCAGCATCCGCCCGGCAGGCGCGCGATGACCGATCGCCCCGACCCGCTGGCGTCCGCAATCCACACCGCGCTCTCCCAGCCGGAGCCCAGCGGAGCCGAGTGCTACCTCTGCGGCAACCAGGCCGGCCCGTGGCTCCCGGACCCGTCCGGTACGACCTGGCCCTCTGGCGCCCGGATGCTGATCTGCTCGCGCCGCTGCCTCAACGAGCCGACCGAGACCACCGAGCACGCCGCCGCGAAGGACACCCGCACCGCGGGCGAGTCCACGTTGTCCAGCGACCTGCTCGCCGCGATCCGCGACGCCGTCCACCTGCCGCTGCCCAGCACCGCCGACGTCGACGACCACGCCTGGCAACAGCTGATGCACCGGCGCCTCATCGACCTGCACGCCGTGCTGTCCGTCGCACTGCACCCGGACTACGTCGCCAGCCTGGACCCGGCCGCCCTGGCCGCGGACATCCGCGCCCGCACCGCCGCCGCCCCGGTCACCTACACCCTGTGGCAGCCCGCCGCCCTGGGCGGGGGTGAGGGCCAGTGAAGAGCCTCGTGCTCGGCCTCCTGCTCGCCCTGGCCGCGGTGTTCCCGCACCTGGCCGGGCAGGCCGCCGCCCTCATTCCCGCGGCCGCCGTCTGGGCGGCCGGACAGCCCGCCCTGGTCGCCTTCACCGCCGGCGCCATCGCCCGGCCCTGGCTGGCCCGGCACGTGCCCTTCCGCGGAGGTGGCCGATGAAGGCCCGCGACTGGACCGCGCTCGGTGCGGTCACCGCCACGGTGCTGCTCACCGGCTTCGCCTTCTGGCTGTCCTACGAGCACCTGCACGACGTGTCCGCCGGCCACGGGCTGACCAGCTCCCGGGCCTGGGCCTGGCCCGCCTGCCTCGACCTGTTCATCGTCATCGGTGAACTGCTGATGCTCCGCGCCTCGCTCGCCCGAGGTGGCATGGACTGGTGGGCCGTCGGCTTGATGGTCACCGGGTCCGGCGGCTCGATCGCCCTCAACGTCGCCGGCGTCGGGAAGGACGCGCCGACCCTCACCTACGTGGTCGCCGCCGTCCCGCCGGTGGCCGCACTGCTCGCCTTCGGCGCCCTGATGCGACAGGTCCACGACCACCTTGCCGTCGAGGCGGAACCGTTCGCGACCGCCGCGGAACTGACCGCGGTTCCGCCGGAACCGGCACCGGAACCGATCACCCTCGAACGTGTCGAGATCGCGCCCCCCGTGGCCGCCCGCCAGGCGCCGCCGCTCGTATTCGGCCCTGTCGTCCCCGTCGCGGAACTCCTCGCCGGAACCGGCCCCGAGCAGGCCGAACCCCGCCACCTCGCCGAGCCGGTACCCCGCCCGGAACGGACGGAGCCGGAGGCGGAACCGAAGCCGGAACCGGCCGAGGTTCCGCCCGGCGTCAGCGTCGAGCACGTCACCCTCGCGCAGCTCTGGCTCAAGTCCGATCCGAAGCTCACCGGAACCGCCATCGGAACCCGCCTCGGAACCTCCGACAGCTACGGCCGCCGCGTCCGCCGCGCCGCCCTCGAACTCGCAGGAGCGTCGTCATGACTGACATCAACGAGGCCTCCCAAGAGGCCATCGACGCCGCCAAGCAAGGCGAGAACTTCGCCGTGATGCTCGCCGCGATCCAGGCCGCGCAACTCGCCCAGGCCCAACAGCCACAGCAGCCAGCGCCGGTCGTGATTCAGCAGTCCGCGGCCAGCACCGCCGGGAAGTGGCTGGCCATCGGCGCGGGCGGCTCGATGCTGATGATCACCGTCGCCTTTGCGGCCGTGGCCCTGGCCATCGCCGCAGTCTGCACCGCCCTGGTCGCCCTGGTCGTGTACGGCATCTACCGCGACATCCGCCGCCGCTGACCTGCCCTTCCGTGCGGCAGGGGTTCCCCCCGACCCCTGTCGGCGCGGTGGGGCCGGATAGCCCGGTCCAGGAGAGGAACCCCATGCCCTACACCGGCGACCCGATGACCGCCGCGGAGCTGCGCGACCGCGCGGTACGCCGCCTGACCGCCACCCCCCGGCCCACCACCGAGGACATCGCCGAGGCCGACGCGTGGGCGCGCATCGCCATCAGCGCCTCGATCAGCGAGACCGGCACCACCCCGCCCGAGCAGGCCCACTGATGGGCGCCGCCGATCGCCTCGACGGTCTCGGCCCCCTCGACCTGGCCCGCGTGATCCGCATCGCCGGAATGGCCGCCATCCGCAAAGGCACCCTGACCACCCGCCAGGAGAAAGCCATCGACCGCATCGTCGACAGGGCCAACGAGCGCAAGCAGGCCGCGAAGAAGTAGCTCCGCCCCGCGGCGGCCGACGCCGGCCAAGGAAGCCGACCGCCGCGGGTCCCCGCACCTCCCGAGAGAGAGCAGGACCACCAGCATGACCGACACCATCCTCCGCCTGGTCAAGGACACCACCGGCAGCGACGCCACCAGCCCGCCCGACACCGTCGAGGCCGCAGTCGTCGAGGCCGTCACCGAGCAGCTCGCCGAGCCCGTCGAGGGCGTCATCGTCGACTCGCCGCAGGTCACCGCCGACACCAGCACCTGGATCGGACAGCGCCGCGCCTACCTCGCCGACGCACCCCCCGTCCTCGCGCCTTGGCTCCGCAACGCCCGCGACCTGGCCGAACACACCCGCTGGACCGCCTCCTACCTCGGGCACGTCTCGGCCTTCCACACCGTCCGCGCACCCCTGTACGTCGTGCGGCTCATCGGCCGGTCCCCACGCGGGGCCTGGCGCCTGACCGTCCGCTGGGTCCGCTGGGTGTGCGACACCGAGGCCCGCCCCGTCGAGACCGCCGCGGCGACCACCGCGGACGTCGAAGCGTGGCTCAGCCTGTCCCGGGAGAAGTCCCGCCGGGTCCGCCCCCGCCGCATCACTTCCGCGGTGGTCGCCGCACCCACCGCGATCGGCGCCACCGTCGCCGGGTTCCTGCTGCCCGCCTGGGAGCTGGGCGCCGCCACCGGTCTGGCCCTGGCGCTGCTCGGGGTGGCCGGCCGCCGCCAGGACAAGCCCGTCATCACCCGCTACGTGTCCGTTCACCTGCAACGACCGCTGAACAGCAGGGAGATCACCGACGCTCTCGACGCCATCGGCATCAAGGGCACCCCGCAGTTCGTCAACCCCATCCAGGTCGACGGCCCCGGCTGGCTCGCCGAGATGGACCTGCCCCGCGGTGTCCTCGCCGAGAAGCTGCTCGACAAGCGCAAGGAGCTGGCTGGGGCGATGCGCAGGCCGCTGCAGTGCGTGTGGCCCTCGGTCGGCACCGAGCACCCCTCGCGGGCGAACCTGTGGGTGGCCAAGACCGACCCGCGCACGATCAAGCGCGTCTGGCCGCTCGCCCACGACGGGCAGGCCGACATGTACGGCGAGTTCCCCTTCGGCGTCACCCCTCGCGGTGAGACCGTGCCCCTGTCCCTGATCGGCACGAACGTCCTGATGGGCGGGGTGATGGGCTCCGGGAAGACCTCTGCTGTCCTGGTCATCGCCCTGGCCGGCGCCCTCGACCCCACCTGCGAGATGTGGGTCTACGAACTCAAGGGCTCCGGTGACCTCGACTCCGTCGAGCCCATCTGCCACCGGTACGTGTCTGGTGACGACGACGAGCAGTGCAAGGCCACCCTCGACGGAATGCGCGCCCTGGAACGCGAGATGAAGCGCCGCAAGAAGGCCGTGGCCGACCTGCCCGTCGAGGACGTCCCCAACGGCCGCAAGGTCACCCGGGCACTGTCCGACAAGTACCCGCACCTGCGGCTTCACCCGCTGCTGGCCATCTTCGACGAGGTCCACACGCTCTTCGAGCACCCCGAATACGGCAAGCCCGCCGCCGAGGTCGCAGGGCGCCTCATCCGCAAGGCCCGCGCCTACGGCATGGAGCTGATCTTCACCACCCAGAAGCCCGACGCAGACAGCATCCCGAAGATGGTCAGCGACAACGCGATCGTCAGGTTCTGCCTGGCCATCACCGGCCACATCCCCAACGACCTCATCCTCGGCACCGGCATGTACAAGCGCGGGATCAGGGCGAACATCTTCGAGCCCGCCGAAGGCTCCGACCCCAAGGACTCCGGCACCGGCTGGCTCGCCCGCTCCGCGATGAACGCCCGCATCGTCCGCGCCTACTACATCGCCCAGGAACTCGCCCGGGCCATCGGGCAGCGCGGCCTGGCCCTGCGCATCGCCGCCGGCACCCTCACCGGTGAAGCCGCCGGGCAGGTCATCGAGCCGGTCGACGTCGAGACCGTCGTCGACCACCTGCGCGCCATCTGGCCCGACGGCGCGACCGCCGTGCACTCCCACCGCCTCGTCGAGGCACTGGTCGCCTACCGGCCCGAGCTGTACGGCCCATGGATCAGCACCGACCCCACCCTGACCGACCGGGAGATCCAGGCCGCCAGCTCCGCGACCCTGTCCGCGGCACTGCGCCCGTACAAGGTGGCCACCGCGCAGATCACCATCCGGGACTGCTGCGGCGGCGCCAAAGGCGTCCGCTGGACCGACATCCCCGAGGCCGCCACCGACCCCGAAGACGACGACGAGTAGCCCAGCCCGGTTTCACCCCAACCCGAAACCGGTTTCGACCCCGATATCCCCGCCACGGTCACCTGACCTGCGGTGATATCGGGTTTCGAGGTCCACATCAGGGTGCCCCCGATCGGCCGTATGAGCCGCCGATCCCGGTCGTCCGCCTGTCGGCGGCTCATACGTACCCGTAGAGTGCAGCGGTGTCTCTGAGATCGCGCAAAGCGCTGACCGCCGCAGCGAGAATGCTCGCCGTCGACGCCTTCCTGATAGCCAGTTGGCGTTGGGGACGTCACTCAACCTGGAGCAGCATCACGCCCTGGGCAATCGGCCTCCTCCTCCTCACCACCGGAATCGCGGCCTATACCTGGTGGTGGCACAGCGACCCCCAGCGCCAGGACAGGGCGCGCATACTCCGCGAGGAGCGCGCCGCCCGGCAACAGCTCAAATGACACAGAGGCCCCGATAGCGTAGGGGCATCATGGGGGCATGGAACCGCTGTACGTCCCCGCTGGCCACATGTCCGCCCCGCAGGTCGCCACCACCCTCGCTAGCGCGTGGGCCTGCGCGCTTGGCGCCTCGCGGATCTAACGGCAGCCCCGGAGCCTTGCCATGTCGGAAGCACTCGCCGACCGCGGCCAGGAGACCGGCAGCGAGTAACTCCAGGTAAAAGAGGCAGGGAGGCGCCCGCGGGATTGGCCGGCTCAGCCCCGAACCGAGCACTTCTGAGAGGACACTCAGACCCATGATCGTGGGGCCACCGGCACCACACCGGCCGTCGTCGACGGCCCTTCGTGAAGACTCGTCCACTGGTTGCTCTGTCGGTTGCTGTTCTGGTTTTCCTCTGCAAGTATCTGTTGCATGGGTACACGTGAGATCTACCCGAACCCGCCCTTGGCCCTGACAGTCGTCGAGCTTCGGCACCCGGCCGCTCCCGCACTGAGCGACGCCGACCAGGCGTCGCTCAAGGCTGTCCTGACCAGCAGTTTTCCGCTCTTCAAGCCCGCCCATCGCATCAACCTCACCGTGACTACCTCAGGTACTAGCCAGGAAAGGATCACCGACGCTCGCTACATGACACGCGACCACACCGCCTCGATCTCCTACCGGCCTGATGCCATCGTGGTCGAGACCACCCGCTACAAGCGCCGCAGCGCACTGCGCGGTCTACTGCATCAAGCGGTGGAGGCTCGGCAGAAGGTTGCCCCGGTCGACGGCGTCGAACGCCTAGGCATCCGGTACATCAACGAAGTTCGGGCTCCGGACGTTGACGAAGCCAAGGACTGGGCACAGTGGATCTCCCCTGCGCTCACCGGGCTGATCAAGATCAAGACTGCCGATGATGGCGGCCCCCGAAACTGGCAGGGTCTGGCAGAGTTCGGCACCCCCGCATCGGGTGTCGTTCTGCGGCACGGGATCTTCGACGGCTACGCCGTCGACCCCACCGGCGACCTACGGCGGCCTACTCCCAATCCAGGCCCCTTCTATCTCATCGACATGGACTCCTTCTGGGCGTCCGAGGGCGATACTCAGGTGCTTGAGTGGGAATCCGTCGAGACGCGATTCGATGCAGCCGCGCTGTCCGCCAACGAGCTCTTCGAGCAACTGGTGACCGACGAATACCGGAGAGAGGTACTGCGAGTTGAACACTGACATCCGCCGTCCGCTGCCAGCTCCAACCGCACCGACCAAGGACTTGATCGAGCGGTCGGGCCCTGCGACGACCACTGCCTCGCAACTGTCCGACCTTGCCGAAGCCGCCGGGTCTCTGCGCCTGGTCGCACGCTTTGCCCACGAGGACAAGATCGAGCACCACCAGACCGAGCTGTTTAGAGCCTGGCAACAGCGCACCGCTGTGCGTGGCAGGTCCGCTCCGTCGCCGCTACTGGACGAATTGGCTGACCTGGGCTTCGCATGGCGGGACGTAGCCCGCATGCTCGCGGTCAGTGTCCCGGCCGTGCAGAAGTGGCGTCGCTCAGGAGGCGTGACTGGCGAGAACCGCCGACGCCTGGCAGGGCTGCTCGCCATGTGCGATGAGATCACCACCCGCTACCACGTCCAGGAGATCGCGTCGTGGTTCGAGATGTCGATCGTGTCCGCTGCTCCCGTCACTCCGGCCGACATGTACGCGGCCGGCAGGCCCGAACTCGTCCTGGAGTACGCCAGCGGACACACCGATCCCGAGCAAATCCTCACGGCTTACGACCCCGACTGGCGCGAGCACTTCCGCTCCAACTTCGAGGTCTACGTTGAAGCCGACGGGGAGATGTCGATCCGCCCGAAAGGCCAGTAAGGCGTGATCCACGAAATGGAGAAGCCGCAGAGCCCCGGCGAGTTGTACCTGGCCCGGGGCGATGAGGTTTCCGCTGTCCGCCCGATCCTCACCGGAGACGTGTTCGCAGACGTGAACGTCTGCGACACGGACGGAAGCACGGCCGGGCGGGCAGTCATGATCCTGGACCACCCATGCTCCCTGCGACTCGACGGCACCACCCTGGCGCCGCGGTTGACGGTCGCGGAAGTCCAGCCGGGCCCGATTGGCTCATGGCGCGGCTCCTACAACCGGATGTTCCTCCCGGACCTGCCCCTCGGGACGGACCCCGGCGAACCCCACGCTGCGGCCTACTTCGACAACTGTTTCCAGGTCACGCCGCAACAGCTTGAAGCAGGCAACCGCCTCGCCTGTCTGAGCACCGAGGGCATCAACTTGCTCCTACAGCGGCGCGTCCACCACTTCAGTCGCGTCGTCATCCCAACCTTCGAATTCCAGAACGCCAATGCCGGCGTGTACGAGGAGGCGGACCTGCTTGAGGAGTGGTGCGAGCTCCGCGAGAGGGACGGCGTCAAGACCAACGACGCCGCGAAAGAATGCATGGAGTGGCTGCGCGAGCAGGTCAGCGGCGGCCGGCGCCAGGACCTGCTCAAGGACCCGCAGAAGCGGAGCGCGATCCGCAGGGAGATGCGTGCGCGGATCAGGTCTCTCGGACCCCACTCCTGAGCCCACATGACCCGCATCCCTCAGACCGCATCACGACCGCTGTTGGAGCCCCGTGACCGGGTCCTCCCCGATCGTTCACAGACGGCTCGTCGGCCAACCCTGGCGGCCCGCCACACTGGACGCATGGAGCCCCTGTACGTCCCCGCCGGCCACATGACCACTCGGCAGGTCGCGAGCACGCTCGGGATCGGACCATCCGGCGTCCGCCAGCTCGTCGCCCGCGGCCGGCTGACGCGCGCCGGAGGCAGCCCTCGCCAGCCGTACTACGACACCGCCCAGGTGCTCGCCATCCTCGCCGAACGCGTGGCAGCTTGACAGCAGGTCAGCAGCGGTGTGACGATCTTTCCGCAGACGTATGCCACAACGAGGCCCCGCCATCGCGCGGGGCTTCGGCATGCAGGGGGTCGCCAGCCGAGTTCACGGTGGGCACCGGATACTTCGCCAGAGCCTTCTCGCCGAGCCGCTGAAAGTGGAGCCAAGGGTCTCTGCCGTGGTTGCGCCGGTCCTGAATGACGTACCTCGCATGGAAGTAGACATCGGCGTACAGCCAACCCCACTCCTTGAACACCAAGGAACGCTTGATAAAGCGCTCCTCCACGTACAGGCCGAGGATGTCGAACATGGCTATGGCGCTTACGGCCTTCTGATAGTCGTCCGACTTCCACCTCCGCATACCTATCGCGTCGTCGAGTCCGTTGATCTGCTCTCGCAACAGAGTGCGACCGGTTTGCATGTCCGGACGACTCAGCTTCTCGTGCAGGTCAAGGAACAGGTCCCGCTTCTGCCGCTTCATGGTCCGCGCAAGGGCGTACCCGCTCACCACGGCCGATGCGCCAGCAGCAGACGCCGCGAAGATCGCAACACCTTCAGTCATACATCCAGGTAAAGCGCATGATCATGGTTGGCGCCACAGATGCTGAGCCGCGCGGGGCGCTGTCTGCATGTGAGCGGAGGTACTGCGGCCAGCGCCCTCCGCAGTGACACAGCACCACCACTGCGAGGTGAGCCGTGAGCAGCACATCTGATCGTGGTTACGGCGCTGACCACCAAGCCATCCGCAAGGTGCTGCTCGACGAGGCCTACGGCCAGCCCTGCCACCACTGCGGCCACCCGATGCTCAAGGGCCAGGCGCTCGACCTCGACCACACTGCCGACCGCACCGGCTACAGGGGCTTCGCTCACGCATCGTGCAACCGGCGCGACGGCGCACGGCGCGGCAACGCCCGTCGTCGCAGGTCAGCCAGCCTGCGCACCTCCGAGCCCTGGTGAGCCAGGCGAAACGGACATAGCAGGGCAGGAAGGGGCGAGGGGGGCGGGTCGGGTACGGGGAAACGATCTTGCCCTGACCCCGCCCCCAGTCAAAAAATCTCTCCCCGACGTTCTTCTTAGCGGCACGCGCAGAAACCCCTTTTCTCCTGAAAGGGGGTTGGAATTTCGATTCTGGCGATTCGCCTGCATCCCGGTTTCCGGTGGGCTGTTCTTCGCCTTCACCTAGGTTCGCGCAGGTCAGGGGCTGCGTCAAGTAGTTCCGGGGGTCGAATTGAAGAAAGATTGCGAGACCTGCGGGAATTCCTTCGACGCTAAGCGGCGCACGGCAAAGTACTGCTCGGGGAAGTGCCGCGTACAGGCACAGCGCGGCTCTACGGGCACAACCAGCACGGTCGTCGCCTTCGGGATCGTGCCCCAGTTGCCGGCGGAGCCAGAGCCGGAGCGTCGGGCGGGGCCACTGGAGACCGCGGCGTTCCAGGAGCTGGACGCCGTCAGTCGCGCGGAGACGCTCGCCGGCGGGGTGGTGCTCGCGCTGGCGCGGCGTATCGACCAGGCAGGCCCGGACGACACCGGAAGCAGTTTCGCGGCCCTGACGAAGGAGCTGCGGGCCGCGCTGGCCGCCGCCGTGGCCGGTGCCGAGCAGGACGACGAGATCGACCGCGCGCGCAAGCAGATGGAGGCGAAGCGGCGTGGCCGAGCTGGTTAGGCCCACGCACTTCTGGGTGCCGGAGCACGTCGACACCTACGGGCCTCAGGTCGCGGACCTGTGCCGTCTGGCGAAGTTCGAGCCGGACCCCGAGCAGCAGATGGGGCTGGACGCCATCTTCGCGGTGGATGAGGCCGACAAGGTCGCGGCGCTGGAGGCCGCGGTCGTCGTGGGCCGACAGAACATGAAGACGGGCCTGTTCAAGATGGCCACGATCGGCTGGCTGTTCCTGCTGGATCAGCGCCTGGTCGTCTGGAGCGCCCACGAGTTCCGGACGAGCCAGGAGGCGTTCCGGGACATGGAAGAGCTGATCATGGGGACGCCGCAGTTCGCCAAGCGGGTGAAGCAGATTCACCGCGGCAACGGTGATGAGGCGATCGAGCTGTTCGACGACCGGCGGCTGATCTTCAAGGCGCGGACGAAGAGCGGCGGCCGTGGGCTCAGCGGAGACAAGATCATTCTTGATGAGGGCTTCGCGCTCCAGCCATCGCACATGGGCAGCCTCTTCCCCACGCTGGCGGCCCGGCCGGATCCACAGGTTGTGTACGGGAGTTCGGCCGGGAAGGTCGAGTCGGGCGTGCTGCGGGCCATCCGGGACCGCGGTCGGACCGGCGGGGACCCGTCGCTCGCGTACATCGAGTACTGCGCGCCGCCCCCGAAAGAGGCGTGCGCGGACGGCGAGAACTGCACGCATGCCCGGGACGTGCAGGGGTGCGGCTGCGACAACATGGAGTTGATCAAGGCCGCCAACCCCGCGATCGGGCGCCGGATCACCGTGTCCTACGTGAGGGGTGAGCGCCGCGCGCTGCCGCCGGCCGAGTTTGCGCGCGAGCGGATGGGCTGGTGGGACGACCCGATCGGCAGCGAAGTCCCGATCAAGCCCGCCGAGTGGACGGCGTGCCTCGATGAGGAGTCGCGGCGCACGGGCTCGGTGGCGCTGGCGGTGGACATCACCCCGGACCGGTCGGTGTCCAGCATCGCGATCTCCGGGCGCCGGGCGGACGGCCTGGTGCACGGCGAGGTGATCGAGCACCGGGCCGGTACGGGCTGGGTGGTCGACCGGATCGTCGAGCTGTTCAAGACGGTCCAGCCGACGCCGGTGGCGCTGGTCATCGACCCGGCCGGCCCGGCCGGGTCACTGGAGAAGAAGCTCCTGGAGAAGGGCTTCAGCACCGACAAGGAACTGCTGCCGGGGGCGTGGCGGCTGCACTTCATGGGGTCGCGCGAGTACGCGCAGGCGTGCGGGGCGCTGGCGGACGACATCGCCAACGGCGAGTTCCGGCACATCGGCCAGGCCCCGCTGGACACCGCGGTGGAGGGCGTGGCCACGCGGCCGCTGGCGGAGGCGTGGGCCTGGTCCCGCGGCAAGAGCGGCGCGACGATCGCGCCGCTGGTCGCGGTCACCCTGGCCCGCCACGGTCACGCCACGTTCGGAGTCACAGAGCCCGTGGCGCCCTTCGCGCTCTTCGGAAAAGGGAGGTAACGCCATGGCTGTCGCACTGATCGAGCGCGTGCCGGTCGAGCGGATCAACGAGCAGGCCCAGCAGCTGCGATTCTGGCGGACCGTCGCGACGGTGCTGGCAGGCCTGCTGTGGGGGCTCGGCTGGCTCGCGGCGCGCAGCTGCGCGGTGGCCTGGCTGGCCGTCGCGTGGGCGGTCGCCGCGGTGCGCGTCGGGTGGGCCGACGCACGGCGGCCGCCCCGCGAGGGCGGGACCGGCTGATGGGGCTGCTGGAGCGGATCAACGCGCAGCGGGCACCGGCGCGGCCGCGGAACCTGAGCCTCGACGAGTACGCCCAGTTCTTCACCTTCGGCGGGAACCAGTACCCGCTGCTGCAGACGACGTACTCGACGATCGACCAGGAGCGGATCGCGTGGTCCGCGGACTGGGCGGCGAAGTCCAGCGGCCCGGTGTTCTCGCTGGTCCTCGCCCGCATGCAGGTCTTCTCCCAGGTCCGCTTCCAGTGGACCCGCTTCACCGGGTCGCAGCCCGGCGACCTGTTCGGCACGTCGGACCTGGCGGTGCTGGAACGGCCGTGGCCGGGCGGGACGACCGCCGATCTCCTGGCGCGCATGGAGTGGGACGCCTCGGCGTCCGGGAACGCCTACATCCGCCGCAAGGGCTCGACCCTGCACCGACTGAACCCGGCATGGGTGATCATCGTGCTGGGCTCGCAGGAGAACGCCCCGGACCCAGGAGCCGCGGCCGACACGACGGTCGCCGGGTACCTGTACGTGCCGCCCGGCGCGAAGCCGCAGTTCTTCCTCCCGTCGCAGGTCTGCCACTACGCGCCGCTGCCCGACCCCGATCGGCACTTCCTGGGGATGAGCTGGATCACCCCGGTCCTGAGGGACCTGCAGGGCGACCAGATGGCCACCGAGCACAAGTACAAGTTCTTCGAGAACGGGGCCACACCGAACCTGGCGATCCGGTTCGAGCCGACCGTGCCGATCGAGCACGTCAAGGCGTTCATGGAGCTGGTCGAGGAAGAGCACCGCGGCGCCGCGAACGCCTTCAAGACGATGTACCTGGGCGGCGGCGGCAGTCCGGTGCCGGTCGGCAACACCTTCAAGGACATGGACTACGCCGTGATCCAGGGCCGGGCGGAATCCCGTCTCGCTTCCGCGGCCGGCGTCCCGCCCAGCTGGGTGGCGTTCTTCGAGGGGGTGCAGGGCTCGACGCTGAACGCCGGGAACTACAACTCGGCCCGGCGTCGGTTCTCCGACGGCACGATGGCGCACCTGTGGGGCAACGCGGCCTCGTCGCTGCAGCAGATCCTCACCGCGCCAGCGGGCGCGAGCCTCTGGTACGACGCCCGGATCCCGTTCATGCGCGAGGACGCCGGCGACCTGGCCTCGGTCCAGTCGCAGGAGGCGGCCACGATCGCGGCGCTGATCCGGGACGGCTTCATCCCCGAGACGGTGGTCGCCGCGGTGCGCAACAACGACTGGAGCCTGCTCAAGCACTCCGGTCTGACCTCGGTCCAGCTGGTGCCGCCGTCCAGCGGCCAGGAACCGGTGCCCGGCTTCTCGCCCGGTACGGACCCCGGGCCGGTACCGGCCCCTGCCAACGGGAAGGAAGTGGCGCGCAGATGACGCGCAAGCGCAAGCGCGGCGAGGGAGACGGCTGGTACCGGATCGCCAACGCCGCCGCCGGGGACGGCCCGGTGCAGATCCTGATCTACGACGAGATCGGCATGTGGGGCGTGACCGCCTCCGACTTCATCCGCGACCTGTCCGCCGCCGGGGAGCGCGCCGTCGAGGTGCACATCAACTCCGGCGGCGGAGACGTCTTCGAGGCGTATGCCATCTACAACGCCCTCGTCGCCCGCCCCGGGGTGACGACGGTCGTCGACTCCCTGGCGGCCTCGGCCGCATCGGTCATCGCGATGGCGGGCGAGCAGCGGCTGATGGCCCGCACCTCCCAGATGATGATCCACGACGCATCGGCCTACTCCGGTGGCAACGCCGAGGAGATGCAGCAGATGGTCGAGCGGCTGCAGACCGTCTCCGGTCAGATCGCGGGCATCTACGCCGACACCGCCGGCGGCCAAGCGGACTACTGGCGCGACCTGATGCGCGCCGAGACCTGGTTCACCCCGGAACAGGCCCTGGAAGCAGGGCTGATCACCGGGGTCCTCAGCAGCACCCGCGAGCAGGCACCGGCCGCCGCGGTATCCCCGGGACCCGGGATCCAGGCGGCCGCCACGGCCGCACCCGACGCAGCAACCACCGCGGGTGCGCCCGCAACCGATGGAGAGGAACCGAACATGCCTCAGGACGAGGGCGCGCTGACCATCGAGGCCCGCCGTAGCCGCATCAGCGACATCGCCGGGCGGCTCCAGGAGATCGCCGGGCAGTTCCCGGCGGCCGTGCTGCCCACCGACCGGCAGGCCGAGTGGGACCAGCTCGTCGCCGAGCGGCGCGACCACCAGGCCGCGCTGGACGCCGTCGACGCCCGCAACGCGGTGCTCGCCGACATGCACGCCGGCCGACCCCAGACCCACGAGGCGCCGCAGGGCGGAGCCCCGGCCGCCGCCCAGCCGCAGCGGCCCGGGGCGCCCGCCGTGCACATCAGCCGCGACATCTACGACATCGCCGCGATCCGGCAGCAGGCCCGCAGCGCCGAGGAACTGCCCGCGCTGTACCGGGACAACGCCCTGCGGGCGATCGAGGCGGCCCGCTTCCCCGGCTCGAACCGGGAGGACGCGCAGACCAACGTCGAGCGGCTGCTGAACACCGTGCCCGACGACAAGCACGGCGAGCTGGCCCGCCGGATCCTCGCCACCGGCTCCCCGGGCTACAAGCGGGTGTTCGGCAACGCGCTGGCCGCGGGCAACCCCGGCGCGCTGGGCAACCACGACGGGCAGATCCTCGCGCTGGGCGCGACCGGCGCGGGCGGCGAGTACGCGGTGCCGTTCGAGCTGGACCCGACGGTGCTGCTCACCTCGAATGGGTCGGTCAACCCGCTGCGGCAGATCGCCCGGGTGCAGCCGATCGTCGGCAAGGAGTACGACCTCGTCACCACCGCCGGTGTGACCGTCTCCCGTGTCGCGGCGAACACCCCGGCCACGGACGGCTCCCCGACCCTGGGCCAGCCGACGATCAAGGCCGAGCGGGTGCAGGGCTTCATCCCGTTCAACATCGAGATCGAGGGCGACTGGACGGGCCTGCAGGCCTCCATGATGGAACTGCTGCGGGACGCCAAGGACATCGAGGAGGCCACCGCCTTCACCCTGGGCACCGGCACCTCGCCGGACGCCGGCGGCGTGGTCACCACGCTGAACGTCTCCAGCAAGGTCGACGGAGCGACGGGGGCGATCCTGTCGATCACCGACCCGACGAACCTGGAGAACGCGCTGCCGCCCAGGTTCCGCAGCAACGCCTCCTACATGGGCTCGAAGACCATCTTCAACGCGTACAGGCAGCTGCTGCTCGCGCAGGCCGGTGCCGCGGGCGACCCGTGGAACCGCCCCTCGCAGGGACAGCCGGCCGAGTTCTTCGGCTACCCGGCGCACGAGGCCTCCGACATGGCCTCGACCGTCGCAGCGGGCAACAAGGTCCTGATGCTGGGCGACTTCAAGCGGGGCTTCATCATCGTCGACAAGGTCGGCATGAACATGGAGCTGGTCCCGCACCTGGTACAGCAGGCCACCGCCGGCACCGGAGTCGGCATGCCGACCGGCCAGCGCGGCTACTACGCCTGGTGGAGGAACAACTCCCGCGTCATCATCGACAACGCCTTCCGCCTGCTGACCATCCACGCCTGACCGCTCCCGCGGCCGGACCCAAGGACCGAGGTAGGCAATGAGTGAAGGAACGATCTTCGTAGCGACGGACAGCATCCACGGCGAGTTCGAGGGCCGCCCGCTGTACCTCCACCAGGGCGTAACGACCGCGAGAGACGGGCACCCCGTGCTCGCGGCGTTCCCCGGCCACTTCGTGCCGCTGCGGCCGACGTTCGAGGTGGAAGACGAGCCGGAAAAGGAGGCGGAGACGACCACCCCGGCGGACACCACCCCGCAGGCGTCTGCTCGGGCCGACCCGGCGGCCGCGCCGGCGCCGAAGGACGTCCGCGCCTGGGCGGCCGAGCAGGGCATCGACGCGCCGGCGCGGGGCAAGCTGCCCGACGCCCTCGTCGAGCAGTACCAGGCGGCCCAGCAGGGGGCGTGACATGCCGATCCTGACCCTGGACGAGGCCAAGCGGCAGCTGAAGATCCCGCTGGACGACACGTCCGACGACATGGAGATCCAGGCCTACTGCGACGGCATCACGGCGGTCATCGAGGACTACAAGCACGAGGCCATCGCCCAGCGCACGGTCACCGAGGACATCGAGCACACCACCCGGTTCGGCAGGCGGTTCCGCCTGTGGTCCGTGCCGGTCATCTCAATCACCTCGGTGACCGCAGTGGTCGGCGGGCAGACCTGGGACGTGGCGAACCTGCGGGTGAGCCCCAACAGCGGGCTGGTGCGCGTCCTGGCCGGGCCGCCGCTGCACTGCCTGGCCGAGGCCGTGTACGAGGCCGGGTACGAGACCATCCCGGAGCACTACAAACGAGGGGCGGCCGTGGTGCTGCAGCACAACTGGGAGACCCGGCGCGGCGTCGGCGGAAAGCGGGCCGGCGTCATCGGCGCGGAGGAGACCTACGACCCCCGCTGGTCGTACAGCATCCCCCGCAAGGCGTTGGAGTGGCTGGGCGCCCCGAGGCCGGTGAGCGGCTGATGGCGTGGATGTCGACAGTCCCTGACGCCCTGGACGCCCTCGTGGCGGCTTTCCGGGCGGCCCCGGGCCTGTCCGGTGTGAAGGTCTTCGACGGGCCGGTGGTGACCGCCTCCGGGCAGATGGAGGCGGTCACGGTCGGAGACGTCGGCGACCAGGAAGACCCGACCGCAGTCGAAGGGCAGAACACCCGCGAGGGCCTGGCGGCGACTCCGGATCGGGAGCAGTACGCGATCCGCTGCGCCGTCCTCGTCCTCAACGGCTCGGGCGACGCTTCCGCCGCCCGCCGCCGCGCGTACCAACTGCTTGGGGAGGTCGGTGGCGTACTCGCTGCCGACCAGCGCTTGGGGGGCACGGTGATGATTGCGCAGCTCGGATCATCCACCCTGGCCCAGGACCAGGACGAGAACGGCGCCCTGGCAACGATCGCCTTCACCGTCGAGGTGGACGCCTTCACTCGCCGCTAGCGCCAGGCTGCGTCGCCAGGACGCTTTTGCACTTCGGGCAGGTGCCGCCCCGCTCGGCCCGCTGGGTCAGGGACCCGGCGACGCCCACCGCGGCGATGAACGCCGCCAGGGCGGCCACAACGCCCACGCCGACCGGGTGGATCGCGGCCGGCCACGACGCCAGCCGGCGCAGGCCGTCGCCCACGTCGACCGAGGTGAAGCACGAGACAACCGACACGGCCACAGCAACCAGTTGCAGCAGCGCGACGAACGTGACGACCTTCCCCCACACGTTCCGTACAACGGGCTTCACGGGCTGATCGCAGTTCCGGCAGAAGTAGTCACCGTTACCGGCCGGCTGCTCCGGCGCCTCGGGCGCGGCGGTAGTCGGCCCGGCGGGGTCCGGCTGATCGCGCAACGCCTTGATGGCCAACATGCGCTCGGTGCCTTTCAGTTCCGGGTGTTCACGCTCGACCTGGTCTTTGGCGTCACGCAGGTTCATCTGTCCCCCTCGGTGTGCGGCGATCGGGCGATGGTCGCACCGCAGAAAGTCCACCACGCCACGAACAGGAGTTTTCATGGCTGCCCTGAGTACCCACGTGGTCCCTTTGCAGGGGCTGCAGCTGGACGCGCAGCTTGCGGCTGCTACGTCCGGCGGTGACGACTGCCAGACCGGCCAGGGGGTCTTCCTGGTCGTGAAGAACGCCGACGCCTCCGCGCACACGGTGACCCTGGCGACGCCGCAGACGGTCGACGGGGACCTGACGGTCTCCGACCGGACCGTGTCGGTGGCGGCCGGGAAGACCTCGATGATCCCGGTCACGGACCGGTACCGGAACCCGGGGACCGGCCGGGCCGCGATTACCTACGACGGTGTCACCAGCGTGTCGGTGGCCGTGATCCGGGTGTCCGCGTCATGAGCACCGTGTGGATGCGGCACCCCGAGTTGCCGGTGACGCAGACGGTCCAGGTGGACGAGCGGCAAGTGCCTCACTACGCAGCGGCGGGTTGGGTGAAGACCGAGCCGCCTGTACCGGAGCCGCACCCTCTCGCCGCCCGCAGGGACGCCGCCTCGACGACGCCGGCACCCGAGCCCGAGCAGCCTGCCGTAGAGGCCGCGGAGCCTGAGCCCACCCCCGAGCCCGACTCGTCGAAGAGGCGGCGCTCCACCTCGAAGGAGACGACGCCATGAGCGCCACCCCGATCAGCCAGTCCACCCGCTACTACCGCCAGGGCATCTCCAAGGTGCTGTGGGTGCCCTCGATCGCAACGCTGAGCGCACCGAGCCGGGCCGAGCTGAACGCGGGGATCGACCTGTCCCCGGAGATCAGTGCGTCCAGCGGCTGGGAGGTCACGGGCAACACCGAGGACACCAACGCCCTCGGCTCGCGCTTCACGGGCAAGGTGCCCAGCAACACCACCGCGGGCGACTCCAGCCTTACCTTCTTCGCCGACGCCACCAGCGTCGACGTCCGCACCGTCCTGCTCCGCGGCGATTTCGGCAACGTGGTGTGGATGGACGAGGGCGACGTCGTCAACTACCTGATGGACGTGTTTCCGGTGCAGGTCACGGGCGTGCCCAAGCAGCGCGACATCTCGGCGGTGGCGGGCATCATGGTCAACTTCGCGACGCTCCGCGAGCCTGCGGAGAACGTCTCCATCCCGGCCTGACCGTGGAGCTCAAGCACGGCCGGGACCTGACGCGGATCTCCCGCGAGCTGCGGAAGATGGACGACCGCGAGTTGCTCAAGCGGTTCCGGCGGGAGCTGCGGGCCGCGGCCAAGCCGTTGGTCCCGGCCGTGCGGGCCTCGATCCGCCAGATCCCGTCGTCCCGCCCGTACACCGCGGCGGGTCTGCGGGGGCAGATGGCCCGCGCGACCGGCCTGGAGGTCAAGACCACCGGCCGTCAGGCGGCCGTGATCATCCGTGTGGACGGCCGGAAGATGCCGGTCAAGGCCAAGGCGCTTCAGGCCTACATGGAGGGCACCAAGCCGAAGTGGCGGCACCCGGTCTTCGGCAACCGAAACGTCTACGTGCAGCAGCAGCCGCACCCGTACTTCTTCACCGTCATGCGCACCGGCGGCACCCGGGCACGTCTCGCCGTGAACCGGGTCATCGACCAGGTCAGCAAAGACATCACCTGAGAAAGCGAGCACCCATGTTCCTGTCCCGTGACGCCATCATCGCTGCGGTCGACGCCGTCACCGAGACGGTCTCCGTCCCCGAATGGGGCGGCGACATCGGCGTCAAGTCGATGACGGGCGCCGAACGCGACGAGTACGAGATGGGCCTGCGCAAGAAGGGCCATCTCGACCTGCGCAACGCCCGCGCGAAGCTGCTGGTGCGCGTGCTCGTCAACGAGAACGGCACCCGGATCTTCGCCGACCAGGACGCCCTGGCTCTCGGTAAGCGCAACGCCGCGGTCCTGGAGCGCCTCTACGACGTCGCCGCGCGCCTGTCGGGCATGACCGACGAGGCCGCCGAGGACGCAGAGGGAAACTCCGAGGAGACGGAGGAGCCTGGCGACGGTTCACCTTCGCCCTCACCCGAGACCTCGGAGGCATGACCCGCGCGGAGATGCTCGCCCGGATCAGCTCCGCGGAGCTGACCGAGTGGATGGCGCTGTACCGGATCGAAGACGAAGAGCGCCAGGCGGCCGAGCAGGACCCGGCTGACGCGCCGTAGCGCCCCGCCCCCTTCCTGAGCTGCGGCTCAGCTTCATTGAGAGGGGGCGGGTGTCGTGGCTTTCAGGACAACCGGCGTCCGGTACGACCTCGTTGCCCGCGACTCCGCGTCGAAGACCTTCAACTCGGTCGGCTCCAGCGCCAGCAAGCTGGAGAAGGGCCTCGGGCGGCTCGCGAAGGCCGGCCTGATGGCGGGCACCGCTCTGGCCGCGGGCGTGGCGGTCGGCCTCGTCGACGGCACGAAGAAGGCCGTCGCTTTCGAGGCCGAGATGAAGAAGATCCAGACCCAGGCCGGGGCGACCGCCGGGGACGTCAAGGTGCTGTCCGCGCAGGTGCTGGAGCTGGGCAAGTCCACCCAGCAGGGGCCGGAGAAGCTCGCCGAGAGCCTGTACCACCTCAAGTCGGTGGGGATGTCCAACGTCGAGGCGATGACGGCCCTCAAGACCGCCAGCGACCTGGCGGCGGTCGGCGGCAGCGACCTCGAAGCCACCACGAACGCGCTCGCTGGCGCCTGGCGGACCGGCATCCGCGGGGCGGAGTCCTTCACGAAGACCGCGAGCACGGTCAACGCGGTAATCGGCGCCGGCAACATGCGCATGGAGGACATGGTCGCCGCGCTGGGTACCGGCATCCTCCCCACGGCCAAGACCTTCGGTCTCACCTTCGCGCAGGTGGGCGGCGCTCTCGCGCTGTTCACCGACGAGGGCATCGACAGCGCCAGCGCCGCGACCCGGTTGCGCATGTCCATTTCCCTGCTGGCTGCTCCGAGCGGTGCGGCGGAGAAGCAGCTCAGGAAGATCGGCCTGACCGGCAACATGCTGGGCCAGGCGATGCGGAGCCCGGACGGCATCATCGGCGCGATCAAGCTGCTGTCCCTGCACCTGGACAAGTCCGGGCTGGACGCCACCCACCAGGCGGCCCTGCTGTCCCGCGCGTTCGGCGGCGGCAAGTCGTCGTCCGCGATCCTGTCTATGGTCAACAACCTGGATGTCCTGGAGAAGAAGCAGGAACAGATCAACAACTCGATGGGCAAATACGGCCCGGCCGTAGAGGCCCAGCGGAAGACCGCGGCCGCCCAGTTCGCCCTGATCAAGAGCAATTTCGAGGTATTCGAGGTCAAGGCCGGGAACTTGCTGCTCCCGCCGATCACCCAGTTCACGACGTACATCAACAAGACCGCGCTGCCCGCCGTGCACCACTACAGCCAAGAGCTGCTGGGCATGGTGCCCGTCGACAAGATCAAGGCGGGTTTCACCGCGGCCACCGGCCTGGTCGGCGACTTCATCGGCGGCCTCATGCCGAAGAGCAAGAAGGCGACGGTCACGGCCCCGGCGATCCAGGTCAAGGCGCCGACCGTCCCCGACGCGCTGCGACGGCCATTCGTCTTCACGACGCCGGCGCCGCAACTCAAGTCGGCGAAGGCCAGCATCCCGCGGATGCTGCAGGTGCCGAAGGCGCAGGACAGCGCGGCGAAGAAGTTCGGCCTGCAACTCCGCGGCCTGGTCTCCGGCGGGATCGGCGACGCCATCAAGGGCATCGACTGGGGCCAGCTCGGCAAGACGATCGGCTCGGGCCTGGCGACAGCCGTCGGTTGGGTTGGCGAGCACACCGCGGACCTGACCAAGCGGTTCATCAAGTTCCTGGGCAAGATCGACTACGTCCAGATTGGCAAGAGCTTCGGCAAGATGGCGATCCCTCTGGCGATCGGCATCATTGGCTCGCTCTTCGACCCGCTGTTTTCCCTGGACTTCTGGCAGCACCACTGGCTCGACACGATCATCGCGGTCCTCAGCATCATCCCTATGGGGAAGATCGCCGGGCCGCTCGCGAAGGTCTTCTCCAAGGTTCCGGTCCTGCGGTTCTTCTCGCCGCTGCTGCGCGGTATCGAGGCCATGGGCAAGCCCATCGGCGATGCGGCCGGCGGCGTCGTGAAGTTCTTCGGAAGCTCGCTGTGGAAGGGCATCGCACGGGTCTTCCCCGAGGCGACCAGCGTCCTGGAGCGTGAATCGGGCCTGCTCACTACCCGCCTCGGCTCATGGGCCATCGACCTGAGCCGGGCCGGGGGCCGGGCAATCCGGTTCCTCGGCAATGGCATCAAGGATGGTTTCGGCTGGGTCATCGCCAAGGTCGGCGAGGGCATCGGCTACATCATCAAGCCGTTCGCGGACGCCGGGTCGTGGCTGATCCGCAAGGGCGGGGATGTCGTGACCGGGCTCGGCCGCGGCATCGCCGCTGGCGCATCGGCCATCGGCCGATTCACCGTCGACCATGTGGTCACCCCTGTGCGGGGCGCGTTCAGCAGGGCCGGGTCGTGGCTCGTGGGCCGGGGCAGTGCGGTGGTCTCCGGCGTGAAGTCGGGTATCACCACTGGCGCTTCGAAGCTCGGCTCATGGATGAAGACCAACGTGATCGACAAGATCACGGGGGCCTTCACCAAGCCCGCCACCTGGCTGGCGGCCACCGGTGGCGCCATCGTCTCTGGCCTGGTTGCGGGCACGTGGTCGTGGCTGTCGAAGAAGGGCAACGACTTCGTCTCGTGGGCGGGGAAGATCAAGGACAAGATCGTCAGCGCGATTACGAGCGTCTTCAAGATCGCGTCCCCGTCGAAGCTCATGATGACCTACGGCGGACACATCATCGCCGGTCTCCAGCACGGCATGCTCCGGGGCAAGGACGTCCTGCACGCGGCGGTGCGGGGGCTGTTCCACTCGCCCCTGGAGGCTGCGGAGAACCTGCTCAAGAACGGGGTGAAGCTGCCCGCGAAGTGGGTCGGCAAGCTGCTGTCGGCCAAGGCGCCGCAGGGCTCTGACGTCCCGCTCAACCCGAACGTGGCCAGTGCGCAGAGCTATGCGGCGGGCCTGGTGGGGCAGCTGTGGCCGAAGGACGCCGCGCAGCAGATGGGCGCCCTGCGTTCCCTGTGGATGGCGGAGTCCGGGTGGAAGGCGAACGCCCGCAATGCAGCCAGTGGCGCTTACGGCATCCCGCAGGCGCTCCCGCCGGAGAAGATGGCCTCCGCCGGCGGCGACTGGCGCACGTCTGCGGCCACGCAGATCCGCTGGGGCCTGTCGTACATCAAGAGCAGGTACGGCGACCCGGCGACGGCGTGGGGCAGCTGGAATGTGCACCGGCCGCACTGGTACGCCGCCGGCGGCCTGGCCCCGATCGGGCAGACCGCGTGGGTGGGTGAGCGCGGCCCGGAGCTGATGCAGGTCACCCCGCGGGGGACGCGCATCCTCAGCAACCGGGACTCGCTGGCGATGGCGCGGATGTCGGGCATGCAGGTGCCCGGGTACAGCCAGGGCACCGTGGCCGGCAACAAGGTCGCGGCGGCTGAAGCCGAGCTGGCGATGTGGAAGCGCCGGGAGGCGCGTGCGCACTCCAAGGCCCGGCGGCACGCCGACGCGTTGGAGGTGCAGGCCGCGGAGAAGCGGCTGGCGGCGGCGAAGAAGCTGCTGACCGGCACGAACAGCGTGGCCAACAGCCTGCAGAACGGGTTCCTGAAGTCGCTGGAGACCGGCACGGCGGCGGGCATCGCAGCCGCGGTGAAGGGCATGAACACCAGGCTCCAGGCCGCCGGCGCCGGGAGCCTGGTGGCGGGCAACCTCCGGACGTCCGCGCAGCTGCAGTCGCTGGCCACGAGGAAGGCGTCGATCGCGTCGCGGATCGCCCAGGCGAAGCAGTTCGCCAGCGATCAGGCGGGCTCCCTCGGCGACTTCCTGAGCGTCGGCGGCACGTCGGCGACCTCGGCCGCCGGTGTGGTTGCCGAGATGCGGAAGGGCCAGCGGACCGCGTCCGCCTTCGCGGCCGAGGTCGCGGGCCTGTCGAAGCGGGGGCTGTCCAAGACCCTGCTCAGCCAGCTCGCGGCGGCAGGCCCGGGGAGTCAGCTCGCTGCGGCCCTGAGTCACGCCTCGGCGGCGGACATCAAGTCCCTGAATGCTGCGGCGGGCGCCCAGGACCAGCTGACCACGTCGTTCGGCCGGACCATGGCCGACTCGATGTACGACAGCGGGAAGGACGCCGCGAAGGGCTTCCTGACCGGTTTGGCGAGCCAGGAGAAGGCGCTCCAGGCGCAGATGAACCGCCTGGCGGACGGCATGGTCAACACGATCAAGAAGCGGCTGGGCGTCCACAGCCCGAGCACCGTCTTCCGTGACGAGGTCGGCAAGCAGATCGCTCTCGGTACGGCCACCGGCATCGACCTGCACGGCCACCAGGCGGCGCGCGCGGTGCAGCGGATGGCGGATACGGCCGCGGCGGTGCGTGCGCGCGCACGGGCCACCGGCCAGTCGGCCGGTGGCGATGGTGGGCAGGTGGCGGCCCTCAAGGCACTGGCCGCCGCGCTGGCGTCGGCCGGCGGCACTGAGGTGCACGTGCACGTCAACGACCCCGCCTTGCGGGACCTGATCCGTATCGAGGTCGAGGGCGGGCACGCCGAACTCGCCGAGGCCCTGGGGGTGGTGTAGGTGGCGATTCCCGGCAACTTCCTGAGCGCGACCACCGAGATGGTCGACCCGGACACGTCCGGGTGGCAGGCCACGCTCAACTGCACCAAGAGCTTGGGCAGCCAGGGTCGGAACGGGGACGGCGTCCTGACGTTGACCAGCGTGGCGTCCGGGGAGATGCAGGCCAGCACGGTCAGCACGTACCCGATCGTCGCGGGCACGGTCTACCAGACCTTCGCGGATGCGTCGTCGGCGAACGAGCCGGAACGGATCGGTATCCAGTGGCTGAATGACTCCCTGGTCGCCGTGGGCAGCACGACCTGGTCGCCGACGACGAACACGGCGTCGGCGACGCTGCACCGGATCTCGGTGGCCGGGCCGGCGCCGGCCGGGGCGACCCGTGCCCGAGTCGTCCTGTCCGCGTCGCCGACGGCGGCCGCGCGGGCGCACTTCTTCGAGAACGTGTACCTGGGTGCGCCATGGAGGACCAGCGGCAATCTGCTCAGCTTCAATGTGGAGTCCGGCGGGGAGATCGACGCCACCGGGTGGGCCGTGGACACCAATTCCACGGTCAGCCGGGATGTCCCGATGGTGCAGTGGCCGGTCAGCTGGTACTACTCCGGCGGCTGCACGATCAAGATGACCGTCACCGCCAACGGCAACGCCAGCATGAAAACGGCGGAGGCTCCGGCGGTGGTCCCGGGCACCGAGTACGTCGGGTCGGCGTACCTCAGCCCGCCCACCGCGGGGGCGTCCTGCTGGATCGAGCTGCGCTGGCTGAACGCCTCCGGCACCCTGATCAGCACGAAGCGGGCCGTCCTGGCGCAGCCCAGCACCGGCGTGTTCCGGCAGTACGTCTCCGGGATCGCCCCGGCAGGTGCCGCCACCGTCGTCCTGGCCACCGGCATCACCTCGGCCACGGCCGCCCAGGTGCTCAGGATCGACAGCGCCGTGGTGCAGGTGGCCGTCCCGATCATCGCCGGGTCCGTCGTGCCTTTCGAGGACGCCAGCTTCGAGGCTGGGATCGGGCAATGGACGGTGGCCAGCGGGGTGGCCACGCTCGCCCGGTCCACCCCGTGGAACTCGGTGGCCTACAACGGCGCGTACTGGCTGATCGTCACCTCATCCACGGCCAGCACCAGCGTGCTGCTCTCCGGCCGGTACCCGGTCACGCCCGGGGTGTCCTGGCGTCCCCAGGGGCAGTTCGTCGCGGCCGGCGGAGCCTGGGGCATCGCACCCAACCTCCGCTGGTACAACGCCGCGGGCACGCTGATCAGCACGTCCGCGCTGCCCGCCGACTCGATTCCGGGTGACGGGCAGTGGTGGCGGGACTGGAACGACATCGTCGCGCCGGCGGGGGCTGCCACCGCGGCGATCCAGCTGACCGTCACCGCACCCGCGGCGGCCGCCACGCTCGTCGTCGACGCCGTCGCTCTGCTCCAGACCGTGGCCGCGTTCGCGGCCACAGCGAACAGCAACATCGGGTCGGTCACGCTGGTACTGCGCGAGCTGGACCCGGGCGACCTGCTGACGGTGTACCGGATCGTGGGCGCCACCCAGACCCTGGTACGCGGCCCGGCCGGGTGGATCAGCGGCCTGGTCCTGGTCTCCGACCAGCTGACGGTCGAGGACTACGAGGCGCCGATCGGCGTCGAGGTGACGTACCGGTTCGAGATGCACGACGCCACCACCGGCGCGTCGGCCGGCGGCGGCACCAGCAACACCGTGAGCCTGACCTTGCCCGACATCAGCGACTGCTGGGTGAAAGACCCCCTGCAGCCGCAGCGCAACATGCTGCTGCAGGCGGCGGCAGCACCGGACTGGACCCGGCCGATCGAGCAGACCGAGCACCGTATCCGCGGACGCCGCAACAGCGTGATCCTGAGCGACGTCCGCGGCGGGCTGACGGGCACGCTGCAGGTCTGGACGATGACCGACGAGGGGCGCGCGGGCCTCCACTACGCCCTGGACACCGGCAACCCGCTGCTGATCCAGTTCAGCCCCGGCCTGGGCCTGGAGGACGCCTACTTCGCGGTCGGCGAGGTGACCGAGCCGCGCCTGATCGCCTACGGCGGGGAACCACGGCGGCGCTGGTCGCTGCCGCTTACCGAGGTAGACGCACCGATCGGTGGGACCGGGGGCACGGCTGGGTGGACGGTGCAGGACGTCGCCACCACCTATGCCACCGTCCAGGCCGTTTTCGACACCTATGCCACCGTCCTCGACCTGATCCTCGACAACCGGGAGGTGTAGATGTACCCGGCCCCGTCGACCCGGTTCATCCCGGCTCTGGCGTACTCCCACCGCGTCGCGACCCTCGTCGAGCTGATCCGCACCAACGGCACGACGGAGGTGCTGGAGCACACCGGCGGCAGCGTCACGGTGGACCGCAAGCAGGTGCCCCGCCGCACCTGCACGGTCACGGTCGCCGACCCGGCGCTGATTCCCCGCACACCCGCCGACAAGCTCTCGGTGTACGGGGCCAAGCTCCGCATCAGCCGGGGCATCACCTACGGCGACGGCAGCACGGAACTGGCGCCGATTGGGTACTTCCGCGTCGATCAGGTCACCGGCGACCCCGACATCGGCCCGGTCACCATCACCGGATCCGGCCTTGAGGCCGCCATCGTTGACGACGTCTTCCGCACCCCGACCACGGTCGCGTCCGCGACCACCGCCGTCACCGGCATCACGCAGCTGATCCAGGCCACCCTGCCCGGCGCCACCGTCATCAGCCGCGCCACCAACGCCGCGGTCGGCACCATGAGCTGGGACGCGCAGACCTCCCGATGGGACGCCATCACGGCGCTGGCCACGGCGATCGGCGCGGAGGTGTACGCGGACGCCGGCGGGACGTTCGTCATCGCTCCGCTGCCCGACCTGCTGGCCAGCTCGGTGGTGTGGGAGGTCGCGGCGGGTGAGGGCGGCGTGATGATCAGCGCCAACCGCGGCATGTCCCGCGCCGGGGTGTTCAACAGCATCACGGCCTACGGGGAGAACCTGGTCGACGGGGCGGCCCCGGTCAGCGCGACCGTCGAGGACACCGACCCCACCTCGCCCACCTACGTAAACGGCCCCTTCGGCCGGGTCGTGGGCGACGACTACACCAGCGCCACCCTGGTCACGACAGCGCAGTGCACCGCTGCCGCCACGCAGCTGCTCAAGACGGCGTTGAAGCCGAACGCGACAGCGGACATCACGAGCCTGCCGAACCCGCTGCTGGAGCCGGGCGACGTGATCCGGGGCGTCTACCTGGACGGCACCCGCGAACTGCACCAGATCGCCTCGTTCGAGATCGGCCTCGACACGACCGCGGCCATGGTGATCGCCACGATCGCGGCGAAGGGAGACTCGTGACCAGCCACACCGCACGCCGGGTCGCCGCCGCCGTCGCCCGCCAAGCTCCCCGCAAGGCGGCCGCCGACCCGAAAGCTCGCGGTGCCGACTGGCGGACCGCGGTGGTGGCGACCGTCGGCACCAACACGATCACCACCACCGACGGCATCCCCTGCCGCCGCCTGCAGACCTACCAGGCCCCCGTGGTCGGCGACCAGGTCGTCATCTCCCGCAGCGGCAACGGCAACTGGCTCGCCATGGGCCGCGCGGCGCTCCCCGACGGCTGGTCCCCGCTGCCCCTGGCATCCGGGTGGACGGCATGGGGCTCGCCGTACTGGACGCCCGGCTACAGGATCAACGACAACGGCACCGCATCCCTGTGCGGGCTCGCGAAGGCCCCGGCATCAACCACCGGAAACGCCACCGTCGGGACGCTGCCAGCGGCGGCCATCCCCCCGACCCGCCCGTTCTTCCCGACCGTGGTGAACAGCAACGTGCCCGCGGCCTTGGAGATCACCTCCGCCGGAGCCGTGCAGATCACCAACTACTCGGGGACCGCGGCCTGGGCCGCCCTCGACGTGGCCACCTACCGGCTCTACTGACCTGAGGAGGAGCGCGTGCCAACCGACAAGTGGGGCCAGGGCGTCTCGTATCTCGATCGCAGCGACAAGCCTGACCTGACCCTCATGGGCCAGAATCTCGCCGACGGGCTCGCCGGAAGGTCGGTCATGCGGTTCGCCGACACCGCCACCCGGGCCTCGATCATCACCGCCCCGGTGGCGGGCATGGTGACCTGGGTCGGAGACGCCGCACGGCTGGAGTGGTACACCGGGTCAGCCTGGCTGCCCATCGGCACGGACCGCGAGACGATGCCCTGGACCGACCTCCAGTCGCTCGGGTCCTGGGGACCCGGTTTCTCCGCCGGCGTCCCAGCTCCCCGGATGCAGAAGACGGTCGAGGCCGGCGGCACCGAGGTGTGGAAGTACGAGGGCCATATCGCGGTCGCCAGCCTCACCCCCGGTACGGGCGGCATCGCCACGGCGATCACCTTCAACACCGGGTACCGCCCGGCTGTCGAGCGGGGCTTCATGACCTACGCCACGAGCGCGGGCGCCTACGCCGCGTTCACTGCGCTCAAGGCCAACGGCCAGCTGCAGGTTGCCGTCCCCACGGCCGCCGGCAGTGGCACCACCAGCGTGTCGCTCGACGGTGTCCGCATCACCAACCCGTTCGCCACCTGAGCCGAACTACCGCGCCGCCCCGTGCCGCCTTGGCCTGGGGCTCACGTATGCCCAAGGAGAGCCCGTGCCTGTCGCGCCCCACCCGTCGACCCCGCCGCCGGACCCCGCCCCGGCCGACACCGGAACCCTCGTCGACGCCGGCGTCGAGCCGGAGCAGCCGACCCCCGTGGACACCCCGCCGGCCGCGCCGGACCCCGAGCCCGGACCCGCAGGCACCCCCGCCTGACCGCCCCGCCCCGCGCCGACCGGCCGGGGCTTCTCCATGCCCGGGAGGGCACATGACGAGCATCCCGGGCGTGGACTACGCCTGGTCCCACCCCGGCGGCAGTGCACTCAAGGCAGCCGGGAAGCGCTTCGCCGCGCGGTACCTGTCGAACGACGCCGACAAGAACATCGCCCGCGCCGAGGCCGACGACCTGGCCCAGCACGAGGTGTCCTCCGTCGTCGTCTGGGAGTCCACCGCAAAGCGCCCCCTGGCCGGCCGGGCCGCGGGCATATCCGACGCACAGGTCGCCCAGCGGCAGGCGACTGCAGCCGGCATGCCGTCGGGTCGGCCGATCTACTTCGCCGTGGACTTCGACGCCACCGCCGGCCAGATGGCCACGGTGATGGCGTACCTCGACGGCGCCGCCTCCGTCCTCGGCCGCGCCCGCGTCGGCGTGTACGGCGGCTACGACACCGTGCGCGCCGCGCTCGACGGCCGGCACGCCACGTGGGCCTGGCAGACCCGGGCCTGGTCGGAAGGCCGCTGGGACAGCCGGGCTCACATGCGGCAGGGCGCCACCCAGACCATCGGCGGCGTCTCCTGCGACCTCAACACCGCGCTCACCACGGACTACGGGCAATGGATGCCCGGCCGCACCCCGAACATCACCCCTCAGCAGGAGGACGGCATGGCCGACTGGAACACCCCCCTCACGATCAAGAAGGGGCCGTGGTCGGAGAAGGACTACACCGCCCCGGCCGAACTCTGGCTCGTCCTCGGGAACATCAAGGCCGGACGAGCACAGGACGCGGCCGAGGCTGCCCTGGCCCAGGCCCGTGCGAACGGGACCACCCTGTCGACGCTCGCGGGGAAGGTCGACAAGCTCGCCACCGCGGCCACACCCACCATCGACTACGCCAAACTCGCGGCCGCACTCCTCGCCGCGGTGAAGGAGAGCTGAACCATGACCGTGTATGACACCCTCGCGTCCCTGTGGCGCACCTTCGTACCGGTGCTCGTTGGCACCGTTGCGGCCGCGCTCGCGCACGCCGGGATCGGCGTCGACACGGCGGCCGCCACCGTCTGGCTGGGCAGCGCGTTCTCCGCTGCCTACTACGCGCTGTTCCGCGTCCTGGAGGCGCACGTCTCGGCCCGCTTCGGGTGGCTGCTGGGCCTGGCCCGGCCGCCGCAGTACCCGTCGGCACCGGCGTACACCCGCGCCGCCGTGCCGCCGACACCGGTCAAGGGCGCCTGAGCGTAGGAGTAGCACGTGGCCGATGAGCCGACCCTCGGCGAGGTTGTGAGGCGATTCGAGGATCGGTTCACCGACCTGCGCGACGACATTCAGCAGCTCGGCCGGCGCATCGACGGGAAGGTGTCGCAGGACCTGTACGACCTGCGACACGAGGCGCTATCGGCCCGGGTGAAGGCGCTGGAGACCATGCGGGAGAAGGACGCCGACCGTCTCGCGGCCACCAGGCGGTGGCTGATCGGCGTGGTGATAGTCCCGCTCGTGGCCGTGCTGCTGCCGATCCTGATGACGATGGGAGGCAAGGGGTGACTCGTACCGAGCTGCGCGCGCTCAACCGTCAGTACCGCCGCGGGGACCTGCTCGCTGTCGCCCTCGCTGTCGCGGTCGGCGCGGTATTGGCCTGGATTCTCATCAGCGTTCGCGCCCTGGCCGACGACCTGCAGACGTCGAATGCGGCCAGGGACGCGCTCGCCCAGCAGGTGCAGCAGCTCGGTGCGAGCCCGGTTGCTGGGCCGCCTGGCAGCCGCGGCGAGCCAGGCCCGGCGACTACTGGGCCTGCTGGCCCCGAAGGCCCGGCAGGTGCGCCCGGGGAGCCTGGCCCGGCAGGGTCGCCCGGGCCATCAGGTCCACCGGGCAAGGCCGGTGCGAACGGCGCGAACGGCGCGAGCGCGACTGGGTCGCCTGGCCCGGCGGGATCTGACGGTGCCGCCGGGCAGACCGGTGCTCCTGGCCCGGCCGGGCCGCAAGGCGACCCGGGGCCGGCGGGACCGGCGGGTCCTGCGGGGGAGACAGGTCCGCAGGGGCCTGCTGGCCCGGCCTGCCCGATCGGGTACACGCTGCAGCCCGCCGTCGGTGACCCGGATTCCCTCGTCTGTCGCCGCGATGGAGCCCCTTCGCCGACCACGCCCGCGACGACTCCGCCGGCACTGCTCGACCGGCGTCGCACCTGACGACCCGCCCCCGCTCGGCTTCGGCCGGGCGGGGGCTTTCGTCGTTTCTACGCAGCGCAGGCGAGGGGCATCCGTGACCCCCAAAATGCAACAGAGAGTGACATGCCCGATGATCGATGATCGTGTAACCGTCGGGTAACGTGCACACCAGTGCAGGTGGAAGGGCATACCAGTAATCAGCATTTGACAAGAACACTGCTGACGGGTCGTCGTTTCCCCCGACTGTCGGACACGGGGAGTAAGATGATGCGGTCGGCTTCCAGTGCGATTCCGGCGCAGACATGAGCATGCCCCCGCGCGGAGGAGAGCCGCCGGGGGCGTGAGCCACGAAGACAAAGGATGGTCAAAACAACGTGACTGAGTTCAACACTAACGTGCCCGATCGCGGTGACCAAGAGCAGGGCACGAGTCCGTTCGACAGCTTCATGCTGTTGGACCACAACGGCTACGAGCGCTGGTCCGCACGGGACCTTCAGCAGCTCATGGGCTACGAGCAGTGGCGGCAGATGGACGATGTCGTTCAGCGCGCCATGGCTGCCGTAGATGCCTCCGGGATGGACGCCAAAGATCACTTTGCGACTGCCCGCAAAGTGATCTCGGGGGGACGCTGGGGGCGGCAGGAGGTCGCCGACTACCGGGTCACCCGTTTCGGGGCCTATCACGTGGCGCTCGCAGGCGACGGCCGCAAGCCGGAGGTGGCCGCCGCAAAGACGTACTTCGCCGTGAAGGCCCGCGAGGCCGAGGTGGCCCCGCCGTCGGAGCCGGACATCACCAGCGCAGAGGGCATCGTCGTCCTCGCTGAGCGGTACCTCGCTGCCGCCCGGGAGTTGGTGAACACCAAGAAGGAACTGGCCGTGGCCAAGCCCAAGGCCGGGAAGTGGGACGCCCTGTGCAACGCAGAAGGGCTGATCGACATGGGAGCCGCGGCCAAGGCCATGACCCATCTCACCGGTGGTCTCGGAAGGACGAAGTTCATGGAACTCCTGCGCTCCGAGCAGATCCACTTCCTGCAGGTGCAGAACCCCCGCACCCCCTACGAGGCTCACGTCAAGGCTGGCCGCTGTGACGTTAAGTTCGTCTCCGCCGGCTACCAGATGGTCGAGCAGACGTTCTTCACGCCGCGCGGCCTCGATTGGCTGTCCGACAAGCTCAGCATGCCGGGCACGATGTCAGCCTGATCTCCGATCGCGCCCCTGCTCTCCTTCGGGAGGGCGGGGGCGCTTTCGTCGTGTCTACGCCGAATGTCGTATGGCCTGGTCGGGCTGTGTGGGCGCAGTCTTGCCCCACCCCCGCCGCGCCCCGCTGGTTCCCCCCGTACCGGCGGGGCGCACCCCTGCCTCAGGACCAGGTGCGCTCTACTGGGGCCGCGGTGGCCGGGCGGGACGGGCGGATCGCACGGGGATCCCAGAGGTAGACCCGGTACGAGGGGGACCCGGCGGCCGGGTCGGCGACGACCATCACGTGGTACGTGATCCGGCCTGACGCCCAGTCCTGCCGCTGTAGAACAGGTGCGAGCCGCCACTCACCGCCCACGTACACCTCGACCGCGGGGCCGCCACGGGTCCAGGTGCGGGCCAGGACCGGCCCGTCACCCGGCCGCCACGGCGGGACCTCACGGGCCTCGACCGGGGCCGGCGGCGTCTGTTCCTCGGGCACGGCTACTCGCCGGCGGCGGCCCGGGCGGCGGCCCGCATCTCGCCCTCGACGGAGTACGTGCTGACGATGCCCGCGGTGACCATCGCGGCGGCGCGGGCCTCGGCCGCGGCGAGCACCGCAGCATGCAGCCGGTCGTACTCCGCGTCCTCGTCCGTCGTCCAGGGGCGGAGGATCGGCCCGAACTTCGGGTGCTCCACCCGGGGGTCGGCCTGGCGCCGTTCGTTGACCTGCTCGCGGTGCGCCTGGAGGGCCGCCCACGCCTCGTCGGACGCGCGCTGTGCTGCTGCTACCTCGGTGGGGATCTCGGCCATACCAGCAGCCTACGGGCGGGGTGTGACGGGCGCGTGACCGGCCGGGGTGGTGCCCGCCACACCGCGCCGGTTACCTGCCGGCGGCACGTCCGCGTCCCTTTACCGCAGCGCCTCGATGGCCTGCACGATCAGGGCGCGCGCATCCGCCCCGTACACGGCCTGCTGGTGGAAGGCCCCGAAGGCGCGGACATACTGCGCTACCTCGTCGGGCGCTGTGATCTTCACTGACGCGGACAGCGGCTCGCAGTGCACTCGCTCGTCGTCGAACACGGTGAAGGTCTCGATCGGCCACATGCTGCGCACCGCAGCGAACGGGACGACGCCCAGCGACACTGCGGGCAGGTCCATGGCTGAGAGTAGAAGCCCGAGCTGTCCGGCCATCACCCCGGCGTCGCCGAGCTGGTGGCGGAGGACGCTCTCCTCGATCAGTATCGCGAACCGCCTGCCACGCTGGCGGATGATCTGGGATCGGTCGAGCCGGGCAGCGACGGCCTGGTCGACGTCATCGGGCAGGCCACGGAACGCGGCGATAGACCGGAGCAGCGCTGTGGCGTAGCCGGGCGTCTGGAGGAAGCCGGGGACGACATTGGAGCAGTACACCCGGAAGTGCTGAGTGCGCTCGTACAGGGGCACCGAGGACTGCTGGAGCTGCCGCAGGCCCGTGCGTTGGAGGCGGCGCCACTGCACGTACATCTGGCCGGCCTGTCGATTCGCGGCGATGAGGTCGGGGGCGAGGCCGTCCGCACTGCAGGCGCGGCACCATGCGCGGATGTCTTGGTCGGAGGGCGCCGTGCGGGCGTTCTCGATGCGCCCGCTCTTGGCCTCGCTCCAGCCGCACCGCGCCGCCACCTCCCGCTTGGTGAGGCCTGCGTCGAGGCGGGCCTCACGGAGCCGGGCGGCGACCTGCTCGCGCGCGGCTTGGACGCTGGAGGATGGCGACGTGGGCGGCATGTAGCGGTTCTACTGGATCTTGTACTCGTCGTGCGTGATCGCCAGGTTCCACACCTGCTCAAACGCATCGGCGAGCTGGCCCATCAAGCCGGGGTCGTCGGCCAGTTCGTCGCGGACGAGGTCTCCGGCTCCCGCGAAGTGGTGGATCCGGGCGAGCCGGCCGTCGAAGAGCCAGTAGTCGTTGGCGGGCAGCAGCAGGCGGGTGGCCTGCGACCGGGGCAGCCACCGGACGTCCTCGCCCGCCTCGATGTTGGCGCGGGTGAGGTAGTGCTCCCACCGTACGTACTCGGTGACGGGCTCGGAGACGACCCGGGCACGGCGCACGGTGACGCCGCGGGAGACCGCGGCAGCCACCGCGTCGTGGAAGGGCTGCCACCATGCCGACCGGTCAGCCCAGTCGACCTCGTCGCCGCTCCTCCACGCCTCGAACCGCGGGGTGCTGTAGTAGGTGTCCCGCGTCTCCAGGTGCACGGCCGACGTTGCGGCGCCGGCCAGCAGTTCACTGAACGGCGGCGGCGTCTGCGGCATCGGCGGCCTCCCTGATGATCTGCGCCATCCGTGCGGGGAGGCGAACGACTGCCTCAGTCTCAGGCAGGGGGCCGGCGGCGCGGGCCTGCTCGACGAGGTCGGGGTCAGCCTTCCACCCCTGAATCACGATCTCGCTGGTCTGGTCATCGACCCACACGGTGGGGCAGTGGTCGCCGTCGGTGTTGGGGTCGATCCCGATGAACCGTAGTGCCATGGCGGGCTCCCTTAGTGAGCTGCTTTCACGGACTTGCACCACGGTCTGGCGCTGGTGACGTCCCGTCAAGGGTGCATCGGCGGCGCACCCATGGCGGGAAGCTCGGGTGCAAGTTGGTGCTAGTTGCTGGCGGGCGCAAGGGGCCGCTTCCTAGCGTCGAGGTGCGCCCTCCCTGCGCGCCGACGTGTGGGGCGGGCAGCAGAGTGCCCCGCGGCTGGCAGGCCCGGGGCATGGCCACGCCGGAAGGGGCGCGACATGGAGACCTTACCCGCACCGGAGACCGCCGGTACGGCACGCTGCCGGGAGACCGCTGATGATCTGCGGCGCGTGCTGCGCGACCTCGGCGCAGACGACGACCTGGTGTCCCGCGTAGTGGCGTGGGCCGACCTCGGCGGCCACGGCTACGTGTACGTACCGCCCCTCCCTGCTGACATCGTCTCGCACCTCGTGCGACTCCTGCCCGGGCCGGCGGTCCGGTGATGCGTACCTGCGTGAGCTGCGGACACCGGATCCCTGCTCACGTCGTAGCCGTACTCACCGGCGCCAGCGAGCAGGGCAGTGGCCCCGGTATCCCCCGGTGGCGCCACGAGGAGTGCGCGCCCCCCTCGCCGGCCGCGATTGCGGTGGTCCGGCAGCAGCAGGTCGGGATACGCCGCGCCCCCTGACCGGGTGCTGGCGGGACGGCTTCCCGCAGAGCCGTCAGCACCCCGCCCCGGTCGCCTGTCACCCCCGTGCGGGCGGCCGGGGCACCCCACCCCACCTATTGCGAGGAGACCGCATGCCCCCCGTGCCCGACGATGACGACACCCTGCTCGACCAGGTGGCCGACCTCGTCAACGCCACCGGCGCAGCCAGCGACACGAGCCTCCCGGCGGTCGCCCAGGACGCGGCCGCCGCCGCGGCGGACACGCTCTCCACCCAGCTCCGCCCGGAGTAGCTGGCCCTCGCCCCGGTCGCTACTACGTCGGCGGCCGGGGCACCTCGACGTCCACCATGTGCGCGACTGAGACGCCGAGCCCGTCCGCGAGCATGAGCAGGAGATCAAGGCCGGTGCTGACGGATGCACCTTCGGCGCGCATCACACTCTTGCGGTCGACGCCAGCGGCCTCGGCGAGGTCGTCGACGGACATTCCTCGGGCGGTGCGGAGGGTGGCGATGCGGTGGCCGATCGCCTGGCGGCTGGCGAGCACCCAGTCCGGGCGTGGATCGGTCGGCACGTGGACCACGCTGAGCGGCTGACGATCTTGTGTCAGTACCAGATATGGGACGGATCTTGTTTACATGTAGGTGCCCGGGGAAACTAACTCAGCACCACTGAGCACCGCTGCCCCCAGCCCTGCGGCGAACGTCCACCGCAGGGCTAGAGTCACTGTGCGAGATTCGAACGTACGTTCACTCGAACGGGTGAAGTACGCCCTGAGCTGCAACTCGTTGGGCAGTGCAGCAGTCGTTAGTCGTGCACGAGTGACCGCCCCACGATCGCGCCGGGGACCGGTTTCGGGCGGCCCCCGGATCGGGACCTCGGCGCAGGCGGCCCCTCTCCACCGACGGGTGGGCGAGGGGCCGTTCGCATGTCGGGCGCCACCACTGACCTGGCGTTATCTAGTGATCATTTGGGAGACGAATGGGAGATGCTCCGCGAAGCGCAGGTTCCAGCAAAGGGGTAGAGGGTTCCAGGAGATTCCAGGTCACGCGAACGGCCAGGCGGGGCGAAGTAGCCTTGACCTGGCCGTTCTTGGCGTTCTACCTGCTCTGGGGGGTGGGCGTGGACGGTTTCGAACCGCCGACATCCGCCTTGTAAGGGCGGCGCTCTACCACTGAGCTACACGCCCCGGAGATTGCGACGTCACAGGTTACCTCGCCGCGGGGGCGGGTGGGCAAGCGCATACGGGAGCGCGTACGGGGAGTGTGCCGCAGGTGGACCGGGCCGTGTGTTCGGGGCGGCCGGGTGGGAGTATGGAGCCGATGGCGGTGGGCGGCGAGCGCGGGGAGAGAGAGTCACTGTGACGACGGCACGTTCGTGGTGGCGGCGCGGCGACAATCTGCGTGCGGAGGCACTGGCAGCCAAGGACGCCGCCGCGCAGGCCTTCTACGAGCTGGACACGGCCCAGCGCGAGCTGGAGATCTCCATCGAGACGATCTCGGCCGTCGAGCAGTCCCCCGAGGCCAGCAGGGCGCTGTCCGGCTTCCGGGCGCTCGGCGAGAAGATCGACCAGGTCAGCGCGGCCTATATCGCCACCGTCGACGCCCATGACCTGGACCGGGACGAGCTGGACCACGCGTCCGCCTCCCGGGCGGTCAGCGAGCTGACCCGCGCCAAGGACGACCTGGTCAACGCCAGGACCGAGCTGGAGCGCTACCAGTCGACGATGACGCCGCTGCTGGACCGGGCGGAGACCCAGCTGGCCCGGCTGGCGCCGGCCAGGGAGCGGGCCAAGCAGTCGCTGCTCGCGGCGAGCAACGCGCTGGACGCGGTCCGCGCCGCCGGTATCACCGCCGACGACCTGGCGGCCCGGCTGGCGGCGCTGGCGCCCGAGCTGACCAAGCTCAACGAGGGTGCCGCCAAGCACGGCGTGAAGGAAACGGTGCAGCGCGCCGACGACATCCGCCGCAAGGCCGAGGCGGTCAGGTCGGAGGCCGAGCGGCTGCCCGAGCAGGCCAGGGAGATCGACAAGCGCCTGGTGTCGCTGCGTACCCGGGTGCAGGCGCTCGGCACCCGGGCGGAGGGCGTGGCGCCGGTTCTCAGCGAGCTGCGGCGGCGTTTCTCGCTGGCGTGCTGGCAGGACCTCCAGCAGGTCCCTGAACAGGCCGAGCAGGCCGTACGGCAGGCGGAGTCGGCGCTGGCCGAGGCGCGCAGGGCGCGGGACGCCCAGCAGTTTGCGCAGGCCACCGCGAAGCTGGCCTCGGTGCGTGCCCTGATGGACGACGTGGACGGCGCGGTGGGCGCCGCGGGCGACCGGCTGCGCAGGCTCAACGAGGTCAGCAAGGACCCGAAGGCCGAGGTCGAGCGGACCCGCTTCGTGATCAGGGACGCCCAGCGGCTGGCCATGCAGGGCCGTACGACGCCTGAGCCGCGGCACGCCAGACCGCTCGACGAGGCGGTGGCCAGGCTCGACCGGGCGCTGGCCGCGCTGGAGGGCCGGCACCCGGACTACTGGGCCTTCCTGACCGAGACGGCCGCCGTCCGCGAGACGGCGAACCGCGTGGTGTCCAACATCAGGGAGGACCGGGCGGCGGGCCGCGCCTGACCCGCCCGTCAGCCGTCAGCCGTCAGCCGTCAGCCGTCAGCTGCAGCAACCGCCGCCGCAGCAGCCACCGCCGCCACCTCCCGCGGGCGCCGGCGCGGGACCGGCGGACCCGGCCGCCGAGGCCGTACCGCCCACCGAGACGGTCGACAGCAGCTTCACCGTGTCGCCGTGGCCCTGCGGGCAGGGTGCGGGGGCGCCGGACTGCGACATCGGGCGGCGCATCTCGAAGGTGGCGCCACAGGTCTTGCAGCGGTATTCGTAACGAGGCATGGCCTCAGGGTAGCGGGCGCCGCCCGCTGCGCGCCGCGGTGCTGCCCCGGCTACCCCGACCTATCCTGTAGGCAACGGCGTCCTCGACGAGTCCAGCCCCCGAAGGAGGCGCCCATGCGACTCGACGACCACCTCCCCGCCGACCACCGGCTCAATCAGGTCTACCGCTTCGGGGCGGGAGCGATGGGCCTGATCCTCGTCGTCTTCGGCATCCTGGGACTGCTCAACGACGTGTCGTTCATGTCCCAGGCCGGCAAGAAGATCGCCGGGCTCAACTCCAACGGCGCGCTCAGCACGATCTCCATCGTGATCGGCGCGCTGCTCTTCGTCGGCATGGTCATCGGCGGCAACTTCGCCTCCACGCTGAACATCTGCGTCGGATGCGCCTTCCTGATCAGCGGTTTCGTGAACCTGGCGCTGCTGGACACCGACAGCAACCTGCTGGCGTTCAAGATGTCGAACGTGCTGTTCAGCTTCGGCGTCGGGGTGCTGCTGCTGTTCTTCGGGCTGTACGGGCGGGTCACCGGCGGGTTGCCGCACGACAACCCGTACTGGAAGCGCCGCCATCCGGAGGAGGCCGCGCGCGAGCAGAAGGCCAGGGAGCGCGCGGCGGTGGCCGCCAGGAGGCCGCCGCCCCGCCGCGGGCTGCCCCAGCACTGAGCGGGCTTTCCGCCCTACGGCAGCCGGCGGGCCAGCGTGAGGCCGTCGGCGACGGTGAGCAGGACGTCGTCCACCCGGCCGTCGGCGCGCACATGGTCGTTGAAGGCGCGGACGGCGGCGGCGCCGCCGGTGGCCGCGGGGTCGGCGACGTCGCCGTGGTAGAGGGTGTTGTCGACCACGAGCAGGCCGCCCGGGTTCATCCGCGGCACCAGCTCCTCCCAGTAGTCGACGTAGGACTCCTTGTCGGCGTCGAGGAAGACCAGGTCGATCCAGCTGCCGCCGGGCAGCGCCCGCAGCGTGTCGATCGCCGGGGCGATCCGCAGGTCGATGCGGTCGGCGACGCCGGCCTTCGCCCACGCCTCGCGGCCCACCGCGGTCCACTCCTCCGAGATGTCGCAGGCGATCAGCTGCCCGCCCTCGGGCAGTGCCTGGGCCATCGACAGGGTCGAGAAGCCGGTGAAGGTGCCGACCTCGACGACCCGGCGGGCGCCGGTCAGCCGCACCAGGAAGGCCAGCAGGGGTCCCTGCTCCTCCGCGGTCTGCATGCCCGCGACGCCGGCCAGGCGGCGGTGCGTGGTCTCGACCAGGTCGCGCTGGACCGGGTCGAGCGGCGGGTTGTGGTCGAGGACGTATGCGTACAGCTCGGACGTGAGCGGCGGGTTCTTCGTCTCGTACACGTGTCTGCTCCGATGTGTGGCGCTTAGGGTGACGGGATGCTTGTCGATGACGCGGTCGCCCTGGTGCCCAGCATTCCAGGCCGCCGCTCGCTGCTGGGGCTGGCGGGCGCGCCCGCCGCCGGCAAGTCGACACTCGCGCGGCGGCTGGTGGCGGGCGTGAACGACCGGCTCGGCGCCGGGACGGCCGCGTACGTCCCGATGGACGGCTTCCACCTGTCCAACGCGCAGTTGGACCGGCTGCGGCTGCGGGACCGCAAGGGGGCGCCGGAGACCTTCGACGTCGACGGTTACGTCGCCCTGCTCGGGCGGCTCAGGGCCGAGCGGACGCGGCCGGTGTACGCGCCCGACTTCGACCGGCGGATCGACGAGCCGGTCGCCGCCGGTCTCGTCGTCCCCGCGGGGACCGCGCTCGTCGTGACCGAGGGCAACTACCTGGCCGACGACGGGCCCGGCTGGGCGCAGGTCCGCGACCTGCTCGACGAGCTCTGGTACGTCGAGACCCCGCAGCGCCTGCGCGAACGCCGACTCCTGCGCCGTCACATACGCGGCGGCCGCACCGAGTCCGAGGCCCGCGCCTTCATCGCCTCCAGCGAACGCGTCAACGCCCACCGCGTGGAACTCACCCGCCCCCACTGCACCCGCGTGGTCTCCCCGCGGGACCCGTAGGTCCTGCCCAGCGCCCCTGGGGGCTGCCCTCTGCGCACAGGGCAGCCCCCAGGGGTGCTGGGGGAGGAACTGCGCGACCAGCCATTACGGCGGGAAAGGCGCAGCGCCGCCGCGAGCGGCAATCACGCCGCGGCAGTCGCCAGGAACCGGCGGAGGATCTCTTCGCCGGCGAGGACGCCCCCGGCGGGGAGGGGGGTGATGTGGGACGCGGTCCAGCCCGTGTCCGCGAGTTCGCCGTGGCCGGGCGTCCAGCCGGCGTCCGCCGCAGTGAGCAGGTCCGCGTCGAGGAGCGAGTCACCCGCGGCCAGGACGCGCTCCGCGCCGGTGCGCCGGACGACCTCCGCGAGAGCCGCGCTCTTGGACAGCGGCTTGGGCACGGCGTATATCTTCCGGCCCTGGAGCGACACGGTCCAGCCCAACGGCTCGGCCCAGGCGGCGAGTTCCTTGACCCAGCCGGCCGGGAGCCGCTCCCGGTCGACGACCAGGTAGGCGAAGAGGTCCTCCGCGACGCGCTCCTTGCGCAGCCACTCCGGGTCCGCGGTGGCGGCGAGGTGCGCCCGCACCTCGGCGAGCGGGGCCGAGCCGTCGTCGAGCCGGCGGCGCATCTCGGTGTTCCAGTCGTGGTCGGTGCGCCCGCTGACCAGCAGGTGCCCGCCGTTCGCGCAGATCGCGTAGCTCGGCTGCGTCCCCGGCAGGCTTATCCGCCGGTACTGCTTGCGGGTGCGCGTCGTGGCGGGCACGAAGCGTACGGTGTCGCCGAGTTCGACCAGCAGCCGGCCCGCGGCCTCGGTCATGTACGACAGCGGCCTGGCCTCGTGGAACTCGACGGTCAGCAGCCGGGGCGCGTCCTCGTCGGGCATGGTGAGGGCGAGCGCGGCGGCGGAGTAGATGAGGGTGCGGTCGAGGTCGCTGGCGACGATCGTCCGGCTGTAGGTGCGGTTCACAGGGCCGACACCGCCTTGCCGTCGGTGCCGGTCGCACCGCGGGTGTAGCGGGGGTGGATCAGGCCGACGCACGAGTACGGCAGCCCGTCGGTCTCCTCGACGGGCACCCCCCGCTGGGCGGCGAGCAGCCTTACGTGGTCGAGGTCGGCGCCGGCGCCGCGCTGGGCGAGGATCTTCCACGGGACCCGGCGCAGCAGCACCCTGGTGGTCTCGCCGACACCGGGCTTGACGAGGTTGACGTCGCCGATGCCGTACTCCTCGCTGATCCGCTCGACTGCGGCCCAGCCCTCCCAGGTCGGCGAACGGTCCTGCGCGCGCAGCGACTTGACGTCCTCGGCGACACCGTCGCCGACCGCGTCGAAGGCGGCGGCGACGGTGTCGAGGAACAGCGCGGAGACGTCGGAGCCGGCCAGGTCGCGGTAGAACTTGGCGCCGTGGAACTCGCCGGGGCCGATGAGGTCGGCGCGCAGCACCGTACGCGAGACCAGGCCGGACACCGTGGAGTTGAGGCACGCCGAGGGGATCAGGAAGTCGTCGCGGGTGCCGTAGGTGGACACGCAGCCGCCGGGGTCGGCCAGGACCGCGATCTCCGGGCGGAAGCCGGGGAAGTCGGCCATGGCGTCGGCCAGTTCGCGGGTGATGGCGCCCTTGCCGGTCCAGCCGTCGACGAACACCGCGTCGGCCGGGTCGTGGTGGGCGGCGAGCCAGCTCAGCGCGGTGCGGTCGATGCCGCGGCCGCGGACGATGGAGACGGCGTAGTGCGGCAGGTCGAGGCCGTGCGCGTGCTTGGCCCAGCGGCGCATCAGGACGCCGACGGGGGTGCCGGCCCTGGCAAGCGACACCAGGACGGCGTCCGGGCCGCGCTCGGCGAGGACCAGCTCGGTGACCGCGCCGACCGCGCGGGCGATCCGCTCGGCGGAGGTGGCGAGCGCGGCCTTGAAGAGCTCCTGGTACTCGGGGCTCGGCTGGTACTCGACCGGCAGCGATTCGGCGTAGTGGGCGCCGCCGCTCTGTATGGCCTCCTCGCGCTCCTCGGTGGGCGCTTCGAGCGGCACGTCGGAGAGGTCCTTGAGCAGCCAGCCCACCTCGTCCGGCGCATACGATCCGAAGGCGGGTCCGCGCAGCGGCCGGGTGGATGCACTCATGGGGCCAGGGTTTCCGTTCGGTCGGTAGCAGGGGACGACGGCGAGCAGCACCGTCTCCGTGTGCGCGGCGAGCTGCGCGAGCAGCCCGCCGGGTGCGTGCAGGGCGGGGGTGTCCCCCGCGGAGTCGACGACGCAGACCACGGCGTCGAAGCCGGCGCCGGCGACGTTGTAGGCGTACCGCTCGGGCGATCCGCCGTCGGCGGGGTCGTCGTGCGCGGGGAAGACCAGCCGGCTGCGGATCGCGTAGCCGGGGTCGTCCACGGCGAGCACGGGCGAACGGGTGGTGGTCGAGAAGTACGCCTCCACGGCGCCTCCCGCAGTGCCTTCCGCGCCGCCCTCCACTCCGCCTTCCGCGCCGCCCTCGGCGCCGTTCCCGGCCCCGTGCGCCTCCAGCGCCTGGGCGAGCCGCAGCGGCGCGTACATCAGCTCCTCGTTGCCGAGGACGAGCACCCGCCGGGCGCCGGCGGGCAGGGCGCCGGCGATCCGGCGGCCCATGGCGGGCAGCGCGGCCTCCAGGCGCTCGCGGTGCGCGGGCAGGAAGCCGTGCCTGCCCCCGTCGGGTATCCCGGCGGGCCAGCCGAGGTCGACGCGGGCCACCGGCGCCGCGGGGGCGGCCGCTGCCGTGTCGGCCGCCGTGCACGCCGCCACGAGGGCCTGCCCGCGGCTCAGGACGTCCTCGGGGAGGGTCACCGTGCCCGAGGCCAGCGCGATGACGTCCACCCGGGCGCCGAGGTCCGCGGCGAAGGCGGCGAGCCTGGCGTGGTCGGCCGGGGAGCGCATATCGGTGAGCGCGACCACGACGTAGCGGTCCCGCGGGTGGCGCCGGTGCAGGTCGCGGACGGTGTTGAGCACCGTCTGCCCGGTGGAGAACTCGTCGTCGACGAGCACCAGCGGTCCCGTGCCGCCGAGCAGGCCGGGGTCCTCGGGGAGCAGCAGGTGGCCTGTGGCGTGGCTGTGCTCCTCCTCGAAGGCGCCGCCGGAGGCCAGCCCCGCCACTTCGCGCCGGGTGGAGTGCAGGTAGGGCACCGCTCCGACGCCGTCGGCGACCGCGTGGCCGAGTCCGGTGGCGGTCTCGGCGTAGCCGACCACGACCGCCCTGGCGGCCTCCTGCTCGCCCAGCAGGGCGCGGACCCGCAGGCCCAGGTCGTAGGCGTGCCCGTAGACCGTGCCGGGGCGCTGCGGTACGTGCTTGCCGAGCACGTTCGACACCAGCAGGTGCGCCCGCTTGGGGTTGCGCCGCAGGGCCAGGCCCAGCAGGTCGTGCAGGCCGTCGCCGTGCAGAGCGATGCCGAGGCGGTCGGCGACCCACTGTCCCGGCCAGGGCGGTGTCGTCAGCATGCGGTGGCGGTCTTCTTCCGTGGATTCCATGACTACTACAAGGATGCCTGGTCAGGCCGGCGGCAGGCTGGCCGCGAGCAGCTCGACGAAGCTGATGCCCTCGCGGGCGACCCCGAAGACCTCGGCCCTGCGCAGGGTGCGCTCGGCCCAGGCCCGGTGCGGCTTCACCTCGTTCATCTTGTTCGTGTAGGCGGAGCGCAGGACGCCGCCGCCGCTGCGGTCCTGGTGCAGGATGTCGGCCGCGTCGCTGAACTCCTCGTGGGTGACCACGCTCAGCGCGTGCACGACCGGCACGTGGGTGGGGTGGATGCAGGTCTTGCCCTGGAGCCCGTTGGCGCGGTCCAGCTCGATCTCGCGCAGCAGCCCGTCCATGTCGCGCTCCAGCAGCGCCTCGCGCAGGTCCTCGGCCTCGGGGCTGAAGGGGCTGCGGCGCAGCTGCGGCTTGAACATCCGCTCCTGGTGGCGGAAGTACTCCCAGACCGGGCCGGTCACCACGAAGCCGCTGCCGTCGGCGCGGCCCAGCACGTTGACCACGTCGGCGATCACCGCGGCGACGATCTGGACGTCGTAGGCGGTCATGGCCGGGGCGCGGCGCAGCCCGTAGGAGGAGCAGAAGTCGGTCACGCCCAGTCGCAGGGCCAGCACGCGCTCGCGGTACTTGTCGACGGTGCGGGAGATGCCGTAGAGCGTCTCGACGCGGCTCTCCAGGTGCAGCAGCTCGGGCGACTCCAGGACCGGCATGGCGAAGAGCCGCCGCCCGCTGGAGGCCTCCGCGTCGCTCAGCGCCTCCAGGAACGGGACGCCGGACTCCTCGGTGAACTTCGGCAGCACGAATCCGGACAGCAGCTGCACGCTGTCGCCGAGCCGCTCCACGAGGTCGGTGATCTGGCCGGGGGTGCGGACCCGGATGAACAGCAGCGGGAGCCGGTCGGCCGCGCCGGGGCAGGCGGCCAGCTGGCGGAACTGCTGGACGATGTTGGCCTCGCCGGCCGGGACGTCCCGGTCGTCGATGGAGTCCTCCAGGCACAGCACCATGGACACCACCCCGCGGGCGGCCTGCTTGAGCACGTCGTCGGCGAGCGTGGAGCGGGTGGCCGGGCTGTAGAGGGTCGCGCCGAGGGCAGCCGCGAGCGTGCGAGCCGGTGAGTCAGCTGTGAACTCCTGCGGCTCGCGGTGGAACAGCTCTTCCCTCGTCTCTGCGGCGAGGTGTCCGAAGTGTCGCATTGCGCCCCCTTTCAACATACGGGCCTTGAGGACATCTGGCCGATTATCGTACGTGCGACCATGCGACACACGTTCCCTCCGTACGTGAAAAACAGGTAACCGCCGCAGGTCCACCGCATGACCTTCGGCGCGCCGGGCGCGGAGCCGCGACCCGGCGTTGTGGGCCGCCCCGCCGGAAGGGCAGGATGACCGCATGACGCACGTGATGGTGAAGGGCTCGAACGTCCCCCTCGATGCCCCGGGCATCAGGGCGGTGCTGCGCTGGAGCCCCGCCTCCGGCACGCCGGACGTGGACGCCTCCGTGCTGCTGCTCGGGCGCGACGGCCGGGTGCGCTCGGACGCCGACTTCGTCTTCTACAACGAACCGCGTCACCCCTCCGGCCTGGCCCGCCACCTGCCCAAGCAGCGGGTCGCCGAGGGCCTGACCGACACCGTGGAGGTCGACCTGGCCGCGCTGGACGCCGGGGTCGACCGGGTGGTGATCGCCGCGTCCTGCGACGGCGGCGCCTTCCGGATGGTCCGCGACCTGTGCGTGCTGCTCTACGACACCTCCGGGCCGCGGCACGCCCCGCTGGTCACCTTCGACGTCCGCCCCGACACCGGCGACGAGACCGCGCTGAACTGCGGCGAGCTGTACCGCAAGGACGGCGGCTGGAAGTTCCGGGCGGTCGGGCAGGGCTACGCGACCGGCCTGGTGGGCCTGGCGACCGAGTTCGGCATCACCGTGGACGACGTGGAGCCCGACGCGGGCCGCACCGACCCCCCGCAGACCTCCGCACCCTCGCAGGCCCGCTCCCAGCCGCAGCAGGAGCCCGGGCCGACCAGCGCCTACGGCTACCCGCTACAGGCCCCCACGGGCGGCCACGTGCCCGCACAGCCCGCGTACGGCTACCCGCAGCCCGTCGCCGCCCCCGGCCCGCCGCCGGTCGCCCCGCCGGTCCACCAGCAGCCGCAGCCGGGCTACCCGGCCTACGGCTACCCGCAGCCGGTGGGCGCGACCGCCCCTGCCGGCAACGGCACCGCCGCCTTCACGCTCCCCCCGCAGGGACCGCAGTTCCAGCCGGGACGCTGAGCCGGCGGCCGCAGCGCGGTCATACTTTGGACTTGTAGCCACGGCCCCACTGCAGTCCCCAGCCGTAGAGCCGGTCGATCTCGGCCTGGAAGCCGTAGACGTACTTCACCTCGCGGCGCACGGTCACCTCGCCCTTGCGGTTCTCTATCAGCACCACCGCGCAGGAGCGCGCCTGCGGCTCCCGCTCGGTCAGGGGTATCTCGATCCGCGGGCCGGAGCCGGGGAAGATCTCCACCTTGGCGTGGGTGCGGTCGAAGGCGGGCGTGCCGTCGTAGATGTAGACGAAGACCAGCAGGCGTACGAACTCGTCCCGCTTGTCGAAGTTGATGTACAGCGTCTCGCCCGAGGTGCCGCCGAAGCGGTCGTCGCCGCTCATCTGGATGTACGGCGGCGCGTCGAGGTCGCCGAGGAAGTTGCCCAGCGGCTGGACGACGCCCTTGGAGCCGTCGGCCAGCTCGTACATGCACGCCAGGTCCAGGTCGACGTTGACCATCGCGGGGCCGGCCGCCTGCACCACCTGCGGCCGGAAGACGTCGAACTGGCGGCGCAGGAAACCGCGGCGGTCGCTGTGCCAGCCGCCGGTGTCCGAGGTGCGCATCGACCAGGACAGGTTGACCCGCATGTTGCCGATCGCGGCACCCGACTTTGTCAGCGACACCACCGGATGGCGCTTGGTGAGCTCCACCGTGTGCGCGTTCGCGACGTCGAACCGGCCGGCTCCGTTCGGCCGGAAGAAGTCCCACCACGCCATCTTGCCGCCACCCCTCCCCTGGTTGGCCCCGGTCGCCCCGGGCTCCCCGGACACGCGGCTGCCCCCGCCGGACGACGGGGGCAGCTCCTTGCCTTCGCGCGACCGGTCACACGCCGGTCGTGACTTCCGTCTTGTCGTCGTCCGACTCCTGGGAGCCTTCCCCGAGACGGCGGTTGCGTACCACCGACGACCAGTAGGAAGCGGCGATCAGCACCACGCCGACCAGACCCGTGACGACCTCGCTGACGTCGTACTTGATCGTCACCAGCAGGATGACCGCCAGCGCGCCGATCGCGTAGTGCGCGCCGTGCTCCAGGTACACGTAGTCGTCCAGGGTGCCCTTGCGGACCAGGAAGACGGTCAGCGACCTGATGTACATCGCACCGATGCCGAGGCCGAGCGCGATCTCGAAGATGTCGTTGCTGATGGCGAAGGCGCCGACGACACCGTCGAAGGAGAAGGACGCGTCGATGACTTCCAGGTACAGGAACATGAAGAACGCGGCCTTGCCGGCCAGCCCTGCGACCTGTCCCGCGGTGGGGCCGGTCTTGGCCGGCTCCGCGGACTCCGCGCCTTCCTCGTCGCCCTCGCCCTCCTCATCGTCGTCCTCGTCCTCTTCGAGGCGCTCCTCGAAGAAGCCGGAGACCCCGCCGACCACGAGGTAGGTGATCAGGCCGCCGACGCCGGCCAGCAGCACCGTCTCGGCCTTGTCGATCGTGCCGTGGCCGCCGTGCACCGGCACGCCGGTGGCGACGGTGGTGGCCGCGATGACCAGGGCGACCAGCGCGATCACCACCGACAGCATGTCCAGCTTGCCCAGCCTGGCCAGCGGCTTCTCCAGCCAGCCGAGCCAGGTGATCTCGCGCTCCTCGAAGATGAAGTCGAGGAAGATCATCAGCAGGAACATCCCGCCGAAGGCCGCGATGGCCGGGTGGGCTCCGGTGACCAGCGCCTCGTAGCGGTCGTGGTCGTTGATCGCGACATTGACCGCCTCCCACGGGCTCAGCTTCGCGGTGATCGCCACGATGATGATCGGGAAGACCAGCCGCATGCCGAACACCGCGATGAGCACGCCGACGGTGAGGAACATCTTCTGCCAGAAGGCGTTCATCTTCCGCAGGATGCCCGCGTTGATGACGGCGTTGTCGAAGGAGAGCGAGATCTCCAGGACGGACAGGATCGCGACGATCGCGAGTCCGTGCCACCCCCAGAGGACGCCGGCCAGGGCGAGGCCGGCGGCGGTGATGCCGAACGACCAGCCGAATGTTCTGAGGAGCACGTGCTTCCCACCCAATCCTGTGACCTGTGACCACGAGGTCCCCCGCGCGGTACGCGGCTTTACGAAACGTTGACCCCGAAGTCTAGGGCGATGCCGCGCAGACCGGACGCGTACCCCTGGCCTACGGCCCGGAACTTCCACTCGCCCCCGTAGCGGTACAGCTCGCCGAAGATCATCGCGGTCTCCGTCGAGGCGTCCTCCGTCAGGTCGTAGCGGGCCAGCTCGGCGCCGTCCGCCTGGTTGAGCACCCGGATGTACGCGTCGCTGACCTGCCCGAACGTCTGCACCCTGGCGTCCGCGTCGTAGATCGAGACCGGGAAGACGACCTTGTCGACCTGCGCCGGGACCAGGGTCAGATCCACCAGGATCGTCTCGTCGTCACCGCCGCTGCCGCCGGTCAGGTCGTCGCCGGTGTGCTCGACCGACCCCTCCGGACTCGTGAGGTTGTTGTAGAAGACGAAGTACTCGTCCCCCAGCACCCGGCCGTTCGCGCACAGCAGCGCGCTGGCGTCCAGGTCGAAGTCGGCCCCGGTGGTCGAGCGTGCCCTCCAGCCCAGGCCGATCTGCACCCTGGTGAGATTCGGCGCGGCCTTGGAGAGGGAGACGTTGCCTCCCTTGGCGAGCGTGACGCCCATGGTGGTCCTTTCCCCCTTGGCGGGTACTGCTCAGACGTTGACGCCGAAGTCCTGCGCGATGCCCCGCAGACCGGAGGCGTAGCCCTGGCCTATGGCCCGGAACTTCCACTCGCCGCCGTGCCGGTACAGCTCGCCGAAGACCATGGCGGTCTCCGTCGAGGCGTCCTCGGTCAGGTCGTAGCGGGCCAGCTCGCGCTGGTCCGCCGCGTTGAGCACGCGGATGTAGGCGTTGCGGACCTGCCCGAAGCTCTGCTGGCGCGACTCGGCCTCGTAGATCGACACCGGGAAGACGATCTTCACGACGTCGGCCGGCACCCCGGCGAGGTTGACGTTGATGACCTCGTCGTCGCCCTCGCCCTCACCGGTGAGGTTGTCGCCGGTGTGCTCCACCGAGCCGTCGGGGCTGCGCAGGTTGTTGAAGAACACGAAGTGCTGGTCGGACAGCACCTTGCCGGCCTCGTTGGTCAGCAGTGCGCTCGCGTCGAGGTCGAAGTCCGATCCGGTGGTCGTCCGCGCGTCCCAGCCCAGACCGACGACGACCGCCGTAAGGTTGGGGGCCTCCTTGGTCAGCGAGACGTTGCCACCCTTGCTCAGGCTGACTCCCACGAGTCCTCCCCTGTCCTGTCGATTGTGTACGTACGGCTGCCGGGCCGATGTGCCCGATCAACGAGCCGAGCTTAGTGACCGGTTCCCGGGGACCGCACCGCTTCCAGCGCCTTTACGTACTCATGAAGGTCGCGGGGGTCGGGCAGGGCGTTCACCACCGACCACCGGACGACGCCGGCCGGGTCGATCACGAAGGTGCCGCGCAGGGCGCAGCCCTTGTCCTCGGCGAAGACGCCGTACGCCCTGGCCGCCGCGCCGTGCGGCCAGAAGTCGGAGAGCAGCGGGAACTCCAGGCCCTCCTGGTCGGAGAACACCCGCTGGGTGTGCATGGAGTCGCAGGAGACGGCGAGCAGCTGCGCGTTCTCGCGTTCGAAGGCGTCCGACTGCGCCTGCAGCGCCTGCAGCTCACCGGCGCACACGCTGGTGAAGGCGAAGGGGTAGAAGACCAGGACGACGCTTTTCCGCCCGCGGAAGTCCGTCAGGGCGACCGTCCGGCCGTGCTGGTCGGGCAGCGAGAAGTCCGCTGCCGCGGTGCCGACTGTGCTCATGGCGCGAGCATCCCACCTCGGGGGTGCCGAACGCCCTGCCGGGCAGCGGCTGCCCCCCGGACCTCCCACGAGCCGGTGGCTGGGCGCGGGTGCCCCGTGCCCCTGGTGGTTGGCCTCTTCCGCAGAAGGTGACCGCTTCTAGGGGCGCGGGGAAACTGCGCGCCCAGCCGTATGTGACCGGTAGGCGGCCGACGGCAGCAGCTCCCGCGGCGGGGAGCCGTGCAACCGCCGACCGCGGAGAGGTCAGCGCTTGCCGGCGCGGGCCGCTTTGGGCGTGACCAGACGGCTGCCCGTCCAGTCCTTGGCCGCGTTGACGCTGCTGGTCTGGGCCAGACCGGCCGTCTGCGCAGCCTCACCGATCTCGCTGGGCTCGACGTGACCGTCGCGGCCCGTCTTGGGGGTCATCAGCCAGATCGGGGCGCCCGGATCGACGGTCGACGTGGCGTCGACCAGCGCGTCGGTGAGGTCGCCGTCGTCCTCGCGGAACCACAGCAGGACGGCGTCGGGCACGTCGTCGTACTCCTCATCGGCGAGTTCTTCGCCCGTCAGCTCCTCGATCCCCTCGCGAAGCTCCTGGTCGCAATCCTCGTCGTACCCGAGCTCCTGGACCACCTGTCCGGGCTCGAAACCAAGCCGGCTCGCCGGGTTGGTCCGCTCCTCCGCGTGGTCCGCGGTCGCGCTCACGCTTTGCCTCCTGTCATGGGGACTGTCGGTTCGTCTCAGTCCAGTGTGTGCCCGCGCGCACGCGGACTTATTGGCGGTAGTCCACACGGGCGCGGCGGATCGCGCAAGTACCCGGCGTACGAGACCGCCCAAACAGTGACGATTCGACCGTGTCGCCGCAACCCGTACCCTCAATGGTGACGCAGCTCACGACGGTTTGCCGGTGTTGCACACGATTGGCACCGCCAGTCGGCCGTACGTCCGACTGGGCGTAGAGTTCAGGTTTGGCCGCAGGGGCGGACCACCGGTCCCGCAGCCGCCGTCCCGCAGGCCCTGCGGTTACCACTGGGTAGAGATGACGTTTCGCGCGGCGCGGTACACGATGGATGCGGCGCGACCCAGTAGAGCACCGAGCACCGACGAGCAGCAAAGGAAAAGCGTGGCTTCCGGATCCGATCGCAACCCGATCATCATTGGCGGCCTTCCCAGCCAGGTCCCGGATTTCGATCCCGAGGAGACGGCGGAATGGCTGGACTCGCTGGACGCGGCCATCGACGAGCGCGGCCGTGAGCGTGCCCGCTATCTGATGCTCCGCCTCATCGAGCGCGCCCGCGAGAAGCGCGTCGCGGTGCCCGAGATGCGCAGCACCGACTACGTGAACACCATCGCGACCAAGGACGAGCCGTTCTTCCCCGGCAACGAGGAGATCGAGCGCCGCATCCTGAACGCGACCCGGTGGAACGCCGCGGTGATGGTCTCCCGCGCGCAGCGCCCCGGCATCGGCGTCGGCGGCCACATCGCGACCTTCGCCTCGTCCGCCTCGCTCTACGACGTGGGCTTCAACCACTTCTTCCGCGGCAAGGACGACGGCCGCGGCGGCGACCAGATCTTCTTCCAGGGCCACGCCTCGCCCGGCATCTACGCCCGCGCCTACCTGCTCGACCGGCTCAGCGAGGCGCAGCTCGACGCCTTCCGGCAGGAGAAGTCGAAGGCCCCGGACGGGCTGTCCAGCTACCCGCACCCGCGGCTGATGCCGGACTTCTGGGAGTTCCCGACCGTCTCCATGGGCCTCGGCCCGCTGGGCGCGATCTACCAGGCCAGGATGAACCGCTACATGGAGGCGCGCGGCATCGCCGACACCTCCGCGTCGCACGTGTGGGCCTTCCTCGGCGACGGCGAGATGGACGAGCCCGAGTCGCTGGGCCAGCTGTCCATCGCCGCCCGCGAGGGCCTGGACAACCTGACCTTCGTGGTCAACTGCAACCTGCAGCGGCTCGACGGCCCGGTGCGCGGCAACGGCAAGATCATCCAGGAGCTGGAGTCGCAGTTCCGCGGTGCCGGCTGGAACGTGATCAAGCTGGTCTGGGACCGCTCCTGGGACCCGCTGCTGGCCCAGGACCGCGACGGCCTGCTGGTCAACAAGATGAACACCACGCCCGACGGCCAGTTCCAGACGTACGCCACCGAGACCGGCGCGTACATCCGCGAGCACTTCTTCGGCGACGACCAGCGGCTGCGCAAGATGGTCGAGGACCTGACCGACGAGCAGATCCTGCACCTGGGGCGCGGCGGCCACGACCACCGCAAGGTCTTCGCCGCCTACACCGCGGCGCTGGCGCACAAGGGCCAGCCGACGGTGATCCTCGCCCAGACCATCAAGGGCTGGACGCTGGGGCCGAACTTCGAGGGCCGCAACGCGACCCACCAGATGAAGAAGCTCACCGTCGACGACCTCAAGCGCTTCCGCGACCGGCTGCACCTGCCGATCACCGACAAGCAGCTGGACGAGGGCTACCCGCCGTACTACCACCCGGGGCGGGACTCCGAGGAGATCCAGTACATGCACGACCACCGCAAGGCCTGCGGTGGCTACGTGCCGACCCGGATCGTCCGCGCCAAGCCGCTGCCGCTTCCCGACGACAAGGCGTACGCGACGGCGAAGAAGGGCTCGGGCCAGCAGTCGATCGCCACCACCATGGCCTTCGTCCGGGTGCTCAAGGACCTGATGCGGGACAAGGAGATCGGCAAGCGCTTCGTGCTGATCGCCCCCGACGAGTACCGCACCTTCGGCATGGACGCGTTCTTCCCGAGCGCGAAGATCTACAACCCGCTGGGGCAGCAGTACGAGTCGGTCGACCGCGAGCTGCTGCTGGCGTACAAGGAGTCGCCGACCGGCCAGATGCTGCACGACGGCATCTCCGAGGCGGGCTGCACGGCGTCGCTCATCGCGGCGGGTTCCGCGTACGCCACCCACGGCGAGCCGCTGATCCCGGTCTACGTCTTCTACTCGATGTTCGGCTTCCAGCGCACCGGCGACCAGTTCTGGCAGATGGCCGACCAGCTGGCCCGCGGCTTCGTGCTGGGCGCCACCGCGGGCCGTACCACCCTCACGGGTGAAGGCCTGCAGCACGCCGACGGCCACTCGCAGCTGCTGGCGTCCACCAACCCGGGCTGTGTCGCCTACGACCCGGCGTTCGGCTTCGAGATCGCGCACATCGTGCAGGACGGCCTGCGCCGGATGTACGGCGAGACCGCGGACGGCAAGCCGGGCGAGGACGTCTTCTACTACCTGACCGTCTACAACGAGCCGATCCAGCACCCGGCGGAGCCCGCCGACGTGGACGTCGACGGCATCCTCAAGGGCGTCTACCGCTTCAAGGCCGGCGAGTCCGGCGCCATCCCGGCGCAGATCCTGGCGTCCGGCGTGGCGGTGCCGTGGGCGGTCGAGGCGCAGCAGCTGCTCGCCGCCGACTGGAACGTACGGGCCGACGTCTGGTCCGCGACGTCCTGGAACGAGCTGCGGCGCGAGGCCGTCACCGTCGAGGAGCACAACCTGCTGCACCCCGAGGAGGAGCAGCAGGTCCCGTACGTGACCCGCAAGCTGTCCGGGGCCGAGGGGCCGTTCGTGGCGGTCTCCGACTGGATGCGCTCGGTGCCCGACCAGATCTCCCGCTGGGTGCCGGGGCGCTACACCTCGCTCGGCGCGGACGGTTTCGGCTTCGCCGACACGCGCGGGGCGGCACGCCGTTTCTTCCACATCGACGCGCAGTCGATCGTGCTCGCCGTGCTCACCGAGCTGGCCCGCGACGGGAAGATCGACCGGTCGGTGCTCAAGCAGGCCGTGGACCGGTACCAGCTGCTTGACGTGGCCGCGGCCCACCCGGGCGCGGCCGGCGGCGACGCCTGACACACACCGCACGGAGCCCCGGACCGGCACTATGCCGGCCGGGGCTCCGGCGTTTTCCGGCGTCACTTTCTCACCGGAATTCGCCGCGCGAAACATGATCCGGCTTATTGTTCGCCCTGAGGGTGTCGGTGATCTTCTACGCTGGGCCGACCGCCCGTTCCCCACCCGCGGGTCGGCGCCCCTGGTCCCCACTCCCCGCGAGGCATCCGCGAGTGACCCTTCTCGACGCGCGTATGAGTCCCACCACCTTCCGCGCGACCATGGCGCTTGCCGTCGCCTTCGTCATGCTGGCCACCACCGGCTGGACGGCGGTCCGCCCCGGCGGACCCGCCGACGCGCGCACGGTGGCGGTGCGGGCGTGGCTGCGCGCCACTATCGGCGGCCACCGGCTGCCCGACCCCGACACCGCGCCGGCCGGCGCGGTCGCCCGGCTGTTCGCCTCGCTCACCCGCCCGCAGGCGCTGCGGCTCACCCGCCGCTACTCGCTGGTCGTCGGCAACCTCAACGGGGTGCCCCTGGCTCTGCGCTACCAGGCCAACCGCTTCTCGCTGCTCAAGGCCCGCGCCGACGAGCGGACCCGCGCGTCGGGCAACACGCTGACGCCGGCCGGGCGCAAGGAGGCCGGGCGCCGCGCCCAGCGCTACACCTCGCTGCTCGCCGGCCACCGGCAGATCCTCGCCTTCGACCCCAGCGGTGCCGGACGGGCCGCCGAGGTCTTCGGCGACCTGGCGGCCGCGACCCGGGTCGCGGTCGTGGTGCCGGGCGTCGACACCAACATCCTCAGCTTCGAGCGGGCCACGAAGGCGTACGCGGCCCCGGTCGGCATGGCCCGCGCCCTCTACCGGCACGAGCGGGCCGCGCAGCACGCCGCGAGGACGGCGGTCATCGCCTGGGCCGACTACGTGACCCCCAGCGGGGTCGGGCTCGACGCGTCCACCGCGAATCTGGCCGAGCACGGGGCGACCCGGCTGCTCGCGCTGCTCGGCGCGCTCCCGCGGCGCCAGCGCGTCTCGCTGTTCTGCCACTCCTACGGCTCAGTGCTGTGCGGGATCGCCGCACCCGGCCTGGCCAAGGGGCAGGTCGCCGACATCGCCGTCTTCGGCAGCCCGGGGATGCACGCCAAGCGGGCGTCGCAGCTGCACACCGACGCGAACGTGTGGGCGGCCAGGGACAGCGGCGACTGGATCGAGGACGTACCGCACCTGGAGTTCGCCGGCCTCGGCCACGGCACCGACCCGGTGTCCGAAAAGTTCGGGGCGCGGGTCGTCAGCGCGGCGGGCGCCGCGGGACACCCCGGGTACTTCGCCCCCGGCACGGCGAGCCTGCGCAATTTCACCGACATCGCCCTGGGCGCCTATGCGGCCGTCACCTGCGGCGGCGCCGCCGGCTCGGCCTGCACGGCCGGGCTCGCCTGATCCGCGGGGCACCCCGGGGCACGAACCTGCCCGGAATGCGCTGAGCGCAATAGGCTGAGGCGTATGGGCGATGTGCTGGCCGGAACCAATGCCGTATGGGAGTTCGAGCCCGACGCCGTCGTGATCCGGTACAGCCGGGGGGCTCGCGGGGCGCGGCTGCTCCACGCGCTGGGAGAGCGGCGGGTGCCGCACGCCGCGCTGGCGTCGGTGGACCTGGAGGGCGGCCGCCGCGGCCACGTGGTGCTGCGGGCGGTCCCGCGGGCCGGCGCCGACCCGCTGGTCGAGGCGGCCGGCGGCCAGCTGAAGGACAGCGCGGACCCGTACCGGCTGGTCGTACCCGAGGAGTTCAGCACTCTGGCGGAGTACTACCGCGACGAGCTACGCGCGAAGATCGGCGGCCCGGGCGAGGCGCTGAGCCGCTTCCTGGTCGACGGACCGGCACCGCCGCGGTCCTTCAAGGCCTACGACGCCAAGGCGCTCTTCGACGGACGCACCGTCAGCTTCCGCTGGTTCTGGACCGGCGCGTCCTCCGCGAAGTGGAAGGCGGGCGACCAGAGCTTCCCGGTCGAGGAGCTGACCGGCGTCGACTGGCGCTCGCCCGAGATGCTGCACGGCTACCTGCGGCTGCTGCGCAGGGACGGCGGCGGGCAGCAGCCGGGCGAGCCCGACCAGGACCCCGCCGCCGTCGTCTTCGGCCTCGGCTACGGACCCGTGCACGAGTCGCTGCCGTTCGCGGCGGCGGTACTGGCCGCGATCCGGTCGGCGCGGGTACGGCCGCAGACGTAGCGGCTACTCGCGGGCCGCCGCGGTGGTGCTCATGTCGGGGTAGCGGTCGCCGACGACCTGCGCCGCGATCGGCTCCAGCTGGGCCAGCTCCACCGCGTCCAAAGTGATCGCGGCCGCCGCGACGTTCTCCCGCACCCGGGAGGCCCTGCGGGTGCCGGGGATCGGCACCACGGGCAGTCCGTGCACCCGCGCCTGCGCGTGCACCCAGGCCAGCGCGATCTGCCCGAGCGTGGCGTCGTGCGCCTCGGCGATGCGGCGGACCGGCTCCAGCAGGTCCGCGTTGTGCCGGGCGTTGTCGCCGGTGAAGCGCGGCTGGCGGCGGCGCATGTCGCCGTCGGACAGCTCGCTCGCCGCGTCCAGGAAGGCGCCGGTCAGGAAACCGCGGCCGAGCGGCGAGTACGGCACGAAGGCGACGCCGAGGTCCGCGGCCGCACCGACCGCCGACCGCTCGACGTCCCGGCTGAACAGCGACCACTCGGACTGGAGCGCGGTGATCGGGTGCACCGCGTGCGCCTCGCGCAGCTCGGCGCCGGTCACCTCGGACAGGCCCAGGAAGCGGACCTTGCCTGCGGCCACCAGCTCGCCCATCGCGCCGACCGACTCGGCCAGCGGCACCCGCGGGTCGCGCCGGTGCATGTAGTACAGGTCGATGACGTCGACGCCGAGCCTGCTCAGGCTGGCGTCGACGGCCTGCCGGATGTACGGCGGGTCGTTGCGGATCGCCCGGTAGGCCGGGTCGTCGGCCCTGCGCTCGTTGGCGAACTTCGTGGCCAGGGTGATCTCGTCGCGGTGCGCCTTGACGAAGGGGGCGAGGAACTCCTCGTTGGCGCCCTGGCCGTACATGTCGGCGGTGTCGTAGAACGTCACCCCGGCGTCGAGCGCGGTCTCCAGCGTCTGGCGGGCCGCGGCCTCGTCTGTGTCGCCGTAGAACTCGCTCATGCCCATGCAGCCCAGGCCCTGGACGCCGACCTGCGGCCCTTCCGCGCCGAGCCGAACCGTCCCGATCCGTGCAGCCGACATCACGCGCCTGTCCTCTCCGGCGCCCGCTCGGCGCCCGCATAAGTCCCGATCTTGTAGTCCAGCACCGTCAGGGTGTCCTGCAGCTCCGCGATCCGCTGCACCACGTCCATCCGGGTCGCCTCCAGGAGCGCCTTGCGCTGCGGCTCGGTGCGCTCACCTGCCTTGACCAGCTCGGCGTACGTCACCATGTCGGCGACCGGCATCCCGGTCAGCCGCAACTTGCCGACGAAGGCCAGCCAGTCGAGGTCGCGGTTGCTGAAGCGGCGCTGCCCGGTGTTCGAGCGGTCCACGTGCGGCATCAGCCCGATCCGCTCGTACCAGCGCAGGGTGTGCGCGCTCATCCCGGTGAACGCGGCGACCTCGCTGATCGTGTACTGGTCCCTGCCGTCGGGCCGCGGATGCGTCTCGTCCTCCGCCACGCACAGCGCCGCCGGCACGGTTTCCTGGTTCACCATCTGCACGACCGTCATGGTCACCACGCTAAGACCTTGGAGTGCACTCCAGGCAAGTGCGGGCCATTAGGCTCGCCATATGGACAGCCTACGGTTGATCGATCAGTGGCCGGTGCCGCATGCGGCCGCCGTCGTCATACGCCGCGACGGCACCCTTGCGGGGTCGTACGGGCCGCTGGACCAGGACTTCGCGCTGGCGTCGGTGACCAAGCCGCTCACCGCGTACGCGGCGCTCGTGGCGTACGAGGAAGGCGTCTTCGAGCTGGACGACCCGGCCGGTCCCGAGGGCTCGACGGTACGGCACCTGCTGGCGCACACCTCGGGCCTCGCCTTCGACGAGCACCGGGTGCAGGCGGCGCCCGGCACCCGGCGGATCTACTCCAACGCCGGGTTCGAGGTGCTGGCGGACACGATCGCCAAGGCGGCGGGCATGCCCTTCGCGTCCTACCTGGACGAGGCGGTGCTCCACCCGCTCGGGATGACCGGCACGCGGCTCGACGGCTCCCCGGCCGCCGGTGCGGTCTCCACTGCGTCGGACCTGGGGCGGTTCGCGGCGGAGGTGCTGGCGCCGCGGCTGCTGCACGAGTCCTCCATGGCCCTGGCCACGTCGGTGGCATTTCCCGGGCTGCGCGGGGTGCTGCCCGGCTACGGGATGCAGGACCCCAACGACTGGGGGCTCGGCTTCGAGATCCGCGGCCACAAGTCGCCGCACTGGACGGGGGCGCGGTCGGCCCCCACGACCTTCGGCCACTTCGGGCAGGCGGGCACGTTCCTCTGGTTCGACCCCGCCGCGGGCGCGGCCTGCGCGGTCCTCACCGACCGCCCCTTCGGCCCCTGGACCACCCCCCTCTGGCCCACCCTGACCGACACGATCCTCTCCGACCTGAGCGCCTGAGCGGCTGCCCCTCGCGGTGGCGTCGCGTCTTTCCCCCGGTGGGGGCTTGTCCCGCAGTTCCGCGAGCCCCTGGGGGCTCGCGCCTTTCGGTGCGTCGTGGCTTGTCGCGCAGTTCCCCGCGCCCCTGGCAGGGGCGTGCCTCCGCGCAGAAGGCACGCCCCTGCCAGGGGTGAACGCTGGGCGCAGGAGGACGCAGGCCAATAGGGGCGCTGGGGGTGCCCCCAGCGCGAAGCTCTGGGGGCGGAACTGCGCGCCCAGCCCGGACGGCGGGAAAGTAGGCGACGCCACAGCAAGCGGCACCCGCCCAAGGGCTCGGGGAACTGCGAGACAAGCCACGAACCGAGGGAAGGTCTCGGCGGCCGGGGGAAGGGGCACTCACGGGGAGCCCCCTCAGGCCGGCGCCGGCTCCGCTTGCATCGACCAGAGAAGATATTCGGCGCCGCCGGCGGCAGAAGCGGTGAGGCCCTCCTCGCCGGCAAGGCGAACCGCGTCACCCGGGTGGAGAAGCTCACCGGCGAGGCGGACGGATCCTCGGAGGACGTGGAGGTAGGAGAAGGCGGCCGGGGGCAGCGCAACCTGGTCGGGGGCAGGCGGACGGCCGACCCGCAGCGCCGCGGCGGCCTGCCGCAGACGCAGCGGCGGGGTCGCGTCGGGCGCCCCGGACGCCAGCAGGGTGAGCCCGGGTCCCGCGGGGACCGGCGAGGTCACGGCGGCGTAGGCCGGGCGTACCCCGAAGACGTCCGGGTGCAGCCACATCTGCAGGAAGCGCAGCACCCCTTCCCCCGCGTTGCGCTCCACATGCCGCACCCCGCTGCCGGCGCTGAGCCACTGCGCGTCGCCGGCCCGCAGCCGCGCGACCCGCCCCTCGGCGTCCCGGTGCTCCAGCTCGCCCTCGATCACCCAGGTGACGATCTCGGTGTCCCGGTGGGTGTGCTCGGCGAATCCGGCGCCCGGCGCCAACCGCTCCTCGTTGCAGGCCGCGAGCAGCCCGAAGCGCACGTTGCCGGGATCGTAGAAGCCGGAGAAGGAGAAGGCGTGCCGGGTGTCGACCCCGGCGTCCTGCTCTCCGCCGGCGTAGCGGTCGGCGCCCCGGCGCACGTCGATCATGCCTCCACCGTAGTCCGCGGGGAGCGGGGGCGGCACGACCCGGGGAAGCCGGAAAAACCGACCCCATAGGCTTGGCTTCGTGCCGAACGCCTCTCAGTCACCGCAAACCCCCGCCGAACCCGCTCGCGGGGACTACTCCGCGACGCTGCGCCGACTGGAGAAGTCCGCCGGGCGGCTGGCCGCCAACGCCATCGCGCGGATGGACGCGCAGCTGCCCTGGTACCGGGCGATGCCGCCGGAGAACCGTTCCTGGATCGGCCTGGTGGCGCAGGCCGGCATCGCCGCGTTCACCGAGTGGTTCCGGCACCCCGAGGCCCCGCAGGCGATCAGCACGGACGTCTTCGGCACCGCCCCGCGGGAGCTGACCCGGGCGATCTCGCTGCGGCAGACCGTGGAGATGGTGCGGACCACGATCGAGGTGATGGAGGCCGCGATCGACGAGGTGGCGGCGCCCGGCGACGAGAGGGTGCTGCGCGAGGCGCTGCTCGTCTACGCACGGGAGATCGCCTTCGCCACCGCACAGGTGTACGCGCAGGCCGCTGAGGCCCGCGGCGCCTGGGACGCGCGGCTGGAGTCGCTGGTGGTCAACGCGGTGCTGTCGGGCGAGGCCGACGAGGGCGTGCTGTCCAGGGCCGCGGCGCTCGGCTGGAACTCCCCCGACAAGATCGTCGTCGTGCTCGGCACCGCGCCGAACGGGGACAGCGAGCTGACCGTCGAGGCGATCAGGCGGGCCTCCCGGCATGCGAAGCTGCAGGTCCTGACGGGGGTGCTCGGTGAGCGCCTGGTGGTGGTCGCCGGCGGCGACGACGACCCGCTGCGGGTCGCGAAGGCGCTGATCGGCCCGTTCGCGGCCGGCCCCGTGGTGGCGGGTCCCGTGGTGGGCGACCTGCTGTCGGCGACCCGCTCGGCGCAGGCCGCGGCGGCCGGGCTGAAGGCCTGCCACGCGTGGCCCGACGCGCCGCGCCCGGTGTCGTCCGACGATCTGCTGCCGGAGCGTGCGATGGCGGGTGACCGCCATGCGCGCGAGCAGTTGGTGGAGGAGATCTACAGGCCTCTGGAAGAAGCGGGCTCCGCGCTGCTGGAGACGCTGAGTGTCTATCTGGAGCAGGCGTCGTCACTCGAAGGTGCCGCCCGTATGCTGTTCGTCCACCCCAATACCGTCCGCTACCGGCTGCGACGTGTGACCGATGTCACCGGTTGGTCACCCTCCGACGTACGTTCGGCGTTCACCCTCCGCATCGCCCTCATCCTGGGCAGGCTGTCCGATACGGAGCGCCAAAGCTGAGCGTTTGTGGGACACCCACAAATCACCTGACAGTTCTTGGTCCCTGTCCCCACGGGCGGTCATCCCCGCTCGCGAGAGAGAGTGTGAAGGTGCTCGTACTCGTCGCTCCCGGCCAGGGCGCACAGACGCCCGGCTTCCTCGCTCCCTGGCTCGACCTCCCCGGCGCCGCCGACCGCCTCGAAGGCTGGTCCGCCGCGGCGAAGCTCGACCTCGCCCGCTTCGGCACCAAGGCGGACGCGGACGAGATCCGCGACACCAAGGTCGCGCAGCCGCTGCTGGTCGCCGCGGGCCTGCTGTCCGCGGGCGAGCTGGGGCTGACCCCCGACCTGGTCGCAGGACACAGCGTCGGCGAGATCACCGCGGCCGTCCTGGCCGGCGTGCTGTCCGCCCATGACGCGATGACCTTCGTGGCGGCCCGCGGCCGTGCGATGGCCGACGCCGCCGCGGTGACCGCGACCGGCATGTCCGCGGTGCTGGGCGGTGACCCGGACGCCGTCGTGGCCCACCTGACCGGCCTGGGGCTGACCCCGGCGAACATCAACGGCGCAGGCCAGATCGTCGCCGCCGGTACGCTGGAGCAGCTCGCCGCCCTCGCCGAGGACAAGCCGGACAAGGCCCGGGTGATCGCGCTGAAGGTCGCGGGCGCCTTCCACACCGCCCACATGGCCCCCGCGGTCGCGACTCTCGAGGCGCTCGCCCCCTCCCTGACCGTGTCGGACCCGGCGCTGCCGTATGTTTCGAACGCGGACGGGCAGGCGGTCGGTAGCGGCGCCGACGTCGTACGCCGGCTGGTCGCGCAGGTGTCGAATCCGGTCCGCTGGGATCTGTGCATGGAGACGTTCAAGGAGCGCGGGGTCACCGCGATCATCGAGGTGTCGCCGGGCGGCACGCTGGTGGGTCTGGCCAAGCGGGCGCTGCCCGGGGTGCGGACGCTGGCGCTCAAGACGCCCGAGGACCTCGACGCGGCCCGCGCGCTGGTCGCCGAGGTCGCGGCGCAGGCCGCGGCTGCGGACGCCGTACCAGAAGCCTCACCCGAACAGGAGCCGACGCAGCGATGACATCGAAGATCAGCCCGAGCAAGGGCTCCCCGTACGCACGCATCCTCGGTGTCGGCGGCTACCGTCCCACCCGCGTGGTGCCCAACGAGGTCATCCTGGAGACCATCGACTCCAGCGACGAGTGGATCAGGTCGCGGTCCGGCATCGCCAGCCGGCACTGGGCGAGCCCCGACGAGACGGTGGCGGAGATGTCGCTGGCCGCCGGCGGCAAGGCCATCGCGGACGCCGGGATCAGCGCGTCGGACATCGACGCCGTCATCGTCGCGACGGTCTCGCACTTCAAGCAGACCCCCGCCGTCGCCACCGACATCGCGCACCGCATCGGCGCGGGCAAGCCGGCCGCGTTCGACATCTCCGCGGGCTGCGCGGGCTTCACCTACGGCCTGACCCTCGCCAAGGGCATGGTCACCGACGGCACCGCCGAGCACGTGCTGGTGATCGGTGTGGAGCGGCTGAGCGACCTGACCGACCTGGAGGACCGCGCGACGGCCTTCCTGTTCGGCGACGGCGCGGGCGCGGTCATCGTCGGCCCGTCGAAGGAACCCGCCATAGGCCCCACGGTGTGGGGTTCGGAAGGCGACAAGTCGGAGACGATCAAGCAGACGATCTCCTGGGACGTCTACCGGGACACGCCCGGCGAGCAGGTGCGCTTCCCGGCGATCACCCAGGAGGGCCAGGCGGTCTTCCGCTGGGCGGTCTACGAGATGGCCAAGGTCGCCCAGGAGGCGCTGGACGCCGCCGGGATCACCGCGGACCAGCTCGACGCGTTCATCCCGCACCAGGCGAACATGCGGATCATCGACTCGATGATCAAGGCGCTGAAGCTCCCCGAGCACGTTGCGGTGGCCCGCGACATCGAGACCACGGGCAACACCTCCGCCGCGTCCATCCCGCTCGCCATGGAGCGGCTGCTCGCCACCGGCGAGGCCAAGAGCGGGGACACCGCCCTGGTCATCGGCTTCGGGGCGGGTCTGGTCTACGCGGCGACTGTGGTTACTCTCCCCTAGTCACACACCCTCGCGGCGCAGCAGTCCCGCCCGCCGCGCCATCGGTTACACATCAAGGAGCGCCGTACAAAATGGCCACCCAGGAAGAGATCGTCGCCGGTCTCGCCGAGATCGTCAACGAGATCGCCGGCATCCCCACCGAGGACGTCAAGCTCGACAAGTCCTTCACCGACGACCTGGACGTCGACTCGCTGTCGATGGTCGAGGTCGTCGTGGCGGCGGAGGAGCAGTTCGGCGTGAAGATCCCGGACGACGACGTCAAGAACCTCAAGACCGTCGGCGACGCGGCCGACTACATCCTCAAGGCGCAGCAGGTCTGAGACCGCTCGCCGAAACGATCCCTCGGCCGCGAGGCCGGCGGGATCGGCAACCGGGTCGACGCGCCTGTCACCCGCCCTTCTAGACGTGGAGAGACAATTCCTGTGAGCCCGACCAATCACACCGTGGTCGTCACCGGTATCGGAGCAACCACACCGCTGGGTGGCGACAGCGCGTCGACCTGGGAGGCGCTGCTGGCCGGCCGGTCAGGCGTGCGCCCGCTGGAACAGGACTGGGCGGCCGAGCTGCCCGTGCGGATCGCCGCGCAGATCGCCGTGGAGCCCGGGGAGGTCCTGCCCAGGCCGCTGGCCCGCAAGCTGGACCGCAGCGCGCAGTTCGCGCTGATCGCGGCCCGCGAGGCGTGGGCGGACGCCGGTTTCACCGCGAAGGCGGGCGAGGACCCGGCGGTCGACCCCGACCGGCTCGGCGCGGTCGTCGCGTCCGGCATCGGCGGTGTCACCACGCTGCTGGGGCAGTACGACGTGCTGAAGAACCAGGGTGTGCGCAAGGTCTCGCCGCACACCGTGCCGATGCTCATGCCCAACAGCCCGTCCGCGAACGTCGGCATCGACATCAACGCCCGCGCCGGTGTGCACACCCCGGTCAGCGCGTGCGCGTCGGGCGCCGAGGCGATCGGCTACGCGGTCGAGATGATCCGCACCGGCCGCGCCGACGTGGTCGTGGCCGGCGGCACCGAGGCGGCGATCCACCCGCTGCCGATCGTCGCCTTCGGCAACATGATGGCGATGTCCAAGAACAACGACGACCCGCAGGGTGCCTCGCGTCCGTACGACGCCGGGCGGGACGGCTTCGTCCTCGGCGAGGGTGCCGGCGTGGTCGTGCTGGAGTCGGTCGAGCACGCGAGGGCGCGCGGCGCCCGGGTGTACGCGGAGGTGGTCGGCCAGGGCATCTCGGCCGACGCGCACCACATCACCCAGCCGGAGCCGACCGGCCGCGGTATCGCGGCGGCGCTCCAGCACCTGCTGGACGGCTCCGACCTGAAGCCCGCGGAGATCGTGCACGTCAACGCGCACGCCACGTCCACCCCGCAGGGTGACGTCGCGGAGATCAAGGCGCTGCGCCGGGTCTTCGGGGACGACGTGGACCACATGGCGATCTCGGCCACCAAGTCCATGACCGGCCACCTGCTGGGCGGCGCCGGCGGTATCGAGACGGTCGCCTCCGTGCTGGCGCTCTACCACCGCATCGCCCCGCCGACGATCAACCTGGTCGAGCGGGACCCGGAGGCGGACGCGGACATCGTCGGCGACAAGCCCCGCCCGCTCCCCGAGGGCACGATCGCAGCCCTGAACGACTCCTTCGGCTTCGGCGGCCACAACGTCGTCCTGGCCCTGCGGAGCTTCGAGAGCTGACGTTCTTTCTGCCGCCCTCTCGCCTCCGGTCGCCTCAGTCCGGTGTCGACGGTCGATCGTGCTCGACCCCTCGTTCCCCGGGGCCTGCGCGCGTTCTCCCTTTCGGCACCGGCGCTCCCTTCGGCTCGATGGCTACCGGCGAACCCGGGAGGAGGCCCGTCAGGGCCGTCCCCCCGGGTTCGCTGTGTCAGGGGCCGAAGCTGGCGAAATAGCCTGCCGCCATGTCCTCGGCGGCGTGGCCCTGGTCGGCGGCGCGCTGGAAGCGGGCGGCGCCGGCGGCGGCGAGGTCCATGCGGGCTCCGGCGGCCTCGCCGGCCGCGGCGATGAGCCGGAGGTCCTTGGCGGCGCCCTCGACCGTGAAGTTGGGGGTGAAGTCGCCGCCGAGGATCGCCGCGGCCTTCATGCGCAGGTAGGGCACGTCCAGGGCGCCGCCCTCGATGGTCCCGAGGAAGTGGTCGGGGTCGACGCCCAGGGCCTTGGCCAGGGCCAGCGTTTCGCCGGTGGCCGCGGTCAGGGCGAGCACCCAGTTGTTGATGACCAGCTTGAGCCGGCTGGCCGGCCCGTCGGCCGCGTCGCCCGGCAGCCACAGGGTGCTGGCGCCGATCGCGTCGAAGACCTTGTCGGCGACGGGTCTGGCGGCGTCAGGACCCGCGGCCATGACGTTCAGCTGCCCGGCGTCGGCGACCGGTCGCGTGCCGAGGACGGGCGCGTCGACGAAGAGCAGGCCGTGCTCGGCGGCGAACGCGGCGAGCCCGGCCTGCGCCTCGGGTCCCACGGTGCCGGTCTGCAGCCAGACCGCGCCGGGGCGCAGGGCCTCGGCCGCGCCCTCCACGACGGCGCGGGTGGCGGGGCCGTCGAGCAGCATGGTGAGGACGGCGTCGGCGCCGCGTACGGCCTCCGCGGCGTCGGCGACGACCCGTACGCCGTCGGCGGCCAGCGGCTCGGCGCGGGACAGGGTGCGGTTCCAGGCGCGGACGTCGTGGCCCGCGGCGGACAGGTTGCGGGCCATCCCGGCGCCCATGAGGCCGGTGCCGAGGACCGCGACGGTGAGAGAGTCGGACATGACGGCAGGTTACGTGCCGCAGGCCGGACCCGGCGGCACCCGGCTGAGCGTGTGTCAGACGACCTGGTGCAGCCAGCGGACCGGCGCGCCCTCACCCGCGTAGCGGAACGGCTCCAGCTCGTCGTCCCACGGCTTGCCCAGCAGCCGGGACAGCTCGGTCTCCAGATCGGCCTCGCCGACGGCGGCCCGCTGCATGGCGGCGCGCAGCCGGTCCTCGGGGATCAGGATGTCGCCGTGCATGCCGATGACCGCATGGAAGATGCCCAGGTCCGGTGTGGCGCTGTAGCGCTCACCCTCGGCGCCCGCGGACGGCTCCGCGGTGACCTCGAAGCGCAGCATCTGCCAGCCGCGCAGCGCGGACGCCAGCTTGGACGCGGTTCCGGGTTCGCCCTGCCAGGAGAACTCGGCCCGCCAGGTCCCCGGCGCGGCCGGCTGCCGGATCCAGTCCAGGCTGACGCGCACGCCGAGGACGCCCGCCACAGCCCATTCGACGTGCGGGCAGAGCGCGCGCGGTGCGGCGTGCACGTACAGAACACCACGGGTCGTCACCGGTACCTCCAGTGTGGGACGAGGTTCGCCTTCCCCAGCGGCCTCACCACCCGAACCGGCTGCTCCGGGGCAACATGAGAGACATTCTGCACTATTCGCGGCAAACAGGACAACTACTGACGGTTTGACGCCCGGTCGCGGTCGACCTCCCGTCACATCGATCCGGGTGTCAGGGAAAAAGCTACCGTGCGGCGTCTACGAGAGCGTGACGTACCGTCGGGCTGTTACCGGATGTCACCCCATCGTCGGAGGGAAGTGCCGCATGCGACCGCTGCTGCGACCCGGCCTTGTACTGGCCGTCGGTGCCGTTCTGCTGGGCGGATGCCTCTCCGGATGCTCCTCGGGCGGCTCGCCGGACGGCGAGCGGGCACCCACGACCGGGTCCCCCACCGCACACACCTCGCATTCCGCGCGGAAGCCCGCGCCCGCCGCGCCAGCCGCCCCGGCCCGCCCGTGGAACGTCCACCCGGCGTCGGTGGCCGCGCTCGGCGACTCCATCACCCGCGGCTTCGACGCCTGCAAGCCGCTGTCCGACTGCCCCGAGGTGTCGTGGGCGACCGGCTCGCGCACCGGTGTCGGGAGCCTCACCCGCCGGCTGACCACGGCCGCGCCCGCCACCCGCAGCTGGAATCTCGCCGGCACCGGCGCCAGGGTCGCCGACCTCCAGGACCAGGCGCGGACCGCGGCGGCCCACCGGCCGGCCATGGTGACGGTGCTGATCGGCGCGAACGACGCCTGCGCCTCGCGGCTCGGCACGATGACGCCGGTCGCCGACTTCCGCAGCGACTTCGCCGCCGCGATGGCGTATCTGCACAAGACGCTGCCGGCCACCCAGATCCTGGTGGCCAGCATCCCGGACCTGGAACGGCTGTGGTCGGTGGGCCGGTCCAACGTGCTGGGCAAGGAGGTCTGGAAGCTCGGCCTGTGCCCGACGATGCTCGACGACCCCGACTCGCAGAGCGCCGCCGCCAAGTCCCGGCGCACCGCGGTCCGCGACCGGGTGGTCGCCTACAACGAGGTGCTCGGGCAGGTCTGCGGGCAGTACGTGCGCTGCCGCTACGACGGCGGCGCCGTCTTCGGCTACCGCTTCGGCACGGACGAGCTGAGCAGCTGGGACTGGTTCCACCCGAACGAGAAGGGCCAGGAGCAACTGGCCGCCCTGCTGGCCGCGGTGGCCTTCAGGCCGCAGCAGTGACGCGCCTGTCCCCCGGCCCTACGCGAGGGTGATGGTCAGCGGGCCGGTGGAGAGCTCCAAGGGGCCTGCGGGGAGCTGCCAGGCGGCCGCGCCGGGCTGGTAGGTGGACGCCGCCCTGCGGGGCACGGGGATGACGGCCTCGGCCACGTCGCCGGGAGCGGCCGTGACGCAGCGGAAGCCGGCGAGCCGCCGCCCCTGCGGACCGTCGAGGTAGAGCTGGACGACCTCCCGCCCGGCCCGGGGGCCGACGTTGCGGACCCGGACCGTCACGGACGCCAGATCCGCCTCCGCGGACGGCGGGAGGGCGATCAGCTCCTCGTACGCCCACGACGTGTAGCCGAGCCCGTGCCCGAACGGATACGCCGGTGCGGGCACCCCGGGTTGCTCCCAGGCGCGGTAGCCGACGAGGACCCCCTCGTCGTAGGACAGCACGCCGTCCCGCGGGGCGACCTCGGTGACGGGCGCGTCGGAGAGCCGGACCGGCCAGGTGGTGGGGAGCCGCCCGCCCGGCTCGACCTCGCCGAGCAGCACGTCCGCGAGGGCGGCGCCGCCCTCCTGCCCCGGAAACCAGCACAGCAGCACCGCGGCCACGTCCTCCCGCCACGGGAGTTCCACCGGCGCACCGGAGTTGACGAGCACGACGGTGCGGGGGTTGGCCGCGGCGACCCGCGCGACGAGCTCGTCCTGCCGCCCGGGCAGCCGCAGGTCCCGCCGGTCGAAGCCCTCCGACTCGACGCGCTCGGTGGTGCCGACGACGACCACCGCCGTGGCCGCGGCCCGCGCCGCCGCGACCGCCTCGGCCAGCAACTCCTCCTCGTCCCGCTCGGGTTCGCCGTGCAGCAGGCTGCACCCGATGGCCTGGATGGGCAGTTCCACGTCCTTGGGCGGCGCGTAGAGCAGGCTGACCGGCACCGGCTCGCCCGCCGCGAGGCGCACCGTGCCGCGCTCCGTCGGCGTACCGAAGAAGGCCTCGAAGGGGTCGGAGTGCGGGTCGGACTGCGGACCGTCGTAGAGGACCCGGCCCGCGACGGCGAGGGTGAAGGCGCCGGTGCCGCGGGTGCCGAAGCGGTGCTCGCCGCCGACCGCGGGGGTGAAGGTGCCGCACACCTCGACGGTGTGCACCTCGTCGTGGTCGATGCCCTCCGGCATCTCGCCGAACCACTGCACCTGGCCCGACGGCAATGCCTCGGAGCCGAGTTCGCGCCCGTCGGCCGCGCGGGCCACCGCCCGCAGGGCGAACCCGGAGGCGGCGGGCGGCAGTTCCTCGCTCGGGTCGGCGCCGAGCGCGTAGCCCAGCGGTACGCCCGCGGGCAGCGCCTCGCGCAGCGCGTCGAGCAGCGAGACCACCCGGGCGGGGAAGACCTGCGCCGATCCGCCGCCCAGGATGCGCGGTTCGCGCGCGGCGGCACCGATCAGGGCGATGCCGCCGCGCGCAGCGGCGGGGTCGAGCGGCAGCACCGGGGCCTCGCCGCAGACCGCGTTGCGCAGCAGGACGCAGCCGCGGCCGGCGATCTCCCGGGCGAGCGCGGCGCCGTCGATCGGCGCCGGGCGGTCGGCGGGCGCGACGGCCGCG